>JADKAE010000022.1:0-47500 GCA_016715405.1 Saprospiraceae bacterium | reverse complement strand
CCATCGTTGAAATACCACCCTTCTTATACTTAGGTTCTAACTTGTTCAACAAACGAGGACAGTGCGTGGTGGGTAGTTTGACTGGGGTGGTCGCCTCCAAAAGAGTAACGGAGGCTCGCAAAGGTACCTCAGCATGGACGGTAATCATGCGTAGAGCGTATTAGTACAAGGGTGCTTGACTGAGAGAGGGACGCCTCGAACAGGTACGAAAGTAGGCTAAAGTGATCCGGTGGTTCCGCATGGAAGGGCCATCGCTCAAAGGATAAAAGGTACTCCGGGGATAACAGGCTGATCTCCCCAAGAGCTCACATCGACGGGGAGGTTTGGCACCTCGATGTCGGCTCGTCGCATCCTGGGGCTGGAGAAGGTCCCAGGGGTTGGGCTGTTCGCCCATTAAAGCGGCACGCGAGCTGGGTTCAGAACGTCGCAAGACAGTTCGGTCCCTATCTGTTGTGGGCGTAGGAGTATTGAGGAGATCTGTCTCTAGTACGAGAGGACCGGGATGGACGTACCGCTAGTGTACCAGTTGTGCCGCCAGGTGCAGCGCTGGGTAGCTATGTACGGAACGGATAAGCGCTGAAAGCATCTAAGCGCGAAGCCAACTCCAAGATGAGTACTCCATTGAGGGTCGTGGAAGATGACCACGTTGATAGGCTACAGGTGGAAGTGCAGTGATGTATGGAGCTGAGTAGTACTAATAACCCGATAGCTTCCTCAAATTTTTTTTCTCTATGCTTTTTCTAAACGTTATTTACCCTTTTACCCCACGGCGTTTACCTCGCCCAATCTTGTCAACGATATAAAGACGCTCTCGAGCGTCTTCAAAGAACTGTTGGTGGTTATAGCGGGGAGGTTCCACCTCTTCCCATTCCGAACAGAGTAGTTAAGCTCCCCTGCGCCGATGGTACTGCCTCAAGTAGGTGGGAGAGTAGGTCGCTGCCAACTCATAAGAAGGCTCAGTCCCACAAGGGCTGGGCCTTCGCCTTTTTATGTTATCTGTTATCTGTTATCCGTTATCCGTTATCTGTTATCCGTTCATTATCTTTGCTAATTATACTTATACAGAGAACAGAGAACAGAGAACAGAGAACCGCAAAACCCCTTCCCCATGCCCTCCACAAATAACCTATATCAGCGCTTCGAATTGCTTTGGTGGGCAATAACCATCCTGGCAACGGGGGCTGTGTTGGCGCCGGTGATCATAGAGGTGAAAGATTATCCATTTTACCTGCTCAATGTATTGTTTATCATCACCTTTCTAACCCTTACGCGGTACATCTTTTTACTGCATCTCACCTTTCTGGCCAGGCGGCAGCGATTGAAAGTAGCACTGGTTTTTCTAAGTATACCGTTCATTTTTTACCTGGTAGAGCAACTCAACGGCTTTCAGGATTTTCTTGACACAGAGGGCCCTATTGTACTGGTGGAGTCTTTACCTGTCGAATCGCAGGCAGGAATGGCCTTTTATATACAAAATCAGATGCTGTTATTTGGCGTAGGAAGCATTATCAGCGCGGTATTATTTCCGATAAGGCTTGTAGTATCCGTGTGGCGGAACTACAACAAGGGAACCGTTTAAGGAACGTGTCGTAAATAACTTACCTGTTTGGGCGGTCTCTTTATTCACCATGCTGCCCGCAATTGCTTTCAGTCGGCGCATTGCCTTCGTCGGTCACATAGCTTAGGCTAAGCTCCCTCCTTGCGCCTTGCCTGGTGAAAAAATAGCCTCGCCGAATTCAGGTAACTTATTTACGCCACATTCCTAAGGCCGGATGTTATCTTCGGGGCGCTTCTTCTTCGCTCGTATCCTCAATATCATAGACCTGGTCGGACTCTTTTTGTTCCAACTCTACTTTTTCCATTCTATCCATGAAGTCTACCGAATGATCCCAGAGGCCTTCAAAGACGGGCCAAACCTTTTTGGCGCCTTTGACAAACTGACTGGGGAAACCGATGAGGTATTCGTGGGTCATTGATTCGGACTTCGTGCTCTCGTCAATTATATGCGAGCGGTCGGAGAAGAGGAGCAACGTGCTGAATATCAAAGTGAGAATACTGCCCATGACGAGCCCGCCTGCTACCTGGTTGATGATATTGATGTTGGCCGTTTCGAGTCCTTTTTTCCGCCACATTGGCAGCGATGCGAATAAGCAGCATAGTAGCGACGAAAGTCAGCAAAAGGCCTGCGATAAACATGAGCGGGCTGTGGCTATTGGCTACAGATTCAAGAAAATCCGTCATAGCAGGGCCGAATTTGGCTGCTGCAACCACGCCGATCATGATGGATAATACCGTGAAGACCGTTTTGATAATACCCCGCGAAAAACCGAGGTAAAAACCATATCCTGCCGCAATGAGAAATAAGATATCTACGATCATATTGTTATCAAATGTACCCTATTAGACGCAAAGCTTCTATAAAAAGAAACAATTAATCTACATTTTTCGATGAATGAGGGCTTAAAAAGAAATAAGCGGGGTAGAACACGTTACAACCCGCATTTAGCGTTAAAGCGGCGGACCTCAATAGTGAGGATATTTGTATATTTGTAAAAAACTGACATACCTATGAAAATGTTTTTGACTTTTGTGTGCACGGCGATTATAGCCGTTAATGTGGCGTCTGCTCAGACAACGGACATGCCCAAAGTATTCGTTATGGGTGAAAACGAAAAGGGCTACGAACAACTGACACAAACTTACAGCCAGTCGCTTTTGGAAGCTGCCGGCAATGATTTTGAGAAAGCCTTCGGAACGTGGCTGGAAATGATGGTAGAGATGGATAACTACTCGAAAAAGATCAATTTTGACATAAAAGGCGTAAAGATTTGGATGCATGTTTTCTGGGGAGAAGACGGCAAGGTCAACCATATTGGTTACCTGCTCCGCCCGATTCAAGAAACATCAGCACCTCGGAATTGAATGCCTTCTTTTCCAGCTTTATAGGCAGATATAAGTTTCCTATTACGAACGAGAAAAAGTTTAGCCATTATACAGCTGCCAATTTCCCTACTTTGGGCGAACGCGCGGGGCAGTAGTAAGGACTGTACGACTATACGACTGTACGACTGTACGACTGTACGACTATACGACTGTACGACTGTACGACAAAAAATCGTATAGTCCTACAGTCGTTTAGTCGTACAGTCATAAATATACAGGTGGGAGACAAATCGCATTTTTTTTTTAGTACAAAATCGCTTTCTTTGCGCAAGTTTTTAGGACTGGTTTAAAAGCAAAGAAAATGATCAAGATATTAGCCAACGATGGCATAAACGCAGATGGTAAAACGCTATTAGAAGAAGCGGGATACCAGGTGGATACCGATAAAGTACCTCAGGATAATCTGATCAATGTATTGCCCGATTACGATGTCATTATCGTGCGCAGCGCAACGCAGGTGCGCAAAGATTTGATAGATGCCTGCCCCAAGTTGAAAGTCATAGCCAGGGGAGGCGTCGGGCTCGACAACATAGACTATGAATATGCCGAGAGCAAGGGCATAACTGTGTTTAACACTCCCGCTGCATCATCGCAGGCCGTAGCCGAACTGGTTTTTGCACATATCTTTTCGATGGCCCGGTTCCTGAACCAATCTAATAAAGAACTCAAGACCGGCAAAGATTTTAACAAGCTCAAGAAGGCCTATTCTGACGGTGTGCAGTTGCGGGGCAAGAGACTGGGCATTATCGGGTTTGGCCGCATCGGCCAGGAAGTAGCCCGGATAGGCGTGGGCTTGGGTCTCGAGATTTTGGCCACAGACATTCTGATCCAGGAAGCTGATATCGATTTTAAGGTGTACAAAAGCAATGATGTGCGATTGTCGATACATTTTGAAAGCACAGACATAAACACTGTTATTAGGCAGAGTGACATATTGACCTTGCACGTACCTTATTCCGGCGGGCGCCCCATTATAGGTAAAGAGGAAGTCGCCATGCTGAAAACGGGGGGTTATATTATCAACACAGCCAGAGGAGGCGCCGTAGACGAATCTGCGCTGCTGGAAGCACTGGAAAGCGGAAAAATAGCCGGTGCAGGCCTCGATGTATTTGAAAACGAACCTACGCCCAAAAAAAGAACTGCTGGAGCACCCCAAGGTATCGGTTACTCCGCATATCGGCGCCTCAACTATAGAGGCACAGAGCAATATAGGGTTGGAATTGGCAGACAGGATACTGGCCTACTTCGGCGACGATAAGTAGGTCAGCGTATCATTTTCATAAAAGTACCTACAAACCAGTTAGAGTCAGCTTTGGTCAGGGTATCGAGCGTGGCATCGGCTTTGTTGGAAAACAGGCGTATGTCGTGGATGACCTTTGAAAACTCTTTGCTGACGGCATCTTCGCCTTCTACGTTGGCAATTTCGTCCAGCACTTTGAGCATGGGCTCCAGTTCTTTTTTCTTTCGTTGGATGATAATTTTTTTAACCACTTCCCACATATCCTTTTCTGCTACAAAAAACTCTTTGCGCTCGCCGGGCTTGAGTTCTTTATACACAAGCCCCCAATCCATGAGTGCGCGCAGGTTCATATTGGCGTTGCCTCTGGAGATTTTCAGCTCTTCCATGATATCGTCGGCGCTCAGTGCATGAGGGGCGATGAGGAGCAGGGCGTGGATTTGCGCCATGGTGCGGTTTATGCCCCGACTGGAGCCCAAGGCGCCCCACGCTTGAATAAAGCGATCTTTACCTTCCTGTAAGTCCATTTTTTTCTGGTTAAGCGGTCTGACCGCTAGCTAAAAAAAGGCAAGCGGACCACCTCCGCCTGAAGTTTTTTGCCGCCAATAGCTATATAAATATCGGACCCAATTGCGCTTTGTGGCATGGCCACATAACCCATGCCAATGGGGATTTCTAAAGAAGGCGATTGGGTGCCGGAGGTAACCACGCCTATTTCGTTTCCGTTTTATCTTCGATCGCGTAGCCATGGCGGGGTACGCGGCGGTCTTTACTACAAAGCCCACTAATTTGCGTTGCAGGCCTTCGGTTTTTTGTTTTTTAAGAAAATCGGAATTGATAAAATCACCTTTTTGGAGTTTAGTAATCCAGGCCAATCCCGCCTCAAGGGGCGAGGTGGTATCGTCGATATCATTGCCATAGAGGCAATAGCCCATTTCGAGGCGCAGGGTATCGCGGGCGCCGAGGCCTATGGGTTGGATTTGCAGGTGGGCGCCGGCTTCAAAGATGGCGTTCCAGAGGTGAACGGTATGTTGGGTGTCGGCGTACAATTCGAAGCCGCCGGCGCCGGTATAACCGGTAGCGGATATAATCACGTTATCGACGCCTGCAAAACGGCCTTTTACGAAAGTATAATATTCGATATCAGCCAGATTGACATCGGTAAGCGACTGGAGGGCTTTGGCTGCATTTGGGCCCTGGATGGCCAGCAGACCGGTTTGATCAGAGATATTAATGAGCCGGGTATCGAACTTGTTGTGTTGGCTGATCCAATTCCAGTCTTTTTCCATATTGGAGGCGTTTACGACGAGCATAAACGCTTGTTCGCCTTCGGCACACATATCGTCAAAGAGGCGATATACGAGCAGGTCGTCTACAATTCCTCCCGATCCATTGGGCAGGCAGGAATACTGAGCCTGGCCGGGAGCCAGTTTGGAAGCGTCGTTAGAGGTTACCCACTGCACAAGATCGAGTGCTTGTTTGCCTTTAACAATAAACTCGCCCATATGGGATACGTCGAATACGCCAACATTTTTGCGTACAGCGTGGTGTTCTTCTTTAATACCTGCATAAGAAATGGGCATATTGTAGCCGGCGAATTCGGCCATTTTTGCACCGAGTGCGATGTGGGTTTCGGTTAGTGGCGTATCTTTCATGGTTGTTTTTTTACGTGACAAGGTGACAAGGTGACAGGGTTTTATTACAAAAGGCGGATGCTATTAATACTGTCGCCGATTTGAATTTGGTGAACGATATCCATGCCCTCAGTTACGACGGCGAAGATCGTATAATTGCCGTCGAGATGGGGTGGGAGAATGCGTGATAAAAACTGGGTACCTTCGGTATGATTTCCTGCCGAGGCCATACCTACTTTGCCCTGTTGGTTGTAGTACATGGGGGCAATTCGGAACGGATCGTATATTCGCGGCTACCGTAGCCATCGCCGCGGGGGCAACCGCCCTGAATGACAAAATTGGGCACTACGCGGTGGAAATTTTTACCATTATAAAAACCTTCTTTTGCCAGTTTCACAAAATTGGACACTGAACCGGGCGCCTCCTCGGGCAGCAGGAGTAGTTTAATTTTGCCTTTATCCGTCGTAATTTCCACTATCGGTTGATCGCCGAGGGCGTTGATCACTTCCCAATTGATAGGATGGTTGTAATCGGGTTTTTCCGGTTGGAAGCCGGTTTGGCCTTTCAGATAGGCGATTGTGCGGCTGAGCTCGTTATAAGTTTCGATATCGCGGGGTCGTTTGAGGGTAGCCAGGGCTTCGCTGAGAAATCCGAGCGAATCGCGGAGTATTGTTTGGTAGCCGCGTTCGGACTGGCGAAGGGCGCCGGCGGCAACAGCTATGAGGCCTGCATCGTGGGTAGCAATCGCAGATTTGAAATAAGTAGCGAGGTCTTTGGTGATGCGGCGGGAATTGCTTCCGAAAAACTTGTCAAAATCGGGGCGGCTATTGATAGCTGCCAGTGCTTCGAGTCCGGCAGTTTTGGTATAAGTGGATTTGGCTGCCATGCTTTCGCGGAAGATGAACCTATAATTCCATCCCAGTTCTGCCAGGGCTTGCAGGGCGGCGCCTTTTTCAAAAGGCGTTTGGGCTTTCATGTAAAGTAGGCGGAATTCCTGGTTGACGGGGTCGAGATAATTTTTGGAGATATACTTGACAGTAGCCTGGTAAAGGGCTAGTCGGACTGGAAAAGACAGGGTTGAATCTTTTGCCATCAGCCACAATTGGGGAGCGGCTTTGGTGGTCGCTTTTTCTACAAAAAACTGGCCGGCTCTTGATGCTACATGGGGGTTAGGCGAGCGGAGTGCTTTAAAGGCGGTGACTTTAGCCGTGTCGTATTCAAAATTGGTAATTGCCCGCAGAATATTGGTTTTCACACGATAATCGTCGTCGAGTGTAAAGAGCGTGTCGAGGGCGCGATAGGCTTTTAGTTTTTTAGTTTTACCGAGGGCAATGACGAGCGCCATTTTGATATCCACATCTTTTTCCTGCAGACAGGCGGGGATGAGTTTTTTTGCGCCGGCGCTATCGATGGTGATATTGGAAGCGCGCTGGAGGTAGTGAGCGGCTATCAGGCGGGCGCTATTGGGGTATTGGGCATCTGTAGCAAGTTGCACCATCCGTTGCGTGCCTTCCGGCTTGGTAATACTGCGCAGGGCATAGCGATAGATACCCAGTGCCTGGCCTTCGAGCAGGGCGGTATCGGCGGGGCGGTAAGTAGTGGTACTGCTGAGGGGGATGAGGTGACTTTCGGGAGCGCATTTGCCTACGGCTTCGAGAATAGCCCGGTTGGATTCGATATGCAGGCCGAGCGAATCGCCTTTGTCAAAAGCGTCGATGAGGGGTTTGGCGGCTGTAGAGGCGCCTGTTTGCCCCAATGCATATGCTGCTGCTGCTCGTACCTTGTCGATATCGTCGCGCAGGAGAGTGGCCAGGCGGTCGACGGCGGCGCTATCGCG
Organism: Saprospiraceae bacterium; assembly: GCA_016715405.1. Taxonomy (GTDB): domain Bacteria; phylum Bacteroidota; class Bacteroidia; order Chitinophagales; family Saprospiraceae; genus JABWBR01. Next base: position 39,849 of record JADKAE010000022.1, on the reverse strand, counting down.
GATAGAGGCGAAAGCCATCGCTGCGAGGTAGCGGTAGCTGGGGTTGTCGTGCGAAAAATAGGCAAAAAGGCTGTCGGTGAGCTGCTGGTCTTGCCAGTTGTGGATACGCTGAAAGACGGGGTCTTTCGCGTCTATACGGATAGTAGTGATCACCTCTTTTTCGTGAGGAGGAATACAACCGTTTTGGGCCACAAGGGCCAGTATCAGCAGCGGCCAGATGAGTTTATTCATAATATAAGTTGATAAACTATTGATCTTCTTGTTGGTCGATATTTTCGTCGCCGAAGATATCTTCCTGGAATTGTTCGCCGGCGCCAAACTCGTCTTCGAGGGGCATCGTGTTTTTCTTGTATTCGTTGCAGTTCATTTCGATTTCAAGGTCGCCGGGGGGGCGGTAAAAGCGGGCGGCGGAGTCGTAGTCGATATTTTTTTCGTTTTCGAGTCTTTTAATGAACTCGCGGAAGAATGGTTTGGCCATGTAGGCGCCCTGGCCGTACAGCAGGTTGCGGAAGCGGAACCAGCGGTCTTCGCCGCCAACCCAGGTGCCAACCACCAATTTAGGCGTTACGCCCATAAACCAGCCGTCGACATAATCGTTGGTAGTACCTGTTTTGCCGCCTACTTCGCTGTTAAGTCCACCCATACCCGATACGGCATATTTGAGCATTTCCATCATCACATAATTGGGTTTGGGGTTCAGTGCGGTGCGTTCTTCGGGGAGGGATTGATAGATAACGCGGCCGTTTTTGTCTTCCACCCGAAGTATGGCGGTAGGTTTGTTAAACACGCCGTTGTTGGCAAAAGTGGTATAAGCGCCGGCCATTTCGTATACAGTGAGGTCGGCGGCGCCCAGGCAGATAGAAGGTTGATCGGGCACTACGAGGCGGCCGTTGGCATAGCGGGCATTTTTGTCGATACCCATTTCGTTAATGAGGTCTCGCACAGGCGCCGTACTACCCAATTGTTTCATCAGGTGGGCCGAAACCGTATTTTTAGATTTGCTCAAGCCTTCTTTGAGGGTAATGAGATTGCCGGTATAGATGCCGTCGGCGTTGCTGGGTTTCCATTCCTGGATGAGGTTAAATTGTCCGTCGCCGGGACCTATAGTCACAGGCAGGTCGTACACCTGGTAGCAGGGTGAGAATCCCTGCATTGCAATGGCTGTGGCATAGACAAAAGGTTTGAAGGTAGAGCCGACCTGCCGGCGGGTCCGGATATGGTCGTATTGGAAATACTTGTGATTAATACCGCCCACCCATACTTTGATATACCCGGTTGAGGGGTCTACTGCAAGGATACCGGTTTGGAGGAACATGCGGTGGTACTTAATAGAATCGAGGGGCGTCATGGTAGTATCTTTTTCCATACGCGTGTTATCGTAGGTAAATACCTGCATTTTCACCTTGCGGTTAAAGGCTTTGCGCGCTTCGGTCTGCAGTTCGTCCCATCGGGTCCGCAGGGTAGTAAAGTAGGGGCTATCGATCACCTCGCGGAAACGGACGGCCATACTGGAGGTAATCATTTTTCTGGCCACCAGTTTGGACAAAAAGCCAGGGCTTTCGTCTTCTTTGACCATATACTCTACCTCGTGGTCGTCTTCGCTGAAGTCGATTTCAAATTCGCGGCTGATTTCGGCCAGGGTATTGCTCAGGTATTGGGCCCGGAGTGCCTGGTAGCGGTCGGATTCGCGCACCAGCCGGGAAAGGGTTTGCTGGCGTACTTCGAGGCTGGTTTCGGTGGGAGAATCGCTTTGATACTTCCAGGGGTCCATATTGCGCCAGACATTCCAGAAGGTTTTCTGTACGCGTTTCATATTTTTGATCATCTCCTCTTCGGCGATGCGTTGCATGTCGATATCAATAGTAGTATAGATGCGCAGGCCGTCGCGGTAGATATTGTATTCGGAGCCGTCGGATTTGCGGCATTCGGGGCGACTGAGTATATTTTTGAGGTCTTTGCCCAGTTCCATACGGAAATAGGGCGCCAGGCCGTCGATATGCGATTGTCGGGAGTAGTTAAGTCCCAGGGGAAGGTCCTTGAGTGCTTCGTATCGTTCGCGGGAGAGGAAGCCGTTTTTTTGCATTTGTTTAAGCACGACTGCACGGCGTTGGAGTACGCGTTCGGGGCGTCGCAGGGGGTTGTAGAGCGAGGGGTTTTTGAGCATACCGATGAGCATGGCTGCTTCCTGTATTTCCAGGGAATCCTGGGCTTTGTCGAAGTATATTTCGGAAGCGGCCTTAATGCCGTAGGCGCCGTTGATAAACTCAAACTTATTGAGGTACAGGGCAATAATTTCTTCTTTGGTATAGCGGCGTTCGAGGCGAACGGCGATGATCCATTCTTTAAGTTTCTGGACAACCCTTTTGGGCATATTGGTAGCGCGTTTACCGGTAAAGAGCAGTTTGGCGAGCTGTTGGGTAATAGTGCTGGCGCCGCCCGAGCTGCTATTTCCCATCAAAAAAGTTTTTACAAAAACCCTTCCCAAGGCCTGAAAGTCGATGCCGCAATGTTTGTAATAGCGTACGTCTTCGGTGGCAATAAGGGCTTTTACCAGTTGGGGGGAAAGCTCGTCGAAAGAAACGGGCACGCGGTTTTCGGTATAATAGCGGCCCAATACTTCGCCATTGGCGGAAAAGATCTGGGAAGCTTCTTCGCTGCGGGGGTTTTCGAGTTCTTTTACGGAGGGGAGGTTGGTAAACGACAGGCCGATAAACAGGAGCAGAATAGCGCTGATACCGCCCAGTACGATTCGCCACATCCACTTCACATTATTGATGTGGTTGGGATTGTCGCTGTTATTGATCAGTTGGTTGATGAATCTTCGTAGCATAGTTTTTTTGGTATGGTGAAAGCGGGGAATTAAGAGCCGCAACAATCACGGCGTAAATATACTAAAACCGTATGGTCATAACTGTTGCAAGAGCCAGTGTTTTTCGGTGAGGGGTTCTTCTTGTTCGATTCCGCGGCGAATTTTTCTTTTTCGAGCGGGTCGTTCAGGTTGGCGGTCATTATTCGCTGGGTCCATTTTGCGATATTGAGGTAATTGTGTTGGTGGTATCCGATAAGTCTGTTGCGTCGCAGATAGGTATACATATTTTTCAGATGGGCATCGAGCAGGTCATATTCCTGGAGTTCGAAATAGATTTTGAGTTGTAGGGTACGGGCGGTGAGGTTGTGGATAACGTCCTTGTAATCTGCTTTTTGAAGCAACAGCATAGCTTCGCGGTAGTGTTGCTGGGCGTAGTGGAGTCTGGCTGCGTTGAGGCTGTATGTGGCGTCGCGATGTGCGGGGTCGAGCTTGTCGCGGTAGGAATGCACCAGCCAATCGGCCCAGGTCCAGTCTTTCAGTCGAAGGGCAATACCTGTAGCGTTGTTGTAGGTAAAACGAGAGATGCGGCCACCTTCCAGCAGCAGTTCGCTTTCGAGTCCTTTTTTATACAAATGGAGCGCTTCGGCCAGGTAAGCTTCGCGGTTGTCGTTGATTTGCCGGATGCAATAATTGATGGCCAGCAGGAACAGGTCGCGCATTTCATCGGGCGGGAATTGTTCGAAATGGGTCAGCAAGGCCTGGTGGAAATCGGCAAAGCGTCTTTCGTCGGGAGGCAGATAAAGCGCCTGGTAGCAAAGGAAATATAGGGAAACAGCGGGAATATCGCCGTATTGTGGTTGCCGCGCTTCGAGCAGTAAGGCTTCGAGCATGGGGATATGATAGTCGGCCTGGAAAATGGCGCTGTGGGCCATTGTAAAGCAGGCCTGGCGGAGCCTGGCCGACAAGGTGGCTATTTGCAGGTGGTTCTCCAGTATTTGCAGGTTGAGCGCCTGCGAGCGGCCGGCGGCGAGGCTTCGCTGGTATTGTTCGTTTTCGAGGGCATAGGCGCTGCGGTAGTAGGTTTCGTTGCGCCAGGGGTGATTTTCGAGTATTATGGCGGCCTGGCGCAGGGATTTACTACTGTGTGTGTGCAACTCGCGTTTGCGGTAGGCGGCGGGCAGCAGGTAAATTTGAGCCGGGGAGGTAGCGCGCCATTCTTCTTGCGACAGCCATTCTTCCAGTAATTTAAGCAGGTAGCTCTGAACAAGCCTTAGTTTTTGGTCGGAATAAGGCTCGCCTGGGTAAACAGCGAGGAATAATACTTTTTTGTCCAATTCCAGATTCAACACGTGCAGCCGCTCTTCGAGGTGGTCGAACAACCTGACTACATCTCCGCGTTGGTTGAAATAGGGGCTTTGCAGGAACAAACGCGCCCTGCGCCGGTCTTTGGGCGCCAATTGTATTACCAGCGTATATAGTAATTGGTTTTCTTTCAAAAATAAATTTATTTTATTCGTTCTACAATTATAATACTTATTTTTTATAAAAAATTGATTTGTAGAATTTTAAAATTTAATATAAAAAAATAGAATCTACAAATTCAAAAAAATGTGTTTGGCTTAGTGCGGCACAGGGTGAATATTTGTATCATCAAAATAAAAAAGGAAATACCATGAATAAACTGCTACTGATAGCCTTTATGCTCGTTCCCTTGGCAGCCTGGAGCCAATGCTCGATTATGACGAATCTGGTAATCGCCGAATGCAATAATAATTCAACTCCAACTGACCCCGGCGACGACCTCTTTACGGCAACGGTTACGGTTGTGGGGACTGATGTGGGGCCAGGCTGGATTGCCAGTGTGGGCGGCACGGATATAAGCAGTGGTCTTTATGGCCAGGCGCAAGTTCTTGGGCCTTTTCAGGTGGTAGACGGGGCGGTGACTATTATTTTCAGGGATATAGACGAACCAACCTGCACGACTGAATTAACACAGGATCCCGTTACAGGACCCCTTATTTCATGCAATGGGGTGAACGTACTCACTTGCGTACAGCCCGAATTGATACTCAATTGCACCGTTTCGGGTGCGGCGCCTTTTGATGTGCAGATGGTACGATCCATTTAATCAGTTATTCTCAACAGCAACAAACCCCACTGTTTCCATACCTGGGACGTACCTGCTAGAAGTAACCGACGCCAACGGCTGCGTATCGGGTGTGTATGTGGATGTGCTGGAGGATACGGCTGTGCCCCAAATTGTCGTGAATATCAATACGCCGCTGGGTTGCGCGGGGCAGCCGGCAATAGTCGTCGCATTACCTCCTAACGAACCCAATTATCAATATTACTGGAGCAATGGGGCTGCCGGTTCTACCGTTACGTTGCAGTGGCCAGGCTCCTATTGTGTGACGGTTGAAAATATCAATAACGGGTGTATTGCAACAGAATGCGTGAATATTGTTCCGCCCGCTCCCTTGTTTATCGATATTCCCGGGACCTACACGACGGATTGCCCCAATGAACCTGTCACCATAGGGCCGGGATTGATATCAGGCGGCACAGCTCCCTACACTTATTTTTGGGCAGATCAGTTTGGGGCTAACATCGGTACTACGCCGAATGTGATAGTCTTTCCTGGCGTCTATACCATAATCGTTGCCGACGCCAATGGGTGTATGGGCAGCGCTACGGTAGAAGTACAAAGTACCTTGTTGGCAGAGGCAGGGCCCGGACTTGTCACCATAAATTGCCCCGGTGAGATAATAACGCTCGACGCTACCGGGTCCAGTTCAGGGCCGGATATTGTGTACGAATGGACGGGGCCCGGAGGTTTGCTCGGCAACTCGCCGACCATCCAGGCGAGCGAGCCCGGCACTTATTTGTTGCGGGTATTCAACCAGACGCTGCCTGATTGTGAGGCTACCGATATCGTGGTGGTGCAACCCAGTCCTCTTGAGAATTTGATTATGGTTAATATGTTCAGTTGTACCGACTACACGTTGGGGGTCTCAAATCAGAATCACCCCTTATTGCAATCCTTCTGGACATACCCCGATGGTCATATAGAGAATCAATACGTCATTCCTGCCAACCAAAGCGGGTGGTACTACATTGATGTTTTTGACCCTCCAAGCGGTTGTAGCTTATCCGATTCCATATATCTGAGCATAGATCCTTCTAGCTGTACGCAATTGTCGGGCAGGGTTTTCGAAGACCTCAACGCCAATTGCGCTGACGACGCTGAAGTTGGTTTGGCGGACTGGATGGTTCGTTTCGACAACGGGCAAAATGTGTATCACCGGGTGACTGACTCCAACGGGTTTTACGGCGCTGAATTGCCAATAGGCAACTACGAAGTAAGCTTATTACCGCCGGTAGCTTTGTGGGACTTTTGCCAGGCGATCTATTCGGTAGCCCTGTTGCAGCCCGGAGAAAGCCAGGTGTTGGACATACCTGCCACCCCAGTTGAATCTTGTGCGTCATTGACTGTCGATATTTCCACTCCACTGCTGAGGCGTTGTTTTAACAATTACTACTACGTCAACTACTGCAACGAAGGCACCGAGACAGCCCCCAATTCATACGTTGAAATCACCATAGATCCCTTCTTTTCCTATTTCTATTCGTCTATTCCGCTTGCCGGAATACAGGGTAATGTACTTCGTTTTGACCTGGGCGACTTAGCGCCCGGTCAATGCGGGGCCTTTACGGTGGTATTGTCGCTGAGTTGCAGCGCTGTGTTGGGCCAAACGCATTGCGTGGAAGCCCACATCTACCCCGACGAACCGTGTGACGACCCCGATCCGTTGTGGTCGGGCGCCAGCCTGGCCGTCAACGCCACCTGTGCGGGTAACGAAGTGCAATTCAGAATTACTAACGTAGGCAGCAGCGACATGAGCTCTGCCAGCAATTTCATTGTAGTAGAAGACGGCGTGATGCTCATGAGCCTGCCCGATACCGTATTATTGGAAAGCGGTGAATTCTATGAGTTGACCCTCCCCGCCAATGGCGCCACCTATCGCGTAGAGGTGGAGCAGACCCCCTATCACCCTGGCGAATCGGCGCCGAGTGCCACTGTTGAGGGCTGCGGTACCAACCAGGGTGGCGTATTCAGCACTGGATTTGTCAACCAATTCTCCCTCGACGATGCCGATCCGTTTATCGACGTCGATTGCCGGGAAAACGTGGGTTCCTGGGATCCCAATGACAAACAGGGATACCCGACAGGTTATGGCAGCGGGTTTTACATAGAAGCCAACACCGATCTGGAATATTTGATCCGTTTCCAAAATACGGGTACCGACACGGCCTTCCGGGTCGTCATTCGCGATACTTTATCGCCATTTCTCGATCTGACGACGGTGCGGCCGTCGGTAGCCAGTCACGCCTACACCTGGGATATCGAAGGCGAGCGAACACTGGTATTTACACTCGACCCGATAATATTGCCCGATAGTACTACGAATTTCGATGCATCGCAGGGTTTCATCCGTTTCCGCGTCGATCAGCTGCCCGACCTGCCCATTGGCACGCAAATCCAAAACAAGGCCGGCATTTATTTTGATTTTAATGAACCGGTGATCACGAATACCACCGTGCACCAGATCGGCGAAGATTTTGTGACGAGTACCGGCATGCCAGAATTTCCGTTGCCTGTGGTGGTATTCCCCAATCCTGCCGGCGAGTATGTGTATTTCCAAATAGACGATGCCATTTCCGGCGGCAGGCTGGAATGGTACGGCATATCGGGGCAATTGTTGTGGGCGCGGTCATTTGAAGGCAGGCAGGTAAAGGTAGATTGCGGCAATATGGCGCCGGGTATGTACCAATACCGGATTAGCGCCGGAGGTCGTATGGGCCGTGGGAAGGTGGTGGTTAGGTGATTTGCTGATGCGACCGAAGGGGAGTCCCGTACCGACTGGAAGGAGGTCGGGATGCTGATTTGCTGATCCCGAACTTCGTCCGGGACAAGTTGTGCTGATATTTTTTTATATCATTCGTAATTCGTCATTCGTCATTCGTCATTTTGACAAAATAATTTTGTGGAAACTGTCGGGAAATTGATTGTTTTTAAAAAAATAGATACCGGGGGTAAAGGCAGACAGGTCCAATGTAGTCTTAGGATCGGTCAAAGTCCATTCATGGAGGGGCTGCCCGTAGATGTTGAGCAATTTGATATGGGCGGGCAAGGCGGCAGGTGAAATATCGACTGTCACCGTACCTGAGCTGGGATTTGGATACAATTGCCAGGGAACGTGTTTCGGTTCCCCGGTTGCAACCGTCAGATCGGTATAAATATCCACCACGTTAGATGGCACGCCTTCGGCGCTGAGGCCGCCGGCGATAAACAGTTGGTTGCCGGCGGTGGCGCTACGTGCCCAATAGCGCGGGGCGGAGAGTATAGCTGTCGACCAGCCGATGTTGGCGTCGAAGACGTCGATAGATTGGGTATTTATTTCGCTACCGAAAATAAACGTATCGCCGGTAAAAAAAAGCTTATTTCCCAGGGGAAGGGCTTGCAGCGGTATACGTTCCTGAGATAGGGTAGCGCTGGTCCAGGCGCCGTTTTGGTAAATATCCACCGTCGTAAAAAAACTCCGTGCCGGTAGACAGGTTGCGATAGCCGCCGGCGAAAAAGGCTCTGTCGCCTATGGTGGCGGCAACAGCGCCGGCGCGTTGTTGGGAGAGGTTCGACTGGCTCCAGGTATTGTTTTGGGTATTAAAAACATCGACTACCAGGGAAGCGTCAAGTTCTTGTGCAGGGTAATCACCTCCGGCGAACAGGGCGAGGCTGCCGACTGAGGTGGCTGCCAGGTTGGTTCGGGCCTCGACCATCTCAGCGGTCGACCAGGCGCCCGTTTGGGTATCATAGATATCAACCGTATTAAACAAAAGAAAGCCGTTAAAACCACCTGCGAAAAAGACCTTATTTCCTGCAGCAACTACAGCGCCTACTTCGCGGGCTTGCGACAGCGTGGCTGTTGACCATAGATTGGTAGCTTCATCATAGATATCCACCAGGTTGCTGTAACCTCCGGTTGAAGAGAGCCCGCCGGCGAGCAAAAGTTTGCCGTTGTGGGCTATGGCGGCCATATCGTGGCGCGACTGGATCATTTGGTGGGTCGACCAGTTGCCGGTAGCCCCGTCGTAGATATCGATGCGGTTGGTGGGGGTATCGTTGGTGCCGAGTCCGCCGCAAAAAAATGCCTTGTTGCCCAGCGACAACGCATAAGGCAAAGCCCGGGCCTGGGAGAGCGTGGCAGTTGTCCACTCCAGCGATTGGCGGTTGTAGATATCCACGCGGTCGGTAGGAATAACCGAGGTGCCTGCCAGCGTTTTGCCGCCGGCGAAGAGCACTTTAGAGCCCGCTGCGGCAACGCCTAGGTCCCAGCGTGCCTGCGAAAGGGTAGCTGTAGTCCATTGGCCTATAGCGGGGGAGGCGTAAAATGCCGGTAACAAAAGTAGAAGCGTTCGTATCATGGGGTTTTAATAGGTGGATGATTACAATTGCAGCGAATGGTCGGCGGGGGTGGGATGCAACCCGCCGGCTTTCCAGCGTTGAATAATTTGTTCGCAGGCGTCGTCGAGCATGTCGAAAACTTGTTTGAAGCCGTTGTCGTCCCAGTAGGGATCAGGTACATCCTGTATTTGGCTGGGGTAAGCCAAAGGCATGATCATATGGATGCCTGCTTTTGGGGCTTCGTCTTGCTGCTGTAAGCGCAGAATATCGCGGTAATTGGACTGGTCCATGGCCAGCACCAGATCGAAACGGTTGAGGTCGGCGGGTTTAATTTGCCGGGCGCGTTGGTCGGTGATATCAATGCCGTGCTGGCGGGCGACGGCGATAGAGCGGGGATCGGGTTTTTCACCGACATGCCAGTAACCCGTGCCTGCCGAGTCGACTTCCCAGTTGAGCGCGTGTATTTTTGCTTTGGCTTTCATAATGCCCTCTGCCAGGGGGGATCGGCAGATATTGCCCAAACAAACCATCAGGATTTTCATAGTACAAAAGTTGTGTTCAAGTAGGATTATAGAAATAAAGTCTATAGAGAATAAACGAAGACTTCCGGCAAGATGTTGATTTCTTTTTATCAAATTCTGCAAGATTCCCCGTCGCTTACCCCTTTTTATCGCATACTTGTCGTAAAAGTTTTATAATATGCGTATAAATTTGTAAAATTGGTATGATTGACCGGTTGCCGTTGAACGCCGGCCGGCCATTTATTTCACAATTAACCAAACTAAAAATATGAGTATGTTAAATGATCTGAAGCGCCTGCTTTTCGGCGCGAAATCGGTGGTTAAATCAACAGCTGACAAAGCAGTAGAAGCCGGAAAAGAAGCCGGTGGAGAGCTGGTAGATAAATCGGGTGTAATTCTGGATAAGGCCCTGAACAAAGTGGAAGAACTCGGCGGCGAGGTAATGGACAAAGCAGGCACTGCTTTTGAAACGGCCAAGGGCGCTGTAGAAGACATTGTGGACGATATTTGGAAAGCCGCAGAAAAGCGATCCACGGAAAACCCCGGCGCTATGTCGGCCACGCCTCCCCCCACTTCGAAGTTTGGCGAAGAAGGCGAACCGATTCTGGAAGCCGACCCCGCCAGTTCCACCCAGTCTCCGGTCGAAGAACCCGACTTGAAGGGCAAAGTTGAGCAAATCGGCGCCAGGGTGATAGAGACTGCCGAAGAGCTAGGTCACAAAGTCATGGATAAAGCCAACGAAGTGAGCGGAAAGATCTTCGATTCGTCGGGAGATGTCAGCGAGAAAATTATCCACAAAGTTGAAGACATCGGCGGCAAGGTGATGGAAGCCGGCGGTGATTTGTGGGAAAAAGCCAAAAATTTTGGGGGCTCGGTGGTGGACAAAGCCAATGAAATGGTAGACAAAGCCCAGGAAGCCGCTGCCAAAGAAGGCAATTTGGACGATACGCTGAAAAAAGCCCAGGAAATGGGCGATGAGATCGAACAAAAAGCCAAGGGCGCCGGCGGTTTTGTGCACGACCCCATCGATACCAAAGACAGCCTGCTCGAAAATAAGGATAGTTTTTTTGAAAAGCCCGCCGCTTTGCAGAAGGCGATTATGATGGGACCGGCGGCCAGAAGGTAACCAAATCAACCGAGCCGACACCGCCGGCGCCTCCCAAAGAAGGCAAAACCAAGGGCTTCGATGACCTCGACGGCGACGGCAATGATATTGTAGACGACGCTATTGTGGAAGACCAATAATGATTTCGGATTTCGGATTTCGGATTTCGGATTTCGGATTGAACATGGAAAAATCCGCAATCCGAAATCCGAAATCCGAAATTGAAACATGGATCCACACCACAACAGCGCCCAATGGCGTCGGCTTCGGAGCACGCCGGGGCCGGATTACCGGATATTTTCGCTTCGCTACGACGAAATGGAAAACCCCCGCAACGGGCATCGCGAAACCATGATTGTACTGGAGTCGCCCGACTCGGTTAATGTGGTGGCGGTAACTACGGCGGGGGAAGTTTTGTTTGTGCGGCAATACCGGTTTGGCACGGGTAGCTATACCCTCGAATTGCCGGGCGGCGTAGTAGACCCCGGCGAAGACCATGGCGCCGCTGCCCGTCGTGAATTGGAAGAAGAAACCGGGTATAGCGGCGATTTGTGGCATTACCTGGGAGTAGTGGCTTCCAACCCGGTTTTTATGAATAATTACATCCATCATTGGTATGTGGAAGGGGTGTCGCTCGGTGCGCAGCAAAAGTTAGATCCCAGCGAGGCGGTAGAGGTGGTAGCTATGCCCGTAGACGAGGTGTACCGTCGCTGGCTGGCAGGCGAATTCGAGCATCCGCATACTGTGAATGCCTTATTGCGTTATTTTGCAATGGTAAAGTTAAGTTGATCTTCTATGGCCAAAAAAGCGACTTCGGATACAAAGAATATTAAGCCGGACGGCCCGCAGGCAGATGCGTCTGAAGCTAAAGCGACAAGCCAAATCGAGCGGCTATTTGAGCAGGGCAAACTACAAGAATCGCTGGACCGGTTTTCGTCATTCCTGGATTGTTTTGAAGAAATCGACTTTGAACTGGCCCGGGTAAAAAGCAGGTTGTCGGGACTTGAAACCGATGAAAAAGCACAGCGCATCGGCCCCGAAGCCCTTATTATGCGCAATCAGATCAGTTTCGACTACCAGAAAACCCTCGTGGACTTCAGGAGAAACGTCTTGGGGCAATATTTCGATCTTCGGGGCGAAGCGGATTTCCTCAACAGTATCAGCGATCGCGACCAGGTGATGCACAAAATCCTCGACCTGCGCCTGTTAGCCAAACACTACCAAAGAGACGAAGCCTGGGGAAAAGTGGAGGGCAATTCCTCGATCATCTACCGTTTATTTAACCCGGGCATGCGCCGGCACGCTATTGCTATGATGATTAAAATGCCTCATATCGATGAACATGCCAAGCAGGAAATCGAAATGCTCACCGATTTGCGCCATCGCAACGTGATCAAATTGCTCGACTCCGAAATTGATCGCTTTCCTTTTTTTGTCATTACCGAATTCGTATACGGCGACAACCTGCCCAATGCGCTTCGCATCGTCGGGCCACGCTCTGTTTCCCAAACCATCGACTGGCTTTACCAACTTACGGATGCGCTCGATTATCTGCGCCACAAGCGCATTTTGCATACCAATGTGCGGCCTTCCAAAATATATATCGACGACGAATGGCAGATCATGATCTCGCCGTTTGACCTTATCAAAATTACTGCTACCCGCAACCAGGGTAATAGGCCTTCGAAAGCAGAATACCCAGGGGAACGTACCTTCAACCGCTATCTCGACGTTTGTCAATACGGTAGTCCTGAATTGTTCAGAGCAGACGGGGAGACCCTCGATCTCGACGCCATGTGCCTTTCCGATCTTTATTCTATCGGACTTATCGGCTACAAGATATTGACAGGAGAAGATCTCTATAGCGGTAAAAAACTGTATGACATTTTAGAAAACCGAAGGAAACTGGAATTTGATGAAAAAGCCATAGCCGCGAAGCTGGCGGTATTACCAACACATCCCATTTCCGATATCATCAGGCAGTTGTTGCAGCCCGACCTCGAGGAGCGGAAAAAGGCTTTTCCCAACCTGCACGCCCTGCTCCGCAAGCTGACGCCGCTTACCCGTTCCTTTAATGAAGATGTGAGCCCCGTGCGGCAATCGTACCGGCGCTGTCTGGCTAATAACCGGGAATTTGTGCGCGACTTTTACCAGGCCTTTTATGGTGTAAAATTGCCCAATGGTAAATCTTACGGCGATTTTTTCAGTGATACTGCCCGGCGCCAATCCTCGATGTTGCAGATGGCTATTGATCTATTGCTCGACCTGGACCAGCGGAGTGAACATTTTGTGGAATTGGTACACCCCAAAAACGCCAAACACGGCGGGTTTAGCCCGCATGACTACGAACGCTTTTTGGATACGCTGATTGACACCATCCGGCTGAACGACCAACTTCATTGGAATGAAAGTCTGGAACAAGGCTGGCAGGAGGTGCGCGAAAAGGCGATGAAGCTAATCCGGGATTTGCACGGGGAGTGAGAGAGGGGGAGAGTGGGCGAGGGGGCGATTTTTAGGGATTATTCATTCAGATCCCAGTTGTATTCAATATACGTTACTTTAGCTTGGGGGGAGATTTTTACGTCGGCATATTTATTTAAAAAAACAATCAGATCGCCAAAATCGGCTTTATACCAATCGAATATCCGGAAATTTTTACAGCTTTTCGCTTAACTCGTTATTTGTGGAGTTGACAAACGAGCGGGTGCGCTCGTCGAGTTGCTGGTCGAGTTGCGAAGGCAGATAAGCTTTGTCGTACAAAGGCGGGCAGGATTTTGCCGCGCAATTGAGGGCAAAATGGATGCGGGGATCCTTGAATTGGGGCCGGATAATCTCGTTTTCGATCTGGTTGAGGGAATACAGCTCGCCGCCGATTTTGATACGCTCCACGTCCCAGGTTTTGCCGCCATCGAGGTTCATGATACTTTTTAGGGGATAATTATCGGCTATCAATTTGATCGTAAATACATTATACACATTGATCCAAAACGCCAGTTGTTCGTTTTTGCTCCATTTGGAAGACGGTGTTTGCTTAAAAAGAGTCGATAGCGCGGATCAATGCAGCTGGATTGGCTTTGAGCGCTTTGTAGTTAACCTCGCCGGCTTTCGACACGTATTTGGCCAGCAGGGCGTTGTAGGCCTGGTAGTTGGGTTGGGAATAGGCAGCCACAGCAGCGTGGCACAACAAAGAAAAGAGTAGTAATTTCATAGGGCGCCAGATATATTTATGGAATTAATAACGTATACAATCGTAATTCAGTGTAAAAAAGCGTATCTTTGTGTTTTACTTCACACCTCAGACACGGCAAGTTGTAAGCCGGTGCAGTAATGAGATTTCTTCGCTGATGCAGAAAATGCAACGTCTACTCAGCCTCATACATTACTAATTCATTAATGGATTTTAGACAATTAGAGTTAATCGAACCTATCCTTAGGGCATTATCAGCCGAAGGATACACCACCCCCACGCCTATTCAGCAACAAGCCATACCTGTTGTATTGGAAGGAAGAGACCTGTTGGGCTGCGCCCAGACGGGTACCGGAAAAACGGCCGCCTTTGCGGTGCCTATCCTGCAGATCCTGTATCGGCAGACTCAGCGCAAACCCGGCATCAAAGCATTGATTTTGACGCCCACCAGGGAGTTGGCCATACAGATCGACGAGAGTTTTGCCGCTTACGGCAGACACACAGGCATTTCGCATGCAGTGATTTTTGGCGGCGTATCGCAGCAACAGCAAACCAATACCCTCCGCAGGGGGGTGGACGTGCTGGTGGCCACGCCCGGCAGGTTGTTGGACCTGATGAACCAGGGCTACGTAAACCTGGCCCAACTGGAAATTTTCGTACTCGACGAAGCCGACCGCATGCTCGACATGGGTTTTATTCACGATGTAAAAGGGTAATCGCCAAGCTACCGGCAAAAAGGCAGACATTGTTTTTCTCGGCTACCATGCCGCCTGAAATTCAGAAGTTGTCACAGGTATTGTTGACCAACCCCGTCAAAGTGGAAGTCACCCCGCCGGCATCTACCGTCGATAAGATCGAGCAGAGCTTGTACCACACCAACAAGGCGGACAAGCAGTCGCTTTTGATACATTTGTTAAAAGAAAACAACATCAGAACCGCCCTGGTCTTTACCCGCACCAAACACGGCGCGGATAAAGTAGTGCGGTTTTTGCACAACGCGAATATCAGAGCGGCTGCCATTCACGGCAATAAAAGCCAGAATGCCAGGCAGGGCGCCCTCAACGACTTCAAAAACGGCAGGCTCAAAGTGCTTGTCGCCACCGACATAGCCGCCCGCGGCATCGATATTGACGAACTCACGCACGTATTCAACTACGACCTGCCCAATGTGCCCGAGACCTACGTACACCGTATTGGCCGTACAGGCCGCGCCGGTAACCTGGGTACTGCAATCGCATTCTGCGACGTAGAAGAAAGAACCGAATTGCGGGATATCGAAAAGCTGATCGCCAAAAGGATCCCGGTGATCGAAAATCACCCTTATCCCTCGGTGGCAGCTACCATCATGCCGCCCGCACCGCAACGCATTATGCCCCGCCAGATGGGCAGGCCGATGCAGCGGAGGAGGTATTAGGGGGACTTTACGACTATACGACTATACGACTTTACGACTTTACGACTTTGAACCAGGCCATATCAGGAGGTAACTTAACCGGTGCATGAAGCGGGGTAGTTACCTCCTGATTTTTTTATACTGCACCCATGGCCTCACCCCACATTTTCTCCCTACCTTACCACCAGAACCCAAGTACTTTTTCCATGATCACCCCGACACCGTGCGAGCCATTGCGTTGTCCTTGCCGGAGGCGAGCGAGGAGCCGCCCCACGTGACTGAACGACTGAACGACTATACGACTATACGACTGTACGACTGTACGCCTCTCTATTGTAAGTTATTTATAATCAGCATCTTGAACCGATAACCCATAACTCACAACCTACAACCTACAACAAAACATGAAAATCTCCCTGCTACTTCTCATCTCCTTGTTCATCGGCTGCCAACCCGCCGAACCTGCTTATTTATTGAAAACAGAAGATGGCGACGGTCGATGCGGCTATGCTGATGCGGCGGGCAACCCCGTCATTCCTGTAGGCAAATATCAATTTTGTTTTACCGATACCTTGCGGCATTTCGCCGCGGTAATCAAACCCGAAGGCGGCTGCATGGCTATCGATAAAACAGGCAATGAACTCTATGAAATTTACTGGTACGACAACGGCCCGGATTATTTCTCCGATGGACTGTTTCGCATTAAAAAAGACGGCAAAATCGGTTATGCCGATGAACAGGGTAAGATCGTCATAGCACCCCAATTTGCCTGCGCCGAGCCGTTTGAAGAGGGCAAGGCGAGGGTGGCTCTTAACTGTACCCTGGTACCCGATGGCGAGATGAGCGTGATGGAGAGCAGCGAATGGTTTTATATTGATAAAAGCGGAAAAAAGATCAGCGACTAATGATGCGCATGGCGGCAATGGCGCTGTGTCTGGCCCTGTGCTTGTCCTGCAGAAGGGAAGCCGACCTGGCGCAGTTGCAGCGGGAAGCCGAACGGCGGATTGCCGAATCAAATATTGCGGCTGACAAGCTGCTTGTTATGCCGCCCGATACACTCGTAGCCCGGCTCGACCAACTGGAACAGTATGAAAACGAACTGCTCGCGTTGGATACCAGCCGGCTCAATGCCAACCAACGCAAGCTGTGGGAACAAACGCAAAGCTCCCTGCAGGGCGTCTTGAAAAAACTCCGCGAACACCGCGAAGACCCCGTCGCCTATAACCTCGGAGGGTATGTCAAACGCGTATTGACCAATGATACCCTAAACGATGAGGTGCGCTGGAAGCTGATCGCCGAAAATTTGGCGCAGGCGCCGGCGTATTACCAAAATGCCCAGCGTACCCTGGCTAACCCCAGCCCCCAGCGTCTGCGACTGTCCGTGCAAAAGCAAATGCTTACCCTGCGACTGCTCAACGGCGAACTGCGCGATTCGCTGCAAACCGCCACGTTACCTCCCAGCCAACGCCTGTATATTTTGAAATTGATACCCCCCGCGCAGTCGGCGATTAAGGATTATATTGTTTTTTGTAATAATGTTTATTTTAGGTGACGACCTAATCTTCAATCATATTTGACAGCTTTTCGCTAAACAGCTGAGCGGTGCGTGCAGAATCGGGCAGGGCAATGGATTCAAAATTGTCATTGCGCCATCTTTTTAGCCAATTATTTTCATCGTCTTTTTCTACCGGTTCTTCGTTTTCCGCAGTTGGCATAATTATAGAGTGGGCTATATCTTTGCTGAAAAGGTAAATTGCTCCGTCTTGATTGTACAACCAGCTATACGTATATATCTGGCCTGATTCACCTCCATACAGTTGGGCTACAGGCACAAGGCCGCCGTACTGTTTATTTTTTTATTAAAAAGCAGCAAAGACTCCATTCTAAACCAATTATCTCTGGTCAGGATTACGCAAGCTATCGTAAACGAGTCTAATGAAAATTGATTAGCTGCAAAGTATTCGCCGCTGCCCGTGAAGTTTAGGCGCTCCATGATTTCCGGACTTACATATTTGGCCAATACCGTATCCGGCAATAGCTTGATGCGCTTATCGTTTTCAAATTCCTGCTGCTCCGCATAAAATACAAGCGTGTCGTTGGGATTAAATTCACTTGCGTAAAAATATTCCAACAGCGGGTGCGCTTTCTCCGTGGTGGAAGATTGATTAATGCTGCAAGCGGTAAAAAAAAATATAGAAGCAAGAAATATAAAAAGGCGCATGTGTGGTTGTTTTAATACTGCAATATATGTCCCTCCCTCCCTCTCTCCCACACTCTCTCCTCTTTTTTTGCCCATTCCCACAACTTTTTGCCCTGTTTGCGCCTTTACATGAAAAACCATCTACCATGCTGGAGGTCAGCCACCTCACCAAGACATTTCCCAGCGGGGGCCGTGAGCTCACCGTTTTACACGAAGTAAGCTTTGCAATCCAGGCCGGCGACGCTTTCGCCATCGTAGGCCCTTCGGGCAGCGGCAAAACGACCTTGTTGGGCCTTTGTGCCGGCCTCGACCGCGCCTCTTCGGGCAGCGTGGTGCTCAACGGCATTAACCTGGACAATCTGAATGAAGACCAACGGGCCGCCGTGCGCAACGAACACGTGGGCTTTGTTTTCCAAAATTTTCAGCTTATCCCTACGCTGACGGCCCTCGAAAATGTGATGGTGCCGCTCGAACTCCGCGGCGAACACGGCGCTCAGGCTCGCGCCACCGCCCTGCTGGAACGCGTAGGCCTCGCCGATCGCGCCGATCACTACCCCGTGCAGCTCTCCGGCGGCGAGCAACAACGCATTGCACTGGCCCGCGCCTTCGCTAACCAACCCAAGATTCTCTTTGCCGACGAACCCACCGGCAACCTCGATGAGGATACCAGCCATATGGTCGTGGATTTGCTTTTCGAACTCAATAAGGAAAACGGCACTACGCTGGTGCTGGTGACCCACAATATGGAACTGGCCGCCAAGACGGGGAGGGTTTTGCAGTTGAGAGGAGGAAGGGCGGTGTAGGGCGACTGTGCGACTGTGCGACTGTACGACTGTGCGACTGTGCGACTGTACGACTGTGCGACTGTGCGACTGTGCGATCAGGCGATCAGGACTGTGCGACTGTGCGACGTAAAATTGGAAAAATAAAGATACGTGATATTTCCCTGTTCGTAAAGTCGCAAAGTCTTAAAGTCCCAAAGTCCCAAAGTCAAAATCCAGGTAATTACTATGAAATCAGCTGTTTATCTAATCCTGGCACTATCCCTGTCCTCTTGTGCATCGGGGATTTACAAGGAGGACAACGTGGAGCAACTGCCTCCTGCCGAATACCTCGACAGGTTGTCGCAAGCGCCTGATGCACTGATTATCGATGTGCGCACGGGCATGGAGTACCGAAAAAATCATATCGACAAAGCAGTAAATGCCAGTTACCTCAGCTTTGCCTTTGGCAAAAAGATGCAGGGTTTTGCCCGCAACCAACCCGTTTTTATCTATTGCGAGACTGCCCACCGCAGTCCCTACGCCGCCAAAAAGCTCCACAAGATGGGATTTGAGCGGATTATAGACCTCCAGGGTGGGCATAAGGCCTTGCGGAAGTACCAACGCGCTAATTGAGCCACCCCACCTTGATTATTTATTATTGTCAGCATAAGGATAAACTCAAGCGATATTTTTTTTACCACAGAGTTAAACGGAGTGCACACAGAGTGAGACAGAGCGAGATTTAGACTCCGTGAAACTCCGTGTGAACTCGGTGAAACTCCGTGGTAAAATAATCAGCTTAAGTTGACGATATTACCCCCTACCTTATTACCACTCTCGCCGTCTCCACCAGTTTCCCCCCATCATTCAACCTGATCAAATATAACCCGGAAGGGTAATTTTGCAAATCCAATTCCAGCAGCGATTGGTCATTGGCGGGGAGTGTTTGCAATATTCCGCCGCGGGCATCCATCAATTGCACCGACAGCGTGGCGTTTTGCCAGGGCGTCAGATCGACAAAAAGGGTTGTACTCGCCGGGTTGGGATAAACCTCCAATTTTGGACTGAGCATACCTTCTGTTTGCGTGGGCAAAGACCCGGCAAAAAGGCATCACGGCATTTTGGCCGGGCTCACAAAGCTGATAGGCGCCATTGACACAGCTCAGTAAATTGAGCAGATGGGGCAAGTGGGGCGGACCGATGATATTGCCCAATCCCAGATTGGTGAGCTTCAACAGGTCGGTAACGGTATAAAAGGGGGTCATGTATTGATACAAAACGGGGTGGATATTACAGCCTACTTCCGACAACAGCGTATTGCCATAAGCGGGGTCGAGGCGCAACTTGATACTCAGCAGAATGCCTTCGCTAAGCAGCGGGTTGACCATGTGTCCTTCGGGATCGAGCGGATTGGGGCCGATGCCGCAGTCGGGAGTGGCGGTGACCCGTGCGCGCACCAGCGAAGTCGGCGTCAGGCCTGTAGCGGGTATCCAATGCGGTATGCATTGCGCTACATCGGCGCCCAGGGTGAGCGAGTGTTGCCAGCCGCCCATCACAAGCCCGTCGGCTACGCCGTCGCCATTGACATCCATAGAAAGAGCCGTCTCAAACAAATCGAGGGTTGTGCTGGTAATCACCTGTTCGCAGATACTCGTATTGCCGCAGGCATCGCCCGCAGTCCAGGTGCGCACAATATCGCACGCAAAGTTGCAATCGCCGCCGGTGACTACATCGCTGAAATTCACGCTAATAGTTGAATTGCATGCATCCAGTACATAAGGATAACCCGTTGCCGACGGCGAAATATCGCCTCCGCAGGAGATATTGACTGCAGGCGGACAGGTTATATCAGGCCCTGTTTCGTCTTTGACTGTAATAGTTTGGGGATAAGACCGGGTATTGCCGCAGCGGTCGGTCACGATAACCGCACGGGAAATAGTATAGGAAAAATCGGTGCAGGATCCATTCCCAGTCTGGGTAGTGGTGCTGATCAGCGCGATTGCAGGGTTGGGGTCGCAGTTATCGGTCACCTCCAGTAGCGGCAGGTCGGGTATAGATTCGTCGCAGGCCAGGATGAGATCGCCGGGGCAATTCAGGCATTCGGGGCCTTCTACGTCTTTTACAAGGTTAATCAATTGGAAGCAGGAAGCTGTATTGCCAGACCCGTCGGTGGCCTGCCAGGTGCGCACCAGCGTGAGTTCGTCGGCGCAAGTGAGGTTGTTGGCGTTGTCGAAATACTCGATGGTTGCTACGCTGCAATTATCTGCGGCTGTCGCCGAGCCCGTTTGATCGGGGTGAATGTCGGCGCCGCAGACGGTGATTAGATCGGGGCAGGATATGGTAGGGGCCAGTTCGTCTTTAACATTCACTACAGAAGCACAACTAGCCGTATTGCCGCTGCCGTCGGTTACGGTAAGGGTTGCTGTTTGGGCGCCGATATCAGCGCAGTCGAATGCAGTAAGATCCAGATCCAGAGAAACCGTAATACAATCATCGGAAGAACCGTCGTCGACATCCGCAGTAGTAATGGTAGCTGCGCCTGTGTCATCCAGCAGCACGGCAAAATCGCGGCAGCGAGCCTCGGGGGGCGTTATGTCGGGCACAAAACCCACCTCGATGGTATAATCGCTGGCGCAGCCACCGGCATCAATCACCGAAAGCGTATACGTGCCGGCGGGAACGCCGTTGAGGTCTTCGGTGGTGGCGCCCGTATTCCACAAAAAAGTAAAGCCGGGGCCTGCTGAAAAGTCGATAGCGCCATCGGAGGCATTGGGACAGGAGGCGTCGGTAACTACGTAGGGTATCGATTCGGTGGATGTGACGCTGTTGATACACACGCGCTGGTTGTTAACGGCGGCGCCGGTAGCGGCGGTAAATCCCCAGAAGACCTGTGGGTTGCCGCCAAAAATATCGGCAACTATATCGCCGGTATATAGCAAAACCGGATTGCCGTCAAAAACTACAGAAAGCGACTGCAGGGCGGCGTCCCACTGGATCACCGTAGTGTGGTCGGCGTTGTTTTCGATATTGGGCAGCAGCGCCAGTCCAGCCAGCATAAAGGCTGGTAAGTGCACAGTAGAGCCGTTTTGCTGAATAGACATATGGTCTTGAGAAAGGTCGTTGTTTTCACTGTTAAACCAGGTATCGTATTCCACGGCTAACGAGGGATTGATGCCCTGGTAGCCCAAGCCGCCACCCGAACTGCCGAGGCCGGTGCACAGCGGTTGCAATACAAAGGCGATGCCGTCGGCGCCGCCGTCATTGGCGCCCAAATACAGCGTAGCCTGAATTTCGAAGTCAAAGCTAAGGTCGATCTTGTTTTGCGACCATACCGAACCCGCCTGGGTGGTCAATGCCGGTGTGAGCAAAAAGCAGTCGCCGCCTTGATCCACGGCGCTGCCGTTGATGACAAATGTCTGTGCCGGTAAAAAAACCGGCAATAACAGCGCCAATACTACTGTGATAATCCCAATGGAAGTAAGTGATTTTTTCATGTGGGTTTAGCTGTTTTTTGTTTGAACAAACGGAGAGACTCCAGCGAAAAGCTGCACAAGGGGGGAGGAAACGAATCTACGCAGCGGGGTAAATATATAAAAATATTGATATTATTACAAACAAAAAAAGCCGCCTCATTTACATGAAGCGGCTTTGGTGATCCCGATGGGATTCGAACCCATGACTCCTTGATTAAAAGTCAAGTGCTCTACCGGCTGAGCTACGGGATCAAAAGAAGGTGTTTGACCCCCTTCTTTCAAAAGCGTTGCAAATATAGGGGTTTTTACTTTATAGACAAGTATAGAGAACACTATTTTTTGGCCAAAAGTTCCGTGCCATTTACGCTGGCGGTGAAATAAGCTTCTGTACGAATGCCGGTATGCTGGAGGTAATGGGCAGAGGCCTGGGCGATATAATTATCAAGTACATCTTTATGAACCAGGTTGATCGTACAGCCGCCAAAGCCGCCGCCCATCACGCGTGCGCCGATGACGCCCTCGAAGTTTTTGGCAAAATCGACGAGCAGGTCTATTTCGGGGCAGCTCACTTCGTAGAGATAGCGCAGGCCGTCGTGGGTTTCAAACATCAGGCGGCCCAGTTCCATGATGTCGCCGTTGCGCAGGGCGGCACAGGCTGCCATCACGCGGTTGTTTTCGGCCACTACGTAGCTGGCGCGGTTGTATACGGTAGGGGACATATGGTGGCGAAAAACCTCGAGTTGTTCGGGGTTCAGTTCGCGCAGGCTTTTTACGCCGGCGATAGCGGCTGCCTCGCGGCATTCCTTTACCCGGGTGGAGTAAGCCGACGAGGCCAACTCGTGGTGCACTTTGGAATTGAGCAGCACGACCCGGTAATTGCCGGTATCAAAAGGGATATAGGCATAATCGAGCGAGCGGCAGTCGAGCAGGATGAGTTGGTTTTCTTTGCCCATCAGGCTGGCAAACTGGTCCATGATGCCGCAAGGAATACCGACAAAGGTATGCGACGAACGCTGGGCGAGCTGAGCCAGTTGCTCCCGGCTATAACCGCCGTCAAACATGGTGTTGAGGCTCCAGGCCAGTCCGCATTCGAGCGCGGCACTCGAGCTCATACCCGAGCCGATGGGCAGGTTGCCTCCGAAGGCGCAGTCGAAGCCCCTTACCCCTTTGCCGTCTTGCACAAATTGCTTGATGATACCCATAAGGTAGTTGGCCCAGAGTTTGGGGCCGGGCGTCAGCTCGTTGAGCCGGACGTTGTGTTCCTCGTTGATATCGCAGGCCAGGAAGCGACATTCGTCGGTTCCGTTTTCAGCCATAGCGAAAAACAAGTATTTGTCGACGGCGGCAGGCAATACGAAGCCGTCGTTGTAGTCGGTGTGTTCGCCGATGATGTTGATACGGCCGCAGGCTCTTACCCATTGGGGATTGCCGGCGAACCGGCTCTCGAAGGCGGCTTGCACTTTGGCGATAACCGCCTGATCGGATGGGGAGAATTGCGGCATTTGTGTTGTTTTTGGCGGTCGGCGGTCGGCAGTCGGCAGTCGGCAGTTGGCGGTCGGCAGTTGGCGGTCGGCAGTTAGCCGATAGCCGACTGCCGATAGCCGACTGCTATTCGCTCATATCCATATTGTGGAACACGTTGACTACGTCGTCGTCTTCTTCCAGCTTTTCGATCAATTTGATCACGTCATCCACTTCGTGTTCGTTGAGCGATTTGAAAAACGTGGGCAGTCGCACCAATTCGGCGCTATCCACTTCGATATGGCGCTCTTCGAGCGCTTTTTGCATAGCGCCGTAGTCCTCAAACTGGGTTTGCAGTACCACGAGTTCGTCTTCTGCGTGCATTTTTTCGAGGCCGTGGTCGATAAGTTCCAACTCGAGCATTTCGAGGTCGAGGCCTTCCGTTTTTATTTTAAAAATACCCTTTCGGGAAAAAATATTTTTCACCGAACCCGAGATGCCCATCGAGCCGCCGCATTTGGAAAAAATAGCGCGGATATTGGATACCGTGCGGTTGGTATTATTGGTAGCCGTTTCTACCATTACGGCGATACCGTGGGGGGCGTAGCCTTCGTATACAATTTCGTCGTAATTCTCCGCATCTTTCGAAGACGCTTTTTTGATGGCGCTTTCCACGTTAGCCTTGGGCATATTGGCCGCTTTGGCGTTTTGAATAGCCATGCGCAGGCGGGAGTTGTAATTGGGGTCGATGCCGCCTTCTTTGACGGCCATGGCAATTTCCCGTCCGATGCGGGTAAACACTTTGGACATATTCGCCCAACGTTTGAATTTGCGTTCCTTGCGATATTCAAATGCGCGTCCCATATGCTGATCTTAATTGCGATTATATTGATAAGCGGTTTTTAAAAAGCGGTGCAAAGTTAACAAGCTATTGCAAGGAAAGCAAACGAGCATGTTTTTTTATGATGCCAGGGTGATGTTGTGGTACCAACTGATTTGTGCAAGTGGGGCTTGCACAATTGAGCATCTTTTAGTTAATCACCCCACAAACTTATACCCCACGCCGCGGATAGACAGGAAGCGCACGGGGTTTTTAGGATCTTTTTCAAAATATTTTCGGAAAGAGAGGATAAAATTGTCGATCGTGCGGGTGGAGGGGTATACATCGTAACCCCAGACCGACTGGAGGATTTGTTGCCGCGACACCACTTCGTTTTTTCTGTCGAAGAGCAGCTTGAGCAGCATGGCTTCTTTTTTGGTGAGGGTAAACATGCCGCCGTTGCCTTTGGCTTCAAAGGTGGCGAAATTGACATGGTGGCCGTCGAATTCAAAGATATCGGGCGTATTTTCGGGTGATTTGCTGGTGCGTTGTATGAGGCGTTGTACGCGCAGCAGCAATTCTTCGAGATTGAAGGGTTTGGTGAGATAGTCGTCGGCGCCGCGGCGCAGGCCGGCGATGCGGTCCAGGGCGGTATCTTTGGCTGTCACAAAGATAATGGGCACCTCGCGGTTGCTCAGCCGCACTTGTTCGCAGATCTGAAAGCCGTCTACTTCGGGCAGCATCACATCGAGGATGAGCAGGTCGAAGTGCTGCTCGTCGGTCCATTTGAGGGCTTCGCGACCATTGCCGGTAGCTACTACTTCGTAGTGTTCCAGTTCCAGATTGAGTTTGACGACTTCTCTGATATGCTCTTCGTCTTCTACCAATAAAATGCGCAACATAATAATAATACTTTTTTATGCATTTGAATTTATTGCAGGAACCTCCCCTGTATTTATGTTACTTTTTTCATCGCCAAAAAGTAACCAAAAAGGCTTTTTGCCGGCGCTTTTTGAGCCACTGGCTCAAGCCAGCCCAGAAATTTAATTGCTCCGCTAAATTTGCCGGCTCGCCCGCACCTTGAAACAAAAATCCTATAGATATTATCAATTGAGCAGAACCATAAGTCCAGTGGTAATCTGATGCGAAAGATACTGCCGCTGGGCTGATTGTCCAAAACTACGATATTCCCCCGATGTGTTTTGATAATTTGGGCTACAATAAACAAACCCAGGCCGGTGCCTTTGGTTTGGCGGGTGTCTTCATTGCCCAGCCGGTAAAATTTGGCGAATATTTTTTTCTTTTCGCCATCGGGAATGCCGGTTCCATTATCGGCGATATCTATTTGCAGCCGGTTATTTACGGTTGACAGGCTGACTTTTATCCGGGGTTTTGCGGGGCCGTATTTTACTGCATTTTCCAACAAATTAATGCCCACAGAGTTCAAGCCGACCCTGTCGGCCAAAATGGGAGGCAGGTTGGGTTGGGATTCAAAAGTAAAAGTAGCCTGGGGGTAGGTATCGCTCATTTTTTGCACCAGTTCGCGAAATAGATCGGCCAGGTCGAGTGGTTCGTATTGGGGTTGATAGGCGGTTTCGAGTTTGGCGGAGAGGAGCAGGTCGTTGACCAGCGTAGTCAGGCGCTCGGTGTCCTGCAGGCCGTTTTGCACAAATTTCGCAGTTTGCTCGCGGGAAAGTTCTCTTTTGAGCAGGGTTTCCAGCACCAGCCGGATAGATGCCAGCGGTGATTTGAGCTCGTGGGTAATCGATAGCAGAAAATTGCGGCGCTGTCTGGCGGTGACCATTTCCTTGTGATAACCGCGGTTGATGAGCCACACGCCGATTACGAGGCTGAGCACGAATACGGCGGCTTCGCCCAGGATCATCCATTCTTGTTTTTCGTATTGTTTTTCGAGGGTTAGATAGCGCTCCGAGCGGTAAAATTCTTCGTCGGACGTAATCACCCCTTCGGCGATCATGCCCAATTTCAATAAGTCGCGCTTGGCCTGAAAGGCATCCGTATTTTTAATAAAAAGCAATACCGACCACCAGGAGAAGGCGATCAGCATATAGATGATGACCCCATAAGATAGATAACGGAGTTTGGAATTGGTTTCATTCATACGTCATGCCATTACCGCATTAACATCACATCGCCGGTAATCGTTCGCTCCGAGCCGTCGGTGAGGAGTAGCCGGGCCACATACAGGTATACGCCGGGATCGAGCGGGCGCCCGCGGGCGTTGCCATCCCAGCCGGCTCTTTCTTCGTTGGGGGCGAAATGGTTGGATTCAAATAAAAAACCGCCCCAGCGGTCGAAGATCTGGAACGACAACACTTCGGCCACCTGAAAGGAATTTGCATATACCGTGAGCCAGTCGTTAACCTGGTCGTGGTTGGGCGAAAATGCATTGGGAATGTATACGCTTATTGTGCGGTCTATCAATAACCGCAGCTCGTAGCTGTCGCGGCATCCAAAACGATCGGTGACTTGCAGCAGGTAGTTGCCTTCCTGCAGGGCGACGAGTTGGGGGTTGGGGCAATCGCTGCAGCTTAGTTCATCTGCCGGCGACCATAGGATGGTTTCAACGAGTGAAAATGGCAGGTTCCATACCGGTTCAAAAGTATAGCTCAAGCCCAGCTTGGCTTCGACCTGTGCGGGTAGCGTTACCATTTCTCCGTAGGCCACAGGCATCAGGAAGGAATAGCTCGCGGTACAACCTTCCGCATCGCGGATGCTCAATTGGTAGGTTGTGCCGGCTTCCAGGGTTTCGAACAGCGTGGCGTCGGAAAACGCGCCGTTGTCAACAGCATATTGATAGGGGGGGGTACCTCCTGCCGCACTCAGCTGCAATACCCCGCTTTGGAGCATCTCACAGCTCACCTCCACGGATTGCAGGGGGGCGGGGTTGGTTATTTCGAAGGTGCTGACTTTTCTGCAGCCTGCGTCATCGGTGACGCTCAGCGTATACCATCCGGCGGACAGGTTGAGGAGTTGGTAGGCGTTGCCCAGCCCCTGATCCCATTGGAGTTGATAGGGTGGGGTACCTCCGCTGACGGATACTGTGATCGCACCGTCGGTATCGCCAAAGCAGGCCAGTTCGCTAATCTGCGCATCCACTTCGATTTGCATCAGATTGATATCGCCCTGGCCGGATGCCTGTCCCTGGCAGGCCTGGTCGCTCACGCTCAGCAGTTGGTGTACGCCGTCCTGGTAGGCCGGAAAGCCCGGGGCGCCGGCAGAGAGGGTAAGCGGAGCTTGCAAAACGCCGTTGAGCGTATAATTTAGAACCCAGGGAGGGGCGCCTGTAATTATCAGGGGAAGCCAGGCCGTATCACCTTCGCAGATGGTGGCCGAACCGCTGAGCAGGGCGGTCGGCGGCTGGGTGAGAAAGACCTCGCAGGTATCGGCCTGCGCATGACCGCAGGCGTCGGTGACGGTCACGGCGTATAGTATGCCCGAAAGGGGCAGCGTGCTGACCGTCGAAGCAGTAGAGGTAGTAAAACTCCACTGGTAAGTATAAGGCGGACTGCCCCCGCTGATGTCGGGCGATAACAATGCCGGTTCATTGGCGCAGGTAAAGACATCGGGGAGATTGACCACATAGGGTGGCGGATCGATGATAATCAGCTCGGCGGAATCGGAATAACAGGCACAGGGGATATCCAGCTCCAGGACAATCTTTTCGGGGCCTTCTACCAGTGCATCGTTGAAAACGATAACGGGTATATCCACGGATGACTGTCCGGCGGGGATAGTCACCACGCCGGGTAGCGGAGCAAAGTCGAGGCCTTCCTGGGCCTGACTGGAGGCTGCCACGCGGATACCCACGCTGAGGGGGAAATCATCGGGGGCATCGGCTTCGCGTTCAAAAGTAAAAAAAGCCGTTGCCGCAGCCTTCGTTGACGGTGAGCCCGGAGGAGACCGAGGTGCCGGCGCCGAGGGCTACCTGTCCGCCCAGGTTAAAACTGCCGGCTTCGAGAAATACCGCCGAATCGTAGTAATTATCGGCTATATCGGAGACGACCAGTCTGATGTGATAAGTTTGGCAGGGCGACAGCCGGAGCATAGCTGTAAGCTGGAGTTGTAAAGCCATCGTATTCAATGAGTTGGCTATAGGGAGAGGCTATGTTTGGGATGCCGCATTCATTGGCGTCTTCCTGGCGTTCATTGCGAATATAATAAGCCGTATTTTGTTGGTGATTGACCGTATTAATAGCCACAAAATCGTTAGAGCCGGGGATGAGTGCCACGTTTGCCGCATTACCCGAGAAGCTGCCCTGGATGCCCGGGCCTTTTATAAAAAAGCCGAACACATCATTATAGATGCTGCCTACAAATTCGCAATATTCTTCGGAGGCAAACACGTAGCGAAAAGTGACGATAGAATCGAGCGGCACAAAATCAAACTCGATGCCTACGGCGTCTTTCACCGGATAAGTGGCCATAAGTTGTAGGTCGGGGTCGCCGTTGCTGTCTTGAAAATTGCCGCTTCTATCAGTGGCGGAATTAGGCCCGATGGCGTTGCCTGTGGGGCCGGTAGCAAGGATAATACCGCGGGCAAGTCCGATAGTAGAAGCGCCCTGGTCAAAATAGCCGATGCCGTTCTGGTTGCCGATAGGTGCGATATTGAAGATATTGTCGCAGGTGCCTCCTTCTGCAAATACATTTCTGACGAGGTCTTCGGCGGATATGCCCCCTAGTGTGCGAATCCCTTCCGGTGGAGGCGCCGGCGCCAATGCTATTCTTTCTTCACCGGGCGGGAATCGGAACGCTGCTGTAACTATTGCGCAAAGCAGCAGTACAGTAAAAGCGGTGTGAAAAGAAATGAACATTTTGGCCATAATACTAACAATATGCAAGCAGGGCTAGCGTAATAACAACAGGCAATAAACTCGTTCTGGTTGGGAACATAGTTGTGAAATATACGTATAGATAGTTGCGCGGGTAAGATGCCGTATCAAAGTTAGTATTAAAACCCGGTTTTTCTAATGAAGGTTTTGTAAAATTTGATCGGCCTATGTATTGGAAGAATTCAAAAAATATTATAATTTTGCTTATGTATTGATCGCGTTTGCGAACCCTTTTTCATTCAAGCATCCAATTCGCTGTAATCGCCTTACTCGCCTGCTCAAGCTGTCGCAGTCGCCTTTATGAGGTGCGTTGCGTCTTCTCCCCCCTGTAGTAGGTATAAAAAGGAAATCAATTATTATCATTTCACAAAATCAGGTCTCTATATGAACTTTTCAAAAATTTTACTCGTATTGGCTCTCGCATTAGTAGTGCATCAGGGAGCTAATGCCCAGGCGGGCGTAGATTGCGTGGGTGGCGTGTCTATTATTGCTCCGGGCAATTTATCAACGCTCTCAGTGTGCCAGGGCGACGGCTTACCGAATGTGATTCGGTTCCGTACCAGCAAACTACCTACTCCTTTTGGTTATGTGGTGGTAAATCAGAACAACACGATCGTGTATCAGTCTACCAACAACAACATCAATTTCGAGGTTTTGGCTCCCGGCACTTACCAGGTGTACGCCTTTTCGTTCATCGGCCAGATGATCAACCAGGTGGGGCAACAACTCGGCGAAGCACAATTGGCCACGGTGTGTTATGAATTGACGATTAACTTCATTACCGTGCAGAATACCACGCCCGACGGGGGTTCGGTATCGACTGCCAGTGGCGCCAGTTCGCAATTCGCTTGTCCGGGAGATGGCAATTCCGACCTGATCCAGTTTAATACGACCAGTGCAAGCCCTTCTTACGTGTATCTGATCACTGATGAAAATAACGTGATTATAGAAGTCGTACAGGGCAACAGTTTCGATTTTGAGAACAGCCCGCAGGGCACGTATAGGGTTTGGGGGCTTTCCTTTGTGGGCACCCTATTGGCGGCGCCCGGCCAAAATGCGGCCACTGCTCAACTGGCAACGCAGTGTTTCGGTCTTTCCGACAACTTTATCGAAGTAGAACTAGACAGCGCGGATGGCGGCACGGTATCGCTCACTAACGGTGAAACGGCGGTTAGCGTATGTACCGGCGGCGGACCTTCGCAGCTCAACTTCCAGGCGTCTACCACCTCCGGCGCGCCTTATGTATTTTTGCTTACCGACGAAAACAATATCGTGTTGCAAGTGGTAAACGGAAACAGCCTCGATTTTAATGCTTTCCCTTCGGGAACTTCGCGCATTTGGGGGCTATCGTATACCGGCAACCTCAGCGTTGGCGTAGGCGACAACGCAGCTACTGCGGTGTTGAGCAACGGCTGCTACGATTTGTCGTCCAATTTTATCGAGGCTCTCAAGCAAAATATCGACGGCGGCACAGTGAGCACAATTGACAATGCCACCTCGGTCGACTTTTGTTTTAACGAAAACCCTTCTGCTGCCATCGTGGCGGTTACCAGTTCGGTATCTCCCAACTACTATTATGTACTTACGGATACCGAAAACGTCATTATCGGCGCATTTGCCAGCGGCGACCTGGACCTCAGCAACCTCGCGCCCGGTTCCTATCGCATCTGGGGACTTGCCATTACCGGTACGTTCCTGGCTGAAGCCGGCGACGATGCCGACCTGGTGGTACTTGCCGATGAATGTTATGAGCTTTCCAGCAACTTTATAGACGTCAAGATCAGCAAAACCCTAGGTGGTATACTGAAATTAGATGACGGTACCGACGCAGCTGCTATTTGTAGCGGCGACGGCCAGCCCGATGTGCTTACCATAAACACGGCAGGTTACGAAGGCGACAATTACATTTTTGTATTTACCGACGAAAACAATGTCATCCTGGGCGTGTCTACAGATCCATCGCCTGATTTTGACAACAATACCGGCGATGCCGTGCGCGTGTGGGGATTGGCTTATAACGGCACTATTACCGCCCAGGTGGGCGACGATGCCGACGAAGTAACCCTGGTTGACGGCTGTTACGATTTGTCGAGCAATTTCATCGCTGTTACCCGCAACTTTGTAGACGGCGGCACAGTCGCTATTGATGGCGGCGCCACAAGTGCCGTAGTGTGTAGTGAAGATGCCGGTACAGGCGTATTGAATTTTACCTTCGATTCGCAGTCGCCGGCCTCCTACGGTTTTGTGCTCACCGATCCGAATAATATGATCCTGGCTTTCCCCAGCGACAATAGCACTGATTTTGGCGAGCTCAGCCCAGGTGTGTACCGTATATGGGGATTCTCTTACACCGGCAATATTGCTGTGAATGTGGGCGATAATGCAGGTTCTACTCCTTTGAGCGACGAGTGTTACGAATTGTCTGCCAACATCATTGAAGTGCGCGTGGAAGCCAACGATGGCGGTATCTTGTCAACTACTGACGGCGAAGAACTGGTGTATACCTGCCCCGGCGACGGCAACCCCGACGTGATTGACTTTGCTTCTACCGGAAGCTCTTCGGCAAACTATATATACGTGATCACGAATGAGATCAATACGATTGTCGCCGTAACCAGCCAGGCTTTCTTCGATTTTGAAACCCTTGCGCCTGGCAATAGCAGAGTATAGGGACTGGCATACTCCGGAAACCTCATCGCTCAGGTAGGTGACAATGCCGGCGAAATAGCACTTAGCGACGAATGCTACGACTTATCGGACAACTTCATCACGGTGATCCGCGAAATACCCAACGGAGGCGAATTGACTACGACAGCCGGCGCTTCTACCGTATATAGCTGTCCTGGCGGCAATGTAAGTGATTTCGTGGCTGTTTTTGCCACTGGATTCTCCAATACGCCTTATGTATATGTTCTTACCGATGCCAATAACGTGATCATCAGCGTCCTGGCTTCCAGTAGCGTAGACGTAGGCTTTTTGCCCGAAGGCGAATACCGCATTTGGGGATTGGCATACACCGGCAACATTATCGCCCAAATAGGCGACGATGCCGGCGCCGTGACACTCACCGACGATTGCTACGACCTCTCCGACAGCTTTGTGACGATATTTCGCCAGCCCGCTGAAGGCGGCAATGTACAACTTGAAGGCGGCGAAACAAGCATCGCTATCTGTCCGGGCGATTCAATTCCTACCATATTGACATACAGCAGCTCGGGAGCAACGGGCAACGGATTTGTTTTCCTGATCACCGACCTGAACAATGTGATTATATCGGTGACTACGGATACCCAGTTAGATGCCGGCGCACTGGGCCTCGGCAATTTCCGCATCTGGGGGCTGGCCTTCAACGGCAACCTGTTGGCCGAAGCCGGCCAGGATGCTGCTACGGCCACGCTGGCTGAGGGCTGCTACGACTTGTCTTCCAACTTCATAGAGGTATTGCGCGAAGCGCCCGACGGCGGTACGATCGCCACACTCGACGGCCTCACTGCTGTAGATCTCTGTGTGGGCGACGGTTCGCCCGACCTCGTGGAATACGAGGCAACCGGCGCTTCCGGCGCGAATTACGCCTATCTCGTAGTAGACGAAGATGACTTCCTGGTAGGTATCATTACCGATAATAGTTTTGATTTTGAAAATGCGATAGGCGGCGACTGGAAGATTTACGGCGTATCTTATATCGGCCAGTTGATCATTTTCCCGGGCGATAATCTCTTCGAAGTACCGGTGGCTTCCGAATGCTGGGATCTGACCGACAACTTCCTGGCCATCAATAAAACCAAGGTAGACGGCGGCGTCATTTTTGGCGATGGCAACCAAAATACGGTATACGTTTGTGCCAGCGACGGAAATCCCGATGTGGTTACTTTTGTCAATTCGAGCCTCGGAACCGATGCCTCGTACCAATACGTAATCACCACCGAGACCAACGTCATTCTCGCTCTGATTAACGGAAGCCAGCAAGACTTCGAAAGCACAGGTTTCAACCGCCTGCGCGTTTGGGGTATATCTTATTCCGGCAACCTGCAGGCCGGTCTCGGCACTATCATCACTTCTGCTACCTTGTCGAGTGAATGTTATTCGCTTTCGCAAAATTATATCACGGTTGTACGCGATATTCCGGAAGGCGGCGATATCGTGGCGGATGGCGGAGCAACAGATGTGACGGTTTGTATCGGCGCCGAAGACGGCTTACTGGATATGGCCACCTCCAGCACTTCGCAGTCGGGCTACGTTTATCTGGTTACGACGCCCGCCAATATACTTCTGGATATTATTCACGACGACGTAATCAACTTCAATGATTTTGTACCTGGCGATTATCATGTTTGGGGCTTGTCTTATACCGGCAATATTATCATTGAGCCGGGTCAGGCTATCCTGGTCACCGACCTGGCCAGCAGCTGCCACGAATTGTCGGGCAATTTTGTAAGCGTCACGCGTTCTTTGCCCACCGATGGCGGCACCTTGTCTACACTGAGCGGGCTGACCACGATTTACACCTGCCCGGGCGACGATTCCTCCGACGTGGTAATATTGCTGACTTCCAGCACGCTTGGCGATTACCGCTATGTGATTACTGGTACCGACAACAGGGTCATCATCCCCAACATCAACGGCAATGCGATCAATTTTGACGCTGCCAGTCCGGGTGAAGTACGCATATACGGTATTTCTCACCTCGGCAACTTTACCGCCGGATTTGGCGACGAAGTGGGCGTTGATCCGCTGGCCGACGATTGCTTTGATGTATCCGATAACTATATTACCGTTATCATCGGCATCCCGCAGGCGGGCGCCGTGAGCACAACGGATGGAGATTCGACGGTGACCGTCGTTGTCAATGATGACCAACCCGATGTGATCAACTTTACGGCTACCGGTGCATCCAATTCGCCTTATGCCTATCTCATTACCGACCAGAGCTTCACCGTGCAACACGTGGTGACCGGCAATAACTTTGATTTCGAAGGAGAACCCCAGGGTGTGAGCCTCGTTTGGGGCCTGGCCTATACGGGCAACCTGACGGTCAACGTGGGCGACAATGCCGCTACGACAGTGCTTTCCGATGATTGCTTCGAGCTTTCGGACAACTACATAACGGTAAATAAGGTGGATGTTAACCTGTTGGGGCAAACGCCCGAATCGCTTGTACAACCAGGCAGCCAAACTGTGCTTGCCGCTAAGGCAATGAACGTATCTGTGATGCCCAACCCCGCCACCGATATGTTGGTGGCGCGTTGGTTGCAGCACGCTGATACGCCTCAGCAGGCGCTGGTGCGCATCCTCAATGCGAACGGCCAGGAAGTGGAGCGTCGTCAAATGACGGTAACCCCCGGCAGCTATCAACTTGAACTCGACGTACAAGCGCTGCTGTCAGGTATTTACTTCCTGCAAGTACAGCAAGGCGAAGAGATGCAGACGATTAGGTTTGTGAAAGAATAGACTGTACGACTGTACGACTGTACGACTGTACGACTGTACGACTTTACGACTGTACGACTTATAATGATTAATAGTCTAATAGTCCTAAAGTCGTACAGTCCTAAAGTCGTAAAGTCTTTTCTGGCACGGTATTTGGATTATTCCAAACGAGTTTTGAAAAAGATGCAAGATGTTTATTGGCCCGCATAACGTTGCGGGCTTTTTTTTTTGGCACGATTAACGTTTACTAAACCTGCCAGGTTTAGTAAACGTATCCCGGTTCCCGGTAAACGTCTGTCCTTCCTCGGTCAGGCGCCTTCTACTTCCAATCTCACTTCGTCAAAATGGAGGCCTTTCAGGTGTGTTTCCTGGATAAAAAAGTACAATACGCCTTCACCCAAAAAGGGCATTAAATCGAGCACAGGATCGGTACAATCATATTGAAAAAGGAGAAGTTCTCCCGGCCTGGCCAGCGGCGGCCTGTCACCGGCCAACTCCGGTAGCTGATCGGGATATCCCAGCAGTTTATTGCGGTAATCGGCAGCGGTGAGGTATTCGCGGCAAATTTGGTAGCAATACCCATAGTCGCGCAAATCGGTGGGCGACCACCCTGCGTTTTCCCTTGTCGCCGTTACTACCGACGGCAATTCCAGCACATCAAACGGCAGGCAGAAGGCAGGATCGGGCCACACGGCTTCTTCGAGTTCTTCGGGCTCCGGCTGTTTTTTCAAGGCCGTGATATCGGGAAAATACATCGCCTTATAATTGCCAGGCTTTTGCAATAAATCGCTATCGCCTTCGGCGAAAGGATACACAAAAAATGATAAGAGGCCCTGTCCCGGAAAGTCTTTTAGCGCGGTGATGTGCGGCAATTGCCGGAGTTCGCCGATATTGAATTGCGCGAGTAATCCCAGCGGGAGCCCGCCGGGGGTATGCGGCCAACGGATGCCGGCGGGTAAATCGGGTGAGCCGCCCAGGCGGCTGCCTCCCGTGCGGTTGCCGCGTCCTTCTTCGGAGGTGACCAGGCCCACACCCTGGCGCAGGGCAGCGGCAATGTACTCCCCAACGGCTTTACTGCAATACGATTTTGCTAATTCCACGAGCCATTGGTGCCGTTGTACGAGGCTGAGCTGGAAGAAATCGTCTTTAGAAGGCCCGCCCAGCAGGCGTTTGCCCGGCATAATTTCCTGGAGGTCGATTTCGATATAATCGGTGAGGATGGCCAGTTCCAGCGTATATTTTTTGTCGCCAATTTTTTTAACGCTTTCTATGGCCGTTACTGCCGTATCGCCGCCATTGCCTTTGAAAAAGACAAGTTGGTCTTTGTGCGGCACATCGCCGAGTGCTTCCACGTCGAGTGCGATCAGGTGATCGGCCGGCGCCGGTTTGATTTGTGAGATTTGGTATAGGTGCATGGATGAATCATTTTCCTCACAAAGTTAACCAAGTTTGCGCCATATCAGCCAGGCTATCGAAGCGATAATGCGGCGACCAGGAGCGGTATCTTCATTGCCGATGCAGGCGGTGGTCATGTCCAGGTTTAAGCCGAATTGGATATCGGAAGCCGTGTCGCCGGCCATTACTGACTTTGTAAAGTCGATATCCGGAAAATCAACTTGCGCCTGTAAAGCCATACCTGGATTGGGCTTTCGGCAAGTGCAGTTGTCGGCGGAGAGGTGTGGACAAAAGTAGATAGCGTCTATGCGACCGCCGGCAGCCGCAACCGTTTCTTTGAGGCGCCTGTGGATATCGGCCAATTGGGCTTCGTCCATAAGCCTTTTGCCGATGCCCTGTTGGTTAGTGACCACTATAATGTGCTTGAAAAGCGGGGAAAAAGCGGCAATCGCCGGCAAGACGCCGGGGAGGAATTCGAATTGGGGCCATATCTTCACATAGTCGCCGGGCAGGCGCCGGTTGATCACGCCATCGCGATCGAGGAATAAGGTCCAGCCTTTGATATGAGACATAGCAGATAGATTGATAGGACTTTAGGACTATAGGACTTTAGGACTGTAGGACTTTAAGACTGTAGGACTTTAGGACTATAGGACTTTAAGACTGTAGGACTGTAGGACTGTAGGAGAGGCTTTTCTTGTTCGTATAGTCGTATAGTCGTAAAGTCTTACAGTCGCAAAGTCCTTACTCCTTGAATCCCGCCGGATGCGCCAGCAGCCAATCGATATCGTTCATAAATTTGGTCACTGCCTCGGGGTCGGTGCCGTCGCAATAGGCGCGGATATGGCGATTTTCGTCGATAAGCAATAGCCAGCCGCTGTGGTCGAAACCTCCGGGGGCGTTGGGATCTTCTTTAGCGATACTCATATAATCGTCGCCGATACCGTAAATCGCATCGCGATCGCCGGTCACAAAATGCCATTTGCTCGATTGCACCTGTAGCTTTTCGGCGTATTCCTTGAGTCTGGGCACTGTATCGTGTTTAATATCAATAGTATGGGAGAGCAGCAATAGGCGATCGTTTTGTTGATAGCGATCGTGCAGGCGCAGCATTTGCTGGGCTACTTTGGGGCAAATCGTAGGGCAGGAGGTAAAAAAGAAATCGGCCACATATATTTTGCCTTCAAAAGTAGCATTGGTAATAAGCTGGCTATCCTGATTGATAAATTCAAAGTCGGGGATTTTGTGGTAGATGGTATCGCCTGTATTGGGATTCACATCGTGAAAACCATAATAGGGGAGCATCTTTTCTGCGGGTTCCTGATGACAGGCTACCATTACAGATGCTAGTAAAACGGCGACAGGGATTGCGAAGCGGAGCGTATTCATATCAGAGATTAAGCGTGTTTCTCCCAGTTGCGGTATTGTGCTGTATCTTCAAAAATGCGCAGCATAATCAGCCGGTCTTGGATGGTAAACGGAAGTTGACGGCGTTCCATCACGCGTTCGATCATATCGAAAGCTTTATCGGTGCGGTAAGTTTGATAGCCGTGCACCCCGCCCCAGGAAAAAGAGGGGATATAATTGCGCGGGAAGCCGTCGCCGAAGATATTGGCGCAAACGCCCACCACTGTGCCGGTATTAAACATCGTATTGATACCGCATTTGGAGTGGTCGCCCATAATAAGTCCGCAGAATTGCAGTCCGGTGGGCACGAAGCGTTTAGCCGGGTAGTTCCACAATTTGACTTCTTCGTAGGTATTTTTGAGGTTTGAGTTGTTGGTATCGGCGCCGAGGTTGCACCATTCGCCCAGCACGGAATTGCCGAGGTAGCCGTCGTGTGATTTGTTGCTGTTGGCCAGCAACACCGAGTTATTGACTTCGCCGCCGACTTTGCAATAAGGGCCGATAGTCGTAGCGCCGTAAATTTTGGCGCCCATTTTGACAACGGCGCCTTCGCCCAGCGAAAATCCGCCTCTGATCATGCAGCCTTCCATTATCTCGGCATTTTTACCGATATAAATGGGGCCGTTTTGGGTATTGAGGATGGCGCATTCCACTCTGGCGCCTTCTTCGAGGAAGACGGGGCCGTCGCCGATCACGCGGTTAGTATCGCTGAGGGGCTGGGAGGTTCTGTCGCGGGTAACCAGTTCAAAATCGTCGCGTAGGGCTTGGTCGTTTAGCCGGAACAAATCCCAGGGGCCGTTGATTTTGAGGTATTCCGTATCGTCGAGGTCGGTCGACTGGAGGTGCTCGATGTCTTTGTCCTGCACCAGGCGTTCCAACTGCCGTTCGTCGAGTTTGGCGGCGATCAGTTGATCGCCCTGGACGAGGGCTTCGTTAAAATCCATCTGGCGGATGAGGCGGCAAAGCTGGGAAGAAGGCAGCGCTGAAGCGTTGACCAGGTAATTCTCTTTGCCGTAATCAATGGGATATTTTTCGGCCAGATAGTCTTCGGTGATATAAGAAACCGGCCACCCGAGCCATCGTTCCCATTTTTCTTTGATTGTGAGGATGCCGATGCGCAGTTCTGCGACCGGCCGGGTGAAAGTGAGCGGCAGGAGATTGTCGCGCGTCTCGTCTTCAAACAAAATTAAGTGCGCCATAGCGTATAGGATAATAACAGATAACATAAAATACCGCAGATTTGTTATTAGCGGCGGCTATAATGCGGTGGGTATTAGGTAAAAAAAAATGAGCCACCTCGAATTTTGACCATTGCCAAAATCAGGGGTGACTCATTTTTCGCCACAACGACTAATTGTATTATTCGTTGGTTTTATTAGCAAACTTAGTCTGCGAGAATTTCTTGTTAAATTTATCGATACGGCCTGCCGTGTCGACAAATTTCATTTTACCCGTAAAGAAAGGGTGTGAATAAGCGGAGATTTCCAGCTTAACCAGTGGGTATTCTTTGCCGTCTTCCCATACGATGCTGTCGCGCGTTTGCACGCAAGAACGGGTCATGAAGGCCTCGTCAGCCGAGAAATCTTTGAATACAACGAGTCTATAGCTCTCCGGATGGATATTTTTTTTCATGATCGCACTATTTTCTTTCCAATTGGACGGCAAAGATACATGTTATCCTGCAAAATCCAAGTATGGGCTTGGGTTATTTTTGTTGTCGGTTGTCCGTTCTCTGTTGTCGGTTATCCGTTATTGGTTTCTATCTTTGTAAATTACACTATTAAAAAGAACAGACAACCGATAACAGAGAACAGTCAACATGACCATCCTGGCAGAAACCCCGCAGTGGATTGCCATCAACAAACCGGCGGGTTTGGTGGTGGAGCGCGACAGGCACGGCTATCCTTCGGTAGAGGAGGAGGTGTTGGCCTACCTGAAGCAGCGCAAGCGAGAGCCTTATGTGGGCATCGTGCACCGCCTCGACAGGCCGGTGAGCGGGGTATTGCTGCTGGCCAAAAAGAAAAGCGCGCTGAAACAACTCAACGAGCAATTCCGGCAGAGGCAGGTGCAAAAAGTGTATTGGGCGGTGGTGGAAACTGCCCCCCAGCGATCAGGGATTGCTGGAGGGCTGGATACAAAAGGACGCTTTTGGCAAAAAGGCGGTTTATTCAAAAGAGGCGGGCAAGGGCGCTTTTCCGTGCAGTTTGAGTTATAAATTGCTGGCCGAAGCGGAAGGCCGTTATTTGTTGGAGATCATACCCCATACCGGAAAATTCCACCAGATCAGAGTACAACTGGCGGATATGGGGTGTCCTATCATCGGTGACCAAACCTACGGTTCGACTGTTGAATACGCGCCTAATGCGATAGCCTTGCATGCGAGGGAGTTATCGTTTTCGGACACCTCTTTGCCCAATCCGAAATCCGAAATCCGAAATCCAACATCAATCACCGCGCCTCTTCCCGATTTGCCCATTTGGCATTTTGAAAATAAAGAAAAAAAATGAGCGCTGTACCCATCGGATTAAAAAGGACTGCCGCAATGGTGGTGTTGCGCCACGAGCGCCTTTT
>JADKAE010000021.1 GCA_016715405.1 Saprospiraceae bacterium | reverse complement strand
TGATACTCGCTGTTATTTTTCGGTTTGTAAATCAATTTTTACCAGGCGGTTATTGGCGCGGTCGAGGGCAAGCAGTTGGTTTCTGCTACCGTCAAAAGCAATATCGGAGATATAGCTGTCTTCGTATTGCTTGCCGCCAAAAAGTCCGTCGATACTGATTGCTTTGAGTTTTTGTTTTTTGTCGGCGTCAAACAGTACTACCGTGCCTTTATCGCCGCCGCTCAGCCAGGCGCGATGACTGCCGGGTTCAAAGGCTATTCCCATAAATGAAGAACCCTCCACCACAGGCGGTATTTTGCCATCGTAACTCGGTATGCGAACGTGTTCGTTGTTGCGCAGATCAACTACGGTCACCACTTCGTTGTGCAATACCAGGGCAATTTGCTGATCGGGGCTCACAGCCAATCCATAGGGCGCGCGGTTGATGGTACTCACCTTGCCGGCCGGCGTGACGTACCGGCCGCTCGGCAACACCGAAGCGCCTGCCGGGTCTATCTTGCAGTATTGCCCGGTGCCGGGCACCTGCAGCGTTGTGATTTTTGATTGCGAATAAGTGGACGCGATATGTATCGCTATAAAAAGAAAGGAAAAAAGAAGTCGGTTCATAAGCGTGTGAGATAAAATGAGCGGCTAAGTTGGGCAATTAAAGTTAGCGGAATTTGAACGTTTTATTAAGTTTAAACCAACAATACCCAATTAAGCGACCTACAACTTAAATTGAGGCAACTAAATTCAATACAGCGCATGAATTCACGTTTTTTTCTCTTATTGCTTGCATTAGCTTGCACGCAATTTGGCATCAGCCAACCCTCATCCACAGCTTTTGACAAGAAATTGTACGAAAGGCTAAAAGCTCAACGCATTCAACTGCCCAACCAATGGATGCTGACTCCGGCAGGTGAAAAACAACAACCACTGGGCGACCTTCCCCTGCAAATCGCGGTTTCCTCCAACGAACAGTGGCTGGCCATAACTAATAATGGCGTTAGTGCACATACAATTCAATTATTCCGAGCCAAAGACGCTTCCCTGAGCAGCGAAATCATTATCCCCAAAGCCTGGTACGGATTGGCGTTCAGCAAAGACGCAAGCCGCCTGCATGCCTCGGGAGGCAATGACAATGTGATCGCTATTTTTAAAAATGAAAACGGAAAACTCACTGATGACGGCGTCATCAAACTGGGCGAACCCTGGCCGAAAAACAAGATTTGTCCCGCCGGACTGGCCCTCGATGAGCCGGCCGGCCGGCTTTATACCGTAACCAAAGAAGACAGCGCGCTTTATGTGTGCAATTTAGCCGACCGCTCCTCCAACTTGCGCATTAAACTCGAAAGCGAGCCTTTTGCAGTGATC
Organism: Saprospiraceae bacterium; assembly: GCA_016715405.1. Taxonomy (GTDB): domain Bacteria; phylum Bacteroidota; class Bacteroidia; order Chitinophagales; family Saprospiraceae; genus JABWBR01. The sequence continues at coordinate 65,668 of JADKAE010000021.1, read as the reverse complement.
GTTTCGCAAAAAAGAGCCGAAATCTACGTGTCTATCTGGGGTGGCCGCACTGTGGCTGTTTTTGACAAAAACAACCTGACCCGAAAACCCGATATTCAGGTGGGCGAACACCCCAACGAACTATTGCTAAATAAAAATGAAGACCTGCTTTTTGTATCCAACTCCCTGGACAACTCCGTGTCGGTTTTCGACCTGATGAACCGCAAAACACTCGAAACGCTGAATACCGCGCTTTTCCCCGACGCCCCCAACGGCTCTACCACGAATAGCCTTGCCCTCAGCGCCGACGAACGCACGCTCTACATCGCCAACGCCGACAACAACTGTCTGGCGGCTTTCGACATAAGCGAACGGGGCGAAAGCCGGCCATTGGGCTTTATTCCCACGGGCTGGTACCCCACCAGCGTGCGCAGCGCCAGGGGCAAGATCTGGGTAGCCAATGGCAAGGGCATGTCTTCACTAGCCAACCCAAAAGGCCCCAGCCCGTTTCATAAAGACAAGGATGAACGCGCCGCGCAATACATCGGATCCCTGTATTACGGCACGCTTAGCCGTATTAAACCGCCCCAAAAAGGACAATGGGGTGCTTATTCAAAGCTGGTATATGAAAATTGCCCTTATCACAAAGACAAGGAACTGCTCGCCGAAGGCGAAGCCGGCAATCCGGTGCCTAAACGCGTAGGCGACTCATCACCCATCAAATACGTGTTTTATATCATCAAAGAAAATCGAACCTACGATCAGGTACTAGGCGACATGCCCGAAGGCAACGGCGATACTTCGCTGTGCCTTTTTCCAGAAAAAATCACCCCCAACCAACACGCCCTGGCCCGCGAATTCGTGCTGCTCGACAACTTTTACGTCGACGCAGAGGTGAGCGCCGACGGCCACAACTGGAGTACAGCTGCCTACGCCAACGACTTCGTAGAAAAAACCTGGCCTACCAGCTACGGCGGCAAAGGCGGCAATTACGACTACGAAGGCACCCGCCGCATCGCCTTTCCCAAAAAAGGATTTATCTGGGACTACTGCCAACGCGCCGGCGTGAGCTACCGCACCTACGGCGAGTTTGCCGACGACTTCAAAGCCAACTACGAAACCCTTGAGGGCATTTTTGCCCGAACTACTCCTCCTGGGATATGGATTACCAGGATATCCGCCGCGAGGCCGACTGGGCACGCGATTTTGACAGCCTGCTGGCCATCAACCAGGTGCCGCGCTTTAACACCATTCGCTTTGGCAACGACCATACCTCCGGCATGGCCAAAAGGCGCCTATTCGCCCAATGCCGCCGTGGCCGACAACGACCTGGCGGTGGGGCGTTTTATCGAACACTTATCCAACACGCCAATCTGGAAAGAAAGCGCCGTATTCATCCTCGAAGACGACGCCCAAAACGGCGCCGACCACGTAGATGCCCACCGCAGCATTGCCTTTGTGGTGAGCCCCTATACCCGGCGTAAGTTCGCAGACCACACCATGTACTCCACTACCTCCATGTTGCGCACCATGGAGCTCATTCTGGGCCTGCCGCCCATGAGCCAATACGACGCCGCCGCGACGCCCATGTGGCGCTGCTTTACTTCTACACCCGATTTTACCCCGTTTAAGGCCCTGCCTGCCGGCGTATCGCTCGACGAACGCAACATGGCCGTCAACAAGCTCTCGAAAATCTCTGAAACCTTCAACCTGGCCGAAGTAGATGCCGTACCCGACCGACTATTCAACGAAGTACTCTGGAAAGCCATCAAAGGCGAAGAGTCGGAGATGCCGGCGCCAAGAAGGGCGGCGTGGGTGAAGGTAGAGGAGGAATAATAAAAAAACAGCCTGCCCCGGAGATCTGTAGGGCAGGCTGATGATGTACTAAAGCGTTAACCAAACTCGAATTTATTCCTTGATCAACCACATTTCTGCGTTGATATCGTCTTCGCCGCCGAATTGGCGATCTACCGCTTCATTGTAGTTGGTTGTGTTGGTGTTTCGTTCTGAAGCGGGATACTGAAAGCGTTTGGGAATACGACCGCCGTTGCCGGTGCCTACGCCCACCAGAAATTCAGGAATTCCCGTGCGGCGTTGGTTGTAAAAAGCTTCCCAGCCTGAGTTTTGGTAAAAAGCCAGGTATTTCTGGGTCAGGATCTGTGCAAGTCCATCGGCGTTATTGCCTTTGTAGGCTACCTCGGCTTGTGCCAGGTAGGCGTCAATGGCCGCTTGATCGGTAATTTCATAAAAATTCATACTGGCCGTAATACCCTTGCGGTACCAGTCGGCAGCGTCGCCGCTTACCCAGCCGCGGTTGATAGCTTCGGCGATATTAAAGCACAATTCGGGATAACCGATTTGAATGCAGGGTTCGGGGCCTTCGAAATTGCTGTAATAGCGAATCTGATCGATAAAGCTGTATTCGCCGTTGCCTGCTTTGAAGGTCATGTCGTCGAGGCTTTCGCCAGAAGAAGCGCCGATATAGGCAGCAAAGTCGTATTCGGTTAAGCCTTCGTCAAGCTTCTTTTGGGCAGGGTCAGCTACCACAAAAGTACGGGGGTCGCTCAGTGCGGCCAATGTGTTGAGATAGGTGGCGCTCATATTGTAGCGGCCGCTATCAAACCACGGGTGCCCGGGTTGTTGGGATAAAAATTAACGAGTGCTGTTGTAATAGTACTGCATATTGTCGCTCAGGCCCGTCATGATAGGAAACTCTGGCGGGTTGTTCAGCACTTCGGCAAAACGGCCTTTACATTCAGATCAGGATCGTCGGCGTGTTTGCTCAGGTGGATCAAGACGCGAAGTTTGTATGTGTTGACTACCTGGCGCCACAATACGAGGTCATTGCCGAGGAAGATATCGCCCTGAAGCGAATTGTCGCCTTTGTTGATCGACATTTTCAGGACATCGTTGGCTTCGTCGAGCAGTTCGAGCGACTGGAGGAATACTTCTTTCTGCGTGTCGTACAACGGCGTAGTATTGTTGATACGCTGTAGCGCTTCCGACATCGGAATGTCTCCAAATTTCAATGACATCCTCACAGAAAAATAGGCGCGAAAAAACTTGCCCAAGCCGCCGTAAGGATTGACCTCTGAGCCGGCCAGCTTTTGAGCTTCAGCTTCCATTTGCGCCACATTGACCAGTGTAGAAAAGTCGAATCCGGCAGTCGTCCAGTTGTATTCCTGGTTGCCGTAGTAGTTGTAGTTGCAGCAGTAAAACTGATTCCAGCGCTGTACTTCATTCCAGGAGTTGTCGAACATGTCGTTGAGCACACCCTGAAAAATCAGCGCCGAGGGGCGCGGTAACGGGCTGGTTGGGATTGATCTGGAGGTCCTCGAAAGGTTGCTCACAGGCGTTTACCCCCAACAAGAGGACAAAAGAAAGGAATAGATATTTAAAAGCTCTCATTTTTCAATCATTTAGAAAGTGATGTTCAAATTGATACCATAACGGCGCAGCGTGGGCGTTTGCAGGTCGGAATAACCCTGTACGCTGTTCGGACTGGTAGTACCGGTAAATTGTTCTACGTCTACGTTCTTTTTCTCAGCGAAATACAGCAGGTTGCGACCCACCAGCGAGATGCTGGCGCCGCGGATAAAGCCGCCTTTGAATTTGCTGGCAGGAATGGTATAAGTAAGCGTTACTTCGCGCAGTTTGCCGAAGGTACGCTTCATGAGGTTAGCCTCTTCAGCAGCATAATAACGGCTGATCCAGTCTTGAAGGAAGGTAGCGGTAGTGTTGGGTGCAAATTCGAGCTCGTCGTAGTTAGTGATATTGCCGTCTACATCGTATTCAGGGGCAACGCCGTTTGAGATAACCATACCCGGGCCTACCCACGACTTGACACCCTGGTAATCCTGGTAAACGGGTCTTCTCTCCCATTTCGCCTTGTACCGTCTCGATATGGCGACCGCCGCGGAAGGTCTGGCGCTGGATGTAGTTGATGATATTGCCACCGTACCAGCCGTCGAATTGGAAGCCCAGGCCGATATTTTTATACGAAATACGGTTGGTGATACCCCAAGCCCAATCGGGGTTGGTATACCCCAGGAATTGCGGTACCGGATTGCGAATAGGGCGGCCGCCGCCGTCGTTGATCAACTGACCGTCGGGCGTTTTGATGAAGGCGCCGGCATAATAAACCGTCGATGCGGTCGCCAACTTCGAGGAACTGGCCGAGTTTGGTAACGCCCGGGTAGATTTCATCGAGGGTTTCGCGCCAGGTGCTCCAGTTGAGGGCGATATCCCAGTTGAAATCGTTCTTTTTAACCGGGCGTACGTTGAGCACCAATTCCCAACCCTTTTTGCGGGTTTTAATACCGTTTTCCAATGCAGAGCCATAACCTGAAGCTTCAGATAGCGGTAGGTTGAAAATATTAGGTCCGTCGGTAGTATTGAAGTAGGTTACGTCGAAGCCTAAGCGGTTGTTAAAAAAGCGGGCGTCGATACCGGCTTCGTAAGCCGTAGAGAAGCTGGGCTCAAGATTCGGATTGACAATAGTCGTCGGTGAATAAGCCGAGGGTTGGTTGTTGTAAGGGAAGCCGATCGAGTAACCACTGGAGTTGATGTAATTGGGACCTTCATACGGCGAATAATAGTCGCTACCATAGTCGAGTACATCACGGCCTGAAAGCAGGTAAGCAGGCGGTATGGTTGAACGTGTCAAACCGCTACCTACATACGCATAAGAACCTCTCAGCTTGAGCAGTGAGATAGCGTCGGGCAAGTCCAACATTTCCGACAACTGCAAGCTAAGCGAAGCCGATGGGTAGAAATAGCTGTTGTTAGAAGCAGGCAGCGTAGAGTGCTTGTCCCAACGACCTGTAATAGAAAGCGTCACGAAGCGGTCGTAGGTAATATCGGCAAAGCCGTAAGCGCTGAGCACGCGCATATCGGCATTGTAGTTGAATACCTGGCGCTGGTTGAGCGAGTTGTTCAGGTTGTACCAGCCCGGCACGTTGAGGTAATCGGTGGTGGCGTAGCTGGAATTAAAAGAAAACGCGCGCAAGTTGCCGCCGAGCGATGCACTGATGTTCCATTTCGGCGTCACGTCTTTGTCGAAAGACAACATGAGGTCGGTGTTGTTTTCAAACAGGTTGCGGCGGTCTTCGCGGTAGTCGCCTTTGCCTTGTTCGCGGCCGTATACCGTTGCCGAGTAGGGGAATTTTTCGTCCCTGAACAGGTCGTAAGAAGTAACTTGCGTACGGCCCATCAACTTGAGGTGCGGCGTGAAGCTGTACGTCAGCGAAGCGAAGCCGTACACGTCAGTTTTGTAATGGCCGCGCAGCCATTCGTTAGCCAGGAAGTGGGGGTTGTTATAACGGGTATATTCGGCATAGATCTGCTGGATGCCTTCCTTGCCCGGCTGCCAGTAATCGCGCATATCGTCGATGTCCCAGTCGGCGCCGCCCCAGATAATGATGTTGTAAATCATCGAGTTCGGGCCGTATTGCACATCGGGGAAATTGTCGGTAAACTGCCTGTTGTAGTTGATAGCGCTTTCAAAGCGAAGGCGGTCATTGAAATTATAGCCTGTCGTCATGTTGAAGTTGCCCGTATTGAGCTGTGTGTTGGGCACAATCCCCCCCTGATAGGTATACGTACCCGAAAAGCGGATATCGTAATTGTCGCCGCCGGCAGAAACGGCCAGGTTGGTAGTTTGTAGTATGCCGGGGCGGAGGAAACGCTCGAGGTTGTCCTTACCACGTGAAACCCAGGGTGTAGCCTGGCGTTCTCCCGTAATGGGATCTACCGGGCTGTCGTATTGCGGAATGAGCTGACCTTCAAACTTGGGTCCCCAAACATCGTAGTCGGCATCGTACAAGCCACTGCCTTTGCCATCCACGAAAGAATAGCGTCCGTGGTCGCCGGGGCCGTATTCATATTGTACTTCCGGGATCGTGAGGAAGCCGTTTTCAATCATCGTAGAGTTGTTGAGTTCTACCTGAAAGCCCCGATTGTCTTTCGTACCGCGTTTGGTAGTGATCTGGATAGCGCCGTATTGTCCCCGGCTGCCATAAAGCGCCGAAGCATTGGGGCCTTTCAACACGGTGATCTTATCAATATCGTCCGGGTTGATGTTCCAGGTGTCGGATTGAATAGGCACACCGTCAACAACGTACAGCGGGCGGTCGCCGCGAAGTAATACTGAAGGACCGCCGAGCAATTCAGCCGATGCACCCACGGTGAGACCCGCAACTTTGCCTGCAAGCGAGTTGATGGGGTTGGGCTCGCGGGCTTTGATCAAATCGCTGCCTTTCACATCCTGAACGGCATACCCAACGCGGGCTTTTTCTTTTTCGATGCCGAGTGCCGTGACTACTACCTCTGAGAGTTGCCTGGCATTTTCAGTTAAAAAAACATTCAGGAAGGTTGTGGTAGTTACGTCAAGCGTAACATTGTCGTAACCCAAAAAGGAAATTTCTACTTCCTTGCCTTCTTTAGGTACATTGAGTGAAAAAGAACCGTCTACATCGGTGGCCGTTCCTGCAGTGGTGCCTTTTACGATGATAGTGGCCCCGGGAATCGGCTCTTTTGAATTGGCGTCTACTACTACGCCGGTCACCGTTTTTTGCGCCTGCAAGGCGGGAAGTTGGAAAAGCACTGTCAGCAAAGCCGACGGCTACGCATTTCCATGCCCATTGGGCAAAGACTTGTCGTCTAAGTTTCATAATTTAGTGATGTTTAAATTAACCAATTTCCATAGCCGGGACAGACAAGCGCTGTGCCGGCTATTTTGTGTAGCAAAGATTGGGAGCCCAATCACGGAATACTACAAGTGCCTGTTTAAGATTTGATGAAGTTTCTGTGAAGCGAAGATGTTAGCGGGCACATATTGACAAAAATTATAAAACATTGATTTTCAAATACTTATTATGATTTATTTTTTTATGGGGTTAAATTTCAATTAATGGACGCGTTACATTAAATCAGCGAATTATTTACCTAAGATTAATTCGCGCGATAACCTGTCATTACCGCAATAGTCCCACCTTTGCCACAATGAGCCATGTCACCTACATTCAGCAAGGCGATGCCAACGACTCGGCCTTGCGTAACGATTATCAGCGTCATTTAGATCTCGAGACAAAAAACTGTCTGGAGCAGGATGCCCGCTATTTCCTGCACCAGGCGCTTTCCACACCGGTAATGAATGTGCTGCAACGAGCAGAAGGGCCTTACATTTATGATCTTCAGGGCAAGAAATATCTAGACCTGCATGGCAACGGCGTGCATAATATCGGGTTTAATAACCCTTATGTAGTGGAGGCCATCAAGCGACAACTCGACGAAGGACTTTCGTTTACACCCCGTCGATTTACTAACCATGTGGCCGTCGAATTTGCAAAAAAATAGTTGAACTGCTCCGGCCGGCCTCGATAGGGTGCTCTTATGCCCCGGCGGCGCCGAAGCCATCGAAATGGCCGTTTTGCTGGCCAAACAAGTGACCGGCAAGTGGAAAAACCATTTCGTTTTGGGACAATTACCACGGTACTACCTGGCAGGCCGCTTCTATAGGTGGACCGAGCACTTCAACACGGGCTACGGGCCTATGGTACCGGGCGCCTTTCACGTAGAATTTCCCAATTACTATCGCAATCCCTGGGGGCTGACCGATAAAACCCAGATTGACGACTTGTACATCCGCCAGATAGAGACCGTAGTGCAGCGCAACCCCGATATTGCCGCCATCATTGGCACTACGGTCACATCTACGCCGGTAGTACCCACGGCGTACTATTGGGAGCGCGTACAGGATATTTGTCGCAGGCACGATGCCTTCCTGATTTTTGATGAAATCATCTGTGGATTAGGCCGCACGGGTAAAGTATTTGCCTGCGAAGACTACGTAACACCCGATATCGCTGTGTTGGGCAAATCACTTGGCGGCGGTATAGTCCCACTAGCGGGTATTGTTACAAAAGAAGAATACAATTCCTTGTCAAATAGGTCTATCGGTCATTTCACCCATGAAAAAAACCCACTAACCTGCGCTGCCGGCCTGGCCACGCTGCAGTATATTGAAACCCACAATCTGGCTAAGCATGCTGCGGAATTGGGGGATTATTTGCTACAACGCCTGGGGGCATTACAAAATCGATTTTCACTCATCGGCCATATAGAAGGGAAGGGGCTACTTATCGCCATAGATTTGGTGACTAACAGAGATACTAAAGAAAGAGCTTTTGCAGCGGCACAAGGCATCATGTACCGCTGCCTGGAAAATGGGGTCTCCTTTAAACTCATCGACGGCAATGTATTAGCGTTGTCACCAGCGCTGACAATCAACCGCCAGGAAGCAGATTTTATTATAGATGTGATAGAGGAGGCATTTGCGTATTATGCTATTAACGATAGCCGCACATAAAAACATTATAGGCCCCAGCGCATTTCCGTCAAAGTTTTTAAAGGTAAAAAGCTTATCCGGGATCGATTTTGTTGTTGCAACAACCGAATACAAAGCGCGCGACCGCTTAGGGAGTATAGCCGTTAAATGTTTTGTTAGGTGTGGTTTTCTCTTTTTCTTATTTCGGCTACTAATTCTAAAATCCCAGAAGTTATTTTGTTTAGGGTGATTTTATCCTGGTCTAGGCCCAAAGAAATGTTTCTGCTTGTGGAATGATATTGGCTTTGATACATTTTGATATCATGAAGTATTTCAGGATAATTATGATTGCTTAAGTCTTCCATTTTTCAAGTGCGGTTTCAATCCTACTGTTAGCAACCAAGTCTTCTATATTTTTCAAAATATTTTCAAGCTCTTCTATTTTATTGTTATCAGAAGCTTTATTTTGAGTAATATTGGTTAGCCCTTTTAATCCTGAAAGTAGGCGGAATTTTGATTTTACTAATTGGAGTTCCTTCTTAGTTGCGCGCATATTTTCAATGATATCATCTAGATAATCTTTAGTTCCTTAAATGTCAAATCATTCTTTGTTGATTCTGTGGAATAAAATCTTTCTTCAAGAAAACTATTAACTTTTGGAATGAGTGATTCAACTCTTTCATAAGAAATATCACGCGTACCTTTGTCAAGTCAAATAATTTTTCCCATCTATAAATTTCTTCTTTTTTAAAATATTTTGACAAAATTGGCGCTATTTCCTTTGAAAATTCTCATTCAAAGTTGAAAAATCGAAAACCATAGCTTGCGCACTTTGTAATTCATCGTATATATTGGCAGCTATTTCAATTAGTGCATTTTTAACTTTTTCAGCGTCCTGGGATTTAAACAATTCATTTTTCGCATTTGTAATTGGGGTTAAGACTGTGTCTACTAAATCTTCTAATGTCCCAATTGCGGAAATTCCAAACCCTATAACTTTTTCCAATTCCTCTTTATCATCGACGGGGATGTCAGAAAATTTTGTTATCGAATTATCAAGTTCATTATAAATACCTGTTACATCCATGATGTTATTGTTTTAATCGCTCTTAACTACTGTTTGCCGAAAACGGCAAATAATGTGTTCTATTAACGATCAAATTCGCTTTGTCACCTTGTAACTTCCCTGTACAATCTATGCCATTGCGCCTTTCACTTTGTCATCAGTATGTCAAATCAAAAAAAAGTCTTGATTATCCATAGCTAACGACCTATACAATATTAGGTGTTTTTTCATATCGCGTAAGCATGCCACAGCCTGATAGCCTCAAATAAGACTAGCTATCAGCACTTAGCACTCAGCAGTCAGTATTGCCGAGCGCCGACTGCCGACTGCCGACTGCTAACCACAAAAATCCCCCCCCCCCCCCTTGACATTCAAAAAAATCCATATCTTGCACCCTTATTCCCCCCTTTAGCAGCAACCGGCATTTACACCCTTATCTCCAATCGCCCTTCTGAAGTACCCTTTCAGGCGCTATCTCTTTATTGTTCTTTTCTGGCGGCTCAGCCGCCGGAGTAATGTTGTTGCATAAATCTTCATTCAAACCATTATATCTATGAGAAATGTACAAAGGATACGTTTTCGTTGCAGCGCATGGATACTGGCCGCGGTATGCTTAGTGGGCATGGCCTTGCAGGCCGGCGCGCAGAGCGACCTGACCTGCGACGGCAACACCCACACGATCAGTTATACCGGTTTTTACCAGGATTTTCTGGTGCCCAATGACCCCGCAATCAGTGAAATAGAATTCATTTTGCGCGGCGGTGACGGCGGTTTTGCGGAACTCGACGACGATTGTAAGTCTGATGGCGGCGCAGGCGCTTTTGTAAAAGTAACTTTTGGAATAGGCGCGGGCGCCAACGACTTGCAATACGGCGGCACGGTGCGCTTTATCGCAGGAGGCGCCGGTGAGAAGGGCACTGGCGGCGGCATCCTGGGCACCGGCTTCACTTATGGCGGCGGCGGCGGCGGTTCGGCTGTTTTGTACAAGGCCCCCGGCAGCGACACCTGGCAGATACTCGCTGTAGCCGGCGGCGGCGGCGGCGCCTATCAAGGACGGATTATTACTTTTTGTGTAGATAACGAAGACGGCCAGGGCGGCCGGGCTACTCCCGACGGCGGCGGCGGCAACGGCGACATCGCTCCCGGCTGGGGCGGTATAGGCGGTTTTGGTGGCGGCAATAGCGTGGATATCTCCGGCGGCGGCGGCGGCGCTTTCCAACCCGGCAACGGCATCACTTGTGTCGAAATATTTGGTACTACCGAAGTGGGCGAAGGCCAGTCCGGCTTCCCCGAGGGTGGCGCCGGCGGCGGCGCCGAAGGTTGTACGAGCTTTACTTTCCGCAACGGCGGCTACGGCTTCGGCGGCGGCGGTTCAGGTAGCGGCGCTGCCGGCGGCGGCGGCGGCTATTCGGGCGGCGGTGGCGGCGGTACTACCGGTCGTGGAGGTGGAGGAGGCAGTTTTGCCAACCCCAGCAGCCTTGTACAAGAAATTACTGCCGGCGGAACCAGCGCAACTACCGAAGACGGCTACGCGCAATACCGCTGTGAACGCAGAGCTACACCCTGGCGCAATGCGCTACTACTCCGGTCACCCTGGCCCTCGACAATACGGGCAATGCTATACTTGATGCCAGCTTGGTAGACGCAGGTAGCTCACACCCCGATGGACTGGCACTAACCCTGGCAGTTTCTCCTTCTTCTTTTTCTTGCGCTAATATCGGCGCTAATGAAGTGAGCCTCACGGTAACAGATAACCTCGGCGAAAGCGCCCTGTGTAGTGCCACGGTAATAGTGGCCGACCAAACGGGTCCCCAACTCGACTGCCCGGCAAATATTACGGTAGGTTGCGATACCAGCGCCCTCAACTCGACAGGTTTTGCTACGGCGACAGATAACTGCACTTCCGCAGTACAACTAAGCTATAGCGATGTCATCATTGCGGGAAGTTACGAGTGGAGCAGTACCATCAAACGCACCTGGACGGCAGAAGATGCCAGCGGTAATACCAGCGTTTGTGAGCAAATTATAGAAAAATCACCCGCCATTTGGATCGCCGAAGCCCTGAGCTGGGATGGCAACGGCGACGGCATACCCGATCCCATTGTGATGGGGTATTCTACCCGCACGATGCGGATTAAACAAGGCGCCGAAGATTGCCTGGTACAGTGGCTAACAGCGCCAACCCAGACTACAGCGCCTGCGCCCCTGCCCAGCGGCCATTCGGTGGTGGACGGCTACGACTGCACACCAGCCTACCTGTCGTTTGACGACAACGGCTCGCTCACCAATCCGCTTTTGTCGCAGGCTATTTTGCTGGCCCTGTATTTGCGGGCTAATCCCGCCCAGGCCAGTTTGCGATTGAATAACCTGCCTTGCGAAGTGCATCCCGTCATCCTGCAGGCCTTGTCGACCAACGCTACTTTGGGCGAAGTGCTGCAAGTAACCAATTACGCCTTGGCCAATATCGTATTTGTAGCGCACCGCCAATACCTCACTACTGCGCTGACTTGTATCAACAGCCAGTTGACGGCTTGTGCTTCAAATGGGAGTAGCTTGTCGGCGTCAAAAACGGGAACTTCGGCATACCTGGAATCATGGGTGGCGCGCGAAGCAAACACAAAAAACGTGCAACTATACCCCAATCCGGCAAGTAAGGAAGTGTATCTCGATTTGAGTGCCTACGCCGGCTCGCAAGCGACGTTGCGCTTGTACGACATGCGGGGCAATTTGTTAGCTACACAAGAAATTGCTTCTATCCCGCAGGGGCCGGTAATGATGGACCTTCAAAGTTATCCGGAGGGCGTAGTAGTGCTCACGGCTACTTTGCCGGGACAGCCGGTGTATGCGCAAAGAATAGTGATTCAACGATAGAAAGAATATGTATTTATGTAAATAAAAAAAGCGTCTTGCAGCCAGTTTTTTGCTTGCAAGACGCTTTCTCTTTTTCCCTTACCACAGCAACTTAAGTGACGCTAAACAAGTAGCGATAATAATAAAGTAGCGAAATTCCCGCTCAGGGATGAGCTTCACGGTGCGTATACCGATGAAGATGCCGAGGGCGATAGCGGGTATCACCGCCAGATTGAGCATCATGCTGTCGACCGTGACGGTATGCCAAATCCAGATGTGAAAAGGTAGTTTGAATAAATTCACCAGAAAAAAAAACCAGGCAGCGGTACCGATGAAGTGGTCTTTTGAAAGGCGGCTGCTGAGCAAATACGTATTTAATACGGGGCCGGCGGCATTGCCGATCATGGTGCTAAAGCCTCCCAGCAGGCCAAAAACCCAGGAAAAATAGCGGTTGCCGGTGATGCGCGCCGGAAGCCCCCGGAATTCCTGCCATAGCATAAGTCCCAGACTGGCAAAAACGATGATGGCAATTAGCTGTGCAAAAAGCTTGTCATCAGCCCAATACCCCACCACCAGTCCGAGCAATACGCCCACCGCAGCAGCGGGAAGCAAGGCCCAAATATGCGCCCACTGCGCATGTCTTTTATAATAAACTACGGCAAAAGCATCGGCAATGATGAGCATGGGCAATACCAGCCCTGATGAAGGTTTACCCCCAAAGATAGCCGCCATGATAGGCACCGCCAGCATACCCACGCCGCTAATGCCGGCCTTGGCCATGCCTATAAGCAAGGCGCCGAAAAAAAGCCATGCCCAATTGTCGGGCGATAGATCAGACATGCTCATCGGCGCAAGGTAAACATTTGGAAGCCATAGGCATTTTACTTTAATAGATAAATATCACGAATGGCTAAAGCTTGTCTTCGCCAACTATTTCTTTGGCGCTTCCCATTATTATTTCTCTCTTTGTGGCTATTCACCAATAGCTGTCAAAAAATGGATACTGCTGTCCGGGTTATTGTAGATAAGACTTTTTTACTGAATGACTTGCCTTCCGCTTCTGCCCTGTCGGTAAGCGGAGATAGTATTTTGTAGCCGGCGACGATACGCCGGTTTTGTATCAATTGGACAAAACTTACCAGCAAGTCGGCAAGTTTCTGCTTTTACCCCATTTTGCCGGCCAAGAACGCATCCCAAAACCCCAAAAACCCGATCTGGAGAGCATGGCCGAAGGCTTGTACGACGGTAAACCCTGCCTGGCCCTGTTTGGCTCCGGCAGCCTGTCGCCGCAACGCGATTCGATGTATTTGTTTTTCCCCGGCGCCCCCGACAGTACCCAGGTGTTTGATGTGAATTTTTTGTACCAGCAAATTCGCGAAAGCGCCGGTATTACCGCCGACGAACTCAATATTGAAGGCGCCGTAATTGCAGGCGAAACTTTACACCTGTTTAACCGGGGCCGCAATTTTGTGGCAAGCCTTTCCTGGCCCCAGTTGCTTAAGTCCCTGTATCAAAAAACCAATATCTTTGATTTGGACGTGGTTATAAACCCTGTGTCGCTACCCGCTCATCAAGGCGTACCTATGGGTTTTTCGGGCGCCTCGTTGGTGCCAGATTCAAATTGGATGTTGTTTACCGCCACTGTGGAAGATACAAAAAATTGGTACGACGACGGCGAAATACTGGGCAGTTATGCCGGCGGGCTTTACTTGCCTGAAAACGGCGCCGCTGAAATAACCTGGCTGGCGCCCGTTAAAGATCACAACGGTGTGGCTGTGAAGGATAAAATCGAATCAATAGCCTATTTGCATACCGATGCACAAGGTCACTTGCATGCGCTGGCCGTCACCGATAATGACGACGGCACGTCAAAGCTGCTGGCGCTCCGCTTACATATGGACCACCCACTATAATCTGGCCACTACCAGTGTCTGCGTGCCCGCCCGGTCACCCGCTCTTACGACTATCCAGTACAATCCTGCCGGATACGCTGATGGAATATCGATGTCCAATTTTTGATGGCCGGCACTCAGTTCGCCCTCAAAGCATGATTGCAGTTGCCGCCCCGAAACATCCAGGAGCGATACTTTGACAGGCGCAGCAGCGTCCAGACTGAAAGTCAACGCTACCGGCCCAAACGCTACCGGATTGGGAAACACCTTAATGGGTAATTGCCTAGCGGCTTCAGTTACGCCTACGGGTTCGCCGTCAATTACGAAGACAAGGTCCCAAAGCACATCAGGTAGCGATAACACCAGCGTGTCGTTTTCGGCAACGACGGGTTCGGCGTTTACCAGGGCGCCGGTAAGGCAATCGAAGAAGTTGACCATGTACCCGCCGCTATTCACGCCTGAAATGCTCACAAAAGCGCCGGAGGCTACCGGAGGCGTGCCATTGTCGGCGATGTAATCGTGGTTATAGCGGTTGTTTAACACCCAGCCCGCCATTTTATTTCCTTCGCTGTTTTTTAGCGCATATACGTCAACGGCATTCCCGATACCGGAAAAAGAATAAGAGGAGATGGTTATCCAATCGGTACCTGTGTTGTCTACGCCTATCGTATGCTGTCCTGCCGGCACGGCTATCTGGTATGTCTGGTTAATCTGCGCGTTTTGCTCCAGCACTAATAAGCCGTCGAGCCTGATGGCAATCTTAGGGCTTTGACCGGTGGCAGTCCCCGTTTTTACTTCAAAAAAACCGCTTTGCGGGAAGTTGACGTAAAAGGTGGGCGGCCGCCTGAATTGCGTATTCCAGGCCGACCCATACAGGTATTGCCCTAAGCCGGAAGGCGAGGGTGTCACCTGGCCGTTTTCGGAAATGACTATGGACGTATCAGATAGGGTACCCCAGCCCTGACTGGGCGTGAGGACGAGATCGGCTGAAACACCGCTCGCAAAGGCCGAGGCAGGGCGAAAATCGCCATTGTGGAAATCGACCTGTTCAACAACCGCTGCTACCGGGGCGAAGTGGTAATACAAATTTTGAGGTTCGATATAGCTGTCCCACCACCAGGTTTGGGCGCTGCCCATAGCCCCCGAAAACAGAGCCCCCCACAGACAGTTGTGAAAGTGGATGCCATCGGGGTCTAACGAACTCAGTCCGCTGCCCGAAGCGGTGAGCCCGAATTCAGCATTGAGGGTGGGCTTGCCAAAATCATCGAGGTAATTGCCGATGCCCCCCGATAAGACGCGCTCGATATTGGGCGTGTTGATGTAATAATGCGTTTGGGTAAAGTCGATGTCGGGCAGGTTCCACACAATCGGGTCGTAATTATCATAGGCAAAACTGGTAGTGACCAGGTGTTCCTGTGGGTCTATTTGTTTTAAAAAAGCAGCCATCTCGGCGTGCCAGGTGGCTATGTCGCTCTGACGGGTTTCGTATTCGTTGGTCCAGTCCACTTCGTTGAATAATTCCCAGGCCATGATGCTGCGGGAATATCCCCAGCGGGCTACTGTGTAACGATATCGGTTTTTGGTGTGGGCAATGGCGGCAGCATTGGTGAAAAAATCCCAGGTGTTTACACAGGGTCCGCCGTGCAGGGCGTTGTAGGGGTTAGCGCTCCAACTGGGGTTGACCTGCGTAGATACCTGTCCGTGATGTTGGAAGCACCACATGACGTAGATGCCGTTACCGCCGCAATAGTCGAAGAGCCAGTCGAGGTAGGCCGCATTGTTTTGCTGGTAGCGCCGGAGGCCTTGGTAGTCGCCGCTCTGCCATTCTAAACCCAGCCCCCAATGGCATTGCCAAAGGCGGAAAAAGTTGCCGCCGTTATTCCCCAATTGGGTGAGCCAGTTTTTGTAGTTAAGATAGGGATTGTTGAGGTGCCAGGCTATGTTTTCGCCTATCGGAATATACTGCGCGCCGTTGTCGAAGAACAAATAATTGGTCTGACCCGCCCGCACAAAGCCTTTATTTGATGGATTTTGTATGGATGTACAAGTGAAATTTTGGACAGAAAAATCTGCCGTACCTGCCGGGGTGATACACTGCACCGTATACTGCCACAAACCCACCTGGCGCGGCGAAAACCTGATTTTAAACACCCCGTTCCCAATGGGGCTAATGCTGCCGTTCTGGGGGTCGGGCGGCTGAAATTCCTGCATAAAAAACCCGTCAACCTCATAGGTGGAGCCATCAGGAGCGGTGAAAATCCCCTGCAAACTAATCTGGTCGTAATCGTAAGGATTGGTATAGGAAGCCGTGAGGCCTATCGTGGCTTCAAATTTACCGTACTGTTCTACGGTGGGCGTCAATGGTGTAACGCTGCTAATGACGGGCGCCTGCGCTTGGGTCATGATCGGTGTCAATAAAATGAATAGGAGGCTTCTGGCGTGCATAGTTTCATTATGTATTCAGCTTTTTGAAAAATCCAGCAGGAGCTTGATGTTCCCGTTATCTGCCGCTTGGGTGCTTTAAGGTACAAAATTCTATCTTCCCCTCTCCGGAGGGTTTTCCTTCCCCAGGAAATTCTTCTATATTTTGTTGCTCAAATTCATTGAGCTCACCCATGGTTGAAATGGATTTTATTTTGAGCCCCCATTTTTCGTCTTCATCAATAGGGGTTTGCCCATCTGCATATTCTAAATTCAATTCCATAAACTTTTTGGCAATTCATTTTTAATCTTTTCTGCTCTTTTCCTGATAGCATTGTCAATAGCAGTTTTGTCAATCTCCTGATTTTCCAGGTGCATAGTGTGTGAGGTTTTCATTACAATCTCTTGGGCCAGTTCAAGGGCGCGATGCTCGATCATTTTTTCGAGCGACTCCCTGGCAAAACAGTCCAAAGCCACCGAACCACCCTTCACCAGGAAGAGCCATCCTTTTATCCGCATGCCGGCTGCTTCAGGCAGCCATTTTGACTTACAATATTAATACTATATTTTAAAATTACAATAAAAAAAGCTAATTTATTGTCATTTTGCGCTAAAAATTAAACACATCCTCCTCCAAAACCCGCGAAAGCATATCTATTAAAAAATCAGCATCTTGAATAGAAAAACAAATCGGGGGTTTGATCTTTAATACGTTGTGGTATGGTCCGTCGGTACTCATTAGTATTCCGTTTTCGCGCATGCGGTTGCTGAGATGGGAAGCTTCTGTCGTACAGGGTTTGAGTTCATCGCCGCGCACCAGTTCGATACCCAGGAAAAGTCCCGCGCCGCGCACGTCGCCGATAATGGGGAAGCGCTCCTGCAGGTGCTGGAGGCTTGCTTTTAAATAATTGCCCACGTGCCAGGCGTTTTCGCGAAGCTCTTCCGCTTTGATGGTTTTTATTACAGCTCTCCCCACGGCGCACGACACGGGGTTGCCGCCAAAGGTGTTAAAGTATTCCATGCCATTGGCAAAGGCGTCGGCAATAGCCGGCGTGCAGGCTACGGCGCCCACAGGGTGGCCGTTGCCCAGCGGTTTGCCTATCGTGACAATGTCGGGTATTACGCCATGCAGTTCAAACGCCCACCAGTGATCGCCCACGCGGCCCAAGCCGGTCTGTACTTCGTCGGCAATGCAAACGCCGCCCGCCGCCCGAACCTGCCGGTATATGTCTTTGAAATACCCCGGTGGCGGCGCCACCTGCCCCCCGCAACTAATGATGCTTTCGCCGATAAAACCTGCGATACCTTTTTTGGCTTTATCGATGGCTTTTTGTGCAAAGGCGGCGTATTTTAAGCCGGTAGCCTCGTCGTTGCCCCGGTAGCGCCCCCGGTACGGATCTGGCAGGGGCAATACATGGGTGTAAGGCGGGGCGCCTTTGCCGCCTTTGCCGTCAAATTTGTAACTGCTCACTTCAATACAGCCGGTTGTGTTGCCGTGATACCCCACTTCGAGTACGAGCATGTCGCGTCGGCCGGTAGCGGTACGGGCCATGCGGAGCGCCAATTCGTTGGCTTCGCTGCCCGAATTGACGAAATGCAAAACGCTCAGCTCGGGTGGCAGTATGCTGCGCAATTCTTCCGCAAAAAGTAGTATTTCCTGGTGCAAATAACGGGTATTGGTGTTCAATACGGCCGCCTGCCGCTGCAAGGCTTCTACTACCCTGGGATGCTGATGGCCCACGTGCGCCACGTTGTTGACGGTGTCGAGGTACCGGCGAGCGGTGTGGTCGTACAAATACTGCCGGTAGCCGCGCACGACGTGCAAGGGTTTATTGTACGACAAGCTCAGGCTACGCCCCAGGTGCGCTTGCCGTCGCTCGAGGAGTTCTTTGATGCCGGCTTCTGCTTTTTCGCGATCGGGCAGTCCGGCCAATTTACCGGGATCGGGGCAGATGCTGAGCCATACTTCGGATTGCCAGGGAAACGCCACCCCGGATAATCGCCTTTGTAGCCCAATATATCAAGCATCACCTGAAAATGCAGGTGCGGCGGCCAATTGCCGTTGTAGGGCCTGTCGCCGATGCGGGCTATTACCTGGCCCCGGGCGATGGGCGCCCCCTCCTGTAATCCTTCCAGTGAGGCGCTGTCCAGATGGCCGTATAAGGTGTAAAAAAGCGGCCCGTTTTCGGGTTGGTGCGCCAGGATGATCGTGGGACCGTAGTTGCGCTCGCCTGCATTGTCGGCAAAGCTGTGCACCCAGCCGTCGAG
This sequence comes from Saprospiraceae bacterium, assembly GCA_016715405.1. Classification (GTDB taxonomy): domain Bacteria; phylum Bacteroidota; class Bacteroidia; order Chitinophagales; family Saprospiraceae; genus JABWBR01. The sequence continues at coordinate 46,866 of JADKAE010000021.1, read as the reverse complement.
CGGGGCGTAGACCGGCGTGCCCGCACGATCCCAGATATCGAGGCCCAGGTGTACGGTACGCCACTCCGGACCGCTATTGCCCGTCACTACATATGCATCGGTGGTGTAAAAGGGCCGCACTTCGCCATAGCCGCCAATTCCCGTCGTGGCGCCATTTTCGGCGAGCATGTCGTTTATTTTTTACAAAATAATTCGATTTCCTCAAAATGGCGGTTGTGACCCAGGTCGAGGCTGCCCACGCTCAAGTCTAACCATGCTGCTGTATCTCGGAGGTTGGTACTGGTGACGGGATGGCATTGTCCCGCCGCTGTAGCTGCCCAGCGCTCAAAGGCTGCCAGGGTTGGACAAGGCGCCAGGTCGCAAGCCCAACGGAACGTGTAGTGCGCCAGTGCCGGCGGTATGGCGTGCCACTGCCCCAGCAAAACCCACGCCTGTTGCTCGCTGATGAGTAGGTAGCTATTGTCGGGTTCCGCTTCGCGATTCGAGGCAGAATGAATGACGCTGATCACGAGACGCGCAGCTACCAGGCAGTATAGCGCGGCTATTTCGCTTTCGCGTAATGGAAAAATGCTGTGAAATCCCCGCACAATAGGCACGGCGGCGGCCAGGGGATTGGGCTGGTCAAAAATTGCGTAGGCGATGGCAATGGCCAGTTCGTTGATGGTATGGGTGTACACCGCATCACCAAAGTCGATGAAGCCGGTGACCCGGTAGTCGGTGGGATCGCCACCCACGACGATGTTGTAGTCATTAGCGTCGTTGTAGATCACGCTGCGGCGAATATCGGGCAATAGAGGCGCGACCTGCTCGCGGTGCAAATTCAGGAAGTCTTCCAGGATGGCCTTGCGCTCCGGCAGCGATACCGTGTGGCTTTTCTCTGCTACCTGTTCGAGTTGGGCCAGATCCCATTTCATTTGCCGAAAAGCTGCGGGGTGTTCAAAGTATTGCAGGCCGCTACACAGGTGCGCCAGCGACTCCCCCAGGCTATAGCGCAGGGCGTCGCTTTGGGGTTTTACCTGGGCATACATCCGTCCGGGCGCCCATGTGAGCAAGCGAAGCCAGCGCTCCCGACCTTGCTCGTCGTGCCATCGCTGCAAAACCCGCCGTCGAGGCCGGCTACGGGTCGCTGTAAAACCAGGGGCAGCGACTGCCCGGCGGGGTGGTTCATGGCGCTCACCTGCATATCGAGCAAGGCTGGGTCTTCTCCCGGGCGACTGATCTTGAAGGTATATTCGTCGCCGTTTTTTGTTTTTAAATAAAAATTAAAATCGATCTCGCCGGGCAAAGATTTTGCCTGGGCGCGAACGCCAAAATAGGTAGCCGCCAGTTCTGCAGCGACTTCCGGGTCGATCATCATATCGGGATGCAACGCCAAAGGCATACAACGGGAATTTGCTGAGACGCCAAATTACGCAAATCCATTCACGGGCAATTACATTATCTTTGCTGTTTAAATTTGCGCAGGGATGGATTTTTCTGAATGGCCGAAGATAGAGCTGCACTTACACCTCGATTGCTCGCTGGGTTTTGCGGTGGTGAATGAGTTTGAACCCGGAATTACTACCGCCGATTTTCAACACCGGTTTACGGCTCCTCTCAAATGCCAAAATCTCTCCGATTTTTTGAGCCGGGTGGAAGATAGCATCCAACTACTACAAACCGAACGCGCCTTAACAGCAGCAACGCTCGATCTGTTGGCACAATTGCAGTCCGACAACGTCATCTATGCCGAAATACGTTTTGCGCCTTTGTTGCATACCCAACAAGGACTTGCCGCCGCAGAAGTGGTCGAAATTGTGTCCGACGCCCTCGAAAAAGGGATAAATCAAACCGGTGTGCAAGCCGGATTGATTTTGTGTACCCTTAGGAACTATAGCGCCGGGCAGAGTATGGAAACGGTGCAATTAGTCCACCGCTTTCGCCACCGCCGCGTAGTAGGATTCGACATCGCCGGCGACGAACTGGCCGAGAATCCGCAAATCCACGAGGCTGCCTATGCGTTTGCCCGGCAACACGGCATTCCCTGTACCGCCCACGCCGGCGAAGCCCGCGGCCCAGAAAGTATATGGGAGACCCTTCGATATTTTCAGCCCCAGCGCATAGGCCACGGCGTGCGCTGCGTGGAAGACCCCGCGCTGGTGGATTATTTGGTTAAAAACCGCATCCACCTCGAAGTTTGTCCCACCAGCAACGTACAAACCAACGTTTTCGCCACCCTCGCCGATCACACCATCGATAAGCTCTACCGGGCGGGCATCTCCCTGGGCATTAATACTGACGGCCGCACGATGGAGAATGTTACGCTCAGCGAAGAATACCGCCGCCTGCACGATTGTTTCGGCTGGGGGCCCGGGCATTTTCTGCGCTGTAATCTGGATGCGGTTGATGCGGCGTTTGCCTCTGAGGAGACCAAGGCGGGGCTAAGGGAGGCCCTGTTCGCCTAATTTCCTTATATTTGTCTTAGAAAAAATAGCCGCTATGAAACTCCGAATACTTCTCTCTGCATGGACGATTTGTGGTTTTGCGAGCTTATCCCAGGCCCAGGTAGACACCGAATTTTGGTTTGCCGCGCCTTATGCAGTGACACACTCGCCGGGTCAGCCTATCGACCGCTTGTTCCGTTTTTCGTCGTTTGGCGAGCCGGCGACGATTACTGTGAGCCAACCGGCGAATCCTGCTTTCGACAATATTGTCATCCAATTAGCAGCCAATTCTTCCCATACGCTTAATGTGAGCCCCTGGGCCAATACCGTGCAGGCCACCCCTCCCAATGCAGTGCTCAATTACGGCTTTCGCATTACCTCTACTTCGAATATCAGCGCTTATTACGAAATCACCAATTTGACGCAGGTGTACAACAACCCTGATATCTTTGCATTAAAAGGGAAAAACGCCCTGGGTACCAGGTTTTATACACCCTTCCAGACCTTCTGGTTTAATGAAACCGTCGGAGAGCCAACTTTCAGTTCTTTCGACATTGTAGCCACCGAAAACAACACCTCGGTGACGATCACCCCGTCGCGCGATTTGGTGGGGCATCCAGCAGGAACCGCATTTACTATTGTGCTCAACCGGGGGCAAGTGTATTCTGCCAGGGCAAATAGCAATCTCGGCGCTCAGCATCCCACCGGCTCTAAAGTAGTTGCCAACAAACCCGTCGCCATTACCCTAAAAGACGATTCAGCTAAAAATAACAGCCTCGGCATCTGCGCCGACCTCGCCGGCGACCAACTGGTGCCCGTCAACCAACTCGGCACCGAATATGCCGTAGTAAGAGGTTTTTTGGATAACAACAACGACCGCGCCTACGTGCTGGCTACCGCCGGCAATACGCAAGTGTATATCAACGGCATGCTCCAAACCACCCTGGCCGAGGGAGCAACCTACGAAGTGCAAATCAACCAGCCATCGGTATATATACGCACAACTCAGCCGGCCTATGTATGGCACATCACCGGTTTTGGCTGCGAAGTAGGCGGCGCCGTATTGCCGGCGCTCATCTGTCGCGGCTCAAGCCAGATCAACTTTACGCGCTCCAACAGCGAAAACTTCGGACTCATCCTCATCACCAAAGCCGACTGGCGCGATGCCTTTGCAGTAAACGGCCAACCTGTTAATGCCGCACCCTTTGCCCCGATACCCGGCACCAACGGCGAATGGTACGCCGCTTCGATTCAATTTACTACCGCACAGGTAGAACCCGACTCGCTTAGCATCGTCACCAATTCAGAAGGAATTTTCCAGATGGGCATCATCAACGGCGGCAATACCAGCGGTTGCCGCTACGGTTATTTTTCGGAATACAACAACATCAGCGTCAACCTCGGCCCCGACCTCTCCCTCTGCGAAGGCCAAAGCACCGTACTCGACGCCACGGCAGAGTCAGGCAATGCGGTCTATACATGGCAGGACGGCTCGACAACGCCTACATTTACAGTGACCGAAGCGGGCACCTACTACGTCGACGTGACCGCCCCCGGCTGCGAATCAACCGATACCATCCAGGTAGCCTATTATCCCTATCCCGAAGTCGACCTCGGTCCCGATCAATTGCTGTGCAACGGCGCTACCGCCACCCTCGATGCCACCCACCCCGGCGATGCCGAATACCAGTGGCAAAATGGCAGTCAGCAACCGGTTTTGGTGGCGAGCCAATCGGGCAACTATGCAGTATCAGTGACCGTAAACAGTTGTACGACCGCCGATACAGTAGCCATTTCCACCCTTAATACGCCCCCGGCCATCCCCGTTGGCGTCGATACGCTGATCTGCCTGGGCGACACCCTCTTGCTCGACGCCACGCAGTCTGGCGCAGCAGAATACCTGTGGCAGGACGGCTCCACTTCGCCGACGTTTACAGTTACAGAAACAGGTACCTACAGCGTAACCTGGAGCAACATCTGCGGCGATACGACATCGATGCCGGTAGAAGTAGAGGTCAAAGACTGCAAATGCCAGGTAGAAGTACCCACCGTATTCACGCCCAACGGCGACGAGCGCAACGACCGCTTCGGCGCCTTCTTTGCAGAATGTCGCTTTACGCAATTCCAACTGCGGGTATACAACCGCTGGGGCACTTTGGTATTTTCCACCTCCGACCCGCAAATACGCTGGGATGGCGAATACCAGGGAGGACCCGCTCCTTCCGATGTCTACGTATGGCAATTGAGCTACGAAGACGAAGGCATTTCCACTACAAAAAAGGGGGATGTGACTTTGGTGAGGTAGATATTAGTTAAGGGGATAATTGCAGCATGAACACTAATTTTTCACAAGAGCAAATTCAGCTTTTTTGCGCTGTTTTCTCAGGGCGTACGGATGTATTTGCCATATATTGGGAAAAAGGAAAAAAAAGCGGGTATATGCCCGCATACAAGCTGGATCCTTATGTTTATCGTCGGCATAAAATGGGTGGAGGTACTTTCCAAAATTATCCCAATAAAACGTACCTGCCGCTTTCTGATGATCAAATAAACAACCATTTAGAAGGAAAGCAATTGATAGGGCTTTATGTAATGCTTCCTGATAATACTTCTTGGTTGCTAGCAGCTGATTTTGATGGGCCCAATTGGAATATCGAGAGTAGGGCTTTTATCAAAGCATGCGCTGATTTTCATATTCCTGCCTACTTGGAACGTTCTCGTTCAGGCGAGGGCGGTCATGTGTGGGTATTTTTTGATCGTCCATACACAGCATTACGTAGTCGTAAAATATTCATCCACCTTCTGGAAAAAACTGGCGCTTTTCAATGTTCGACAAAGATTCCAGTTTCGATCGCTTATTCCCAAATCAGGATTTTTTATCTGGTAAAGGGTTAGGCAATTTAATAGCTTTGCCGCTATATAAGCCTTCTCTCGAACAAGGAAATAGTTGTTTTGTCAATGCTGATACACTCGAACCATTTGATGACCAATGGCGTTTTTTATCTACTATTCAACGGGTATCATGTTCTGAACTTGACAAGCTTTATGATTTATTTCATGCAGCAAATACATTAGTTCAGCATCCTGTAATTACTGGAAAGACGAATATTATTTTAGATGAATTGGTACATATTGAAAAGCGCAGCTTGACAGGCAAGTTATCCACTTTTATCAAAGAAGATTTTTAACCTCCCCAATTCAGAATTTTTATCAAACAAAAAACAGGAAAAGCACTTGGAATACTCCCAGGTACTTTAAGCTTTTCATAGATAATGAATCTGAGGTGTCTTTACCTCGGGGCAGCATTGGGAAGATTATTCGTTTTTGTAAAGAAAATAATATTGAGTATAATTTTATAGACCGGCGAGCCCGATTCGCCCCAGTAGTCTTTGCTTTTCTACCAAAGCTTAGAGCAAATCAGTTACCTACTTGTGATGCTGCTTCAAAAAAAGACTTTGGAGTAATAGTGGCGCCGCCAGGAGCCGGAAAAACAGTTATTGCCTTAAAAATAATAACGGACAAACAGCAACCCGCATTGATAATTGTTCATCGAAAACAGTTATTGTCACAGTGGATAGAACGTATCATAGCTTTTTTAGGGATTCCAAAAAGCGAAATAGGAATAATTGGTCAAGGAAAAAATAAAATTGGTTCTAAAATTACTATAGCAACCATAAAAAGCTTATCTAAGGTATTAAAAGAAGAGGCTGCCCGCACTATTAAGAATGCATTTGGAACAATTATTGTTGATGAGTGCCATCATATCCCCGCCGAATCATTTCAACAAACCATTTCTAAAATAAATACTTTTATATATACGGTCTTACCGCGGACTCCATTTCGAAAATACAGCGATGGTAAACTAATTTTTGTCTTTTTGGGTGAAATTATTTCAGAAATCCTTTCTAGCGAAAACACACCTTTAAATAGTCCGAAAATTGTCATTCGCGAAACAACTTTAGATACGCCATTCAATCCTAAAACAGATAAATTTGAGGTGCTATCGAGAATACTGGTTCATGACTCTATTCGTAATAAGCTTATTGTAGATGACATTCAAAAAGAAATCAGCTCAGGACGAAAGATTGTAGTTATTTCAGAGCGAAAGGATCATATTGACGTACTGAGTCAATACTTGAGAAATAATTTCGAAATAATTTCTCTTACCGGAGATGACAATGAAGTTTCTCGTCAATCTAAATGGAAGATGCTTCAAGAAGGGCAATATCAAGTATTACTGACGACAGGGCAGTTCTTTGGAGAAGGAACAGACCTTCAAAATGCGAACTGTCTTTTTTTAGTTTATCCTTTTTCCTTCGAGGGGAAATTAATTCAATATATCGGAAGAGTCCAGAGAGGTGAAATCACGCCGATAATTTATGACTACCATGATCGAAAAATAGATTACTTACATCGCCTCTTTTTAAAGCGAAATATGTACTACCGTAAGATAAGTTATCAAGCCACACTTTTTGATGACCCTATAGATGAAACTTTACCCCAAACGTCTCAAACCTTTCAAGAAACAATTCGTGTATCTATAGAGCAATTAGAATTCTTTTATGGCGCCGTCTCTTTTTTATATCAAATTCCTAAAATACAATTGAGCTTGCAATTTAATATAGATAATGAGCATATTCGCCCGGAAATAGAAGTATTAAAACCTTATTTCGCTAAAATTTTGGGCACTAAATATATACAGGTCGAAATTTTTGCTGAGATAGACAATAACGAAATATGCGCTCAATCAGCCACATCAACTGATTTAAACAAAATCAATCGCGAGGTAATCGATAAGTGTTAAATTTCGATTTATTGAAAAAGAAATCATTAATCACCCAGTAGATGATAAAAATAAGATTGGTTTGCTGGATGAATCTCAACTACAACATTCTAATATCTTACCAAATATATTTTCATCAACAGAAGAATTATTTAACGACATACTTTTGAAAAGGAACTATAAACACAGCCGTCAATTGAGGTTTTTAGCAGAACGTCATCTGCGATCTGTACTAAAATTGCGTTTTGTGCTCTCCCCTTTTTCTTTTGTTTTCCTACTCGCTGGACATGAGCAATATCACCTTATTTTGGAAACATTGGACACAGAGGAAGCGACCTATATTTGGCATGTTTCCAAGAATAAATCCGACTTGCGTGAAGCCCTACGAAAAATAGATGATGATATCCATATTATTCGCCAGCATGGCCGCCAGTACTTTCTGGATACAAATCCTCCCTCTTTTATTCGGATTATGCACGATTACTCTGACGAAAAAAAAGGCTTTGTGGTTTGGAGGGATATGCTGGAGGAGAGGCTGAGGTAAGAGCTATATGCTGTTATTTCTTTCAAAGACAAATTGTGGAGAAATAGCACGAGATAAGGTGCGCATGCTTTAGGCATAAAAATTTACAAAGAAGCCCCATATCAGCTAATTGATATGAGACTTTCTTTTTCCACGGTTAAAGTTCTGCAGCTATTTCTTCGAAATAAGTAAGCAAAATGTCAGTTATTTTGCAAGCTACTAAGTCAAATTGTTTGTACTCGATCTGTTTATTATTGAATAGTTCTTCGGCTCGATGGTATCTGTTACTGAGTTGAAGTAAGTAAATGTACTCGCGTGATGTTTGAAAAGAGAAACTTTTATTTTTTTGTTCAGCTTAGAAAATTCTAGAAGCGATTTGATTGCTTCACCCGTTTTACCCTCGGCAATCAGCCTTAAGGATTCCTCTTTCCTCATCTACGATGGAAAAGGGTTTAGGGTGAACAATACTGATGTTTTTACTCATAGGCAATGTTTTTTTGTTAATAAATTAAGGGCGCAAATTTACGACAAAAAAGCTATTGAGTCAATAGGGGGGCAATAGAAAATATTCAATTTCAGGTTAATGTGAGACTACCAGAACTACATTGTTTAACACATAAAACACGAGGAATTTCTTTCATACTTCCGAAATAAACCTTTACTTGTGAGGTGATTCGCGAGCCATCGTCGCCAAATTACTAAAATGAAACATCGTCTTGAATCATGTCCCGAAGTGAACTTCAAACCCGCAAGGAAATCATTGACCGGCGCTTATTGGAAGCGGGCTGGAATGTAATGGATCGCACACAAGTTATCCAGGAACTCAGCGTTGAAGTAGGTCTACCGAGCGAGGTTAATGAACCTCCTGGTTCTTATCAGGGGTTTAAATTCAGCGACTATGCCTTATTGAGTAGAGATTGCAAGGTACTTGCTATTGTAGAAGCAAAAAAACTTCAAAAGATGCAGAATCAGGCCGGGAACAAGCCAAACAATACTGCTATCATATTCTTCCTAAAAATAATAGCATACTCCCTTTTTGTTACTACACCAACGGCTATACCATTTACTTTTGGGATTTAGAAAACTATCCTCCGCGCAAAATCTATGGATTCCCCACACGAGCTGACTTGGAACGGTTACTATTTATACGGAAGAACAGAAGGCCAGCTGCCACTGAGTTGATAAATCCAGCCATTGCTGGCCGTGATTATCAAATACATGCTATTCGATCTGTCATGGAGTCTATTGAGCAGCAGCGCAGAAAATTCCTGCTGGTTATGGCTACTGGGACTGGTAAAACTCGAACCGCTATTGCACTAGTTGATGCTTTGATGAGAGCAGCCAGAGTAGAGCGTACATTGTTCCTTGTAGATAGAATAGCGCTACGCGAACAAGCTTTAGACGCCTTCAAAGAGTTTTTACCGGATGAGCCTCGCTGGCCTAAACTTGGAGAAAAGTCAATCGATTCCAACCGAAGGGTCTATGTTTCAACTTACCCGACAATGCTGAATATTATAAGGAATGAGTCCGATCGCCTGTCTCCCCATTTCTTCGATCTGATTGTCGTAGATGAAAGTCACCGCTCTATTTATAATACGTATAAAGAAATACTTGATTATTTTGACGCAATTACGCTGGGCCTTACTGCTACGCCAACTGACGTCATAGACCACAATACATTCAAATTATTCAATTGCGAAGATGGCATCCCTACTTTCGTCTATTCATACAGCGATGCAATCAACCATATCCCTCCTTATCTGTGCCCATTTCAAGTAATGAAAATTGTCACAAAATTTCAAGAACAAGGGATCAACAAGCGAACTATCAGTCTAGAAGATCAGAAGAGGCTTATTCTGGAAGGTAAGGACGTAGAGGAGATTAATTATGAAGGTACTGAATTGGAAAAAACGGTGACAAATCGCGGCACTAACACGCTTATTGTCAAGGAATTCATGGAAGAATGCATCAAAGACGCAAATGGTGTACTCCCAGGGAAATCTATTTTTTTCTGTGCTACGAAAGCCCATGCTTATAGGGTTGAAGAAATCTTCAATGCACTGTATCCCGAATACAAGGGCGAGTTGGCAAAGGTTATTGTATCAGATGATTCCTCGCGTTCATGGCAAAGGTGGTCTGCTAGATCAATTTCGCACACAAAATATGCCCCGCGTAGCAATTAGCGTTGATATACTTGACACCGGTATTGATGTTCGGGAAATTGTGAACCTTGTCTTTGCTAAACCTGTCTATTCTTATACCAAATTCTGGCAAATGATTGGACGTGGTACGCGACTTCTCGAAACCAATAAAATAAAACCATGGTGCTCAGAAAAAGACTTGTTTCTTATCATGGATTGCTGGATAATTTTGAATATTTTAAAATCAAACCGGAAGGCAAAACGATTAAATCTCAGTTGCCCCTACCTGTGCGTTTTTTTGGAGCTCGCCTGGATAAAATAGAGGCTGCCATCAGATTAAATGAGCAAAAAATAGCAAGTAAAGAAATTGAAAGTTTGCGCAAACAGATATCGTTACTCCCTTCTAGTTCTTTAGTCGTTGCCGAGGCAGCAGGTGATCTGAGCCTGATGGAGGATCCTAATTTTTGGAATACCCTCACACCGCAAAAGATTGAATTCCTGCGCAATGTTGTCAAACCGCTCTTTCGAGTTGTTTCACAGGCCGACTTTACTGCCATGCGTTTTGAAAAGGATGTTTTGGATGCCTCCCTTGCCCATTTGCTGAAAGAACAAGAAAAATTTGAAGCCTTAAAGGACAATCTTGTAGAGCGCATTAGTGAACTTCCTATTGCTGTAAATATTGTGGCAAAGGAAAAGGAATTCATTCTGCGAGCACAACAACAGAACTACTGGGCAACTATTACAGATGATGACTTTGACGAATTGTCTGCACATTTGTCTCCACTGATTCGCTTCATTGAACCTCAGTTCCGCCGGTCTATTGAACATTTGGACTTACAGGATTTATTGTCCAACAAAGAGACTGTTACTTTTGGTCCAGAACATGAGGCCGTTAGTGTAGCAAGGTATCGCGAAATGGTGGAAGAACGCATTCGCGAATTAACCGATGCTCAACCTCTGCTTCAAAAACTCAAAGCAGGTGAAACCCTGTCCGCTGAAGAAGCAACCGAACTGGCGGCGGTGCTCCAGGGATGAGCGACCCAATATCACCCCTCAATCTGCTGAGGCGCGTATATCAGAACCCCAGTGCACAATTCCGAGCAATTCATACGCCACATTCTCGGTATTGAGATATTGAAAGCTTTCCAGAGACCGTTTCTAAATCAGTCGACCAATTTATTCAACAACATTCTTATCTGTCTACTCGACAATTGGAGTTCCTACATTTGCTCCGGGATTATCTAATCGAGCGAGGAGACTTACAAAAACGGGATTTGATCCAGGCTCCCTTTACACTGATACATCCTGAGGGTATCCGTGGGGTATTTTCTCCACGCGAAATCGAAGAAATACTAGAGATGGCAAAAAAACTGGTGGCATAACGCTTTTTCTGACTATTGAAAAAACCAAATAATGGATTTCGGTACCCTCCTTAATAATCTTAGGCAACTCAATGACCAACTCCAGCAACGTATGGTATCCGCCATTAGCCAGGGCCTCGTCGTTCGCAACTGGTTGGTCGGGCACTATATCGTCAATTTTGAACAAAAAGGCCGAGACTATGCCCAATACGGCGAACGATTGCTATATCGTCTTTCTGAGGAGCTTTCTCAAGACGGCATGAAGGGCATGTCATATACTAACCTTACTCTCTTCCGGAAATTCTATTTGGAATACCCTCAAATCGGGAGCGTTGCAAACTCAATGGCTGTACTTGAGGAAAATCTTCAGCCACTGGCTGAAGATTTGAATAATTTGCGCCTGCCGGCGGAGAAACTGCTCAAACATTTGTCTTTTACCCATTTCGTGGAGTTACTAAAGGTAGATGATCCTTCCAAGCGGCTTTTTTACGAATTAGAATGCATCAAGGGAATTGGTCGCGCCGCCAGCTTCAAAGGCAGATCGGCAGCCTCCTATACGAACGAACCGGCTTATCCCGCAATAAGACCCTTTTGGCCCAAATTCAAGGAAACAACCCAAAAATGGATGCCGCAGATTTTATACGTGAGCCTTACGTGTTTGAATTCCTCGGCCTGAAAATGGAAGACGCTTTTCAAGAAGCCGATCTCGAAAGTGCCTTACTCGATCACCTGCAAGCTTTCTTGCTTGAACTGGGCAACGGCTTCTGCTTCGAAGCCCGGCAAAAAAGTTTTCTGATTGATAACCGCCGCTATAAAATAGACTTGCTATTTTACCACCGTATCCTGAAATGTCACGTAGTTGTAGACCTGAAAACCAGGCAATTTGAGCATGAAGACGCCGGACAAATGAATTTCTACCTCAACTACCACCGGGAAAATCTCATGGCAGAGGGGGATTCTCCACCGGTTGGCATTGTCCTGTGTACCTATAAAAAATGATGCCGTAGTACGCTATGCTACTGGCGCCCTCGATAACCAACTTTTTATTTCTCGCTATTTGCTCCAACTACCTAACGAAGACGTACTGCGCAACTTCCTGTTACAGGAAAGAAGACTACTCGGTGAGATTTGACGAACATTGGCAAAAGAATCGCTCATGCTGCAAAATAACCCTAAACTGAAATCGCTAATTGACGACCTGTGGAACAAATTCTGGAGTGGCGGTATTTCCAACCCCCTAACAGCTATTACACAGATCACGTACCTGCTTTTTATGAAGCGAATTGATGACCTGGACATCAAGCGGGTAGGCGATGCAGAATTCACAAAAGAACCCTACACCTCGCGCTTTGAGGGTATGTTTTACCTTACAAAAGAGGATGAGAAAAATGGTACAAATGGTATAGATAAAAGAACCCTGCGCTGGAGCGAGTTCAGGCACATGAAGGCCGAAGATATGCTCCATCATGTGCAGACCAGGGTGTTTCCATTTCTCAAAACCATGAACGGCGATAACTCTAAGTTTACCGAGCACATGTCTAACGCCGTTTTTCTCATTCCTAAACCCTCGTTACTTGTAGAAGCCATCAAAAGCATAGAAGCCATTTTTGAGGAAATAAAAAAAGATGCGGAACAGGGCGGTCAATCCTTTCAGGATATTCAGGGCGATGTATATGAAATGTTGCTTAGCGAAATCGCCTCCGCCGGCAAAAACGGCCAGTTTCGCACCCCTCGTCATATCATCAAACTTATTGTGGAATTAGTAGCCCCACGGTTAGGGCATAGAATTGCCGACCCTGCCTGCGGCACTGCCGGTTTCCTGCTCGCAGCATACCAGTATATCATCACACAACTCGACAAAAACAAGGATAGCATAACCCCCGACGAAGACGGGTTTCACCGCTCCAGCGTAAGCGGACTACTCACCCAGGAGGTGAAAAACACCCTGAAGCTGCCTTCGCGGTTTGATATAGACACCAATATGGTTCAACTTGGCCTAATGAACCTGATGATGCACGGTATAGATCAGCCCGATATTGACTACAAAGACACGCTGAGCAAAGGATACGATGAAGAAAGCGCTTATGACGTAGTACTTGCCAATCCGCCCTTTACCGGAAATATTGACAAAGGCGATATCAACGAAAGCCTGAAGCTGCTAACTACAAAAACAGAATTACTATTTATAGAGCGCATTTACCGGATGTTGCGCAATGGCGGTACAGCCGGTGTCATAGTGCCACAGGGCGTGCTTTTTGGCAGCGCCAATGCTTTTGTGCAAGTCCGCAAGTTGATGGTAGACAATTGTGAACTAAAAGCAGTGATCACCATGCCCAGTGGCGTATTTAAGCCCTATGCCGGGGTAAGTACTGCTATATTGATTTTTACAAAGGGAGGCCAAACCGATAAAACATGGTTTTGCGAAATGCGAAGCGACGGCTACAGCCTGGATGATAAACGCCAAAATTAGCCGGCTACGGCGACTGGAAGACATCATAACTCAATTCAAAAGCCGCTACGATCAGCCAGGAGATGATCGCAAAGGGCAGTATTTTTTTGTGCCTAAAGCTGAAATAGTTGACCAAGAGTACGATTTGAGTTTTTCCAAGTATAAAGAGGATGTGTTTGATGAGGTACAATATGAGGAGCCGGCTCACATATTGATTAAAATCAATGAATTAGAATTGGAAATACAGCAAGACATAAAAAAATTATTTGTGAATTTTAACATTGAGAAAAATGATTGATATTATACAAATGCCATTTGAAGCAGTTATAATCGATATCACATCGAAATATCAAAAAATTAAAACATCTGACTATAAAGTCAAAGGGCAGTTTCCTATAATTGATCAAAGTCAAAAATTTATCGCTGGTTATACCGATGATGAAAAAAAAGTAGTAAAAGACCATCTCCCCGTTATAATTTTCGGAGATCACACTAAAATATTAAAGTACATAGACTTTCCTATTGCAATTGGCGCTGATGGTGTCAAAGTTTTGAAAGTCAAAAAACATGCTTATTCAAAATATATTTATTACTATTTAAAATCTCTAAAATTAACAGACGCAGGTTATAGTAGACACTTTAAATATTTAAAAGAAAAAATATTGCCTATCCCTTCAAACATACTCGATCAAATCCGCATAGCCACCTTACTTTCAAGGATAGAAGCGCCTTGTTGAAAAGAGACGTGAAAGCCTGCGATTGCTGGATGAGTTGGCAAGGGCGTATTTTTAGAGATGTTTGGTATAAATAAATTATCTGAGATTGAGTGGCCTATTTTGAGTTTAAATGAAGTTTCAGAAGTGGTATCAGGTATCACAAAAGGTAAAAAATACAAAGACAAAAAAACTCAGCTTGTTCCTTACTTAAGGGTTGCAAATGTTCAAGATGGGTATATTGATATACGTGATTTAAAATTAATTGAAGCCACTCCTGACGAAATAAAAACATATAACTTGAAAAAAGGCGACATCCTTCTTACTGAAGGCGGCGACCCGGATAAACTTGGAAGAGGAGCAGTATATTATCACGAAATAGAAAATTGCATGTTTCAAAATCATCTTTTTCGTGTAAGAGTTCGGTTTGACTTAATACATCCTGAATATTTGAGTGCATTAGTTAGCAGTGCATATGGCAAAAGATATTTCTATAAAGCCTCGAAGCAAACAACCGGAATTGCAAGTATTAATTCAACACAGCTGGAAAAAATTTTCCTATTATTCTTCCCCCCTTTAGATATACAAAACGAATTCGTCGAAGCTACTTAGAATTAACTCTTTGAAAGAAAAATATCAAATAAGCTTAGCAGAATTGGAAAACCTCTCTATGCCAGCACCAGCCAAATAGTATTTCGGGGAGAATTAGATTTGAGCGAAATAGATATTGAAGAAACAGCATATGAAGATAGTATCGAGGATACGCCAGCTGATAAAGTCGAAGGTAGCTTCTCGAGTAAAGACAAGGAGGAATTAATCATAAGTAACATTCTAAAAATAGCTGATAGCATTCAACTAATAATTAATGCGACTACGAATCAAATGAAGACAATATCAAAGTTATTGCCTGAACTTTTACCATTGATGACTAAGCCTATTAATACCCTTGACAAAGATACATTAGCCGCACTTCAGCAGGGGCTGCAATCTTGGTATAATCGTTTAAAAGAGGGTGTTACTTTTGAGGATTTTATGAAACAAGAGGGTGAAGACTTTGAGTTCGCTAAGCAAGAGCTATTTCTTCTTCTAAAAGGCGAAAACCCTTTTTTGAAGCAAACTTTTGACATAAAAACAAAACAAATAATATTCCGATTGAATGAAGCTGATTAGGCTCAAGTTAAACGAAAAATTTCGAAGTCTACAGGCTGGCTTTGAAGTCCACTTCCTCCTGGAGTGGGACTATGAGCATTTGTCAGAATTCAATCCTTATTGCCTGGTTGGTAGAAATGGTAGCGGCAAGTCGAATATATTGGAAGCCCTGGCAGCTATTTTTTACCATATTGAGTGTATCTATTTGGATTACAAACCGGATGATTTTGACTTTTCGGAAGAAGAAAATCCCAATGGATTTAAAAGCGAAGCTTCATACCCCGACGCGTACGAGCTTGAATATTTATTCCCAACAAGTAGTCCATGGGTAACAAGTAGCGGAGAAGCCTGGTTGACTGCGGAAGGAGAACCATGGGAAAGTCTTGATTATGCTCATATTGCGATAATAAAAAAAGCAGGTAACCCTCCCGAAGTATTTCGGCGCAATTCAGAAGATATATCATCAGATACATCTGAGAGAAAACTTAGCGGGATCGAAGTCAAGGAATTTCTACCCACTTATATCCTCGGCTATTCTTCTGGTGAAAACGAAATCCTGAGTCTGCCTTTCTTCAAAATGAGGTTTATCCATTATGATGAATACGTTGATCGGCTTAGAAAAGGCCTCGATTATATGCAAGCCCCGGAAGGAAGAATGGTATTTCTGGATAAACAGTTTAGTCCGGCTATTCTGTTATGCAATTTTCTACTCCAGCCGGATTCAATAGCCCCCTTTAAAGAAGTAGTTGGTTTAGAGGCAATCGAAGAATTCCAAATAGAAATCCATGCATCATTTTGAAAACATGCATGACGATTTTTAAAGGGTTAAGCATTGAAGAAGCATCTAAAGAGACTAACCAAAGAGCGGAATTAACCACCAAGATCAGTAGTTCCATCGATAAACTCAGGAAATGTAGCACCGCCCATTATTACGATAGTGACACGGATTCCCTATTATTAGATTATTGGGTAAACAAAGCTACTCGCGAGGCGTTTACCTATCATTTTGGAGATGCCCTTACCTTATTCCAAACTTTCAAATCTTACTTACGCTAAATCTTTATACTGTTGACATAAAGACAAAAAAGGGAATATATCAGTCCTCAAGCCTTTATGTGAATGACACAATTCCTGTTCCGCCATCAACCGACAGGATTATGAGATTTGTAGATTTTCGTATTCGACAGCACGGACTGACAGATTTAATATTAAATAAGGCTCTGTCAGACGGCGAACACCAGTTTTTACATACTTTAGGCTTGTGCTTATTGTTCAAAGACCAGCCCAACCTATTCCTGCTTGACGAACCTGAGACGCATTTAAATCCGGGTTGGCGCGCCAATTTTATTACTATGCTACGGCATTGTCTCGAACAGGGGAATTCAAAGAACCAAACGCGAGAAATGCTGATTACTTCTCATTCGCCCTTTATTGTTTCCGATAGTCGCGAGGAGAACGTCCTGATCTTTGAAAAGGACCAAGAATCAAATATTGTCAATTATCGGTGCCCGGATTTTAACACATTTGGTGCTTCTGTCAATCAAATCACTATGAAAGTATTCAATAAGACCGAAACAATTGGTAGCTATGCACATAGCAAGCTAAAAGAACTCGAAAAGAGATTTGAAAACGGGGGAGAATGGTGAAACACTGATAAAGGAAGCTAATCGTCTTTTGGGAGATTCCGTTGAAAAAATATTTTTTATTAATAGAATACTTGATAAAATCGAAAAAAGGAGATAAGATGTTATTTACTTATAAGTACCTTGAAAACCACCCGATTGAAAAGCTACAAAGCTGGCTTGATTTTCTTTTTTTGGAAGTATGGTGTAAAGCAGAGGGAGAATATGATATTTCAAAGCTAGATGGGTGTCCTGAATTAAGAGAAATTGTAAAAGAATTCCATTACTCAGAATCCAAGTACGCAAAAATATTCAATGGTACTATACAAGATATATTTGATATTATGAAAACCTGGGACGAAACACAAAAAAAAGAGCTAGCCTCACAGTATAAAGTCAACAATAATATACAATCATTATGTGATAGAGAAAAAGATATTCATCCTACTACTTATAAGGATATCGAAAATTAAACAATAATCTATCTGAAAAATTAAAACAATTTTACAAAGCATTATATGAAGACATTTTTGATTTAAAAGCTATTAAATCAAAAATAGGTGATATTCAGGATCATTATCGCGATTTCGTTAAGGTTAATGAAGAAGATCGTTGTCCTTTTTGCGGGGTTAATCTAATCAAAGGTCAGCATGCTACTACCCGTGAGGCCTATGATCACTATTTGCCCAAAAGTACTTATCCCTTCAACTCAGTAAATTTCAGAAATTTATCTCCGATTTGCCATGAATGCAATTCGACTTATAAAGGAGTTAAAGATCCATTATATAAAACCTCAACACGCGGCAGTTCTATTAGGAGTAAAGAATTGAGACGTAAAGCATTTTATCCATATCATAAGGCGTCCCACCGTATTGATATAGCAATAAAATTACAGACTAAAGACATTTCTACGCTTGAACCCCAAAACATTGAACTATCATTTACTTCTCCAGGTTTTGAAGAACAATTAGAAACCTGGTTGGATGTTTTTTCGATTGAAAACCGCTACAAAGCGATTATTTGCGGAAAAAATGATGGCCTATATTGGTACGCCCAGATTGTTGATGAAATAATGGGATTTAATAATCATCATAATAAAAAGGAAAAGATACGTGATCATTTGACTAAAAACAGGAGGTTGACCAAAAAATTTCCATGGGCGGATAAAAATTTTCTAAAAACACCTTTCTTGGAGAACTGCGAAAAAGCAGGTTTGTTTTATGATACACATAGTAGATCTTTCTTGCAATGGGATTATTACAAACGCAAAATATTTATTTTTATTAGCATAATAATACATACGATGATCAATATGTTTTCACAAAGAAAATGAATCCACTTTATTATTTTAATAAGAATCTGCCATGAACCCAACACTAACAACATTAATCGCTATTACTACAGGAGCAATCAGTGCTATTTTGGCTCACTTTACAAATTTCCATAGAAAAGAAAAAGCAACATAAACAGGAAAGAGACGGAAATCAAGGAATTAAGGCTTGAAATAGCCCAGGCTATTAAGGTAATGATGAATTTTTGCCACCAGATGTGCTGGGTTACCTGGCATGCCAATAAACTGAAGGATAAAACTCCTATTTCGATTTATGATGAATATAATCAAGCAGCGCATCAATTTCTTCCTGATCTAATGGAAAGGCTGGCAGTCATAGCCGCATTAAATACCGATATTTATAAAAAGCTGCATTCAATTGGCAGTAATCTTGTCGATTTAGATGCCATCATTGGCGAAGCCATCATAAATCGAAATATTGAAAATATCGACAATTATGAAGAATTTGCAAAACTTTCTATTGAAGCAACCAAGCTTGAAAAGAATTGCCAAATGAGTTTTTGAATGTCTTGAGCTCCGTAGAGAAAATAATGAATCAAAAATAAGGTATAATAACCACAGGGATATCTTACACTAGCAATTTTCGGGAGTTAGCACATCCACCTTAACCCTCCTAATATTTAGCACGCCTACGAACGGCTAACACCCACTTGTGGCACCGGACTCCACTCATCTCAATGACCGTCAAAGTAGACCTGAGCCTTTCGTTGAGCGAAGTCGAAACAAATAGGCGTATGGGCCAACGATATCATCGAAAACCTGAGAGCGGGGATTGAAAGTTTTGAAGAAATTATGGCGGCGATAAATGGGAAATAGCGTATTTTCGACAAAAACCTTGCCATGCCCGACCCCAGTGACATCAGAGGTTTAGAGGTGGACGAATATAGCGCCCTTCCGCCCCGGAGGCGACGCAACCGGCTTTTGCTTATCGGTATCGACGAATACCGCCATCTGCCGGCGCTTGAACACCCCGTTCGGGATTGCGAGCGCTTATTTGAGGTGCTTCGCGAACACTACGGTTTCAATGAAGAGGATCTTATCAAATCGCTGTTCAATGCCGAGGCCACCCGGCAGTTGATGTACGACGAACTCTATCGGCTAAGGGCGACGATGGCGAACCTGTTCTTTCTGCCGACGATAATCTCGTATTGGTTTTCGCTGGCCACGGCTACCTCGACGAGCGCAGCGGCAG
The DNA here is from genome assembly GCA_016715405.1 of Saprospiraceae bacterium. Classification (GTDB taxonomy): domain Bacteria; phylum Bacteroidota; class Bacteroidia; order Chitinophagales; family Saprospiraceae; genus JABWBR01. Next base: position 27,159 of record JADKAE010000021.1, on the reverse strand, counting down.
AGGCTATTGGGTGCCGGTAGATGCGCCGGCTGTAAAGTCGTCACCCGATTTGGACACAGTGATGATTTCCGTAGGGCACCTGGTTGAAACCCTCTCGCAAGTCCGGGCGCACCATATTCTCCTCATCGTGGATGCCTGTTTTGCCGGCGTTTTTGCCCGCATGGCCCTGGATGTGCCTCACGATGGCAATTGGAACAACCCCGAAGAAAAACCCTCCCGTTGGGCGCTCACTGCCGGGCGCAATCAGGTGGTGGCTGATGAAAGCCCTTTTGCAAAGGCGCTGCAAAACGTATTGCTCGACAATACGGAATTGCGCATTTCTATCAAGTGGATAGGCTCAGAAATCGAGCGGCGGGTGAGCAAAACGAGTAATCAACTCCCCTGGTGCGGCGCTATCGTACCCAAAGAAATGGAAGGTGGCGAATTCTTTTTCCATCGCCAAACACCGGCGCCCAACCTGGCTGTCCTGCCCTGGCAAACTATCACTGCCGAAGAATTGCCGCAACGCCTGCGCCACGGCTCCCGCGCCCACCTGGAACGCCTTAAAAAAGGCCGCTTCCAGTTTCTGCGCATAGAAAATCTGCTGCTAACCAATCTGACAAACCCCAGCTTTTTTGAGACGAAAGTAAAAGCCGGCAGCGAAGAAACACCCCTGCTCCAGGCCCTGATCCCCCTCTGGCGCCAGGAAAAACCCCACGCCATCGTATTGGGCGAAGGCGGCATGGGAAAAACCGTTTCCCTCGTGCAACTTTGGGAAGATTTGCTCGACAAGCCTACCATCCCCGTTTTTATAGCCCTCAACGAATACAACGCAGCCCCTGCACTGAAAAAAGCGACTTCGTGCTCCGCTACATCGCCAGGCAATGCCTCGGCATAGAAGCATTGACCGATGATTGGAAAAATGCCATCTGGCAGGTACTGGAATCACCGCTTACCGATGGCGCCCCTGCGGTGCTACTTTTGCTCGATGGCTTCAACGAAATCACCGTAGAGAAAACCGAATTGCTCCTTCAACTCAACAAAATTGCCGAGCAAACGGCGGGCGTGCAACTCGTCACCACCTCCCGCTACGTCGAAATCCAGCACTTTACTTGGGCGAACCGCTCAGAAATTCTGGAGCTGATACCGCTTGCATCTGCGCAGATCGAAGACTACCTGCGCCAATCCGGCCAACCGCAACCTGAAAATCCCGGAATTGTTGCAGCTTTTCGGCAATCCCATGATGCTCACCCTGTATACCGGTTCGAGCAGCATCGGGTTGCGTTATCACGACGACAGTCGCTACCGTTGGTTGCCAGTGACCACCCAGGGCGAACTACTGTGGAACTTCCACGAGGCCCAGTTGGCCCGCTTCATCGAAGACGTTCCGCACGACGTCCAGGAGCAAGTCTGGCTGAGCTTCCTGCTGCGCCATCTTTTGCCCTACATTGCCTTCCGGATGGAAAAAGAAGGGCGGTTTTTCATCCACACCCGCCGTGCCGACAATCCGGCTTTCAACATCAAGTCCGTGATAGAAGACGCTTACAGGGAGTGGCATACCGAAAACTTCACCGACACCTATCCGCTGTTTGAAGGCAAACGCAAGTCGCTAGGCTTCGGCATCCTTCCCGACGACCTCGACGGGGTGCAGGAGCGCTACGTGCGCATCCGGCAGTACCTGGTTGAGAAGCTGCACCTGCTGGTAGCCGAGGAGGGGGTGTGCGTTTTGTACACCAGAATTTCCGGGATTTTCTGGCGGCCTGCCATTTGAAAAATGCGGCGGAGATGGCTTTAGTGCGGAAAGAACTGCCGGAGGAGTGGAAGGAAAGGGTGCTGCCGGTTTATTTGAGGAGGGTGATCGGGGAGATGGAAGGAGAGCAGTACTTTGATTTTCAAACCACATCACATAGTCCATCTCTTCATGTTAAACTATCAACAAATATACCGGCATTGCTTCTGATATGTGCCGAGGTCAATTTCCTTCCTTAAGTATCAAGAATAATAGCCCTATCAATACGGTGACACAGTATTTTAATAAAATAAAAGCAGCACTACTCAATGACAAATTTTTTAGTAGTCAATATGGATCTGCTTATAACAATGATATAGGATTTATTATATACAATATTGTACTACTATATTATGAAGTCCGCAAGACACTTGCAAGCGCCAATCTTTCTCAGCTCGATCTACGTTTAATCCCATTTAACAACCTTTCCTTTCAAAAAATTATATGATAATTATTTTTTCAGCTATTTTTTCAGGAAGTCTGCTGACAGGCAATCAATTTTTTATCAAGGGCATATAGGAGCTGCAAATGCCGCTTCTTATAGCTCTGATGGGAAAAATTCTTACCTGCGCTAATGACGCAACTGTTAAAGAGTGGTCTACAGAAACAGGTGCTTGCATCAGCATAATTAAATCGCTCTCTGGTTGGGTCGCAAGCGCTTGTTACAATTCAAATGGTGAAAAAATACTTATTTGTGCAGGGTGGGACTTGGTTGAGTGGTCGACTATAACAGGAAAGCGATTAAACTTATTCCCCCATATAGGCAGTATGAGAGGTGCTTCTTATAGTCCTGACGGGGATAAAGTGCTAACATTTTCAATGGCATTAGACGGGAACATACAAGAATGGTCGATAATAACCGGTAAACGTCTCTCCGTTTTTCAAGGACACGAGAGATGGGTTACTTGTGCCAAATATAGTCCAAATGGGAAAAAAGCTCTCTCCGCATCTGAAGATGGGACTATCAAGGAATGGATATTGGAGACTGGCGACTGCCTACATACTATTGTCGGACATACATCGTGTATAAAAAGTATATGCTATAGTCCTGATGGAAAAAAAAGCGCTTTGCATCTGAAGATGGAACTATCAAAGAGTGGTTGTTAGCTAATGGATCATGTATTCAAACTATTCAACAATATTCAATATGTGTCAATAGTATATGCTATAGTCCTGATGGAAAAAAAGCCCTCTCCGCATCAAAGGATGGAACTTTGAAAGAATGGCTTTTAGCTACCGGGGAGCTTATCCATACTATTAACGGGCATTCCTCTAGTGTACTTGATGCATGTTATAGCCCGGATGGAAAAAAGATACTCTCAACATCAGAAGATGGAACGATCAAAGAATGGTTAATTGAAGCGGACATTTGTTTACAAATCTTTCAAGGACGTTATGATTACTTTAATAGCGCCAGATATAATATTGAAGGCCAAAAAATTTTAACAACTTCTGCAGATGGAACACTTAAAGAGTGGTCTGCAAACACAGGTATTTGCTTAAATTCTTTGATAGTTAATCATAAGGGCCTTTGGGGAGCTTGCTATAATAAATCGTCTAATAAGGCATTACTACTTTCCATGGATGGCGAGGTAGAAGAATGGGCACTTGAAACAGGGCGTCTTTTGAATGTTATTCATGAAAAATCTGAAAAAACAAAGCTCGCATTGTATAATGAGGATGATTCAGCTGTTTATATTTCATTCCATGATGGAACAGCCATCAAATGGTCTTCTTCAACATGTAGTATCATCGATATTTATGACGATAATGAATGGGATAAAATTCATAGTGATGTTTATAGTCACGGAAGATATACTTGGGGGTTGAGCCATATTTAGAAAAAAATGGCAACGTGTTAACTACAAAAATAGGACGCCGTATCAGGAAATATGTAAATGACTACGGCCTCTACGTCCAATCCGTGGACTTCCGCCATCTCCACCCCGACAGCGTTTTTACCGACGAAGAAAAAGAACGCCTGCGACGCTACGGAGCCATCTTCGACGACGAAGACGAACGTCGATGGAAGGAAGCGGTAGCTGATGCGTATGGAGATTTTGCATAGCGGCCATTATTATCATCTTACTCATTGACAAAACTCATATCCCCGCGCTGAATTAGACGATACCTTGCGGTCACCTAACCATCTTATCACGCGATATGAGTACCACTTACCACCGTTCCTGGGCAGAGCCGTATAAAATCAAAATGGTCGAACTGCTCAAAATGACCACCCGGGGGCAACGCCTGAGAGCTATCAAAGAAGCCGGGTTCAATACTTTTTTGCTGAAATCGGAAGATGTTTATATCGATCTTTTGACCGACAGCGGCACCTCGGCTATGAGCGACCGCCAATGGGCGGGACTGATGATGGGCGACGAAGCCTACGCCGGTAGCCGCAATTTCTACCGGCTCGAAAAAGCCGTGCAACAGTATTACGGCTATAAATACCTCATTCCCACCCACCAGGGCAGGGGCGCCGAAAATATTATTTCTAAAATATTAATCAAACCCGGCGATGTCATTCCCGGCAACATGTATTTCACTACCACCCGGCTCCACCAGGAACTGGCGGGCGGTACTTTCGCCGATATCATCATCGACGAAGCCCACGACCCCGTGAGCGAGCACCCGTTTAAAGGCAACGTAGACTTCGATAAACTCGACCGGATTGTCAAACAGTACGGCGCTTCCAAAATACCGTATATCAGTATCGCCACCAACGTGAATATGGCCGGCGGACAACCCATCAGCATGGCCAACCTGCGCGAACTGCGCGAGTATACTCACCAACACGGTATCAGGGTTATCCACGACATGACCCGCGTAGCAGAAAACGCCTATTTCATTCAACAACGCGAAGAAGGATTCAAAAAACGCCATATCCGCGATATCGTCAAGGAGATCTGTTCGTATACCGACGGCGCCACCATGAGCGCCAAAAAAGACGCCCTCGTCAATATCGGAGGTTTCCTGGCCACCAATGAATGGGATGTGTTTGAAGAAGCCCGCAATATGGTGGTCGTTTACGAAGGCCTGCACACCTACGGCGGCCTCGCCGGCCGCGATATGGAAGCCATGGCCATCGGCATCGAAGAAAGCCTCGACGACAACCACATGCACGCCCGGGTGGGACAGGTGGAATATCTCGGCCACAAAATGGAATCTTTTGATATTCCCATCGTGAGGCCGGTCGGCGGCCACGGCATTTTTGTCGATGCCCGGCGTTTTTTACCCCACCTCACGCAAGACGAATTTCCGGCGCAAACCCTCGCCGCAGAGGTGTACCTCGAATCGGGCATACGCACCATGGAACGCGGCATCGTGTCGGCAGGACGAAACGCCGACGGCGAAAATTATTATCCCAAACTCGAATTGGTGCGGTTTACTATTCCGCGCCGAGTCTATACCCAAGCACACATGGACGTGGTGGCCGAGGCTACCCAGGTTGTGTTGAAACGCAGAAACCGGATTAAAGGCATGAAGATGGTCTACGAACCCAAATACTTGCGGTTCTTCCAGGCCAGGTTTGAAAGGCTCTAAAAATAGTCGGTTATGCCGCACCATGCTTCTAAGATGTATCACTTTCGTTATTTCCTTACGGAAAGTTCGTCCAAACTCCATTTACACGAGCCCATCGACGAGATCAGGGATTTCGACGTGCGGCACCGGGGCATTTTGCGCAAGCACATCGCCGTTTTGGGCTGGTGGAGCGTGCTCAATATCGTTCTGGGCATCGTGGCCCTGATTTGGATCAGCGGCCAATGGTATTATTTTATGATGATGAATATGGTATGGGGAATGATCAATTTTATGGTATCCATGATGGTCATCAATCACGCCTTTTTCAGAAAATTCCGCAAAGGCGACTGCCTGGAACGCTTTGAAGTGCAACGCCATATTGAGAAAATGCTGATCTTCAACATCGGACTGGATTTGTCCTATATTTTTTTCGGCTTATTCCTCCACGCCAAAGGCTGCGCTATGCCCGCCGACCGGGTCGCTTTGTGGCAGGGGTTTGGAATTTCGGTGATCGCACAGGGCATTTTCCTCTTCGGCCTCGATAATTATTTCCACTACTTGCACCTGCTCAATTTTAGAAAAGCGCAACCTTATCTCGAAAAAGTACTGTGGGAAGGTGAAGCAGTAGTGAAAGAAAGTGAGAAAGGAATTGATTAACTTGCGGGTTACTATATAATAAATTAAAATGTATTTGTTTAGTAGGGTTTAGTGCATTCGCAGTTTATCCTTCGCGCCGCCAAGTTTTGGGCATGACCTAAGCTCGGGCGCGAAGGATAATACCGCAAAGCCGGAAAAGTTATGCTCATAACTTGACGGCGTGCGGTATAGCGATTGGGTTTAGCTGTATGTTTAGAAAACTAAACCCTAACGCTAAACCCTACTAAACAGTTACATTAAAATCTTATAAAAATGAGCCTGGCAACGCAATCAGCCAATCGCTTCCGGGAAGTGATTCTAAACGGTACCTGGGTAGCCAACACCAATTTTAAAGCCCAATTATCGGACGTAACCTGGCAACTGGCTACCCATAAGGTGGGCACATTTAATACTATTGCCGCGCTCACCTACCATATTCACTATTACATTGCCGGCATTTTGAACGTATTTGAAGGCGGCACGCTGGATATCAAAGACAAATACAGCTTTGACCTCCTGCCTATCCAATCACAGGAAGACTGGGAACAGCTAAGAGATAAATTATTTAGCGATGCCGAAAAATTCGCCCAGTTTGTAGAACAAATGCCTGAAGAAAAATTACACGCCGTTTTTGTGGATGAAAAATATGGCACCTATTTGAGAAATATTGACGGTATGATCGAACATAGCTATTATCATTTGGGACAGGTTGTTTTGATCAAAAAACTACTTACATAGTTCGCCCCGAATAAGCGCTAAATATCTACCGAATCGTAAACCACCACTTTTTTCCACAAGTGCTTATTTTCTTCCACAAATTTAAGGTGAAGGGGATGTATTTGATAAATCGCTTCTTCTTCCGAATCGGCAAAAAACAAACACAAGGATACCTGATAGCTGCTTTCGATCACCTCTCTACGGGTATCGGCAGGAACGCCGATATGAAATTGTTGAATATTGGGCACTTCACTCAATTTTTTCAACGCCGCTATTAGTTGATTCAAATCCGCTTCGCTTTCCGGATTCGCCAACCAAAAATATACGTGGTGGATAAATACTTTAGTTGTAGGCATTGCTATAGCTTGGTTTGTCAGCAATCCACCTGCAAGGGCTACGGTGGCGCCTTTTTGAATAAATTGTCTTCTTTCCATCGTGAATGAGGTATAAAAATATGGCAAAATGGATACACGACAAAATAGCTATATTTTCAACACCCAGCACTTTTTTGTACAGCATAAATCACTTGGCCCGAAACAGCTAAATTGAACGACACCTGGCCGTTGGTAGGGAAAACAGGCTCCCATGTTTTGCCCTGATCGGAGGAGCGGAAGATACCGGCATCAAAGCTGCAAAACAGGTATTCGCCCGCCTGTATGATGTCGTATAGATCCTTCACCTGCGAAAGGCGCTCGTCCATGTCGTATACGCCCTGGACCGGAAAAAGGGCCCGCTCCAACCGATGCCAGGTCTTGCCGCCGTCGTCGGAAGTGCGCAGCCTGTGGGTGACACCCTCTGGAATGAGCTTTGTGGCGTCAGTGGTGCCGAGGATGGTGACGAATTGATTTCCGATGAGTCCCGTTTTTTTGGCCAGGATGTTTTCGTTTAGCACATAATCCCAGTGCTCGCCGCCATCGGTCGAGCGCAGCACGCCATTTACGCCGCCGCCTATCAGCACGCCGCCCATTTCTACTATATTCAGGACAATGCCTTCGGCAAAGACCTGTTTCCAGGTTTGTCCGCTATCTGCAGATTTGTATATGCCGCTGTCGCAGCCGACGAAAAGGGCGCCATCACCGGTTTCCAAAACCGTACATACCGTCTTATCTTTCAAGGTATTGGTCAGGGGCATCCATATGTCAGTACCTGTTATGTTATGAAAAAGACCGTGTTCATAACTACATGCATATAGCCCTGTACGACCGGGAAAAATAGCAGTGATTCTTCCATACAGGAAAAGCGCTTGTCTCCATATCGGGGTTGTGGAGGTGTTGCTGCTGCGGTACAACCCGTTTTGAGTACCTAAAAAGATTTCGTTGGCGCCGGTAAAAATACTCTCAGGCTGCACGTCACCGGGTAGTCCTGCGCTGACGTCCTGCCACGTCTGCCCGTTATCTACAGATTGATAAACGATATTAGCTGCTGGTAACAGTGATCTTTCCGAGTCTTGTTTACTGCTGTCTGCGGATTGAAAACCGATGCTTGCTGCGGACACACGTATATTGTCCGGGGCCGGCTGGCAGGCGGTAAAAGCTTGAATAACTAGCAAAATAGCAAGGATTTGGATATTCATGACTTTGCTTGATTGGTGAAATAATACAACAAAGGTATAGGCAGGCCAGAAGCAAGTCGTTTTTAGGGTGTAAAACGATGTAAAGGATTTGTAAAAGGATTTTTTCGACAGCGTAGGGGGTAAGATCACAAGTTGTGTCTTATAGTTACAACACCGAAAAACCAAAACCCCACGAACTTATTCCGCTTGATGCGGACATTTTTTTTCACCAAGGTTATTAGCAGTGCAGGGTTTACCACCATAAGTAGTAAACCCTGCATCTTTTATGGAAAAATTGCGCGGCGCGCAATCACTACCAGGTCATTTCCTCGTCTTTACTGGTATTGCGACGAGTATCTTCGAATTCGCCCATATCCTCTTCGTCGTCGTATTCGTCATGGCGACGGCTGAATTCGTCGTAGTCGTAATTGGGCATTAATTCGGTTTTGATATAATTGATCACTTCTTCAAGGTTTCCGAGGAAGCGATTGAAGTCTTCTTTGTACAAAAAGATCTTGTGGCGCTCGTAGCCGTCGCCGTTAAACTTTTTGGTGCTCTCGGTAAGCGTGAGATAGAAGTCGTCCCCCTTGGTTCTGCGCACATCAAAAAAGTAGGTTCTTCTTTTCCCTGCGCGAACTTTTTTTGAATACACACTCTCAAATCTCCTTTGGCCCCTATCGTTATCCACGTTTTTGATATTTAGTGAAATAATGACATTACTTTACAAATGTAAAGATTTGCCTAAAATATCAAAACAAAGCGCAGAAAAGATTCAGAGCTTGTTTGGGCTTTCGTGATTGCGCGAAAACGAGCAAATTTTGTTTTAGAGGAGGCGCGTTTTGCAGACGTAGCCGGCAGCTACGGCGAAAAACGCTACGAAGTATAAAACAAAATTGGGCGCTTGTAGCCAATTGACGAATGTCCAAACAAACTCTCATACCGGCTGCTCGTTCTCTTCGAGCGATTGTTTTTCAAACATCTCGGCGTAATATCCCTTCCGGGCAAGCAATTCTTCGTGGGTCCCCATTTCGGCAATTCGACCGTGATCGAGCACGATGATCTTGTCGAATTGTAACAGCGAGTATATGCGGTGGGTGATGATGATGGCGGTCTTATCCGAAAGCGCTTCGGTGAAATACCCCAGTATCTGCTTTTCGGTGTTGGTATCTACCGCCGATAAGCAGTCGTCGAGAATGACGATGTCGGGTTTTTTGATGAGCGCCCGGGCTATGGACACGCGTTGTTTTTGGCCGCCCGACAACGTAACGCCCCGCTCGCCGACGACGGTCTCGAATCCTTGCGAAAGCTCCATGACGTCCTGATAAACGGCGGCATATTTGGCGAAAGCCTTCACTTCTTCCTCCTGCGCGCCGGGTTTCCCAAAGGCGATATTGCCCGCGACAGTATCGGAGAAAAGAAATACATCCTGCGGCACATAACCGATGCGGCGGCGCAGGTTGTCGAGGTTGTGCTCGCGGATATCCACGCCGTCGATGCGGATGGCGCCCGACGTGACGTCGTACATGCGCACCAGCAATTCGGCCAGGGTGCTTTTCCCAGAGCCCGTACGGCCGATAATGGCCATCTTTTGGCCGGGCTGCAGGCTGAAACTCACCTTTTCGAGGGCTTGGATGCCGGTATCGGGGTAAACGAAGGTGACGTCGTCGAAAACAACCTGGCCTTTAAACGGCGCAGCCGGCTGCGCGGCGACCGGATTGACGATATCTGATTCGGTATGCAGAAATTCGTTGATGCGCTTTTGCGAAGCTGCCGCCTGTTGCATGATAGAAGCAATCCAGCCGATAGCCGTCACCGGCCAGGTGAGCATGGTGACGTAAATTACAAACTCGGCGATGTTGCCGGGCGTCACCTCGCCCTTGATGACCTGCAGGCCGCCAATGTCTACGGTGAGCAGCGTGCTGGCGCCCACCATGAGCAGCATAAGCGGATAAAAATAGGCGTCGACCTTCGCCAGTTTGAGCGACTTGACCTTGTAGTCTTCGCTTTCTTTGGTAAAATGCTGCGCCATCGGTTTTTCCTGCACGTACGACTTCACCACACGAATACCGGAATACACTTCCTGCGCAATGCTGTTGAGGCGTGCCAGTTGTTGCTGGATAACCTCGCTGCGCTTGTTGATGAGGTCGCTGACGTAATAAATGGATATCGACAACAGGGGCAGCGGCGCCAGGCAATACAACGTGAGTTTGGGACTTACGCTGACCATGGCGTAAATGACCATCACAAACAAGGAGATCAGGTTGATGCCGTATAAAACGGCGGGGCCGATGTACATGCGCACTTTGGAGACATCCTCGGTAATGCGGGACATCATGTCGCCGGTATTGTTCCTTCTGTAAAATGAAGTGGACAAGCGTTCGTAGTGGGCAAAAACTTCTTTGCGAATATCGTATTCCACCAGCCGCGACATCACGATGATGGTCTGCCGCATGAAATACATAAAAATGCCCATGATCAGCGCCTGTATCAATACCAATATGCCGAAATACAGCAATATTCTTCCAGCGACTGGTATAACTCGCTTTGCAGGGCGGCGCCTTTGTACAATTGGTGCAAGCCGATATTTTCCACTACCAGGTCGAGTGCTTCGCGGATCATCTGCGGCTGCAAAACGCGGAAGTAGTTGGATATAGATACGAAAAGGATACCGCCCAGCAGATGCCAGCGGTATTTCAGGAAATAGCGGTTTAGGTAGGCGAGTTGCTTCACAAGGCCAATTTAGCGTAAAAATATAAACCCATATAACCCGCAAGGCCGTATAATGGTTGCATGAATAGAATATTTGCTCCACAACTCCGGCAGGCGATGCAAAAACCTATTACCTTTATAGCGACTTTTATACCTAACCAGCCATGAACCGGATTATAACGCTCGATGAATTCATTATTCGCCGGCAAAAGGACTTCCCCTTTGCTTCCGGCGAACTTACCGGATTGCTGCGCGATATCGGCGTAGCAGCCAAGATTGTCAACCGCGAAGTCAACAAAGCCGGCCTGCTCAACATCCTCGGCACGGCGGAAGTGGAAAACGCCAGCGGCGATGCCGTGCAAAAACTCGACCTCTACGCCAACGAAAAGTTGATCGAATGCCTCAAAAATAGCGGCGAATGCGCCGGCGTGGCCTCGGAGGAAATAGAGGAGATCATCACTTTCCCTACCGTCAACGACAAACCCTCGAAATACGTGGTGGTGTTCGACCCGCTCGACGGCTCTTCGAATATCGATGTGAACGTATCGGTGGGCACGATCTTCGGCATCTACCGACGCATAAGCGATACCGGCGACTCTTGCACGCTGGCCGATTTTCTGCAAAAAGGCTCGCAACTGGTGGCCGCAGGATACGTGCTTTACGGTACTTCTACGCTACTGGTGTACAGTACCGGCCGTGGCGTAAACGCCTTCACCCTCGACCCCACGATCGGCGAATTCTGCCTGTCGCACCGCGACATTCAAATCCCCCAGCGCGGCAATTATTATTCGGTCAACCAGGGGTACTACCTCAAATTCGACGTAGACATGCGCCGCTATATCGACCAGTGTTCCGATATGAACCTGCGCCTGCGCTATATCGGCTCTATGGTGTCTGATATCCACCGCATCCTCTTACAGGGAGGCATCTTTTTGTATCCCAATACCCGCAAATACCCACAGGGCAAATTGCGACTGGTATACGAATGCAATCCGCTCAGCTTTATCGTAGAGCAAGCGGGCGGCAAAGCCATCACCACCCAACTGGAACGCGTACTCGACCTGGAGGTCCACGACCTGCACCAGCGCGCTACAATCGCCATGGGCTCTCCCGAAATGGTGGACGAGATGAAGGCTTTTGTGGAACGGTATAGCGGAATTAATTAGCCGAAATCATAGGGAGACTTTGGGACTAAGTCCAAAAACTTGACTTCTACCGCCAGACTGCCTATCTTTGGACAAATCTCCCTGCTCATGCGCCGATTTGCCCTTGTTGCCTCCCTTCCGCTTTGCGCACTGCTGGCCCTGGCCCCTTCCTCCCACATCCTGGAAAACGGCCTGGTAGCCTATTATTCCTTCAACCAATGTGACGCGCGCGACGATAGCGGAAAGGGCTCTAATGGCATTATGTACGGCGATATTCAATGCTGGTGCGGCATCGAAGACGACGGACTGCTTTTTGACGGCATTAATGATTTTATTGAGTTTGAGGGACTTGTCAACCGCTATTTCGGTACTACTGATTTTACCGTCAGTTTTTATTTTAAAACCGAAAAACAATCGGCTTTCGCCCAAAGTATGCTCTCCAAACGCGAACTTTGCGACGAATACAGCCACCTCGACCTCTTGCTCGACCAGAACGACCGAATAGTAGATACCAGGCTGTTCGAAAACCCCGCCAAATACTACGACGAGATATCACCCAAGCTCGATAGCACCAGGTGGATGCATTTCGCACTGACCCGCGAAGGCTTTGAAGCCAAGACGTATATCAACGGCGTACCCCAAAAGAGGGGATTTCGCTGCAGCGGCGTAGATATCAGCAACGAGGCGCTGTTGTCGTTTTCCAACAGCCCCTGCCTCCGCGGCGGCCGCGCCGAGCGCTTCAAAGGCGTCCTGGATGAATTGCGCATATACGATTACGCACTCCCGGAGGAAGCCGTCTGGGAGTTGTATAGCCGCTACCCCGTGGAAAACGCCCAACAGGATTGCTACGCCTCCCGCTTTTTGCCCGGAGAAATACGGGGAGTGGGAGAGTGAGAGAGGGGGAGAGGGGGCGACTTTTGTTTTCGGTTGTCGTTCAATAAACTTATAAACCTATAAACAACCGAACAACCGACAACTAAACCCTAACGCTAAACTGCGAATGCACTAAACCCTTCTAAACAAACCAATTCCATTCCAAATCCATAAACCACATAATAATGTTCGGAGACCTTTTATCACAAGCAAAAGAACAGCAAAAAGCCATGCACGAAAAGCTGGCAGCTGTAACCATTGAAGCCGAAGCCGGCGACGGCGCCGTGAAAGTGACCGCCAATGCCGCCCGTGAAATACTCAACATCAAATTCGACAAAACCCTGCTAGAGTGGGATGACCAGGAGCAGGTAGAAGACCTCGTCACGGTGGCCGTCAACCGCGCGCTGGCCCTCGCCGCCGAAAAAGAAGCCGCCGAAAGCCAGAATATGATCCAAAATATGATTCCTCCCGGGCTGGAAGGCCTTTTTAAGTGAACTGTGAACAGTGAGCTGTGAACTGCTCCTTGATCTGTTCACTGTTCACAGTTCACTGTTCACTCTTTCTTATAAATTTGCACCGGCAAAAAATGAATGCCCGCTTTTGGCGTTGTAGTCACTGGGCTACCTACGCCAATTTCATTAAAACATTACCGCAAATGCGCATCTTCTCTCTCTTATTTTTATCCTTTGCCCTGTTGACCTTTCGCCTTCAGGCGCAAACCAATATAGGCCTTGTAGCGTATTATTCGTTTAATATCGGCCCACAAGACGACACCGGCAACTCCGCCAATACGGGCGTAGAAATCGGCGATCCCTCTTACGTATGCGGCGTGAGCGGCCAGGCCCTGCGCCTCGACGGCGGCGACGACGCTTTGGTAGTGCTCGGCTCCGACAATGTCAATAAAGAATTTGACACCGAAGATATTTCTATAAGCTTCTATTTCAAACCGGTAGGCATCAACGGCACCCAGTATCTGCTGTCGAAACGCAGCGCCGACTGCGGCGATGAAAACATCTTCTATATCCGCTACGTGCCCCAGACCCGCACCCTCAACGCCGCAATGATTCAAGACCCGCTCAAGGGCGTATCCCTCGTGCACACCATCGACAATACCTCTTGTTGGCAACACGTGGCGCTGGTGCGCGACAACCTGCGCCTGAAAATGTACGTCAACGGCCAGTTTGCCGGCGACCTCGGCACCGCCTCCCGCGTGAATATCCTCAACGACGGCAACTTCACCATCGGCAGCAGCAATTGCATCGGCGGCAATGAAGTACCCTTCGACGGCCTCATCGACGAACTGCGCATCTATAACCGGGCACTCAAAGAAGCCGAAATAGAAGGCCTCCAACTCTCCCCGGATATGATCGACAACCGCGATACGCTGATCTTCCTCGGTAGTCCCATACAGATCAGACTCAATAATTCCTGCGCTACGTTATACGAATGGACGCCGGCGGGCGATGTGAACCCTTCGAATACACCGGAGCCGGTGATTACTCCCTCTCAAGCGGGCACATTTACCTATACCCTGCGCCTGAGCGATAGCGTATCCACATGCGTGGCCAGCGATTCCCTGCGAGTGACGGTAGTCGACCCTAATTCACTGGTCTGCGACGTGGTATATCTACCCCGCGCCTTTACCCCCAATGGCGACGACCTCAACGATGAGTACGGCATCAGCAACCCCTTCGCCCTGCAGGAACTCCTCTCTTTCGAGATCTTCGACCGCTGGGGCAACCGCGTATTCTATACCACCGATCCCTTCGCCAAATGGGACGGCACCTACGACGGCCAAACTATTAATCCCGGCGTTCTACTTTACCGCATAAGTCATTTCTGCAACGGCGTGGAACTCCTGGCAACAGGCAGTCTTACGCTGTTGAAGTGACGGCCTGGGTATTCGCCTGGGAGGTGACGGCTTGGGAGCGCCCCTGGAGGTGACGGCACGGGTATCCGCCTGGATGGTGACGGCCTGGGAGCACCCCGGGAGGTGACGGCATTGAATACAAAACCCAAGATTGTCGTAAAGTCAGTCACAGTCCTACAGTCGTAAAGTCGTACAGTCGTACAGTCGTACAGTCGCCCCTCCGCCTACCTCCCCAAATACCTCTCCCTCAGCACCCCAAGGTGGTGAATCTCGTGGCCGGCAATGATATAGGCCAGAGCCCGCGCACTGATAGGACTGTTATTGGCTACGCCCCGGCGTTGTAATTGGTCGTCAGTGAGATAGCGAAATAGTTGCAAGCTGGCGTTGCGCACCGCTTCGTATTCTTCGGCGATGCTTTCGAGGCTACGAATGCCGGCATTCGACTCGGGTACGTATTGATCCTGGTCGAAGCCGGGTAGGGGGTCTCGTCGCCGCGGGCTACGCGCAGGGCGCGGTAGGCAAAAACGCGTTCGGCATCGAGGATATGGAGGAATACTTCTTTGGGCGTCCACTTATTTTCCGCATAGCGGTAGTCTTGTTTGTCGTAGTCGAAGCGGCGGATAAATTCCGTCGTACTTTCCAGCTGGACTTCGAGCGTCATCAGGATGTCGTCGCCCCTTACTTTATCAATATACGTGCTGTAATAGGGATTGTATTCCCCTTCTGCGGGTCGGGTAATGTTGGCCATCGGATTATTTTTTTTGGAATAAATTGAATTTTCAAACTAAAAATACAAAAAACGGACTTGTTTTACACCACATGCGCGCTATTCCGCCCAATATATTGTTAAATTTACAAGTTAAAACCGTAAAAGCCACCGCCCATAGTATATGCCAGCGCCTTCCTTAAGCGATATTAGCCAGCAATTGACCGATGGACAAACCGACATTGCCCTCGAAGCGCTAAAGCTATGGGTACAGTCGCACGCCCCGGCTAAACTTACGGAAATAGAGCTTCAACTGGCTCGCCTCAACACCTCCAAATCGGATTACTTCAAAGGCCTGCTCACCCGCGAAGAATACGCCGTGACGCTACAGCGCATCAATCAGGGCGTATTGGTTTTTATCGGCGAAATACGCGCAGCGGCCGACGGCCCCGCCCCTTCGACAAGTGACGCTTTGCACGATTACCACTGCCATACCTGCGACCGCGTGGATCAGAGCGATACCTTCGGCCGCATCTTTGGAGCCGCCGCCGGTAAAAAAGCCCATTTCTACTACCTCTACGGCGACGAGCGGCAGTCGCACGAGGGCATGTTCAAACGCATTGCCTACGACCTCGAAGGCCGCCTGCTCGACTACCTCAACCCCGAACTTAGCTCCACCTGCAAGTCTCTGCAATTCGAATTCACCTTCGAATTCAGCAATGATATCGATATTTACAAAAAAAATATCGTCAAAAGCCTTTTTGCGGCGCTGGGCATCCCCGTCAACGAACACGAGCCGCTTTTGGATCGCAACCTGTACTACGCAGCCGAACGCAGTCCGAAATTGCAGGGACTTACCGCCCGCGATTTTGTGAGCGTCAACCTGCACATCAGCCAGTTTGACTGGGACCCCCAACTTACGCCCGAAGCAGCAGGCTGGTTTATTAAAAACTTTTGCCAGGTGGATTTGCCGGCCAATTATCCCACCTTTCTCTTCTTTTTTGCCTTAGAATATGACGAGGGAGACGAGGAGGTGAAAACCCAGGTAGAAACCCTCGTCCAACGCACTGATATCATCCAGGCTTTACCCGAACTCGATATGGTGGCCACCCGCGACATAGGCCGCTGGTTTGAAAAATATAAAAAAATAGCCCCTACTACCCGCGACCGGAAAGCGCTGATGGACGAACACTTTAGAGACCAACAGGAATTTTATATGGAGGACGTAGAAATGTCCCTCCTCAAAATAATTGACGATTACAACAAACGCTATATCCGATGAAGATCAGGATACTTCCCAACCTTACTATCCCCTTCGACCCTGAGCGATACATCATGGATGAGGGCTTGCGCAACGCCGTCGAGGTGGCTATTGCACTCAACCAACCCCTGTTGCTCACCGGCGAACCCGGCACCGGCAAAACCAAGCTGGCTTTCAAAGTGGCCCACGAGCTCGCAAAAGACAAGGGCAAATACGCCTTTTCGGCGAGGCCGCTGGAGTTTTACACCAAAACGTCTTCTTCCTCCCGCGACCTTTTTTACCTCTACGACGCCCTGGGGCATTTTCAGGCCGCCAATATCAAACGCGACGTGGGCCAGGGTACGCCGCAGACCGCCGACTTTATTGACTTGCAGGCCCTCGGCAAAGCAATCGCATTAACCAACCCCGGCGCATTGGATCGCAGCAAATTCAAGACACCGCTGGAAGACAAAGCCCAAAGTTCGGTAGTACTTATCGACGAAATCGACAAAGCCCCACGCGATTTTCCCAACGACCTGCTCAACGAGATCGAAAACCTCGAATTTTTTATAAAAGAACAGGACAACTACCGCGTGAGCCGCGGCCCCGAACAGCGTATTGTGGTTATCCTGACCAGCAATTCAGAAAAAAACCTGCCCGACGCCTTTTTGCGACGCTGCGTGTTTTACCATATCCCCTTCCCCAGCCCCCAGCAATTGCTGGAAATCGCCAAAGCCCAACTCGGCGGCGCTACCCAGTACACCGACCAACTGCTCAGCGAGCTTATCGAGAAGTTTACGATCGTTCGCCAGCGCGCTGTGCGAAAACCGCCGGCTACCGCCGAGTTGATCTCCTGGCTGCGCATACTGGAAATGGAAAAGATCTTTGAACTCGACGCCGCCGCCCAGCAAACGCATCTGCGGGATAATCTGACCATTTTGGTGAAAACAAAAGAAGACCTGGAAGCTATCCGGGCCATGATGTAAAACAAAAAATCACGGACCAGCCTGCTCCACATATCAACCTTCCGGCAGAGCGCCTCATCCAGCGCCTCGAACTCTCGGGATTTCAGATTACCCCCTCAGAGCGGCTGCGAGTATGGGAAGTGCTCAACGGCCCCGCCAAAGCATTCCTGAAAGAACCCGCGCGCCTCAAATACCTGCTGGCGCCGGTGCTCACCAAAAGCGCCGCAGAACAAGCCCGTTTTTATGAGGTTTTCGACCTGTGGTGGAATGATATGCAAATGCCGCTGCCACTGCCGCCGCGCAAACGCTGGTGGAAGTATATTCCTCCTCCCATCTGGTGGTTGCTGAGCGCGCTGGCCGCTTTATGGCTGGGTTACGAACTCTACAAGTGGCTGGTACCACCCCAAGGAAAACCGGACGTTGTGGTCGGTTTTTACAAGTCGGGCGGAGAGGCGGTAGGCGATACTTTTTTGTTTGTAAATAGCTCCACCATCGCCGACTCGCTCGAGTATCGCTTTGAATGGCGGCTGATGGACGGCGACGACCGGCCCCGTTGAACGCCGCGATACCACCTACGACTGGACCTTTGTACTCGATTCGCTCCAAGGCGGCTACGACAAAACAGTTCAACTTTTTGCCTTCCACCGGAGTGGCAACGATTCTCTTGAGATCAATATGCCCCTTCGCATCAACTGCGCCGACCCACCCGAAATCAAAGATATCGTTATCCAAAAAAGCAGCACTGATGCCCGGCAGGTCACCTTTAAAGCCGAAGCCGCCGACCGCAAGGGGTTCAGCTACGAATGGGATTTTGGCGACGGCGCCGAGGGGAAGGGGATCAGCGCCAAACACAGCTACGACAAAAACATACGCTATACCGTCACGCTTACCGTGCGCGATACCATAGCCTCCAGCTTCTGTGAATCGAGTTTCTCCAAAGCCGTCGACATTGGCCGCGAAAAAGCCTATCTGCCCGAATTTCCGCTCTATGAAGACACCTATAGCGCCACCGCCGTATTCAGTTGGGGCGCCTGGATAGCCATGGTATTGCTTGCCCTTACCATGCTGTTTTTTTGGGTAAAATGGGCCTTGCGCGAAAAACCGAAACCACCCCCGCCGCCTCAGGCGCCCAAATTGGAATCAACCGACCGCGCACCGTATTTTATTCCCTGGCGCAACCAGGACGGCCAAATCCGCCCCTCCCGCGAGCAATACCGCCTGGCCGACGCCTTGCGCTTGCGTCAGGAAGGACTGGTAAGGCTCGTAGATGTGCCGGCTACTGTAAAAGCCACTATTAACAAAGGTGGCTTCCCTGAATTTCGCTTCCGCTACAATACCCGGCCTACCGATTATTTGATGCTGGTAGACGAACAGACGCACCTCAGCCACCAAACCCGGCTGTTTCAGTACCTGGCCGGCCAATTGCGCTCGCAGGACGTCCACCTCGACATATTTTATTACGATACCGATTTTCACCGGTTTTGGAATCACGCGTATCCCACCGGCGTCTCGCTCGACGTACTGCACCGGCTATACCCCGAGCACCGGCTCGTAGTGATGGGCAACGCCCACGCCCTGCTCGATCCCTACGCCACAGAACGCCCACGGTTGCGCGCCGACTACCAGGCGGGGTTCCGGCCCTGGCGGCATCGCCTGCTGCTTACGCCCCTGCCGCCGCGATCGTGGACCTTCCGCGAAGGCATCCTTTATCAGTTTTTTGCCCTCTTCCCTGCGGACATACGCGGACTGGGCGACGCAGCCACCTACGTAGAAGCCGGCCTCGAAACCGAAGATCTGCCCCTGGTATACACCCAATGGGAATCCATACAGCAAAATCGCCGCCAGGAAGGCGACCTCAACTACCGCCGCTGGCGCACTTTGCAAGACCATGAGGAGTACCTCGAAGGATACCCCCAACTGCTCACCTGGCTGCGGGCGCTGGCCGTGTATCCCACGCCCACCTGGGAAATCACCCTGGCCATAGGGAAAGCCCTGGCGCCAAAAGGCGTGGTAGTCTCCTACGACAACCTGCTGCGTCTGTCCCGGATACCCTGGATGCAGAGCGGCCGCCTCGACCCGCGCCTGCGCGAAGAAATGCTCGACGACCTCGACCCTGAAGCAGAAAAGCTGGCCCGCCAGGCTGTAAAAGAAGAATTGCAGGCCGTAATCGACAATACCCTCAACGGCCACGCCAACCTCGAAGCCCAGACCAACCTGGCCATCCAGCAATTTGCCATCAATCCCGACGACAAATCCTACCAGGATGCCATCCGCTATATGATTGAAAAGGGCATCCTCAACAAAAAACAGGAAGCCGAGCTCAATCAGGTAGTCGGGAGGCATACGAGTTACACCAGCAGCGTGCCGACGAAAGGCGGTGGTAACAAGCTGAGGCGCAGCGGCGGTGAAGACTTAACCACCTTTCTCGCTAAAGGCCTGGCCGATTCGCCCCCTCCCCCCATCACCAAAAATCGCCCCTTCTTTACCTCTGACTTCTGGTGGGCCTCAGGGCTATTGGCTTTGTTCCTGATACTCCTCGGCCTCATGCGCGGCCTTTCGGGCACCGATGCCCTCTGCACTTCCGTTTTCGGCGAGTGTGCGACCGACCCCGACAGCTTGCGCCATGCCTTTTTTGTAAAAGAAACCCTCAAAATTGACAGTGCTATTGTTTACAACAACATGGGTGTGCGGCAATGGGATGAAACCAAAGATACTTCTGCTATCGCCTACTTCCGAAAGCTATAGATTTTAGAAAGCCCGCAACTATCATGCAGATAGCTACGGATTTTGTAGGTGATTATTTCGTAGCTTACGACAACTTGAACAAGGTATACTACAACGCCGCCCAGCAGCAATACCAGTCTTTCCTCGAAGATTCGCTGGATATAGAGGCGCTGCCGGGTGTGCAACAACTGTTCAGACGGGCTACCCGGCCCCTCGCCGATTACACCAATGCATTAGCCGAAGTCAACCTGGAAGCGCTGCACGGCGTCGGCCTCATCCACTTCTACCTCGACCAGCGCGACTCGGCTACGGCTTACTACACGCAGCTATTGGCGCTTACCGATAGTTCTTTTTTCAAAAATCTGCGCTACGCCCCCAACCTCGAGACCCTGTTGGGCATACGCGCCTCGCGCATCCTCGACGTGCGCGTACTGGAAGGCCGCAACGGTGAGTTGCCGGTCGTAGTGGAATACTATTACGACCCCGGCCAATACAGCGACCTGCGCCTCGACCTGGCGCCACTCGACGACAAAGGCGCCGTGCCGCGTGGATTTACTATTGCCGGCGCAGTGGCCCGCCCGGGGCAAGGCGTCGATACGCTGGTACTTCGAAAACCCCTGCGCCTGGATGCAGACCTCCGCACCGACAGCCTGCGCGTGCGGCTCATTACGCCGCGTACGCGAACCGCCGTGGCGCAGCTTGTAATAGCCCATACGCAAACCTGGGCGGCCCAACCTAATAAATTACGCCTGCCCACAGGTCGCAATATTGACAACAAAAAAAACACCATCCAGCTACCGGACGTATACAGTCTGAATATCCAACTGGTAGACGCAAACACCAAAGAGCGGATTAACAACAACGATGCCCGGGTGGCATACACGCTGGGGAACGACAATGAGTCGCGTGCAGCTATTGCCCTGCGCAATGGCGATTTCCGGATTGAGTCGACAGAAAAAACGCCTTCCGGCGCTTTGTTACCGTAAGTGTATCGGGCTACCGGCCATACAGCGAACGCCTCTCTGCACGGGATTGGACCAGCGGTAGCTACACTGCCAACCTCACTCCCCTGCGACAGGATCCGATCCCCCAGGAAACCCGGACCGTTAGCATCTCCGTGACTTCAAGCCCTGTTGAAGCATATATATACGGGACAAACATTGAATTGAGTGAAGTGCTAGACGATGGCAGTCAAAAACTTGTTAAATCGGTCTTTGTGACTGATGGAGCAACCAATTTATTTACAGGAACAAGCGGTAAAAAGTACTCAATACGTATAGTTAAACAAGGTTTTAATAGTGCTACTACCGCATTTGAATTGCCAACAGACCGTGATAATTATACCGTTAATGTATTTATGCAATTTACTGAAAAGGAGCCCCCTCCACAGCAAGGAACAAATACGCAGCAGGAGCCAATCACGGTATATTTTGACCACAGATCACCAGAAAAATCAGCCAGAAGCGATTACGAATCCGAATACAATTATTTTTCAATCAAACAAAAAGATTACATGATCAATTGCGAAAAACACAACGCTTCAACAAAATACCAATAGCAGACGAGTTGATGAGTCGCTTTTTCCAAAACGATCTGCAAAAAGGCAATAATGACTTCAAACCAGCTATTGGCTAATCTATCGGGTATGCTGTCAAAAGGCGACCAGGTAGAAATCACCTGGCGGGATATAGCGCTATATCCGAAGGTTCGAGCATCGGCAGCCTGGCGGATTGCCGACAACAGGGTAGAAACCATGGAAAATGCGATTACCAACTACAACAAAGGCGTATTGCGCAACTACATTCAAAGGGGCAGTTTAATAATAACAAAGCAACCCGTTCACAACCCGCAGACGCCCGTCAAAGGCGCCGTCGACCCTAACGGCCTCAGGTCGCTTACGACCCGGATACCATGAAACTCCGCAAAGTAGAAATTACCATAAACGCACGTTACTCAACCCAGAGAATAAAAAGTAAGGATTGACGCAATGCGGTATATCGTATCTTTGGAAATATGAAAACAACGCACACCAGACTACCAGCCCTATGGCCGTTTGCCGCAAAATTTGCGCTGGCATGGCTATTGGTGTGGCAACTTACCGGCATAACCGTAGCCCAAAACGACCAATACCAGATCAAAGTCTACGAATTTGAAGACGGCCTCAGCCACCGCAACGTGTTCAAAATCGAGCAAGACCGATTTTCTGACTGTATTTAATCCGGCCGAAGGTCGCTTTCATCGCATTCGGCTGAGAAATGAAACAGCGGTACGACGCGAAGCGATGGTGCCTCACAGCCTGTTCCAGGATATCGACGGCTCGGTGTGGAGCGCGGTCTACAACGAAAAATCGGCCGGCAATACGCTGCTGAAAGTAAATCCCGGTGGCGACCTTGAGGCAGTACTGGAATTGGATGGCGCCTACGCGCGGCGGCCTTTTGCTCGCCTGGGAAATTCACTGTATGTGGGCGCTTTTGAAAATGAGCTGTGGAAAATTCAGCCCAACGGACGCCTCGAAAGTAAAATAGAGCTGCCCCTGCGCGGAAAGGACCGCACTTTATCGCGTATCGTACAACTTCAGGAAAGGAAGGGCGCACTTTGGATCTTGCTTGGCAACGGCCATGTGTATACCCTGGCGGAAGGCGCCGCACAGCCCCTGCCGCATCCCATCAACAAGCGGCTGCCGGCTAATATCCAGGCCAACGCATTATTTGTAGAACCCGAAGGACATCTGTGGATCGGCGGCGCCGGCACGCTCTGGTACTACGACGCCCTCAGCGGACAGATGGTAGATTACGACGACCCCATCCGGCAGACCGTCAAAAATATCTGCACCTACCGGCAAATCTTCAAAGACCGCTCAGGAGTAGTCTGGGTCGCCTCCGATTTTGGGGCTATAAAAATTGTGCAGTCTAACAACCTCTTTTCCCACTACCTCAGCGGAGGCAGCGAATACTGCAGCAACGTGTATTGCAGCACCCGCGGCATTACCGAAGACGAACAAGGACGCATTTATATTTCGTATTACAATTCCATTCACGTACTCGACCCCGCATCAACTCGCTGCGCCCACTTTTCCCTTCCAATGATTATTTCAACTACCCCTTCGGGCTGCTTTACCACGATAATGCTTTGTGGACCGGCAACGGCTGGCGTATCGACTTGCGCACGCTACAGGTCGATACCTTGTTTCGCATGCCCAACATTGACCTCGGCGCCGTTATGGTTGACGCGAAAGGCCTCATGTGGTTCGGGTATGAATATTCCCTGTTCAATTACCAGCCGACCACAAAGAAACTGACGCGATTCGAAGACTACCAGGGCAAATGGGATAGCCTCGACGGGCGTATCAGCTACTTGTACCAAGGCAAAACGAGCGATTTCATCTGGGTAGGCACCCTCAATAACGGCTTGTGGCAGATTGACCCCAAAAAAGGCCGCATCAAACGCCTGGGAGAAGGCAAAGGACAACTGCGGCACAAACAGATCAACGCCGTTTACGAAGATGCTGCCGGCAACCTCTGGATCGGCACCGCCAACGGTTTGCACAAAATGAACCTGGCCACCAGAGAGATAAAAGTGTATACCACCGAAAACGGCCTCCCCAACAACTTCATCAACGGTATCTTGTCGGAGGGCGATTCCTGCTTGTGGGTGAGCACCGACAACGGACTGTGCCGGTTTCACCTCAAAAAAGAAAATTGCGCTAATTTTTACGCCCACGACGGCCTGTCGGCCAACGAATTCAACCGCATCTCTTTTTTCAAATCGCGCGACGGCCGTATGTACTTCGGGGGGCTCAACGGCGTCAATGCCTTTTATCCCAGCGACCGCTTTACCCAGCGCAAAAAAGTGCAGATAGAATCGCCCCTGCTGCTTACCAATTTTTCGGTTTTTAGCGGCGACAGCCTGCTCGTACGCAATTACGGCATCGGCAACAACGACATGCTGAGCTTAACCCACCGCGACCAAATGTTCGCGTTTAGCTTTGCAATGGCGGATTATCAACATCCCCTGCAAAACCAATTCAGCTATATGCTGGAAGAGTACGAAAAGGACTGGTCGCCGCCTTCCTCCATCAATACCGTGCGTTATACCAATATTCCGGCGGGCACGTATACCTTCCGGGTTAAAGCCCGCACAGGCCGCGACGAGTGGAATAAAAACGAACTGGCCATCCGTATCGTGATTCGCGAGGCGTATTACCGCACCTGGTGGTTTCAATTGTTATGCGGATTACTCGCCGTAGGCGCCGTATGGGGTGTATTGCGCTATCGCATTTATACCATCCAAAAACACGAATCCGAACTCGAGCAACTCGTGAAAGCACGCACCGCCGAATTGGAAATAGAAAAACACAAATCAGAAGAATTGCTGCTCAATATCCTGCCCGTAGAAATCGCCGAAGAACTGAAAATGTATGGATTGGCTAAAGCCAAAAGACACGAGATGGTGACGGTGATGTTTTCCGATTTCAAGGGCTTTTCACGTATTGCCGAACGACTCGAACCCGAAGAGCTCGTTGATGAAATCGATTTCTGCTTTCGCGCCTTCGACGAAATCATTGACAAACACGGCCTGGAAAAGATCAAAACCGTAGGCGACGCCTATCTCTGTGTGGGCGGTATCGGCAGCGGCGACGCCAACGAGGCGATACAGATGATCCAAGCCGCACTCGACATCCAGCGTTTCATGGCCCATATGGCTATCGAAAAAAAATTGCATCACAAGCCGTTTTTCGAAGCCCGCATCGGCATCCATACCGGCCCCTTAGTGGCGGGTATTGTAGGTATTAAAAAATTCGCCTACGACATCTGGGGGAATACCGTGAATATCGCCTCGCGCATGGAAACCTACGGCGAAGTGGGCAAGGTTAATATTTCGGAAACGACTTACCAACTGGTCAAAAACCAATTCCGCTGCGCTTACCAGGGACAATTTACCGAAAACGACAGCGGCGCAATCAATATGTATTTTGTGGAAGAATACCTGGGCAATTGATTTATGCCTAAATTTGGCAGCCTAAATGGATGATAGCGATGAAATATGCAATGGCTTTTTTGTTGGCCGCCTTGTTGACGGCCTGTGCAAGCGACTCACAGAAAAAAGAACAAAGCGTGGAAGAAGCGCCGGCAACGGAAGCTCAACCCGGGCAAGCCAATGACCTCGCCCGAGGCCCAGAGTCTACACCTCCTCCCCAGGCCAATCCCACCGATGTATCGAAATTAAATATTCCGGAAGAGGCGAAAGAGAAGATCAAAAACCTCAAACCCCAAGCGCACAATGAGGGCAAAGAACCTATCCTCATCAGAGGCGTAAACCTTACGTTTCCTGTACGCCGCGCGATGGTGGCCCACGGCAAGACGGTCTACGACCAATCCTGCGCTTCTTGCCACGCCCTTACCGGCGACCGTATCAAAGCCTCCGGTTTTTCCGGCATCACCAAGCGCCGCAAGCCCGAATGGATTATGAATATGATTACCGGCGTGGCCACTAAGTTGGAAACCGATGCCGCCAAAGCAGCCAAACTCGAACAATGCCCCACCCGCAAAGCCGATACCCGCCTCAATATCGTGCAAGCCCGCGATTTCCTCGAAATGCTTCGCATGAATGATGGGGAGAAGATGGATTGATGTTGGATGTTGGATGCTGGATGTTGGATGAACTTTTATATTTATTAATCCAACATCAAGCATTAAACATCAAAAATCAAAAATCACCGGTTTCACGATAAAAAAGCCGTCGCTGCCTTGCGGTTGGTATAGGGGCATCAGAATTAATCCATCAGAAATAGCTGTTATAGGGCCTCCCGCATCGTGGGCGAGCAGTTCGCCGCGCTGGACGGGCTGGAAATTGGCGTAACCCGGGCGCATCTGGAATTGATCGCCGGGGTGCACGCGGTGGCTGGTGACCAGTTCGGCTACCTTCGGCAACCCTCGCTGTAATGGCGCAATATTTCGTCGTAGCGGTTTTCCACAGTGCCCTCCGGGATGCAGCCAATGATTTGCAGGCAATTGATGAGTGCGGCGATAGCGCGGTTGACAGACAGGGGGTCGTCGTGCTGACCCGATTCGAAGGATACGCCCGTGGTCGGAATACCCATATTTTCGTCGGTAAAATAATGAAGTGTCGTGCCTTCCAATCCGGGCCAATAACCTTTGATGGCCGGGGCATGGAGGGCGCCTATCCGGATGCTCAGGTTGTCGGTGGCTACCGTAAAAATGCCCCGCCGGCGCTGGTGGTATGTAATCGAGCAGATACAGCCGATCGGGCTGTCTGGATAGCCAAACTGTTTTCAAAATTCGATCAACTCGCGCAATCCAGGTTCGGCCTGTAGCGCTTCCATGGGCGCGGTTTTGATGCGCCGTATGCGGGCTCTGTTGTCCAAACAGCGGTTGAGGTCTTTTTCCTGATAGCGGTTGCTGGCGATTGCTTGTCAGATTGCCGCGGAGGCCCAATCGAAGGTGCCATTGAATACAAAGCCAGGGTGTATCTCAGCTTCGCGTTCCAGGAGGTGTGCGGAGCACGGTTTCAATGGCTTTGATACTGGCCACTTCATTGCCGTGAATACCACCCAGGTATACCAACAAAGGTCAGTGAGCCTCACCCCTCCCGAAAGATCCTATTATCCGGGAAGAGCGCATGCAAAAGTCGCTATAATTTGATGCGCGTCAAAAAGTATAAAAAGGGTTGCATATTACCCAACGGCGTCGAGAATCTGCTGGGTATGCG
>JADKAE010000020.1 GCA_016715405.1 Saprospiraceae bacterium | reverse complement strand
AAGTATTGGCGCCCAGCGAAGTTGCGCTTCCCGTGGTAAACATATTCTGGGCTGACAACCCTAAGGGGATGCAGAGGGCACATGCGAGGAATAGATGTCGTGTATTCATGATTTTCATTTTGTGTGTTTATATGCGGTCGAACAAATAGTTCGTGAATTTTCTGATATGCGACCCTGGCAGTAACACTTAACTGCTTTATCGGGCTCCTTTGAAAATTGATTTTTGGGTTGGTTTTAATAAAAAAAGACCCATTTTTTATCAAAAAATATATATGCTTTAGACTTGATTTACAATGATTTTAATCAACACAAACAATTATTTACATCTATAAAATAACATTACTTTTACGGATTTGGAATAATAACTATTCAGGTTAACAGCCTAACCTGGAAATTGCCAACCAAAACCCCTAACCCCTAAAGGGGAACCCCTCTGGTAAACGGGGTTTTCTTAATAGCGGAAAGACTCCCTTTTAGGGCCGGGGTATCAGAAGTAAAGGCCTTTGCGCTTATTTTGGCGTTAATTTATACCTGCTAAATAATTACTTTAGGTATTATACCTCGCGCCCGAACTCAGGCCATGCCCAAAACCTGGCTGTGCGAAGTATAAAATGCAAAGAGACGATCATGTATCATGAATCGTCTCTTTGCAAAATAACACAAGGAAAAAAAGCAATTATTGTATATTAAACAATTTAGTTACGGCAGGTACGCCGTCTGATATAACGCGAATCAGATAAGTACCTTTGGCATAACCCGACAGATCCATGTTGACAGGTTCATGCTGCACCTCGTCAATATCCAGATAATGCATGACTTGCCCAAACAGGTTGCAGACTTCAACGCGCACAGCGCGGCTCCGGTAATCCTCCAGATCGATATTGACCTCGCCGGTGGTGGGATTGGGGTATAGCCAAAAATCATACTCCACAGGATCATCCATACTCGAAACTTGAAGCTCGTGGCCCGAAGCTCCTCCCCCAATCAGATTGCTGTTTCCTCCTGTAGTGCTCACATTGGCAAAAGTGGCTGTCACAGTGCTGTTGGCTGTGTAGTTGGTTGCCACCAATCCCATTTGGATACAACCGGGCATTGCTATAGTCTGTGAAGCGACTAAATACCAGGCTGCACTGTTAGGAGAAACGTACATGATGAACTGATTGCCCATACGCACGATGCGCAGCCAGTAGCGCTGGTTGCTGGAGAACTGCTGCGGATTGGCCGCTCCGTTGATAGTCGTGCGGAATTCCCGGCGACTAAGGTTGCCCAGATTGGTCATCAACTGCGCTTTCCTGGCCCCGGGGGCATTGCTTTCGCGCATGACAATACCGGCCCAGCCGTCACCATTGATGCCGGTCACCTGCGCGGTGATGCTGCCGTCGCCGCAGAGCGTGCGTTGGGCAAAAGCCGCCGCGTCACTGTTGAAATTGCTCGAATAGCAGTTGGTGCTCGTGGCGCCATACGCCGTTGACCGGGTTGGGCTATGCTGCTGCCATTGGCGCAGTTCACGCCGCGGGTTGACTCCAGCCGCAAGGGCAGGCCGGTGACGGTGACCTGGCTGGTGCGAAGATGTTGCCGTTGATGTCTGTAACGGTAACGGCTACCGGTACGGTTTGGCCGAGCTGCTGACGGGTTATCACAGCCGGATTGAGGACGATACTTTGTATGCCGCAGTTGTCGGAGGCATCTGCCAGGTCATCGGTATCCAAGCAAAGCTTTCCCGGCCGTTGAAGGTGAGGGTCTGATTGAAGCACTGCACCATGGGCAGCGTATTGTCCACTTTGGTGACCGTGAAGGTACATTCGGTCTTGTTGCCGTTGATGTCTGTGACGGTCAAGGTGACTATCATATCGCCTGCACCGGAGACGGAGGTACCCGCCGCGGGTGATTGCGTTACGCTCTGCACGCCGCAGTTGTCGTTGGTGGTAGCCAAACTTGTGTAATTGGGCAGTGCCGCCGTGCAGTTGGCGCCCAGCATTAAAGTTTGGGTAGCCGGGCAGGTGATGGTAGGCAGCGTGTTGCCCTGCACCGTCACAGTGGCCATGCAGGGGTGGCCATTTGCCCCGTGCATCGGTAACCGTAAGTGTATATTGCTGTGAGCCGATGTTGGCGCAGGTGAAATTCATTGAAGACTGTCCGCCTACGGTGAAGGACAACGTACCGCAGCCGGTGGAGCCGTTGTCGAGCGCCGAGGCTGCCAGGGTGGCGGCGTTCATACTGTTCAGGGTGACTGTTTGGCTCTGGCAGGCAGCGACCACGGGGTCGGGTTGCCCTGAAACTCCTTACGCCCCCATGTCCACCACCCCGCTATTGAAGAAGCGGGGTTGCCGTCCAGATCAGTGGTGACACCGGAGGGGACGGCGGCGTTACCTGCCTGTGTTGATAGCGGGGAGCAGGTTTGCAGTCGCAGGTCGCCTGCGCTGACAAAAAGCGGGTCCATGTCGAGGTTGCCCGTACCCGCGTAGCCGCCCTGCACGATGGAGTATTTGACGGTGCCATCTCCATCAATCCCGCTGCTGTTGCCCCAGAGGATGGAGTTGGTCACCGTCGGGGAGGAGCCCTCGTTGTAAATCCCGCCGCCGCCGGTAGTTTCCGAATTGCCGGAAAAACTGCAGTTGATCAACGTCGGGGAGGAGGAAGAGTTGTATATCCCGCCGCCGCCATAAGCTGCCGAATTGCCGGAAAAACTGCAGTTGGTCAACTGAGGAGCGCTTTCCTCCTCATTGAATATCCCGCCGCCGAATAGAGCCGAATTGCCGGAAAAACTGCAGTTGGTCAACTGAGGAGCGCTTTCCTCCTCATTCATCATCCCGCCGCCATAAGATGCCCAATTGCCGGAAAAACTGCAGTTGGTCACCTTCGGAGCGGAGGTTCCGTTGTACATCCCGCCGCCTTGGTGAAATGCCGAATTTCCGGAGAAATTGCAATTAGTAACGGTAGGAGAGGAGTAGGTGTTGTACATCCCGCCGCCGTCATAATCTGAACTCCCCCGTGACGTTAAAGCCGTCGAGCACAGCGGTGTTGTTCAGGCCGGAGTTATTGATGACGTGGTAGGAGTTGTCTGCGTTGCTACCAGTACCGATATTGCCGCTGAGGGTGGTCACGTGGGTGGCCCAGTTCCTGTTGCCCATGCCGGGGTTGCCCGTGTTGGGGAAGCCGCCGTAGATGGCCACGCCGTTTTTCATGACGAAAGAAATGGTCCGGTTTGAGCCGCTGGTGGGCTTGTAGGTGCCGGCAGCTACCCAGACCTGGTCGCCGGCGCCGGAGGCGTTGATCATGGCTTGCAGATCACCGGAAGCATTGGTCCAGGAGGAGCCGTCGCCGGCGCCACCCTGTTTTACGTAGCGGATCGTGGCATGCAGTGAACTCCAGCTGCAAAACGAGAGTAATATCAGAAGCAGGAGATGAATAGATCGCTTTTTCATGGATATCATTTTAGACGGCGACAACCGGTATGTATCCCGTGGCAACTGTCTGCCGCCGGTAGCAGTTACCCCGGGGCCGGGTTTATCGCCTGACAACATCTCCTCCTTTATAACCTTCACTCGGCCCGTCCTCGCTGGGGTCCATTCTTTGGCGCCCCACGAAGTTGCGCTCCCGTGGTAAACATATTCTGGGCTGACAAACCTGGGAATACAGAGCGCACATGCAAGGAATACCCCTAAAGGGGAACCCCTCTGGTAAACGGGGTTTTCTTAATAGCGGAAATACTCCCCTTTAGGGGCCGGGGGTATCAGAAGTAAAGGCCTTTGCGCTTATTTTGGCGTTAATTTATACCTGCTAAATAATTACTTTAGGCATTATACCTCGCGCCCGAGCTCAGGCCATGCCCAAAATCTGGCGGCGCGAGGTATAAGATTTTCTTTGTCTTCTGTTCACAGTTCACAACCATTACCTCCTACTCAATACCAGTCGTTTGCTCACATCGGGCAGGCCCTCCGATTTCACCTTCACGAGGTACATGCCGCTTGGGTATGCCGACAGGTCGAGGCGTTCCGTGGTTTGGACTTCCTGTATTTCGGCGAAGTGCAGCAGTTGGCCTTGCAGGCTGTATACTTCCAGGCGCACGGCCCGGCCGGCGTAGGAAGGCAGGTCTACATTCAGCTCGCCGGTGCTGGGATTGGGGAAAAGGCTCACTTCGTGCGCCATTTCCATATCCGGTACGCCGTGTGTGAAGGGAGCTTCAGCGAGCGGTTGATTGCCTCCGGAAATGAACACATTATTGAACGTAGCCTGGGTTGTGATAGTGTTGTTTGTACTTTCTACAAACAAACCTACCTGGATACAGCTGTTCATAGTCATAGTTGTACTGGAGACAGGTTGCCCCCAGTTTACGCCGTCAACAGAGAGGTAGGCTGCAAATACATTGCCTGACCGGGTGATGCGCAGCCAGTTGTATGTGAACGGTCGCTGTATTTGTAAGTTGTTGGTCGGTCCATTAGTAGCAGTGCGAGCCTCTCTTCTATTGTTCGTATTGAGTTGGGTCTTGAGCGTGAATTTCTTTGCCCCCTGCGAGGCGCTTTCCCGCATCTGAATGCCGGCCCAGCCGCCCTGGGTAGAAATACTCGCTACACGAGCGATAATATCTCCATTACCGCACAGGGTTTGGTATACGCTGTGCTGTACGTCGATGGTGGTGGTCGTGTAGCCCTTGGCGTTCAGGGTAAAGGTTCCTCCATTTGTGCAATCAAACCAGGAGGAGCCCTGGGCTTCGGCGCCTACATTAACGGCCGTCCACGGCGAACTGATGGCTGACGGTTCGTCGATTTGGCCGTCGCAGTCGTTGTCTTTGCCGTCGCATACTTCAGCAGCGCCAGGTTTGATAGATGCATCGCCGTCGTCGCAGTCGCCGTTATTGGCCACAAAGCCGTTGGGCGCAGCGCAAGAGATGGTGGTGACGGCGGGATTTCCGTAGCCGTCGCCGTCGCTGTCGCGATAATAGGTAGTTGTTGTAGGGCAAACGAAAATCGTGTAATCTTCGGCCTCACCAAAATAAATATAACACGGTTCGATATCGTAGATACCAGCAATAACGCGCATGGTATAGCTTCCTGTAGCATCGCCTGGTACCGAAATATTAGCGGAAATTGGGCTGTAAGCAAAGGACGATATGCTTCCATCTCTCCACTGTCATCAAAGTCTCCATCTCGGCTCCAGTCTACATATACACAGTATTCATAATGACGGAAGATGAAACCGGAAATGGAGATAGTATAAGTGGCGCCCGGCTCAAGCGAAGCGGAAAGCGCCCTGAAATCAGTGTACCCATCTGCCCCGCAATCCGAAGAATTGTTGATGCCGGCCAGCGTGACGTTAGTTATCCAAAAATATTCACATGCGTAACTATCATAGGGCGTGCAGTAGACCAAGATATCTACCAGGCCGTCGCAGTTGTCATCGATTCCATTGTCGAGTATTTCACCGGCGCCGGGATGCACGTCCGGGTTAGTATCGTCACAATCCCCTCCGCACACGTAATAACCGTCGCCGTCAAGGTCCGCATAAGCTAAACCTGATTCTATATAAGACACCTGGTTAATCCTGACCCGTTGGTCATTGGTAACCGAGCCCGTAGCCGCAGTAAACCCCCAGATAATCTGATTGTTTCCGGAAAAAATGTCTGTCACAATATTGCCCGCATATTGATTAATTATGGTGGCGCCATCCAACACCACCGTGATGTATTTAGTGCCGGCATTCCAAGAAATGACAATGGGGTGGTAATTGCCGTTTTCAAGGTTATAGGACAGGCCGACCGGGCCGGCAATACTGCTGGAAATACTATGCACAAAGTCTCCGTTTTTCTGAATACCGACATGGTCGGCTACAGGATCGGTATCATTAGACCAAGTATCAAATTCTACGGCCACTGAGGGGCTGATGCCGGCATATCCCAAGCCTCCGCCGTCGCCGCCGGACATTGTGCAAAGGTCCTGGTCCTCAAAAACAAAAGCCATACCATCGCCGCCATCATTGTTGATGGATCCCAAATTGATGTCTGCGCTAATCCAGAAATCATGGTTTAGATTCACGTATGATTGGCCCCAGACGGCTCCTACCTGACCTTGAGAGGCGGGCGTGAGCCGGTAAGTATTGGCGCCCAGCGAAGTTGCGCTCCCCGTGGTAAACATATTCTGTGCTGACAACCCTAAGGGGATGCAGAGGGCACATGCGAGGAATAGATGTCGTGTATTCATGATTTTCATTTTTTGTGTTTATATGCGGTCGAACAAATAGTTCGTGAATTTTCTGATATGCGACCCTGGCAGTAGCATTTATACCGCACGCCGACTCGTTTAGATGCCACCTGGCTTATGCCGGCAGCATACATTCATTGTCTGAAATAGGTTAGAATAGTAATCCCGCTTGTTTTTTTGAGAACTTCCAGCGGAGCTATTGCCGACTTAAACTCCAAGTGCGGTAGGATTATCAGGTCTATTTATCGGGCTCCTTTGAAAATTGATTTTTAGGTTGGTTTTAATAAAAAAAGACCCATTTTTTATCAAAAAATATATATGCTTTAGACTTGATTTGCAATGATTTTAGTCAACACAAACAATTATTTACATCTATAAAATAACATTACTTTTACGGACTTGGAATAATAACTATTCAGGTTAACAGCCTAACCTGGAAATTGCCAACCCAAACCCCTAACCCCTAAAGGGGAACCCCTCTGGTAAACGGGGTTTTCTTAATAGCGGAAATACTCCCCTTTAGGGGCCGGGGTATCAGAAGTAAAGGCCTTTGCGCTTATTTTGGCGTTAATTTATACCTGCTAAATAATTACTTTAGGTATTATCCTCGCGCCCAAGCTCAGGCCATGCCCAAAACCTGGCTGTGCGAAGAGGAAATGCAAAGAGACGATCCATGTATCATGAATCGTCTCTTGCAAAATAACACAAGGAAAAAAAGCAATTATTGTATATTAAACAATTTAGTTACGGAAGGCGCGCCGTCTGATATAACGCGAATCAGATAAGTACCTTTGGCATAACCCGACAAATCCATGTTGACAAGGTCATGTTGCACCTCGTCAATATCCAGGTAGTGCATGACTTGCCCAAACAGGTTGCAGACCTCCAGGCGCACGGGGCGGCCGGCGTAAGCCGTTAGGGCGACATTTAGCTCGCCGGTAGTGGGATTGGGGAAGAGGCTCACTTCGTGCGCCATTTCCATATCCTGTATCCCATACGAATTGGGAGCTTCTGCCAGCGTCTGATTGCCTCCGGAAGTGGATACGTTGTCGAACGAAGCCTGCGTGGTGGTAGTATTGTTGATACTTTCCACAAATATTCCCACCTGCAGGCAGCTATTCATTGCTATAGTAGCCACGCTTCTAAAATCCCAATTTACGCCGTCTGCTGAGCTAAATGCTGTGAAGACATTGCCCGCCCGGGTAATGCGCAGCCAGGTATGCGATGGAGGTACTGCCATCTGCGATACGTTTGTCGGCCCAAAGGTAACGCTACGGGCTTCTCTTCTAAGGATCGTATTCAACTGCGTTTTGATCGCAAACTTTTTCGAGCCTTGCGAAGTGGTTTCCCGCATTTGGATGCCTGCCCAGCCGCCCATGGTAGAGATATTCGATACGTGGGCTATGATCTCAGCATTGCCGCACAGGTTTTGGTACACGCTATGCTGTACGTCGCTGGTATTGGTGGTATAGCCGTTGGCTTGCAGGATAAATGTGGGGTTTGGATTGCAAGGATCCGAGGTAGAGCTTCCCTGTGCGGTTGTCCCGATGTTGGCAGCCGACCAGCCTGCCGGCAAACCGGTTCCTTTCTGTACGGTCACCTGGGCGGTGCAGGTAGCGCTATTGCCGCAGCCGTCTTGCACGGTCACGGTTACCGGTATCGTTTGGCCCACCTGGTTGCAGGTCACCATACTGGGCGTGATATTTGTCACGGTCAACGGGCCGGGGCAGTTATCACTGGAAGCGCCTGCATTGTACACATCATCAACCTGAAGCACGTAGCCGCCTGGATTTTGGATGTAAACCGTCGCGTTTTTGCAAACAGCCGTAGGCGGCGTATTGTCAATGCGCGTATTGTAAGTCACACTGGCACTGTTGCCGCAGCCGTCGGCGCCCGTTACGGTGATCACTGCCGAGCAGGTTCCGGTTGTCAAGGCCGTTTTTGTCACGGCGCCGGGGCAGTTATCCGTGGCTGTTGTGGCTGCCAGGGCGGCGGCTTCGGCTGCCGCTACCGTCGGGTAGCAAGCCGCTATCGTACCCGCAGTGACGGTCGGCGCCGTATTGTCGATGCGCGTATTGTAAGTCACGCTGGCGCTATTGCCGCAGCCGTCGGCGCCCGTTACGGTGATCACTGCCGAGCAGGTTCCGGTTGTCAAAGCCGTTTTTGTCACGGCGCCGGGGCAGTTATCCGTGGCTGTTGTGGCTGCCAGCGCGGCGGCTTCGGCTGCCGCTACCGTCGGGTAGCAAGCCGCTATCGTACCCGCTGTGACCGTAGGCGGCGTATTGTCAATGCGCGTATTGTAAGTCACACTGGCACTGTTGCCGCAGCCGTCGGCGCCCGTTACGGTGATCACTGCCGAGCAGGTTCCGGTTGTCAGGGCCGTTTTTGTCACGGCGCCGGGGCAGTTATCCGTAGCTGTTGTGGCGGCCAGGGCAGCGGCTTCCGCTGCCGCTACCGTCGGATAGCAAGCCGCTATCGTACCCGCAGTGACGGTCGGCGCCGAATTGTCGATGCGCGTATTGTAGGCCACACTGGCGCTGTTATTACTGACATCCGTAGCGGTGACCGTGACGACTGCCGAGCAGGTACCTGCTGTGGTTGCGGTGAGTGTGACCATACCTGGACAATTATCATTAGCTGTTGTAGCCGCAATAGCAGCGGCTTCGGCCGCCGCCGCCGTCGGGTAGCAAGCCGCTATCGTACCGGCGCTGACCGTCGGCGGGGTTTGGTCCACCGGCGTCGCCGTGAACGAACAGGTAGCCGGGTTGGCGGCCGCGTCCGTGGCCGTCAGCGTGACGGTCACCGTGCTGTTGATGACGGTTCCGGGCTCGGGCAGTTGGGTCACCGTAACGCCGCCGGGGCAGTTGTCGGCGGTAGTCGGGAAGCCGGTGTAATTTGGCAAAACGGCCACGCAGGAGGCATTCCGCAGCACGTTCTGATTGTTGGGGCAATTCGTGATCGTCGGGGCTGTCTGGTCCGTTACGCTAAGGTTTATCGTACATGTCGCCGTATTGCCGCCGCCGTCGGTGGCGGTCAACGTGAGAGTTGTCGAACCCAGACCCAACGTCGTACCTATGGTGGGCGTCTGGCTTATGGTTGTTGTGCCACAATTGTCATTGGCGGTGGCAAAACTGGTCAAGTCTTGTACCACGTATTGGCAATTGGCGTTGGCTGCGGGGTTAAGCGTAGCGACCGCACACTGAATGGTCGGCGGCGTGACGTCAACGGAAAACGACCAGATGGGGCAACCACTCGCTGTGCCGCCGCTGTTGGCCGGCCGGATTTGCCAGTAATAGGTGCCGGATGGCAGAGAACCGACCGAAGCGCTCGTCGCAGAAGTGGTGGTATACAGTGGCGGCGTCGGCGAAGTGCCGAAATAGACCTCGTAACTCGTAGCGCCGGCGGCTGTCGGCCACGACAGGGTGCTGGGACCGGGCGAGCAGACCGCAGCTCCGTTGGTCGGCGAAGTGGGTGCAGACAAGCAGGACGGTATGAGCGACGGGCAGTTGATCTGGAAGGTCTGGGAGCTGGAAGCCGTGCTTTCTGCATCGAGTAAAATGTAATACTGCACTCCCGCAGTCAGCGTACCGATGGTAAACGTGCCGGTAAAGTTGACGTCGTCAATACAAGTCCAACCGGTAGACGAACAGCCGCCCGAAGCCGCCTTGTACTGGTAGTCCATATAGCCGGTTCCGCTCGCCGAGGTAACCTGAAGGTTGTGAACGCCCGTAACCGTCGGGGTAAAGCTGTACACCTTTTCCTGGCCGGGCGTACTGAAAAAGCAGGTCGAATTATTCCAAACTCCGCTTCCGGACAAGGTGGCGGAGGTAGACGTGGCGCAGGCCAGGGTGGTGATACCGGCACAGGGATCCACCGCTACCGGGCAGACGATTTGGAAGGTTTGAGTGCTGGAAGTCGTACTTTCCGCATCGAGTAAAATGTAATACTGCACCCCGGCGGTCAGCGTCCCGATCGTAACCGTGGTCGCGAAATTAATATCGTCAATACAAGTCCAACCGGTAGACGAGCAGCCGCCCGAAGCCGCCTTGTACTGGTAGTCCATATAGCCGGTTCCGCTCGCCGAGGTAACCTGAAGTTGATGCACGCCCGTGGTGGTCGGGGTAAAGCTGTACACCTTTTCCTGGCCGGGCGTACTAAAAAAGCAGGTCGAATTATTCCAAACACCGCTTCCGGACAAGGTGACGGAGGTAGGCGTGGCGCAGGCCAGGGTGGTGATACCGGCACAGGGATCCACCGCTACCGGGCACACGATCTGGAAATTGTGGTTATACGAGCCCGTTCCTTCCGGATCGAGCAAAAAATAATATTGCACCCCGGCCGTCAGCGTTCCGATGGTAATCGTGCCGGTAAAATTGATATCGTCGATGCAGGTCCAGCCGCTCGAATTGCATCCGCCGGAAGCCGCTTTATAAAAATAATCGATATAGCCGCCCGACACGGAATTAACCTGAAGGCTGTGCAGGCCGGTAGTAGTTGGGGTAAAACTGTATATCTTTTCCTGTCCCGGCGTGGAAAATCCACAAGTTGTTACGCTCCATATCCCCGTACCGGAAGGCGTCGCGCTTACCGCCGTGCCGCACGACAGAGTCGTGATGGACGAACAGGGATCAGCGCTACCCGCTGGCGAGGGTATGGACAAATCAAAACTCGGGATACAAGTTGGCGAAGGCCAGGTGTCCACGACTAAATAATACGTCACCCCGGAGGTGACCGTCACAGTCAGCGTCTTGGAGCCCCCGCTGCTCTGGATATTGTCCACACAGGCGCCACCCTGACCGATGAACGGGCAGCCGTTGTACAACATCATGCCGATCCAGGAGCTGCTGCTCGTCAGCGAAATGGTGATGCTGCCGCTCGACGTGGGGGTAAAAATGAAGACCCGGTCCTCGCCGCCGAAATAACTGGTGCTGCCGCAAGTCGTGACGTTAGAGGAGGTGAGTTCGTTGCCCGCGCCGCAAGTCGTCAGACCGGTGCCGTTATACGGCAGGGAGGCGATGTTGACCGTCGTGCCCAAGCTGCCGGGACAGGTTTGAGCCTGGATACCGAGACAAAACAGGCAGGTTGTGATAAGCAATAGAAATCTTGTAAAATTACTCATATTATTTTTTTTTGAATTTTAGAATAAAACAACATACCAGTCAAAGGCGCCTCGACTATCGAGTCGTTAGTTGATGTGATTCAGTAGGGGAATATTGCGGGAGGTATTTTAATGCCAGATTTACAAAAATAAACAAAAGCATATAAAATAAAACAATCAGGCATTTTTTTAAATTAATAGTACTTGGTCACTTTAAAATGTCGCATAAAACATGTGCACATATTGCGCCCCTCTGGGGCTTTTTGGGCATCTTTAAAGGCCCAGAGGGCCGAAATATTGGTAGAACCGGCAATACCGGCGGAGCGTAATATGAGGTATGCCTGGTTTAAAGTGACAAAGTAGTACTAAGAATGAATCTTTATTCTTTCTGCTAAAAACAGTGAGGGTACTTTATATTACAGTCTCTAAAAAAATGGCAGCCTGCTCTACAACAGGCTGCCATTACGAATCAGTTCACAGTTCACTGTTCACTGTTCACTACCACGCGTTTGCTCACATCGGGCAGACCGTTCGTCTTCACTTTCACCAGGTACATGCCGCTTTGGAGCGCCGATAAATCAATTCGCTCCACCACCGTTTGCACCTCCTCTATTTCCACAAAGCGGAGCAACTGCCCGGTGAGGCTATACACTTCCACTCGCACCGGGCGGCCGGCATAGGATACCAGGTCGACATTCATTTCGCCCGAAGCGGGGTTCGGGTACACGCTGAAATCAATCGGAGCAAGCGATTCCTGCGATGTGGGGTTCGCCTCAGCCGCTACCAGCGGCGACACCTGGCTGCTCGTATAGCTCACATTGGCAAAGGTTGCCAGCACGGTACTCGTTTGTTGATAGTTCGTTGCAACGAGGCCTACCTGAATGCAACTACTCATAGATATGGTTTGCGTGCCCACTAAATACCAGTTTTGCCCGTTGGGCGAGGTGTACATACTGAACTGATTACCCGTCCGCACGATGCGCAGCCAATAGCGATCCTGGCTCGGGAACTGCTGCGGGTAGGCTTGTCCGTTGGTGGTGGCGCGCGCCTCGCGCCGGCTGATTCTGCTTTGCAAATTGGTGATCAACTGCGCCTTTTTGGCGCCGGCGTTATTATTTTCGCGCATAATCACGCCTGCCCAGCCGTGTGCGCTCCCGCTGATGCCGGTCACTTGTGTGGTAATGCTGCCGTCGCCGCACAGGGTGCGTTGTACAAAAGCAAGCGCGTCACTCTGGAAAGGATTGGCATAGTAGCAGTTGATGCTCGTGAGGGAGAACACGCCGGTATTTGTGTTATACCCGGCGCTACTGCCATTCGCGCAGTTGATGCCGTTAGGATTCTGGCTCCAGCCACAGGGCAGGCCGGTCACCGCGATCTGGTTGGTACAAGTGGCTGTTTCCCCGTTCACATCAGTCACCGTAGCAGTGTAGGACACCGTTTGCCCCAACAGCGCGCAGGTGATCACCGGCGGGTTAATTGTGATGCTCTGCACGCCGCAATTGTCGTCAGCATCTACTAAATCATCGGGGTCGAGTGTAAAAGACGGCTCGCCATTGAAGGTGAGTGTCTGAGGAGAGCAGGTGACCACGGGAGGGATGTCGTCTACCACGGTTACCGTTGCGTTACAACTGCTGGTATTGTTGTTTATGTCTGTAACAGTGAGCGCAACGGTGTTAGGGCCTACATTGGAACAATCAAAGCTCGTTTTTCCTATACTCATTGTGGCAAGGCCGCAGGCAGCCGTAGAGCCGTTGTTTACGTGCGTTACGGTCAGCGTGCCATTGCCGTTGGCATCAAGCTGCACCGTGGCGTTTTTGCAAGTCGCCTGCGGCAAATTGCAACAGCTTGTACTCAGCACATATTCCCCTGTGGCGTTGTTAAAGCCGTCTAAATAAATGTAATAAATGACGCCGGCCTGCGCTAAAAAATTAACCGTGGCAAACTGGTTACCGGGATTATCGTTGGAGGCTACGCACAAAAATGCAGTACATCCACCCGGGCTGCTGTATACCGCCAATCTGCTGTCAAAATTGGTGCCGGCATTATTTGTACTGATGGTAACAAACTGACTGACCGGATTGGAGTAAATAAACCAAACGCCATAAGCAGGCACTACGCCGAAGCAATTAGGCGGTATTCCTATGGCCGACCTATTCACGGTGGCGCCTGAGATGGTTCCGCCGCAAGTCAAAGCAATGGCATTGCTGCAAAGGGCGTTAGAGGGCCGAGGCACAATTTGATAAGAAGCGAGTCCGCTGGTGGGTGAGTTGGTAGTGCTGCCGTCGCTGCCAGATTCAGATATTCTGATGGCGTTTACATAACTTCCGCCGCCGCCGCCACCACCGGTTGAGCCGCCGCTTCCGCCGCCCGAGTAGCCGCCGCCGCCGCCGCCCACGTCGTTGCCGCCGCCGCCGCTGCCATACCCAAAACCGCCGTTTTTCCAGGAACTGAAGCTCGTGCAACCTTCCCCTTGTCCGGGCGCGCTGCCTGTCTCCTCAGCCCGGTGGCCTTCACCCGCGATATTGGTTACAATACCCAGCGAAGCGGTCAGGCCCACGCACGTCACCCCATCGCCATCGGAGAAATAGCCGCCGCCGCCGCCGCCGGCCAAAGCGCCGTTAGAACCACCGCCATTGCCGCCGCTACCGCCGCCGCCGGGATTTAGGTCACCGCCGCCCGTATCGCCGTTGTTTCCATAATTGCCACCCTGGCCAGGTGAATTATCCGTACAGGTTGTGACAAAGATACCCCGATAGCCGCCGCCGCCACCGGCGGCTATGGTCAAAGGGGTGAAGGACGATGCCATAGGCGCTTTGTACAAAATGCGTGAGGCGCCACCGCCACCGCCGGCGGAGAAAGTAAAATTATTGCCGCTCTCGCCTGCGTTGCCTATGATAAAGCGAATGATGCTGCCCGGCGGAATTTGATTGGGGCCGTCACCAACCGCAAACTCAGCGGTCACAGCAGCGCCTAAACCGCCAGGGGCAGTACAAGATGCAGAAGTGGTCCCGTCATCGTAGAAAGCACGCGCGCTGCCACCATCTCCACCTTTAAGATTGAGGGTAATGAAGGCCGCGTTAACGGGTACCGTAAAATCCTGAAAACTGCCGTTATAGTTTACAAAGTGGATGTTGTTATCCGCATTGAGCGCGGGTTGTGCCCACACCTTAGCAGGCAAGAGGCAAAGCATCATAGCGATTGCCGTACAAAGGATAGCAGCAAAAATATTTTTCATGTTAGGTTTTGTTTTATTGATGTTGAAAAAATTATTGCACCACCACCCGCTTGGTGGCATCGGGCAACCCTTCGGCCTTCACCCGAATGAGGTAAATGCCATTTTGGAAAGCTGATAAATCAAGCGGTTTGTTCATCGTTTCTGTTTCTAAAACCAGGAGTACTTTCCCCATCAGGTCGTACACTTCCAGCCTGATCGGGCGGTTTTCGTAAGCGCTCAGATCCACTGTTACTTCCCCATTCGTCGGGTTGGGAAATACGCTGAAATCGACAGGTACGGGCGCAGTTTCGGCCAATCCGGCAGGAAGAATTGCCAGGTTGTTGCCACTACTTCCAAAATTCACATTCGCAAAAGTGGCCGTCAGGGTGCTGTTTGCAGTAGCATTGGTTGCGACTAAGCCGACCTGAATGCAGGCGCCCATTGCGATGTTTTGCGCTCCGATAAAAAACCAGGATTGTCCGTTGGGCGAAGCATACATGCTGAACTGATTCCCTGTCCGCACAAGGCGCAGCCAGAAGCGATTCTGGCTTGCAAGCTGCTGCGGCATGGCCTGCCCGCCCGTTGTAGTGCGAAATTCCTGGCGATTCAGGCTGCTCAGGTTTGTGATCAACTGCGCTTTTTTTGCTCCCGCTTCGTTGTTTTCGCGCATGACTATGCCTGCCCAGCCCATCGCGCCGGAGACGCTTGTTACCTGAGCCGTAATACTGCCGTCGCCGCAGAGTGTGCGTTGGCCAAAAGCCGCCGCGTCGCTGTTGAAATTGCTCGAATAGCAGTTGGTGCTCGTGGCGGTCCATACGCCGTTGACCGGGTTGTAGGCTATGCTGCTG
Source organism: Saprospiraceae bacterium (assembly GCA_016715405.1). Taxonomy (GTDB): domain Bacteria; phylum Bacteroidota; class Bacteroidia; order Chitinophagales; family Saprospiraceae; genus JABWBR01. Next base: position 90,455 of record JADKAE010000020.1, on the reverse strand, counting down.
CCATTGGCGCAGTTCACGCCGCCGGGGTTTTGACTCCAGCCGCAAGGCAGGCCGGTGACGGTGACCTGGCTCGTGCAAGTGGTACTATTTCCATTGATGTCGGTCACCGTAGCCGTAACGGTTAGGGTTTGACCAAGTTGTGCGCAGGTAATGACCGAAGGGGAAAGCGTGATTCCCGCCACCCCACAATGGTCGGCGGCATCCACGAGGTCATCGGCATTTAAGACAAACTGCGTTTCGCCGTTGAAGGTGAGGGTTTGCGGAAAGCATTGTACCGTAGGCGCTGTATTGTCCACTTTGGTGACGATCAATTGACATTCCGAGCTGTTATTGTTGACATCTGTCGTCGTCAGGGTTACGGTCATATCGCCTGCTCCAGAGACGCCGGCGCCGGGTGCAGGAGACTGGCTCATGGTGCTGATGCCGCAAGCATCATAAAAGGTAGTGATGTTCTGATAATCAGGCAAGGCAGCATTGCAGTTAGCATTGAGCACCAGGGATTGGGGAAACGGGCAATTGATAGTGGGGGCGATTTCATCCACTACGTTCACCGTGAGCGTACATGTTTGTACATAAGAGTCGCCTGCTGGATCCACTTTATTCCAAGCCACGAAGACGACTTCATTGACGCCAAGATCGTCGCAATCGAATTGGCTTTTTGACAAATAGTACTGTATCTCCGTGCCGCAGAGCTGGGATACGGAACCGCACATCGCCGAAGTCAGCGTTGCGGCGCCGTTTGCGTCTAAAGAGAGCGTAACCGTGGAATTGCAATTAAGCGAAAAAGGCGGCAGGTAAACATTATCGTCATCATTGAACTGGAAGCCGTTTGTGACAGGCGCGCCCATCAGATAATCCAGGTCGTTCAGCAGTTTAATGCGATCCACAAGATTATTTCCGGACATAATCAAATCGATAAAAACCGGAAAAGAAGCTAAAATTTCCTGCGCTGCTATTTCACCAAGCAATTGCTGTAATTCAGCAACCTGCATGGCTTTTGCAGCAATGGCAGACGCGGCAAGCGTCGCTATGGTGATGACAGGCCCGGCGCCTGAAAGTACCGCACTTGCAATAGCGGCGGTAGATGCAGAGGTGCTCCCTCCCGCTACACCGCCAAAAATAGCGCTCGTTATTGCACCGCTTATACCGCCAGTCGACACGATTACCGAGGCGCCCAAAAATGTGGCGCCTACGATTTGGGTGTTTCTCATACCCAATGATGAAGCAGTAACCGTGTATTCTTCCATAAGGCCGACTTGTGTGCCTTCCAGTTTATATCCGTCGGGCCAGACAAATCCGCTTGCATCTATGTTATCAATCAACTGTGAAAAACCCCAGGATTCGGTAGCATATTGTGCTTCATAAGCTTCCCAGGCTGCATTGATGCGCGCTGCATAGTCCAGCCGAATTGCAATTATTTTCCCTTCCAGTTCTGTGACCGCCTGATTGGCTTCTGGCGACCAGTTGTTGCGCGGAATGAGCGGCAGTACTTCAGTAATGTATTTGCGCACCATAAAAACCAGATCAACCCGATGCCCCGGATTATTTAAATCAAACCGAATAAGCAATTCATCTACTTTGTCGGCGCCCGCTTCGGCAGCAATGGCTTCGCGGATAAAAGCAAAATGGGATGCTGTATTTTCAGGATTTAGTCCAACGCGTTCGATCAATCCTTTTTTGAAGATCGTACCATAAAACGGTGCACAGGTGATCTCCAACTCCCCGTCTGCTATTCGATCGTAGTTTCCGGTCACTACATCCGGTTCATCCGGCAATGGCGCTAAGATCCATTCCCTTCCGGCGACGCCCCCACGGTGCAGTAGAGCGGATTACCGCTGGCGGGTTGGTTGTTCATATTGATGATCAAGTTTGTATTGGATCTGTGCGCAATAAAAGGTAGTATTGTTTCGTTTCAATTCCCAATGAGAATTAGTTCCGGTGGATGTTGTCATGATGAGTTCGGAGCCAGCGCCGCCGCCCGGGGGCAGTGCGAGGTATTGCTTCGTGAGGGTATTGTAAATCCGGTAATAGCCGCCGCCGGCAGCCTGAAATTGCCAGACGATGGATGCATTGGAATTTTTGATGTGGACTGCCGGGGCGCCTTCTGCGAGGACGCCGTTGTCGCTAAAAAAATGATTGTTACCGGCACTGTAGATGGCATAACGCGCGCTTCCGGGCATTGCCAGGTTGAACGCAAATTTTTGGTTTGCTGAGGGGTCTAATTCGGGTGAGTCAACAATGAGTTGCCCTGAACTATTCACCTCAATAACCAAATCGCCCATCCGGGAGCGCAATTTATACCAACCCTCCTGTAGCGTGGCCACAAGCCTGAATTGCTGCGAGGAAATAACATTGCCTTCGATTAACGGCGCTAACGTCAACGCAATGCCAGGCACATTGCCCGGTACCGTGAGGTATTGCCCGGTGCTTTGGCTCTTGATGTGGAACCAGCGGACATCTGTCGTCCACCATTTGTTGTCATTGGGGCCGTCGTCTATTACAAAAGTGCTCGCGGCGTTTATGGTATTGTTATTCGCATACAAACTAGTGCCGGATGCCCTCACGAGCGGGTTGCCGTCTTCTTTGCTGCTCAAATGCCAGGCGCGATCCACTAATCTGGCCTCTGTGAGTGACGTTGCGCCAGAATCGAATTGCGCTTCTATATGGAAGCAGGAAACAAAACAGCAAAATGCTGTACAAAGTAGTTGGATAACCAGATTCTTTTTCATCGCTCATCATGTTTGTTGTAAAAATGCCGCAAACGATTTGTTTTGCTTTCGATCACAAACATACAGGCCATGTGGCTGCAACCCGGCACACTATTTGTTCAGGCATGGGGAGTAGTTGTTCCACAGGGTGGAGTATCTGTTCAGACGGGTGGACTATTTGTTCACCAGAGGCTTAATTGATTGATTTACAAATACTAAGAAATTTTTTTCCTGAATTCGGTAGGCGTGGTTTTGAATTCTTCCGCAAAGACCCTGCTGAAGAATTTGGGGTCGTTGAAGCCGGTTTGGTAGGCAATTTCCGACACGGTGAGGCTGGCATCAGACAATAATTCGCGGGCTTTTTGCAGGCGGATGAGGCGGATATACACATTGAGCGAACGGCCGGTCAGCGCCGATAGCTTCCGATATACAACAGGGTAGCTCATGCCGAGTTTCCGGCAAACGTCTTCTCCCGACAAGCCGGAGTCGTCCAATCGTTCCTCTACCGCTTCACGAATACGGCTCAGGAAGGCATCCTCCATTTGCACGCCTGCATCCGGAGCGGGCGGCAAAGCGCTCTGAGCCGAAGTATAACGTTGCTGCAATTTTTTGCGCAGTTCAATCAGACTATCCAGCGTGGCCAGCAACTCATTGCGATGGAAAGGTTTGGCGATATAGGCATCCGCGCCGCGCCGCAAGCCGGCAATCCGGTCGTCCACCGTAGCTTTTGCAGTCAATAGTACGATTGGAATATGGCTGGTGCGCTCGTCGTGTTTTAGGGTTTCACACACCTCAAATCCATCTTTTTCGGGCATCATCACATCGCTTATGATAATGTCCGGGATCATTTCGAAGGCTTTTTCGATGCCGGCGCGCCCATTGTATGCATACTCCAACTGGTAAGCCGATTCGAGGCATGCCCCAAGGTATTCCACCACATCGGGGTTGTCTTCAATGATGAGTAGAGAGGGCAAGTCTGAATCGGGCGCCTGCTTGTTTGGCAATTTGGGTTGCAAACCGGCATCAACCCCTGCATCCTGCCATTGGGCGAGCGGCGCGTTTTGGTGTACGGGCAGCAATACGGTAAAAGTGGCTCCTGCGCCTTCCTTGCTTTCTACGGAAATGCTTCCACCCATCGCTTTAACCAATTCATTGGTGAGGGAAAGTCCGATACCGGAACCGCCGGATTTGGCAAACTCCTGATTGCGGGCTTGGAAAAAGCGGTCAAACAGGTAAGGCTTGTCTTCCTCCGGTATGCCCGCCCCGGTGTCACTTACCGTTATACGAAGCGCGGGTTTTTGGCGCTCAAACACATCAGCCGCCAGGTCAATTTTTAAAACAACTCTACCGCCCGAAGGGGTAAACTTGATGGCATTCGACAGCAGGTTGTAGACAATTTGCAGCAGCCGCTCCGGGTCGTAATCCATCACGACCTCCGGGGTTTTGTTTTCTACCTGCAACAGCACATTTCGGGCATTGGCGAGCGAGTGCAGGCTTTCTGCCACATAGCTCAGATAAGTGGGCACATTGCCTTGTATGTAGTTTATTTGTAGGGTATTACTTTCTAATTTGGCTAAATCCAGTATTTGATTGACCAATCGCAAAAGATTTTCTCCGCTGCGTTGCACTAAGTTAAGTTTGTTGTGCATCGCCGGAGCGGCTTCGCTGCTTAGTTGTTCGGTTGTCCCCAAAATAACCGTCAACGGCGTGCGGAATTCGTGGGAAATATTGGTAAAAAACCGGGATTTGAATTCATCCATTTCTTTCAGGCGGCCGGCCTCTGCGCGTTCGAGTTTTCGCTTCAATTGAAACCGGTAAAAAGCATATCCTGTACCTGCCAACAGCAGTGCATACAATCCATAAGCCCAAACGGTGCGGTACCAGGGCGGCCGAATGATGATGATGAGCGAGACTGGCGTTTCGTTCCACACCCCGTCACTGTTGGCAGCCTTTACGTGAAACACGTATTGGCCGGTCGCGAGGTTGAGGTATTGGGCGGTGTGCTCAAAACCCCGGTGTGTCCATTCCGGCTCGGCGCCCTCCAGATAAAAAGCAAATTGGTTACGGGCAGGATTGGTGTAATCATCGGCCGCGAAAGAAAGTTGTAGATTGTTTTGAGTGTAAGACAGTTCGATTCGTGTGGCAAAGCAGATGTCTGTTTGCAGTATCGCTTCGGAATTGCGAGGGCTTAACGCTTTGCCATTCACCTTCAAACCGGTAATTTTCATGGAAGGCAGCCGGGCGCTGACGGTGATGTCCGCCGGATTGAACACCGTAAGCCCGTTGACGCCGCCAAACATTAATTCGCCTTGTGGCGAAACGCCATGTGCATAAGTATTGAATTCATTTTCCTGTAGTCCGTCCGATTTGAAAAAGTACTGAAAGTTCCCGTCTTCCGGGCTAAAGCGGGTCAGTCCCCGGTTGGTGCTGAGCCAGAGCGCCCGGTTTTTGCCTTTGCCGGCGACCGGCTCCGGCAGGATTGCATAGACCGTATTATCGGGGAGGCCGTTTTCGGTGTTGTAATGCGTGAAGCTATTTTGTTGTATATCCAGACAGCTCATTCCGTTGTCACTGGTGCCAATCCAAAGCAGGTTGGGGTTGGCGGGATCTGGCAACAGCGATTTGACTACGTTGCCGGGCAAGCTGTTGCGATCCGAGGGATTGGTGCGCAGCAGCGAAAACGAAAAACACCATTGCCATCAGGTTCAGCTTTTAACAGGCCCTTGTGGCGTTCCTGCCCACCAAACACCGCCAGAGGTTCTTACCAAAGCAAATATTCCGCTGATCCCCTGGGGTGGCGATTGCATCTCAAACAGAGAAAATGCGCGGGTAGCGATATCGAAACGCATCAATTGATAGTGATTGGCCAGCCAAAGTTCGCCCGGCGCCTGGTAGCTCATTTCAAATCGAACCGGATTATGAAACGATCCCGGAAATGGAATGATGTTAAGCGGGCCGTCTTTTAGCGAATATTCTATTAATATCGGATCGATAATACCGAGAGGAGTATTCCATCCGTTTCCCGTAGCGATCCAGAGGCGGTCATTTTCGCCTTTTGCTAAACGCAAGGCTTCGTTACTTTTAATCGGCAGCCTCAGTTCGGAAAAAGCGGTAAGCTGCCCGGTCGAAAAATCGAATATGCCACCGGATTTGGTACCTCTGCCTGGTTCGTTCAGCCAGGCGCGCCCCATGCTGTCGAAAACGGGCGCTGCGTAAAAAGAATGGCCGGGGAAATAGTTTTTGAAAATATTACGACGGGGTGAAAATTTGCGAATTCCCCGCGTATTGGTGCCAAACCACACATTGCCGTCGCGGTCGGTGAGGCTGCAAATAGCCTGTTCGGGAATGAATAAACGGTAGGCGGCATCCTGAGGCGTAGGGGCATTCGGTAAGGTCCTAAGGTCGAATCCGTACACCAACGAATCGGACCGCAGCCAGATCAAACCCGCTTTTCGGTCGGCATGCAATACGCCGTTCACTTTAAATTTGAATGGAAAAACCTTCCATTGCCGGCCATCATAGCGCGCCAGGCGGTTCCGGGCAAAAACCCAGACACCGCCGGCTATGTCTGTCGCGATGCTTAAGTTGCCGAGCAATTTGTTCCTATCCCATATTAAATTCTTCATTTCCGGGGGTAGGGCGATCCGCTCAGTAGTACCTGCGGAGAGATCCCGCGCCAACAGATCTGCTTTGCCCAGCACCCACAGTTTTCGCTCGTCTTCGGATAGTGCCATATCCTGAACGTTGGATACAACTTCTCGCCAGTTAAACAGGGTTTCCCGTTTTGCGCCTTGTTCTACCTGTACCATAAAGTCTTTGTGCCATTCGAGGTGAAACAACTTCTGAATGTCGTTAATTTTTAACAGCAGCCACACTCCGTTTTCCTTTTCAGGCACTACTTTCAAAAAAGACTGTAGCTGCGATAAATCTACCGGAACCGGAAATGCCCGTTGCGTAGCCCGGTGAAAGATATTGAATTGCCGTGCATCAGGCATCAGCCAAAGAAACTCGCCAGAAGCTGCGCTACCGAATATGCCGTTGCCGGCAATGGACAACGTATCGTATGGATCGTTTCTAAAAACCGAAAATTCGTACCCGTCATAGCGGTTTAGTCCGTTGCTGGTGGCAAACCAAAGGAACCCGTCCTCGTCTTGGGCAATACTCGAAATGAAACCTTGCGACAAACCTTGTTCGATGGAGATGGTTTCCAGGGATGGCGTTGTCTGACTGTGCAATATTCCATTCCATAAGAGAAATAGAAGGTTTGACAAAATCATCTTCCGCGTAAACGTATGCCCTATCATTGCGATCATAGCACAAAAATAACAATGGCGGCTGAATATTTATCCAGCCGCCATTGTCATACAATTGCTTGTGCCGCCAAATGCCTAATGCCTTACCACTCTTTTCACTACATCGGGCAAACCTTCCGATTTCACCTTCACCAGGTACATACCACTTGGATATGCCGACAGGTCGAGGCGTTCGATGGTTTGGACTTCCTGTATTTCGGCGAAGTGCAGCAGGCGGCCTTGCAGGCTGTAAATTTCCAGGCGCACGGCGCGGCCGGCGTAGGAAGGCAGGTCTACATTCAGCTCGCCGGTGCTGGGATTGGGGAACAGGCTCACTTCGTGCGCCATTTTCCATACCGGTACGTCTTGGGTAATGGGGCTTCAGCGAGCGGTTGATTGCCTCCGGAAATGAACACATTATGAACGTAGCCTGGGTTGTGATAGTGTTGTTTGTACTTTCCACAAACAAACCCACCTGGATACAGCTGTTCATAGTCATAGTTGTACTGGAGACAGGTTGCCCCCAGTTTACGCCGTCAACAGAGAGATAGGCTGCAAATACATTGCCTGACCGGGTGATGCGCAGCCAGTTGTACGTGAACGGTCGCTGTATTTGTAAGTTGTTGGTAGGTCCATTTGTTACGGTGCGAGCCTCTCTTCTATTGTTCGTGTTGAGTTGGGTTTTAATCGTGAATTTCTTTGACCCCTGCGAGGCGCTTTCCCGCATCTGAATGCCGGCCCAGCCGCCCTGGGTAGAAATACTCGCTACACGAGCGATAATATCTCCATTGCCGCACAGGGTTTGGTATACGCTGTGCTGTACGTCGATGGTGGTGGTCGTGTAGCCCTTGGCGTTCAGGGTAAAGGTTCCTCCATTTGTGCAATCAAACCAGGAGGAGCCCTGGGCTTCGGCGCCTACATTAACGGCCGTCCACGGCGAACTGATGGCTACCGTTTCGTCGATTTGGCCGTCGCAGTCGTTGTCTTTGCCATCGCATACTTCAGCAGCGCCAGGTTTGATAGATGCATCGCCGTCGTCGCAGTCGCCGTTATTGGCCACAAAGCCGTTGGGCGCAGCGCAAGCGGCGGTGCTGACGGCGAGATTTCCGTAGCCGTCGCCGTCGCTGTCGGCATAGTAAGTAACCAGCTGGCAAGAGGGCGTAACTTGAATCGTATAATCTTCGGCCTCACCCCAATCGATAGAACACGGATTTGGGACTGAAAAATAAAAATCAGCAATAACGCGCATGGTATAGCTTCCTCCGGTAGCATTATCCGGTATGGAAATATTAGCGGAACCTGGATAGCCGTCTTGAAGAAAAATATCGGTTGTTATATTCTCTTCACTATCTTCAAAGTCTCCATCGCGGTTCCAGTCAACATATACGCTGGCACGCATGGGATAGTTGCCGGAGATGGAGATGGTATAAGTAGCGCCCGCATCAAGCGAAGCGGAGAGTGCAGTGAAATCTGCGTAACCACCTGGCCCACAACCTGACCAATTGTCGATGTCGTCCAGCGTGACGTTAGTTATCCACATAAATTCACATGGATAGGAGACGGAGGGCGTGCAATAGAGCGGAATATCCACCAGGCCGTCGCAATTGTCATCGATACTATTGTCGAATATTTCAATAGCACCGGCGTTGATGGCGGGGTTGTCATCGTCACAATCCCCGTGGCATGGGTAATAGCCATCGCCGTCCATATCCGGGCATAGAGGAGTAACTTGGATCGTATAATCTTCGGCCTCGCCGTATTCGATACTACAGGGATCTTGGACTGGATATATATCAGCAATAACGCGCATGGTATAGCTTCCGGTAGCATTACCCGGTATGGAAATATTAGCGAAACCTGGATAGCCGTCATTGTGATAGGAAAGGGTTGCTATTTTCTCTCCACTATCTTCAAAGTCTCCATCGCGGTTCCAGTCTACATATACGCTGGCAAACATGGTAAGATAACCGTCGCCGGAGATGGAGATGGTATAAGTGGCGCCCGGCTCAAGCGAAGCGGAAAGCGCCCTGAAATCAGTGTAACCACCTGCCCCACAACCTGAAGAATTATTGATGTCAGCCAGCGTGACGTTTGTTATCCGCAAAAATTCACATGGATGGATTACGGAGGGCGTGCAGTAGACCAAGATATCTACCAGGCCGTCGCAATTATCACGATCCGTTCCATTGTCGCGTATTTCAACGGCGGCGGGAGTGAGTTGGTAAGTATTGGCGCCCAACGAAGTTGCGCTCCCCGTGGTAAACATATTCTGTGCTGACAACCCTAAGGGGATGCAGAGGGCACATGCGAGGAATAGATGTCGTGTATTCATGATTTTCATTTTTGTGTTTATATGCGGTCGAACAAATAGTTCGTGAATTTTTCTGGATATGCGACCTGGCAGTAACACTTGAACTTTGCTTTATCAGGCTCCTTTGAAAATTGATTTTAGGTTGGTTTTTAATAAAAAGACTTATTTTTTATAAAAAAATATATATGCTTTAGACTTGATTTGCAATGATTTTAGTCAACACAAACAATTATTTACATCTATAAAATAACATTAATTTTATGGATTCGAGGTATTATCCCTCGCGCCCGAGCTCAGGCCATGCCCAAACCTGGCTGTACGAAGCATAAAATGCAAAAAGACGATCCATGTACATGAATCGTCCCTTTGCAAAATAATACAAGCAAAAGTAATTATTGTATATTCAACAATTTAGATACGAAAGGCACGCCGTCTGATATAACGCGAATCAGATAAGTACCTTTGGCATAACCCGACAAATCCATGTTGACAAGGTCATGTTGCACCTCGTCAATATCCAGGTAGTGCAACTTGTCCCAAACAGGTTGCAGACCTCAATGGTACGGCGGCCGGCGTAGGAAGGCAGGTCGATATTCACCTCGCCGGTGGTGGGGTTGGGGAATAATTGTAGAGAAAAATCGTGATTTTTTTCTACTCTAATCCCTGGATGCGTGTTTGCCGGCCCTGACTCGGGGGCCGCCACCAAGGGTTGCACACCGCCGCTGATGCTCACATTGTCAAATGTAGCCTGCGTGGTAGTGGTATTGTTGATGCTCTCCACAAACATACCTACCTGAACGCATCCTTGCATTGATATGGTAGCGCTGCTGCGGAATACCCAGTTGATACCATCAGTGGAGCTATAGGCCGTAAAAATATTCCCCGCTTTGGTGATGCGCAACCAGGCATGCGTGGGTGGTGCGAGGGTCTGCTGTGTGTTGGTTGCACCGAATGTTACAGTGCGAATTTCCCTTCTCAACAGGGTGCTCAACTGCGTTTTTATGGTAAATTTCCTGAGCGCCTTGCGAATCGGATTCCCGTATTTGTATGCCTGCCCATCCTCCTTGTGGAAATATACTGCTCACATGGACTATCAGTTCCGCATTGTCGCACAATTCCTGGTAGACGCTATGCTGTACGTCAGCTGTGTTGGTGGAATATCCCTGAGCTTGCAACGTAAAACTGCCTATATTGCTACATACGTCGTATTCAGACATGCCTTGGGCTGTAATACCAATGTCGGTAGATTGCCAGGGCGCAGGCAGGCTGTTTTCTTTGGTCACCGTCAAATTCGCTACACAGGAGGCTGTATTACCATTGCCGTCGCTTACGCTCACATTAACGGTGATGGGCTGCCCATCCTGATTACAGCTTATCATAGCAGGCACGATATCGGTCACATACACCTGCCCGCAGTTGTCGTCGCTGGCGTTCAAGTCCAATACATCCTCCGGTTCCAGGAAGCTCTGTGTGCCGCTCAACTGCACCGTTCCCTGCCGGCAGACGGCCGTCGGGGGCGTCTGGTCTTGCCTGGACACGTTGAAAGTACAGCCGGCGCTGTTATTGCGGCCATCTGAGGCAGTGATGGTCACCATCGAAGATCCTACACCCGATACATTGGCGCCGGGCGCCGGTATTTGTGTCAACATCGGCGTACCGCAGGCATCACTTGCCGAGGCCAGGTTGCGATAGTCCGGCATGAGGGCATTGCAGCTTGTGTTCAATACCAGCGTCTGGTTGCCAGGGCAGGATATTGAGGGAGGAGTAGTATCCACGAAGTTCGGGTCGTTGCCGTCCAGCAAGCCATCGCAATCGTTGTCCACGCCATCGCAAACTTCTATTGCTGCGGGGTTGATGGCATTGTTATTGTCGTTGCAATCTCCTGTGGTGGCGGCCATTTCGGTTGCCAATTTGTAGCCAACCGGACGCAGACATTGCGTCAAGGTGGCGCCCGTGCCGTAGCCGTCATTGTCCGCATCGGCATACCATACCTGACCCGGTTTTTCCAGCGCGTCGTTGTCGTCGCAGTCGGTGTTGTTGGTTACATAACCCGTAGGCGCGCTACATGCTTGCGTCGTATTCAACGGGTTGCCGTAGCCGTCGCCGTCCATGTCGCGGTAGTAGGTAGCCAACACACCATCGTCGAGGTTGCCGTCGCAGTTATTGTCGATGCCGTCGCAGATTTCTGCGGCTGCGGGGTTGATGTCATCGTCGTTGTCGTTGCAATCGCCCGATGGTCGAGGCAAGTTCGACCGCGACTTTGTGGCCGCCGGGGCGAAGGCAGGATATCTGGGTAACGCCGCTGCTATAGCCATCGTTGTCCAGATCGGCGTACCAGGTCTGGCCTGGGAATTCCAGCGCGTCGTTGTCGTCGCAGTCGGTGTTATCGGTTACATAACCGCTGGGCTGCGAGCAGGCTTGCGTCGTATTCGATGGGTTGCCGTAGCCGTCGCCGTCCATGTCGCGGTAGTAGGTAGACAACACGCCATTGTCGAGGTTGCCGTCGCAGTTATTGTCTATGCCGTCGCAGATTTCTGCGGCGCCGGGGTTGATATCATCGTCGTTGTCGTTGCAATCGCCCGTGGTCGAGGCAGTTCGACGGCGACTTTGTGGCCGCTGGGGCGAAGGCAGGATATCTGGGTAACGCCGCTACTGTAGCCATCGTTGTCCACATCGGCGTACCAGGTCTGGCCCGGGAATTCCAGAGCATCACTGTCGTCGCAGTCGGTGTTATTGGTTACATAGCCCGTAGGCGCGCTACATGCTTGCGTCGTATTCAACGGATTGCCGAAGCCGTCGCCGTCCATGTCGCGGTAGTAGGTAGCCAACATGCCATTGTCAAGATTGCCATCGCAGTTATTGTCGATGCCGTCGCAGATTTCTGCGGCTGCGGGGTTGATGGCATTGTTGTTGTCGTTGCAATCCCCCGTGGTCGAGGCAAGCTCGACCGCTGCTTTGTGGCCGCCGGGGCGAAGGCAGGTATCTGCGTAACGCCGCTGCTGTAGCCATCGTCGTCCAGATCGGCGTACCAGGTTTGACCCGGGAATTCCAGCGCGTCACCGTCATCGCAGTCGTCGTCATTGGTTACATAACCCGTTGGTTGGCTACACGCCTGTGTCGTATTCGACGGGTTGCCGTAGCTGTCGCCGTCCATATCGCGATAGTAGGTAGTTTGTACGCCTTCATCGGTGGAGCCGTTGCAGTTGTTGTCGATGCCGTCGCAGATTTCTGCGGTTGCGGGGTTGATGTCATCGTTGTTGTCGTTGCAATCCCCGGTGGTCGAGGCAAGCTCGACCGCTGCTTTGTGGCCGCTGGGGCGAAGGCAGGATATCTGCGTAACGCCGCTGCTGTAGCCGTCGTCGTCCACATCGGCGTACCAGGTTTGACCCGGGAATTCCAGGGCGTCACCGTCATCGCAGTCGTCGTCATTGGTTACAAAACCCGTTGGTTGGCTACACGCCTGTGTCGTATTCGATGGGTTGCCGTAGCCGTCGCCGTCCATGTCGCGGTAGTAGGTAGCCAACACACCATCGTCGAGGTTGCCGTCGCAGTTATTGTCGATGCCGTCGCAGATTTCTGCGGCTGCGGGGTTGATGTCATCGTTGTTGTCGTTGCAATCCCCGGTGGTCGAGGCAAGCTCGACCGCTGCTTTGTGGCCGCCGGGGCGAAGGCAGGATATCTGCGTAACGCCGCTGCTGTATCCGTCGTCGTCCACATCGGCGTACCAGGTTTGACCCGGGAATTCCAGGGCGTCACCGTCATCGCAGTCGTCGTCATTGGTTACAAAACCCGTTGGTTGGCTACACGCCTGTGTCGTATTCGATGGGTTGCCGTAGCCGTCGCCGTCCATGTCGCGGTAGTAGGTAGCCAACACGCCATCGTCGAGGTTGCCGTCGCAGTTATTGTCGATGCCGTCGCAGATTTCTGCGGCTGCGGGGTTGATGGCATTGTTATTGTCATTGCAATCGCCCGAAGTCGAGGTGAGTTCGCCGGCGACTTTGTGGCCGCCGGGGCGCAGGCAGGATACTTGCGTAGCGCCGCTGCTATAGCCGTCGTCGTCCAGGTCGGCATACCAGATTTGGCCTGGGAATTCCAGGGCGTCGTTGTCGTCGCAATCGGTGTTGTTTGTTACATAACCCGTAGGCGCGCTACATGCTTGCGTCGTATTCGACGGGTTGCCGTAGCCGTCGCCGTCCATATCGCGGTAGTAGGTAGTTTGTACGCCTTCATCGGTAGAGCCGTTGCAGTTGTTGTCGATGCCGTCGCAGATTTCCGTCGCTGCGGGGTTGATGTCATCGTTGTTGTCGATGCAATCACCTGTGGTCGAGGCAAGTTCGACCGCTGCTTTGTGGCCGGTGGGGCGCAGACACTGCGTGATCGTAGCAGCTCCCGTTTCAGCATAGCCGTCGTTGTCGTTGTCTTTGTACCACACCTGGCCCGGTTTTTCCAGCGCATCGTTGTCGTTGCAGTCCGTATTGTTGCTTACATAGCCGCTGGGGGCGGAGCATGCGTTAATACCTGTAGTGGCGCCGAAGCCATCACCGTCGGCATCGGCATAAAAAACGGTAGATACCAGCGCATCGCCGGAAATTGTCCAGTTTTTAGTCACATCAAGGTTAGTACGAGCCGCTACGGCGCCGGTTTCGTAGAGCCTGCCTGTTGCGCCCAGGGAGCGATTGTTTGGCGTAGCGGGATTGGCGCTCCAGCCGGTGAGAGTAGCGCTGTAGTTGGTGCAATCCATACCACAGTTAGAGAGCATGTTGTTTATATTCACATTTGCATTCAGTGTCCAGTTTCCAATGGGTTGATTAAAGGAAGTGGCATTGAGAAACATAGAATTCATATTGGTCACCGCTGCGGTATTCCAATTGCTAATATTTTGATTAAAGGCAGTGGCGCCTGAAAACATAAAATACATATCCGTCACTGCTGCCGTATTCCATGTGCCGATGGCTTTATTGAAGGCAGTAGCTTGATAAAACATTTCTCTCATGGTATTCACTGATCCGGTATTCCAGTTGCCGATTGGCTGATTGAAGGCGGAGGCTTGATAAAACATCCAGGTCATATTGGTCACGGCTGCCGTATTCCAATTACCTATGGGCTGATTGAAAGCAGTAGTTCCTCCAAACATAACACTCATATCATTTACTGCTGCCGTATTCCAGTTGCTGATGGGTTGATCAAAGGCAGTGGCTTGATAAAACATGCCGTTCATATTGGTCACGGCTGCGGTATTCCATGTGCCGATGGGTTGATTGAAAGCAGCGGCTTCACGAAACATCCAGCTCATATTGGTCACGGCTCCTGTATTCCAGGTACCAATGGGCTGGTTGAAAGCGGCAGCTTCCTGAAACATGTTGCTCATATTGGTCACAGCTCCTGTATTCCAGGTGCCAATGGGTTGATTAAAAGCAAGGGCGCCCCAAAACATACTGTTCATATTGGTCACGGCTGCTGTGTTCCAGTTGCCGATAGGTTGGTTAAAAGCGGCAGCTTCGTCAAACATAGACGCCATATTGGTCACCGCAGAGGTGTTCCAGTTGGCCAAAGGCTGGTTGAAAGCAGTGGCGAATAGAAATAGAGAATTCATATTGGTCACGGATGACACATTCCAATCTCCAATATTGGCCGGGCTATTCAAAACGGTACATCCGTAAAACATAGAGGCCATGCTGGTCACCCCGCTCAGATTGGGCATATCGGTAGCGCTGATATTGAGATTGGAGCAACCCTTAAAGGCATTTTGCATGGAAGTCCATGCGATATTGCCCCATTGGCTGATATCGAGAATTTTCTGGCGATCGCCGATATTATTGAAATGAATCCGCGGAAAATTGCCTCTTATTCGAATGGTATAGGTACCGGCAGTACCGAAGTCGTGCGTTACACTACCCGTGATGCCTGTTTGTTCGTAAATGCCGTCGTTGTTCCAGTCCACGTCGTAATTATACCCCGAACCAAAGGTGGGAATGCTGATGGACGTACTATTAGAAGTGCCGGGGTTATTGGTTTTCCAGGTAGAGATAAACGCATCGTTGCAAACTGTACCTTCGTCTGTGTCGCCATCGCAATCGTTGTCGATGCCGTCGCAGACTTCTGTAGCTGCGGGGTTGATTTCTTCGTCGTTATCGTTGCAATCTGTGTTGTCTGTGACATACCCGATTTGCGGGCCACAAGAGAGTATACTGGCGCCCGGATTGCCATACGTATCTCCATCGGCATCGGCGTACAACAGCGTAGTGGGGGTTGAGGCCGATTGGCGTTCAAAACAGCCCAAGTCGACAGCGGCGCCAAAAGGCCTTGCAGCGCCGTCCAAATCAGTAGCAGGCGCGCCGGCGCCTGTGCCAAGGTCAGCAATCGGAGAACAACTCTGCAAATGAAAATCGCCGCCTGTACCTGGAGCAGAAGCGGGGTTAAAGGGTGTGACAAACCCAGGATAGTTATCCAAAGAAGCGTAGGTAATACCATCCAAATTACCCGTTCCGGCAGGAGTCTGGCCCTGTACCAGGCTGTAGGAAATCGAATAGCTGCCCGTTGGGTCAGTACTCAGGCTGGAGCCTGCAGTACCGATCATATTATCCGCTTGGTTGTTCCAGATAACGGAATTGGCAATTGTCAATACACATTGATAGCCAATTTGAATAGTACCGTATTCATATGAAGTATTATTACCCGACAAAGTACTATTAATAAGTGTCGCCGTTGAGGTTGATTGGATATAAAAGCCGGCGGCGACGTCCGCGAGATTCCCCGAAAAAAGACAGTTTGATATAGTGGCATGAGCATCATCTTTAACAGAAAGCGATCCATATACGCCGGAATTATTATTAAAGATGCAATTGCTTATAGTTGAAGTGCAAAACCTTACACTCAAACCGCCACCATATTGGCCACAAGTATTACCAGAGAAAACACAATTGGTAATGGAGGAGGTGGTATTGCCAAACCAATTGACAAATCCCCCCGCTAAGCGAAGCCTGGTTATTGCTAAATGTACAGTTGGCCACATTACACGATGAGGCGCTTTGATACATTCCGCCGCCATGATAAGAATACACTACAGTCGATTCCACAGAAAGATCCGCGGTACCGTTAGCGTTTCCGTTGATAACAATAAACCCGTTTAGTTCGGTATTGGCATTATCAAATACACTCACAACAACATGGTAGCAATTGTCGGTATTAACGCCGGCAGTACCGATATCACCGCTAAGCGTGGTAGGATTGTCATTCCAGTTGCGCTGGCTGAGCAGGGTTTCCGAACCGTTAAAACCGCCGTATAACTTGACGCCGCTTTTGAGATTAAAAGTTTTCGTGCGCGCATTTGCGGGGTTGCTATTGCCGTCGCCGTCTTTAGTAGGCTTGTAGACGCCCGCTTTGACCCATATCTGATGGCCGCTACTGGAAGCGTCAATAGCGCTATGCAAGTTATTGAAGGCGCAATCCCACGAGGTACCGGTACCGCCTGCGGGCGCCGAGGCGTCAACATACCATATAGTAGAAGAGGGGGGACAGGTAGCTTCTACGATTGTAGCGGTAAGCGTAGCAGCCTGCGTGACGGCCGCCACTAAAATGAGTAACACGGAGAGCATCACGCTCAAGCCAGGGCTTTTAGTCGGCTTTCGCCAAATAACGGGTAAAATCGTACTAGTCATAGTTGTGATGTGTTTTCGAGGTAACCCCCTCAATTAATAATGTCAAAAACAAGCGCATCGAGGCAGGCGGGAAGGGACGGCAGAAGATGTGCACTCAACTGCCGACCGAATACGAGAAGTACGAAATTTCCCGCCTGCCAACACACTGGTATGGGCGCAAAAGTATAGGCGAATGGATAGTAACAGGGTTCGCTGACGTTACACGATGGGTTGTCTACGTTACATTTCAGGCCGAAGTTTGCTGTGGTTACAAAAAGGTTGGCTGTCGTTACACCACTTTGCTGGGAGGAATGCCGTATTTTTCTTTAAATACGGTTGAAAAATACTTCTCGTTGCCAAAACCAACGAGCGACGCGACTTCATTAATATTACCTTCTTTATTTTTTAACAGGGCGTAGGCGCGTTCCAGTCGATAATCGCGGATAAAATCGGTGGCGCTATGCCCGGTAATGGCTTTTAACTTGCGATGCAGTTGAACGCGGGAGATCTGCATTTTTGATGCAAATTCTTCTACGCCTAAAGTTTCGTCAGACAGGTGCTGGGAAATGAGCAGGGAAAATTTGCGGATAAAGGCCAAATCGGGGCCGGACAAGGCCGCCTCGCCTGCGACGCCGGGCGATTGATCTCCCTTCCAAAGTTCGCGCAATTTGCGGCGCGTTTCTATCAGGTTATCTATACGCGTAATCAGCTCTGCCGTATGAAAAGGCTTTGACAGGTAGTCGTCGGCGCCAAAACGGAGCCCTTTGAGCTTGGCGTCCATGGCAGCTTTTGCCGTTAGCAAAATAACGGGAATATGCGCTGTGAGTTCGTGGCGTTTGAGTTCGTCGCAGAGTGCGTAACCGTCTTTGCGGGGCATCATCAGGTCGGAGACGACCAGGTCGGGTATCAGCGCTATGGCTTTTTTCACGCCTTCCTCACCGTCAGAGGCTTCTACCACGGTCCAATTTGTTTCTATTGCACTGCGAATAAAATACCTCAGATCTGTATTGTCTTCAACTATCAGCACTACGCCTGGTTTGTTATGGGCTATCTTTTGATCAACGCCCAAAATGGCAGTTTCTTCTATGTCGGAGTCGGCGGCTATTGTTGTTGGCGTTGCAGCGATCACCAAAGGCAGCGATAAAGTAAAGGCGGCGCCATTTTCTGGGATGCTGCTTACTGCAATATCTCCGTTCATCAGCCGGGCAAATTCTCTGCTTAACGCCAAACCTATGCCCGTGCCTTCTCCTTCCCTGGTGTCAGAGCCGTCGATCTGGTAAAAGCGATCGAATATTTTTTCCTGCTCATCTGCGGGAATGCCAGGGCCTGTATCTTTTACAACGATTTCAAGCAAGCCGGCAGTCGTTTTGCCAAATGAAACCGATACTTTGCCACCGGCAGGGGTAAACTTAAGCGCGTTTGAAACCAGATTGCTGACAATAACGCCTACTTTGTCTGCATCAAATTCAAATTCGGGAAGATCTTTTTCATTTTCTTTTAGTATCAGGAAATATTCTTTTTTCAGCCAGTGGCAAAAACGTTTCGAATAATTCGCGCAAAAAAACGGAAAGGTTGCCGCGCTTCAGGTTTAGGCTCATATTGCCGCTTTCCATTTTGGCCATATCGAGCAGTTGGTTGACCAGGGCCAATAATTTGCGGCTGTTTTTTTCTGCCAGTTTTACTTTTTCGATATGCCGGGGGTCTTTCAATTCTGGAAGTATTTGCCGCAAAGGCTCTATCATCAAGGTTAGCGGGGTGCGAAATTCATGCGTAACATTGTTAAAAAAATTGGTTTTTAGTTGTTCGAGCGCCCTTACCCGCTGGTTTTCGCGATGCTCGTATATCATTTGCTCCCGCATTTTTACGCGTCTGATCTGGAACAAATAGGCCCGTCGAATGCCCCATATCAACACTAAAATATAAATCAAATAGGCCGCATCGGAACGCCACCAGGGCGGGCGAATAATAATAACGATGGGGCTTGCGGCCTGCCAGTCCCCTTCACCGTTGCCGCCTTCTACCAAAAACCGGTATTGCCCGGGCGCCAAATGGTTGAAATGGGCAAACCGCTGGCTGCGTACGATAACCCAATCGGCATCAAGACCCTCCAGGCGATACCGGTAGCGGTTTTTCGATGGATCGGTAAAATCAAGCGCAGCAAACTCAAAGGAGAGATTATTTTCATGATAAGGCAAATGCAAAACGCGCAGCAATTCTACAGGCATTTTGAGTATGGCCGGCTGGTGATTGATTTCGAGCCCTACAACAACTACCTGCGGCGGACTGCCGTCCATCCTGATTTCGTTTGGAAAAAACCTATTGAGCCCGTTCACTCCCCCGAAAAGCAATTCTCCATCATCATTTTTATAAAAAGCATTGGTATTAAATTCATTACCCTGCAAGCCTATCGAAGCTGTATATGTCGAAACCCTCCATCTCCCATCCTGTTGTTTCAGCAACCTTGCCAGCCCTCTGTTGGAGCTACACCAGAACTCTGCTTGTTGTCCGCCGGGCAAAATACCGTAAATGACATTATTGATCAGCCCGTTAGCTGTTGTAATGTGCCGGCACTGGCCGTTTTGCGTATTCATCAAATTGATGCCGCCACCTTTGGTACAAATCCACAAGGTACCCGCAGGGTCGGACGGATCGGGCAAAACACACGAAATCGAATTGTTGTTCAACCCTTGCCTGTTGTTGGGATCGGCCTGATAAAGCGTATATTGAAAATCCCCTGAACGGGGAACACATTTAACAAGCCCCATCTGGGTGCCTATCCACAACACGCCCTTTCCATCCTGGGTGATAGTGGCGGCCCTCACCGCATTTACTCTCTCGCCAAATAAATGACCGAAATCCACATAGCTAACCCGTCCTGTCCGGGTATCAAATCGAGCCAATTTGCAGCGGTTGCCGGCAATCCAGAGTTGGCCTCCATCAGCCGATCGCAGCACCGGATCGCTGAGGCTCAGCGGAAGCGGGAAGATAACCTCCTGTTCAAAAGCGTCAAAACGGCCGGCCTTGTACTTTCGTATTCTGGCCATGTGTTCTTCGTCTTCTTTTGTACACAACAGCCAAATATCGCCATTGGGCTCCAGCACCAGATTAATAAGTCGGTTTGGGGCATCTTTGAAGGCTATATCGTTGCTCAGCACTCCTGTTTGGGGGTTGAAGAGCCTGATTTCATAATGATGGCGAGCAAAGTACCGACCTTTGCCGGCCCATATTCCGCTGATCGTGTAACCGGCTGCGGCAAGGCGGAAAATCCCCTGCAGGGGAGTAATCTTGCGCAGTCCGTAACCGTTGGTCCCCAGCCATACATTGCCTGTTTTATCAACAATACACCGGGAAGCAAAGTAATCGAGTTGAAAATCGGGCTGGTTGAAATTGATGGTTTCGTTGCCTTGTAATTCCCAGATTTTTTCATTAACAAAAAACCAAACCCGGTCTTTTGTATAAGGCACCAATACCTTGCGTTTAAGATTCAAGGACGCCGGTATAGGAAAAACTTCCGCTTTCCCGCCTGCAATACGCCACAATTCTTTGTTGTTGGCCAGCCATATTATATCGCCGGAAATGGCAAATCGGTGAAATTCCGAAGGCAGCAAGTCTTCATACAGTTTTTTTACCCGTTTGTTTTTTGGCGATACGGCATACAAGCTCATTGATGAAGCCACCAATACATCGCCATCGGGCAATAGGGCCAGGTCGTGAACCGATTGATTTTTTTGAAAATTAAGCGGAATATTTTCCAGGGGGCTCAACTCCAAGAGGCTTGGAGCTGCGGGGAAACGCGCTATCCACTCCGCCGGCGGTGTAATGCGAAAAAGTTGCCCGTTCATGGTAGCCAGCCAAATAGCCCCATCGGCCGTTTCTACAAATCTTACTACATCACTTACCCCATTATCCAATAGCTTATCAGGGGCGATAGTAAAATGATGGAACCTGCCGGTTTTGTTGTTGTATACATCAACTCCCTTGCTTTTGAGCCCTATCCACAACCAACCTCGAGAGTCTTCAAACAAGCTGGTCACTTCGTTTTCAGCGAGAGAATAAGGCTCAAACGGGTTGTTGGCAAAAACCTTGAAGTTATAGCCGTCGTATCTGTTTAGCCCATCTTTGGTGGCTACCCAGAGAAAACCGTCACGCGTTTGCATCAAATCATAAATCATACCTTGGGAAAGTCCATGATCTATGGTTATTTTTTCGGCAACAATCCCCTGCCCTTTCAGTATGAAACTACTGAAAAGCAATAGGATTACTAAACCGGCATGACTACGTAAACTCATTTCAATAGATAGTCTGGATAGCAAAGATAATAGGAAGCGCATAAACCTTCAAAAATGCTAACAGATGGATCTTGATTTGATGCGTGATCAATGGCCGGGTATCAATAATGTTGTTTATTTATAAAAAAAATCCCGGGCTCTGGCAATTGCCAAAACCCGGGACCTTTCGATTTGTTATTACAGCTATTTCTTATCTAACCACTTCGTTACAGACGGCGCGCCTTCTGTGCTTACACGTATCAGAAAAGCGCCTGCCTCGTATTCCGACAAATCTACCTGTACCACAGGCGCCTGTACTTCATCAATTTCCATGAAACGCACCATTTGCCCAAGCATGCTGTATATTTCTATGCGCACGGCGCGGCCCTCGTAATCCTCCAGGTCAATATTCACCTCGCCTGTGGTCGGGTTGGGGAATAATTGTAGAGAAAAATCGTGATTTTCTCTACGCTAATACCTGGATGCGTGTTTGCCGGCCCTGACTCGGGGGCCGCCACCAAGGGCTGCACACTGCCGCTGATGCTTACGTTGTCAAAGATAGCCTGCGTAGTAGCAGTGTTGTTGATGCTCTCTACAAACATACCTACATGTACACAACCCGGCATCCCAATGGTGGCTGTGCTGCGGAATACCCAATTGACGCCATCCGTTGAGGTGTATGCGTTGAAAACGTTGCCGGCCCGCGTAATGCGCAACCAGGTGTGCGTGGGCGGTATCGCGACATTCTGAGCATTGGTGGCGCCAAAGGTTGCTACGCGCACCTCCCTTCTCAGTAGTGCGCTCAACTGTGTTTTTATGGTAAATTTACGAGCGCCTTGCGAATCGGATTCCCGCATTTGAATGCCGGCCCAGCCGCCCTGCGGGAATATACTGCTTACATGCACAATCAGCTCCGCATTGCCGCACAGATCCTGATAGACGCTGTGCTGTACATCTGCGGTGTTGGTGGTGTAACCATTGGCCTGAAGCGTAAAGGCGCCCACACTGCTGCACACGTCGTACTCTGAAGTGCCCAGTGCAGTGACGCCTATGTTTTCCGACTGCCATGGTTCGGGCAGGCTGTTGTCTTTAGTCACCGATAAATTCGCTACGCAAGAGGCCGTGTTACCGTTGCCGTCGCTTACGCTCACATTGACGCTAATGTACTGGCCCACCTCGCTACAATTGATTTGCGCCGGAGTTATGTTTGTCACCTGCACCTGGCCGCAGTTGTCGGTGCTGGCATTGAAGTCCAACACATCTTCGGCCTCCAGTAAGCTCTGTATGCCGCTCAACTGCACCGTACCTTGGCGGCATACTGCCGATGGCGGTGTCTGATCTACTTTGCTCAAGTTAAAGGTACAACTTGCGCTGTTGTTGCGTGCGTCTGTAGCGGTGAGGGTCACTGTGCCAGATCCTACACCTGAAACATTGGAACCGGGCGCCGGCATTTGCGTCAACGCCGGCGTGCCGCAGGCATCGTTCGCTGTAGCTAAGCTACGGTAGTCGGGCAAAGACGCACTGCACGATGCATTTAATACCAGCGTCTGATTGTTGGGGCAGAAAACCATCGGCGGGGTGGTATCCACAAAATTCGGGTCGTTGCCGTCCAGCAGACCGTCACAGTCGTTGTCCACGCCGTCGCAAACTTCCACTGCACCGGGTTTGATAGCGGCATTGCCGTCGTTGCAGTCTCCCGTAGTGGAGGTCAACTCGGAAGCTACTTTGTAGCCTGCGGGGCGAGCACACTCGGTGATGGTAGCTGCACCGGTTTCGGCGTAACCATCGCCGTCGATGTCTTTGTACCACATTTGGCCCGGTTTTTCCAGGGCATTATTGTCGTTGCAGTCCGTATTGTTCGCCACATAACCACTGGGCGCCGAGCAGGCTTGCTGGGTTATTGACGCATTGCCGAAACCGTCGCCGTCTTGGTCGCGATAATACGTCGTGAGTACGCCTTCATCGGTGGAGCCGTCGCAGTTGTTGTCGATACCGTCGCACACTTCCGTGGCTGCCGGGTTGATATCTTCGTCGTTGTCGTTGCAATCCCCGGTGGTCGAGGTGAGCTCACCGGCTACTTTGTGGCCGCTGGGGCGCAGGCAGGATATCTGGGTAACGCCGCTGCTGTAGCCGTCGTTGTCCACATCGGCGTACCAGGTCTGACCCGGTTTTTCCAGCGGATCGGTATCATCGCAGTCCGTATTGTTGGTTACGTAGCCCGTCGGCAAGGAACAGGCCAAGGTCGTATTTGAGGGGTTGCCGTAGCTATCCCCGTCCATATCGCGATAGTAGGTAGTTTGTACGCCTTCATCGGTGGAGCCGTCGCAGTTGTTGTCGATACCGTCGCACACTTCCGTAGCGCCCGGTTTGATAGCGGGATTGTTGTCGTTGCAGTCGCCGGTGGTCGAAATCAATTCGGAAGCTACTATATAGCCGGCAGGGCGCAGACACTGGGTGAGGGTAGGTGCGCCCGTTTGGGCGTAGTTATCGCCGTCGGTGTCTTTGTACCATACCTGGCCGGGTTTTTCGAGGGAGTCATTATCATCGCAGTCCGAATTGTTGGTTACGTAGCCCGTCGGCAAGGAACAAGCCAGGGTCGTGTTTGACGGATTGCCGTAGCTGTCCCCGTCCATATCGCGGTAGTAGGTAATTTGTACGCCTTCATCGGTAGAGCCGTCGCAGTCATTGTCAACGCCGTCGCATACTTCCGTAGCGCCAGGTTTGATCGCGGCGTTGTTGTCGTTGCAGTCGCCCGTGGTTGAAATCAATTCGGAAGCTACTTTGTAGCCGGCAGGACGCAAACACTGGGTGAGGGTAGCTGCGCCCGTTTGGGCGTAGTTATCGCCGTCGGTGTCTTTGTGCCACACCTGGCCGGGTCTTTCGAGCGAATCATTGTCATCGCAGTCCGTATTGTTGGTTACGTAACCTGTTGGCAAGGAACAGGCCAAGGTCGTGTTTGATGGGTTGCCGTAGCTATCCCCGTCCATATCGCGATAGTAGGTAATTTGTACGCCTTCATCGGTAGAGCCGTCGCAGTCATTGTCAACGCCGTCGCATACTTCCGTAGCGCCCGGTTTGATAGCGGCGTTGTTGTCGTTGCAGTCAGTGTTATCCGACACGTAACCTGTTGGCTGAGAGGCTGCCATCATACTATTATTGGGGTCTCCAAAGCTATCGCCATCCATGTCGCGGTACCAAGTGGGGATTGCCACATAGCAATCGAGCAATGTAATCCGGGAACCTGCTAAGAGTCCGTTGTGCGTGATCGTATAACTCGTAGAGCCCGTTGGGTTATTAATGCTAACCAAAGTACCGTTGGTTCCAGACGCGTTACACTGTAGTTGATTACCTGCTCCCACCACAGAAAACGAAGCTGTACAGTAATTGCTAAGGCTAATTGTTCCAGTAGTTGTAGTAAATGTAAAGACTTCGGTATTGTTCGTACCGTTTACTACCATCGAAAAATTGTTGACGGGAGCTGAAAAAGTAAGCGTAATAGAGTGTTCGGTAGCGTTTATCCACCAGGCAGTTGGAGCAGTTGAAAAAGAATTCCCATTACAAGTGTAAGTTGTATTGGTTAAGGTTGGGACATTGACGGTGGCGTTTACCGTAATCCCAATACCCGACGTGTATGGAAAGTCACCTGGTCCTATGAGGGTTGCAGTTTGGTAATTGGACAAATTGCATCCGGAATCGAAATTTTTTTCTTCAACTCCCTCTTTTTTCTCAGCAACTTGTTTGTTTTCAAGTATCGGCACGATAGTACCATAAGGCGGCCCAGCGGCGCTATCAACTACGGACTGCCATTCCAAACCGGGTTATTGGTCCAAGTCCATCATTGCGCTATTCCCATAGACACTACCTGAAAAATAAAGCAAACAAAGAAATAGGCAAGCTAATACTGTAAATTTATTCATGGTCAATGATTTTAACTAATCGACAAATTTGATTGAACATCTAAAACTATGCCCGGCATGTTTTGAAAAAGCAATGATAAGCCCATTCGCCTATCACACGTTCAAGGCGAGAGCATGCCGATCAAAAAAACCAGGATGATTAGTACGTTAAAAATTAGTAACAGATCCAACAAAGCAATAGGGGGGAGTATTCCAGTAAGGCTGATTTGCAAAGGTATGTTTTAACTATACCAAAAAGGGGTTCTCCTTGTTTCAAAATGGTTTGTATATGTACCATTTTTACAATTGATTATTAAAGTGGGGCGATTTCAACCGGTTTTCCCCAACTGACAGATCTTATTAAACAAAAAAATGGCGACCGGATCAATGTCCGGCCGCCGCAGAAAGCAATATTTGTTATGCTCTTTCTTTTATTATCGTTGCAAAACCAAGCGCTGCACCATCGGCGTTGCCGAACCGTCAGCCAGCGCGCGCAACCAGTACAAGCCATTGGGTAATGTCGACAGGTCAATTTGTTCGTTTTGGGTATTAGCGCCTATGCTTTGTTGCCATACCTGCTCTCCGGCTACGTTGTAGATGACCAGCACGGCAGGTTGTTCCAATTCGCGGCCAAAAGTCACTTGTGCAATCCCGCTTGAGGGGTTGGGAAAGATTGTCATACTGTTATCTTCCCAGGCTTCAGTCGAGCTTTGGTTGTAAGGCGCCTGAGCCAGGGTATGAATACCGCCCGATGTCGACACCTGGTCGAACATGGCTTGAGTGGTAGTGGTGTTGTTGAAACTTTCCACAAACAAACCCACTTGAATGCAGGAATTCATAACAATCGTTGCTGAGCCTCTGAAGGCCCAGGTAACTCCATCTGGCGAGCTGAAGGCGTTAAAGAGGCTACCTGTTCTGGTCAATCGCAGCCAGGTATGGGTTGGCGGAATGAACGATTGCGGTGTGTTGGCAACACCGGAAGTAACGGTTCTTATTTCTTTCCTCAAAATAGTACTCAACTGCGTTTTGAGTGTAAATTTCTTGGAGCCTTGCGCCGTGGTTTCCCGCATTTGAATGCCTGCCCAACCGGCGCCGGGCGCCAGACTGGCTACATGGGCTGTAATTTCCGAATCGCCACACAAATTCTGGTATACGGCGTGCTGCACATCGGTGGTATTGGTGGTGTAGCCGTTGGCTTGCAGTGTGAAATCGGCCATTTCGTCGCACGGATCAGACGAGGAAGTCCCCTGTGCCGCGGCGCCGATGTTGGTAGCCGTCCAGCCGGCCGGCAAACCGGTGCCTTGCTGAACCGTCACCTGGCCTATACAGGTAGCGGTGTTGCCACAGACGTCTTTTACGGTTACCGTTACCGGAATAGTTTGATTGATCTGACTACAGTTCACCGTAGCCGGCGAGATATTGGTGACGGTCAAAGCACCCGGGCAGTTGTCACTCGAAGCCGTTGCATTAAACACATCCCCAGCCTGGAGCGTGTAGCCGCCTTGGCTTTGAATGATTACTGTCGCGTTTTTGCAGACGACCATAGGCGGTGTATTGTCGATGCGCGTATTATAGGTCACGCTGGCGCTGTTGTTGCAGCCGTCGGCGCCCGTAACCGTGATCACTGCTGAGCAGGTACCCATGGTTGATGCCGTTTTTACCACGCCGGAGCAGCCGTCGGTAGCCGTTGTGGCGGCAATGGCTGCCGCTTCGGCTGCTGCTACCGTTGGATAACATGCCGCAATCGTACCCGCCGTCACCGTCGGCGCCGTGACGTCCTGCACCACGATCGTGCGACTGCATGAGACAGACTGGCCACAGTTGTCGGTGGCCGTCCAGGTGCGGGTGACGCTGTATGTACCTGCGGAGCAACCAGGCATCGTAGAATCGGAGAACGTAACCGACGGTGTGCTGCAACCACCGCTGACAGTTGGCGGGTTAAAAATAGGGGTAGCCGGACAATTGACAGGCGTAATTTGATTTGCACAAGTGAGGGTAATCGGAGTAATAACTACGACATTACTCAACGAATAATCATCAATACCGATACCGTCTTCCTGCGCACCCGTGAATATGTTGGGGGCATCGAAATCTATCCACCTAAAGCAAAAGGTAGCTCCTGGCGGGATGTTCATCCCGGTAATTGTGGCTGATCGCACAGCAGAATGTCGCATAGAACCGCCGCCAGTTGTAGAAAAACCGGGGTTAAAATAGTCTAAGGCCGTAAAGGGAATCCAGGTACCGCTACCAGTAATGCCTGTGGTATTCTGGTTGTATTGAAACTGTATGCCATCCGACCGGTTCCGACCGCCCACCGCCCAGGTCTCTCCTGTATAAGTGACGGTGAGTGAAGTAATGGCCAAACCGGTATTGTTGGTGTAGCATACGCCGATAGTAGTCCATAAAGTATCCATGGCGCCTGTGCTTTTTATCGCGCCAAATGCTCTTTCCGTACTGGCATTGGCCCCAAAACTATAGGTATCATAGTCAACGAATGTCGATCCGTCACCAGCCCGATAACTCGTATTGGCGCCGAAATAGTTCGATTGTTCGACAAAAGCCCAGCCTGAGGGAACGGCGGTGTTGGTGAGGCCCGACGAGGCGAGGGTATTAAAATTCTCGGTGTGGGTAAAACTGGAATTTGGGATAGAAATTTGCGCCCATGGCTTGCTATGGAAGCAGAACAGCAGCAAAAATCAGGGTGAAATGAATGGTAAATGCACAAAAACTTAGGTTTAGCCCGAGTGAGCTAAACAGCGTAGTAGTCAATCTCATAGATGTTCCAAATTTGGATGTTGATTTAATTGCCCGTAATGTAGTGTTTAATTATTTTTACTTATTGTTAAAATTTATTGCGCAATACACATCCTTTCAAAACAGCAAAAAGCCGGAGCAAATGCCCCGGCTTTCTGATTTAGTAGCCTTACGGCAAATTACCTGCCGCTGTATACGATACGCCTGGCCACATCGGGGAACCCATCCGATTTCAGGCGCAGGAGGTACAAGCCTTCCGGGTGAGCCGACAGGTCTATGCCTGCGATTTGCTGCGCTTCATCAAGAGCCACCTGGTACATCAATACACCCTGCATATTGTAGATCTCCATTCGTACGGGTTTGCCGGCATAGCCCGACAAGTCCACATTCACCTGGCCGGTGGTCGGATTGGGAAATACCCTGACTTTAGGAGAGGGGGCGAGGGGGTGAGGGGGTGAGGGGGCGAGGGGCATACTCAATGAGAAACTGCCGTTTACCGAATCGCATATCTGGAACAAATCATTCAGGCAGGTTACCGCCTCCAGCAGGTATTCCAGGTGCGGCGGCCCGATGATGTTACCCAAACCCAGGTTGGTGAGCTCCAACAAGCTGTTTATAGTCGGATTGGTGTTCATGTATTGGAATAATACGTCGTGGAAGGTACAACCCGTTTCCGACAAAAGCGTGTTGCCAAAGTCAGGGTTCAGGCGCACTTTAAGGGCGAGTTCGAGTCCTTGTGCAAAGAGCGGGTTGACGATCTTGCCATTGATGTCCAGCGCATTATCACCGGGCAGGCAATCGGCGCCGACCAGCGCTTTGTCGCGTTCGAGCGATGTCGCAATGGTACCCGATGCCGGCATCCAATCAATGATGCACGCTGCATCAGCCACGTCGAGCCTGACGGTGTGGAAGGAGCGGCCTACAATCATCGGACTTGCAAGCGCGGTTTCTATGAGGGGCTGAGCGGAACTCACTATAGTTTGCACGCAAGTGCTGGAATTGGCATATTTATCGGTAGCCGTCCAGGTTCTTTGGATGGTACACTCCCATTCGCAGTCGCCCGAAAGGATCAGGTCTTCAAAAGTCACTACCGGTGCGGGGTCGCAGTTGTCGGTAGCGATAGCCTCACCGGTGGCAGCCAGCTGGTCGAGTTTGTCGCAAGGCACGGTGATGTCTGCCGGGCACACAAGTACCGGCGGCGTAACGTCTACTCCCGGGTTGATTACAGCCGCATCAGTGGCTTCGCAGCCTGCTACGCCGGTATCGGTTACGGTGATGCTGTAATTGCCGCTGGGCAAGCCGGTAAATACACCGGCGCCGTTGCTTTGGCTAACTGGACCTGAGATGCTATACGTAATCGGACCGGCGGAAGTTGCAGCGGTAATCGTGATCGTACCGTCTTCGGCGTCAGGGCAAATTTCGTCGGTGGTGGATATGCCGATGAGTTTCAGGTCGCAACACGGCGTAATGGTAAAGGAGGCTATGCTCGTACTCCACTGCGAAGCAGGGTTGAATTGCGCGGTACCCCAGAAAGTTCTGCCGTCGGTCGGATCCACGCTCAACGCGTTGTAGTCGCCATAGCGGTTGCTGCCGTTGGCGGCGGCGCCGGTTGATATGACGGTTTCGGGTTCGGTCATCACACCCGGTGCGTCGCATACCCGGCGACCCGTGTAGCGAATGCCGGGGAAGGTGGTGGTAGAGCTGATATTGTACATCAGTCCGATATCGCCGTCGGCGTTGATAGAAATAGCCCCCATCCAGCGGCTGTCGGTGTCGGGCGAATAGGTGCCCTGCTGGAAGATCGTCCAGGGGCCCGCGCCGGTGCGACGCAGTTCATACCAGCGAATACCGCCGCGGTCGGCGCCGTCTACGTCTGTCACGTGGTTGCAAACCATAGATTCGTGGGTGCCGAAATTGCGGTATTGTACCTGATACATGAGCACTTCGCGAAGCGGATCGAGCATAATGGCGCTGCCCGGCTGGGGGAAGGCGGAAAAGGCAGTATACCCGTTTAGTTCGGTATCAAAAGGCGCCGTAGGTAAAAACGTGGGGCCTGTGAACACCGAATTGGCCGGCACGGCAAAGTCTACCGTCAGCTCATAAATTTCCAGGCGGTCGGCGGGGATGGCTGCCGACCAGGCGTCGTCGGCCATGCGCATAAACATGGCGGGCGATCCGGCGGGCGGCAGGGCCGCACCTTTGAAGTTTACCGGCGTGGTAGCCTGAAAACCGATGGTGGGGTAGCTGGGCGTCACAAAACGCTGCATGGTAGCCGGACCTCCCGCCAGCATCTGGTTGCGGTCGAGGGCATAAATGGCCGGAGAGCTTTCATTGGTAGTAATAAAATAACCCTGCGGCCATACCGAATACTTGGGATAATCGGGAAACTGGGGCGCCGTAAACGTATAAGTAAACCAGGTGCCCAGCGGGTCGGGCGTTGTGCTTACGGCTATCAGGAACATATTGCCGACAAGGGGATCGGTAAATTCACTTATCAACCAACGGTCGGCCAATTCGTCGTATAGAACGATAGGGTCGCCTTTGCCACCGGGAAAACCGAAAAAGGCATCGAATTGAATAGGCCCGGCAAGCGTGGCGCCCGTTTTGTCGTACACCTGGAAGCGTGCGCCCGAACCGCCATTGATCATTTGGATGACGTGGTTGGGACCTACGTCGAGCGTGGGATCGGAGGGGTTGACGAAGGTATAACCCTGGCCGTCAAAACTTTGGTTGAGCGCTTTTTGCGCCCCACCGGCGGCGTAGGCTTTTTGCCAGGCGGGGTCGGCGCCTGGGGAAGTGCCCGCGGATTCACTTTGTCGTGTGGCGGCCAGTCTTTTTGGGGCTATAGCCCAATTTTCTCCCTTAGTAATTTCGTTCGGGAAGTTGGGGTCGGGTCTGAAATCTTTCAACGCAACGGTTTCTCCGTGGAATACACCCTGGATAATTTCCGGGTTTCTGATCTCAAATTTTTCCTGCGCCTGCAGGAAGGAAAAGGCCATGCATACGCAGAGCGAGAGTAGAAATAGCTTTCTCATCGTGTTTTGAAGTTAATTCATGATAATTAATAAGCATTTGCACATCATGTGCTGTCGATGATGGTGAATGCCGCAACAAGGGGGATAATTACAGGCGAGATGTATTTTTTATTAAAAAAAAGCCCTGCAGCATCGCTGCAAGGCCTTTTATGTTTATTCTTCTATTACTAATCTCTTTCCGCTTACGGCATCAGCAGTTTTACCCACTTCGTCGTATCGGGTTCTCCATCCGTGTGTACGCGAATGAGATACGTGCCGTTTTGGTAAACCGATAGGTCCAGTTTGGTTACCGCGGTTTGTACCTCGTCGATTTCCACAAAGTATACCAGCTGACCGAGCAGGCTATATACTTCTATGCGTACGGCACGGCCCAGGTAGTCCTCCATATCGATATTGACCTCTCCGGTGGTGGGGCTGGGATACACCCGTGTTCGTAGAGAAATTCACGTAAGAAAATTCATGAATTTTCTCTGAGTGAATTCTCTACGAAAGGCGATGTCAGGCGAATCCGCCAATGCTTGCCACTGCCGTTTATGCTGACATGGGTAAACGTTGCCGTTACAACAGTATTGGGCGTATTATTGGTTACCGCCATTCCGATTTGAATACAATTGTCCATCGGAATACTTTGTGCGCCAACCACATACCACGTTTGGCCTTCTGAAGAAACGTACATACTGAATTGATCTCCCACGCGCGTAATGCGAAGCCAGTAGCGGTTCAGACTAGAAAACTGTTGCGGATAGGCTTGCCCGTTAGTGACCAAGCGAAATTCCCGACGGTTAAAAGCTTGACAAATTGGACATCAAATGGGCCTTCTTGGCGCCGGGAGCATTGGTCTCGCGCATGACAACGCCAGCCCAACCTAGCGCCCCGCTGATATTTTTCACCTTTGCGGTAATGCTGCCGTCACCGCAAAGCGTATGTTGGACGAAGGCCATGCAGTCTGAACTGAAGTTTCCGTCATTGAAGCAGTTGTTACTGGTAATTGTCCATTCTCCATTTGCCGGGTAATATTCGACGCTATTACCGCCGGGACAACCTATGCCGTCGGGGTTTTGACTCCAGCCACCGGGTAAACCTTTAACTGTAATATAGCTGGTACAAGTTGAGATATTACAATGAGTGTCTTCCACCGTGACCGTCACCGGTATGATTTGGCCGATTTGGCCGGGAGTGACCTGGGCTGTTGACAGGGCTATGCTTTGAATTCCGCAGTTGTCGGAGACTACTACCAGATCGCCCACATCCAAGCTAAAACTGGATTCGCCGTTGAACGTAAGTGTCTGATCGGCGCAAACAGCGGCGGGCGGCTCGTTGTCGTTGACCGTGACGGTAAAATAGCAGGTTGCCTCGTTAGTCGAAGCGTCTATTGCTTTATAAACCACATGCGTTGTACCTATCGAAAAAGTGGAGCCGGGAGTCGGCCCGTGCGTTTGTCTCACAATGGACTGACTACAGTTGTCAATAGCTATAGGGTCGGACCACTCGACTATCGCGCTACATTCTCCGAGAGCAGCGGATACTGCCAGGTTCCCGGGGCAGGAAGAAAATTCGGGAGAAGTGGTGTCTTTCACCGTAATCAAAAATAAAATGTCGTTGATATTCAGTGAAAGGTCTGAAAACCGGAAGAGAGCGGGAGTTACGCCTACAGGAAAGTAAGGAAACTGACCGTAACCCAACCCCGTTGTCACATAAGTTCCGGGACCAGAAGACACGCAGTTGTCGTCAAACCACATGTGCGTAAATGGTGATATGAAATAGGTAGAACATGAATCGGGTGCGGAAGCCAGTGTGACATTGAAGTCGGCCGGGTTTCTGACGGGTGGTTGTAGGTCCTGTACAGTCACCATAAAACTACAGTCCCTATAGTTTCCGAGGGGATCGGTAGCCCGGAAGGAAACGAAGGTGTTACCGATTGGAAATTCTGAGCCATTAGTTAATCCGCTTATTTGTTCTACAGTGGTTGGGCCATCGCCATCACCTGCTGTAACTGGAGGCCACGAAACAGGTGTACTGCACGAATTTACCGGCGTCACTATAGTAATATTATCGGGGCATTGATAGAAAACAGGATTTCCAATTTTTGTCAAGTCTATCCTAAATTCGCAAGTTGCCAGATTACCTGCTTTGTCAGTAGCTTCATATTGTACTAAGTAGGCGTTCCCTACGTTTAAGGTAGAGCCGCTTGCTGGTCCCATGATTTGTATCACACGGGGTACGCTGCAGTTATCAGTAGCCGTTACAGTGGGCCAGCTCACTACAGTTTCGGTAGCTGAAGGATTGAGGAGATAAACTATTGTATCGGAAGGACAAGTATTAAAAACGGGTTTTTCTGCGTCCACCGCCTTTACCTCAAAATAGCAGGTTGCCTTATTCCCGGAGGCATCAGTTGCCGTGTATGTGACATGAATCGGGAGGGGGAAATCTATTATAGGTAAGATTGAATTGTTCGTAGGCCCCGTGGTTTGTACTACACTAAGCGGGCCATCGTCATCCACAGCCACAGGGGTTGGCCAATTGACAACGGCTGAAGCGGTTCCAGGCTCAGTAGGACGAACTATAATGCCGCTGGGGCAAAAAGTAAAAACCGGATTTTCTCCATTGGTTACAGTTATAGTGAAAGCGCAGATCGCGGTTGTATTAGTATATCCCGGGGATTCCGCCAAGTACTGTATTAAGGTAGTGCCTACCGGGAAAGCGGAACCGCTCGGTGGACCTTGAATCTGGGTGGTCACTGCGGATGATCTAATAAAAGTGGCTGTTGGCAGCGGCCAGTTCACAATAGCGTAGTCTGTCCCGATCAAGGCAGGCACAGTGATATTACTCGGATATGAGATGAAGTAAGGTTCTTCATAGTATTCCTCACCATTATACTCGAAACCAGGTGGGAAGAGTATATCATATGGTTTATAATGTCTTGATTCTGCCGTCACAGTAAAGAAATCGTAAGCCACATTGCCTGCGGCGTCGGTCGCCCGCAAAATGCAATAAAAAGTAGTACCAACGGGGATCGAAGAACCGTTGGCCGGCCCGGTCGTTTGCACAATGACAGGTGTGCCACAGTTATCGAAGGCGGTAGGCGGGGTCCACCTCGCAATGGCAAAATCTTCACCGGGTGCGGCCGCTATGGTCATAATGCCAGGGCCTGTTATAACGGGAGGTGTATTGTCAACAACCGTTACTGTGGACTCACAGGTGCTGCTCTGCCCATTGTAATCCGTAACAGTAAGGGTCACTATTTGAGGTGTGCCGATATGGCTGCAATCAAACTTATTGGGTGACACAACGATACTGCTCAACCCACATCCGGCACTACTACCGTTGTCTATATCAGCAGGTGTGATCGCGACCTCTCCTTTGGGGCCAAGTGAGATGGTCAGGTTCTTACACGCCGCAACAGGTAGCTCCCCATATAATGACCTGTCTAACCCACCCTTTTCCAGCGTCACAGGTGCCAGTTGTATTTCGCTGTAAACATTAATTCTGTAAATGCCGTCGTTTATGGCGGCAGAATCTTCCCTGACATACCACCGGGAGCCCCCCTCTGCATTGGGCTGTACAAGGAATATACTGCATAACAGGAATAGTACTTTGTTCATGACCGTGAATTTTGGAATTAATATTGCATCATGAACCAATGGGTACAATCGCTGTCAAGTTTGAAGTAATTTCTATAAAAAAATACATTTCAGCAATGACTTACATCACTTGAGGTTTGTATGTATTCTAAAAAAAGAGCCCTGCAGCTTACACTGCAAGGCCCTCGTTTTACATTCGTCTAATAATAATTATCTTTCTACTTACGGCATCAGCAGTTTTACCCACTTCGTCGTATCAGGTTGTCCATCTGTGTGTACGCGAATGAGATACGCGCCGTTTTGGTAAACGGACAAGTCCAGTTTGGTTACCGCTGTTTGTACCTCGTCGATTTCCACAAAGTATACCAGCTGACCGAGCAGGCTGTAGACCTCAATGCGCACCTCGCTGCCCAGGTATTCTTTCAGGTCGACGTTTACTTCGCCGCTGCTGGGGTTCGGATACAAGCTGAAGTCGCGCTGCCTGGTGATGAACTGGTCTTCGAGCCCGTTGTCGGAATTGCCCGTTAAGGGTAATACGCCGCCGCTGATGCTTACATTGGTAAACGAAGCAACCGTAGTGGTGTTGACGTTGATACTTTCCGCAAACATGCCCACGTATAGACAAGAGCCCATAGCGATATTCACCACACCCACCAGCTGCCAGTTGGTACCGTCGGGCGAGATGAAGTACTGGAAGGTGTTGCCGCTGCGGGTGATGCGCAGCCATTCGTGAAGCAAAGTAGCCGGGAATATCTGCGTCTGCTTGGGTCCGTTGGTGGCGCTACGCGCTTCGCGGATGCCGGTGTTGGCCAACTGTGTTTTTAGCGCTACCATTCGCGATCCGCCGGCGAGGCTTTCGCGCATGGTGATACCTGCCCATCCGCCACTGCTTAAGGCAGCTACGCGCACCGTGATGGAGGCGTCGCCGCAGAGCTGCTGGAAGACGGTGTGGGTCACGTCGCCGGTAGGCGTGGAATAGCCTTGTGAGCTCACATTGAAGGTGGTCTGGTTGCCCTGCGAACAAGACTGGCTAGCGCCGCCGTTGGCGCCGCTTCCTACGTTAGCGCTCGACCAGGGTGAGCTGATGGCTACAGGTTCGTCCGTTTGGCCGTTGCAGTTGTTGTCGATGCCGTCGCAGATTTCTGCAGCGCCCGGTTTGATGGCCGCGTTGTTGTCGTTGCAATCGCCCATTGTCGAGGTGAGCTCGGCCGCTACCTTATAGCCCACAGGTCGCAAGCAGGTCACCAGGAAAACGCCGCTGCTGTAGCCGTCGTTATCCAGGTCGGCGTACCAGGTCTGGCCCGGTTTTTCCAGCGGGTTGTTGTCATTGCAGTCCTGGTTGTTGGTCACGTAACCGCCCGGCAGGCTGCAAGCTTGCGTCGTATTCGACGGATTGCCGAAGCCGTCGCCGTCCTGGTCGCGATAGTAGGTGATCAACACGCCTTCGTCGGTCAAACCGTCGCAGTCGTTGTCCACCCCATCGCAAACTTCCGTCGCACTGGGTTTGATATTGAAGTTATTGTCGTTGCAGTCGCCGCTGGTCGAGTGAGTTCGCCCGCTACCTTGTAACCGGCGGGGCGCAGGCATGATCGGGTAACGCCGCTGCTATAGCCATCGTTATCTAAATCGGCATACCAGGTTTGGCCCGGTTTTTCCAGCGGGTCGCTGTCGTCGCAATCGCCGCCACCGATGACCGAAAGTACATAACCGGGGCCGGGAGCAGAACAAGCTACTACCGGACTACCCGTATAATACCCGTCGCCATCGGCGTCGAGATAAAATGTGAGCAACACGCCTTCATCGGTCAAACCGTCGCAGTCGTTGTCCACCCCATCGCAGATTTCCGTCGCGCTGGGATTGATATTGAAGTTATTGTCGTTACAATCGCCGCCACCGGTGACCACGGTAACATATGCCGGGCTGGGCGGCGAACAAGCAATCACCGGACTGCCTGTATAATAGCCATCGCTGTCGGCGTCGAGATAATAGGTAGTCAATACCCCTTCGTCGGTCAAGCCGTCGCAGTCGTTGTCCACCCCGTCGCAGATTTCAGGAGCACTGGGTTTGATATTGAAGTTATTGTCGTTGCAATCGGTGCTGGTCGACGTGAGTTCGCCCGCTACCTTGTAACCACCGGGGCGCAGGCAGGATACCTGGGTAACGCCACTGCTATAGCCGTCGTTATCCAAATCGGCATACCAGGTTTGGCCCGGTTTTTCCAGCGGGTCGCTGTCGTCGCAATCGCCGCCACCGATGACAGAAAGGACGTAGCCGGAGCCGGGAGCAGAACAAGCTACTACCGGACTACCCGTATAATACCCGTCGCCATCGGCGTCGAGATAAAACGTGAGAAACACGCCTTCGTCGGTCATGCCGTCGCAGTCGTTGTCCACCCCATCGCAGACTTCCGTCGCACTGGGTTTGATATTGAAGTTATTGTCGTTACAATCGCCGCCACCGGTGACCACGGTAACATATGCCGGGCTGGGCGGCGAACAAGCAATCACCGGACTGCCTGTATAATAGCCATCGCTGTCGGAATCGAGATAATAGGTGGTCAGCACGCCTTCGTCGGTCATGCCGTCGCAGTTGTTATCGATGCCGTCGCAGATTTCCATGGCGCCCGGTTTGATGGCCGCGTTGTTGTCATTGCAATCGCCCGTGGTTTGTGTCAACTCGCCCGCTAACTTATACCCCATAGGGCGCAGGCAAGATACCTGGGTAATGCCGTTGGAGTAGCCGTCGTTATCCAAATCGGCATACCAGGTTTGGCCTGGTTTTTCCAGCGGGTCGCTGTCGTCGCAGTCCTGGTTATTGGTTACATAATTGGCCGGCGTCATACACGACTGCGTAGAAACAAAGGGGTTACCAAAGCCATCGCCATCCAGATCCTGGAAGTAGGTCGTCAATACGCCTTCGTCGGTCATACCGTTGCAATTGTTGTCTATACCGTCGCACACTTCCGTAGCGCCGGGTTTGATGGCCGCATTGGCGTCGTTGCAATCGCCCGTGGTTTGGGTCAACTCGCCTGCTACCTTATACCCCACAGGACGCGGGCAGGATACCTGGGTAATGCCGTTGGAGTAGCCGTCGTTGTCGGTATCGGCGTACCAGGTTTGGCCCGGTTTTTCCAGCGGGTCATTGTCGTTGCAGTCGGTATTGTCGAGCACGTAACCCGGAGGGGGTGAGCCTGCCAAAACAGAATCATTGGGATCTCCATAGCCGTCGCCGTCCACGTCGCGATAATAGGTGATGCCGGTTTCGTCGGTTTGGCCGTTACAGTTGTCGTCGATGCCGTTGACGATTTCGTTAGCGCCGGGGTTTACGGCGCTGTTGTCGTCGTCGCAATCGCCTCCGCCTATTACAGAAGTTACATAGTCCATGCCGGGAGAGGTACACGCCATAACCGGGCTGCCGGTGTAATAGTTGTCGCCATCTGCATCGAGATAATAGGTAGTCTGAACGCCTTCGTCGGTCATGCCGTCGCAGTCGTTGTCGAGGTTGTCGCAGATTTCGGCTGCGCCGGGATAAACAGTATTGTTGCTGTCGTCACAGTCCGTGTTGTCGGTTATCCAGAGCGGCCCGGGTGAAGCGCAGGCGTTATAGGGTGCGCCGTTATTATCGCCGTAGCCGTCGTTGTCGCCGTCGAGGTAATAATTCACAAAGGCAAGGCCTTCATCGGTATTGCCGTCGCAGTTGTTGTCGATACCGTCGCACACTTCCGTCGCGCCTGGTTTGATGGCCGGGTTGGCGTCGTCGCAGTCGCCCGTGATAGCAGTGAGATCGCCGGCCAAATAGTAATTGGTGGGCTGGGTGCACTGCGTAAGCGTGGTACCATCAGAGTAACCATCGCCGTCTTCGTCTTTATACCACACTGTCGTCGGGTTGATATCGCCGTCTGTGTCGTCGCAGTCGCCCGAGGTAGCCGTGAGATCGCCGGCCAGGTAGTAATCGGTAGGCTGGGTGCACTGCGTGAGCGTTGTGCCGTCGGAGTAGCCGTCAGTGTCTTCGTCTTTGTACCACACTGTCGTCGGGTTGATATCGCCGTCTGTGTCGTCGCAGTCGGCATTGTCGGCCACATAGCCGGGAGGCGGGGTACAAGCCATTTGGGTTACCATCGGGTTGCCGTAATTATCGCCGTCGAAGTCCTCGTACCAGGTGGTGGCCGGCGTGGTTGCAACAGTCACACTACCGCTGCCCGTACCTGAGCAGTTAAAGTCACTTACACTTACAACTGTATAAGTGCCTGCCGGTGCGTTCATGATGGTGTATGGGCTGGTTGCAATACCCGTAATTGGAAAGTTATTTGTTCCATCGTTATAGGTAAGATCCCAAGGCCCTGTGCCCGTTAGCGCAAAGCTCACATCGGGCAATGGGTCAGTAGAGCAAACCGTGCCACCGCCGGAGACGGTAGCCGTAGGCAGCGGGTTGACAGTCAGGGTTACCTGGGCGGAGTTCGTACAGCCTGCACTCGAAGTAGTTGTAACTGTGTAGGTAGTAGTGGCCGTAGCCCCTATTGCTTGCGGATTGGCAATGGTAGCATCGTTGAGGAAGGTATTTGGCGACCAGGAATAGCCGGTTACTGCAGCGCCATACTCAAATACGATACTCCAACTAGTTATTGAACCACCGTCACCGGTTGCATCGTCTACTACAAATAGATTCCATGTGCCATTGAAGTCGCCGGTGAAGCTCGACAAGGTAGGGATACTTGGAGGTGTAACGGTACCAGGGCCCGGCGTCGGGTAGGTATCGCTACCGGTATCCACCGTTGGGCGGAAAGTGCCGGATACAATAGAGGCCCCTATTGCCGGCGAGCCGTCTTGTAATACTAAATTGACATTAGAAATACTACTAGAGCTACCTTGATCGCTTATCAGTACTAGGTTGGTAGCCGTGGGCGATTGCAGCAACATGTCAATATCACCCGGGAAAGTATGACTTAATCCGTTGATCAGCACCTGCTTGACCTTAACGCCTGACGTGGGCAAGCCGCTCACGCTGATGTTAGCGGGAGTAAGGCGTGGCATTGCCTAATGAGTTGATGGTGAGGGCGCCGCCATTGGCCGTAGTAGTAAAAATCCCCGCATTGATATTCAACTGGCTGTTTTGTCCGCTGCAAATGGATGAAGGAGTAGCGGTAATAGCCTGAATAGCAGGTTTGTCGGCAACGGTTACAGTCACCATGGCCGTATTCTGGCAGCCGTTGCCATCGGTGCCAGTTACGGTGTAAGTGGTGGTAGCAGAAGGACTGGCATTTACAGTAGCGCCCATTGTCATATCCAGGCCCGTAGCCGGCGACCAGGTATAAGTGCCGGCGCCGGAGGCCGTCAATGCCACCGCCGTGCCGCCGGGGTTGCAAATGAGGCCGGAGGTGGGGGAAACCATCACTGTCGGCAACGGATTCACTACCAAAGCATATTCCAATGTCGTTACCGTGGAAGGCCCGTTTGAACAGGTTACGTCTACAATGTAATAGCGGTTGGAGGTAATGGTCCCGGTTGTATATGTAGTCTGGCTGCTTCCCACATTGGTATAAGTCCCTCCGGGGGCGGTGGCTTCTTTCCACTGGTAGGTGATGCCGGGGCCTGAGCTTGCGCCGGTAAGCGTCAGAACGGCCGATCCGCTTGCACAGATGGATGCAGGGACGGAGGAAATACTACCGGCAGTTGGCGTACCTGAACAAACATTCGGGTTGATACCGTTAAATTCATCGGCGCCGATATCCGGAGCAAAGCCGTTGGGGCGGGCATCGCCGTCGATGTCGGTGGTGACGCCAATTGCGGCCCCGCCTGATTCTAAAACTGTGTTGGTTGCATTGGGTATGTGCAAATCAGCACCGGACGTAAAATTAGGATTAACAGCCACGGAATTACCGTCTTGTCCTGTCACGGATTGCCAGGCAGCCAGGGTGGTTCTATCCGAGCCGTTCCAGCCAATGATGTTAATGGCAGTATTGGCAAAATAGTCGTTGTTGTTGATCGTTCCAAAAGTAAACCCGGACGGGATTACAAAAGTAAAATATTTGCTGCCCGCGGCCCCGGTTTGGGTATTTGAAAAAATGTTGTTGCGAATATCAGTTCCCGTAATGCCCGTAGTCGTCAATTGCACGCATGACGAGTAACCAGCGGTTGCGGGGTCGGTATTAGCTGCATTCAGACTTATGCTGTTGTGGTAAATTTTTAATCCGGTAGCGCCTGCACTTACGCGTATTCCGACCGGTAGGTCACCAGAGGTAGCAGATATTGCAGTTGACCAGTTGTCATTGGTAATGTCCCAAATAAAATTGTTGACAATCGTAATCCCGGCGTTGTTGGAAGAGCCGGTGACACTGATACCGTAAGCCCCATAGCCACTCGTGTTGGGATGGTTGATATCGTGAATTTTGTTTTTACTGATGATGGCCCCGGCGTTGCCATTGGCAATCTCCATGCCGTTACAGGAGCTGGTGGAAGAAGAACTGGCTGTTATCCGGATGTCGTTTCCTTCTATCAAGGCTGAAGCAGCCGATGCGCTTGCCT
Organism: Saprospiraceae bacterium; assembly: GCA_016715405.1. GTDB lineage: Bacteria > Bacteroidota > Bacteroidia > Chitinophagales > Saprospiraceae > JABWBR01. The sequence goes on along the minus strand of JADKAE010000020.1, from coordinate 49,452 downwards.
GGGTATTTTGAAAATAAATACCTCGATTAGCCACAGCATCGGCGGCAGTTGAAGAACCTATGATGTTATTGCGGATAATAAGATTATCCATAAAATTCGTGCTTGTTCCGGCGCAATAAATACCCCAATAGCTACGGCGTATTTCGTTATTTTCGATGGTAATATTGTCGTTGTTATCGGATTGACCAGAGGTTGACATAGTCGAGGTCCCGGAAGTTCCGGAATAAATACCAAAATTGGTTTGGGTAGAGGTAGCAGAGCTCCTGGAGCCGATTATTACGCAATTTTTTATGGTATTGTTGGTAGCGCCATCTGATGTAGAGGATGAGGCATAACGCACAGCTGCCAATGTACTGCTACTGGATGTTGCCAGTTGGATGGTCAGGTTTCTAACTCCCGAGGTAGCAGGATCATCCCCATCTATGGTAACATTATCTGCGCCGTTGAATTCAAGCACAGCTCTTCCGCTTGTAGGCGTAGCAGCGCTGTTGATCGTAACATTGCCGAATGGTTTGATAGAAATGCTCGTATAATTGGAAGGAGAATTGCTGCGCAGTAATGCTACTGGCGTGGCTGGTTCTGTCGTATTAGCTCCAATGGTAATGTTGATAACGCCTTGATGTGTGCCTGCGTTTATTGCCGTAAAAGCAGCATTCAGCGTAGTATACGGCGCAAACGCCGTCCCCCCGCTCGCCGTCACAAACACCGGGCAGGTAGCCCCGCCGGTTACCGTGAAGGTAGCGCTGTAGTTGGCGCCGCCGTTGTTGGAGAAATGCGTACCCGAGCCGCCACCGCCGCCTGTAAATGTGTAATCGGCTGTTGTGTATACTTCTAAGGTATAATTGCCCGGCGCACGGCCTGCCAGCAGGTTGATATTGGCTGCATTTTGCTCCCATTGCTGGTCATTGCCGTCGCAGCCGGTGCCGAGGGGGGTTACATTCGGGAAGCTGGTAGAAACAAAAGCTCCCGATGGGCTTCCAGTTGGATAGACCCGATACCATATTTTGCCATCGGTGATGTCGTCGCCGGAGCACTTGAAGGTTTTGTTCTGCCCTCCGTCCAGCCGCAAGGTGGCCGTGCATTGCGCAAACGAGCCCAGGTTGGCGCCATTGAAATCGGGGTTGCCGGTAGTAGCCTGTAAATCGTAGTAGATGTCGCTGCCACCCGTGTTGATGATGGCATAGCTTTCAAAAATGCCGCTTTGCGCTTGCACAACCAGGCTGCTCAGCCCAATCGCCAAGACTATAACGGTCACTTTTCCAAGCATTTGTTGTAGTGCTTTGCCCCTGATGAGATATATTAAATTTTGAGTTTGTTTTTTAACACAAAAAACTCATTACCAATGACCTACAAGATCACAGGAACAAATAAAAACACGGTCTTGGATCAACGAGTGTTCCATGTAATTAAGTTAAGCTTTTCATGTTTACTAAACTTTGGGAAGTTTAGTAAACATGCACCGCCATTGATGCTTAACTTAATGACATTGAATGAGTGTTTGAATGTTTATGGTAGCCTCTCTCAGAAATGTAAAAAAGGAGAATGGAATATGCAGCAGAGGGGGAAAGCTGGTATTTCCTTTCGCGAATCAAATTTAAGGTACGGATTTGATATGCAATAATTTATCAGGTATTTTTTTTCGAGGAGCCCTGTCACCCTGTCACCTTGTCACCCTGTCACCCTGTCACCTTGTCACCTTGTCACCTTGTCACCACCACCACCTCATCCACAAACACCCAGCCCTTATCCCCCTTACCCGGATGCCAGCCCGGCAATGTGGGAATGGGCCTGGCGATAACCCGCAAGTAACGGATGGGACTAGAGCTAACCTCGCAAGTATAAAACCGGTTCGCCGGCATCATCGACTTGCCCGGCATGTCCGGCTTTAAGAGCCCTATTCGCTTGAGACTGCCTGCCGAATTGCCGCCCCAGACTTCTACCACAGTGGGCGGAAAGATGTAGGAATCGACGCTGAACAAGGTGCTGAGGGTTACACTGGACAATGATACGGGCGCCGGCCAGGAGGCCTCCATTATCATCGGCTGCTCCCGGAAGCCCAGCCACAGGGTATCGCTGTATTCCAGAGATGCTTTTTTGTGGTCGAACAGACTGGCCACTCCCCTACCCTTGTAGCTGTCGTTGGGCGGGTGTATGAGCTTTGTTACAGGAGGCGGCGGCGAGGTCCGCCACAATTCGATGGAGTCTGCCTGACTGCTCTCCCAGCCTTCTTTGATGGCTATGTATTTGACTTTTACCGGTTTGTCGATTAATATGATGCTATCTCTGCCCAATAATGTGGAGGTCGACGTTGGCGTTCTGCCGTCGAGTGTGTATCGAATGTCAATGCCTTTGATGCGGTGAAATAATTTGAGCGCAAAAGGCTGATCGAAAAAAGCGCGCGGCTCCAGTATCTCGGGTTTCGACAAGATGGCTTTGAAGTGTATGGACGTGTCTGCTCCGGTATCAATATAAATTTTCCCCAAAGTGGCCGGAGATATGCCGGTTTGCCACGCGTACACGCGTTGCAGTTTTTTCCACTGTTTCAATGTGGAAAGTGATTTGTCGGTCAGTTTAGTCTGGTAGGCTTTTAATACCCGTATGTCAGGCAGTTCTTTCAACAATGCCAGCCCGGCATCGGTCACCGGTGTGCGGTCGATTTCCAGGCGTTCGAGGGCTTTAAAGCGGGCTACCACGCCCAAAGCCTTCTCATCGAGGGGCAAACCGCTGAGATCCAATTCTATGGTGTTTTTGGCCAGAGGGAGGAGCCGCTCCAGGTCTTTGGCCGAAAAGTCGGGGTGCGCATACAACTGCACCGAAAGCGCCTGGCTATTCGCCGAAAGGCGCTGAATGGTGCAGAAGTAATTGCCCAATCCGGAAATGGTTTCGTCTTTGATCTTGGGCAAATGCGCCCATCTGTCCGACTGGCCGGCCTGTATTATCGTGTTTACCAGCAACGCCAAAGTATCCCCCGGCGGTAAATGCCGGAAGGCCAGGGTGTCGGAAGCGCCTTTGGCCAGCCACAAACGTATGATGGCCAATTCCTGTTCGCTGAGCTGCGGCTTGCTTTGCGGCGGCATGTGCTCTTTGTGAGCCAAAGGCAATTCCAAACGTTTGAGCAATAAGCTATTATGCCAATTGCCCGTATCAAAAAGCGTTCCGTTTTTTCCGCCTTTGCGCAGTGCTTCGTAGCTGGTCAGCAGCAGCCCGCCCTTTTTTTTCTCTTCGCTGTGGCACGATATGCAGCGCTTTTGCAAAATGGGTTGTACCAACTGGGCGTATATTAGCGGATCATCGGCAAGGTCTGTAAATGTTTTATCTGCACCTGGATAAGCCAGAAATTCTCTCCCATGCGTCAACGTACCACCCCAATGCCCGGTTATTATTACCGATAGGGATAATACGATTGTAAATATTCGTTGTAACGATTTTTGTTTAAATAAATAATTCCAACCTGCGTACGCGCCTACACACAAAAACGCGGTGAAAGCCCCCGCCCACTTGTGCTGTGCCAGCAAACTCCCGCCATCTTTTTCCTGTAGCGATAAAAACAATCCCGAGAGCGCCGCGACCAATGCAATTACTGCAATGCCCCCCAGCCATTCTACCTTCACTACATCCGGACGAAACCAGATCAATCCCGCCAATAGTAATACCAATACAATGGGAAAATGCAAAAGCAAGAGGTGAAAACGCCCCGCCCATTGCATTAGCACGGGCAGTTGCAGGTAGCTCTCCGCGGCCCGGCCGCCGGCCAGCAGGACGGAGAGTGCAGTGATGGCGTAGTGTATCGCTTTGTTTAACATAGTAAAAGACTTTGCGACCATGCGACTTTAGGACTTTACGACTGTACGACTATATGATCATTGTTCCTACAGTCCTACAGTCGTAAAGTCGTACAGTCTCATATAATAAGCCCCGGCACCACCTGCCCGGCCACATCCGTCAGCCGGAAGCGCCTGCCCTGGTATTTGTAGATCAGCTGCTCGTGGTCGAGGCCCATGAGGTGGAGCAAGGTAGCATGGAAATCGTGGATATGCACCGGATCGCGGGTGATATTGTAGCCAAAATCATCGGTTTCGCCGTATACCTGGCCGGTTTTCACGCCGCCGCCGGCCATCCAGATGCTAAAGCAACGCGGATGGTGGTCGCGGCCGTAGTTATCGGGTTGGAAGGGCCCCTGGCAGTAACTCGTGCGGCCAAATTCGCCGCCCCATATAACGAGGGTATCGTCGAGCATGCCGCGTTGTTTGAGGTCGAGGATTAACGCCGCCGAAGCCTGGTCGACGTCTTTGGCTTGCAGCGACATCTCGTTGGGCAGGTTGCCGTGCTGGTCCCAGCCCTGGTGGTACAATTGTATGAACCGCACCCCCCGCTCGGCCAGCCGGCGCGCCAGCAGGCAGTTGGCGGCAAAGGTGCCGGGGTTCATGCATTCGGGGCCGTACATCTTGACGATATGCTCGGGTTCGCTGCCCAGGTCGACCACTTCGGGCACCGACATCTGCATGCGGTAGGCCATCTCGTATTGGGCTACCCGCGATTGGATTTCTTCGTCGCCGCTCTGTTCGTAGTTCATTTCGTTGAGGGCGTTGAGGTGGTCGAGCCATTCGCGGCGGTGTTCGCGGTCGAGGCCGTCGGAGTCTTTGAGGTATAATACGGGGTCTTTGCCCGAGCGCAACAATACGCCCTGGTGTTTGGAGTCGAGAAAACCACTCGACCACAATTTGGCGTAGAGGCCCTGGCTGTTGCCTTTGCCACGCGAGGTGAGCACCACAAAGGAGGGCAGATTCTGGTTTTCGCTGCCCAGTCCGTAGCTCAGCCAGGAGCCCATGCTGGGGCGGCCCGACTGCTGGTGGCCGGTCTGGAAAAAGGTGATGGCCGGGTCGTGGTTGATGGCTTCGGTGAACATGCTCCTGACGATACACAATTCGTCGGACCATCCTGCGCCGCAATTCGGGTTTGTAGTCGAAACTCTCCAATTGCGACGGCGCCCCCGACTGGAACAAATAGATGATGCGCTTGGCTTTGGGCATAAAATGGGGAATGCCGGTCTGCAAGGCCCCCTCCCCTACTCCTCTGCCCCGAAACAGGTCGGGTGTAAGCAATGAACCCAGGGCCAGCGCGCCGATGCCCACGCTCAGTTTGGAAAAAAATACCCGCCGGTTGATACGGAGGCGGGCTTGTTGTTCGGGAGTGAAGGGCTGCATTTGTTAGGTGCTCGTTGTTGATAATTTATTCTTCTAACCCATTCTTCATTCTACTTCAACTTTTCAACATCACCCAATACATCACTCAAATCCAGGGAAGATATAGGTATCTTGTTTTCTGAAAGTACGGTCTCAAACTGAAGCCGAGATAAGTCAGCTATTTGGGCAGCTTTTCCAATAGTCACCTTTTGCTGCACATAGAGGAGAATCGCTAAAGAAATTTTTATTCGTTTTTTTAGCTCCTTCTCTGATTCGTTTAAGGTTAAAAGAATATCGGAAGGCAAATCAATATTTATGGTTTGAGTTGTCATAATCTAATTATTTACAATAATAACAATTTTCAGCTCTTCACCAAAGTTTCATCCAAATTATACAACAACTGCGCACTCAACATCAGCGCGGCAAACCTGGCAGGGTCGATTGTATCAGCCGGCTGGGGGTAACTGCCGCTGGCCAACAATTGCCTGGCTTTTAGGCGCTGCCGCAAAGCGCTTTTTGCCGATTCAAAATATTCCATCAATTTTTCATCTCTTTATCATTGGAGGGCCCGCAGCACACGTCTGAATAGTTGTTGCAAGGCTTTTTCGTCATCTCCGTAGGCCGGCGCGATTTGCTGGGCCAGCACCCGGGAAGCCTCCATCACCTGCACGTCGTTTTGCATAGCCAGCGCTTGCAGCGGCGTATTCGTCTTTTGGCGCCGCACCTCGCAGTTGTCGCGCGTGGGGGCGTCAAAAAGGGTCATCACAGGGTGCGGCAGGGTGCGCTTCCAGAAGGTATACAACGAGCGCCGGTACAAATCGACGCCGGTATCTTGCACGTAGGTGGTGAGGATACCCCGGTTTTCGCCGGCGTTGGTTTCTTCCCACAACCCCGGCGGCTGGTAGGGTTTTACGCTGACGCCGCCCACTTCGCGGTGCAGCAATCCGCTGGTGGCCAGCACGTAGTCGCGCAGTATTTCGGCGGGCAGGCGGTGGCGGGGACCGTGCGATAAAAGCCGGTTTTCGGGGTCTTCCACCTTGGCTTCCTCGCTTATCGCGGACGATTGCCGGTAAGTGGCCGACAACACGATTTTGCGCATCATTTTTTTGATATCCCAGCCATTATCCATAAAATCCACCGCCAGCCAGTCGAGTAGTTCGGGGTGGGAAGGCAGGGCGCCCTGGTTGCCGAAGTCTTCGACTGTGCGCACCAGTCCCTGGCCAAACAACATAGCCCACAGCCGGTTCACGTACACGCGGGCGGTAAGCGGATTTTCACGGCTCACCAGCCAATTGGACAAACCTAACCGGTTGGCGGGCCAGTCTTTGCGAAATGGCGCAATCGCAGGAGGCGCCGTGGCTTTTACGGGGCGGTCCGGACTGTCGTAGTTGCCCCGCTTCAAGACAAAAGTAGACCTGGGCATCGAATCGTTCATCACCATCACGTTCACCGTGCCCGTATCGCGTTTGTTGATAAAGCGGAGGATGCGCTTCACGTCGTCATCCGAGATAGGCAGGGCGGGTGCATCGGCATAGTTGCGGGCGGAGGCGGCCTGCACGGCGTCCATTTGCAGGCCTTTTTCGGCTACATTATTAAAAAAAGCATACACGCCGTAGTAGTCGTCCTGGGTAAAGGGGTCGTACTTGTGATCGTGGCATTTGGCGCATTCGAGGGTAATGCCCAGCACCGATTTGCCGAGCGTATTGGCGCGGTCTGCCACGTAAGTCGAGCGGTATTCTTCGTCGATTACGCCGCCTTCCTGGGTGATGGGGTGGTTGCGGTTGAAGCCGGTAGCCAGGATCTGTTCTTTGGTGGCATTAGGCAGCAAATCGCCGGCGAGTTGCCAGGTGAGGAATTTGTTGTAGGGCAGGTTGGTGTTAAAGGCGTGGATCACCCAATCGCGCCAGGGCCACATCGAGCGGTAGCTGTCGTCCTGGTAGCCGTGACTATCGGCATAGCGGGCGGCGTCGAGCCATTCGAGGGCCATCCGTTCGCCGTAGGCGGACGAGGCCAGCAGGGAGTCTACCCGTTTTTCGTAGGCATCCGGCGATGGGTCATTCACAAACGCGTCGACCTGGGCGGGTGTGGGCGGCAAACCGCTGAGGTCGAGGCTGAGGCGGCGCAGCAAGGTGGCCCGGTCGGCTTCGGGCGAGGGCCCCCAGCCATTCTGTTCCAGGCGCTGCAATACAAAATAATCAAGGTGATTGCGGCCACTTCTTTTTGCGCACTTTGGGCAATGCCGCTTTTACGGGCGGCGTAAAGGCCCAATGCGGCTTGAAGATCGCGCCCTGCTTGATCCATTTTTCTAAAACATCCTTTTCAAATTCGCTTAAAGCCAGCTTACTATCGGACGGCGGCATCACTTCCAGCGGGTCTTCGTGGCGGATGCGGCGTATCAGTTCGCTTTGTTCGGGTTTACCCGGCACGATGGCGAAGGCGCCGGGGTGTTCGGGTAGTTCGCCCAAGGCATTTTCCTTCAGGTCGAGGCGCAGCCCCGCCTCTCGCTTACTGGCGTCGGGACCGTGACAGGCAAAGCATTTATCAGCCAGTATGGGTTTGACGTGGAAGTTGTAGTCTACCCGATCGGGCAATACGCCTTCGCTCTCCTCCCTGCCACATTGTTGCTCCAAAGCAAGACGCCAGCAAAGCCGTAAAGCAGCATATATCCCCCGATTCGTAATGGTTTGATGGAGTTACAATGGAATTACCAATTACGAATGATTTTAATCATTAATTATCAATTAGTGAATTCATTCGTAATTCGTAATTCACAATTCACTGTTCACTGTTCATAATTATAAAGCTCCATCACAAAGCCCTTGATCTTGTACTTCTTAATCAGGCTTTTGTTATAACCGTCGGCGCTGGGTTGGGTGTCGAAAGGGCCGAAGTACCACGCGATAGGGCGTTTTGACATTGCTCTTATTCACATTAATAAGCAGGTTATTAAACCCTTTCTTCTTCAGTTCATCGATGCGGCGTTCGGCGTTCACCAGGTCGCCGTAGGCGCCGATTTGTACGCCGTAGCCTTTGCTGATCGGCTTGAGCACCTCGGCGCGATAGGTTCCGTCGTTTACCGTGACCGATGTAGCTTTAGTCACCGTGCCGCCTTTGGCGGTGAGTTGTTTGTCCAATTCCTTTGGGAGAGTCTTCGACTTAGGCTGTACCGATTTGCCGCAGCAGGGTTTGCCGTCGCCCAGGGTAAGCAATTCTACCATCACCTTCGTGTGGCCGTCGCGGATCATATTGATGCGTTCGGCGGCGGCGCGCGACAGGTCGATGACGTGGCTTTTGCCTTTTGCGCAGGACACGCAGCAGTCGTTGATGCGCACGGTGACCGACTCGTCGTTGTCGAGGCGGGTTACCCGCACGATAGAGCCTACGGGCAGGCTGCCGTGTGCGCCGGTGAGGGCTTCTTTGTCGTAGACTTCGCCGCTGGAGGTTTTCCTGCCGTGCAATTTATCGGCGTAATAGCTGGCCAGGCCGGTTTCGGTGTACTGTGCTTGAAGCATGCTTGTTGCAAAAAGTACCAGTACGAATAGGGCAAAATTTTTCTTCCACATGTTGTTTTGTGTTTTAGATATGCTCATGGCGCTGCTTCGGCCGTGATGCAAAATATTCAACGCGAAATTCGTTCAGGCAAGGTATATCATTTTGTAATAATATGCAACAAGATGCAAGCCGAATTTGGGACTGTGGGGGGGAGAGAAATGGGTTGTAATGATTTTCTCCTATTTGTATTAATGAGAAATCAATTTATTTCATCTTCAAACTACCAGTTATGAAAAATCAAATCTTGTTGTTGTTAGCAGCCATCAGCGTATTGATGAGTGCTTGCGACCCTGCCAAAACCCGAAATGCCGGAAAGGATGCAAACATCGAATTTCAGCCCTGTTGGAACACAATTGGTTCTGCCGGTTCGGTAGATGAGTCCAGCATCAATGCCGTAGTATTGGGTCGAGTCAATGAACTTTTGTTGCCGCCAAACACGGACCCATTGCCCATTGACAATTTTACGATTCATGACGCGGTTGCCAGTTTGGCCCCGTCTGTTTCAACGGGTGCAGCGACCATCCGATACAATATCGATCAATTCATGGGATTGCCTGGATACCAGCCTAAGAGTCTTAGAGTGCGGTATTTGGTTACCGACAAGGCCAAACAAAGGTTGCTTGTATTTTTGAAGAGATACAGCATTTCTTCACCGCCTTCTCCTGAAAAAGTAGAAATCCTCGCGATTTTTGACTCCAACAAGTTTGGAAGTTCTCCCAACTACCAAACGCGAGAAATTACGATGAACTCTGATAAGGTGCTTGCCAATTATTTTGAGTATGCGTACTACCTGGAAGCCCAATTGGTCCGTGTTGACCAGGCTGGCCAAGGGCCGCAAATCCCCCAGGCGCATAAGGCGCCCGCAGTCGCCGCTATCAGTATTTGTGATATGTCAAATATCGATTAAGCGTATGTTGCGGTAGGGTAAACCTTCACCCTACCGCAATAAATTTATTTCTTATCCGCCAGGAGCCATTGCTCCATATTGACCATACTTAAAAGCGCATCCCGCTTTGTCTAATCTTCTAAAAATGTAACTATTTAGCAGGTATAAATTAACGCCAAAATAAGCGCAAAGGCCTTTACTTTTGACACCCCCAGCCCCTAAAGGGGAGTCTTCCCGCTATCAAGAAAACCCCGTTTACCAGAGGGGTTCCCCTTTAGGGGTTAGGGGTGTCAATTCAGGTTAGGCTGTTAACCTAAATAGTTACCTAAAAATATTTTCCAGCCCTCCCTGTAATTCACGGGACTACAAGGGTATTAATGAAAAACACACAACACTAATGAAAAACTTATTTCTTGTCTTCATACTCGTTTTCCTGAAAACAGCAACCGCCATCACCGCTCAAAACGCCGTGATCAGCAAACTGGATTTATCCGTAATGATTAGCACGGATGTAGAATTTTGGGATGACGACAGCGAATCGTTTAAATACGAAAATGCCGACAAAAAAACGATCTCCATAAGAACAGTAGACACCCTTTTTTCTTATGCCCAGGACGTCATCGAAAAAAAGCTCAAAATCGACCTCGACAAAAAAACGGTTGCTTCAACCTGCAAAATGAATGGCATCGGAAAACTCACCGGTTTCCCCAACGAAAAGATCAAAGACGCCGTGGCGTCGGGCAAATACGATACATACCTCGACATGAACATCCAGATCCTGTCAGGCGGGTCTACTACTACCTCGGACGGTCCATTTTCCAAGAAAAAACAAAAGGTGGATATGATCGTCGAGATTACCGTGTACGATAAAAATGGAAAAGAAACCGCACAATACAAAAAACGCACCAGAATGGACGAGGTAAAACAATCCTCGAGCCTTTTTGGATTTAGCAACGAAGAAGCGCTCACCGGAAATGAAGTGTTTGTCTTATTTATCGATGCATTAGATAATGCACTGGCTAATAAGAAGTAAATCTTTATTCAATTATTCTTTAATAAAAATGTGACCATGAAAACCAACATTATTTTTTCAATTTGCCTGTTGGCCGTTTTTGCAATGAGTTGTTCACAACCCAAAGGCGACGGTACACAGCTTGCCCAAAAAGTAACCGAACTGGAAAAAAAGGTAGACCAGCTTACTCAGGAGCTTTCTGATCAAAAACTGAAAACGAGGATAGTTAATGACATGGTTTTTGGCTCCCCTCTTGAGAATTTTTTCGCCAGCGACGAATTCTGGGAAAACCCGGTGGATGTAGCCCAGCAAGAATGCAGCAAACGTTGTATACGCAATTTGCAGCAACATCGCGAGGCCTGTGCAAAAATTGAAAACGCAGAGGAAAGACAGAAATGCTATCAAGATGCGACAACAAGTGCTTCCGATTGCCAAAAATCGTGTTGGCGTTTGTAAGACCTCCCCATCTTTCCATTATGAAGCCGCTATAACCCCACAAAGTTGTAGCGGCTTCTTAGCGTTTGTTTGGTCAATAAAGATATTATATTTGTCAACGACAAACCACCTATTGACCACCTATACTACCGCTTTCGATGGCCAACAAAAAAACACTTCTGACCCTCTCCCAGATCCTGAATATGAACCTGGGCTTTTTCGGCTTGCAATACAGCTTCGGCCTGCAGCAAGCCAATATGAGCCCTATTTATTCCTACCTCGGCGCCGAGGAAAGCAAGTTGCCGCTGCTTTGGCTCGCAGGTCCTATGACGGGCCTCATTGTGCAACCCATTATCGGGGCAATCAGCGACCGCACGCTCAGCCGCTGGGGCCGCCGCAGACCCTACTTTTTTATCGGCGCCGTGTTGTGCAGCTTGTCGCTGTTTGCCATGCCCTACAGCAGTACGGTATGGATGGCCGCCAGTATCCTCTGGATTTTGGACGCCGCCAATAATATCACGCAAGAGCCCTATCGCGCTTTTGTGAGCGACAAACTCGACAAAAGCCAGCATTCGCTGGGTTTTCTTTCACAAAGCGCTTTTACCGGACTGGGTCAAACGCTTTCTTACCTCACTCCTTTTCTGCTTATCAATTTGCTGGCTTTCGACCCCGTTGATAAAATCGGCAAATTGCCGTCTACTACTTTTATTGCTTTTATTATCGGCTCGGTAGTGTCGATCGCTTCCATCATGTGGACGCTTTACACCACTAAAGAAATACCGCTGACGGAAACTGAAAAAGACGCCATCCGGAAGGCGCCCTCCGGCTTTGGCGCTACTTTTGCCGAGATCGGCCATGCCATAAAAGAGATGCCCCTTACCATGAAACTGATGGGCCCCATGATGCTTTTTTGTTGGTATGCGATGTTTATTTATTGGCAATATATCGCCAAATGCCTGTCGAAGTCGCTGCACAATACCGTCGATGCCACCAGCCCCTTGTTCCGCGAAGCCGAACTACTGGTGGGGCCTCTTGGCGCTTTTTACAACGCCGTGGCGTTTGTCTCTGCTTTTGGCATGGCCTGGCTGGCCCGCAGATACGGCCCCAAATCGATCCACGGCATTTGCCTCGCCCTTGCAGGTATCGGCATGCTGATGATCCCGGCCATTAAAAATGAAAATATGCTTTTCCTGCCTATGATCGGCATCGGCCTCTGCTGGGCCAGTATGATGGGTAATCCCTATATTATGCTCGCGGGTAGTATTCCGGCAGAACGCACAGGTGTATATATGGGTATTTTTAATATGTTTATCGTGATCCCGATGTTGTTCGAAACGTTTACGATCCCGATGTATTACGAATCCTGGCTCGGCAATAATCCGGTAAATGCTATGCGACTGGCCGGCGCGCTGATGTTAGGCGCAGCTGTGTCGGTTTATTTTATAAAATACGATTCAACTGCTGAACCTCCTATTTTAACGCCTACGGGGGGCGGACATTAATAGGCAGTCGGCAGTCGGCGACTAAGTACTAGCCCCATAATACGCGGCCCCCAAAAGCGGGGTTTTGGGATTGAGCACAATATAAACCGGCACGGCTTCGAGTAGGTGTCGCAGGCGGCCTACTTCGAAGAAATGTTCGAGGAAAACGGCTTTCAACTCCTCATTCCAGATCTTGGGAATGATGCCGCCGCCTATGTAAATACCGCCGGTAGTTTTTAATTTCAGCGCAATATTTGCCGATTCTATGGCCAGGTATTTCATAAATAGCCGGAGTGTTTCGAGGCACAACGCAGAGCCGTTTTTGGCGCCCTGGGAAATAATAGCCGCGCGATCGTGGTCCTGCCAGTTGTCTTTCATCCACTGCGATTCCTCCCAACCTTTTTCATCGCGCAAGAAATCGTAAATATGGTTGATGCCCGGGCCGGAGATAATGCGTTCCCAGCTTACGTGGCCGTATTTTTTTTGTAAAAAAAGTAAAAACTCCCAGTCGGTGGGATTGCGGGGAGAAAAGTCGGTGTGCCCGCCTTCGGTGGCGAATGGGTGCAGCAATTTTCCATCCCAATACATACCCGCCTCGCCGAGTCCGGTGCCGGGAGCGATGATGCCCACATTGCCTTCGGCAGGCCCTTTTACAGCATAAACCGTCACCAGATCCTGTGCCTGCAAAGCAGCCAGTCCGTACGCTTCGGCCTCCAGGTCGTTGATCAGGAACACCTCCGGAATGCCGAGATTGCTGCTCAATTGTGTGCTGTCGATCTGCCAGTCCAGGTTGGTGGCTTTGGCTTTGCCCCCCTGAACAGGCCCTGCAAAGGCGATGCTGAGCCGCGGCGGCAATTCAGCGATTTTTTCAAAGACAGGATGATATCTTCGAGCGACATAAACTCTGCCGAAGGAAAAAGCGATTCTTTGACCATCGACAATTGATCGCCTTTCATTTCAAAAAGTGCCAGATCGGTTTTGGTGCCGCCTACGTCGGCAGCTAATATTTTCATGCCTTCTTTCAAGGGCGCCCGTTTGGGCATAGCAACTGGAATAAGTGATTTGTTCACGGACTTGTATTTTTACAAACATACCGTCCCGCGCTGTTTGTTGCGATGACGGTTGTCACTAATAAAGGTAGAACTTTCTCACGGCTTAAATTAACTAAAAGCTACATCCAATACCATCATGGCGCTAAAACCCAACAAAGTAGCCAGTGTAGCCAGGTCGGTATTGCCCGCCCTTTGCGACTCGGGGATTAGCTCTTCTACGACCACAAAAATCATGGCGCCCGCGGCAAAAGACATCGCAAACGGCAACATGGGTTTGACGGTAAGCACGGCAAGGGCGCCCAGCACACCGAAGACAGGCTCTACCGCTCCGGAAAGCTGTCCGTACCAAAACGATTTCAGCCTCGACATCCCTTCGCGGCGCAAGGGCACGGACACGGCGGTACCTTCCGGAAAATTCTGCAATCCGATGCCGATAGCCAGTGCCACTGCAGCGCCAATAGTCGCAGTCGGCATATTATGCACCACGGCGCCAAAAGCCACCCCCACCGCCAATCCTTCCGGGATATTATGGAGGGTTATGGCTAATACCAGCAATACGCTGCGCCGCCAATTGGTAGAGATACCCTCGGCCTGTTCCACAGCCAGACTGGGATGCACGTGCGGCAGTATTTTGTCTATCACCGAAAGGAATATCCCGCCCCCCATAAATCCGATCAGGGCGGGCGCCCAGTTTGGCAGACTGCTCACCGAAGGGCTCATCTCAATGGCAGGCGCCAGCAGCGACCAAAAGCTGGCAGCGATCATCACCCCTGCAGCAAAACCCATCATGCTGTCCAGCACCTGCTGGTTTATTTTTTTAAAAAAGAATACCAGCGAAGCCCCCAAAGCCGTGACACTCCAGGTGAATAAGGTGGCGAATAGTGATTGTGTGGCGGGGTGGTAGGCTGTTAGGTGTTCAAGGATGTATGTCATGATCTCACAAATTACTCATTTTCCGCACAAACTCCCCGATCACCTGAAGCGTGCTTTTATCTTCAAAATAAATAGAATACCAACCCTGTTTTTCATGCGGAGGATCGCCGGTGAAGGGGTGGCCTTCCTGCCAGAGGGCTTCGGGCTGGAGGGGTTTGCCCTCGCCCGACCACGACCAGAAATTGCTGCCCCCTACGGCAGCGCCACCAAGGGCTTTGTTGTAGAGGTAGTCGAGTATGGTGCGGTAGTATTGGTCGCGTTTGAGTGTGGCGCCCGTGGGATGATGCTCGCCCCCATCTCTCGAAATGCCGAATTCTTCGAGCACCAGCGGTTTGCGCAGCCGGGTGGCGATAGTCACGTGGTCATCGAGGTAGGCCATCGCTTTTTGCATGGCATCGTCGTAGGTGTCGGGTTGCCGGGGATTGTACCAGCCCCAGTTTTCTACCCAGAGGTGCATGGTGAGGTAGTCGAGCCCCGGCAATTCGCTCACCTGCTCGAAGGCGGTGCCGATACTTTCGTAGGGCAGTTTTCCCTCGCCGCCCAGCGACACCAGGGCGTCGGGGTCTTGTTTTTTTATAAAAACCGAGGTTTTGGCTACCCATTTGCGATAGCTTTTACGTACTTAAACCCCGGGGTTCATTGGCGAGCTGCCACGACATTATCACGGGGTCGTCCTTGTAGGGCATGCCGCTCAGGCTGTTTTGCCTGTTTATTATTTGAAATAAAAATTGCCTGAAAAGCCGCTGCGCTTTTTTGTTGGCAAAAAAACGGGCGGAGTAGTGCTGGAAGTCGTCCCAATCCTTGCCATTGACATCGGGATAGGGAATGGGCTCCCCGGTAGCCCACGATACGTATTGGGACATGCCGCCGCTCCACTGAAAAAAATTATTGAGGCACAACACGGCGTACATCTCGCGTTTGGACATCTCGACGAGCAAAAAATCGAGTCCCTGCAGCAGGTCTTCTTCCAGTTCGCCGGGGCGGGGTTGCAGGGCGGGCCTGATGCGGTAGGGCTCCGTGTCGGGGCCCTCCGAAGCGGCCATGATGCGCAGGTTGTTGATCCCCAGGGCCTGGAGCGAGTCGAGTTCGCGCAGCAGGCGCGCGCGGTCGCCGCCCATTTTTATGGACGCCAGATTCATTCCGTACCACAAATTGGCGCCCACAAAATAATAAGGCTTGCCATTGCGGATAAATTGTCCGTCTTTTACCTGAATGGGGGGGAGTTGCGCCATTAGCATAATCGAGGAGAAGCTGAAGAGAAATCCAATGAAGATTTGTTTCACGGCAATCGTTTTTCCCGCAATTTAGCTCGACTTTAGCATTTTGATGCTTAATACTACTTGTCACTTTAAACCAGGCATACCCATTTGCGCTCCTCCGGTTGCCGCCTTCTTTTTTTTTTTGTTTTTTTTTTTCCCCTCCTTCCCCTTTTTTTTCCCCCCCGGGCCCCCCCAAGGGCCCCGGGCCCCGGGCGGGGGGGGGGGATGTGGGTAAACCCATCCATGGACCGGGTCCGCCCCCGCCGGCGGGGGGCAATACCCGTATTTTATGCAACATTTTAAAGTGATAAAGTAGTATTAATTTGCTGCCTCAAAAGACTAGAATTTCAATATCGATAATATGCTCCTGAATACTCGCCAATTGCTGCCGGCAGTTGCACTTATTTTTATGTCCCTTCAATGGGCAGGCGCCCAAACGCCGGTCAATACCCAGTCCACCAAACGCACCAAAGCGCTGTTGTCCAACTTGTCGCATACTACCGGCAACGGTTACATTTTATTCGGACAGGAAGACGCCCTGGCCTACGGCGTCGGCTGGAAAAATAAACCCGGCTTTTCCGACATAAAAAGCGTCTGCGGCGATTATCCCGCCGTATATGGGTGGGATCTGTGCAATATCGGGCTGTTGCCTTTTAATATCGATACGGTCCGCTTCGATTCTATGCGGCTTTGGATCAGGCAGGCCTACCGCCGGGGCGGCATCCACTCCTTTAGCTGGCACCTGCGCAATCCCAAAACAGGCGGCAGCTCCTGGGATACGACCGCTGCGGTAGCCGACATCCTGCCGGGAGGCCCGCTGCACGATTTTTACAAAAGCCAGTTGGACTACGTAGCCGATTATTTGGGTAACCTAAAAACAGGCTTCCCCTTTTCCCATCGCATACCGGTAATTTTCCGCCCCTTCCACGAACAAAACGGCGGGTGGTTCTGGTGGGGGAAACCCCATTGCACCCCGGAAGAATACAAGGCGTTGTACCGGTTTACTTTCCATTACCTGACAGAAGTGAAAAAGCTCAATAATGTACTTTTTGCATATTCCCCCGACGTTTTTGAAACGGAAGCAGATTATTTGCTATATTATCCGGGCGATGAGTATGTAGATGTGATGGGACTCGACATGTACCACTTCACAAGCAGAACGCTGGATACGATGATGCACAAATTAGGAGCCGTGGTCAGACTGGCAGAAAGCCGCAAGAAGGTTGCCGCCCTCACGGAAACCGGCTACGAGAAAATTCCCGACGCGCAGTGGTGGACCTACCAGTTGCTCCAGCCTATGCTCAGCGACCCCGACGCCCACCGCGTCGCCTATGTGATGGTGTGGCGCAATGCCTGGCCCTCGCATCATTACGGCCCCTATCCGGGTCACCCCAGCGCGCCCAATTTTGTAGCTTTCGCTAATGACGCCCGAATTTTTATGGAAAGAGATTTGCCCCGCATGTACCGCCTGCCCAAAAAAGCCAAAACCCGCAAGACACCGGCAAAATAAACACCTATGCAACTGCACTGGCTCGACCTCGCCATTATCCTGGCCTATATCGCCGCCACTTTGCTGATCGGCATCTGGATTTCCAAACGGGCTTCCAAAGACCTGCGCGCCTATTTCTTGGGCAGTAATACGATGCCCTGGTATATGCTGGGCCTCTCAAACGCATCGGGCATGTTCGACATCAGCGGCACGATGTGGATGGTGTACCTGCTGTTTATTTATGGTTTAAAAAGCGTGTGGATACCCTGGTTGTGGCCCGTTTTCAACCAGATTTTTATGATGGTATTCCTCTCGATGTGGCTGCGCCGTACCGGCGTGATGACCGGGGCCGAGTGGATTACCTTCCGCTTTGGCAGAGGGCAGGGCGCCCGGCTTTCCCACCTCATCGTGGTGGTCTTTGCGCTGCTCAACGTAATCGGCTTTCTGGCCTACGGATTTATCGGCATCGGCAAATTTGCCGCCACCTTCCTGCCCTGGCAACTCTCCGCCGACCCCACCTGGAACGCCAACCTGTACGGCATTATCATTACGCTGGTCACTACGATTTATGTGGTCAAAGGCGGTATGTTCAGCGTGGTGTTTACCGAGGTGATGCAATACGTGCTGATGACGATAGCCTGTATTGCGGTAGGTATCATTGCTATGAACGAGGTGTCGCCCGAGATGCTGAATAAGGTCATCCCGGATGGCTGGACGCAGTTGTTTTTTGGTGCAAAACTCGACCTCGACTGGTCGGGCATCCTCGATGCGGCCAACGCCCAGATCGCCCACGACGGCTGGTCGATGTTCGGCGCTTTCTGGATGATGATGCTCTTTAAAGGCGCCCTGCAATCGATGGCGGGGCCGGCGCCCAACTATGATATGCAGCGCGTGCTCTCTACCCGCACGCCCACCGAAGCTGCCAAGATGAGCTTTTTTGTAAATGTGGTACTGCTGTTCCCCGCTACCTGCTGGTGGCCGGCCTCACCGTGCTGGCGCTGGTCTTTTTTATGGGCGACTTGCGTCAAATGGGCGACAAGGTAGATTTTGAACTCATCCTGCCTTTCGCCCTCAAAAACTATATCCCGGTGGGATTACTCGGACTGCTCATCGCCGGCCTGCTGGCCGCCTTTATGTCCACCTTCGCCGCTACGGTAAACGCCGCACCGGCCTACCTGGTCAATGACGTGTACAAACACTACATCAACCCCCATGCCGAGCAAAAAACTTACGTGCGGCTGAGCTACCTGGTTTCGGTGGTTTTTGTACTTATCGGCATCGGCATCGGCCTTTTTGTACAATCGCTCAACGACATCGTACAGTGGATCGTGGCGGCGCTCTACGGCGGTTATACGGCTTCTAACCTGCTGAAATGGTACTGGTGGCGGTTTAACAGCCACGGCTATTTCTGGGGTATGGTGGGTGGTATCGGCGGCGCCATGGTGGTGCCCTGGCTGATGCCCGGCATCGCCGACATATACGCATTCCCCATCATTCTGCTTATCTCACTGGTAGGCTGTTTCGCCGGAAGCCTGCTCACTCCCCCCGACGACGAGGCTATTCTCAAACATTTTTACCTAAAGGTGCGACCCTGGGGTTTTTGGAAACCCATCCACGACAAATTGATTGTAGAATATCCCGACCTGGTAAAAAACAAAGACCTCGGCCGCGATGCTGTGAATGTAGTGGTGGGTATGGCCTGGCAAACAGCGATCACCGCCGCGCCCATTTTCCTGGTCATCGAACACTGGCGCGAGTTCGGCATCTGCATGCTTTTTATCGCGGTGTCGAGTATTTTTCTTAAATTCAACTGGTGGAATAAACTCCAGGATTATCCCGACGAACTGGCAAAACTATAATATATGTCTACGTTTTACAATCCCATGGCCTCCGATGCTTTCCGGCAAAGACTCCGCGACATACAAGAGGCCCACGAATCGCTGATCAGCCGTCCCAACGAGCCGGTGGAAGATAATAACGGCATATACCAGCGATGGAAATTTCCCATTCTTACCTCCGGGCATACTCCCCTGCACTGGCGCTACGATTTTGACGAACAAACCAACCCCTATTTTATGGAGCGCCAGGGCATCAACGCCACATTCAACTCGGGCGCTATGTTCTACGAGGGCAAATATCTGCTGGTGGTGCGCATAGAAGGCAACGACCGGAAGTCGTTTTTCGGCATCGCCACAAGTCCCAACGGCGTCGACAATTTCCGGTTCTGGGATTACCCCCTGGTGATGCCCGAAACCGAAGACCCCGACACCAATGTATACGATATGCGCCTCACCCGCCACGAAGACGGCTGGATTTACGGCCTGTTTTGCACCGAACGCAAAGACCGCTCCCGCCCCGATGATACCACGGCAGCCGTGGCCGCCTGCGGCATCGCGCGCACCCGCGACCTCGTCAAATGGGAACGCCTGCCCGACCTGATCTCCCACTCCGGCCAACAACGCAACGTGGTGCTGCACCCCGAGTTTGTGGACGGACAATACGCGCTGTATACCCGCCCGCAAGACGGCTTTATTGATGTAGGCAAAGGCGGTGGCATCGGCTGGGGGCTCACGGCTTCAATGCAAAAAGCCGAGGTCACACAAGAGGTAATTATTGACCCCAAGGTATACCACACGATCAAAGAAGTCAAAAACGGCCAGGGGCCTACCCCCCTGAAAACCGATAAAGGCTGGCTCCACCTGGCCCACGGCGTGCGCAATACCGCCGCCGGACTGCGCTACGTGTTGTACATCTTCCTCACCGACCTGCAACAACCCTGGCGTATTACGCACCTGCCCGCCGGCCATTTCCTCTCCCCACAAGGCGATGAACGCGTAGGCGACGTGTCGAATGTGACGTTTAGCAACGGCTGGATCTCCCACGATAATGGCGAGGTGTTTATCTATTACGGCGCCTCGGATACGCGTATGCACGTGGCCACTACCACAATCGACCGGCTGCTCGATTATGTGCAAAATACGCCGGCCGATGGGCTGCGTTCGGCGGCATCGGTCGAGGAACGCATCCGATTGATTGAAAGAAATATGCGATATGGATCGGGGGGAACATGAATTGTTTCATCATAAATCATTTTTCATTTTTCATTTTTCATTTTTCATTTTTCATTTTTCATTTTTCGTTTTCATTTTTTTCATTTTCGTGTCGTCGGTAGTCCCCAGGCTGAAGCCTGGGGCTAAACCATGGATGTCCTTGATTCACCCCTCGGCTTCAGCCGAGGGCTCGCAAAGCCGAGGGCTCGCAAAGCCGAGGGCTCGACAAACATAAAACATGCTCGACAAAAACGCCTTCCAATCCCAACTCCACAAAACCCTTGCCGACATCCTGCAATGGTGGGCCGCCCATGCCGTTGACGAGACCCACGGCGGGTTTATCGGCCGCATGGACGGACAGGGCCTGATACA
The DNA here is from genome assembly GCA_016715405.1 of Saprospiraceae bacterium. Lineage (GTDB taxonomy): Bacteria > Bacteroidota > Bacteroidia > Chitinophagales > Saprospiraceae > JABWBR01. The sequence continues at coordinate 28,748 of JADKAE010000020.1, read as the reverse complement.
TCCCCACGACGAAAAAGGCATCATCCTCAACGCCCGCCTGCTATGGACTTTCTCCGCCGCCGTCCGCCAGGCGCAACTCGATGAATACCGGCCCCTGGCCGACCGCGCCCACCAATACCTGATGCGCTATTTTTGGGACGAAGAAAAAAGCGGTTTTTATTGGATGATCGACTACCAGGGCCGGCCTTCTCAAACCAAAAAACAGGTATACGCCCAGGCTTTTGCCATCTACGCCCTATCGGAATACTACCTGCTCAGCGGCCAGGCCGGCGCGCTGGATTGGGCCATGGAAACCTTTGAATTCCTGGAACAATACAGCCTCGACCACCGCAAAAACGGCTACCTCGAAGCCTTCAGCCGCGACTGGCGACTGCTCGAAGACCTGCGCCTGAGCGATAAAGACGCCAACGAAGCCAAAACGATGAATACGCACCTCCATGTGCTCGAAGCGTATACCCATTTATACCGCGCCAGCCGCAAAGAAGCCGTGCGCCATGCCCTTGTCAACCTCGTAGAGCTGTTTTTGGATAAATTTATCGACCCCCATACCGGCCATATGCGCCTGTTTTTTGACGAAAACTGGCAGCTCAAATCGCATTCGATATCGTTCGGCCACGATATCGAATGCAGCTGGCTGCTGGTAGAAGCCGCCGAAGCCGCCGGCGACGAGTCGCTGCTCGACCGGGCCCGCCAGGCTGCTCTGCTAATGGCCGCAGCCACCCTCCGCGACGGCGTCGATGCCGACGGCGGCCTCTTCAACGAAGCCGGCCCCCGGGGCGTCACCGATACCGACAAACACTGGTGGCCACAGGCAGAAGCCGTCGTCGGGTTCCTCCAAGCCTGGCAGGTCAGCGGCGATCAAACCTATTACGGCGCCGCCACCCATACCTGGCATTTTATTCAAAATTTTATGCTCGACACGACCCTCGGCGACTGGTACTGGCGCGTGAACCGTGAAGGCCAACCGATTACTACGGAAGACAAGATCAGCCAGTGGAAATGCCCGTATCACACGAGCCGAGCCTGCCTGGAGGCCCTGAAACGACTGGGTTTGAGGGGGTGAGGGGGTGAGGGGGCGAGGGGGCGACTTGGCGAGGGGGGCGATATGATGATGTTTGATGTTGGATGTTTGATGTTTGATTAAACTGCACATGCACTAAACTGCGAATGCACTAAACCCTAACGCTAAACTGCGAACGCACTAAACATGAAATTCCAATTCATTTTCCTTGTAATCTGTATATTACTTACCTTCCCGGTTATTGCACAAACCGGCAAAGCGCAAAAAAGCATGTTCGAACATTTCGTAACCCGATCGGGCGCCAAATTGATGGATGGAGAGCGCGAACTGCGCTTCGTCTCTTTTAATATCCCCAACCTGAATTACATCGAAGACGAATTCGGCTACGAACAGGCCCAGCCTTTTCGCCTGCCCGACGCCTTTGAAATCAGGGACGCCCTGCTGAGCGCCAAACAAATGGGCGGCGACGTGGTGCGCCTGTATACCATCCCCGTGAGAAGCCGCCACGACCACCCCGAAACGCCCAGCTTTGTGTTGGGGCCCGGCATTTTCGACGAAGAAGCCTTCCGCTCCCTCGACCTCGTGCTCGCCATTGCCAATGAGGTAGGCGTGCGGGTGATCATCCCCTTTATCAACAACTGGCAGTGGATGGGCGGCAGACCCCAATACGCGGATTTCAGGGGCAAGGCCAACGACGACTTCTGGAGCGATCCCCAACTCCTCAACGACGCCAGGGCTACCATTGCCTACGTAATCAACCGGGTAAACACCGTTACAGGCACCCCCTACAAAGAAGACAAAGCCATCCTCTGCTGGGAGACCGGCAACGAACTCACCTGCCCCGAATCCTGGACCGCCGAGATGTGCCGCTTTATCAAACAACTCGACGCCAACCACCTGGTCATGGACGGCTTTTTTGCTATCGACGGCACTCCCGTGCGCAGGTCTTCGCTGAGCGACCCCAATATCGACATCGTCTCTTCGCACCACTACGAAACCGACCCCATTAAACTCATGGTGCATATCAACCGCAACCTGGCTATCGTGAACGGGGAGAAACCCTATGTGCTGGGCGAATTCGGCTTTATCAGCAACGGCGCCATGCGGCAGGTGCTCGACCACGTGATCGATACGGGTATGACGGGCGCTTTGTTGTGGAGTCTGCGATTCCACCGGCGCGAAGGCGGCTTCTATTGGCATTCCGAACCCTCAGGCCACGGGCGATTTAAAGCCTATCTGTGGCCCGGCTTCGAAACAGGCACGGCCTACGACGAAAAAAATACCCTGGCGCTGATGCGCGAAAAAGCCTTCGCCATTAAGGGTATCCCAACACCGCCCCTGCCGCCGCCCGCCCCACCCAGACTACTACCCATTGCCGAAGTTTCCCGCATATCGTGGCAAGGCGCTGTGGGCGCCGCCGCCTACGACGTAGAAAGAGCCGCCAACCCCGAAGGTCCCTGGGAAATCGCAGGATTCAATATCTCTGATGCGGCAGCCCAGTATTTCCCGCTATTCAACGACCGCACGGCGGAAAAAGGAAAACCTTACTATTACCGCGTTATTGCCAAAAACCAGTCGGGGAACTCCAAACCTTCCAACGTAATCGGCCCTGTAAGTGCCAACCGCCTCGCCCTGATCGACGAGATGCAGCATTTCGGCGCCATGTATAGCTGGAAAGGCGATCTCTATATCGCCAGCGGCAACGACCGCGAATGCCGCGAAAAACTGTCGCGCCTCTACGGCAAATCAGACGACAGGGTGACGTATTACCTGCCCGAAGGTATCAAGGGTTTTAAGGTGTTCGCTTTTTCAAAAGAACAAAAAAATACGCTCAGCTTTAGCTTTTCTACCCTGGGCGACGACCGCCAATCCGCCAATCCGGCTTTTATGATGCTCCCCAGCACCCACAACGACTATAAATATTGGCACACTACAATTTATTCGGATACGCCTCCCCAAAATCAAACTTATCATTACCTTGAAATCAAATTTGAAAAAACTACCCAAATCGCTCGCGTGGAAATTTATTATTGAGTGAACTGTGAACTGTGAACAGTGAACTGCGCATGCACTAAACCCTAACGCTAAACTGCGCATGCACTAAACCCTATCGCTAAACTCTTATTACACATGAACAACCGCTACCTGATTCCCTTTGCACTCGTCACCAGCCTCTTTTTTTTGTGGGGGTTGGCCAACAGCCTCAACGGCATCCTGATCAGCCATTTCCAATTGGCGCTCGACCTCAAGCGCTGGCAGGCGGGGTTAATCGACTTCGCTTTTTACCTGGGGTATTTCTGCATCGCCATACCCGCAGGTTTGTTTATGCATAAATATGGATTTAAAAAAGGTATCCTGCTCGGACTGGTATTATACGCCGCCGGCGCGCTGCTATTTTATCCCGCAGCAGAAGTGCGCACCTATGGTTTTTTCCTGTTTGCGCTGTTTACCATTGCCAGCGGACTCGCCTTCCTCGAAACGGCGGCCAATCCCTATGTGTCGATACTTGGCGACAGCGGCTCGGCGGAACAACGCATCAACTTTGCGCAGTCATTCAACGGACTGAGTATCATCTTTGGTCCGCTACTGGGCAGCGTATTCATCTTTTCCGATCAATCGTATACCAAAGACGACCTGCTGCGTATGCCCATCGAACAAGCCGACGCCATTCGCCTGGCGGAAGCCCAAACTGTGCAGTTGCCCTATATCGGCCTGGCTTGTATAGTTCTGTTGGTAGCCCTGCTATTCTGGATTACCCGCATGCCCGAACCTGTGCAGGAATCCGACTCCCAAAAACAGGGCTGGCAGGGCATCTTCGGCCATCGCCACCTCACCGGCGCAGTGATCGCCCAGTTTTGCTACGTGGGCGCACAAGCCTGTATTTGGGGGTATTTTATCGATTTCAAATTATCGCTTTCTCCCGATACCCATTTTGCCCCGGTAGCCTGGCTGAAGCCGTTTTTCCTCTGGATTTCGGGCAGCGACGGCGGCGAGCTTACCGCCGCGCGATGGGCGGGCTTCCACCTGTCCTTCGGCATGCTGCTCTTTATGCTCGGGCGCTTTATCGGCACTTTCCTGATGTCTTATATCAAACCGCCGCGATTACTCACCGCTTTTGCCGCCATAGCCTTCGCGCTTATGCTGGTAGCCATTAACACCAAAGGCCTTACCGCCGTTACCGCGCTGATAGCCGTATTTTTCTTTATGTCGATTATGTTCCCTACTATCTTTGCATTGGGCACCAAAAACCTGGGAGAACAGGTAAAAATAGGCTCCTCGCTGATTATCATGGCCATCGTGGGTGGGGCTCTGCTACCCCCCATACTTGGCCTGCTAGCCGACCGGTTCCAGTATCAACCCGCTTTCCTGATGCCGGCCTGCTGTTTTTTGGTGATTATGTATTATGGCTGGAAAGGGCACCGTTTGCCTTCGGCGGGGTAGATCCGTTGTCGGTTGTCCGTTGTCCGTTGTCGGTTGTCCGTTGTCGGTTGTCGGTTATCCGTTCCTTATCTTTGCCAATTACACTTAACAGAGAACAGAGAACAGAGAACAGAGAACAGAGAACAGAGAACAGAGAACAGAGAACAGAGAACAGAGAACAGAGAACAGAGAACAGAGAACAGAGAACAGACCATGAAGACCACCCACAAAATAACCCTGATATCCCTGGCGCTTGCTGCCTTGAACACCGCTTGTATGTTGCCGAACCCGCTGACTGTCGACGACACGCGCAATCTTATTGAGCCCGACCATCCCCAGATCGGATACCTGGGGCGCTGGGATTTTTCGCGGCCGCTCAGCCCGCGTTGTGCCTGGACTGCCGCCGGACTGGCCCTGCAATTTGAGGGTCCGGACCTGGAATTGTGGCTCGACGCGGCGCCCACCACAGCCGAAGCCCGCCGGAAAAACTACAAATGCTACTTTGCCTATTCGCTCGACGGCGGACCCTGGCAGTCATTCGAAGTATCGCGGCAAAACAACCGGCACGTGATCGCCACTGGATTAACAGATGCAGCCCATACGATCGTATTCCGCAAACTCACCGAAGCCAGCATCGGCGGCACGGCTACACTCAGAGGGATATATCTGGCAACAGGGAAAAAGCTGCTGGCTCCACCGGCGCAAGGGGCAAAAAAGATATTGTTTATCGGCGATTCCATCACCTGCGGATATGGGATATTAGGCGATTCGGCTACCTGCAATTTCTCTCCCGAAACCGAACACGGCATGTTTACTTATGCCGCCCTTACCGCCCGGGCTTTACAAGCCGATTTCCAGATGATGGCTATTTCCGGCAAAGGCATTTACCGCAACTACGGCGGGGATAAAAAACGGCCGATGCCCGGTTATTTCCCCTATTCGCTGCCTTTTGGTAAAAAAAAGAAATGGAATACGGCCAACTGGACGCCCGATATCATCTGCATCAACCTCGGCACCAATGATTTTGCCAAAGGGATACCCGACCAGGTGGCCTTTACCCTACCCTACCGGCAATTTATCCAACACCTGCGCGAGTCGTATCCCCGGTCGGCTATTGTATTGTTGTCAAGCCCTATGCTGAGCGGAAAAGCCGGCACTACCCATGTAACCTACCTCGACGATATAGCCGCGCAATTCACAACCGGCGTGTACCGCTGTAATCTCAGCGTACAAGGCCCGCTTGGCTATGGCTGCAATTACCACCCCAACCAACCCCAGCAGGAATTAAACGGCAGAGAGTTGACTAGCTTTTTGCTACAACTAAAACTTTAGTTTTTTCAAATTTTTATACGCTACCGCAATACCTTCCATCGGCGTGCGCTTGTAGTGCTCCAATTCTACAATAAAATGCGTGACGCCGGCAGCGGGCGCGTGTGCAAATATTTGCTGGAAATTGATGCTGCCCTCTCCCACCTCTACGGTCTCCCGTTTTTCCGTCCTGGCCATGTCCTTCACGTGGAAAGAGCAAAAACGACCCGGATGTTTTTTCAACCATTCGATAGGATCATACCCGGCGAAAACACACCAGTATAGGTCGAGTTGCAAAGCCACCAGATTGGGATCCGTGTCATCGAGAATATGCTGGTAGAGCAGCTTATCGCCCGATTTTTTGAATTCGAAATCGTGATTGTGGTAGCCGAAGCGAAGGCCCAGTTGCTTACAGTATTCGCCGGCTTGATTCATCGCTTCCAGCAATTGCTTCAATTTATCGCCCTGGCGTTCTTCGTCGTCCATCCAGGGGCTGATCACAAATTGCTGCCCCACCGTGGCGGCGCTATCTGCGGCCTGCTTCCATTCGTCAGTCAGTGCGCCTTTAGCATCCAGATGCTTGGTAGTCAGCGCTACGTGGGCGCTGGGCATCGACAGGCCCGTATCCGATAATAGCTGGCGGAATTCGTTGGGGGTTTTGTCCCAAAATTTGCCTTTGGCATAACCAAATCCCTCTATTTCGCGATAGCCCATCTTGCGAATAGCCTTGAGCGTGCCTACAGGGTCTTTTTTCATGTCTTCGCGTACGCTGTAAAGTTGTACGCCGATATGTCGTTTGCGACCCACCAGCAGCGATGCCGGCACCAGTGTTGACAATCCCGCGAGTGTCACGGTTTGTGTGAAAGTTCTTCTTGTTATTTTATTCATGATCAGACGATTATTTTATAAAATTAAATTCCCATTTTCACAACAGGAAAAATAATTCTTTTGCGTGTTTTGACGGAAAAGACAATATGAAAACTTGCCTCAATGTATGAATTCATCAAATCCGTTCCAGCTTAACGGGATAAGTCCTGCCCGAATACCACTGCGGCACGTACAGGTTGGCCTCGTCATCTACGCATACGTCGTGGGGGTTGAGGAAGGTAAGGTCGTCGTAGGTGCTGGGCTGCAACACGCCGTCGCGGTACTGGGGCGCCGAGCCGCCGGGAAACGAGACAACCTTGTTGTTGCGGTCTAATACGGCTACCATGCCGTCGTAGCTTCCCCAGGATTGGGTGACCAGTACGGCAAAATAAAGCTGCTCGCCGGCGATCACCGGCCGGCAGATCCAATGACCGGGCAAGGCAATAGTCTCCAGATGCCGGCCATCTAAGGTAAACCGCTTGAATTCGTGTTTGCTGCGCGAGGTGATGAGCAATTCGGGTTGGGCGGTATTCCGGGTGTCGAGGGTGACGCCGTGGCAGCAGTCAAACTGGCCGGGGCCGTCGCCTTTCCCGCCCCAATGCCGGATGTATTCGCCGTTTGCCGAATATTGGATAATATAATTTTCACCATACCCATCAGCTACGTAAAAATCTCCGTTGGGCGCTACCGCCGTCTCCGTAGGCTTAAAGGCCTCCGCTTTGGCATATATTTGCGGCGGCGCTTGCAATTCGAGCAATACTTTACCGTCGAGGGTGGTTTTGAATACTTTGCCCAGATCGGTATCGGTGATAAACAAAAACTCTTCCGAGCCTTCCCGCGCCAGCGTCAATCCGTGGGCGCCCGGCAAATTCAGGGTCCAGGTTTTTAACACTTTCCCCGACTTGTCGTATACGATGACGTTGTTGCGCGTGTGGTTGGTCAACAAGATAAGCCGCTTCTTTTTGTCCATGACCATCTCGTGGCAGTCTTTCACGGGAATAGCCGACATGTCTTGCGAACCCCATTCTTTGTCCACGCGGTATTGAAACGAGCCGTGGCCAACGATATGTCCTTTTTTCTTTTTGGATGTAGTTATACCAAAAGCGGCGTGTGGTGCAATTGAGACACCAACCAGCGCCAGTGCGCTATTTTGCAGAAAGCTGCGACGGGTTTTTCTGGATGCTTTTGCCATCTTAATAGTAACTTTGGATCGTGAGTAGTATTTTTATCGAATAATATCCCACAATATAGCGCATAATGAGAATTCACGATAAATCCAATCCCAGTACTTATCTGCCTGCCGACGCTCGCTACGATACGATGAAATACAACCGCTGCGGCCGTAGCGGTATCCTGCTGCCGGCAGTTTCACTCGGCTTATGGCACAATTTCGGATTCGTCGACGTGCTGGAAAATGGCAGAAAAATACTGCGCAAAGCCTTCGACCTCGGCATCACCCATATCGACCTGGCCAACAACTACGGCCCTCCCTTCGGCTCGGCAGAAGAAAACTTCGGCACGATGATGCGCCTCGACTTCCTGCCCTACCGCGACGAGCTTTTCATCTCCACCAAAGCTGGCTACGATATGTGGCCGGGCCCCTATGGCAACCTGGGCTCGCGCAAATACCTGATTGCCAGCCTCGACCAGAGTCTGCGACGCATGAAACTCGACTACGTGGACCTCTTCTACCACCACCGCCCCGACCCCGATACGCCCCTCGAAGAAACGATGATGGCACTCGACCAGGTGGTGCGCCAGGGAAAAGCCCTGTACGTGGGCATTTCCAACTACCCGCCCGCCGAAGCCGCCCAAGCCGCTCAAATACTTCGCCAACTCGGCACGCCCTGCCTCATCCACCAGGCCAGGTACTCTATGTTCGACCGCTGGGTGGAAGACGGCCTGCTCGATACCCTGCAAGCCAACGGCATCGGCTGTATTGCCTTTTCGCCACTGGCACAAGGACTGCTCACTGATAAGTATATCCACGGCATCCCAAAAGACTCCCGGGCAGGTAAACCCATGACTTATTTGCAGGAAACGCAGGTAATGGAAAAAATTCCCAAAATAAAAGCCCTCAACGACCTGGCGCAGCAAAGGGGCCAACAACTCTCGCAAATGGCCCTGGCCTGGGTGCTGCGCGACTCCCGGGTGACTTCGGTGCTTATCGGCGCCAGCTCGGTAGCCCAACTCGAAGAAAATGTGGCCGCACTGGCCAATGCCCAGTTTAGCGCCGAAGAGTTGGAGGCGATTGAAGGGATATTGGCCGGGTGAGAGTGTGGGAGAGTGAGAGTGTGGGAGGGTGGGAATTTTCCATGCTCTCTCACTCTCACTCTCTCACCCTCCCACACTCTTTCTAGGCATCTTTTGTAACCATAAACTAAATCACTCGACTATGACACATTTATTCAGATTGCTGGTGTGCAGTTGCCTCTTGGCATTGATGCCCTTCTTTGCCACGGCCCAAAGCGACATGGCAGCCAAACTCGACAACTACCTCAAAAGAGCCGAAGCTGCGGGGTATTCCGGGTCGGTGCTGGTAGCCGAAGGAGGCAAAGTCATCCTGGCCAAAGGCTACGGCATGGCCGACCCCGATGCCGGCCGCCGCGAAAGCGACTCCACCTTTTTCAGCATCGGCTCCATTACCAAGCAATTTACCGGCGCAGCCATTTTGAAACTGGAAATGCAGGGCAAACTACAGGTCACCGACCCACTGTCCAAATATTTCCCGCAAGCTCCGCCCGACAAAGCTTCGATCACCCTGCACCAACTGCTCACCCACGGCGCCGGTTTCCCGGGCGCTATCGGCGACGACTACGAACTGCTCGACGCCAAGGCTTTCGCCGGCAGAGCAATGCAGACCAAACTGCTCTTCGAACCCGGCAAAGGCTACGAATACTCCAACGTGGGCTATAGCCTGCTGGGCATTATCGTCGAAATGTTATCCGGTCAATCGTATGAACAATATTTGTCGCAACATATTTTCAAACCCGCCGGCATGACCCACACGGGTTACTTGCTGCCCGGATTCAAAAAAGACCAACTCGGCGTGGGCTACCGCGACGGAGAGCGCTGGGGCGCCGCCCTGGACCACCCCTGGCTGCCCGACGGCCCCGGCTGGCACCTGCGCGCCAACGGCGGCATTATTTCTAATGTGCACGATATGTACAAGTGGTTTCTGGCGCTACAAGGCGACAAAGTACTGTCACAAGCCGCGCGCGACAAATATTTTGCCCCACACAACCGCGAAGGTCAAGCCGACAGCTACTACGGCTACGGCTGGGTAATAATGGATCTGCCCGAAGGCCGCTTCATTCAGCACAACGGCGGCAACGGCGTGTACAATGCATTCATGGGCTTTTTCCCGTCGCTGGGCCGCTGCATCATCGCATCGAGCAACACCAACAACAAAATCTCCGACGATATCGCCCAGCGCATCAACGCCTACCTCACGGGCAACGTCATCGAAGCCGACCCCGCGCAACTCCGCAAGTGGACCGGGACTTACAAACTACCTTCCGGACAAACCTTCGACCTGCAATTTGACGAAAACGACCAACTCCAGGCTTTCTTTGAAAACCACGACGCTTTGTTGGCATTGTCTGCAGAAGGCAATGAAGACCCCGCTATCACAGCAGCCCTCGATACCCGCACCCAGGCTATCATGGAAGGCATTTTCCGCGGGGATTACGCCCCGCTGGCCAAAGTTTTCGGTGAACCGGAGGCCGACGTCAGAGAAAGAGCACAACCCTATTGGCAGGAACTACAAAAAGAACTGGGCCCCTACCAATCGATAACAGTGTTGGGCACCGTAAACCGTTCCAAAATGGGCCTGCAACTGACTTTTGCCAAAATAAACTTCGAACGCGGCGCCCTCTACCGCATGTGCGTATGGGAAGGCGAGTTAATGACCAATGTGCGGGATATGAAACGCCCCGATAAGGTGTACGACTACCAGGGCAATGCGACTTTTGCCTCGCCCAATACGCCCTGCAGTCTCCACTTTCACACCACACCCAATGGCGATGTGGTGATGACTATCGGTTATCCCAATTGGAAGGCGGAAGCGGTGAAAAAATGACGGTATGACTGATATCGTCAACTTAATACTACTTTGTCACTTTAAATCAGGCATACCACTTTACGCTCCCCCCGGCCTTTGAGATTTGCCGGCGGTCCCCCCTATTTTCGCCCCTCCGGGCCTTTAAAGATGCCCCAAAAGCCCCCGCTGTGCGACTAAGCGCTGACTGCTGACTGCTGACCGCTAACTGTCGATAAATCCAGCAAGCAGGTCGGAGACTTTTGGTAGAAACAGTACTAAAGGTATCTTTGTTATATAATTGAAGCAAAGTGCCACTTCATCAAAATAATATACACCGCCGGCAAGGCGTTGAACACACAATGGATACAAAACGCAGGAACATATTTCGTCCCCGATTGAACACGGCGCCCATCAAGGCCCGGTCGAAAAAGTTGTTGTCTCCATTGAAATTTCAACGCATCATCCGCTTTCCAAAGATGATGTTGTGGGCTATGTTTATGGAAGGCGTGGAGACCAAGCAGATGATCCAGACCTTTGCGCGGGAAGGCCGAGGCAAACTCATTATGTCGACTGCCGATAAGCGCCCTACTGCCGAAGAAATGCACCGCGCCAAAGCCCAACTCAAAGATATTCCCAAATTTTTACCCTTTTTTGTCATTATAGTGGCGCCCGTACCCGGTGTCACGGAAAGTTATGTTTTCCTTGCCATCACCCTCGAAAAATGGCTGGGCCACAAAATCAGCTTGCTGCCCAGCCATTTCAGGGATCTTTTTAATGCCCCAAAAGAGGAGGATGTTTGATTTGCTAATTTGCTGATGTGCTGATGTGCTGATGTGCTAATTTGCTAATTTTATTTGCTAATTCTTGTTTATATTAGTATTTAATTAATTATCAGCACATCAAGCACATCAGCACATCAGCACATCAGCAAATTAAAACACCACACCATGGTAGCCCACATACCTGAAAGCCCTACGGGTCTCGAAGAAATGATAGAGTTGGCGCCGGCGGACAATAAAATTGTATCGACCGACTTCACGGAAGAAGAATTCCGCCAGCACGGCTTTATGCAGTCGCCCTATACCACCCGGCTCAGTTTTGCGCCCCTCATACGGAAATGGAAGAAAAAAATCGACAGCGACGACCCCGCCGAGGCCCTGCTCGCCCGCGAGATCATGGCCAGGGTGGAAAAAGCCCCCGAATTAATCGAGCCTTTTGACCATATCGACGAAATGGCGGCGCATCAGGGACCATCTCGATGCTGCTGGCCGGCTTATTTCCTTTATCGCTGCGCGACACGCAACTGGCCAAAGCGGGCAAACCCTTCGAGGCTATGCCCATCTACCAAACGCCCGCCATGGAACGGCGTATTACCAAAAGCAAGGTAATTTACCATTTCAGCCAGACACCGGAACAATTACAGGCTACGATCCTGGTGGGCATTTGCGCAATTATCCTCAACAAATGTTACGGCCAAAACATCGACCTCGACCCCAATATCGTGCTCACGGTACAATGCCCCGATTCGAATTTGTGCAAGCACTTCCGGGCCAATCTCATCCACGAGTTTACAGATGTCATTCCACTCAAAAAACCTTCGCCCCTTAGCCCGCAACAAATCAACGAGTTGCTGGCAAATATCTACGATACCGAGGCCTGGATGAAGTTGCTGCCGCCCTCTCATTTTGAAATCCATGGCCTGGCAGCTATGGAATTTATTGATATCACCCGCGAAGAAAGCCTCTCCAGACTCAAATACAAACTCATTGAAAAAGACGCCATCCTGCGCAAAGACAGCGTGCTGGAACTGCAACGCCTGCTGCGCTCGTTTTTCATGATGAGCAGTCTGCGCATGGGCATCAGCGCTATCGACTACCCCAAAGAAAGGCATGTGCGCAAATACCAACTTCGCAACGACCTGCTGTCCGAATACCAGGAATGCCTCATCAGCACCGAAAATGCCAATTCGATTTACGACAAAGCTTGCCGATACCGCGAAGTGGTGCTGGTAGAAGATCTCGAAAATCTGGCGTTAAAAACTTCCGTCGAAGAAGACCTGATCGCCATGGGTTTTCGCAGTATTATCGTCGCCCCGCTGCTCAACCAGGCCGGCCAGGTGATCGGACTGTTTGAAATAGCCTCTGCCAAACCCTACGAACTGCACAGCATCATCGAACTCCGCTTTCGCGAATTACTCCCCCTTTTCGGCATCGCGATGGAACGCAGCCGCGAAGAAATCGACAACAAAATCGACGCCATCATCCGCGAGCAATTCACTATGGTGCACCCCAGCGTGGAATGGCGCTTCGAGGAGGAGGCCTACAAATACCTCGAACAACTCAATAATTACGACAAAAAAGCCGCTATCAACGAGATTGGCTTCGACGAGGTATACCCCCTCTTCGCCCAGGCCGATATCGTCAATTCTTCTACGCTGCGCAACGCCGCTATCCAGGAGGATTTTATCGACAACCTCAAATGCATCGAAAAGGTATTGACAAGCGCCGGCAGCTTCCTCGATTTTCCGCTGGTTCAATATTTTTTGCAACAAACCCAGCAACAAATCGAGGAGATTAGCAAGGAAATTCGCTCAAATGACGAGCCCAGACTCATGGATTTTATCACAAATGAAATCCACCCCCTCTTACACGAATTAGCCGAGCGCGACAACGCCCTGGCCCTGGAAATCGAGCGCTATTTTAGCCGCATCGATCCCCACCACCACGTGATTTACCGCCATCGGAAAGACTACGAACAAAGCGTATCGACTATCAACGATACTATTTCCGACTATCTCGAAGAGGAAGATACCCGCGCCCAACAAATGACGCCGCATTATTTTGAAAAATATAAAACCGATGGGGTGGAATTTGAAATTTATGCCGGACAATCATTACTCCGCACCGGCAATTTCTCAGCCCTCCACCTCCACAACCTGCGCCTCTGGCAACTGCTCGCTATGTGCCACATTACCCGCAAAGTAGCCCAGATGCGCAACGAGATTCCCCTGCCGCTGCAAACCGCACAACTGATTTTCGTCTACAGCCAACCCATTTCAATCCGCTTCCGCATGGACGAAAAACGCTTCGACGTGGACGGCGCCTATAACGTGCGCTACGAGATTATCAAAAAACGCATCGACAAAGCCCTGATCGAAGGCCGCAACGAACGACTGCGCCAGGCCGGCAAAATCGCTATCGTGTATACCACCGAAAAAGACCGCCTGGAATACCTCGAATATCTACAGTATCTCATTTCCCAGGCTGTTATCGAAGACGAGGTTGAAGAACTCATTCTGGAACGCCTGCAAGGCGTGCAAGGCCTCCGCGCCCTGCGCGTGACGGTGAAGACGTAGAAATTATCCCGGCCTAAATAATATTCCTGGGGATGACGGAGTTATAGGGGTTGTCGGTTCTCCGTTGTCGGTTGTCCGTTCTCTGTTATCCGTTCCTTATCTTTGCCAGTTAAACTTAACAGAGAACAGAGAACAGAGAACAGAGAACAGAGAACAGAGAACAGAGAACAGAGAACAGAGAACAGAGAACAGAGAACAGAGAACAGAGAACAGAACTGCGCAGGTGGAAACCGGGCTTTTACGCCCGTACCCAATTTCTGCACACCCGGTGTGGCCAATAACTCCCCCGCTAAAGGCCTTTTGCTCAATTATAGCTATCAGCCGGCTTACCAGCTCCATCTGGGCGAACAGGGCGTGGGTCGTGTGAAGCGCAACGAAATTTTCAATTTCAAACTAAAAGCCCCCCTGCTCAACAAACAGAAAACCAAGGTGATCGCCGGCGTACACTACGGACTGCAAAGCTATGCCTTCGATGTGATAACCCCCGGCAGCGAACCCACGCTGCAGTGGTTTGACGAGCGCAACCTCAAGACGGCAGTCGCCACCCTGTACCTCACCCAATCGCTCAACGCCACCAATTATCTCAGCTGGCGCGCGAGCGTGAGCTGGCAAGGCGACTGGAAAGGTTTTCTCCACCCCACCCACAAACAAGCCCAATACAGCCTGGCAGGCGTATGGGGCATCAAGCGCCGCCAGGACCTCGAATACGGCTTCGGCCTCCGCCTGTCGTACGACGCCCGAGGCTTTATGGCCCTGCCTTTCGGCATGTACAACCGCACTTTTAATAAACATTGGGGAATTGAAGCAACGCTGCCCGTAAAGATCATGGGCAGGTATAATTTTTCAGAAAGCCAACTGCTGCTTTTTGGCGCCGAATATCTCAGCGACAGGTATTACCTCGAAGATCAACGACTACAAGTCCAGGACGGCCCCGTAAACCCCGCCGCCCTCCAATTCCGCGACGCCGCTATCGAGCTGTCGACAACCTACCAGCAACGCCTCACAAACTGGACCTGGCTGGAATTTAAAGCCGGCTACGCCATCAACGCCAATTCACGACTGGAAGACCCCACCACCGGCGCCCGCCTGCCTATGGTCGCCAATAATCGCATTTGTGGGTCTGTTTCGTTTTTTGTTTCTCCGCCGAGGAGGTAGGGGGTTGTCCGTTCTCTGTTATCCGTTGTCGGTTGTCCGTTCCTTATCTTTGCCAATTACACTTTAACAGAGAACAGAGAACAGAGAACTACCCCTTCATCCCATACGCCACCGCAAAAGCAATCACAGTAAGCGTAATGCCCACCATAAACACGCTGTAGCAAATGCGCAGGCGGTTGAATTTCAGGCCCAGAGCCTTGCCCAGAAAAAACAAGTCGGTCACAATTGCATTTTCCATCAGCTCCTCGTCTTCGATCACCTGGCGCATGCCCTGCTTGTAGTCGGAGAGGGTCATTTTATAAAAATTGCCGAAGAAAAACAGGTTGGTCGTCTCCGTTTTGATCTTATCGATATTCGTAAATCCCTCGGTTTTTACCGGACGGGTAGCCAAAGTCGCAAAAATAATAGACACCACGCAAGAGGTGAGCAATACGCCCACAGGCGCCAGCAAATAGGTGTGCCCTTGCAGGCTGGTAGGCAGCAGCGAGATAAGAATAGTAATAATCAACGCATTGATACTGAGCATAATATTGGCCTTGTTGTCGGCAATATTGGTCAGGTCGATATGGTTGCGCAGCGAAGTTTTGAACATCATCTGCACACTCTTGCTGTCGCTGATGGGGAAATCCTCGCCGGGGAGAGCGAGCTTTTTATCTTTTTTCTTCTTTTTCTCTTTTTTGTCCGCCTTCTTTTCCTCTTTTTCTTCCTCCTTATCTTTTTGTTTCCAGGCTTTGGCGGCTTCGCGGCGGGTTTCGTCGAGGAGGACTGCCGCTTCTCCGGTATAGAAGCGCAGTTGCTTCCAATACTTGCGGGCAGCTTCCGGCCAGGTATTATCGTCGTAAACCTGGCCTTCGTTATCCTCCCACTCCTTGCGCAGGTCGTTGAGCATGGCTTCGGCGCCGGCTTGTCCGTCCAGCAGGCGGTAGTATCGGGCGTCGCGCAGGATTTGTTGCGGTATATCGAGGTTACTGTCGTCGGCTTGCCGCGATTGCAGCAATGCCTTCACCTGTTCAACCAGTCCGGGTGCGGCGCCTTGGGCCTGCAGCCATTCATTGGCAGGGGTCTTTGCCCGGCCCTGCCTGGCTAAACAAGGCGGCCAGCGCCAGTGCCTCCAACTTATCATCGGGTAAGTTGTAGCGCCGCCCGAGTTGTATGGCAAGGTCCTTGGCGCCTGTAGATTGGGCGACGTTTTCCATGATGGAAGCCAGATAAGCTTCCGCTTTTTCAATTAGGGGTGTGTGCATGTCGTGTTGTTCCGCTTTTGCGATGTCAATTTTATTTTAAAAAACAAGGCGATTGACTGCCCGGTTTTTTCTTACTCTAAATTTATCCTAAATCCCCGGTATTCCTAATTGAAACACGAGTTTATTTGCAAAAATACAAGTATTAAGAAAATATAAATATATGAAAATTAAACAATTACAGACGGTACAATATTGCTTTATCCACGGGTTTTTAATAACCATGCTATTAATATTACATCCAAAAAATAAGAATAGCAACTACACAATGAAACAGTCAGTACGTCATTTGGATTAAAAAATCATCCAACATCCAACATCAATCATCCAACATCATTTGGTATTGCCTAAACCGCACCATATCCCCACAAGTAATGCCCTTTAATGTAGGCCACGCCTGCCCCCCCCATCGCTCCATCTCCCGCTGGGCTTCCTCCGTATTCCCCGTCTGCAACAAAGCCAAAATCAAACTCACCCCGCCCTGCTGCAACATGCCGTAATTGTCAAGGCTCTTCCGGGCCAGCGCCAGGGCGCCTCCCTGCCCCTGCAGCAAAGCAAGATAGGACTGCTGCGCATAGCAATACGCCAGCGTGCGCTGCATGTCGAGGCGGCCGGGCGCGCGAGCCACCACAGCTTCCATCAGCCGCGTGGATACCTGCAGGCGCTGGTTCCACTCCGCCACGGTTTCTTGGGAAGCACATATCAATACTACCTCAGTAGCTTCTACCATGCGGCGGGCTGCGGCAGCCACGGTCTCCATATCGGTGTCGGGTGGCAATGTCATGGCGGGTTTGCCCAGCCGCGCAGCGATATCGGCCAGCAAATAGGCAACCTCGCCCAGGTCGTCGTCGAAATACCCGGAGTTGAGGTAAGGTGTTTTTAAAAATTGTATCAGCAAGGTCTGGGCGGCTTCCAACCTGCCGCGCCACTGCTTATCACCCTGCTGCTGGGCTTTTTTGCCTTCTTCGTAACGCGTGGTAGCCTGCGTGAGCAAGGCCAGACCGTTGGTCAATATCACCGGAAACGGTTTTTTTCCTTCCAACATGGCGATAGATTCTTCTATGTCGGCATTGGAACCTTGCAAGGTTTTTAGTTGCGCCAGATCCGACAAAAACGCCATTTCAAAAGGCATGCTTGCATCCAGCGTATGCGTGATGCCCCGCCATTGGGCGTAGATGCGCCAGGCTTTTTTCGACTGGCCGCGCATCAGGTAGGCATGCGCTTCGTTGGCGCGTATCCAGTGCTGGCCGGGGTCGGTCTGTAACCCCTTCTGAGCATACGCGGCCGCCTCCAGGTATTGCCCTTTTTGTAAGGTATACCACGCTCTGTTGCCGCAATTGATAGCCAAGCGCTCCCGCATGCTCGATTCTACTTCGCAGTCCGACAACAACAACCGCTCTTCCAACCACATTTCTTTGTCGGTGTAATATATCAAGCTGTCGAGTTGCTCGCCCGACTGCGTCGAGCGCCAGTCGTTGTACATGGTTTCCAATACCAGCGCTTCGGGCGTGGTAAAACGCATGTCCAGATACTGCTCGAGCGATACCATAGCCTGATAGTAATGGTGCGTAATGGCTTCCGCATCCTGCCTTTCTCCGGCCAATTTGAACTGCCGCAGGTTTTCTTCATAAAAATAATAGCGCAGAAATTCCCGGTGGTTGGTGGTCTGCTCAAAGCTGCGGTCGAAGATGCGCAGCATGTTCAGGACTTCCGACATCAGCGGCACGCGGTCGTAACGGGCCAGGGTGCTGTCGGCACTCACAGCCAATTGCTTGAGTTCCGCACTGGTTTTGCCGCACAATTCGCCCTCCGATACGTAACACAAGGCGTGGGCAATATACAACTCGGCCTGCATGAGGCTTTTGAGAAACAAATACGAGGGATTGCTCCTGAGGAAGGTGTCTTCTACCATTAACAGGCCTTCTTCGAGCAACCCAAATGCCTTTTCGTGCTGGTTCTGCAGGCAATAGTTGAAGCCCAGCCAGGAGGTGTATTCCGCTTGTCGCGAAATATAGCGCTCGCGGTTTTGTCCGGCCAGCAATTTGCATTTGTCGACTACCAACTGTAAGACGGATGCCACTTTTTCAGGGTCGGTATCGCTGTTGGCGCCTTTGTACATCCACCAGATCTGAATGCCCGAAAACAACAAGTTGACAGGGTAATCGGAGTTGCTGAGCATGGTCGCAAAATCGGGCAATTGCGTTGGGCCGTCGATGACAAACCCTATGTTGGGATAGCTGCGATTGATTTTTTCTAATTGGGCAATTACTTCGTTAAGTCCTTCTTCAAATAATACATCCGACCGGCTCACAAGTTCCCTTGTTGTTTCCTGGTCGCTCCCCAGTTGCCCGGCTTCTTCGCGCATCAGCGCGGCATTCAAAAGTTTGCACATGCTGAGAAAACTCGCGTATGGACCAGCCTCACCGGCGTTGAGCCGTTCGTAGTTGGCAATGGCTTCTTCGAGCTGCACGCGGTCGGAGTTAAACAAGGCGTTGGCATACAGGGCCCAACTATAAAAAGGCAGGTAACGCGCTGTATCTATTTCTATTAAATGACCAAATATGGTTTTGCCATGCTGGGCGATGTCGGCAGCGGCGGCTGTATTGGAATTAAAAAAATGAGCGGTAGCGCACGAAATGATCGCCACGCCGGCCAGCGGACCATAAGTGAGAGGCTCTGTCTCCACCAACTCGCTGTAACTGACCACCGATGCCGTAAACGCTTCGATGGCTTGCTGTATCTCTACCTGATTGATATAGGCCGTGCCCATGAGCAACTGGGTGTAGGCCGCATGGGGTTTGTCGTTGGCCGACAATTCGGCGGTGCGCTGCAACAAGGGGATGGCCTTCCAGGCCTGCTGCTGGGCGATGAGCACCTGCGCCAATTCGAGGTTGTCATCCAGCGCGGTGGAGTCGCGGGCAGAGATGGCTTTGCCATAGGCGGCTATGGCCCTGGGGAATGCCAGGTTGGCCAGGTGCATACGGGCTTGCAAGAGGTAGGTGACGGCTATGTTGTCGATTTGCTGCTCGGATTGCCTGATCATCTGCCGGCCCGCCTCGCGTTGCGTACGGGCTTTGCTGAGCTGGTCGTCCAGGTTGGCCTGGTCGATCAGTTTGATGGCTTCTTCCAGCCGCCCTTTTTCGAATAGATCCAATGCCTGCCGGTACAATCCCGATACTTCGTCGAGGTTGACCGCGGCGAGACGGGCGGCTATTTCCTGGAATTGCCGCAGGGCGGCGTTTTTTTCGTCTTCCAGCTTTAGCAGTTGCGCCGCCTGCCCTTTGGTTTCTTTTTTCAGCCGGCTGATCTGTTGCTGGTAACGCGCAGTGATGTGTTTTTCGGCAATCCCCCGCAATTTGAGTACGCTGGCCGCCAACTGGTCGGGATTGGCCATGTAGATGCGCAACTGGCTGTCGGCGTCTTTGCGCAAGACGGCCTGCAGCATGTCTTTGTTGACGACTTCGAGCCCCGACTTTTCAACCGACAACCGGACTTCTACGCCAGGCTCGCTGTCAATAAATACGAGTTTGAACCGCCCTTCGTTGTCGGTGAGCGCCGGGTTGGCATTGTCGGCGATCACGGTGGCCGCCTTTACATATTGAAGTTGTCCGGTGCGGGTTTTGCTATTGAGGATGGTGATTACGCCGTTTAGCGGCGCCGTGCCCCGCTGTTGCGACCAGGCAATAGTCGCCATGCTGCAGCACAGCATAGCGGTTACAATATGTCGTTTTCTCATTTTGTGGCTTTAATCAGCAATATGGGGATTTCTTCGTTTTGTTCGGGATATACGCTTTTTTCCCAAATCTCGTAACCTTCTTTGTAGGCGCGCAACTTCTGCTCCCGTTTTTGCTGCTCGATGGGAATATCCAGACTAAAACGCCCCAATTTATCGGTTTGGGTGGTCAAAGCACCTATGGTGATGGTGATATCTGCCAAAAAGCGGTTGTTATCGTCGCGTACGGTGCCGAAAACTTTCGACAAACTACCGTCGGGTTCTATGGCCAGCGTAGCGCTTTTTTCGGCCAGCTTGACCGTCCTTTTTTTGTTGTGCGTGTCCGCAAATTGCCAGCCGTTGAAATCCAGTTCCAGCGGCACTTCTTTCTGCTGAAAATCGGCGGGGATGTTTTTGAAGTCGGCGGCGCCGTGCTCGTCTACTTCATCGGTCCTGACGTCGTTGTTCAATTTCATCTTGACGATAGCCTTGTATTCTCCGTTAAACCCGGGATCGTCCTTGGTTCCCGTGGCTTCCAGGAAGATGGTGTATTCAAAAGGCCCCGCCTGCGGCACCAGCTGAAATCCCGCCACGATGACCAGCAGCGCAGCCACGATAGGCCCGCCCAATTCCAGGTTCTGGTTGACCGCGGTTTGGGTATACGCCGCATACGAGCGCATAGCCCCAAAAAGAAAGGCCGCCGTGGAAAATGCCAGCGGAAACAACAGGATATAATACGCCCGGTTGCCCGATTGCACGCTCAATTGATCCTGGAAAATGGTCAGCGCAAAAAACAAACCCACGGAAATCAGCAGCGCCACCAGACTGATAGTCAGGTAACGCCCCGGCGACAACGGCTGCGCTATGGGATCGGGTTGTACGGAAGATTCCGGCTTTGCCTTCGGCGCCGGCGTATGTAAAGCCGGGCCTTCAGCCTGTCCGGAATCGGGTAGTTGGTCAATAAGACTTAACAGGGCATGTGTGATCTTGTTTCTTGCCAATGCTTCATCCGCCGAACTCATCGTACCGGCGATCTGTTCCCGCTTTAAACCCTGCCATTTTGACGATTGCAGCGCTACATCATTGTATAAATCTTTATCGCCCAGCTCTTCCGTGACGACAAGAAGCGCTTTGATGACCTCTTCAATCTTGTTTTTCGCGACAAGCGACTTGAGTTCGGTTTTATTAGGTATTGCCATAATTTATCATGCTGTATTAGACGACGGGCTAAATTCGGTATTAAAAGCAGGAATTCAAAAAAAATGTTTCCAAAGCTTATGGAATTTGGGTGGTTGCTGCGTCTATTTTGTAGCTGTTGTCGGTTGTCGGTTGTCGGTTCTCCGTTCTCCGTTCTCCGTTGTCGGTTGTCCGTTCTCCGTTCCTTATCTTTGCCAGTTAAACTTAACAGAGAACAGAGAACAGAGAACAGAGAACAGAGAACAGAGAACAGAAGAACAGAGAACAGAGAACAGACAACAGAGAACAGACAACAGAGAACAGACAACAGAAAAACCAATGAAAACAACCACCCTCACCTCCATCTGCTGTATGGCACTGATCACCCTGAGTGCCGCCAACTACCGCAGCCGCACAGGCGGCGACTGGTCCACACCCACTACCTGGGAAATGCACAACGGCTCGGGCTGGGTAAGCCCTGCTTCACCTCCCGGAAACGCCGATATTGTCACCATACGAAGCCCGCATACCGTGCAGATCGCCACGGCCGACGCCCATGCCGCCGCAGTGACTATCGACTACGGCGCCTCCCTATTGCTCTCGGGCGCTACCCTGGAGCTGTTTGTATACGACGGCCTGCCCGGCGCCGACCTGGTAGTCAACGGCACATTCCAGGACAATGGCAGCAGCGCCAACGGCCTCAATATGGCCGGCGGTACGTGGCAACTCGGCGCCACCGGCACGCTGGTAAAAACTAACAATTCCAGCGCCGCCGTCTATCGCGATTTTTACCACAACGGCATGCAAAATATCCCCTCCACCGCCCGCTGGATCATCAGGCGTATCGCCGGCGATGTGTCTTTTACCACCGTTGGCACTTATTACCCCAACCTCATCATCGAAAGCTACAACGGCAACTGGAATCCCGCCGTAGGCGCCAGTCGATTCCAGGGCGCCGCGGGCACAGCCTTTATCCTCGGCGATTTCGACGTGGGCGGCAGCGGCAGTGGGGGCGTGACGGTGTACAACGAAAATACGTTTTTTCAACCCCTCACCGTCCTGGGGCAATGTATCATCCGCCCCGGCTCGGTACTGACCAACAACGGCAGCGCTGCCGGTACCGGTTTCGAATTTATGGGCAATCTACAAATCGGCGGACTGTTACAGGTCACCGCCGGCAGTGGGGTCGTGCGGTTTAGCGGCGGCGGCCCCACTGTAAACGGTGGCGGCAACGCACAAATCAACTACGCAGAAGTAAATTGCGGCTACGGCCTCATCCTGCAACGCCCGCTCACGATCAACTACGACCTCAGCCTTTTTAATGGAAAAGTCATCCTCCAACAATACGACCTCACCGTCATGGGCGAAGTCGTGGGTAGCTCCACCGGAAAATACATCCAGACAACCGGCATCGGCAGCAACGCCGGCAGCCTCGTCATGCCGGTCAGCGGCAGCCGGTTGTTTCCGGTGGGCAACAATTCGTATAACCCCGCCATCCTGCAACAGGGCGGCTATAGCCTGCTCAAAGTGCGGGTAGAAGATTGGGTGCTCAGCCAGGGTACCTCGGGCGCCCCCGTCATTGCGGGCATCGTAAGCCGCACCTGGCACCTCGGCGGCAGCATCTCCGGCAACCTCAACCTCACCCTGCAATGGGCCGCTATCGACGAATGGCCCGGCTTCGACCGCCCGGCATGTTATATTTCGCAATTCACCGGCGCCTCCTGGCAGCAGGCCAACCCCGGCCCGGCCTCCGGCGGCGATCCCTTTATCCGCACCCGCACAGGTATCTCGGGAGCTACTTCTTTCGCCGTATCCAGCGGCAGCGCCCTGCCAGTGGAGCTCGCCCGGTTTGAGGCCTCCGCTTTGCAAAGCGCCGTGGAATTAACCTGGCAAACCTGGTCGGAAACCGATAATAAACGCTTATATCGGGGAGGCGCCTGGCGCCGGCACTACGGCGGCGCCGCAGGCGTATGTTTTTTTAGATAAAAATCCCTCCCCCGGCCCCAATTACTACCGCCTCCGGCAGGAGGATTTTGACGGCGATAGCTATTACTCCGAAGTGCGCTATGCCTGGATGGATGAAACGGCCAATGCGCTCCGGGTTTTTCCCACGATAGTTAATCATACGCTGACTTTGCAGCTCGACTTTCCGGTAGACGCCGGTTTTGAGTTATTTATTTTGGATAACTATGGCCGGGTAGCAATGACTTATTATTGGCCCGCCCGGCAGAAGGAAGTTTTTTTAAATACCGAAAAATTACCACCCGGCTGGTATCATTTTTTTCAAACGGTCATTGCTGCGCCGGGTCAGGTAAGATTCTTAAGGCCTTGATTTTTTTAACCGCAGAGGTAAAAGGAGTTGAAAGGAGTTTCGCAGAGCGTGATGTTGACTCTGCGAAACTCTGCGTAAAACTCCCTTAACTCTGCGGTAAAATATCACCGCCCATTCCATTTTTTTTCCTACTTTTGCCCCACGGAAACAACTCCAACTTCAGCAGGCAACTATGTGCATATCCGACACCTACCATCCCGTACTCACAAAACAACATTACCAGCTGATTAACAGCATACTGACATGACAGCTGACGTCATCATTATCGGTGCGGGAATCGTAGGGCTGGCCACAGCCTTTCAACTCAGCCAACTACAACCCGGTTTGCGCCTCACCCTTATTGACAAAGAAGACGGCCCCGCCCAACATCAAACCGGCCACAACTCCGGCGTGATCCACTCCGGCATCTACTACAAACCCGGCGGCTCCAAAGCTGTGCACTGCACCCAGGGCTACAAGGCCATGCTCGCTTTTTGCGAAAAATACGACGTGCCCCACGAAATCTGCGGCAAAACCATCGTAGCCACCCGCCCCGAAGAATTGCCCCGCCTCGACGAGATCCTCGAAAAAGGCAAGGCCAACGGCCTCCAGGGACTCCAAAAACTCGGCCCCGAAGCTACCCGCGAATTAGAACCCCACGTACAGGCTGTGGCATCGGTATACGTGCCCCAGGCCGGCATTGTCAACTATACCACCGTAGCCCACGCCTATCTGCAGCAAATCATGCAGCGCGGCGCCCAGTCCGTCTTTGGCGCTAAAGTCCTCGACATACAACTGCGCCCCGGCGAAGCCACCGTGGTTACCAGCCGCGGCGATTTCCGCTCCCGACTGGTCATCAACTGCGCGGGACTCTATGCCGACAAGATCACGGCCATGACGATGCCCGAATCACAGGTGAGAATATTGCCATTTAGAGGCGAATACTACGAACTCAACCCCGACAAACAATACCTGGTGCGCAACCTGATTTACCCCGTGCCCAACCCCAACTTCCCGTTCCTGGGCGTACACTACACCCGCAAGATCGGCGGCGGCATCGAAGCAGGCCCCAACGCCGTGTTGGCCTTCCGCCGCGAAGGCTACAGCCGCTGGGATTTTTACGCCCCCGAACTGGCCGAAACCCTGGCCTTTAGCGGCTTCCGCAAAATCGCCGCCCGCTATTGGCGCGACGGCCTCGGCGAGATGTACCGCTCGTTCTCCAAAACCGCTTTCGTCAAAGCCCTGCAACACCTCATCCCCGAAGTGGGAGAAGGCGACCTGCACCGCGGCGGCGCCGGCGTAAGAGCCATGGCTTGCGACCCCCAAGGCAACCTCATCGACGATTTTTTGTTCTTGGAAAAACAACAGGTGATTAATGTGTGCAACGCCCCCTCTCCCGCCGCCACCGCTTCGCTGGCTATCGGAGAAAACGTGGCCCGGAAGGCTATGCAACATTTGTGAACAGTGATTCCCGTTGTCGGTTCTCTGTTGTCCGTTGTCCGTTCTCCGTTGTCTGTTATCCGTTCCTTATCTTTGCCAGTTAATCTTAACAGAGAACAGAGAACAGAGAACAGAGAACAGAGAACAGAGAACAGAGAACAGAGAACAGAGAACAGAGAACAGAGAACAGAGAACAGAGAACAGAGAACAGAGAACAGAGAACAGAGAAAGCTGGTCCATACACACCCCCGCCCCAAAGGGGAGAGAACGGGGTTTTCTGAGCTCGCGGTTGGGTTCCCCTTTGGGGTAGAAACAGAGAACAGAGAACAGAGAACAGAGAACAGAGAAAGCTTCGGGGTCCATACACACACCCCCGGCCCCTAAAGGGGAGAGCCCCCGCAACACGGGTTTTCTGAGCTCGCGGGTTGGGTTCCCCTTTAGGGGTTAGGGGCAGCAGAACTAACAGATAACAGAGAACCGACAACAGATAACCGACAACAGACAACTAAATTATGGCAACATCTCCTTTTCAATTACAAATGGTCGACCTGAAAACGCAGTACCTCAAATTTAAACCCGAAATCGACCGCGAAATCCTCGAAGTCCTCGACACCACGGCCTTTATCAACGGCCCTAAAGTGAAAGCCTTCCAGGCATCTCTCGAAAACTACCTCGGCAACTGCCACGTGGTGCCCTGCGCCAACGGCACCGACGCCCTCCAGATTGCCCTGATGGCCCTGGGCCTCCAGCCCGGCGACGAGGTGATCGTGCCGGCTTTTACTTACGTGGCCACCGCCGAAGTGATCGCCCTGCTGCAATTGCGCCCCGTGATGGTCGACGTCGACCCCGATACGTTTAATGTCACCGCCGATATTATCGAAAAAGCGATCACCCCGCGCACCAAAGCCATCGTGCCCGTCCACCTCTTCGGACAAAGCTGCGATATGGAACCCATTATGGCAGTAGCCAAAAAATACAACCTCTGGGTGGTGGAAGACAACGCCCAGGCTATCGGCGCTACCTATACCTTCTCCGACGGCTCGCAGGTAAAAACAGGCGCTATCGGACATATCGGCTGCACGTCGTTTTATCCCTCCAAAAACCTGGGCTGCTACGGCGACGGAGGCGCTATCACTACCCCCCATAAAAACTGGGCAGAAACCTGCTCGATGATCGCCAACCACGGACAAACCAAACGCTACTACCACGACCTCGTAGGCGTCAATTCACGCCTCGACTCGGTACAGGCCGCCGTGCTCAACGTCAAACTCCCCCACCTCGACGAATTTGCCGCCGCCCGCCAAAAAGCCGCCGATTTTTACGATCGCGCTTTCGCAAATATCCCGGCACTGCAAACACCCGCGCGCCAACACAATTCTACCCACGTCTTTCACCAATATACGCTGATTGTCAAAGACAACCGGCGCGACGCCCTCCAGGCCTACCTCCAGGAAAAGGGCATACCTAGCATGATTTATTACCCCGTGCCGCTGTACGAACAGGAAGCCTACAAAAACAGTATGGCCAATACCATTGAAAAACTGCCGGCAACAGATTACCTTTGCCGATCGGTAATGTCGCTGCCTATGCATACCGAATTGACGGACGAGATGCTGACGTATATATGCGACGCCGTAAAAGCTTTTTTTGCGCAATAAGCGCCCAAAACCGATTTGATAGTGAACATATACCCACAACTTCAGGATAAAAGTAAAAAGATCTCTGTGGTAGGCCTCGGCTATGTAGGCCTTCCCCTCGCCCTGGCCTTCGCCAGGCGGTTTAGTGTGATAGGCTTCGATATCAACGCCCAACGCATCGAGATGATGCGCATGGGCGAAGACCCCTCCCGCGAACTGACCGCCGACGCTTTTACAGGCTGCGATATCCAGTTTACTGCCAACCCCGATGACCTGCGCCAGGCCCACTTCCATATCGTGGCCGTGCCCACCCCCGTCGACAAACACAAGGTGCCCGACCTGCGCCCGTGATCAGCGCTACCGAAACCGTGGGCCGCATTCTCAAAAAAGGCGACTACGTGGTGTACGAATCTACGGTTTATCCCGGCTGTACCGAAGAAGACTGCCTGCCCATCCTCGAAACCTTGTCGGGACTCCACCTCGGCGCCGATTTCAAAATCGGCTATTCGCCCGAACGTATCAACCCAGGCGACAAGGAGCACACCATCGAAAAGATCCTGAAGGTGGTCTCCGGCAACGACGCCGAAGCCCTCGAGCAAATCGCCCTCGTCTATGGCGCGATTATCGAAGCCGGCATCTTTAAAGCCTCTTCTATCAAAGTGGCCGAGGCCGCCAAGGTGATCGAAAATACCCAGCGCGACCTCAATATCTCGTTTATGAACGAGCTGGCCATGATCTTCGACCGCATGGATATCGATACCCAGGAAGTACTCGAAGCCGCCGCTACCAAATGGAATTTCCTTCGTTTTACCCCCGGCCTCGTCGGCGGCCATTGCATCGGCGTCGACCCCTACTACCTGCTCCACAAATCAATGAAACTGGGCTACAACCCGCAGGTGATCCTCAGCGGTCGCCGCATCAACGACGGCATGCCCGCCTTTATCGCCAAAAGACTGGTGCAGATGCTCATCCAACGCGGCAAAAATCCCAGCCAAACCAAGGTACTCGTGATGGGCATTACCTTCAAGGAAAATGTAGCCGATATCCGCAATTCAAAGGTGGCCGACCTGGTGCGCGAACTCATGGACTATTCTATCCACGTGCACGTAACCGACCCCTATGCCTCCCCCAACGAACTGGCCCACGAGTATAAACTCATGCTCGTAGACAATATATCTGACGATTACGACGCTGTTATCGTCGCCGTCGCACACGATGCCTACACCAAACTGACTATTCCCTATTTCAAAAATATAATGACCAAAAACCCTATTTTGGTCGACCTTAAAGCCATTTATCCCAAACCAAACGATAACGGTTTGTTATATTGGCGTTTGTAAACCACATTTAATTTGCAATCGTTGAACGCATCGCCCAATAACGGTAATGTCATTAAGTTAATACTACTTTGTCACTTTAAAACCAGGCATACCGCATATTACGCTCCTCCGGAGCTTTTGAGATCTTTTTATTGCCGGTTCTAACAATATTTCGGTCCTCCGGGCCTTTATAGATGCCCGAAAAGCCCCCAGAGGGGCGAAAATATTGGTAGAAAAATCATGTACAAAGCGTATTACAGCCCCGGAGGGGCGCAATATGTGCACATGTTTCATGCGAAATATTAAAGTGACAAAGTAGTATTAAGGCAGAAAAGTGTCAAAATCATGCAAACTGAGTGCGGGCTGGCCGGCAAATTTAGCGGAGCAATTAAATTTCTGGGTTGGCTTGAGCCAGCGGCTCAAACAGCGTTTGCAAAAAAGACTTTTTGGTTACTTTTTTGGCGATGAAAAAAGTAACAAAAATACCGGGACATGACCCCTGCAATTTGAAAGTCAATTTACACAGAAAAAAACGTTAACTAAATGACATTGAACAGTGGTAGCCCTGCGGCAGCACATTTCGCCACCGGTATCGACGACTCGACGCCGCGCTGGTTTGCCGTGTATACGCTCCACAAAAGGGAAAAACTGGTGCTCAAACGACTCCAGGATAAAAATATCACCGGCTATGTGCCGCTGCTCAAATATACGCGCCGCTATACCCGGAAAGTCAAACACGAACTG
>JADKAE010000019.1 GCA_016715405.1 Saprospiraceae bacterium | reverse complement strand
GATGGGGTGGAGGTTCGCCGGTTTTGGGGAATTGCTAACGCCAAGCTGCCGTCGTATTGAATGTAGTAGGGTCGATTTCTGAAAGGGATCATGAGGGGATGGTCCATCTCAAAGTCAATGACAAAAGGAAAGGGATACGCCTTTTGCCCCCAGCCATCCATGCGCTGCCGGGCCGTGAAGATATCTGTGTGATACAAGGAAGTCAATTTGTCTGCTAACCTTTTTTCTTGCGGGTTTCCTGGTGAAGTACCTTGCCTTTTTTTAGCTTCTCTTCGTTTTCTTTGGCCCTTTTTTCCTGATAATAAGTGATTTGCGCTTTGACGTCCAGCGGCTTGCGGTTGAGATTGCGGTGATAGCTCACAATTACAAATTGCGCCATATCGTCGGGGTGGTGAATGCCCAGGCCTTTCAGAAAATGAGAAAACCTGGAGCCTCCGTAGAAACCCCAATTGTGGATAATCCAGCGGCCAAAACTAAAATGCAGTTTGCGTGCAGCATCTGGTTCGGCCATGTTTTTGAACTTTTCTATGGCAGGCTTTTCGATCAATTTGTTGAGCTGGATAAAAGCTTCTGTGAGGTCTTTGGGAATATAGACGTTGTTGAGGAATTCCTGCCGGATTCGCCAGGCGTATGCTTCTTCAAATTTTTTGTCGTTTTCGGGTGGTTTTTTCCAGCGAGGTTAGGCGTTAGTATCGAGCAAATACAAAATAGCGATATCCAGATTGTCGGCTTCATTGTTTTGGTTTGAACAATTTACACAACAACGCAAGAAAAGGCATAGTTGATATGCAGAAAATAAATAAACCGCAAAGGCCGCAAAGCACGTTCACGGCCTTTGCGGTTTATTTTACCAACGAATAAGCGCGGATGCCCAGGTAAAACCGCTGCCAAAAGCAGCCAGGCATACCAGGTCGCCGGGTTTTACGGCGCCGGCTTCTACTGCTTCACATAGCGCGATAGGTACGGAGGCGGCAGTCGTATTGCCGATGCGTTGGATGTTGTTCCAAACCTGATGGTCGCCCAATCCCAATTTGTGTTGCACAAAACTGCTGATGCGCAAATTTGCCTGGTGGGGAATGAACATATTGATATCCGACTGACTCAAGCCCACGCTGTCAAGCGCTTCTTTGATCACTTCCGGGAATTTCACCACAGCCATTTTGAACACAAACTGCCCGTCCATGTATGGGAAAAGCTGCCGGTGGGTAACCATGTGCTGGGTAACAAAGATGCTTTCAAATTCATCATTTCCGTACCCATAATCAACGGGTTCTCCCAATTTATCAGTAGGGTATCCGCCATGCTCGCCCGATTGATTAATGCCAGCTTTTCGGCATAAGTACCGTTGGAGTGTAGTTTAGTACAAAAGCACTCCGTTTTCATCTTCGGTGGCTGAATAACTACCGCACCCGCGCCATCGCCGAAAATAACGGTCACATTGCGCCCCTCCGTACTATAGTCGAGCCCCATTGAATGCATTTCGGCGCCTACGAGCAAGATGTTTTTGTACATCCCCGTTTTGATAAACTGATCGGCAATTGAAAGGCCGTAGACAAAACCCGAGCACTGATTCCTGATATCCAGGGCGCCGCATTCGGTTTGGGTAATGCCCAGCTCTCTTTGCAACAAAACGCCACAGCCGGGAAAGTAGTAATCGGGGCTAAGCGTGGCAAATATGATAAAGTCAATGTCCTCTTTTGAGATACCCGCCCTGCTGATGGCTATTTCGGCGGCCCTGGCGCCCATCGTAGTTGAAGTCTCTTTGCGTTTTTTGCCGTAATGGCGCGTTTTGATACCCGTGCGTTCCTGAATCCATTCATCAGAAGTGTCCATGATTTTGGCCAGTTCGTCATTGGTAACAACGCGTTCCGGTACGTAAGATCCTATACCGGCAATGTGTGAACGAAGCATAAACGAAGTTTTTTGATTTGTACCTCCAAAATCGGTATTTTAAACCAGTTTGCAAAGGACTTGTCAAAAATTGACGACACATAAGATTTTGATTAGACTAAATTTTGTTTTAAATTGGCCTTTGTTTTCCTGCCGGAATTTTTGAAGGAATGTAAAATCACCGGCGGAAGGCCTAAATACCGGAGAAACCCTTTACACCATGATCTATCTGGGCATCGTAGAAGATGAGCCATTGGTATTAGAGAACTTATTACGCTTCTTTTCTGTACAGCCCGACTTAAAGGTTGTCCTTACCTCTACTTCTGTCGAGAAGTTTCTGTTGGAAGTGGCAGGCATTAGCCAAATAGATATTTTGTTGCTGGATATCAATCTGCCCGGTATGTCGGGTCTGGAAGGCATTCGACACATCAAAGCAGATTTCCCTGATTTGGATATTATTATGTTGACCGCATCAGATGATGCCGACAATATATTTAAAGCACTTTGCGCCGGCGCTGTATCTTATATTTCCAAGCGCAGCAACTTACAAACCATTAGAGAAGCTGTATTCACGGTACACAAAGGGGGGGCATTTATGTCTCCGGGAATTGCCCGTAAAGTCATCGATTATTTTGCACCCAAAAAGCAAGATCCTGATAATCTGCTTACGCCGCGCCAGGAACAAATCGTGCAGGGGTTGGTTGATGGCCTTAGTTACAAATTGATCGCCGACAAATACCTGATCTCACTCGAAACCGTGCGAGACCACATCAAGAAAATATACAAGAAGCTGGAAGTGAACAGCAAAGCCGAAGTGATCAAAAAGAAGATAGACGGTAAAATTTGAGCAAAAAAGGCACTGTTTTCAATAATCACGCGGATGTTGAAACCTATCGACGGCATTTTAATGGCTTCTGCTTCACGGCATTGTTGCTTGTGCTGCCGCAGGTTTTATTTTCCCAAAATATCAAACCGAATACTACTCGCTCGACCAAGGCCTTTCCGACCGGCTTTGTTACCGACGTTTTGGTCAGTAGATCGGGCTTTGTTGGATAGCTACCGAAAATGGGTTGAATAAATTTGACGGCTATTCTTTTACGGTATTCGATAATGATCCCGAAGGCCAGGCAAACCCTTATATTTCGGGCAATAATATCGAAGCGCTGGAAGAAGATGCGGATGGAAATATTGTCATTTTTTATAAAAAAAATCCCCTGTTTTTTGATATTTTCAATCCCCTTACCTACGAAAATACCCGGGTCGACCTGGCGCCCGGCAAGGGAATCAACGGCCTGGTGAGAAGCTTCCATGTAGATAATCGAGGACGAATTTATGTGGCTGCACTTAGCCAGAAAAGCATGGGCATTTTTGAATATCGCAAAGGCGTATTCGTCAATGTGTTGCGTGTGCGGGCCAACTATATTAATCCCAGTGCAGAAATAAAATTCCTAAGTGCTGCAAATGACTTGTTTTGGGTGAATTATGCAGAAAAAGGCCTGATGGTATTCGATGCCAAAGGAGAAATGGTCAGGCATTTTTCACTTGGAGATTACGAATGCATCGACCCCCTTCCCGAAAATGTAGTCAAAAATTATATTTTGTACGAGGACGGGAGCGGTAGAATCTGGGCTACATTGGTCGGCCGACCAGGCATTTTTGTGTATAACCCGGCCATGCAGTTTTTTGAATGGGCAGAAGGCCTGTCCAGCGATCAGGTTTACGCGTATTTGTGGGAAGATCAGGCTGGTAATTTATTGATGGCCAGTGCCACGTTATTTCGCGCGTACCCGGTTATTAAGGAGATGCATTGTATTACCCGTACAGGCGACATACTCGATTATTCTCCTTTGATTGTCCCCAATCAGTTAATCACCGGTGCCGCAGCTACTGATTTTACCAAAACGATATTTTTGGGATTGGATACAGGTTTTGAAATCGTTCAGAGCCAACAAAACCTCGTTAAATCGTATCTAGCCGCCGATCTCAGCGCCTCCCAGCGGGGTACGGTGATAAGAGGCATCACGGAGGATCTGAAAAACAAAAAGGTGTACTTTGCCCGTGAAGTCGAAAACTGGTATGAAATTGACCTCGCCAGTGAACTTCTCGATACGATGCCTCTCATTGATGAATTTACGGGCGAAAAAATAGAATTTAGCTGCGGATTGGATGTCGAATTGGATCAATCTGGTAATTTGTGGGGTATTACCTGCTACAAATCAACGCTGGGGCAATTGCACAAGATAGACCCCAATACCCGCAAAGCAAAAACTTACCGGTTTGATTATATTTTTAATGCTTTTTTTATCGACCGTACCGGACTGATCTGGTTGACTTGCGACCTGGCAGAAAAGAAGGGGATGCTGGTTTCTTTTGATCCTCAAACTGAAAAGTTTGTCAATTTTACAGATAAGGAAGGCAAAAATATTCTCGAGAATGCGACCCCCAGGTATATTACGCAAAGCAAAAACGGGCATTTGTGGATAGGCACGGAAAATGGCTTGTTTGAAATCGATATCCATAAACGCGTTAGCCGCGTGTATAAAAGGGGAAAAGAAGATGACAACCGCTTTTCGGGCCTCAACACGATCTATGTCATCCACGAAAGCATCGATGGCAAAATATGGTACGGCACCAAAAGCGGCTTGTCTATTTTAGATCCCCAAACCGGCCGAATTACTACTTTTTCCAAAAAGAACGGCCTGGCCGGTAATACGGTTTGCGGCATTATTCCCGATGAAAAAGGTAATTATTGGATCGCTACTTTTAGCGGACTTAGCTATTTTAATCCCACTAATAAATCTTTTCGCAATTTTTATCAGTCCGACGGCCTTACGCACGATGAGTTCAACCGCTTTTCTTTTCACCGCGACCAAAACGGGCGTTATTATTTTGGCACCGTCAACGGGCTTAACGTATTCCGTGCCGACGATTTATTAGTTGAACGGGATGCCGGCCCCGTTATCCTTACTAAAATTACCAAATTCAATAGCAAACTCGATAGTATCCTGGTCTATCAATCTAATTTGTATAACCTGAAGGAACTTGTTGTTGCCCCCTCTGATTCGTATTTTACGATTCATTTTGCACTGCCGGTGAGAGGAAGTGCTAAGAAAAACCAATACAAGGTATGGCTGGAAGGACTGGATAACAACTGGACGTATCTCGGCAATGTGCCTTTTATCAGGTATAACAGCCTGCCTGCGGGTAGATACAGATTGTTAATTAAAGGTGCTGACGCCAATGGCAACTGGAGTAATCAAATGCTTAGTCTACCCATTGTGGTAAGTCAGGTGTATTATAAAACCTGGTGGTTTATCACAGCCTCCATTTTATTGTTGTGCTTATTAGTACGCGGACTCTTTCAATACAAACTCGACCAGCAACTCCAGGTAGAACGACTGCGCACCAAGCTGTCGAGCGATTTGCACGACGAAGTAAGCGGATTGTTGGCCGGTATTGCTATGCAGAGCGATATGTTGTTCAACCAGACTACGGAAGAGGAGAGCAAACACAAGCTCAAAACCATTTCAGAGGTGAGCCGGAAGGCTATGTCCAAAATGAGCGATGTGATATGGTCTATTGACTCCAGAAAAGATAGATTGTCCGATCTGGTTGACCGCATGCGCGAACACGCCGACGAAATTCTTACACCCCTTGATATTGGTTATACGATCACGCTGTCCAAATTGGATACGGCACAAAAGTTGCCGGCAAACATCAGACAGGATCTGTATTTTATTTTTAAAGAGGCGGTAAATAATGTGGCCAAACACGCGTCTGCTACACAAGTCACCGTCAATATGGGAAATGAAGGAACGACCTTTTTCCTTTCCATAAAAGACAATGGCAAGCCTAAGACCGTGCAAGTGCCGGTAGATTCGCAGGGAGTTGCCTTGCAGACGTATAAAAACAGGGCAAGGACTTTCTAATTTGCAGATGAGAGCAGAAAGGCTACATGCCGATTTGTCGATTGACAAGTCTGATGGCTACACCATCGAATTGCGAATGAAAAGGTTTAATTAGGTTGTAAAGAAAAAGGGGCAAAAAAAGAAGCTTAAACATTTGTGGAGTTAAAGCATACAAGGGGCAAAAGAAAAAAACCGGGGTTTAGTCTGTCAGGTTTAGTTTTACACTCTCCTAAAAAGATGAGGGACTTTCCGGAGAGATATCTGAAAGTCCCTCACAAGTAAACACGCTTCTTGTTGATTAGGAAGGAATGTATCTTGTTGTGGAAACATAGTCCAATCAATGCTACAAAGATAGGTTGCTTGTTTGGTACTGTAAACCCCATAAAAATGTGGTAAGCCTATGGAAGTGCAACGTCCGCCTTTTTCACAAAAACTCATTTTTGCGCTGGGCCAATTGGGCTGGTCGCTGGCCAGTTTTGGGGTTGCCAATCTGTTGGTGTATTTTTATTTGCCGCCAGATACGGGCAATGAGCGAATTTTTCCCGTGTACATATACGAGGGTGCAGTATTGGGTATTGCGACCGTTATTGGGCTCATCAGTTTTGGAGGTCGTTTTTTTGACGCTATGCTGGATCCCCTGGTAGCCATCTGGTCTGATAAAATTAACGCCCGTATTGGCAAACGTAGAATGCTGATGGCCCTGGGGGTATTCCCTTTTGCTGCTTTTTCGGTGCTGGCTTTTTACCCCCCAAGCGCTGACAATCTGATTCTCAATACAGCCTTTCTGTTTGTGGTCACGCTGGCGTTTTATTTTTTTCTTACCGTTTATAATATTCCCTTTTCAGCGCTTATCGGTGAACTGGGCCACGATCCTGCCGATCGCATGCTGATCAGTACGATGCTATCGGTTGCCTGGGCATTGGGCTTCTTAATAGGCAGCAGCGCGTATGCGATGCAGGATTGGCTGGAGCATATTTGGTCGCCCGTTCAGGCCTTTCAGGTTACTTTGTTGATTTTTGCGGGCATTGCGCTGGTTTTTATGACGCTACCGGTTTTATTCCTCAATGAAAAAAAGTATTGCCTCCAACTCGACACCCATGTACCTGCCCGGGAAGCCCTAAAGGCGGTGCTCAGCCATATCGATTACAGGCGTTTTTTGTTGTCCGACCTGATGTATTGGCTGGCGCTGACGTTTATTCAGCTGGGGGTAGGGTATTACGTCACGATTCTGTTTCAGTTCGACAAGGCGCAGGCGTCCACTTTTTTATCGCTTAGCTTTGTCGCCAGGTTTGTATTATATGTGCCGGTGAATCGCTGGGTGAGCAAATACGGCAAAAAGCGCATGGTGCTGATCGCTTTCTGGGTTTTTATGGCCATATTCGGGATTACTTTTTTCCTGCCGGAACTCTACTTCATGCGCCATATTTTGTTTTATACCCTTGCCTTTTCTTCCGGGTTTCCCCTGGCTGTTTTTGGCATTGTGCCGAATGCGCTTATCGCCGACTTGGTGTATAAGCATCAGGAAAACTCCGGACTTCAGCAGTCTGCCCTGTTTTATGCCGTCCGCAATTTTACTATGAAAACGGGTATATCGCTGGCCAATCTGATTTTTCCCTCTCTGTTGCTGCTCGGCAAAAGCGTGGAAGCCCCCCTGGGCGTGCGCTTGTCTACTTTGATGGCCCTCTTGTTTTGTTGGGTAGGCTGGAAGATCTTTACCCGCCTCGAAATACGCTGAGGTGCCCCAATTTGCCCCAATTATCTGCGTCCGGGCAGTTGTTTACCACTCTGTGGTTGTGTATCTTTGCCCTTAGAGCTTGTTCGGGCTTTCATGATTGAGCGAGAATGAACAAATTTTGTTTTAGACAAGGAAGATTTTGCAGACGTAGCCGGCAGCTACGGCGAAAAAATCTGACGCAGTATAAAATAAAATTCGCCGCTTGGAGCCAATTGATGAAATCCCAAGCAAGCTCTTAATAAGACAAGTGGATGGAAAAGGCGTATCAGGCATTAAAGCAGTATTTCGGGTATGATCAATTCAGGCCTTTGCAAGCCGAGATCATATCGTCTATTTACGAGGGTAAAGATGCGCTTGTGCTAATGCCTACAGGTGGCGGTAAGTCGGTTTGTTACCAAATACCTGCCATCACGTTGCCCGGCACTTGTGTGGTCGTCTCGCCGCTGATTTCGCTGATGAAAGACCAGGTCGAAGGGCTTTGCGGCAACGGGGTCAAGGCGGCTTTTCTGAATAGCTCCAATTCTCCCAAGGAGCAACGGGCAGTGGAAGACAGGTTTTTTAACGGCGAGCTTGACCTGCTCTACGTATCTCCCGAAAAACTCATCTCTCCGGGGTTTATTCCTTTTTTGAATAGTACTCCTATTAATTTGTTCGCCATAGACGAGGCGCATTGTATTTCCGCCTGGGGGCACGATTTCAGGCCCGAATACACCCAACTGCATTTTTTGAAGTCGTCTTTCCCCAATGTTCCTGTTGTCGCATTGACGGCTACCGCCGATAAGCTCACCCGCACCGATATAGTATCGCAACTCAGGCTGCAGGACCCAGCGATATACATCGCCTCTTTCGACCGCCCAAACCTCGGTCTGGAGGTCAGGCCCGGCCAGCGCAGGTTGGAGCATATTTTCGATTTTATCAATAAACGCACCGGCCAACCCGGTATCATTTATTGCTTGAGCCGCAAGAGTACCGAAGAACTGGCCCAAAAACTGGCGGCTAAGGGCATTAAATCGGCCTGCTACCACGCCGGACTGGCAGATGTCGAACGCGCTAAGGCACAAGAGGATTTTATTGAAGACCGCGTACAGGTGATCTGCGCCACCATCGCATTCGGCATGGGTATCGACAAGTCGAATGTGCGATGGATTATTCACTACAATCTGCCCAAAAACCTGGAGAGTTTCTACCAGGAAATAGGCCGCGCGGGCCGCGACGGCGCCCCTGCCGATACTTTGCTGTTCTACAGCTATCACGATGTGATGGTGCTGCAGGAAATTTTGGACAAACCCGAAAGTGAAAACAAAGAGATTCAGTTGGCTAAGCTGGACCGCATGCGCCAATACGCCGAAGCGCTCGTGTGCAGGCGCCGTATTTTGCTCAACTATTTCGGAGAGGATTTTTCGGACAATTGCGGCAAATGCGACGTATGCCGCAACCCGCCAGAATACTTCGACGGCACGGAAATTGCCCAAAAAGCGCTATCCGCGGTTTATCGCCTTCGCGAAAAAGTGGGCATGCAAATGTTGATCGATATACTCAGAGGCGCGGGGAGGAAGGAATTGCTGGCTTATGATTACCATCAAATCAAAACATACGGAGCCGGCCGCGATCTGTCTCCCGCAGAATGGCAACAACATTTGTCCTTGCTGCTCAACCTGGGGTATATCGAAATCGCACACGACCAGCACCACGTGCTCAAATTGACCCCGGCCAGCAGGCGGGTACTTTTTGAAGGCGAAAAGTGCAGCTGATCAGGATGAAAATCCTCAAAGATCGGCAGGAACAAGAAAAAGAAAAGGCTCAGCAGGTCACCGTCCGCCAACGCACTACCGGCGAATTGTTTGAGCTCCTCCGGCAACTCCGCCTGAAACTGGCCCGCGAACGAGGCATCCCCCCGTACCTCATATTCTCGGATGCCACCCTCGAAGAAATGGCCGCCATGAAACCCCTAAACGAGTCGGAAATGAGCCGGGTAGCCGGGGTAGGGGAGTTCAAACTCAAAGAATACGGAACCGATTTTATCGACCTCATACTGGACTATGTGAGCCAAAAAGGCAATACGCCCCAGGGATCTACCTACCTGATTACCCTGGAGATGTTTAAATCGGGAATGAGCGTATCCGAAATAGCGGCAAAACGGCAATGTGCCGAAATCACCATCTACAACCACCTGGCCCACTTGCTGGAAAAAAGGTACCGCGTTTAATATCGACTCTATTGTGTCTCCCGCAGAGCGCAAGGAGATTCGCAAAGCCACGAAATACCTCGAACAACCGGTAAAGTTGAAGGCGCTTTACGAATTATTTGATGAGTCCATCCCATACT
Organism: Saprospiraceae bacterium; assembly: GCA_016715405.1. GTDB lineage: Bacteria > Bacteroidota > Bacteroidia > Chitinophagales > Saprospiraceae > JABWBR01. Next base: position 99,350 of record JADKAE010000019.1, on the reverse strand, counting down.
ATAAGCTAAAAATAGCAATGGCCGAATCGCGCATTACATCGGTTTGAGGGTATTGGCTTACCGCAATGTCAACATCCCACTCTGTGGAACTCCGTGGTAAAAAAAATCTTGTCGCTTTTACCGGTTCCCTGGTATCCTGTCCGGATAATCCGTGATAATCCCGTCTACCCCCCATTCTATTAACTGCTCCATCTCCGGCGTGGTATTGACCGTCCAGGGTATGACGCGAATGCCCGAATCATGCAATACTTTAACGGTTTCGGCAGTGATCAACCCGTAGTGGGGGCTGTAGACTTGTGGTGTAAAACCTAATTTTTCTAAATTAAATTTTACTCCGTCGTAATTTTCCACCAATTGAGATATTATCAAATGAGAAGCTTCGCGATTTACTTCCCGGAGGGGGCGCTCGTCAAAAGACTGTACGCAAACGCGCTTGTCGATTCGCAGTTGCCTGATTTGAGAAATAACTAATTGGGCGAATTCGGAGGGGGGGGGAGTGTAGACGCCGTCCCACTCCGGCATTGCTTTTTATTTCGATGTTGTAACGTGGCAAGGGCCGCCCCATAGCAATCGCGGCGCTGTCGACAGCCGAAACCACTTCGGCTAAGGTAGGTTTGTGTACAGGCATAGCTTTTTGTTCGGGAAAACGGGGGTGGCCTCTTTTTCCGCAATCGTAGCGCCTTATTTCCGCAGCCGTCATTCGAAAGATATTGAGCTCTTTCTCTTCTTCTTCGGTGACGGGCGAGCCGCTGGGGTGGCTGCATATTTCAGCAGAGAACCAGGGTTCATGTGAAACGATGAGCTGATTGTCGGATGACACCACTACGTCAAGCTCGAGTGTGGTAATCGCAGGGTATTCGAGCGCTTTGACAAAAGCGGGAATACTATTTTCGGGCAGTAGGCCGCGCGCGCCGCGGTGCCCCTGCCAGTCGAAAGGAGATTTCAGGTTGCATGGAAGTAGCATATGAGGTGGGGTGGGTCGGATTGCTGCAGGCGTGGAGCGCCAGTAGCGCCAGCATCAGAGTGTTAAGTGCGAAGTCGTTTGTAGTCATGACATCAGGGTGAAAAGAGCTTGAAGGAATCCAGGAATTTATCTACGGAATTATGCAGGCTTTTTTCTTTATAACAAACCACCTGAACGGCATAATACCGATTGCCGGCCAGGCAGGCTTTTGTTTTAATCACTGCCTGGTCGTTGAGGTACTGGATACGCCATATCCGGCCTGGATATCCCTGCATATCGAGATCAGAAGAGTAGATGACTTCACCTTCTACGCCGGCTGCCGCTGCTTCGACCGTGGCGTCAAAAAATGCCTTGATCAACTCCAGCGAGTCGGTCGGCAAGGCGCCTTCCGGGTAATCGCAGTAACTCACCATGTAGACTAGTATGTCGGAATTTTTTTCCTGGGGCTGGTAAAAATACGTGTGATACGCCATTCGTCCAAGCGGAGCGCTGACGGTATCGGTTTTAAGTTTTAATTCCCCGGGATCGATACGCTAAACCGGCCTTCGTACACCCGCTGCATTTGCCAAACGGGGCCTGTGGTATCAGGCGTCTCCAAAGCTACCACATGCACGGGTAAGTAGCCAAGCAGGATGAATACGGTAAAAAAGGGTATATATTTCATGAAATGGTTTGATGCTACAAATACGTGTACACATTGCGCCCCTCTGGGGCTAGAATACACGCTGTTAATGAATTTACTACCAATATATACGCCCCTCTGGGGCTTTTAGACATCTAAAAAGGCCCGGAGGGCCGAAATATTGGTAGAACCATGTTAAAAAAAGGACTCAAAAGCTCCGGAGGAGCGTAATATGCAGTATGCCTGGTTTAAAGTAACAAAGTAGTATTAATGCAAAAGCTTTCTAAAACTTTGAACAACTCTTTTTTTAACTTAGTTTTGAATCCAAACTAAGCGTTATGCCTCTCACTTCTCAAATCGGCGAAGCAAATATCCGCATTTTGCAGGAAGCCTATCGCTGTTGGAAAAACGGAACTTACCAGTCGAGGGCTTTGTATCAGATTGTTGTCAATCGCCATTGGCCGGCAGACCAGCCCATCACGTTGGCGGGATTTTCCCATTTTAATGATTACGTGTCGAAGTATGCCTGGCCGGATAACGATATTTTTTTTCTCGGTAGTATGAAAAACGAGGCGCAGCACCCGCTTTTTGACGAAGGTTTTCTCAACTATCTCCAGCGCTTCACTTTTTCCTGTGAAATAGACGCGCAGGAAGAGGGAGCGGTTGTATATACCGCTATGCCTGTGGCAAAAATAGAAGGCCCGCTTATCCAAACACTGCTACTGGGCCCTGTTTTACTCCAATGTATACAAACGTATAGCACCCCCGGCAACTGGCCCAAAATCATATTCGAACAGATAACCGACAACAGATAACAGATAACAGAGAACCGCCATGCCCTACACCTACGACTATCCCCGCCCTGCACTTACAGTCGACTGCGTGATTTTTGGCCTGCACGAAGGTAGCAAACTCAAAGTACTACTCATTGAGCGGGCGCATGAGCCTTATTCTGCCTGCTGGGCATTGCCCGGCGGGTTTGTAGAGATGGATGAAAACCTGGAACAAGCGGCTCTCAGGGAACTGGAAGAGGAAACGGGTGTCAAAAATGTATTTATCGAACAATTATACACTTTTGGCGACCCTGGAAGGGACCCGCGGGGCAGGGTGATCAGCGTGGCGTATTATGCGCTGGTTAATCTGGCCGAACATCCCGTCAGATCGGCTTCTGATGCAAGCAAAGTGCATTGGTTCGAGATAGATAGATTGCCCGAATTGGCTTTTGATCACGCTCAAATTATGCAGGTAGCTATCAACCGCTTGAGGGCCAAAGTGCGGTACCAACCCATTGGTTTTGAATTACTACCCGAACAATTTACGCTATCGCAATTGCAGGGATTGTACGAGACCATTTTGGGCGTACCCGCGCTCAACAAACGCAACTTCCGGGCGCGTATACTGAAAATGGGCGTTTTAGAGGAAGTAGGGAAACAAGAGGGCGTAGCGCACCGGCCTGCTATATTGTACCGCTTTGACAAAAAACGCTACGAGCAACTGGCAAAAGAACGTTACGACGATCTGGTTAAACGCGGTGTCGACTTTGAAGTATAGTTACTGACTAAAATTTGGGGCATAACACGGTATCGTCTTCGTATTAGCCCAGATAAGCAATCGAAATTTCGAAGGCGCCTTGTCCGCGTTTGGTTTTCGTCAAATCGCTCAGCGTGGCGTCGTAGCTCAGACCGATCAGGAAATTGCCCAACTCGACACCTACCATGCCTATGGCGGCAGAAGCCAGCCACTTTTTGGTCTCGTCGTTGTTGAGTCGCACCCACCCGCCTACATGAAGGGCATTGCCTCTGATCTCATCCACCAGGAAACGCAGGTTGGTACCCGCATTCACTGCATTATGGGGCCCCTGGCGGTAGTATAAAGCCCGGGGCATAATCTGTACGACATTACCGGCGGGTATTTGCAGTCCTGCGTGGGCTACATATTTGCGCTGCCATTTATCGTCGGGGTAGCGATCGGGGTTGTCATTGTCGTAAAAGAAACTCACCGATGGTTCCAGGATGTGATACATCGCCGCGCCGATAAAGACGCCTATCTGTTGCTCGGGCGCATACGTATAGTTGAGCCCGACGTTAAAATCGCCGTAAGCAAAATTATTTTCGGGCAGCGGTTCGCCGGTATTGTTCGAATACCCGTTGGTGCCGTTAAATTGGTCCTCAAAGGTAAGTTTGTCGTAATTCACGTTGCGCTGTGCAATGCCAATCTGAGCGCCCAGGCTCAAAAACTGGTCGTTGTTTTTGCTAAGCGATTTATGGAAAGCTGCCGAAATCTGCACCTGGCTGGTGGAAAAGCCTATATCAGGAATGCGGTCGTTGTAAAACAGCACACCGACACCTGCGGCATCTTTGTAATTGGTTTTGCGCTTATTTACACCAAAACGAAAATCAGCGGCCCCGGAATACGTCACATAGGGGTTTTCAAGCACGCTTCGCCATTGGTCGCGATAAATTAGCGAAAGGCGGTATTTACCCGTAAAAGCACCCGTAAGCGCGGGGTTGAGCGTGACAGGAGAGGCGTAAAATTGCGTAAAATGCTGGTCCTGGGCAGAAAGCGTAATACAGGACAAAACAACACCCAACAACAGCGTAAACCCTTTTCTCATATTCCTATTTTTTCGTATTGGTGGCCAAAGGTAGGCTTTATTTCATAAAGACAGGAACGGACAATAACAGACTTTTATTATCTTTGGTCGAACAAGCGCTTTGTTAACAAACAGCAGGATGAATGGCTTACGGAATATGTCCATTAAGCGCGGTTGCAATTCGCAACACTTCTACCGACTCCAGTGAAATGATTTCTCAGCTTCTTTTCGGAGAACTTGTAGAAGTGCTGGAGGTCAAAGGGCACAGTTGGCTCAAAGTCCACTGCCTCGATGACAATTGTGTAGGGTGGGTGGCAGCCAATCAGCTCAAGCTCATCACACCTAGCGAGTGGGAAGCTTATCGCAACCACTATGCCTGGGTGCTCGATTATGTGCAAGCTGCCATGTCGGACGACCACTACCTTCCGCTTACGCTGGGCGCCAGATTGCCTGGTTTTGACGGCATGCGTTTTACACTGGGGGAAGCTTCCTATAGCTTTAGCGGCCAAGCCGTTTTCCCAAAGATATTCATCCCAGCGCCGAATTATTGCTCAAAATTGCGCGCCGTTACCTCAATACGCCTTATATCGCCGGGGGCAAATCGCCACTGGGAATGGATGCGTCCGGATTGGCACAAATCGTATACCGGATTGCGGGCATCCAACTGCCCCGGGAGGCCGACCAGCAGGTTTTTCTGGGAGAAACCATCGACTTTGTCGAGCAATCTCAGCCCGGCGACCTTGCCTTCTTCGAAAACCGGCTCGGCAAGATCACCCATGTAGGTATCGTGGTGAATCCTGCGGAAGTACTGCATGTATTCGGCAGGGTGTGCATTGACGGCCTGGACCACTACGGCGTTTACAACCGCGAAGCAGGGCGTTATCTGTATAAGCTGCGCGTCATCAAACGGTTGTTGAAATCGGGCACTACCACCACAAAAACAACGGAATCATCGGCTTCTGCGGTCTATTCCAACCAGTTTGAGTTGTTTTAAAACCGGATTAATTCGTGGTAAACCCTGCTCACGGGCAATCCCATGACGTTGGAGTAGGTGCCTTCTATTTTCAAGATTTTGCACAAACCTATCCATTCCTGGATGCCGTAGGCGCCGGCTTTGTCCAGCGGCTGGTATTTCGCCGTGTAATAATCGATTTCTTCTTCGCTAAGGGAATCAAAGTAGACGGCGGTCGTTTCGTCAAAAACAAATTCTTTGTGAGAAGCCAACAGGCAAACGCCCGTGATGACGAGGTGTTTTTTGTTGGAAAGGGCGCGGAGTATGCGTTTGGCATCTTCCATATCCGTGGGTTTTCCAAGGATGACGCCGTCGAGCAGCACAATACTATCAGAGGCGAGCACGATCATGCCGGGTTCCAGCCATTTTTTACAGGCGTGCGCCTTCTTTTGGGCCAAAAAAGCGGGCACCGACTCCGGCGCCATGTCGGCCGGGTAGTCTTCTTCCACATCCTGGGCCCTGACTTCAAAGGGTATGCCCGCCGACTCCAGCAAATAACTGCGGCGGGGCGATTTGGAAGCGAGAATTATTTTTTTATTTTCAAATACTTCCATAACGCGCTGATTTTTAAAATAATAAGTAACTGTTTAGTAGGGTTTAGCGTTAGGGTTTAGCTGTATGTTTAGTTAACTAAACCCAATCGCTAAACTGCGCATGCACTAAACCCTACTAAACAGTTACAATAATAAAATGAATAAACCGCCGAGCATAATGGCTTTCGCCAATTGGCTGATATAGGCAAAATCCTGGCTGCTTTGTGCCCCGGTCAACTTGTATAGCGCATAAAAGACAGGAAGCGCCAGCAAAGCTATGAATCCGGGCAACAACCAAATGGCGCTTGCCAGGATAGCAACAGCCAATACTACTCCAACGGATATGGCGATTCGTTTGGATGTAGATAAACCCCAGCTTACCGCCATGGTACGGTATTTTTCAGCCGAATCTCCGGGGATATCTTCCAGATCTTTTATGATTTCGCGAAACAGGGTGGAAATAAAGGCAAAAAGCATGTAGGTAAGGAGCACCATCTGAATATGAAAAGCTTCGTCGGGCGCGCGTTGATATAAAAAAGCGTAGGCTTCCCTTTCGGCAAACCAAAGCATACCTGCCACGCCGGCGCAGTATACCGCTACAAGCAGGTTACCCAATAGCGGAAGCTTTTTGAGCCGGGTCGAATAATAGTACAAACCGCCCACAGCAAGGATATAGATATTGATAAGCGCAACCTGACCGGCATAAAAGGCCAGATAGAGGGAGATGGTATACCCCACCAGGCAAAAGCAGAAGTAAAGCCAATACGCCGTTTGTATAGATATCTTTTTGCCCACTACAATCCGTCCGGGTTTGTTGTATAGATCCGCCCTCAGATCGGTGAGGTCGTTGATCACATAGCCCGAAGCGGTAATCAGCAGGGTAATGCCTGTGAAAATCCAGAAGTGCAGGTTGTCGAACAAAGGGGTGATTTGATGGCGATAAAACGGAGGCAGCATGACGCGGTAATACAGCAGCGAAAGCGTAATTACTACGATGAACAGATTAGGCAGCCGTATTAATCTGAACAACGCCATAGCTTGTGGATTATGCCGAGAGAAATTCCTGCCATTTGCCCTGCAATCGCATGACTTTTTCAATCACGTCGCGGGCGCATCCGTCGCCACCGTTGTATGGGGAGATATATTTGGCAATTTCAATGATTTCGCGGCAGGCATCGCGTGGGCAGGTCGGCAGTCCAACCCGGCGCATAACCGGGTAATCGGGCAAATCGTCGCCCATGTATAAAATAGCCTCCGGGTCGAGGTCGTATATCGATACAAACTCGTTATAGGCCTCCAGCTTTTCTTGCTTATCGAGATAGATGTCCTGAATGCCCAATCCTTCCAGGCGCGATTTGACGCCTTCAGATTTGCCGCCTGTAATCACGCAAACCCTGTAGCCGGCTTTAACTGCCATTTTAATGGCCAGGCCGTCCCTGACGTTCATTTGGCGCAATAGCCTGCCTTCCTCTGTGACCAGCACCTCGTTGTTGGTCAGCACGCCATCCACATCAAAAATAAAAGTGTGGATATGTTGGAATGGTTCGAGTTGGTTCATGACGGGTTGTTATCTCTCCATTCGTATACCCAGCGGGCTTGAATTTGCTCCAGGTGACCTTCCGTCGACTCTTCGCGTTTGCCCTCGAAAGTAGGGATCTCCATAATCCATTCCAGCAAATCGGTGAACCGAATGCGATAGATTTTGGATTCGTCAAACTCAGCGCCAAAGCGCTCATACAATTTCATGGCTATGTCTTCGTGGTCTTTCCAATAGATAGGAAGATCCTCGATGTCTTTAAACGGCATAAGTTTTTGTTTTTTTGATCAATGTTCGTGACCGATGATCTTGCGCTGATCGGGAATTTGAATTTCGATATACGCCTCACTATCCAGGATGACGCATTGACATCCCAGACGAGATTCCAGCTTGGGGTTGATGGCCCTGTCTATGAAATCTTCTTCCTTATCAGAAATTTCCTCCAGGAAATCTTCGCCTTTTTCCACATATACGTGGCAGGTACTGCATGCGCAAACCCCGCCGCAGTTGTGATTGAGGTGAATGTTGTTTTCTTCGGTCACCTCCAAAATCGACAAGCCCTCTTCTACGTTATCAATAATAACCGAAGAGATGCTTTTATCTTCAAAGGTGAATTTTACGGTTGCCATGTATGTCTTTTTATCCCCGGCTTTATCCGGTTTCGAAAACAGGTGCCAAAGGTAGCTTGTAACACCCTACTAAACAAGTCAATTTTCATTATGTTCTTTGAATTGGGCTTATCATGTGCCGCCTATATGTTTAGCGCCCCAAAGGGCGTTTTCACTTTGGAAAAATTAGTAGCTTTGCCCACTCAATAGAAAAAGCCAATCAGCATGTCTGTTAAAGTGACGGAACTGACAAAGGTTTACGACGTTCAAAAAGCAGTGGATGGCATATCCTTCCAGGCGTTTGAAGGGGAGGTGCTGGGATTCCTGGGCCCTAACGGTGCAGGCAAGACCACTACTATGAAAATTCTGACCTGCTTTATTCCGCCTACTTCCGGCTCGGCCGAAGTTTGTGGCTACGACGTGTTGCAACAACCGATGGAAGTGCGCCGGCTCATAGGTTATTTGCCCGAACACAATCCGCTTTACAAAGACATGTACGTGCGGGAGTACCTCGCCTTTATTGCAGGTATACACCACATTCCCCAGGCAAGTAGCCGCATCGCCCAGATGATAGAAATGACGGGCTTGGAGCGCGAGCAACGCAAACCCATCGGCGCCTTGTCGAAAGGCTACCGGCAAAGGGTAGGGCTTGCCCAGGCTATGCTCCACGATCCCAAGGTGCTCATCCTCGATGAACCTACCAGCGGACTCGACCCCAACCAACTCGCCGAAATTCGCAGCCTGATCAAGGAATTGGGAAAGGAAAAAACAGTGATTTTTTCTACCCATATCATGCAGGAAGTACAAGCTATCTGCGATAGGGTGCTCATTATCAACCGCGGCCGGATTGTGGCCGATGACCCCATTGAACAACTCCAAAACCGCATCCAGGGAGAAACGGCAGTTACGGTGCAGTTTAAACAAGAAGTCACAAAAGACAGCCTGTCCAAGATAAAACACGTGCGCCAGGTAATCGACCTGGGCAAAAACCGCTGGCAACTCAAGGCAGGGCTTCGGCAGGATATCAGAGAAGAAATCTTCCATTTTGCTGTCGCAAACAAACTGACTTTACTCGAAATGCATAAAGAAGATATTAGTGTAGAAGAGGTCTTCAGAAAACTTACGGTGTAAGCATCTGCTATGGGGCACAAATTGTTATATGTGAATAAATTGTTATTGGCTTTAACCTGCTTAGCCATAGGGGAGGGGAGTGCCGCCGCTCAATCCGATTCCATTGCCGTTACGCCTAAGTTTACTTTTGCCGACGGCGTTTATCTCTCTTTTGCCGACTTCAAGCGCAATAAACCCGCATATGCCTGGACCGATCTGGAGGGCAAAGTAGTCTCCAATGAGAAGACCTACATTACAAAAATCGAGCAATTGGCGCTAAAAAACAGGCAAGGTATAGTGCTTTCTCCCTCCGATATTTGGGGGTGTGTATCGATGGCTTACCCTATATCAAAGTATTGACCGGCGAAGAAGACAAGTATTTTGCTACTTTTGCGGGCCTGCGTGTAAAAGGACGCATCAATTATTTTTCGTACGAAGCTGATTCGGTCCGCTTAGTGGAAATAGCGGCGTACAACCCCGTTAACGGCCTTCCATTCCGGAAGGGGCGCATAAAAAAAACGGAGCAAATCGGGATGGAAAAGATACTCCACTGGGATACCGGTGAAATCGTGGACCTCACCCTGGAAAATGCCATAAAATGGATAGCCGACGACCCGCAGCTTTACAATACCCTGGCCGCCCTGTCAGAAGCGGAGGCCGGGCAAAAACTGTTGAAAAGCCTGATGATATACAACGATAGAAACCTTGTTTACCTGATCAAGTAATGATAGTTATGAACCGTAGTGTGATAATGATTGGATTGTTTGCCCTGGCCACCTACTGGATGGCCGGGTGTGCCGGCGAAGGAGCCGAAGCCAAAAAAGTGCTAAACCCGGAATGCGATTCTATGGATGTTGTCATCCAAAAAAACTGGACGCCTGCCAGGGATTACAGTGAATTTGAATCTCCGATGTACAATGTCAAAAACGCTTTTTATGAAAAATTTAAAGGCTTTTTTGGGAGCGCATGCATGGAGGGTAAATCACAAGATGAGATTACCAAACTGCTTGGCAGGCCCAGTTTTGTGATGGCTGTCGAGGAAAACCCCCAGGATACGTTGCAAAAACCGGCTTTTTGTTACCAGGTAGTGATCACCGATATCAAATCGCATTATATGATCTGCGCCCTGATGGACAAAGATAAAAAAACGCTGAAGCAGTTTGTGTACGTCAACGCCAGCGGCACCGTTAAATAGGTTTCATTCAGCCCAACTTTTCAACGTTGGGAGACTGATAGCATGAAAACGCAATTATGTCAAGCATCTATTGGAAAGAGATCAATTCTTTTTTTAGCTCGCTGATCGGCTACATCGTCATCGGTGTATTCCTGGTTGTATTAGGCTTGGTAATGTTCGTCTTTCCCGATTCCAGTCTGCTGGATTCTAATTACGCTACGCTCGATCAGCTTTTCCAGATAGCGCCGCTGATCTTTCTTTTTCTCATACCTGCCATTGCGATGCGATCGCTTGCCGAAGAACAGCAGACAGGTACGATCGAGCTGCTGGTAACCCGGCCCTTGAGCGACCTGGCAATTGTGGCGGGCAAACTGCTTGCCAGCCTGACGCTCGTGATTTTTGCACTACTGCCTACGCTGTTGTATTATTATACAGTGTACCAGCTTGGGTCGCCTAAAGGAAACCTGGATTCAGGAGCTATTGCCGGGTCATATATCGGACTTATCTGCCTGGCGAGTGCTTTTGTGGCCATAGGACTCTTTGCTTCTTCGCTTGCCAACAACCAGATCATTGCGTTTGTATCGGCCACCTTTTGTGTTTTTTGTTTTACTACGGCTTCGACTATTTTAGCAGGTTGCCGGTTTTTGTAGGTAAAGTTGACGATCTGGTGCAAATGCTGGGCATCGATTATCACTACCAGTCTATCAGCAGGGGCCTCATCGACAGCAGGGATCTGGTGTATTTTATTTCGCTGGTAGCGCTGTTTATTGCCCTTACGCTCGTGTCGTTGGGCCGCCGTAAATGGTAACCAACCTTCAAGCCTGGGCTAAACTCTGACAGCTTCAAGCCTGAGCTTCAGCTCAGGTAAAAACTATAAAAATGAAGTGGAAATCAAATAATAGAAAATCACAATCCCTACTGCAACTGGCCTTGTTTGCGGGCATTCTGCTTTTTGTCAATATCCTCGCCAATGTGCGTATCGGCAATGTTTCCCTTTATAATTATCTGGACCTTACCGAAGAAAAGCGATTTACCCTTACTAATGCCACCCGTTCGCTGCTTGGCAAACTGGATGAGGTGGTATACGTTAATGTGATGCTCGAAGGCGATTTCCCTGCCGGCTTTAAGCGCGTGCAGACGGCAACCAGGGAAATCCTTGAAGATTTTCGATCGGAATCGGGGTATATCGAATACGGCTTTGAAGATCCTGCCCCAGATAACCTTTCAGTAAAAGAGATCAACGCCCGCCGGAAACAACTGTCTGACGAAGGTATTATCCCGGTTAACCTGCGCGTAAAAAGCAAGGACGGCACCTCTGAACAACTAATTTATCCCTATGCGGTTATCTTTTACAAGGGCAGGCAACACGTAATCAATTTACTGGAAAACGAGATTCCAGGGGTACCCAAAGAGGTTATCCTCAATAACTCGATAGGCTTACTGGAATATAAGCTTGCCAATGCCATCCAAAAATTGCAAAGCGCGCAACGACCTGTGGTGATGTATACGGCCGGCCACGGCGAATTGCAGGAACTGGAGACCGCCGATCTCGACAAAAACCTTCGTCAATTTTATGAGGTGGGGCGCATTCACCTCGATAGCGTGGTTTCTATCGGTACGGAGGCCGCCGCGCTGATCATCGCCAAACCCCGCTACGCTTTTTCTGAAAAGGACAATTTCAAGTTAGATCAATATGTGATGAACGGCGGTAAGGTACTGTGGTTGCTCGACTGGCTGCGCGTTGACCTGGATAGCCTTCGGGGAAGGGAACAGTATTTTCCTGCGGAATATCCCCTTAACCTGGGAGACCTCCTCTTTAATTACGGTGTTCGTATTCAGCCCAACCTGGTGCTCGATTACCAATGTTCGAGAATTCCGCTCGCAACCGGTTTCGCCGGTAATGCCCCCCAGTTTGATTATTTTAAATATCCCTATCACGTAGTGGTAACCCCCAATTCGAAACACCCGGTGGCAAAAAACCTGGGTGCACTCAATTTATTGTATCCCCATACGATCGATACGACTGTTGAAACTAAAACACCTGTACAAAAAACGGTGCTGTTGACTTCCTCGAGCTGGAAGGCGAATTTCCTTCGATGTACGAAAACCGCCTGTCGGCAGAAATGCTGGCCAACCTGCAAAAGCTAAAAATGGAGTACAAATCCTTGAGCGCCCCCACGCGAATGATTGTGGTTTCTGACGGCGATATCGCCAAAAACAATGTAAATTGGCGCGACGAGTCGTTCAGCCCGCTCGGCTATAATGAATTTGAAAAATACCAGTTTGCCAATAAAGATTTTCTCATCAATGCCATTGAATACCTCCTCGACGAAAACGGGGTGATCGAAGCCCGAGGGAAAGAAGTAAAATTGAGGTTGCTGGACACGGCGAAGGCTTCGGCCGAAAAAACTAAGTGGCAGGTTGTTAATATCTTGGTACCATTAGTGTTTATGGGGCTTTTTGGCGTATTTTATCACTGGAGAAGAAAGCGCAAGTACGCAAAATAGATAAAGCTATGAATAGAACTTTGTTCCTGTTTATCGCCTTCCTTATCCTTGGAGCAGGCGTGGCAGCCTGGTATCTTTCCAGGCAAGACGATAAGACCTCTTTGCTGGCCGCCGAACGCAGTTTCGCAGTAAAAGACACCGCCGGCATTTACCGCATTTTTATTGCCGACCGCAAGGGAGGCCAATCCAATCTGGAACGCCAAAACGGCTATTGGCTTTTTGATGGCAAATATAAGGCCCGTCCTACTGCAGTAAACAACTTACTGGACGCCATCAGCCGAACGGAAGTGAAGTACAAACCACCCCGCGCCGCTGTACCCGCAATGGTGAAAAGTCTGGCTACTGAAGGCCTTAAAGTTGAGCTATACGACAAACGCGGCGATTTGATCAAATCGTATTATGTAGGCGGCGCTACCAGCGACGAGCGGGGCACGTACATGATGAATGCCGATGCAGAAGAGCCGTATGTGACACAACTGGCCGGCTGGGAAGGCAACCTTCGCTTCCGCTATAATCTTGTCGGTGAAGACTGGCGCGATCGTACGGTTATTGCCTTTGAACCGGAAGATATCGCAGCGGTAAGCGTGGAGTATCCCAAGCAACGCAACAAATCATTCATGCTACAACGCGATGGCAATGGTTTTTCGGTGCTGCCTTTTTATGAGATTAACGCCCAAAGCGGCAGACCTGTCAATAAAGGCACTGCAGAAGCCTACCTGGTGGGCTTTAAAAGCCTGGTGGCTGAGGGATTTGAAAACAGATTGCCCCAGCGCGATTCTATTTCAAGACTGGTCCCCTTTAGTGTCGTTAAGGTAAAAGATAAGACTGGCAAAGAATCTATCGTCAAATTTTACCCTGTCTTTTACGAGGATGGCGTTGACCCCAAGACAGGACAACAACTGCCCGCGCCTGCTGTTGAACGGTATTACGCCGATTGCAACGGACAGGATTTTATGATGGTGCAGCATCGGGTATTCGGAAAAATATTCTGGGCGTACGACGCTTTTTTTGAATAGCAATTTTTTTACCAAAAAACAAGTGAAAACAATGAAACAGCCACATTTCCTGCTCGCAGGAATGTTGCCGGGGCTATTGCTGTGGCTCTGCACATTCCCTCCACTCCTGCCCTGGGGTTTTTTCGGACACCGGCTCATCAACAAAATGGCCGTTTTTACATTGCCCCCCGAAATGATTACCGGCTTTAAACCCCATTTAGAATACCTCTCTGATCACGCCGTTGATCCCGATAAACGACGTTATGCAACCCATTTTGAAGCGGTACGCCATTATATCGACCTCGACCATTGGGGCGCCAATCCCTTCGATTCCCTGCCACGCGATTGGACTCAGGCGCTTGTTTTGAATACGCATTATGAAATTTATACACAAAAAGGAGATACCCTTGAAGTGTTAGTCGCTCCGGGAACTACCCTCGATTCTGATAGTATCAGGTTGGAATTAATGGCAAATGGCAAGGTGTTGCAGGATTGCTTAATACCTGCAGAAGTTTACCGTGCATTTGTCATCGAACACGTTCGAAATGCCTATTATGAAGAACGGCGACTCATTTCATGTGCAGCATGGCGCAAATTACCCGGCACGGAAAGTTTTCCCCTTGATTGTGAGTCGAGCATTGCTCTCGAGCCGTTTTCTATTCACGGTATGCTGCCGTATTTTCTGCCCCAAATCCAATACCAGCTCACCGAAGCTTTTCGCCTGCGCCAAGCCACCCGAATCTTGCGGCTTTCGGCAGAAATAGGCCACTATATCGCCGATGCCCATGTGCCTTTGCATACTACAAAAAACTACAACGGACAGTTGAGCGGACAAACGGGTATCCACGCATTCTGGGAAAGCCGCCTGCCCGAATTATATGCCATTGAGCAATACAATTTTTTTGTAGGTAAAGCTACATATATTACTGACATACAGGGATTTTACTGGGATATCGTGCGGCAAAGCCACTTGTTGGTCGACAGTGTGCTTCGCCTTGAAAAGCAACTCAGCGCCGTATATCCCAGCGACGCGCAATCTTGCTTCGAAGAAAGGCTTGGCGTAATTGTACGTACGCCTTGTACCGATTATGCACAAGTCTATCATAAATCCCTCAACGGCATGGTGGAGCGGCGTATGCGGGCAGCGATACAGGCGATAGGCTCGGCATGGCTCACCGCTTGGGTTGATGCGGGCCAGCCGGAGCTAACTCCTCTGCGCGATACGGTGGCAGTATTGGATGAACAGAACCTGCCGGTTCGCAGCTTGCGGGTAAGGCCGCACGAAGAATAACGGAAAAGGCGCCTCATCCACAAGTGATGAGGCGCCGGCATAGAGACCTTATGGATATGCGTTATTGCTATGCTGCCCTTAGTTGTTTTTAGTTTTCATTGCAGGGCCGCTATCTGTTTCAGGAGTCATCATCATCGGCATATCGCCGTCGGAGATGATTACTTTGGTATTAGGCGACTTAGCCAATTCCAGGAAAGCTTCTATCGACTTAAACTGAAGGATCTGGGCGTTCAAGCCCTCTGAAATAATGTTTTGCGCGTCGCGTACCCCGGCGGCTTCTATTCGCTTGCGTTCAGCTTCACGCTGGGCCTGTTGCAGCACAAACTCCATGCGCTGGGCCTGTTGCTCAGCTTCCAGTTTTTCTTCAATAGCGCGAGCCAGATTAGCCGGCATTTCGATACTTTTGATTAATACAGCTTCTATAACAACACCCCTGTCTTTGAGTAAGGTATTCATTTGCTGTTGAATAGCCTGCTCAATCAATCCGCGTTCGCCGGTGTGCATATCTTTGGCATAAAAACGTGCCGTAACATCGGCCACTGCCGAGCGAAATACGGGCAAGATGATGTTTTCTTCATACTGGGTGCCAATGTTGCGAAGGATATTCGGCGTTTCTTTCGGAATGATGCTGTAAAGGATGGAAATTTCAGCCCTGATGTTTAAACCTTCTTTGGAAGGCAAACTGAGGGCTACTTCCACGTTTTCGGTTTGTGTCGAAACTTTTACGATAGTTGAGGTAAACGGGTTGTAAACGCGCAGCCCTGCCGTGTAAGGTTGGTCTCTGTATTTGCCGAAGGTGCGTTTTACGCCCACTTCTCCTTGTTGTACGACGGCACAGCCGGTAGTGATCAGTAAGAGCGCGATGATAAGCATCGCGAATGACGTTTTAGCTTGCATACAATCAGTTATTGGTTAAGGAATGAGGATGACAGGCCTTGCATGGGGCAAAGCATCGACAACTGAGATTGTTGTAAAATTTTTAGTGAGTTAAAAAGCGCAGAAAAACTTTAGATTATCGCTTCCTTTGTCCAGCCCAAGTCCGGCGCTTTGCTCGAAATCATAGCAGGCGGCGGAGCGATTGAAGTCGAGCAACCTGGCTACACCGCGGTTGAGGTAAGCGGCGGCATAATCCGGCCATAACGCTATGGCTTCACTATAATCCTGAATGGCAGGACCATAATGGCCCATCAGCAACAGCAGATTACCTCTGATCTTGAGTAAACGAGGCTTCAGCGTCATATCAGTTTGCTCGAGGGCATAGTTAACTTCGCGAAGCGCCTCCAAAATATCTCCGCGCATTTTTTTAGCGGTGAGTGCTACAAGTAGTTCGATGTCCTGCTCTGTGAGTTGCCCGCCGGACAATATATCGCCATCAGCGGCTGAGGTAAGCTCGCTTTCAGATTCTATTGCCAATACGCGTAATACCCGCAGCGGATCGCCATAACCATAAAGATCGGCAGCATGGGGGTTGAGCCGCTGAGCATAATTGTAGTCGCGCTCGGCTTCGTTGAAACGGCCCAGGCGATACAAGGCCATGGCTCGTTTGATGTACACTTCTACCTGGTAGGGATCTTGTAAAATCGCATTTTCGTATTCGAGCAGGGCCTTTTCAAAATGACCGGCGCGAAGAAGATTGTCGCCGGACTGCACATATCGCAAAATGCCGTCGCCGTAACGACGCGGCTCGCCGGGCATGTCGAGCCGGAAGGTATGCATATCGGGTTGTTGAGCAAGGAGTATGGTAGTCCACCCTGGTTGCATCAATACGATGAGTATCAGGATAAGTTTGGTGAAACGTATCATGGCGCTTGTTTTTTATGGATGTTATGATAACATGGCTGGCGAGGCACACAAATAAGGAGCAGGTGTCTGTTTAGCGCTTAAGCGTATTTTTTTCGGGAAATCCTTATAATAACAAGACAACAAACAGATGCTGTGTGTTCACAAAAAAATCAGGTCAATGATTAATTTGTAAATTTGACCTGATTCAGCCTAACTACCACATCGCACATGGCGGATAAGGCCCCACGAAGAATGACGGCTTACCTGCGTTTGGCGTTCAGCTGAGCGTCTACGGCGGCAAGCAAGCCATATTCACAATCTCCCTAACCGAGCAGTCGATAGGCACCACATGGATCGGCTTTTTGAGTCCCATCAGAATGGGGCCGATGACCTCAGCGCCTCCGATTTCCTGCATGAGCTTGTAGGCAATATTTCCGGAGTTTAAGTCGGGAAAAATAAGGGTATTGACTTCCTTGCCATGCAATTTGCTAAAAGGAAATAACCGTTCGCGTACATCGCGGTTAAGCGCACTGTTGGCCTGCATCTCACCGTCGACGAGCAGATCGGGGTACTTTTTGTGGAGTATTTTAACGGCCTCTCTGACCATCACAGCGGTATCGGTGTCGGGTACGGAACCAAAATTAGAATAAGACAACATGGCGATGACAGGCTCGATATTAAACTTGCGCACTTCAGAAGCCGTAAGCAAGGCAGTTTGAGCCAGCGACTCGGCCGTATGTTGGAGCGTAACCGTCGTATCAGCAAAAAAGAACGGTCCTTTTTTCGTCATAATGACATACATGCCCGCAATCTTGTCAATCCCGTCTTTTTTGCCCACAATCCGGAGGGCGGGGGCTATCGTATCGCCATACCTGCTGGCAATACCCGAGATAAACGCATCTGCTTCGCCGGTTTCTACCATCATGATACCGAAATGGTTGGAGTTGTACATCAGTTCGTAGGCCGTATTTTGGGTCAAGCCCTTGCGCTGTCGTTTTTTCCAGAATATATCGGCGTATCGCTTGCGTCGTTCGTTTTCTTCCTGCGAGTGAATATCTACGATTTGCATCTCCGACAGATCCAAACCGGAGGACTGGGCAATCTCGAGCATAGCGCCTTTGTCGCCGACCAGGATTGGGCGGGCAATGCCTTCGTGCAATACTTCCTGGGCAGCTTTCAGCATTTTAAAATTATTAGCTTCCGCAAAAACGACGTTCATCATTTGTTGCTTTGCTTTCTGCATAATCTCGCGCTGCAGCTTGTTGTCAAGCCCAAGTCTTTTTGACAGTTCGTATTTATACAGATCCCAATCCTTGATCGGTTTCTGAGCCACGCCGGAGTCCATGGCGGCTTTAGCCACAGCGGGTGCTATCGTGGAGATCAGACGGGTATCGAGCGGTTTGGGCAGGATGTAATTTTTGCCAAAGGTAAGATTGGTCACATTATAAGCCATATTCACCGATTCGGGTACATCCTCTTTGGCCAGGCTGGCGAGTGCCCTCACTGCGGCGATTTTCATTTCCTCGTTGATCCGTTTTGCCCGCACATCAAGAGCCCCCCGGAAAATAAAAGGAAAGCCAAGTACATTATTCACCTGGTTGGGATAATCGGAACGGCCCGTAGCCATGATGATATCCTTGCGGGCAGCCATAGCATCTTCGTACGTAATCTCGGGGTCGGGATTGGCCATCGCAAAAACGATGCAGTTGGGCGCCATGGATTGCACCATTTTTTTGGTAACGATATTGCCTTTCGACAAGCCGAAAAACACATCGGCCCCCTGCATCGCTTCTTCGAGCGTATGCACATCTCTTTTGGTGGCGAAATAACGCTTAGACTCGTTGAGGTCCGTCCGGTCTTCGCGCAAAACTCCCTTGGTATCGAGCATAATGACATTTTCTTTCCTGGCGCCCAGTGTAATAAGCAGCTTCGTACAGGCTACTGCCGAGGCGCCGGCGCCATTGATGACGATTACTACCTCCTCCAGCTTTTTGTCGCTCAACTCCAGGGCGTTTAGTATACCTGCGGAAGAAATAATAGCCGTGCCGTGCTGGTCGTCGTGCATCACGGGGATGTTCAGCTCTTCGACTAATCTCCTTTCGATTTCAAAACACTCGGGGGCTTTGATATCTTCGAGATTGATGCCGCCGAAAGTAGGGGAGATCTGTTTGACGGTTTCTACAAATATGTCTATGTCCTTTGTAGAAATTTCAATATCAAACACATCTACATCGGCAAAGATCTTAAAGAGCAACCCTTTGCCCTCCATGACTGGTTTTCCGGCTTCGGCGCCGATATCGCCCAACCCCAATACAGCCGTTCCGTTGGAGATTACCGCTACCAGGTTTCCTTTGGCGGTATATTTGTAGACATCCTCCACGTTTTTTCGATAGCCAGGCATGGAACGGCGACGCCGGGGGAGTATGCCAGAGACAAATCGCGTTGCGTGCTATAGGGTTTGGTGGGTACTACTTCGATTTTTCCAGGACGACCGTTGAAGTGATAATCCAGGGCGTCTTGATCTTTTATTTTTGCCATGACAATATTATTTTGAGGGGGCTAAAGTTAAGAAAATTATCTTGCGAAAGGTAAATAATCCTTGTCTCAGATTGCTATCTTTGGCAAATGAAAAGGCTATATGGCTTGATCGGTTTTCCCTTATCTCATTCCTTCTCCAAGCGCTATTTTACAGAAAAGTTTGTGCGCGAGAACCTTACGGAATGCAGTTACGAACTTTTTCCACTCGAAGGCATCAAACTATTACCTGAGTTGTTGCACCGGCATCCGGATTTACATGGTTCTAATGTGACTATTCCGTACAAACAGGCAGTTTTACCCTATTTGGACGAGTTAGACCCCGATGCGCAAAAAGTCGGCGCGGTCAATACCGTTGTAATCGATCGCAAATCGCGTTTAGTGGGCTATAATACCGATGTGATAGGTTTCAGGCAATCCCTTGTCCAGGCACGGAGTATCCATCACCGGGCATTGGTATTGGGTAGTGGTGGTGCGAGCAAGGCCGTCACTTTTGTGCTCGATGAAATGCATATCCCCTATACCTTGGTATCTCGTCAGGAAGGCGATATGCGGTTAACCTACAGCGACATCAATAAGGATATGATATCCAGTTGTGACTTGATTATTAATACCACTCCTTTGGGTATGTATCCGGAAGTAGACACCTATCCCCCCATACCTTATCATTTTATCACAGAAAAGCATTTACTTTACGACCTGGTTTACAACCCCCCGCAAACTTTGTTTATGATCAAGGGAAAAGCGCATGGCGCAGGGGTGCAAAATGGACTGGAAATGTTGTATCTTCAAGCCGAAGCCGCGTGGGCGCTTTGGAACCCGGATAATCACTGATAATGAAACGTTCTGTTCAGCCTATACCAAAAATTTAACCAAATTAGAAGCAATGGCTAAGTCTATCCAAGCTGCCAATCAACAACCCGTAGTTGATTTCCAAAATACCGAGATCGCCTTTGCCGGCAAATCGGAGAAAGAACTCAGAAAAGCAGCGCGTTTGTTCGGCGTCATGAATAACCACTGGTTGGTGGGCGTTGGCGCCAAACTGGGCATCACAGCTATCAAAATGCACCTGCCTTTCGTCGAGTCGATGGTCAAGAGTACGATCTTTGAACAATTCTGTGGCGGCACTACTTTGTTGGAATGCCAGAAAACGGTGCACAAACTATACGATCAAAAAGCGCTTACTATCCTGGATTATGGTGCGGAGGCCAAAGAGTCAGAGGCCGATTTCAACCACACTATGAATGAAACAATCCGCGCTATCGAATTTGCTGCACAAGAGGAGGCTATCGTCATGCTTAGCAGCAAAATTACCGGCATGGCCCGATTTGGCCTCCTGGAATTGATCTCTCAAGGAGGAGAACTCAACTCAGAACTCCGCATTGAGTATAGAAATGTGCTGAAGCGCATTGATGCCGTTTGTTTTACGGCAAGCCAGAAAGGCATGTCCGTTTCTTTTGACGCAGAAGAAAGCTGGATTCAAAATGCCATAGATCATTTGGTGAACATCATGATGCGCAGATACAACAAGGATAGGGTAGTGGTGTATAATACTTACCAGTTGTATCGCACCGATCGCCTCCAATATATCATCGATTCTTTCAACCAGGCACAAAGAGGTCAATATCTACTTGGCGCCAAATTGGTTAGAGGGGCTTATATGGAGCGAGAAAGAGCACGGGCCGAGCATATGGGATATCCATCGCCCATCCAGGTAAGTAAAGATGCTACAGACGACGCCTACAATATGGCGCTTCGCTTCTGTATCGACAATTATGAGCATATCGCAGTATGTAATGCTACTCACAATGCGGAAAGCAGCTTGTTGATGGCCCAACTCATCGATCAGAAGGGAATTGTACGCAACCATCCCCACTTGTTATTCAGCCAATTGCTGGGTATGAGCGATAATATTACGTTTAATTTGTCTCATGCAGGCTTCAATGCCGCCAAATATGTGCCCTACGGACCTGTAAAAGACGTGGTGCCTTATCTCATCAGGCGCGCAGAGGAAAACTCTTCGGTAACCGGCGATATGAGCAGGGAATACCAACTCGTGCAAAAGGAAATGAAGAGAAGAGGACTGGCCTGACGATTTGTGATTTTAACAATTGAAAAGAATTAATATCAATAAATCTTCTATATTTGTAATTCCTAACCCAATAATCAACCCTGGTGTTGTCATAATTCTACCGCTTTTATTACGCTAACACGCTATGAGGAAGCAGTTCGCATCATGCGACTGAACTATGATCCCGTTGGATATATCCTGGATATTGAAATATTCCAAGGATATCAAAAACCGATTTTGCGATGTGGCGTAAGATTCCCTCTTTGCTCAGCTTATTATTTTGTTGGTGTGGTACGGTGGTAGGGCAATCTCCTTCCGATTGTACCGGAGCTATCGTTATTTGCAGCGATGGCCCTGTAGCTTTTAATCCTACCAGTATCGATTTCGACGATTATAGCAATACCGATAATGACCCGGGGTGCTTGCTTACTTTCGAAAACCAAAGTGTATGGTATTATTTTGAATTCAGGGAGGATATGCCGCCTAATAGTATCATAGAATTTTTGATTAACCCCAATGGCGGCTTCGGAGAGGACTACGACTTTGCTATTTATGGCCCCAATGTGGCTTGCGATAGCCTGGGCGAACCCGTACGATGCTCTTTTGCCAATTTTTTGTGCACAGAATGCCCTTTTACCGGCCTCGGCAACGGCGCAACAGATACTTCGGAAGGCGCTGAAGGCGAAGACGGCTTTGTAGCTCCCATGATGGTGCAGCCGGGACAAGGTTTTTTTATGATCCTTGATAACTGGTATGGTTCCTCAACCGGCTTTGAACTTACATGGGGCGGTTCGGCGGCGCCTTTTCTCAACTGCCTGGCCGACCCCGCATGCAGCAATTTTTCCGTCACAGGCGGTTCCGATATTCAGCTTTGCGCAATAGATACGTCGCTGACCTTGTCCGCTTCGACAACGGGATTTGGTCCCGGCACGGTTTATTCATGGACCTCAGTTAACGGTTTGGATGCTCTGCTTGATGATACACAGGTGTTAAGCCCTACGCTCCAACTTTCCGATAGCCTTTCGGGCAATTATATGCTACGCATCACTGCTCAACGCAATAATTGTATCGAAACTGACACGATTGCAGTGGCTATTACGGCAGCGCCAGCCATAGCCATTTCGGGCGATACCATAGCTTGCTCGAATAGCACGGTTACTCTTGACGCAGGCGCCGGTTTTGCCGATTACCAGTGGTCGAACGACAGCACTTCGCAAAGTATCAATGTGCTGGCAGGGCTTTCTTATTCGGTGACCATTACGGATGCTAATGGTTGTAGGAATAGCGATAGCCTGCTGGTATCAACCTATGCGGTTGCCGACCCCGTCATTCAAGGCAGCGCCCAATTGTGCGATAATAGCAGTAGTACCCTCTCAGCGCCCCCCGGGTTTGTAGCCTGGAGTTGGTCAACCGGCATGAATGACTCTACTATTGTCATTTCCTCAGCAGCAGATTACAGTATCACCGTGACGGATGCTAACGGCTGCCAGTACGCAGATACACTTGCCGTAGCGGTGGCGCCCCTTCCCCAACCTGCTATTTCGGGAATTCTTACTTTTTGTGAAAATGGGCAAACGACCCTTGATGCAGGACCCGGTTTTGCAGGATATTCATGGACGGGTGGCTCCGCGCTGTCTCAATTACAAGTGGATATGCCCGGCTTATATGCCGTTACCGTCACAGACGCCAACGGCTGCCAGGGCGCGCCGATACGGTCGACGTGGCTACTTGGCCCCTGCCCGCGCCGCAAATCGACGGCGCTTTGACCTATTGTGCCGATGGCAGTACTTCTCTTTCGGTAAACGGCAGTTTTCAATCTTATCTCTGGTCGACTTCAGAAACCGGCAGCGCTATTGTGTTTTCAGGAGCCGGACAGGTAGGCGTGACAGTCAGCGATGTCAATGGTTGCGAAGGACAAGCCACTGTAAACATTACGCAATTGTCTTTGCCGCAGATCAATTTAGCCGTCAACGCGGCATTCTGCCCCGGCGGCTCTGCCCAACTCGACGCAGGCGCCGGCTTTTCGAACTATCAATGGACTGGAGGCCTGCCGCAACAAACTATCACTGTCAATACACCCGGCATTTATAGCGTGACTGTCACCGATGCCAATGGTTGCTCAGCTGCCGACAGCATTGCCGTGAGTGAATTAGCAGCCCCCATAGTCCAAATTACCGGCCCGCAGGGGTTGTGCCCGGGGGCTTCAACTATACTTGCCACAGATACCCCATTTGTTGATTATAACTGGGCGCCGGGAGGCAATGGCAACTCACTTTTTATCGACCAACCCGGATTGTATAGCGTGACGGTGACTGATGCAAACGGCTGTACGGCACAAGATGACATCCAAATTGCTTCTTTTCAAGCGCCGCAGGTTAGTATTCAGGGCAATTTAAAGATTTGCGCAAATAGCACAACCATCCTCAATGCCGGCGCCGGCTTTTCTGCATACAACTGGACGGGAGCAGTGTCTTCTCCCACGCTTGTGGTCGGTATGCCCGGCAGTTACAGCGTTACAGTCACCGATATCAATGGCTGTTCGGCTTCGGCAGGCGTGGATGTGGTAGGCCACCAGGTTTCTCCGCCCCCGGTGCCGCTCCAGACAGACATCTGCCTGGGGGAAACGGCTTTTTTTGACGCCGGCACAGCATATATTAGTTACGAATGGCCCGATGGTTCGATGGGGGCTACTTACAGCACCAGTCTGCCGGGTAATTACTCCCTGACGATTGTGGATACGGCCAACTGCTCGCTAACCGTGCCTTTTAATGTAGAACAAAATGCGCTGCCCAGCATCAATATAGTAGCGCCGGCTTCCCTGTGCGAAAACGACACCGCAGCATTACTTGCCGATGCAATTTATCCTTTGTATATATGGTCAACAGGAGAATTTACCGCAGGTATAGTGATTAGTACCCCGGGAGATTACTCGCTTACTGTAGAAGATGCTAACGGTTGCAGAAACCAGGCTACTGCCTCGATAACGGCTTTTCCCACGCCGGTGGTGGCTTTGTCAGGACAAACTTCTTTCTGTGAAGGGACGAGTACGGTATTGCAGGCCTCACCGGGATTTTCGCAGTACAATTGGAACGGCAACGGGAACACCAATATCATGCAAATTGCCGTAGATGCACCGGGATTAGTCGAGCTAACCGTCACTGATGTCAATGGATGTCAGGTTTCTACATCCGCGCAGGTTACCTCTTTGGCGGCGCCAGATATAGCAATTACCGGCGATAGTTTCTTGTGTGCAGGGTCAACCGCATTACTGCTGGCAGAAGGCAATTTCTCAGCTGTCTCCTGGAATGGAAGTATGGCTTCAAACCCCTTGCAAGTCAACCAGCCTGGCACCTACCAGGCAACCGCAACGGGCGCCAATGGATGCACCGCTACGGAAGAAATTACCGTAGCACAGGTCTCGCTACCCGGTTCGCAGGCCGGCCCCGATGATGACATAGATTGCCAGCAGACCTCGGTTCAACTTGGGGACTTACCCGGGGCAGGCAGCGAAAACTGGATTTTTTCCTGGCAGGGTCCGGGTATTACGGCGGCAAATAGTGCACTGCCCCAACCCGAAGTTAACTCTCCCGGATTGTATACCCTTTTAGTCACCGATTCGGTCAGTGGTTGCATCTCCCTTCCTGATACGGTGATGGTTGAAGATATAAGAGATTATCCCGATGTGCAGATTGCTGTTAGCGACACCATAAACTGCAATACCCCAACTGCAAATATTACTAGCCTTGGGTCAACAGGAGGAAGTGGGTATGTTTATCAATGGCTGGACGCCAATGCCCAGCCCATTGTGAATGAAAATGGCCCGTCCCTGCAGGTAAATACTCCTGGCGTATTTGCGTTAAGCATTATTAATACACTTAACCAGTGTGCGGATACTGCTGATGTAGAGGTTATAGCCGACTTTCAATACCCGATTGTTGATGCAGGTATCAGTCAAGCGCTCAATTGCTACAATTCCTTTGTACAACTCAACGGAACTGTCAGCAATCCCGGAGGACCGGTAAATATTTATGAAATCAATTGGTCGACCTCCACAGGGCATATTGTATCGGGGGCGCAATCGCTAAATCCGGCGGTTAATAGTTCGGGGGTCTACATGTTGTTTGTAACTAATACATCAACCGGCTGCAGTGCATTGGATAGTGTAGCCGTGGTTGCCGATACCGTAGCTCCCGTTGCGGAAGTGGCTGATCCGTTTTTATCTATCAACTGCCTTACATCCAACGTCACCTTGACTGCTTCGCCGGAATCTATGGGGGCAGGCCTGGAAGTTACGTGGATGAATTCGTTGGGACAGCCCGTAAGCTCAACGGTTAGCCAACCGGGGATATATATCCTACAGGTCACCAACACACAGAATGGTTGCAGTAGTTCTGACCAGGTATTGGTTAGCTTATCCGACAATATTCCGCGAGCCGAAGAGATACAAGTATTATCCCCGAAGTGTTACGGCGAGTCCACCGGTGTGATACAAATCGTAAGGATACAAGGCGGACAACCTCCTTACCAATATTATGTAGATGATGCTTTATTTGATGGCCAATCCGGGCTTCACAGCCTTTCGGCCGGCATATATGATTTAGAAATTATTGACGTAAGCGGCTGCCGGTGGGATACGGCTATTATCATTCAACCGGGGACCGATCCGCAGATTGAACTTGGAGATGACCGGTATGTACCCTTGGGAGAATCAACAGATATTGAAGTCCAGCTCAACATTCCGGATGATGCCGTATCCAGTCAATTTCTGCTCAGCAGCGATACTTTACTTTGCGAGGATTGCCGGGAGTACACGCTTTCTCCGTGGCGAACAACAGCCGTAGTGGGCGAGGTAGTAGATACCAATGGTTGCATTGCCAGGGATGTGGTCTATATTTATGTAGATCAAACACGAAGGGTTTATATCCCCAATGCATTCACGCCCAATGGGGATGGCGTAAACGATCGCTTCTATATTTTTGGAGATACTGATGTGAAATTAATTAGGTCGCTGACCATACACCATCGATGGGGCGGTAAGGCATTTGAAGCCTATAACATACCTCCGAATAGCCCTGCCTATGGGTGGGATGGCTACAATCTGGGCAGGCCGCACAATACGGGCGTGTTCGTGTATATGGCTGAAATCGAATTTATTGACGGCAGTGTTGAATTATTTGACGGCGATATAACGCTCCTCTATTAGATCTTTTTTTACAAATTCATTATGGCGAGCTGCACGCGGTAAGGTTACTGCGATGCGGCATTGGGTGCTATTTTATCTATTTTTTACCTTTTTTACTATTTTTCATTTTGTTTAACACCGCTTCATTTAAAATTTGCAGTTAAATTTGTGTGAATTTTGCCAATTTGCATTGGCATACTTACACCGCCACCCCCTCAATATTTTGGCAAATAGCTGAATGTCTACTTCCTTTTTATTCTTTACATCATATTATATTGTTTTGGAAAACAAACAACAACTATGAATATTCGAAAATCTACACCTTTGTTATTATGTTGGTTTTTGCCGTTGTTTGCCCTTGCACAAGGACCCGACTGTAACCAGGCCGGCGTTATATGCTCGAGTGGAGCTATAGATTTTAACCCTTCAGGGCCTGGGGTGAACGACTTTACCAATCCCAACAATAACGATGGTTGCCTTACTGGAGAACACCAATCGGTATGGTATTATTTTGCCTTTCAGCCCACCATGCCGCCCAATAGTCTGATTGAGTTTGTCATTAACCCCAATGCAGGACCCGGGCAGGACTATGACTTTGCCATTTTCGGCCCTAATGTGGACTGCGATGCGCTGGGCTCACCCATCAGGTGTTCTTATGCCGGCTCAGCGTGTGGATTCTGTCCGCAGACTGGATTGGGCATGGGTACCTCAGATGTCTCGGAAGGCGCCGGCGGCGATGGCTTTGTGTCTGCTATGACGGTACAACCCGGACAGGGATTTTACATTTTGATCGATAATTTTATAAGCTCCTCAAGTGGCTTTTCGCTAAACTGGTCGGGTTCTGCTGCGCCTTTTCTGGATTGCACCGTAAACCCCAACTGCGACTTATTTACGGATGCGGGCCCCAATATGACGGTTTGTGTCGGCGCTCCGCCTTTCCAGCTGCAGGGAAGCTCCCCTGGTGCGATCAATTCGCCCACCTATAGCTGGACCGGCACTAACGGCGGCGCCAATTTCTTGAGCAATCCTTTCATTTTGAACCCGACGGTCCTTTTGCCCCCCAACTTTACGGGTTCGATCACTTATACTTTGACTGTTAACGATGATCCCTGTATAGAGACCGATGCAGTTACTATTACCGTATCTAATCCGCCATCAGTCAATATTACCGGCGATTTGACGATATGTCAGGGTCAGACAACTATTTTATCTGCTGTTGGGGTCGGTATAACGAGTTATCAGTGGAGTAACGGTCCTACTACGCAAACAAATGCGGTTAATGCAACAGGAACATATTCGGTAACGGTAACCAATGCCAGCGGATGTATGGCCACCGCTACGGTAAATGTAACTCCCGAACCCGGACCTACACCGGTTATTACCGGCGACCTTGACGTTTGTGTTGGCGGCGCCGCCGTTATCAGCGCAGGATTTGGCTGGTCCAGTTATTTATGGTCAACCGGTTCGAATACTATGGCTACGGTTGTCAATTTGCCGGGTACTTATAGCGTAACAATAACCAACGCGCTGGGGTGTATTGGTACCGCTTCTGTTAACGTATTTCCGGAACCGCCCCCTGTGGTAAACATTACCCAAAATACGCCGCTTTGTACAGGCGGAAGCGCTATACTGAGCGCAACAGCCGGCTTTGCCGGTTATCAATGGTCAACTAATGCAATTTCTCCTTCTATAAGCGTCTCAACTCCTGGTACTTATGCTGTTTCGGTAGTTACAGCAGCCGGATGTCAGGGCACTAACCAAATTACTATTAATCCGGCGCCCAGTCCGTCTCCTTCGATATCCGGTACATTGAGTATATGTCCCGGCAGTAGTACTACCTTATCCGTGCCAGGCAATTTTACGTCCTATGCATGGTCCAATCTGGCCACCACGAGCAGTATTAACGTAAGTACGCCGGGAACCTATTCGGTAACGGTTACCAATGCAAGTAATTGCCAGGGAGTAGCCAGTGTTATGGTCACTCAAAACGCCCCGCCGGCGCCTACTATAACGGGAGACTTGGATATCTGCCCGGGGCAGTCGACTACGTTGAATGCCGGGGCGGGTTTTGCTTCTTATGCCTGGTCCAATAACACAAACACCCAAACGCTAACTACCAGCACGCCTGGCACTTATACCGTCACGGTGACAGGCGCCAATGGGTGCACCGGCACAAATACAGTTACCGTAAGCGCTCCTCAAGCTCCTACCCCAAACATAACAGGAGACTTAAACAGTTGTCAGGGGGAAACCAGCACGCTAACTGCCCGAAGTTTTAATTCATATCTCTGGACAACAGGCGCTACAACAAGCACAATATCAGTGTCATCGCCAGGAAATATTGGTGTTACGGTTACCGATGCCAATGGTTGTCAGGGAAGCGATACAGACGCGGTAGTCCAACTAGCGGGACCGACCCCGACAATCAGCGGCGCTTTGCAAATTTGTCAAACAACGGGATCCACCACGTTGAGTGTCGATGGCACTTATTCGTCCTATTTATGGAATAATAACCTCACTACGGATTCTATATCGGTATCTGCTACTGGTACTTACAGCGTTACCGTGACCGATGCCAACGGCTGCGAAGGCACTGCTTCCACAAGCGTGAGCAATTTTCCAGTGCCTGCTCCAACAATAACCGGCGATCTCGCCATCTGCCAGGGAGAAACCACCACGCTCGGCGTTTCACCTGCATTTAGCTCCTACTTATGGTCAACCAACGCCACTACAAGCACGATAACGCCAAACAGCAGTGGAACGTACACTGTTACTGTCACGGATGCGAATGGATGTACAGGCCAGACATCAGCTGGTTTAGCAGTAAATAACTTACCTGTCGTAAATATTACCGGCGACAGCGGTATATGCCAGGGTGAATCCTCTACACTCAATGCAGGAGCAGGATTTACCAGCTATTCTTGGTCAAATGCGGGCAACAGCCAAACCATTTCGGTGAATTCCACAGGCACATTTAGCGTTACCGTGACCGATGCTAATGGCTGTGTAAATACGGACGATTTTGACGTGACGTTGTTTGCACAACCTACAGTGGATATTTCCGGCGAACTGACCTATTGCATCGGCGGAGAAACTACGCTCGCCGGCAGTCCCGGCTTTACTTCTTACTTGTGGTCAAATAACGCAACTACGCCAAGTTTGACGGTTACCGCACCAGGAACATACGGGCTTACCGTGACTGATGCAAATGGCTGTACGGCCTCTCAATCTGTCGATGTAGAACAGCTTACCGAGCTTATGCCCGATATAACCGGCGCCCTTGCCATATGCCCTGGGGATAATACTACCCTCAGTGTAGGTACGGGCTTTGCCAGCTATGCCTGGTCAAATAACGGTTCTTCTTCTCAAATTACTGTGTCTACACCGGGTACGTATAGTGTGACGGTCACCGACGCCTTCGGCTGTTCGGGAGACGCAAGCGTCAATGTGAGCCAGTTTGTCGCTCCAAGCCCACAAATCAATGGTAGTTTGTCTTTTTGTACCAATACTTCAACCGTTTTGAGCGTTCCGGGTAGCTATTCGACTTACTTATGGTCGAATAATGACAGCAATTCTCAAATTACGGTTACAACCCCAGGCAATATCGGAGTGACGGTCACCGACGCCAATGGCTGCGAAGGTTCTACCAACGTTACTGTAAATGCATTGGCGTTGCCAACTCCGGTAATTACGGGAGCGTTTGATTTCTGCCCCGGTACGTCGACGACTTTGTCAGTCAGCGGCAGCTATAATTCGTACAGCTGGTCAACCAACCAGAATACGCCGACAGTAAGCACCTCTTCGCCGGGTAATTATGCCGTTACCGTAACCGATGCCAACGGCTGTGTGGGCAGCGACGATGCCTTATTGGCAAATTTCTCAACTGCAGTTCCGACTATTGCCGGCGCTAATCAGTTCTGCCCAGGCACTAATTCTACGTTGAGCGTACAAGGCTCATTTACAAATTATTCCTGGTCAAATAACCAGAATACGCCGTCTGTTACAATAACCACACCAGGTAATTACGCAGTTACCGTAACCGACGCCAATGGCTGCATAACGTCAAATAGCGTAAATACGTCCTTATTTACCGTAACGCCACCAGTTATCAGCGGGCCCGCCGAATTTTGTTCGGAGCAAAGCATTTTACTGGATGCCGGCCCGGGTTATACGCTCTATAACTGGTCAAATAACAACTCCAGCCAGTCTATTACTGTAGTAGATGGTGGAGATTATGGTGTGACGGTAACGGATGTGAATGGCTGCATAAGTTCCGCAACGGTAGGTATTGTCGAAAATGATCTGCCTGTCGTGACTATCGGAGGATCTTCTACTTTCTGCATCGGCGGGTATACAACGCTCAACGCAGGAGGTTCTTACAATACGTACCAATGGTCAAATAATACCAGCGACCCTACCGTGGTGGTCAATACCCCCGGTCAGTACAGCCTTACGGTAACAGACGCCAATGGTTGTAGTGGATCGGCTTCGTTGAATGTAATACAAGCTACGGAGCTTTCACCGGTGGTTACAGGTGGGTTGTCTTATTGCGAAAACGGTTCTACTACGCTCAGCGTGGGTATCGGGTTTGCTACCTATTTGTGGTCAACAGGCGCTAATACGCCCGAGATAACGGTGAATACGCCCGGCAGCTACTCCGTTTCGGTATCTGATTTAAGTGGATGTAACGGCGATTCGGAAGTGATGGTAGTTGAAAATGCCCTGCCTACGCCTGCGATTGGAGGAGTTCCTTCTTTCTGTGAGGGCGCCTCTACTTCACTGGACGCAGGCAGCGGTTACGACGATTACGTGTGGTCTACCGGTTCGCTGAATCCTCAAATCACCATACTCGCACCTGGGGGCATACAGCGTGACGGTAACCGATTTTAACGGCTGCTCGGCTTCTGCCAACGTTGTGGTAGTTGAAAATCAATTGCCCGATTTCGACATCTCCGGACAGACTTTCTTCTGTGTAGGCGGCGCCACCACGCTTTCTGCTACGCCTGGTTTTACAGGTTACCAATGGTCGAACGGCGATCTCGATGCGACAACTGATATTAGCCAGGGGAGGTTCTTATGCGCTTACGGTGACGAATAGTTTTGGTTGTACAGATGTGCAGTCCATTTTTATCGAGCCCATTGCGCTTCCCCTTGCCGACGCGGGCGCCAATGCAGTGATTAATTGTAATAATAGCAGCGTTACATTGGGCGGTACAGGCTCAAGTACGGGTTCTGCGTATGCCTATAACTGGAGCGGTCCCGGCATTAATCCCAATAACGGCTCACAGCCCAACCCGGTAGTTTTCCAGGCTGGCAATTATGTGCTGATCGTAGTGGATACGATACACCAGTGCCAGTCACTCTCATCCAATACAGGCGTCACCGACCTTACCCAGGAGCCTTTTGCGGTGGCTACTGCAACCGCCGAGCTGACTTGTACGGTAAATAACGTGTCTATTTCAGGGGCGGGGTCGGCCACGGGGGCTACGATAACTTATCAGTGGTACGATGCACTGGGCAATCCGGTGCCGGGAGCTACCGGAATAAATTTCACGGCAACGTTACCCCAGTCGTTTACGCTGGAGGTCACTGATAACTCAACGGGTTGCTCCAATACCGCAAGAGCACTGGTCA
Source organism: Saprospiraceae bacterium (assembly GCA_016715405.1). GTDB lineage: Bacteria > Bacteroidota > Bacteroidia > Chitinophagales > Saprospiraceae > JABWBR01. The sequence continues at coordinate 67,200 of JADKAE010000019.1, read as the reverse complement.
TTGAAGACCGCGATATTCCCGCTGTAGATGCCGGCTTGCCCCAATTGATCAACTGCTACTTCCCAAGCGTGACACTCGATGGCAGCGCCTCTTCCGGTGGACCTGAATACCTTTATACCTGGACGAATTCAGCTGGGCAGGTTATTTATTCGGGCAATAACCCATATGTATCGGTTAATCAACCCGGTTCCTATTCCTTAAACGTGGTCAATCTGGATAATGGTTGTGAAGAAGACGACCTGGTAGAAGTGACAAGGGATGTTACCCCGCCCGTTGCAGATGCCGGCTCCGACCAGGAACTCAACTGCGTAGCCCCGCAAGTGACGCTCGACGGCTCGTTTTCTTCTGCCGGTCCCGAATATACTTACGAATGGCAGGTGGCTTTTCTGCAGGAACCTTTTGCTACTGCCACCCTTGTACAGACCGATCAGCCGGGCCTCTATACCTTAGTAGTTACCAATGTCGATAACGGCTGTACCGCTTCCGATCAGGTTTTTGTAGACTTGAATACCAACAGGCCTACTGACGCCACATTAGCAGTGGATGGCCCCACTTGTTTTGGCGACCAGGATGGCAGCATAGTTGTGCAAGAGATTATTGGCGGCCAATCGCCATTTTTATACAATGTCAACGGCGCGGGTTTTGTAAGCCAAAGCGCATTCCCTCAACTCGGAGCAGGCGTTTATGAAATTGTCATCCAGGATGCTACAGGCTGTGAATACCTCGCTGAAGTGACAATCCCTGAAGGTAACGACCTGGTTTTGGACCTGGGTGAAGACCAATACATCGACCTGGGCGACGATGCCAGCCTGCGCGCTACAATCAACATAGACCCCTCTCAGGTAGTGCAGTTCCAGTGGGGCGATAACGAATTTTTCGAATGCCTCGATTGCTTTGAACAACAGATAACTCCTTTTGAGACAGTCACGTTGAGCGGTTCATTGGTGGATATTAATGGCTGTACAACTTCGGATCGTGTAACGGTTTACGTGGATAAGACGCGCAATATTTTTGTCCCCAGCGCTTTCTCGCCTAATGGCGACGGCAAAAACGACCGCCTGATGGTCTTTGCCGATCAGGATGTGGCCGTTGTCAAATCTTTCCTTGTCTTCAACAGATGGGGGGAAACAGTATTCGAAGTTTACAACTTCCAACCCAATGACCCGGCTTATGGTTGGGACGGCAATTTCCGCGCCAGGCCTTACAATGCTAACGTATTTGTGTGGTATGTCGAAGTGGAATTTATCGACGGCGAAGTGGTGCTATTCAAAGGCGATGTAACGCTGATGCGATAAGAAGAGTGTGAGAGTGTGAGAGGGAGAGAGGGTGGGAACTAAAAATATCACTCCCTCCCACACTCCCACACTCTCACACTCCCATCTCTGTCACAACCAGGAAATCTCGCTGCAGGGGGTCGAGATGAAGAAGTAGGGTATCGAAAAAGAACTTCCGTATTTGGCGTAATAGGCGCTAAAATTGTCATAGCGCTCTTGCAACCCGTTTCCGGGGAAAAATTTCTCCCGCAGGTTCCTGATTTGTTGTATGGCCGTATCGTGGCGTTGCTTTTCAGCTCTAACGAGGCGGCCTTCCAGTTGTTCCACTATTTTTAATTGCTTGGCGTGCTCAGCCATTACTGCCGCAGGCAGGGTGGGGTCTATCTGATGCGCTTTTTGCCGGATGGATTCGAACAGGGATAATAGCTGGCTTTTCTCCGCTTCCAGGTTGAGTTCGGTTTCGGATTGAGCCGCCACATACCGCTTGATGAGCAGTTCCGTATCTTCAAACAGATCGGTAACTTGTAAGCCCAGTTTTTCGAGGCGCAACGCGCTGTTTTTGTCGAGCCAGAGCACCGAATTCCTGCGCACCAACACAGGGAACGGCAACCCGAACAATTCGAACTGCGATTTGCGCTCCAGCCAGTAAGCTAATTCGCCACCACCGCCTACATAGGCCAGATTGGGCAAAATAAGCTCCTGAAAAATAGGCCGCATGATCACATTGGGACTAAACCGCTCGGGGTGGGCCTGTAATTCGGCAAGTATCGCTTCTTCTGTAAAGGTCAGGTCGGTATTTAAAACATTGTAATGTCCATTTTCAAATACAATGCGCTCGCGGGACTGGTCGCCCAAATAAAAAAAGTTGATCTCGCGGGCGTGTGCTTGTCCGGAGAAACCCGCCGCCTCTAATGCCGCCGCCGTTTGATCGACAAGCGCCTTGGAAGGGCGTTCCAGCAACTCGCGCTGGATGTACGGAATAAAAGCGCGTTTGAGCGCAGGTTTGTTGGGATCTAACACGACAAGGCCATATGCTTTAAACAGGCCGTGTACCAGATAAGTCGTGGCATCGCTGTAGCGTTCGTGACGGGTGTAGCTCTCCTCAACCAACTTGAACAACTCGACAGCATGGCCTGACGCGCCCAAAATGCCTTGCAGTTCATCCAGTACCGGCCGCATCGAATGGGTTTTCATCTTTCCGACTGACCCCGTCTCGCCGCTTTCCCATACCAGCTTTTTACCATAAATATGAGTATGGTTGACTTCCTCAAAATCGTGGTCTTCACCGCTATTGATGAATACCGGCACAAAATGATAAGTAGGGTAGGCAGCCTTTAATTGCCGGGCTAAGTGAATGGTGGATATTATTTTATAAATATAATACAAAGGCCCTGTAAATAAACTCGGCTGGTGGGCCGTAGTAACCGTGAAAGTATGCGGATCTGACAGACTGTTTACATTTTGCAAAACCAATTCACTATCGGGCAACCCGGCGTATTGCTTGCGCAATTCGTCTACCAGCAACGATCGGTCAGTGGGGTATTTTAGCCTGTCGGCAATTGCTTGCTCAAAACCGGCAATTGTCATATCATGGCCGTAAAAAGGCCTGAGCCGGGGATCAGCGCTTGCGTATGCTTTATCTTTTAGAGAAAGTTGGGAAACCTGCGAATACGGGAGGCGAATGATTTGCATGTTGGGTAGGGCAACTGCCATTAATGAATGAATGATAATAGCTTTGAATATGCAAACATAAATGCCTGAAAGGGTAATTTAGTTTTAAACTACTCCCATTAATTCGTCTCCTGATCGCATAGTGATGTATGTCACTTTATACTCCGATGATAACAGCTATCTTTCGCACCGCATTTAACAACAGATAACATGATTATGAGGAATATCTTTATCACGCTGATAACTTTTGTTGTTTTTTCATTTGCATTACAGGCTCAAACGCCTTTTTCGGTTAATATTCAAGCCGTCAATTTGCCGCAAGCGCCTGCCATTCAATCTTTTGCTCACGCAGAATGGGAAGGCAAATGGCTGCTGCTGGGCGGGCGCACCGATGGATTACATCGCCGGCAACCCTTTGCTTCGTTTGCCGCCGAAGGCAATAACACTCAAATTTATGTGGTCGATATAGCAGCCGGACAGGTCTGGCAACGCCCGGTGAGCGAACTGCCTGCCGGTTTGCAGGAGCAACTGCAATCCAGCAATATGGAACACTTTCAACACCTCGATACGCTGTACCTCATTGGCGGGTATGCGTATAGCGCTTCTGCCGGTGATCATATTACTTTCCCGTATCTGACTGCCGTCCATGTGCCGGCACTGATACAAGCGATCATCCAGGGACAACCTATCGCGGGGCATTTTCAGCAATTGCAGGACGATCGCATGGCCGTCACCGGCGGCGAACTGGGCCGCATCGGCGATGTGTTTTATCTGGTGGGCGGTCAGTTGTTTAACGGCCGTTACAACCCCATGGGCCCTGATCACGGGCCGGGTTTCGAGCAGGTCTATACGAATGCCGTGAGTCGCTTTCGTGTCTCTTCCTCGCAGGGACAATTAGTCATTTTGAATTACGAAACCTGGTTTGATGAGGCCAACCTGCACCGCCGCGATTACAACCTGGCGCCCCAGATCTTTCCCGGCGGTCAATTGGGTTATACCGCCTTTTCCGGCGTTTTTCAGCACAACCAGGATCTCCCTTTTCTGAATACAGTCGATATTACGCCCGCAGGGTATACGGTCAACAATGATTTTGTACAATACCTCAGCCATTACCACAGCTCCAAAGCGCCCCTATTCGAAACGGCTAACCAGACCATGTATACGCTGTTTTTCGGTGGTATCAGCCAGTTTTATTTTAATGAAAACGGACAAATGACCGAGGACCCCGATGTGCCTTTTGTGCGCACCATCAGCTGCGTATCCCGTGATGCCAATGGACAAATGCTCGAAACCCGCATGCCGGTTGATATGCCGGGATTGTTGGGCGCGGGCGCTGCATTCATCCAGGCAGATAACACACCTGAATTAGCCAATGGTATTATCAATCTGGATGCCATACCCGCCGACCAGCCTATGCTTGTCGGTTATGTGGTGGGCGGCATTAACAGCACCCAGCCCAATGTATTCTGGCTCAACGGCGATGATTTGAGCAATGCCAGCGGATCTATACTTGGCGTTTATCTCACAAAAACAACGGCAACCGGGGTGAAAACCATCAGGGAGAAAACCCGCTTACCCTCGAATTAATACCCAATCCGGCCCAAGAAGAGGTGAAAGTCAAATTCGGCGCACCTATCAAAGGAACGGCCTTTTTCTATGTACAAGATTCCACCGGCAGGATTATTCGTACCTTTGACGCCGAGGTAGAAGAGCACGGCGTTTATACAACATTGATGGAGCTCGATGATCTACCTGAGGGGATTTATTATATACACCTCACGGTAGGTCACTATACCCGAAGCCAAAAATTATTAATCGAATAATAATCTGCAAGATTGTCGTCTTTAAAGCCAGCGCGATTTGGGAAATTGGGCAGGATGAAGTATTCCTGGACGTCAGAACGCCTGCCGAATACGAGCGGGGGCACATCCCCGGCGCCCTGAATCTGCCCCTGTTCAGCAACGAAGAACGAGCTGAAGTGGGCACGCTATACAAGCAGGTTAATCCGGAAGTTGCATTCTTAAAAGGACTTGAATTTGCCGGCGCCAAGATGCGCTGGTATGTCGAAGAGGCTTTGAGGCTGGCGCCTGCCAAAAAGGTGCGATTGCATTGCTGGCGCGGCGGACAACGCAGCGGCAGCCTCGCCTGGCTGCTCCGCCAGGCTGGTTTTGACGTACTTACGCTGGAAGGAGGGTATAAAGCCTACCGGCAATATATCCTGGAGAAAATGGCCGCGCCCTGGCACCAACTGATCATTTTGGGAGGTTATACCGGCTCCGGCAAGACGGGTATATTGCAAGCTATCCAATCGGCGGGCGAATACGTGGTCGATCTCGAAGCGCTTGCCCATCACAAAGGATCTTCTTTTGGCGCAATTGGCGAAAAACCGCAACCCACCATCGAACAATTTGAAAACGACCTTTTTGATGCCCTACGGAAAATCCCCGACGGCGCAAGGCTTTGGCTGGAAGACGAGAGCAGGTCGATCAGAAAAGTATACCTGCCCGACGATTTTTGGCAACTTATGGCCCAATCAACTATCATTAAGTTAGAAGTCCCCCTCCCTCGCAGGGTGCGGCAACTGGTAGAGGGATATGCTGATTATCCACAAGCCGATTTAATTGACGCATTTACCCGCCTTCAGAAGAAACTTGGCGGCCAACACCTCCAGGCTGCGCTGGAAGCGCTTGAAGCCGGCGATTATGCCCGGGCTGCCGAAATCGCGTTGGTGTATTACGATAAAGCTTACCAGCATTCCATAGAACGAAAAACGCGCTGCCCGCTTATCCTGCCGCACCAGGTAGAAGATCAATCTGCTGAAGAAATCGCCGCAGAATTGATTGATTTGGCCAACAGCCGGATTTCTTGCTAAATTTGCCCCCCAAACTCGAAGTCTCAATGGATATGTCCACTTACAATTTGACCCAATACAGCCACGGCGCGGGCTGCGGCTGCAAAATTTCACCCAAAGTCCTCGATGCCATCCTCAAAAACCAGTCGGAAAAGCTGTTTTATCCCAGCTTGCTGGTAGGCAACGAAGAACGCGACGATGCCGCCGTGCTGGAACTCGGCGACGGGACGGCCGTGGTGAGTACCACCGATTTTTTTATGCCGATAGTCGATGACCCCGAAGATTTTGGCCGCATAGCCTCGGTAAACGCCATCAGCGACGTATACGCCATGGGCGGCACTCCCATATTGTCTATCGCCATCCTGGGCTGGCCTATCAACCAGATCCCTGCAGAAATAGCCAACCTGGTGGTGGAGGGCAGCAGAAAAGCCTGCGCAGAAGCCGGCATTCCCCTCGCCGGCGGACATAGTATCGATAGCCCCGAGCCTATTTTCGGACTGGCCGTTACCGGCAGGCTCGATGTAGCTAATCTAAAGAAAAACGGCGGCGCCACCCCCGGCTGTTCACTGTTTCTGACCAAACCCCTGGGCGTAGGTATCCTGACCACCGCCCAGAAAAAAGGAAAACTCCTGCCCGAACACCACGTCCTGGCCCGCAATTCGATGGTAAAGCTGAATAAGATCGGCGAGACATTCGGCCGGCTGCCCTACGTGAAAGCGATGACCGACGTAACCGGATTCGGCCTGCTGGGCCACCTCTCGGAGATGTGCGAAGCCAGCGGGGTGAGCGCAGAAGTGGATTTTGAAAGGGTACCCGTGCTCGATAGGGCGATTATTTCGCATTACTTACGCGAAAATTGCGTGCCCGGCGGCACCCACCGCAATTGGGATAGCTACGGCCACAAAATTGGCCCCATGGGCGACGATCAGCGCCACCTGCTCTGCGACCCCCAAACCAGCGGCGGACTGCTGGTAGCAGTGGAAAATGATTGTATTGCCGATTTCCTGGAAGTGGCCCTATCCGCCGGCTACGACCTGACCAGCTTCGGCCGCATCATCCCCCGCAAAGAATCCCTGGTATTTATAAAATAAAAAGTAGTTCATAAAGTCGTAAAGTCCTACAGTCGTACGGTCGTAAAGTCCTACAGTCCCTATTCCACAAACTCCCCGGCCCCATAGCGGATCACCACCGGCTCGCCCGACGTGCAATCCACGAGCGTAGAGGGCACATTGCCGCATATGCCGCCGTCGATCACCACGTCGACCTGTTTGCCGAAATCCTGGTAGATATCCTCCGGATCCGTAAAATATTCGAGTATCTCATCGTCCGATTTGAGCGAGGTGGTGAGCAGCGGACGCCCCAACTCCTCTACCAGCGCGCGCACGATGGGAATGCCAGGTATGCGGATGCCCACCGTGTTTTTTTTGTTCTTCAGCAATTTCGGAACGCTGTTGTTGGCATTAAATACAAACGTAAAGGGCCCCGGCAGGTGTTTTTTTAACAACCGAAATATCTGGTTGTCAATCGGCATGGTGTAATCGGACAACTGGCTAAAATCCTTGCAGATGAAGGTCAGCATCGCCTTGGCGGGATCGAGCCCGCGCAGTTGGCATATTTTGGCTATCGCTTTTTGATTGGTGATATCGCAACCCAATGCATATACCGTATCCGTCGGGTAGATGATTACACCCCCCGCCTTCAGAATCTCCACTACTTGCGATATTTTGCGCTGATCGGGATTTGTGGCGTTGATTTCTAGCAGCATGGCGAAAAATTATTCATCAAAATCGTCTTCGTCAAAAAGATCGTCGTTGAGCATATCGGCCAGCAAATCGCGGAAGGTAAAACTTGCTTCCAGCATGCCTTTGTTGATGACATTTAAAGCCGCCAATCCGTGCAAAACGAGTTCCATGTAAATATACGCCTCGTCGCCGCTAATTTTGAGTGTGGACTCTACTAATTTTCTCAACCCAGACACGTTGTCGAGCGCCTTGTGGAAGTCTTTGTCGCTCGAATCATTGAGCAATTCGATGCTGTTTCCACCTGAAAACCATGATCTTATTACGCCATAAGGATCTCTCTCCTGGCCTTTTTTCAGCTTGTCGGGATTGGGAAAATGCGTTAAAAATGATTTTTTGATGGCTTCCTGCAGTAAGGCGATGGCCACATTGTAAGGGCCTTCCTGCTCGCCTTCGTACACGAGTTCCACCTTGCCCGTAATTGCCGGTACCACACCCCAAAAGTCAATGATGCGCGCCTGGGTTTTGGATTCGCCATTTAGCAGCATGCGGCGCTCGGCGGTGCTCACCAGGTTTTCATACCCCGAAATGCTGAGTCGCGCAGATACACCGCTTTTGGCGTCTACGTATTCGCTTTCGCGCGCTTCAAATGCGACTTGTTCCAATAAGATTTGCACCACATCCGGCACATGTACAAGATGCTGACCGTGAGCCAGTTTGGCCTCCTGACTGGTTATATGCCGGGCTATTTCTATCGTTTTGGGATAGTGGGTGAGTATCTGGCTCTCGATTCTGTCCTTAAGCGGGGTGATAATGCTGCCCCGGTTGGTATAATCTTCTGGGTTGGCAGTAAACAAAAACTGTATATCCAGCGGGAGCCGGAGCTTGAAACCCCTGATTTGAATATCGCCCTCCTGCAAAATATTGAATAGCGACACTTGAATCCTGGCCTGTAAATCGGGCAACTCGTTGATCACAAAAATGCTGCGATGCGCGCGGGGCACAAGGCCGAAGTGGATGACGCGCTCGTCGGAGTAGGGGAGTTTCATTGTGGCGGCCTTGATTGGGTCTACGTAGCCGACCTGGTCGGCTACGCTAACATCGGGGGTGGCCAGTTTTTCCACGTAGCGCTCGTCGCGGTGCAGCCATTCTATGGGCGTATTGTCGCCGTGTTCGGCAATCAGGTCTTTGGCGTGGCGGGAAATAGGGTGGAGAGGGTCGTCGTTGAGCTCGCTGCCGGCCACGACGGGAATGTATTCGTCGAGCAAATGGATCAACAGGCGGGCTATCCGGGTTTTTGCCTGCCCGCGAAGTCCCAGCAGCAATATGTTGTGCCGGGACACCACCGCGCGCTCTACGTCGGGCAATACCGTGTCGTCAAAGCCGATGATGCCGTCGAAGATCTTTTCTTTGCGCTGCAGTTTTTGAATCAAATTGGCCCGCATTTCATCTTTGATAGATTGCGGGCGGTAACCGCTTGCCCTCAGTTGCCCGAGTGTGGAAGGTCGATTTATAGACATTGCGATACGTGAAATTGAGTCGTGTAAATCCATTAAACGTCTAAGCGACTCGTTAGTTTGGAAAAAAATAAGGTTAATTGGTCGAAACTTATCGGTATGTATCTGTTGTAATGATGTACTTTTGGGCAATTAACCTAATTTGAAAATATGAAAAAAATTATGCTTGCCCTGGTTTCAGGGATATTGATGTTTGGACTTACCGCTTGTTTCGATATTGTAGAAGAAGTACATCTCGAACGCAACGGCTCAGGAAAATACGCTATCAACGTAGATATGAGTTCCATGTTTAAAGATCCCTTTATGAAGGGCATGATGGCAGAATCGCTCCAACAGGAAGGAGGAGATGCCGATATGGAAAAGGACACGGTTATCTACTTCAAAGACGATCCCAAATTGGCTGATTTGGACGCCAAAGACCGCAAACTGCTGGAGAAATTGACGATGCACATGACCATGAGTGAATCCCAGGAGAAAATGTTGATTAACCTGGAATTCCCTTTTAGCAATGTGTCTGAGATAGCCGAACTGACTAAGGCGCTCAAAAATATAGATACCGGCGGCGGCATGGGAGGTTTTATGGGCGGCGGCATGATGACACCCGGTGGCGAAGCTGCTTTCGAACTCTCCAAAGGCAAATTGAAACGCCTGCCTATGCCGGCTGCCGAAAAATTGGAAGAAGACGAAAATATGGCTTTTATGAAAATGTTCCTGGAATCAGCCAAATACAAAACGGTTTATCACCTGCCGGGAAAAGTGAAAAAAGCTTCTTTTTCTAATGCGGAAGTGGACGGAAGTACGGTTACGGTCACACATTCCTTACTTGAATTGATGGAAGGAAAAGCCAAACTCGACGGTGAAATCAAATTTAAGCAATAACCATGTTTGATAAAATTCTTCGCGCAGTGCAGGAAGCCTCCGATACGCTTCGCGAGCAGGCCGGCTCTTTGGGCGATAATGCCAAAGAAAAAAGCTACCAGCTCATCGATGATTGGCTCCAGGTTTTTCCCAAACTGGAGGTGTACGGACTTGAGATTACCAGTCTGGCCCTCGGAGTAGCGATTAGCCCGTCTTTAGAAGTGGAACTCAAAGGCAAACACGAGCAGTTTACTACCGACTACGTGCAGAAAATTTTGGATGAAAACCGCTCCAGTACAGCAATTACGTCTGTTTTTACTACAATAAAAACGACTTATGCGCTTCACCGTAAAATTTATGCCACGCTGAAGGAACCCTTAATCGTCAAAATCCGTATCAAACTATCACCGGAGATTAAGGTTTATATTGGCGAGCCTATTATTCAGTAATGTCTTTTGAATGAATTTTTTGCTGGCGGACATAGAGCGCGTTTTCCCCGAAACGGATTTGCTGCGCAGCGAACTGCTGCTAGATGAAAACCGCATATTGCGCCTCGAGGAAATAGATAAACACCTCTGGGTGGCTGCCGTCGTGACCGACCGCATGTACGAGGTGGAGGTGAAGATCACGCCCCGCAAAGTCACCGCCGCTTCCTGCGATTGTGCCGCTTTTCGCGAAAAAGGCGTTTGCGAACATCTCGGCGCGGTTTTGCTTCGGCTGCGAAGGCAATTGACGGACAAAAGCCTTCAGCAAGCCCCGCCGCCAAAGCAAAAAACGGGTAAACTTACTATTGCTACTATTCTGGAGCAGGTCGAACAACCGGAATTACTCGACTTTCTGAAGGCTTATGCCCGCCATAACCGCCATTTTTCTATCGCCATCAAAGCCAGGTTTGCTTCAGAAGTGGACGCAGGCAGCGACGGCGAAAAATACTCCGAGTTGCTGGATAGCGCTATCTCCGACGCCCGGCGCCCCGACCGCACGTTTACCCGCAGGGGGATACAGAAAATTGAAAAGGTGCTCGCCAACCTCCACCAACGGCTCGACGAACTGCTCGCCAAGCAATGGTATGCAGAAGCTTTTGAGCTCGCCCAACGCATGGTGGAAAAGGTCACACCTGTGCTGCGAAAAACAGAGCACGGCGAGTTGATACAACCGCACCTGACACATCTCTTTAAGCTGCTCAAACGCCTGCTTGACCTGCCGCTGCCGCCCGATCTTGCCGACCGCGCCTGGGAGTATTGCCTCGAAGAGAGCAAAAAGCTCGTGTACAGAAATACGGCTATCGATAAGTACTTTTTCTCCCTTTTACTGCAAATGGCCAATAACGAATCGCGATTCACGATTTTGCTGGCTTATTTTGACGAGCTTTTAGACCGCTATTACTGGGAGAAAAGGGATTTGTCACACCTTATCCTTGCCAAACTCGATCTGCTCGATAAGGCCGGCCGACTCGACGATATCGACCAGCTTTTGCACAGCCACTCGCTGGATGCCGCAGATATCCTGTATTTTGCGTTGGCCAAAGGCCGCCAGGAGAAAAACTATCGCCGCGTAAAGCAAATCGCGCTACAGGCGCTAAAAAGGTTTGATGACCCTCACAAGCGCCTCGATATGGAAAAGGTGCTGCTCGAAGTGGCGGTCGCCGAAAACAATACACCGGATATGATCCGATGGGCCTCCCGGGTTTTTCTGGATAGCGCCGATAAACGCTACCTGGAACAGGCAAAAAATGCAGCAGGCAGCACCTGGCCGCAAGTGAGGTTGTCGCTTCTGCAGGAAATCGGCGATTGGCCCGAAAATACACGCAAACAGGCAGCCCTGGCCCATTGTTATGCCGACGCCCAACAGCTCGACCTCTTGCTCGATTTGCTGCGCCGCAACCGATCCCTCGAATTGCTCCAGGAGTTTGACCATTTGCTTCTCCCAGTGTATTCCACCGAAGTGAAATTGATGTACAAAGAATGGCTGCACCTTTACCTGAAAGACCACCTGGGCCGAAAAACCTCCCGGAATATCCGCCAACTGATCGAACACGTGATTGCTATCGGAGGCACCGATATTGCCAATATGCTCGTAGAGGAGTTTACGAGGGCTTATCCCGAACGCCATACACTGATCGAGGAATTATACGCGTTATCTCAACCCGAATAAGACCATGAAACTAGAAATGTGGGTCATAGGAAAAACTAACGCGCGTTACCTCGAAGAAGGCATCGAATTATATGAGAAGCGGGTGAAAAAATACCTTCCTTTTGAAATACAGGTGCTGCCGGATGTAAAAAACGCCGGCGTTTTGTCCGCGCTCCAACTCAAGGAGAAAGAAGGTGAAATGGTGATAAGCCGGCTAAAAAAAGACGATTTTTTAATCCTGCTCGATGAAAAAGGACAGCACTATACTTCAACGCAATTGGCCCAACAGCTGGACCAATGGCTGATGATGTCCGCAAAACGACTGGTTTTATTGGTAGGTGGCGCTTACGGGTTTTCCGATGAGGTGTACGCCAAAGCCCAGGCCAAACTGGCACTGTCCAAAATGACTTTCTCGCATCAAATGGTGCGTTTGTTTTTATTGGAACAACTTTACCGCGCGATGAGTATATTGCGCAATGAACCTTATCACAATGCCTGACCGGCTATTTGTTGCACCCAATCCGTAGAACGATGAGTATGACTCTTGTGCTCGTAATTATGACTGCGCTTATTTCTATGCAGTCGTTTAGCAACCCCGAAATGAGGGCTAAGTTGCTCTTTGCGCCCGCCACGATGAAACGCTCGGGGCAGTGGTATCGCTTCCTCACCAGCGGGTTTATTCACGCCGATTGGGGGCATTTATTGATCAATATGTTTGTGTTGTATCAATTTGGCGAGGTGGCGGAAAGCGTTTTCGGCTCGTTGTTCGGACCGCTTTACGGACGACTGATTTTTCTGTTTTTTTATATCAGCGCTATCGTGGTAGCTTCTTTTCCTTCCTATATCCGCCATCAGGATAATTACGGCTATGCTGCGCTGGGCGCCTCTGGGGCGACTTCCGCACTTGTTTTTTTGTATATTATCCTCGATCCCTGGCAGTGGTTTTTGTTTCCCCCGCTGCCGGCGCTGATTTTTGGCGTGGCTTATCTGTTCTATTCTTCGTACATGGATAGACGCGGCACCGACCATATCGGTCACTATGAACACTTTTGGGGCGCAGTGTATGGCGTGGTGTTTACACTGCTGACCTTCGTGTTGTTTAAACCCTTTATGCTGAGTTATTTTCTCGGGAAATTACTCGAAGGGCCCGGACCTTTTGGGATGTAAATCAATAATGTCTATCGTTTATGAAGGTTTATGAGGGTTTATCCCGTTTGGAACCTACAACTTACAACCTACAACCTAAACAGGTATTATCATGTTTTTTATCCTGTCAAAGGTGCTCGTTTTTCTTATTAAGCCGATTACCTGGATAGCTATTGCTTTGCTGGGGGCTGTTTTTATTAAAAATGAAAAATGGCGACGGCGTAGTCTGTATAAGGCAGTGGGACTGTTTTTCTTTTTTAGCAATCATTTTATCTGCAACCAGGTGTATAAGTGGTGGGAACCCAACGGTATACAGGTAGAATCTATTTCTCAACCCTACGATATTGGCATTTTACTCGGCGGATATTCCAATTCCAGCCTTTCTGAAAGCCACGGCTTGCACAATCTGAGCGAAAGGGGCAACCGCTTTGTCAATGCGCTGGAATTATACCGCAGGGGAAAAATCAAAAAGATCATGCTCAGCGGCGGGTCGGGCAACTTGTACAATCAAGCCTACTCCGAAGCGGAAGAGGTGAAAGCTTTCCTTTTGCAACTGGGAATACCTCCCGCCGATATTATTATTGAACCCGCTTCCCGCAATACCTGGGAGACCGCCCTTTTTTCAAAAAAAATACTCGACGCCGAATACCCCGGCGCTTCCTGCCTGCTCATTACTTCCGCCTGGAATATGCAAAGGGCGAAAGGTTGTTTTGATAAAGTGGGCATCAAGCCCGACGCCTATCCTGTCGATTTTATCAGCGAAAACGACCGCCTCGAACCCGAATTTTGGCTGTTTCCGGAAAAACTGTGCTTTTACCGCTGGGAATTGCTGATTAAAGAATGGGTGGGTTGTGTGGCTTACGCAATAAAAGGGTATTTGTGAGTTGTCGCCCTAACAGAAACTGACAACCGATAACCGACAACCGACAACATGACAAATCCCTGGCAAACAATTGACAATCAGGAAGTATATCGCAATCCCTGGATACACGTCACACATCGCCAAGTGATAAACCCCGCCGGCAATCCCGGTATATACGGCGTCGTGCATTTCCACAACCTGGCTATCGGCGTGGTGCCCTCGACGAGGAAGGGTATACCTGGCTCGTAGGCCAATACCGCTACACCCTCGACCAATACAGCTGGGGAAATCCCCGAAGGCGGCTGCCCCCTGGGCACCTCCCCGCTAGACACCGCTAAACGAGAATTGCTGGAAGAAACGGGAATTTCCGCCCGGAAATGGACAAAACTACTCGACTTTCATGCCTCGAATTCCGTCACCGACGAAGCCGGCACGGTTTTCCTCGCCCAAGATCTCAGCTTCGGCGAGTCTGCGCCCGAAGACACGGAAGATATTACGGTAAAAAAGGTGAAATTCTCAGAAGCCCTCGCTATGGTCCTCGACGGCCGCATCACCGACGCCCTGTCGATTATGGCACTCTTCAGGGTAAAATTGTGGATGGAGGAACAGGGGCAGAGATTAAGAGGGTGGGAGTGTGGGACTTAAAGTCCTACAGTCGCACAGCCTCAATCCCTGAATCTCCTTGTCAGCTCCCCGAATTCATCAATCCGTCTGTCGCGGAAAAAAGGCCACATACGCCGCACCTTCTCCGTGCGTGCCAGGTCAATTTCAATGACGGTATTCACCTCTTCATGCGCCGGCGCCTGAAAAAGGATTTCTCCCTGCGGACCCGCCACAAAACTCTGTCCCCAGAAATTTATGCCGTCGGTGACGCCTGTCCAGTCGGATTCAAAGCCGGTGCGATTCACTGAAACCACGGGCAAGCCGTTGGCCACCGCGTGGCCCCGCTGTATGGTCTGCCAGGCTCCAAACTGCCGGTCTTGCTCGGCTTTTTCATCGCTGGAGGCCCAACCGATGGCGGTAGGGTAGATCAATACCTCCGCGCCGGCCATGGCCATCAGCCGCGCCGCCTCGGGGTACCACTGATCCCAGCATACGAGGATGCCTAGTTTGCCTATGGAGGTAGCTATCGGCGTAAAGCCCAGGTCGCCGGGCGTGAAATAGAATTTTTCATAGTATGCCGGGTCGTCGGGGATGTGCATTTTGCGGTACTTGCCGGCTATGCTTCCGTCTTTTTCCAATACGACCGCGGTATTGTGGTAGATACCGGGCGCTCTTCTTTCAAATAGCGAGGTCACCAGCACGATGCCCAGTTCCTTGGCTATCTTGCCAAATTCTCCGGTAGAAGGCCCAGGGATAGATTCCGCCATGTCAAAACGGTCGGCATCTTCCGCCTGACAGAACTAAACGCCGGTGTGCAACTCCTGCAATACGACGAGCTGGGCGCCCTGCGCAGCGCACGCCCGAATGCCGGCTATGCTTTTTTCAACATTGGCCTTGCGCTCGTCAATGCAGCTTTGTTGTACGATGCCTATTTTCAGCTTTTGCATCTTTGATTATTTTTAAACCGCAGAGTTAAAGGAGTTAAACGCAGAGTGTCGCAGAGTTTTATAGTTACTCGGCGTAACTCTGCGTTTAACTCCTTTAACTCTGCGGTAAATAAAACCCATGCCTAAACAACCACCCCCTCCGGAAATTGCATCGAAATACAATGCAACGACCCATGCTGCTCAATCAACGCCCGGCAATTAATCCCGATAATCTCCCGGTCGGGGAAACAACCTTGCAAAACACTCAACGCCTCCCCATCCTGCGCCACCCCGTAAGTCGGAACCAATACAGCCCCATTGATAATCAAGAAATTAGCATACGTAGCCGGCAAACGATGGCCGTCATCCGCAAAGCAGGCATCGGGCCAGGGTAGGGGGACCAGCTTGTAAGGCTTGCCATCTACCATCTTCAATTGCCTCAATTCCGATTCCATTTTTGCTAATTCCACATAATGCTCGTCCCGATCATCGCTGCATTTTACGTACGCGATAGTATCCGCGCTACAAAACCGGGCAAGCGTGTCGATATGCGAATCGGTATCGTCGCCTGCCAGGTAGCCGTGGTGCAGCCACAGTACGCGCTCAACTCCCAACAGATCATACAGCTGCGCTTCTATTTCTTCTTGCGATAAATGTGGGTTGCGGTTGGGCGACAACAGGCATTCGGCGGTGGTGAGCAGGGTGCCCTGTCCGTCGCTTTCGATGCCGCCGCCTTCGAATACCAGTCCGGCAATGCGGCGCTGAGTATCGCCGAAGACGCCTTTTTGCGAGAGCCCTGCGGTAATCAGATTGTCTTTATCCGCTGCAAACTTCAGCCCCCAGCCGTTGAACATAAAATCGAGCAAAACGGGTTTGCCGTCTTCTTCAATCGTAATGGCGCCGTGGTCGCGCGCCCAGGTGTCGTTGCTGGGCAGGGATACGAGACGCAGGTTTGCCGCTTTGGCATCGGGCAGCAGTGCCCTGACTTCCTCTACATCAGCACAAACGACGACCACCTTTTCGAACCGGCTCACCTGGGTGATACATTCCACAAAACAGGGAATAACCTCCTCCAGGCTCTCCGCCCAATCGGAATCGGCGTGGGGAAAAGTGAATTGCACCGCGCTCTGCGGCTCCCACTCGGCAGGCAGTCGTCGACGGGCCATGCGTTATTCGATGCCTTTTTCCACCAGGTAGCGCTCGGCGTCGAGAGCGGCCATGCAACCGGTGCCGGCAGCGGTCCCGGCCTGGCGGTATACGTTATCCTGGGCGTCGCCGCTGGCAAATACGCCTTCTATGTTGGTGAGGGTACGGCCGGGTTTGGTGATCAGGTAACCCGTTTCGTCCATGTCCAGCCAGCCTTTGAAAATATCCGTATTGGGTTTGTGGCCGATGGCTACGAAAAAACCTTGTACGGGCAGTATGCTTTCTTCTCCCGTTTTATTTTGCTTTACGCGAAGGCCGGTAACCGCCTCGTCGCCCAGGACTTCCACTGTTTCGGTATTCCAGTGCACTTCGATATTGGGGGTTTTTATCACCCTCTCCTGCATAATCTTGGAAGCGCGAAGCTCGTCGCGGCGCACCAGCAGGTGCACTTTTGGGCACAACTTGGCCAGATAGGAGGCTTCTTCCGCCGCCGTATCGCCGCCGCCTACTACGGCGACTTCCTTACCCCGGAAGAAAAAACCGTCGCACACTGCGCAGGCCGACACGCCTTTGTTGGTGAGGCGCTTCTCGGATTCCAAACCCAGCCATTTGGCGCTGGCGCCGGTAGCGATGATCACCGTATGCGCGTGCAGCTCGTGGCCGGTATCCGTCCAGGCCTTGTGTACTGGACCGCTGAAATCCACCTTTTCGATCAGTTCATAGCGCACATCCGTGCCGAAGCGCTCCGCCTGCTTGCGGAAATCCTCCATCATCTCCGGGCCGAGTATGCCATCGGGATAACCCGGGTAGTTTTCCACGTCGGTTGTGATAATCAATTGCCCGCCGGGGTCTTTGCCGGTGTATAAAACCGGATGCATATTAGCGCGGGCTGCGTATATAGCGGCGGTATAGCCGGCCGGGCCGGAGCCGATAATGAGACATTTGAGTTGTTCTGCCATGATGTTTTTGCTTTAACGGCGCAAAAATAAGGATTCCTTCCAATGTCAATCTGTAATGTGGGTTACATATGGGCACAGTTTTTTATTAACCGCAGAGTTAAAGGAGTTACGCAGAATTGTAGTGCCACTCTGCGTAACTCTGCGAATTAACTCCCTTCACTCTGCGGTAAAAAACCACATTAATCGCTTATACAACGATTTTAGACGAATAATAGATCACCCCAAACCCTAAATCCCCTAATTTGCGTTATTATAGTTGTAAAAAACCAGCCATTATGATCACTATCCTGAGCTACCTCACCAGCGCCCTCATGCTTTCCCTGTGGTTCTACAACCGCGACAAGAAGCCTTGGGACACGGTATTCCGCAACCTGTTCTTTGCCTCGTTTGCCTTGTATTTCCTCGACGGACTCATAGGCCCCGAGAGCTTTTTCGTTCCGCCTTTCCACATGGTGCGATATCGTATTGCTGAGCGCGGCCGGACTCAGTTTCCAATGGCTGGTGCGCTTCCGGCAGTGGTTTTTTGTAGCTATAACCGTTATCATCGCCTCGCTTGCCTGGTACCAGGCCCGCCAGGGTTGGACGCAGCAGGACAACGCAGTGAGTGACGTCGCCCTCGACAGCCAGGCTGAACTGCTCGTCGAATTGCGCGAAGGCGCCGATGCCGGCCTGCTCGACGCGATTGCCGAAAAATACGGCGTCACCTACCGCCGCGCCTTCCAACCCCTGGATGCCGCCGCCACCGACCTCGACGACTACTACGTCATCGACGTGCCGAAAGACCAGGAAAGCAAAATCGGCAAAATCAAAAAGGCTATAAACCGCCTGAAAGGCGTAGAATGGCTCGAAGAAAACGAGCAGATCAATGTAACGCCGCTACCTGCCAAACAATTACCCGAAATCAACAAACGCTTCGGCATCAACGACCCCGGCGTAACCCACCTCTGGGGTTTCGACGCCATGTCGGTCGACCAGCTCTACACCGAATTAGCCAAAGCCAAACCCGTCAAAAAAGCTCGTATCGCCATCCTCGATACCGGCGTGGACGCCCAACACGAGGACTTAAAGGGCAACTACACCTCCGTCAAATCCACCTACGATAACGACCCCAAAGGCCACGGCACTCACTGTGCGGGCATCGCCGGCGCCGTCTCCAACAATGGGGTAGGAGTGGCCTCCTTCTCGCGCGACAATAACTTTGTGAGCATCTCCAGCATCAAAGTCCTCAACGCCTCCGGCATGGGCACGCAGCAGACCATCATCGCCGGCATTATCGAAGCCGCCGACAATAGGGTAGATGCCGTCTCCTTGTCGCTGGGCGGTCGCAGCAACCAGAGTCGACAAAAAGCCTACGAAAAAGATGCGTCAGCGCCATCGACTCCGAACTCAACCGTGCCGTCTTCTCCAACTACGTCAACAACATCGACATGGGACTGGCAGCCCCCGGCGTAAACATCTATTCCACCATCCCCGGCAGCAAATACGAAGCCTACAACGGCACTTCGATGGCCACGCCCTACGTAGCCGGCCTTGTCGGCCTGATGAAAAGCCTCAAGCCCTCGCTGACTACCAAAGAAGCCTACCGCATCCTGCGCGACACCGGCAAAAACACCCGGAATACGAAGGAAACGGGGAAGTTGATACAGCCGGGGGCGGCGGTGAACGCATTGATAGGAGGGAGAGAGGGAGGGAGGGAGAGAGGGAGTGAGCCTAGCGGCCGCTCTACTGCCGAAAAAAACGTTACGTATCTTGATTGTTTTGCAAGGATGGGGTATATTTGAGGGAGCGGAGTACTGTAAGCCTCCGGCGACCCCCACCTTGCACTAGTATCCATGTGGCATTAAAAAGGAAATGAAAAAAAAGGCATAGCTAAGCTCAGGTGCACAATTCCGCATTCCGAAATCCCAAATCCGAAATCAAAGAATCGTCTCCTCCTCCCTAAACACCACCCCATACGTCGCCAACTCCTCCAACACCGGGTCATACACCTCCTGCATAACCGGGATATTCACGCCGGTGGCTTTGATTTTTCCTTCCATCACCAGGCGGACAAAAATGCCGATGGGCAGGCCTACCAGGCGGGCCATCGCGGTGTCGTGTTCGTTGGCGCCTTTCATGACCAGCGTGGACTTGAGCAGGCGGGTTTGGTTTTCCAGGATGTACTCGAATTCGTGGTGCATGATGATCATATCCTTGTCGCTCGGCTTGAGCGCCCATTTTTTGAGCAGCAGGTCTTCGAGGATCAGGGCAGGGGTGGCGTTGGCTACGTGTATCTTGGTTTTGCGGAACAATCCCAGCCATTCCAGCTTTTCCATGACGGGGGAGTCGACTTCCTGGTCGAGCAGGCGCGCGATGCGGTCTTTGACCGACCCCGGGCCCCCGCCGGCATAAGCTTCCATGAGCTCGTGGTAGGTGAGGTCGCCCGAATCAACGATGGGGAAGGAGTTGTCGGTGAGGCCTATTTTGCGCAGGGCGTTCCAGGCATCGCAGAAACCGGTATGCCGAATGGTGCCGCGCAGGATGTTGGGTATGCCGCTCAGGCCGTATACGTCGCGGTAGAGCAGCGAGTCGCGGTTGGCGTAGACTTCGTAGTCGCCCATGCCGGGGATGTCCACTACCCAGTATTTGGAGAACAGGCGGTTGTAGGGGATGTACCTGAATTTGCCGCTTTCGAGGAATTGCGCAGTGCCTTGTCCGGCCAAAACCACATTTCGCGGGTTCCAGGTGAATTTGTAGTGCCAGGGATTGTCGTCGCTTTCAGGGGCGATGAGTCCGCCGGTATAAGAGCGAAAAGCCGTCAGGTGGCCGCCGTGGCGCTTGATCTGGTGGATTTTTTGCATCGCCGACATGTGGTCGATGCCGGGGTCGAGACCCATTTCTCCCATAAAAATGAGGTCGTGGCTGCGGGCGGCGTCGCTGAGTTTGTGCATTTCCTGCGATACGTACGAGGCCGTGATGAGGTGTTTTTTTAACTTAATACAATCGAGCGCGACTTCGATGTGCAGGTGCGCGGGCATTAGCGACACCACGATATCGTGGCGACTGATGAGGTCGCGGCGGTCGTTGACTTTCAGCACGTCGAGCCAGGCGGCACGGCCGTTGGGGTGGTCGTTGACTTTTTGCTTGGCCAAATCGGGGTCGGCGTCGGCGACGGTGACGGTCCAGTTGCGGTCGCGCGCTTTTTCGAGTACGTAGTTGATGAGCGCCGTAGAAGACCTGCCGGCGCCTATGATGAGGATATTGTTCATTTGCGGTAGCTTTTTGTAATAAGAACGCGCCGAAAGATAGCGCTTTGCCAGTATTCTTTTAATTTTGACAACTGGTGTATTATGTAAATTTTATTTGCGATGCGGAAGTAGAACTGATCACGAAAGTGCAAGTGTTTGAAAATGAGGCCGAATTACCTGGTCAGGAAGGTGTGTTGATGCGGGAAGCCCACGAGGCGCTCGCTAAATCTTACGCGCCCTATTCCAAATTTAACGTGGGCGCTGCCTTATTATTGGCAAATGGGGAGTTGATTTCCGGCGCTAATCAGGAGAATGCCGCCTATCCGATGTGCCTCTGCGCCGAAAGGGTGGCGCTTGGCGCGGCTACAGCGGTGTATCCCGGCGTAACGGTGACCGCTATTGCGATTACGATTAAAAGCAGTCACCAGGTGGTCAACCGCCCCGCGGCACCCTGCGGCGCCTGCCGACAGGTGATCTGCGAGACGGCTAATAAGCAGGGGCAACCCATCGTGGTGCTGATTAAGGGCGAAACAGGGCCCATCTACCGCTTCAACGACGCGGTTGATTTGCTGCCGCTTTCCTTCGATAGCTCCTATTTGTAAGACTTTACGACTGTAAGACTTTACGACTTTACGATCAGGGGAATTTTACGTATTTTTATTTGTCCAATTTTACATCGTACAGTCGTACAGTCGTATAGTCGTACAGTCGTATAGTCGTATAGTCGTATAGTCGTATAGTCGTATAGTCGTACAGTCGTACAGTCGCATAGTCTCACAGTCCCAGCAAATCCTCCGGCGTATCAATCCCTATCGTTTCCAACTCGGTTAAACCCACATAAATCCGGTAGCCGGCCTCCAGCCAGCGCAGTTGCTCCAGGGATTCGGCCTGCTCGTATTTGCCCCGGGGCAGATTTCCCAATTCCCGCAACACGTTATTGCGAAAAGCATACAAACCTATATGCTTGAAATGAAGACCTTGTGCCAGCCAGTCTTTTTGTTCGAAATTGCGCAAATAGGGAATCGCGTGACGGCTGAAATACAGGGCAAAACCGTTTTTGTCAGAAACTACTTTCACTACATTGGGGTTAAATAGAGGTTGTTCGTCCGTTATTCGCTTGGCGAGCGTGGCAATGGCCAGTTCGGGGTGCTGTGCAAAAGGTGTTATGACCGCGTTGATTTGCGCGGGGTCGATAAAGGGTTCGTCGCCTTGTATGTTGACTACCACGTCCATCTCCGGGTAGGATGCGGCTACCTCCGCGCAGCGGTCGGTGCCGCTTTGGTGGGAGGAGTCGGTATACATCACGGGCGCGCCGATAGATTCTGCATGCCGGTAAATGCGCTCGTCGTCGGTGGCGATGACTACTTTTTGCAGCAAATCGGCTTTACAAGCCTGGTTGTATACGCGCTGTAGCATACTTTGACCGTTAATATCTACTAAAGGTTTGCCCGGAAAGCGTGTTGACGCATAGCGGGCAGGTATGATTCCGAGGGTTTTCATATTTTTGCGTTAAAATTAAATACTATGAGTACTACCTTACGCGCCCTGCCTACTTTTTTGCTGTGGTGCGCCCTGATTACCAATACCCAGGCAACCGGTGACAGTTTGCGCTATTTATTGCCCAAAGATACCGTCTTCCTTACGATTGAAGGGGAAGAAAAGTTTTTTGTTCACCGCCTGGAAAGAAAACAAACGCTGTATTCGCTGTCGCGGTTTTACGGACTGTCGGTGGAGGAATTGTATTACTACAACCCCGGACTGAAGGAAAAATCGGGTTTGGTAGGACAAGCCATTCGCATCCCGATTCCCAATAGGGCGATAAAACGGTACAAAGACAATACATTTGCCGCCGGTAAACACGCTTCGGTGTATTATGTGGTGAAAAAAGGCGATACGATGTTCCGCATTTGCCGAACCTATTTTCGCATGCCGATGGAAATTATCATGGAGCGCAACGATATGACTTCCACTACGGTCAAGGAAGGCCAGCGCATCCACGTGGGCTGGATAAGTACGGAGGGCGTGCCCGAGAGTTTCCGGCAGTTTTCCGGCGACCCCAATTCGCGCCGCAACGAGGCGATGTCGCGCATCTACCAACGCGAAAAAGTGGCCAAAAAGGAAAAGGAACACCAGGGCGTGGCCTATTGGCAGAAAAACAGCAAGGAAGATTCCGATTTTTACGCCCTGCACCGCCATGCTCCGATCAAATCGGTGATCGCCGTGACCAACCCCATGAGTAAACGCACAGTGTACGTGAAGGTGATCGGTAGAATCCCGGATACGGTGTACGGCGACGATGTGGTGGTGGTGCTTTCACCCATTACCGCCAAGGTGCTAAATGCCAAAGATCCGAGGTTTTTTGTGAGGGTAAAATATTGGGAATAATAGCTTTACAAATTACATAAAATGCAATATTACGACAACATCCTACAAACCATCGGCAATACGCCGCTCGTGAAACTGAATAGGGTAGTGGAGGGCGTGCCCGCGCTGGTGCTAATGAAAGTGGAGACCTTCAACCCCGGCCATTCTATCAAAGACCGCATGGCGGTGAAGATGCTGGATGACGCCGAAAAACGCGGCGATATCGCTCCGGGCGGCACGATTATCGAATGTACATCGGGTAATACGGGTATGGGACTGGCCATCGCAGCCGTGGTAAGGGGCTACCGCTGCATTTTTACGACCAGCGACAAGCAGTCGAAAGAGAAAATCGATATGCTGAAAGCCCTGGGCGCCGAGGTGATCGTATGCCCTACCAACGTCGAACCTGAAGACCCCCGCTCGTATTATTCAGTAGCTGACCGACTCAGTAAGGAGATTCCCAATTCCTATTGGTGCAATCAATACGATAATTTGTCGAACCGCACGGCGCACTACGAAAGCACCGGCCCGGAGATCTGGCGCCAGACCGACGGCAAGGTGACCCACCTGATTGTCGGCGTAGGCACCGGCGGCACTATCTCGGGCGTGGCAAAATACCTCAAGGAGCAAAACCCCAATATCCAGATTTGGGGCGTGGATACGTACGGCTCCGTATTCAAAAAATACCACGAGACGGGCATCTTTGATCCCAATGAGATCTATCCCTATATCACCGAAGGCATCGGCGAAGATATCCTACCGAAAAACGTGGATTTCTCTCTAATCGACCACTTTGAAAAGGTCAGCGACAAAGACGGCGCCGTGATGGCCCGCCGCATTGCCCGCGAGGAAGGTATCATGCTCGGTTATTCCGCCGGCTCGGCCGTGGCCGGGCTCCTGCAGCTCAAAGACCGCCTCACCAAAGACGACGTGGTGGTGGTGGTGATCCACGACCACGGCAGTCGCTATGTAGGCAAAATTTACAACGACGACTGGATGCGCGAACGCGGTTTCCTGGATACCGAACTGAAGGTGAAAGACGTCATTTCCCGCAAGAAGGACAAAAGTTTTATCACGGTAGACATCGCCGATACGGTGCGCCACGCCTTCCAACTCATGAAGGACCACGATATCTCCCAGCTGCCTGTCACCAAAGACGGCGCATTCGTCGGCGCCGTCACAGAAAATACGGTGCTAACCTATCTGCTGGAAAATCCGATGCAAAACACGGAAAAAACGGTGGAGTCTGTGATGGGCGATCCTTTCCCGGTAGTCAGCGAAGACCTGCCCTTCAATCAGCTTAGTAAGTATATCAGTAAAACAATCCCAGCCGTACTCGCCAAGGACAAGGCCGGAGGAATTCATATTTTGACGCAGTATGATATTATTCAGGCGGTGTAGTGCCTGCGGCGGGTTTAGCGATAGGGTTTAGTGCATGCGCAGTTTAGCGATAAGGTTTAGTTTACTAAATATGCTGCTAAACCCAATCGCTAAACCTACTCCTTCAGAATTTCCCTCGAAATCACCAACTTCTGAATCTCCGAAGTGCCCTCGCCGATGGTGCAGAGTTTGGCGTCGCGGTAGAATTTTTCTACGGGAAAATCTTTGGTATAGCCGTAGCCGCCGAAGATTTGGACGGCCTCGTTGGCCACCGAGACGGCCACTTCCGAGGCATAGTATTTGGCCATAGCCGAAATCTTGGTGGCATTACCGCTGTTGTCTTTGATATGGCCGGCCTGGCGGATGAGGAGTTCGGAGGCCTGGATTTGGGTGGCCATATCGGCCAGTTTGAAGCTGATGCCCTGAAAAGATGAGATGGGCTTGCCAAATTGCTCGCGCTCCTTAGCGTATTTCACCGAGGCCTCGTAAGCGCCTTTGGCAATGCCCAGCGACAGCGCCGCGATAGATATGCGGCCGCCATCTAGAATTTTCATAGCTTGGATAAAACCTTCGCCTTCATTGCCCAGCATCTGGCTTTTGTGTATGCGGCAGTTGTCGAAGATGAGTTCAGCCGTTTCGGAGGCACGCATGCCCAGTTTGTTTTCTTTTTTGCCGGCTTGGAAGCCCGGCGTGCCGCGCTCGATGATAAACGCCGTCATGCCATGGCTGTCGAGCAAGTCGCCGGTTCTCACAATTACGACGGCTACATGCCCCGACTTACCGTGGGTGATAAACGTTTTAGCGCCGTTGATCACGTAGTAATCGCCGTCGCGCTCTGCTACACAGCGCATACGGATGGCATCGCTACCTGTGTTGGGCTCGGTGAGTCCCCAGGCGCCGATCCATTCGCCCGTTGCCAGTTTGGGAAGGTATTTGGCTTTCTGAATTTCATCGCCAAACTGCAGGATGTGGTTTGTACAAAGCGAATTATGAGCTGCCACCGAAAGGCCGATAGACCCGCACACTTTGGCGATTTCCTCTATAACGGTGATGTATTCCTGGTAGCCCAATTCAGCGCCACCGTATGCTTCGGGCACCAACACGCCGAGGAAGCCGTATTTTCCCATTTTGTGAAATAAATCCATGGGGAAATGCTGCGTTTCGTCCCATTCCATGACGTGTGGGCGAATATGCTGCTCCGCAAAGTCGCGGGCGCTTTCTTTTATCAATTGCAGGTTGTCGAGTGCTTCAACTTTCATGTCTGATTGGTTTTATCCTGTCTCGTATTTTTGTTATAATAATAAAAAGCAAAAATTGTTCGAAAAACCCCAAAATGACCCAGTCGCCCGGTCGAAATGTCACCTTCCCTCGTTCCTCGGAAAGATTACACCTCTTCCCAAAGTCGCACAGTCGTAAAGTCGTAAAGTCGCAAAGTCGCAAAGCCCTCCCTACCATCCCAGCGCTTCTTTCATCTTAAAATAAATGCTGGTATTCTCATACACCCCCGCAAACAGATCCGCTTTCGGGCCGTAGGCAAATACGGGGATCAGCGCGCCGGTATGGCCGTTGGTGGTGAAAATGGGTTTTATCTTACCTCTGCTGGAATTCGGGTTGATGGCTACGCCTCCACTTTCGTGGTCGGCGGTGACCAGCACCAGCGTATCGCCGCGGCGTTGGGCAAAATCGAGGGCCAGGCCGATCGCTTTGTCGAAATCGAGGACTTCATCGATGAGGATGTTTCCTTCATTGGCATGCGCTGCCCAGTCGATCTGTGAGCCTTCGATCATGATGAAAAAACCTTTTTTGCCTCGCTCTGCCAGAAAATTCAGCCCCTTTTGGGTTGCATCAGGCAAATAGTCGCGACCCAGCGAAGCATGCAGCGGGTGGTTGTCAGCCGTAAAATAGACCAAATTGGTACTGGGGTCTAGTTCGATAGTGCGTAGTTCGGCTTGCGAATAGTCCCACACCTTGTACCCCCGCTTTCTCCACTCTGTTACGAGATCGCGTTCGTCGAGGTTGCGCCGGTCGAAAAACTTTTTTCCGCCGCCGATCAGGAGGTCCATTTCAGTGTCCAGGTAATCTGCTGCAATTTCTTCGTAGAGCACGCGCAAGGGCTCATGCGCTGCGAAACTGGCCGGGGTGGCGTGTACGATGCTTGAAGTGGCGATCATCCCGGTGGCCAGGCCTCTTTCTTCTGCTTCTTCCAGGATGGTTTTGCAGGCAACCGTATCTGAATTGACGCCAATGGCGTTGTTGTATGTCTTTACGCCGCAGGCAAAAGCAGTGGCGCCGGCGGCAGAATCCGTGACCAAATCGTCGAAGGAATATGATTTATGTAGTCCCACCACCGGAAAACGTTCGATATTCAGCGGTTTGGCGCTTTGAAATAAACCCACAGAGAGCGCAGATAAGCCCATGCCGTCGCCGATCATCAAGATAATATTCTTAGGCTTTTCGCTCATCTGCACAGGAATGGAGGGCATTTCGGGCGCCACGGGCTTGGCGCATGAAACCAAAAACATAAGCATAATTCCTATGAGGCTGTTTCGACTCTTATCCTGCATCACAATGTTGTTTTTTTTCACAGCTTTAATGAATTACTTATTGCTGAGGGGTTAGAGATTTAAAGCGATTATTCTGATTTAGTCGATGAAATTAAAATTATAGTCAAAATAAGCGTTTTGTTTGTCGATGAACTGGAATATTATTCTAAACCATCGTATCTTTGTGGTGTTGTTGTATCAGGACCGTATGTTAATGTTTCAGTCCTCGTGCAACGGATTCTAAAAAAAAATCTCTTTCAAGAGACTTGTAGATAGAGTTACCGACTGTTGCAAAAAATTATATCTCATGACACCCCGTATACACCTAACGGCTATTGCGCTATTGTGTTTAATGGCGCCGATTTTCACCCTCGCTTCACCTGCCGGTTTCGGCGAAGAACAGGAGGACAAAAGTAAAAGTATTTTTGATCATTTGACGCGATCGGAGCCCCTCGAAATTACGATTCGCACCGATTTGGGCGAATTGATCAACAACAGGCGCAGGGATACCTACCAGGAAGCGCAATTCAGCTACGAAGACCTCTCAGGCGCCGAGACCTCCAGCACTATCGAAATCAAGCCCCGCGGCAAGTTCCGCCGCCGCGTGTGCGACTTTCCGCCGCTTAAACTCAAGTTTCCCAAAAAAGCAATTACTCGCCGCCGGCTTCTCTGAGCACAACGATCTGAAACTGGTTACCCACTGCGTGGACGACAAGGAAATCGGCCAGGATTATTTGCTTCGCGAATACCTGATTTACAAACTGTATAACGAGCTTTCCAGTAACAGCTTTCGCGTTCAGCTGGTGAAGGTGACCTACGAAGACAACGGCCCCGCTAATCTGGGCAAGATCAAGCGCTTTGGGTTTATCCTCGAAGACGAAGACGAAGCCGCCAACCGCATGGGTGGCGAGCAATGTGAGTGCCGCGGTGTACCGAAAGACTCCCTCATAGCCGCCGACGAACGCCTGATGTCGATGTTCCAGTTTATGGTGGGCAATTCGGACTGGGATCTGGCGATGAGCCGCAACTTGCTGCAAGTGCGCCTGAGCAATAACTACGTTTTGCCGGTAGGCTACGATTACGACTTTTCCGGACTCGTCAACGCCTCTTATGCACTGCCCAATTCCGACCACAAGTTGCTGACCGTGCGCGACCGCATTTATCTGGGACATCCTGCGGCAAATGCCGAATTACAGCAAACGATTGGCCTTTTCCAGTCCAAAAAAGAGAAACTGCTGGGCATCGTGTCGGGCTTTAAGATGCTCGACAAAGCTTCCCGCGACGACATAGCTGCTTACCTGGATGGCTTTTACGGCCTGATCGACCAACTGGAACAGCAACCCGATGCAAACTGGTATCAAATGCTGAACCAGCCTATCGGCGGACTGACATTCCCGCAACCGGCAGAAATACAAGCCGTACCCCTGGAACGCTAAGGTTATAGTTACCGCAAAGTTTCGCAGAGTCAATATCAGACTCTGCGAACCTCCGTTTTACTCCGTTTAACTCTGCGGTAAAATACCCCGTTCGTACATCACTCCCCGCTCCTTCAAATAAGCCATGACATAAAGGAAACAGGCCTCGTGTTTGCCTACCAATTCGGGTGGGAAGACGCCTTTTTCGGTAAATAATCCTTCCAGAAACAAATTCACCGCAGCAGTGGCCGTATAGCCGGTTGTGCGGGCCATCGAAGAAGTCTGGGTATCGGGATTGTATTCGTCGTACAGGTTGTACACGATAGTTTCCTCCTGGCCTGCGGCGTTTTTGCCCTTCACGGTAACCCGCATAATCGTCATCTCGGGTTCGGTTTCGCCCAGCTTCCACTCCTTGAACAGCACCTTGCAGGTCATATCCAGGGGGGATACCTTTTGTCCGTTGATTTCGATAGCTTCCGTATTAAAAAAGCCGCTTTCTTTCAGTACTTTCACGTACTCTACGTGCCCCGGGTAGCGCAGGGTTTTTTCCTTCATATTCCGGATATGCGGCATCGTAAAAATAATCGATCGCAGTCCGTCGCTGTTAAACGACTCCAGCGTGCCCACCTGGTCGAATTCCACGTATTCGCAGTCGCTGAGGGCTTCTTTCACCACCATTTGTCCGTTTTCCACATACCGGGCCGGACGGGTATATTCTTCGATGACATCGATAGGGGAGAAGGGGGCCTTGTAGCAAAACGGCCATTTTTTTATTTTGGGTAAACCGCCTACCAGGCATTCAAAATCGGTGAGTTGCAGTTTTCCGTTGTAATAACCTAATATTATATTGTCCATGCCCGGCGCCACGCCGCAATCCACGATAGCCGTCACATTTTTTTGCTTAGCCAGCGCATCCAGTTCGAGTGCGTTTTCGGGGAAGAAGGAGATATCCACCACGTTTTTCCCCGCCTCAATGATCGTTTGGAGGGTCTGAAAGCCCAAAAAGCCCGGG
The DNA here is from genome assembly GCA_016715405.1 of Saprospiraceae bacterium. Classification (GTDB taxonomy): domain Bacteria; phylum Bacteroidota; class Bacteroidia; order Chitinophagales; family Saprospiraceae; genus JABWBR01. The sequence goes on along the minus strand of JADKAE010000019.1, from coordinate 37,574 downwards.
ACGGCGCAGACGACCAGGTCAAAATCTTTGATGGCTGCGGCAAGCGCGGTTAGGTCAGATACATCCAGCGGCAGGGTGTTCAAAACCTCGCATTTGCCCTTGGCCTTCTCCAGCGCCTTCGGGCTAATATCTGTAATAGTTACCTTATGTTTTTTTGCCAGGTCGATGGCGATGGCGCTGCCCACCATTCCGGCGCCTAAGACGATGAGGTTGTGCATGGTTGAAAATCAATTTGATCGAATTGGCGCCAAAGGTAACTTTTGTTGGAGATTTATTAAAATATAGGTGTCGTGGTAGAGACGCGATTCATCGCGTCTCCTGTGAATTTCCCGGCCGACCTGGCATTTTTGGAGACACGGAAGCGCTCCGTAGCGATGGGTATAAAACCGCATCGCTACGGAGCGCACAGGAATCCCTCCCTCTCACACTCTCTCCCTCTCACCCTCAGACCCAGCCTTCCCCGTTCAAGCATTCCTGCCCAGGCAATTCAAGTCCTCAAACGCCGTCTTCAAACGGGTAATAAGGGCTTTTTCGCCTTCGCGCAGCCATACGCGGGGATCGTAGTATTTCTTGTTGGGTTTGTCGGCGCCTTCGGGGTTGCCGAGCTGACCCTGGAGGTAGTCCTTCTTGGCGTTGTAGAAGTCGTGTACGCCGCTCCAATAAGCCCACTGCATGTCGGTATCGATGTTCATCTTGATAGCGCCGTATTCGATGGCTTCGCGGATTTCTTCGCGCGACGAACCCGAGCCGCCGTGGAAGACGAAGTTGATGGGGTATTGCTCCGACAAACCGAAGTGCTCGCGCACGTAATCCTGCGAGTTTTTGAGGATGACGGGCTTCAGCTCTACGTTGCCGGGTTTGTATACGCCGTGCACGTTGCCGAAGGCGGCGGCAATGGTGAAGCGCGGACTTACTTTGCCCAGGTGTTCATACGCATAGGCCACTTCGCTGGGCTGGGTGTACAAGCGGGCGTTGTCGATGTTGGAATTGTCTACACCGTCTTCTTCGCCGCCGGTCACGCCCAACTCTATTTCGAGGGTCATGCCCAGTTTTTTCATGCGGTCGAGGTATTTGGCGCAGATTTCTACGTTTTCGTGCAAGGGCTCTTCTGATAGATCGAGCATGTGAGAGCTATAAAGAGGATACCCCCGCGATTCATAGAATTTTTCTCCGGCGTCGAGCAACCCGTCTACCCAGGGCAGGAGTTTTTTGGCGCAGTGGTCGGTGTGCATCACGACGGTGACGCCGTATGCCTCGGCCATGGTGTGGACGTGCATGGCCCCGGAGATAGCACCCAGGATGGCGGCTTTCTCGTCTGTATTGGAAAGTCCCTTGCCGGCATAAAACGCGGCGCCTCCATTTGAAAACTGGATAATTACCGGCGAATTAACCGCTTTGGCGGTCTCCAGCACAGCATTGATGGAGTTGGTGCCGATGACGTTGACGGCGGGCAGGGCAAAATTATGTTCGTTGGCGTAGTTGAACAAGGCGGTTACTTCGTCGCCATGCAATACACCCGGACGGAATCTGGTTGCTGACATGTGTTGTGATGTTGGTTGTCTGGCAAATATACAAATTTACGACTGTCCGACTATGCGACTATGCGACTATACGATTTTAAGTATGTAGCCCAAGTTCCTACAGTCGTAAAGTCCTACAGTCGCATAGTCCTACAGTCGCATAGTCCTACAGTCGCATAGTCCTACAGTCGTAAAGTCCTACAGTCGCATAGTCCTACAGTCGTAAAGTCCTACAGTCGCATAGTCCTACAGTCGTAAAGTCCTACAGTCGTAAAGTCCTACAGTCGTAAAGTCCTACAGTCGTAAAGTCCTACAGTCGTAAAGTCCTACAGTCGTAAAGTCCTACAGTCGTAAAGTCCTACAGTCCAAAAAATGAAGGGCATCTCTTCTACAAGAGACACCCTTCTCAATTTGTTATTAGCGACTTATATCCGCTGGGCGGATTATTCTTCGGCCATAAACGGATAGCGATAATCCGTTGGCGATACAAAGTTTTCTTTGATGGCACGCGGCGACGTCCAGCGATACAGGTTGAGGACTGAGCCCGCTTTGTCGTTGGTGCCCGACCCCCTGGCGCCGCCGAAAGGCTGTTGGCCTACTACCGCGCCGGTGGGTTTGTCGTTGATATAAAAATTGCCGGCAGCGTGGCGCAGTTTTTCGAAAGCGGTCATGACGGCCTTTCTTTCGGTGGCAAAAATAGCGCCCGTCAGGGCATAAGGCGAAGTATTGTCGAGCAATTCCAGTGTATTGTCGTAGTCTTTGTCTTCGTAGACGTAGATCGTCAATACCGGGCCGAACAGTTCTTCACACATCGTGATATAGTGGGGATCCTGCACTACCATAACGGTAGGTTCGATGAAGTAACCCGTTGATTTATCGAAGTTTCCACCCGCAATGATCTCGACACCACTGTCATTTTTTGCCTGGGCTATGTAGCGGGTAATTTTGTCAAAGGCTCTTTCGTCAATGACAGCGTTGACAAAGTTAGTAAAATCTTCCGGAGAACCTATTTTAAAAGATTGAATATCTTCTACCAATAATGTTTTGACCTCTTTCCACAAGCTTTTGGGGATATAAGCCCGGGAAGCGGCCGAACATTTTTGCCCCTGGTATTCAAAAGCGCCGCGCGAAAGAGCGGTGGCCACAGCTTTAGGATTAGCAGAAGCGTGTACCATCACGAAGTCTTTTCCGCCGGTTTCCCCTACGATGCGCGGGTACGATTTGTACTTGTTCAGGTTGGTCCCGATGGTCTGCCACAATTGCTGGAAGATACCCGTGCTGCCGGTGAAGTGCAAGCCGCCGAAGTCGCGGTGGTTGAAGATGACCTCGCCGGCCGTGGGACCGCTGACAAACAAGAGGTTGATGACGCCCGGAGGCAGCCCTGCGGCTTCGAATACTTCCATGATGACGGCGGCGGAATAGATCTGCGTTTCAGCGGCTTTCCACACCACGGTATTGCCCATGATGGCAGGCGAAGAGGGCAGGTTGCCCGCGATAGACGTAAAGTTGAAAGGCGTAAGCGCAAAAACGAAACCTTCCAGCGCGCGGTATTCCATGCGATTCCAGGTCAACGGCGCGCTATTGGGCTGCTGCTGGTATATTTCCGTCATGTATTGTACGTTGTAGCGGAAGAAGTCGCACAACTCGGCCACGCAGTCGATTTCGGCCTGGAAGACGTTTTTGGACTGCCCCAGCATGGTGGCGGCGTTCATTTTTGCGCGGTAGGGGCCGGCAAGCAGGTCGGCAGCTTTTAGGAAAATGGCTGCGCGCTCTTGCCAGGGCATGTTTTCCCAGTCTTTTTTGGCTTTCATGGCCGCGTCGACGGCGGCTTTTACGTGGGAGGCGTCGGCGCGGGAGTAATAACCCAGCGTATGCGACAACTCGTGGGGCGGATGGATGGCTTTTCTTTCGTTGGTAAATACGGGTTTGCCATCGATGTGCATGGGCAGTTCTAACTGATACGATTTCAGGGAGGCGATGGTGGCCTTTAATTCAGCGCGTTCCGGCGATCCCGGCTTATAGCTCAACACGGGTTCGTTGACGGCGTGTGGTACTTTGAAAAATGCGTTTGACATAATCTGGTTGTTATGTAGTGATGTATGGTTAGTTTGTCAATAACAAGGCCCGCAATTCTGCGAGGTCGTGAATTTCAAAGGTCGGCGATATGCCCGACTGGTTTTCCGATTTTTCGGGGTTGTACCAGCAGGTGTGAAGGCCGTAAGCGTTGCCGCCGCCGATATCGGCGTTGAGGCTGTCGCCTACCACCATGACTTCCTCGCGGGCCGGCGATCCTATTTTGTCAAAAGTAAAATCGAAAAAGCCGGTATGGGGTTTGGAATAACCCGCCTCATCGGAGATGATGATTTCCTGGAAATAGTGCTGAATACCTGATAACTCGAGCCGGGAACGCTGCACGTCTTTCAACCCGTTGGTGATGAGGGCCAATTGGTAGCGCGAATGCAGCTGGGCAAGCAGGTGCCCGGCGCCGTCGATCAGGTAAACGGACTGCGACAGAAAATAAAGATACCGCTGTGAGAATACCGGAATATCAGTGGAAGCATTGATGGCGCCAAAAAACTGCTCAAAACGCAGCGTGCGCAGCTGTTGCCGGCTGATTTGCCCGGTTTCAAAGGCATGCCAGCAGGCTTTGTTGATCTGGTTGTAGAGGGTCAGAATATCGTCGCTGTAAGGCAATCCCGATTCTTCTAACGTTTTTTGCAGGGCCTGCCGTTCAGAACTGTCGAAGTCGAGGAGCGTGTTGTCTGCGTCAAATAAGATCCAACTGTAGGTTTGATCGGACATGCTAGGTTCAAGTTGTATTTTTACCGCAGAGTTAAAAAGAGTTGAAAGGAGTTTCGCGGAGCGTGATGCTGGCTCGGCGAAACTCTGCGTCAAACTCCTTTAACTCTGCGGTGAATAAAAAAAACATTACCAAGTCCATTACTTCGCCGGAATAATCACTTGCCCGGGAATAAACGGCGACGCATCGCCCCCTCCCTTGATGATCTCTCTTACTATAGTAGAACTAATATGAGAGTATGCCGGTTGACTGATCAGGAAAATAGTTTCAATACCATTGCCGACAATATGGTTGAGTTGTGAAATGGTCTTTTCGTAATCGAAATCGGAGGCATTGCGGAGGCCCCGCAGCAAAAAATTGGCGCCGATACGCGTGCAATAATGCGCGGTCAGGTTTTCGAAATAATCTACTGCTATCCGGTCTTCATGGGCAAATACGTCTTCCAGCCACTGTATGCGCTGCTCAAGGCTAAAGAGGTACTGCTTCTGGGTATTCACGCCTATGGCGACTATGATTTTGTCGAACAGGGGCAACGCGCGTTCCACTAAATCGACATGACCGGTGGTGATGGGGTCGAAGGAACCGGGGAAAACAGCAATTTTTTGCGGCATGCAGGGCGTTTTTGGTTAGGCTTTTTTGTTTCCGCCCGCAAAATTGGGGATTTTATGTTGTTTGGCCAAACCTTTGACATAGAGCTTGGCTGAACTTCCGTCAATTGGCTACAAACGACAAATTTTATTTGATACTTCGTTGCATTTTTTCGCCGTAGCTGCCGGCTACGTCTGCAAAATGCGTCTCGTCTGAAATAAAATTTGTTCGCTTTCGCTCAATCACGAAAGTCCATCCAAGCTCTCATTGCTCGGCGGCTTGGTTGGATAAATAAAGTCGATCTACAAAAAATGCTTTGTCAGCGCCCTTATTCTCCTGCCTGTTAACCAGAAATAGTTTGTGTCTCCCGTTGGTGGGCTTGATCGCACACCAAATCTCTTTGGGAATGTTTCCTTCCTGTTCTGCGCGGATCTCTACTGTCCCCAGCAAGGCGCCATCTACCGCATCGGCGTGGATTTCCAGCAATCCGCCCGTCATGTCTTTTTTATTGGCTACTGCGCTAATTTGTAAGCGTCGTACACCCGTGAGATCTATTTCATTAAAACCAATATGCACCACGCCCGGTGTGAAAATGATGCCCTTTAGTGCGCCGCCCTGGTAATCTTCCATTTCGGCTTGTAAAATACCCGTGCTTGCTTCTTCGTAGTCTTCTGCCTGGAAGGAAGGATACGCCAGTTTGACCATATCCCTGCCGGTGGCCGGCGAAGCGCCCTTGCCGCCTTTGTCCTGGTAGGAGGCCATGAAGACGTAAACGCCATTTGTTTGAGGCTTAGTCGGGAATGCATATTTGCTTTTCAACGGCGGGCCCGGGGGGAATTCCACGGGTTTGCCAAGCGACAGGATATACGCCGCGATGGATTCGGCTTCCGATTTGTTGAACTGCGGGTGCGCGGCCATTGCTGTTTCGCCCCAGTTGCCGCCGCCGCCTTTGATGATCTTTTCGCCCAGTTTTGAGACGGCCTTGGGGTCTTTTTCGTATCGTTTGGAAATATCTATGTAGCTGGGCCCCACCGATTTATTGTCGACGACGTGGCAGGCTTTGCAGTCGCTTTCGTTCATCAGCGCTCTGCCGCTGGCCAGGTTGGCGGGCAGGGGGTCTTGCATATGGCCTTGGGCGATGAGGGTGAGATCTTCGCTGTTTTCCAGGTAGTCGATGGTGAATCGCACGCTTTTGGGTGAGATGGACTTAGCTGCTAAGCTGCCGTCTTCGGTGTCGCTGACTTTTACTTCGTAATCGATTGACGAGTTGTCCCAGTAGAACATGCTATTGCCCACTACATCTATTTTGACGGCTGGCGGTTCGTTGCCCGCGATGACCTGGAGCGTAGCCGTACCCTGTTTGCCTTCTTTATCGGTGACAGTCAGGGTAACGAAGTGGTCGCCGGGGGTGGTAAAAGTAAACGATGTTTGCGCGCTGGTTATGCCGGTTTCGGCTTTTTCGCTGGTCGACCAACTGTAAGTGATGGCGTCTCCGTCGAAATCGAGGGAAGAATCGGCGCTAACCTGTATGGTCAGAGGCACGGCGCCGGCGGTTTTGTCGGCATTAATGACGGCCTGCGGCTTGCGGTTGCCGCTTTCGTATTCGATTTTGATAAGCCGGGCATCGGGGTTGTGGGCAAACCAGGTGGTGCCGTATTCGAGCATGTACAATTCGCCGTCGGGGCTCAGCACCATGTCGATTATTTTGTCAAATTTTAGATGGGATAAAAAGGGCTCCAGCTTCTCGTAATTGCCCTCTTCGTCGAAGGTGACGGCCAAAATCCAGTTGCGCATCCAGTCGTACATGAAGAATTTGCCATCGTAGTAATCCGGCAGGCGGGTTTCCGAATCCGCATACATATCGGCATAATACACCGGCCCTGCCATAGCATTCCTGCCGCCTCTGCCGGTATGCGGAAAATCGGGCGAATCGCCGTAAGGATACCACACCATCGCCGGCTGGGCAGGTGGAAGATTCTGAATACCGGTATTGTTGGGTGAATTATTTATGGGATGCTGAGGATCAAACAGTTGACCCGACTTCTTTAAAGCAAAATTGTAATCGTAATACGGCTTGTTGTCGCCAATAAAATAAGGCCAGCCGAAAAATCCGGCGGTTTTGGCCTGGTTGACCTCGTCGTAGCCGCGAGGGCCCCGGTTTTCGCCGTCCTCGCCCGCATCGGGGCCCACTTCGCCCCAGTAGAGGTAATTGGTTTTAGGATCTATGGCCGTGCGGTAGGGATTGCGGTTGCCCATGACGTAGATCTCGGGCTTCCCTTAGAGCCGTCTTTGGGAAACAGGTTGCCGTCGGGGATGGTATAAGTGCCGTCAGATTTAGGTTTGATGCGTAGGATTTTGCCCCTGAAATCGTTGGCATTGCCGGAGGATTTCTGGGCATCCCAGGCCGAGCGCCCTGGACTTTCGTCAATGGGGGCATACCCCGAAGAAGCAAACGGGTTGGTATTGTCGCCAACAGAGATATACAGCAGCCCGTTGGGGCCGAATTCAAGGCATCCCGCCGAATGGCAGCACTCGTCGCGTTGGTTGGGGATGACCAATACTACTTTTTCAGAATCCAGATTTAATTTTCCATTAAAATATTCAAACCGCGATACGTGCTGCTTGTGTTCGGGGCCTACGGGTGAATAAAAGAGATAAATCCAGTGGTTGACCTTGTAATCAGGGTCGAGGGCAAGTCCGAGCAGGCCGTCTTCCAACTCGGTGAATACGTCGAGTTCGGCGACTTGCCGGGTTTGCTGCGTTTTGGTGTCGTATACCTTCATGGCGCCCCGGCGTTCGATAAACAGGATATTGCCATCGGGCAGGAAGTCCATCTCCATCGGCTCGTTCAGGTTTTCGTCTAACACGACTTTTGAAAAGCGGTTATCCTCCGGCACCCGGAGTGTGCGGGCTTTTTTGTAATCCAGTTTCACTTTTTTGCCCAGGGCGTATTGAATGCCACCCCATAAATGCTTGAGATAGAGGGGTTCCTGATAGCTTTCCGACGTATGCCCCATCGCGGTATAAAAAGCGCGGCCGCCATCGTATTCGTGATACCAGGACATGGGGTGCGTATCGCCGTTTTTGCCGCCTTCGTAGCTTTTTTCGTCTATTTTGACGAGCACCTTCAAATCCTGTTTAATGTCGCGCAGGTTGTACCATTCGTCTGTTCTTTTCCAGAGGTCGGGTAGCGAATCCGTAGCAGGGTGTTGGTGATCGACTACCTGAAGTTCGGCCCCTGGATTTTCGGGTGGCTGTCGAAATAAGCGCCGCAAAGTTTGCCGTACCAGGGCCAGTCGTATTCGGTGTCGCTGGCCGAGTGAATACCCACATAACCTCCGCCTGCCTGAATAAATCGCTCAAAATCAGCCTGCTGTCTGTGATCAAGCACATCTCCTGTAGTGTTTAGAAAGATAACCGCGCTATAACGCCTGAGGCTTTCTTCCGCAAAATAGGCGGCGTCTTCTGTGAAGTCTACGTCGAATTTGTGTTCGGTGCTCAATTTAGCGATGGCCTCTCTGCCCGCCGGGATAGAGGCGTGTCGGTATCCCGCCGTTTTGGAAAAAACCAATACCCTCGGCTTCACTTTTGAGCAACTGTAAGAGCTGTAAGTCAGGAGTGCTATACATAAGAACCACAGTAGCTTAGTGAAGCTGAGTTGCATCGATTTTGCGGAAGATGGCATGTGTAGATAGATTTATGTTTCAAATATAGAAATTCTATCTTCACTCCAAAAAAAAAGCTTGACGCCAGCAATCTATATCGGCCTTGATGTGGGGACTACTGCGGTAAAAGCCATCGCTTTTGACGAACAAGGGCAGACGGTGGCTATAAAACGGGGGTATTATCCCGCTTTTTCGCCCCGGCCGGATTATGTGGAACAAGACCCGGATCAGGTTTTCCGCAAAACGCTTAGTTGTCTGCTCGCCTTGATCCGCACCCTCCAATCGCCGATTGGGGGTATCGGCCTGAGCGGCGCTATGCACAGCATTTTTGCAGTAGACGCCGATGGAAGGCCGCTTACCCGTGCGGTGCTGTGGTCGGATAACCGCAGTGTAGAAGAAGCCGATAAACTGAATAAAAAAAGCTTAGGCAAACAGTTGTATGAGCGCACGGGAACGCCCATTCACCCGATGTCTCCGCTGTGCAAATTGCGCTGGTGGCACACCCATCATCCCGAGCTGTGTAAGCGCGCGGCGCGTTGGGTTTCGCTAAAGGAATACCTTGTTTTCCGGCTTACTGGCGCCTGGCTGATAGATTACTCCATCGCATCTGCTACTGGTTTGTTTGATCTTCATCAAATACATTGGTGTGAAGAGGCCCTGAAATATGCCCAAATCCATCGCGAGCAGCTTTCCCAGCCGGTTTCTCCTGAAGAAATACTCGCATCAACCCACAAAACACTTGCCGGCATTCCAATCGTCATAGGGGCCAGCGACGGCTGCCTGGCCAACCTGGGCGCCGGGATCACCGGACCAGGACAGGCTGTAATGACGGTGGGCACCAGCGCTGCGCTGCGCAGCAATGCACCCGCGCCCGTGATCAACCCGCATGGCCGGCTATTTTGCTATATACTCTCGCAAGGTCAATACGTGTTTGGCGGCGCCTCCAACAACGGCGGCAATACCTGGGAATGGCTCAACAGCGGCCTCTTCGGTGTGAGGCGTACCAATTATCAAAAGCGCTTCGATCTCGCCGCTCAAGCGCCCGCAGGCAGCGAGGGACTGCTTTTTATGCCTTATCTGATGGGGGAGCGGGCGCCTTTGTGGAATGCCTCGGCGCAGGCCGCTTTTTCCGGACTTACGCACCGGCACAAGCCGGCTCACCTGTTGCGTGCTGCCTTGGAGGGAATTTTATTTAATTTACACCTCATTATCGAGGAAATGCATAATACCGGCGGCAATCCAGCCTTTTCCCGTATTGTGATGAGCGGGGGTATGGCAGCATCGCCGTTTTTTATGCAGTTGGCAGCCGATATTTTTGGCACAAAGGTTTGTCTGAGCCACACAGAAGAACTTTCCGCCTGGGGTGCAGCTGTATTGGCCCGAAAAGTCTTAACCGGCCACGAGTTTGCCCCAGTGGAAAAGGATACAAAGACATTTTATCCAAATACCCCTAACCACGAGATCTATCGCGATTCATTTTTTGAATTTAAATTATTATTAAAAAAATACAAATACCTATAAACCATGCCATTAATCGTCATTGCATTGGGTATCGCGCTATTGTTGATACTGGTTATCGGACTGCGGTTTAATGCGTTTATTGCGTTGATCATCGTAGCGGTAGGCGTAGGTTTAGCCGAAGGCATGCCCATTGGCCAGGTAGTAGGATCCATCAAAAAGGGGTGGGGGATACCCTGGGAGACCTGGCGCTGATGCTTGGTTTTGGCGCCATGCTCGGCGCGCTTATCGCGGAAAGCGGTGCGGCCAGGGTGATTACTTCCAAGCTGGTAGAGATTTTTGGCCCCCGCCGGGTACCCTGGGCTTTGATGCTCACCGGTTTTATCATTGGCATTCCGCTGTTTTACACGGTGGGTTTTCTGATCGTCATTCCCCTCATTTTTGCCGTTACGGCTTCTACGCGTTTGCCGCTGTTGTACGTAGGCATACCGATGATAGCGGCCTTGTCGGTTACGCATGGCTTTTTGCCGCCCCATCCGGCGCCTACGGCAGTGGCTGTTACTTATCAGGCCGATATCACGCTTACGCTTTTGTATGGGCTCGTAATAGCTATTCCAGCTATTCTGGTAGCCGGTTGGCTATTTGGCAGTACGTTTAAAAATAGCTGGACGGCGCTGCCAGAGGGGCTTATCAAAGCTGAACCCGATAATCCTCATCGGGTACCCGGCTTTTCTATAGCCGTTTTTACGGCATTGACGCCGGTTTTGCTGATGGCCGGTGCGGCTGTCGCCAAATTGACCTTGCCGGAAGGCCACCCGGTATTGACCTTACTATCGTTTATCGGAGACCCGGTTATCGCGCTTTTGCTAGCCGTATTGTTGGGCGCTTTAACGCTTGGCTTGGGTTTGGGCCGCAAATGGAGCGACATTATGGATGGCTTTGCCAATGCCGTCAAACCTGTTGCTATGATTCTGTTGATCATAGGCGGAGGCGGGGCCTTCAAGCAGGTATTGGTGGATAGTCAAGCGGGCGATTACCTGGTCAAATTGTTTAATGCCAGTAATATGTCGCCACTGCTGCTTGCCTGGAGCATAGCCGCAGCCCTGCGCATCGCGCTGGGTTCAGCCACGGTAGCCGCCCTGACCGCCGCAGGTATCGCCGCACCGCTGGCAACCGGAGGCCACGCCAGCCCTGAGCTATTGGTATTGGCCACCGGCGCCGGCAGCCTGACCTGCTCACAGGTGAATGATACCGGCTTTTGGTTGTTCAAGGAATATTTCAATCTCACGATCGTACAAACACTCAAATCCTGGACTGTAATGGAAACGATTGTATCCGTAGTGGGACTGCTGGGGTGTTTACTCCTGGACCTGTTCATTTAATATAAATTGTAACTGTTTAAGAGGGTTTAGCGATTGGGTTTAGTGCATTCGCAGTTTAGCGATTGGGTTTAGCTGTATGTTAAAAAAACTAAACCCTAACGCTAAACCCTAACGCTAAACCCTAACGCTAAACCCAAACGCTAAACCCTAACGCCAAACTGCCGAAGGCACTAAACCTTATTATAAATTTCTATATGCAAGCATCACAACACATAGGAGTTGTGGGTATGGGAAAAATGGGCCTCGCCATTACCCTGAACCTCCGCGACAAAGGATTTTCGGTGACCGGCTACGATATCGATGCCGGACTGCGAGCTAAGTCTACCCAGGAAGACATCCATACGGCTGACTCCCTGGAAGCGCTGGTTCAGAACCTTCCCACTCCGCGTCTTATCTGGCTGATGATTCCCGCCGGCGAAGCCGTTGCGCATACACTGGAACAACTCGCGGCATTGTTGAGCCCCGGCGATACCGTCATTGACGGCGGTAATTCGATGTACAAAGACAGCGTGAAACACTACCACGAACTCCGAGAGTTGGGCATCCATTTCCTCGATTGCGGCACCAGTGGGGGAGTGAGCGGCGCCCGGCACGGCGCCTGTCTGATGGCCGGCGGGGAAAAAGCGGTTTTTGAACGCTGGGAACACGTATTCCAGGCCTTAGCACAGCCCGACGGCTATGTGTATACCGGAGGCCCCGGCAGCGGTCATTTTGTAAAAATGGTACACAACGGCATCGAATACGGCATGATGCAGGCGATGGCCGAAGGTTTTGAAGTGCTTCAGAAAAGCGATTATGATATTGATTATCAAAATATTGCAAAAGTATGGAACCACGGCTCCGTAATCCGGGGTTGGCTCATGGAACTCGCCGAATCCGCTTTTGCCGCCGACCCGGAGTTGTCGTCTATCAAAGGTGTGATGAATTCATCCGGCGAAGGCAAATGGACGGTAGAAACGGCGCTCGACCTCGGCGTGCCCACGCCGGTAATCGCATTGTCGCTGTTTATGCGCTACCGCTCGCAGATGGAAGATACTTTTTCGGGAAAAGTGGTGGCCGCCCTGAGGCATGGCTTCGGAGGACATGCTGTGGAGAAAAGTTAGACTGTACGACTTTACGACTATATGACTTTAAGACGTTTGCACTTAAATCGTATAGTCGTAAAGTCCTACAGTCATACAGTCCTAAAGTCTTTACCTCAGTTCCAGCACCCTCGTCTCACTGGGTTGTAGTGAGATTTTGGCCAGGTTGCCGAGCGTTTCGCCGCTTATCACATCCATCGCGGAATTATAGCCGGCCATGCGTTCGTGGAATCGCGTAGTAGCTACTTCAACAGGTTTGTCGGTTGAATTAAACACCACCATCACCGTTTTTTTGCCGTCATAGCGGAAGTAGGCGTACACACCGTTATTGGGCACATACTGCATGAGTTTGCCCCGATGCAGCACCGGGTTTTGCTTGCGGTATTGCGCCAATTTGCGCACGTATTCAAACGCTTCCTGTTCTTTTTGGCTGCGGCCGGAAGCTTTGAATTTATCCACCTTATCATCCCGCCAGCCACCGGGGAAATCCCTTCTGCCTGCTTCGCCAAAGGCGCCGCCTTGGCCGGTCATCAGTATTTCGGTGGCATAATAAATGGAAGGGATGCCTCGCAGGGTCATCATCAGCGCTATGCCCGATTTGTACTTGGCCATATCTTCGCCAATAGAGCTGAAATATCTGTTGGTATCGTGGTTATCCAGAAAGAGCACGTTGCGGAACGGGTCCTCGTACAGGAAATCCTGGGCCAGGGTATAGTACAATTTGTTGACCCCGTCGGTCCATCCCTGCTTGCCTGAAATCGATTCCGTTATGGCATAGTGAATCTGAAAATCGGTTACTCCCGGTAAGTTGGAATTAAAACCTTCTACCAGGTGGTTGTTTTGGGTGAAAAATGCCTGTACGGCGGGGCCGTGCACCCAGGTTTCACCAAAAAGATGAAAATTGGGGTATTCATCTTTAATTCGCTTACACCATTTAGAAAGGAATTCCTGGTCGGGATAATAATACGTATCGATGCGATAGGCGTCGTGGCCGCTGTATTCAATCCACCAAATATTGTTTTGGATTAAAAAATTAGCCAGGTGCGGATTTTTCTGGTTGAGGTCAGGCATATGGCGGTCAAACCAGCCATCAGCTGTGGCGTTTTTGTCTGTTTCGGAGCCATAGGGGTCCATCCATACCGGTTCGCGGTAGATGCTGCGGGTAAATTCGGGAAACTGGTGAATCCAGTCTTCTGAAGGCAAATCGCGGATAAACCAGTGTTGGTCGCCTACGTGATTGTGGATGATATCCATGACGACTTTCAAACCTCTGGCGTGGCATTTTTCTACAAATTGCAGATATAATTCGTTGCTACCGAATCGCTTATCTATTTGATAGTGGTCGGTGACCGCATAGCCGTGATAAGATGCGTAGGGTTGGTCGTTTTCGAGTACGGGAGTCGGCCAGATAGCTGTCACGCCAAGTTCTTGCAGGTAGTCGAGCCGTTCCATGATACCCAGGATATCGCCGCCGTGACGGAAAAATATCTTTCCGCGGTGGGTGCCGCTGGCATTCATATCGGCGTAGCTGTCATTGCCCGGATCGCCGTTGGCAAAGCGATCCGGCATGAGCGTGTAAATGAAATCAGCGCTTGTGAGGCCTTGCGCCCTGCCTGCGCCGGTATCTCGGGTGCGCAACTCGTAGTCGTAACTTTTGCTTTTGCCGTTTGAGGTAAGCACGATGGGGAATTTACCCGCTGCGGCGCCGGGACCAATGGTCAGTTCTACAAACAGGTAGTTGGGATTTTGCTCCTGACTTACCTTGTTCACTTTTACGCCGGGATAATTGACGCTTACACTTGCATTTCTAATATCCTGATCGTAAATAATCAATTCGACAGTAGGGTGGTGCATACCCACCCACCAAAATGGAGGTTCTATTCGCGCCTGGTCCACTTTACCGCCTTTGGCATAGCGGTAATAGTATTCCGCTTCTTTTGTGCCCAGCGGAATCGTCTGCATGGGGTCGTCGTTGTATATGCTTTTGTCTGCTTGTGCAAAAGCGCCTGTAGTTGCGATCAGCAGCACGGCGCACAGTCCGGAAAGATAGGAGAGGGTTTTCATATGAAAATAATTTAAGATAACTGTTTGGTAGGGTTTAGCGTTAGGGTTTAGCGATTGGGTTTAGCTGTATGTTTAGAAAACTAAACCTAACGCTAAACCCTAACGCTAAACTGCGAAGGCACTAAACCCTACTAAACAGTTACAATTTAAGATCAAATTGTAGTATCTGCCATTTGCAGAATAGCTTGAAATTCTTCGGGTTGCAGAGGCATGACTGATAATCTGCCCTGGCGAACCAGCCCGATTTGTTGCAGGACAGGCGTGGCTTTGATAACCGACAGCGGCACGGTTTTTTGCAGTCGCTTCACCGGCGCCAGGTCAACTACCGACCAATCGCCTTTTTCGGCGGTGGGGTCCGGGTAAGCTTCCTTGATTACGGAGGCAATGCCCACTATTTCGAGACCTTCGTTGCTGTGGTAAAACAACACCATATCGCCGTTGCGCATGGCTCTGAGGTTGTTGCGGGCTGTATAGTTTCTCACGCCTTCCCACATGGTGCGTCCTTCCCGCTCCAGATCGGCAAAGCTGAACACGAAGGGTTCTGATTTGACTAACCAATAATTCATACGATCAAGACTAACACACTTTGAAATAATAACATACCATCTATGAGTCCGCTGAAGTAATAATCGCTTTTCGCCGGCCGGGCTCCTACAACCAGGATAGCGCTGATACCTGCCGAAAGCAACAATGCCAATAGCGAATATAAGCTGTATGCGTCAGCCCGCCAATTAAAAAATGAAGCTACTGGCATAAGCGCCAGGCTGCCGACTGCTATGGCTTTCGTTTTGGATACTCCCCAGCTGCCCGGCAGGGTTTTCACCCCCGCCGATTTATCGGAATCGATATCGCGCAGATCGAATGCAAGGGCAATGGCGAAGATGAAGCACAACCGCTCGATGCACATCACCAGCATAGGGAGATTTACGGTCAGGTGTAGTTCTGCTGCCGGCAAGACCACGGTTAAATAAACCCAGACTGCGGTGAGCGTAAAAATTTTTACAAAATGTACGTCGCGAAGTCTGCGGGAACCACTCAGTACAGGCAGTACGTATGCGGCTGCCAGCGCGCATGGCGCGAGTAGCCAAACCCACAGATCGATTATTTTTATAAAAAAAAAGCAGGCTGCAATAGCAGAAAGACCCAACTCCGCATACAGCATCGGCTTAAAACGCGCAACGATTGCCCATCGCTCGTGGTAATAGCCCGTTTTTGCAGATTTAGACAGCCCGATCAACCTGTGAACGGTATATAACCCTAACGTAGAGAAAAAAAGGAAACCCAGATAAGGACTCCAGTGCAAGCGTCCGGTGAGTAGCCATTGCGTTTGCCCCGACAAGGAAGCTGCGCCCAATGCAATGAGGATATTGCCATACAAAAGCGCATCCAACATTGACTTGAGCAGGCGCATTAGAAATACTTAAAATTATGGCTGTTTTCGATTTTTAATAGCGTTTCGTAAATCAGTTTGATCACGTTATTGACGTCGTCTTTGTGCGCCATTTCTACAGTGGTATGCATATACCGGAGCGGAAGAGAAATAAGGGCAGAAGGCACGCCGCCGTTTGAATACGCAAACGCATCGGTATCGGTGCCGGTGCGCCTCGATGCTGCTTCGCGCTGCACAGGGATGCCTTTTTCTTCGGCAGTAGAAATGATAAGCGACAGTAGCTTGTTATGAACCGCAGGCGCATAGGTCACTGAAGGCCCTGCACCGCTTTTTACATCGCCGTGTTTTTTTGAACTAACCAGCGGAGTATGGGTATCGTGTGTCACGTCGGTTACGATAGCGACGTTAGGCTTAATAGTCTGGGCGATCATCTCGGCGCCCCGCAGCCCCACTTCTTCCTGAACCGAATTGACTACGTACAGGGTATAGGGCAGTTGTACCTTATTTTCGTGAATAAGACGCGCCACCTCCGCGATACAAAAACCGCCGATGCGGTTGTCGAGGGCCCTTCCTACGTAGTATCTGTCGTTGAGGACGATCATCTCGTCTTCATAGGTAATGACGCAGCCCACGTGGATACCCATCTTCATCACTTCTTCTTTGTCTTTGGCGCCCACATCTATAAAAATATTTTCGAGTTTGGGCGTCAGGTTGGCGTCGTCGCCATGGCGGGTGTGTATCGCTGGCCAGCCAAAAACGCCTTTGACGAGGCCGTTTTTGGTATGGATGTTGACTCGTTTGGAAGGCGCAATCAAGTGATCGGAGCCTCCGTTGCGAATCACATTGATAAACCCGTCTTCAGAAATATAATGTACAAACCAGGAAATCTCGTCCGCATGCCCTTCGATGACGACTTTATAATCATGACCCGGGTTGATAACCCCGTATACGGTGCCATAATTGTCAACGTGCCAATTGGTAATAAATGGCTTTACATAGTCGAGCCAAAGCTGCTGACCAGCGGATTCAAAACCTGTCGGAGAAGCATTGTTGATATAGCTGCGCAGAAATTCTTCTGACTTGGGTGTAATCACCGACATAAACAGCGTTTGTATGTGTTAGATTATTCGGCCAAAGATAATAATTTATTTGGCTTCGTATGCAGCGAGCCAATTTTCGCTCCATGCCTGGGGGCTTTTGCTCCAGGCGCTGAGCGTGTTCAAAGATTCGGCATTGAGATAATGAGCCTCCATGGCAGCCTTTAGCAGGGTTTCAAAATCACTTAATGCCAGGTGTGGACACTGTGCTTCGCTAAAGGCTTGTTCGGAGGCCGGCAGTCCGTAGGTGAATACGGCAAGTACGCCGGCTACCACCGCGCCCGCTTCCCGCAGAGCTTCAACCGCTTTCAGGCTGCTACCGCCTGTAGAAATGAGATCTTCTACAACTAACACGCGGGCTCCAGGACTCAATTCGCCTTCGATCTGGTTTTGGCGGCCGTGTGATTTTGCTTTCTCCCGCACATACACAAACGGCAATCCCAGCCTGTCGGCCAATATGGCGCCATGGGGTATACCCGCGGTGGCCACCCCGGCGACGACGTCTACCGGGCCAAAAGCCCCCGATGCCTCTTGAAATCCCTTGATGAGCAGGTTTCGAACAGCAGGGGTGGGAGAGTGCCACCCTATTGTCGCAGTAGATCGGCGATCGCATCCCCGATGCCCAGGTAAATGGGTTTTGGGGACTCAATTTTATTGCCTTAATTTGCAGCAACTGTTGCGCTACGCTTAGGGCTATTGTTTGATCCATTTTGTGTACGTTTTCATAGACCCAGCAAATGTACAAAGTATATATTAACGACACGCCCCTTTATATGTGTACGACCGTAGAGTTGGCACATTTACCCGCCCCTTCACCCGCTGTGATGGTGGCCCGTTATCCCGGCAAACCCAAGTATTTGCTCAATTACGCCGATCTGCTCGAAAAATCCCGGCGCTTTGATTGCATCATTGTCTACAACGACGATGTATCGAAAATCTGGGACGATTTTCTGACGCTCTATACGTATATCCCGGCTGCCGGCGGACTGGTATTTAACACCGCCGGCCAGATTCTCCTGATTTACCGTCGCAATAGTTGGGATTTGCCAAAAGGCAAAGTGGACGAAGGAGAAACTATGGAAGAAGCGGCCGTGCGGGAAGTAAAGGAAGAAACGGGTCTGGTAGATGTGCAACTGCAGCAGTCAGTCGGTACAACTTACCATACGTACAGAGAAAAAAGAGAAAAGCGCATTTTGAAGGAGACTTTCTGGTATGTCATGAAGACCAGCAACGACAAGCTCATTCCTCAGGCGGAAGAAGATATCGAGCAGGCGGTATGGGCCGATTTACCCGCTTTTTTAGCGGAGAAGCGAGATATGTACCGCAGTATCCGGGAGGTGCTTACAAACTATTTAAAGTGAACTGTGAACTGTGAACAGTGAACAGAACAAGGAGCAGTTCACAGTTCACTGTTCACTGTTCACTTCTTAGGTTTGATATCGAGCATCAGAGATACCACGTGCGAATACCGGTTTTGTTGATCTCCCAAGTCGGTGTACGCATAATCAACCTGCAGGCTGCTGATCCGGAAGCCCAGTCCCAGACTCGGGCGCGCGGTGGTATTTTCTTTTCCGTCAAAATCGGTCTCGCGCTGGAATTGGTTGACGCCCAACCTCAGGAACAAAAAACGTTTGAAATCGGCTTCCAGGCCGAAAGCGGGGTCGATACTGAAAGGACTGGCCGATACGAGCGTATTGCGCTGACCGTCAGTAGTTACAATAAAATCGAGTTCGGGTCTTATTCCTATTTTATTTAACTGAAACTGATAACCCACCCCCAGGATAAGCTGCGGTTTGGTAATTTCCACGCTGCTGATAGGGATTTCGTTATTTGTGAGGGCCAGAGCTTCTTTTTCTTCTTCTGTAAAATTAAACGACCAGGCATTAAAGGTAGTGCTGATATCTTTGGCCAGTACGCCGAATTGCCAGCGATTAACGGCGTATTGGAGCCCCAGATCGAGGCCGAAACCCCAGGCGGTAGCAAAGGGACCGATTCGCCTGTGCACCACCTTGACATTCCCGCCCAGTCGCAGGTCGCCTTTTGCCGATTTCAACTTTTGGGCATAACTCAGCAACATGGCATAATCGGCTGATGAAAAGGTGCTCAGGTTGTCGTAGTTGATCGTACCGTCATCTTCGTATAGGGTGAGCGTATTGGGAATCTGGTCGATACCGAAGCGAATGAGCGAAATGCCCAGTCGCCGTTCTTTATTGGCCAAAGGCAGCGTGATGCCCAGGTAGTCGAATTTTCCCACCCCGCCAAACCACTCTGCATGCATGGCGCCTACCTGGAAGCCCTGGTCGGGGCCGATGGCGGCCAACCCGGCGGGATTCCAGGCGCCGGCGGTAACGTTGTTTACACTGGCTATCACGGCGTTGCCCAGCCCCTGGGCCTGAGCGCCAACGCCTATCGAGAGGAATTCGTTGCTGTATTTCTGCGCCCACAGGGCAGCAGTAGTGCACATGGCAAAGGCAATAGCTATTACCCGAGCCGAATTTTGGCGAGTAAACAAAAACATAAGCGGTCCAAATTTTAAAGTCTCACGTTAATCAGTCGTGCAAAGTCTTTGACGAATCTATTTTTAAAGCATTTCCCGGCTTTTCGTCAGGTTGGCGACTTTGCCTCCTCCTCGTGAATTCTCATATCTCTATTGATGGCTATGCTGGCGTTGAGTTCGAAGCCGATCAGCAGGATCAGCGAGTTGAGCTGCATCCAGAGCATAACAATGATAATAGTGGCAATAGAACCGTAAAATTGTGCATAGGTATCAAAGCGACCCAGTTCATCAATATAAAATGAAAAAGCTAAAGATGACAAAATAGAGAGGGTGGTGGCCAATGTAGCGCCAGGTGACAATAAAGCAATACGCTTGTGGGTGGCCGCTCCGTAGCGATAAATAACGGCGATGCCCAAGTAAAACAGCAATATTATGGCCACCCAGCGCAACAAATCAATGCCCCGGGTGCTCAAACCTGCCATAGCTATATATTCTGAAAGCAAGTTGATCAAAAAGCTGCCCAATATGATCAATACAATAGATGCGATGAGCAATGCGCCCAGTAACCCGGTAAGAAAGATAGCCACAATCCGTTTTTGATCATGCCCCGCTGGTGAAAGGTGGTTTTGTATGATTTTTCAAAGCTCTGCATCATGGCCAGCATGCCGTTTGACGAAAAAATAGATGGCCAATATAAAGCCGAAAGATAACAGACCTACTCGCGGGTTAGTAGTAATATCTGAAATAAATTCATAAAGCGTATTACCCGCTTCCCCAGGCATTAGCTTTTGTATTTCCGTTTGTAAAATGAGGTTGAAATTTTCGCCTTCCGGCAGATATTGCAATAGGTATTGTTGTAAAAAGGAGCAGCGTAAATAGCGTCAGTAAAGATGGAAAAAGCGACATAAAAAAGCTGAACGCAATCGAATTAGCGCGCATTTCCAAATCGAGCCGCCGCATTTCGTTGATTACAAAAACGATAACATTGTAAATGGGAACCCCATAGAACCCGGGAAGGGAGCGGTGTTTGGTCCACTCCAGCGTTTTTACCACCAGCGGATGCAGATTAACTTTTTGCTGGAATTTTTTTACGTCGGATATTGTAAACTTATACTTCAAAATACGGCTTGAGTTTATCGAGCAAATAAGCGGGTGCAGAGATGGTTTGCTGCGTTTTTACCGTTACAAAGCAAAGCCGTACGCTGCCGCCGTTGACGAGCTTTCCGTTTTCATTCAAAATTTCCACATGAAAGGTAATAAATCGATCGGGTAATTGCTTAAGTGTAGTGCGAATAGTTAGCAGTTCATCATAACGCGCGGGGCGAATAAATCGCATTTGCAGGGAGGTTACCGGCATCATTATACCAAGCCCTTCCTCCATTTCTTTGTAGGTAAGACCCAACGACCGCAGCATTTCTACACGTCCGATTTCATAATATTGCGCATAATTGCCGTAGTAGAGATACCCCATTTGGTCGGTCTCTCCATACCGCACGCGCTTTTGAAAGTGGTGAGTCAGCATATACCGGTATAGATAAAACGTGAATATCGCAAAAGGTGGCGCTCAGGCTCAAAAAACAGGGTAAAAAAAAAGTCATCCCGCGATTTTATCGGGGATGACTCGTGTCGGGGTGGCTAATCGGGCTCGAACCGACGACCTTCGGAACCACAATCCGATGCTCTAACCTGCTGAGCTATAACCACCAAATGGAAAGATCAGTTAGCTTATCTTTCTAAAGCGATGCAAAAATAAATAAGTTCCTGTAAACGATCAATATCCCGGCAAAATTAATTCCTGCCAAATGGTTAACTTTGCATGAAAAGCCCGCTATGATAACAAAAATCAGCGTACCGGTTGTGGCGGCCCTCCTGCTGTTACTAACAGCTTGCGGCCCCGAAAAGCCGGCTGAACAAGATCGCAGTACCACATTAACCGTTTCCCCGCCGCTTAATCTGCAATTGATTTGCGAAACGGTTAGTGAGAGCGAGGAGGATCCCCGCTCGGCAGTGTATGCCCTGATCGATGAGAGCAAGGTTAAACTGGCCGAAATAGCGGCGTGTGAAACCATTCCTGCCGACCAGTTTGGCCAATATCAAATACCCACGGATGCCATTGCTGCTGTTGGCGGCTGGTGGGCAGGTTTTGGCGATTATGTATATGCCCGCCGGCAAGGAGAGGTTATCGAACTGTTTATCGGCGAAATGGGAGAGTCGGAGGAAGAGACGGGCGTGCAATACCGCCGCATTGCCGTTTTCTCCGAAGGCCAATTCCGGTTTGACGAGGAAGTCCGGTAGATTAATCTCTTTCCCAAAATTTCCACCACTGATCGTCGTTTCTGCGATTTTTCTTTGGCGGCCAGGGGCGTTTGATGATGACATAACGCAGTGAAATGCCGGTTTGAGGGTAAAAGGTGGATTCCCCGCCTCTGATATTGATGGCCGGCTTGAAATCGTAGGAGATGTTAAATTTCCCCAGACTGAGTTCAAGTCCTGCAATTACAGTGATACCTATTGGGTTGCTATAGTCTTCTACAGGCGTGCCTTCTACCGAAGCAGGCGCCTTGCCCCATCCCATGTGAAAACCACCGCCGGTATAGAAATTAAGCCGCCGGGTTAGAAAAGGCATGTGCTGTTCGCCCATAATGGTTACGATGGCTTCTTCGCGCTGCAGGCTCGACTGTACGATGGCTTCTATGCTGGTGCGTTTTGCCACGCGCTGCTGGATCGTGACACCCCAGTCGGTGCCGAGTCGCATGCCCATGGCAGTATTGTAGGACTGCGCTTCTGCGCAAATGATGCCTCCCAGGAGGAACATCATGGTGAGTTGTAGGTAGGTTGCTAATTTCATAACCCCCAAAACGTCACGTATAGACGCAAAATTTTACGTCTATACGTGAATTTTGGGTTTTTATTCAAAAAAATTATCGTACTGGTTTCTATGACCTGGTTCGCGGATAGGCTCTTTGATGGGCGCGTCGAGATCGAGCACATCCTCTTCGCTGTTGGCCTGGAGTAGGAGCGTGTCTTTTTCCTTGCCCAAGATGAGGGATACGCCCTCTTTTTCCCATTTCTCCAGCATTTTGAGACCTTCTTCTTCGAAGATACCGTTTTGGAGGTCTACCGAATTCATGAATCCGGCCGACATTTCCATGAAACGCTCCATTTCACCCACTTTGCCAGCCACATCATCAGCGATAGATTCCATCGCCATATCAAACATAGCGCGCTTGTCGGGATCGCCGCTGATGATACTCATAGCCGAGCGCATAGCGCTATGGCTGGCATG
The DNA here is from genome assembly GCA_016715405.1 of Saprospiraceae bacterium. GTDB lineage: Bacteria > Bacteroidota > Bacteroidia > Chitinophagales > Saprospiraceae > JABWBR01. The sequence continues at coordinate 14,745 of JADKAE010000019.1, read as the reverse complement.
GATCACTTTGCGCTCTTGTTCTTTTACATCCACCTGATCTTTGATATCTTCCATCAGGATCTGGGAATTCTCGTACATTTTAGTCAAAACGCGGTAGAGAATTTCCATTTTGCGGTACAGGTCTTCCAGCCTGATATTAGACTCTTGTAACCTGCCTGCGCGCCTCGATTTGAGGATCATAATGGCCTGCTTGTCGGATTCTTTGGCTTTGCTGGCTAGTTGAAGGTTGCTTGTATCTCCTTCTTATTGATATGAATCATCTCCCCAGCTTGTGCATTTGCCCGCGCAACTGGCTGATCTGTTTGTTCATTTTGCGCAGGTTGTTTTGCAATTCATCCACATAGGACTTAAGGATGCCTATGGGATCGAGCTGCACAAAAATGCCGGTTATCCAGCGCATGATACTTTTATAGCCATAAAAGATCAGGTTGCGCATTCGGGGATCCAATACCACGTATACTAATGCGCCCAATGCCATAAGCATCAGGGCAAGGTTAAGCGTGTTTTTTGCCAGTACGAGCAATATCGGAAGGCCTAAGTACAGCAAGTAACCGCCTCCCAAAATCAATCCAGCCATAAAAAGCAATCCCGTCACACCTTCGGGCCTTTGCCAAAAGGTTTTCGGTTTCATGTCATTACCGTGAGAGTCCATTATGAATTCGTTTATTTAAATGTATTAGCCATATCGCGCCTAACCCCTGCCTTGTTTCCACCAGGTATAACCCAGGTAGGCAGCGCCGGCTAGAATGGCGATAAAAGCTATGTTAATAAGGAACGGCAAAAGCCGTACTCCAATGATGAGGACTACTGCGAGTACTGCAAAGCCGATCAGTCTTTTTTTCATTTGTTCATCCATGACGTTCGATTTTTTAAATGATAACACCAATATGCGCTACTTATTTGAGATAGCGCTTCATATTTTCGACATCACGGCCAATCTGTTCCACCAATGCATTATAACTGGCAACGAAATTGTTTTTGGTAGTCTCCACTTTGACTACCGCATCTTCAATTTCTTTTTTCAATGCGCCGGCTTTTTGCTTATGGGCTTCGATCTCTTTTGTCAATTGGGCTATTTGTGCCATCTTGGTGCGCGCCACTTCTTCCAATTGCTTGATCTCGTTTTCTTTGTTGCCTATCTGCTTTTCCCGTTGGGCATTGTGGGCCTGGTTGAATTTATTTTCTTCCTGTTTGATGATATTCAGGTAGTGCTCGGCGGTTTGTACAAGCGTTTGAGCGGTGGCGCCTAACGTTTGGGCCATAGCAAACGCCGACTGGAAGCGGGTGGGCTCGTCCATGGGCATTTTCTCGAGCGAGCGGAGCGACTGCTTGAATTCGAGGTAGTCAAACCCGCCGAGGTTGTTTTCCTGCATGGCCTTGAATAAGACTTCCAGGAATTGCTGGTTTACCTGGCCGGCGCCGGGGGTGGCTGCTTGGCCGGCTTCTGCCGGGGTATCGCCTTGGGGCGCCTGGGTAGTGCCAGGCATCGTTTTCTGTTCGCCCTTGGGCCCCTGGGCGCCTTCTTCTTCTACGATGAACAGCGACTTTAAGTTCTTGAGCATGAGGTATGCCGTGCTTGTGCTTGTGAATATTGCCTGCAAATTACGGAAATTTAATGCAAAGCGGCAATTAGATGCCGTTCTGTTTTTTACGGTATGTTACAGCACCAAAATTTGCCTACTTTTGCGCGGCAAACATTGTTTGTTTATGACTTTTGATATTACTATCCCGGTACTCAATGAGGAGGCGACACTGGCCGCGCAGGTAACCATATTGCACCGCTTTTTGGCCCAGCATTTTCCCCAACGCGATCAATGGCGTATTGTGATCGCCGACAACGGCTCCACCGACCGTACTTTTGAAATTGCTCAATCGCTCCACAGCAAATGGCCCGAAGTGGCTGTCGTAAAGGTGCCGCGAAAAGGCGTAGGACTCGCCCTCAAAACTTCCTGGACACAGTCACAGGCCGATATCGTAGGTTATATGGACCTCGACCTGGCTACCGACCTGTCGCACTTCCTCCAATCTTATAACGCTATCGCCCATAATGGCTTCGATCTGGTGTACGCCACCCGCCTGCATCCACAATCGCGGGTGATCGGCCGTACCTTGAAAAGAGAATTCACTTCCCGCGTGTTTAATTGGCTGCTCAAATTATATTTGGGTGTCAAATTTTCTGACGGTATGTGCGGGTTCAAGTTCCTCAAACGCTCCGTTTACCCCGCTTTGTACGAGGCCGGCGCCCAAAACGACGGCTGGTTTTTTTCTACCGAATTGCTCTCTACCGCCGAATGGCTCCATCTCAAATTGTTTGAATTACCAGTGACCTGGACAGACGATACTTCCAGCAGCAGGGTGAAGATTATCCCGCTGGCAAAAAGATACCTGCGCGATATGCACCAACTCAAGCTGAGAAAAAAAACAAGGAGATGACCCCTGCAAGTAATGACATACCCGCGCTGATACTCGGTACGGCCATGTGGGGCTGGACAATGGATGCCCGCACTTGCTTTGGCGTGCTCGACGCATTTTACGAGGCTGGTTTTCGCGAGGTCGATGCCGCTACCAATTACCCTATCAACAGACAACCCGCAGATTTCCGGCTTTCAGAACGCATTTTATGCGAGTGGATTCAGACACACGGCGTAACCGACCTGCGGGTAATGATGAAGGTGGGTAGCGTCGATAATATGCGGAGCCCGGACAATAATCTCCACAAAAGCTTTTTGCTGATGTGTCTCGATGACTATCGCGAACTGCTAGGCTCCAATTTGGATATGCTGATGATCCATTGGGACAATAGAGAAGATGAGTCGGAAATCGCTCAAACGCTCGAAGCCCTTGCGCTCGCCCGTGCGGCCGGATTGAAAGTAGGGCTCTCCGGCATTCGTTTTCCGGAAGCTTACGCCCAAGCAAACGAAAAGTTCCAACTGGATTTTTATATTCAATTAAAACATAATCTGTTACAATCTGATTATAATAAATATAAGCCGTTTCATGGTAAACGGCGTTTTATGGCATACGGCATCAACGCCGGTGGCGTAAAACTGGATGCGGCTGAGTATGCGTCGCAAAGTTCGCTGACCGTGAGGGGAGGGGATACCTCTAATCAATCTCCGCTGATTGCCGGATTAAAAAGCTGGCTCGACTTGCAACAAGCGAAGTATGTAACCGACTTTAACCAGTGTAGCATGACCTATGCGTATCATAGCGAAGACATAGCCGGATTGCTGATAGGTCCGTCAAAAGTGGATCAGCTCCGCGGTACGATCGATTTTTATTATAAAATGCAACAAATAGATTTTCAGCATATTTACGATCAATTAGTTGAACTAAAAAAGCAATATGCCGGGGCGCAGTGAGCACTATGATTTTGTAATCATCGGAGGGGGCATCTTTGGCGTGTATGCCGCCTTATACCTTGCTCATTGCAGTTATAGCGTGTGTTTGATCGAAAAGGAGCGCGAATTGCTCAAAAGCATCTATCGTCAACCAGGCGCGGCTGCATAGCGGTTACCACTATCCGCGTAGTGTGGCTACGGCTATTATGTCAAATGACAATAAAGAGCGTTTTACGGCAGATCACCGCGCTTTTATCAATTTCACATTCGAGCAATATTATGCTATCGACAGGTACGGCTCGTTTACCGACGCCAATCAATTTGCGCGTTTCAGTGAATTTATCGGTATCCCATGCAAGGAAGTAGCCTACCACCCGCTATTTAACCACAACCGAATGGAGGCGCTGTTCCTAACAGAAGAATATTCTTTTGATCCCATTCTCATCGCCGAATACTACCGGCAGAAAATAGTGTCCGAAAAAAGGGTAACCATCAAAATGGAGACGCAGGTGCTGGGAGTGGAAGAAAACCAGGGGCAATGGGTATTGCAACTGCGGCAGTTGGACAGGCCGGATGCCCTGCAAACCATCACGGCATCGCAGGCGGTAAACGCCACCTACTCGGGAAGCAATGCCGTCAACCGCCAATTTGGCGTGCCCGATATCGAGCTGATGCACGAGATTTCGGAGATGGTTTTTGTGACTTCACCGGCCGTAAGTCAGGTGGGGCTCACAATCATGGATGGTCCCTTTGCCTCGCTGATGCCCTACGGCTTATCGGGATTGCTGTCGCTTTCTTCGGTGGCTTATACCCACCACAAAGTGTCTTTCGACAACCTGCCTACTTTCGATTGCCAGGCGAAACATCCGGTTTGCAGGCCGGAGTTTACTTCAATCTGCAACTATTGTGCGCACAAACCAAAGTCCAACTACCGGAAGATGCTCGACCAGATCAGGCAGTATTTCAACCCGGAAATAGATTTTTCCTATTTTTCATCTTATTACACCATAAAATCCAAGCTGAAGGCCAGTCATATAGATGACGGAAGGCCTACCGAGATTTCCCTGCTGCGTGAAAATCCCCGATTTTATTGCATCTTTGCCGGCAAAATCAACTCTATTTACGAAATAGAGAAGGTCATTACCACGTAAGTAAATCCTAACCTATATGCCCAATAACAAATTACAGGTTACGTCAGAAATAGGCCCATTAAAACGCGTCATCGTACATCGCCCCGACGATGGAATATCCCGGATTTCGCCCAAACGCGCCGAAGAACTCTTATTTGACGATATCGTCTACCTCACTTACATGCAGCAGGAACACGACGTTTTCACCGCGGTGCTGAGGCGGTTTGTCGGGGATGAAAACGTACTGGAAACAGAAACGCTGCTGTGCCAGGCGCTTGGAGAAGACGCCGAAAGTAAAAAGGAGATGATCGATATGATCGTCGATTACGAGGAGTTGCCCACGAGCTTCAGGGAAACCTTTCAGCAGATGTCGGATGAAGAACTCGCCCACGTGCTGATTACGGGTTATTACGAAAAAGAAGACTACATTCTTTTTGACCCTATACCCAATTTTATCTTTACCCGCGATATCGCAGTGGTCATCAACGACCATATCGTGGTGACCAAGGCAGCAAAGAGGCCGCTTCCGCGAAAATTTTATCACCCGGCTTTATTATTTGGGCACACCCCTGTTTTAAAGATACTAAAGCGCAAGGCCGAATTATAAACCTTAACAAGGTCGACCTCTTTCCGCCTTCCAAACGCGGAGAAATGATCACGGTAGAGGGCGGCGACGTAATGGTGCTCAACAAAGACTACGTGCTTATCGGCTGCAGCGAGCGCACCACGGAACACGGCGTTCGGTCGCTTGCGCGCGCACTACTTGACAAAGGTGTGGTAAAAAATGTGGTGCAGGTGAATATTCCCCAAGACCGCTCCTATATGCATATTGATACGATTTTCACCCAAATTAATCACTACGATTTTGTGGCCTTCAAACCTATCATTATTGATGGACTCAGTTCTACGGTGGAGGTGATGCGCGCAGAAGGCCCTTCCAGTTTTTATCCTTCTTTAAAAGACTTTCTGCTGGAGGAGATTAGTCCCAAAATCAAGTTTATCCTCAGCGGCAAAGGCGAATCGCCCTACCAGGAGCGCGAGCAGTGGACCGACGGCTGCAACCTCGTGGCGATCAAACCCGGCGTGGCTCTGACTTATGATCGCAATCCGAGAACAGAAGAGGCTTTTGAAGAAGCCGGCTATCGCGTAGTAGATGCCCGCGATTTGCTGAAGGCTTTTGAAGACGGGATTATCGAACCCAGCGAGGTGAAAAATACGATTATCACGCTGCCTTCTCACGAGCTATCGCGCGCCCGCGGCGGTTCGCATTGTATGACTTGCCCGATTGAAAGGGGGTGAGGGGCACTGTTTACCAGTTCGTAAAGGCTTTGTTGAAAATATCTTCCATCATCTGTTTGGAAATGACATCGATAGCGTCATCCTGGATGCTGCCCAGGTCGGTGTTGCTGGGGAAGTCGTAGAAAAAGGAAAAATTGCTTTTCCAGCCTTTCTTTTCGTCTTTGGCGTGGATGTACTCGATGGCGGTAGTGATGGTGAGGCGGTTCAGACTGGTTGTTTCACCGGGCTGCGGCGCCTCGGAGGTAACCCGGAAATCGACGATAGCGCCTTTAAAGGAGATATCGGGATCGGTATCTGCGTATACGAGTCGTGATTCGGTGCGGATTTTCTCTTTGAGGGCTTCCGTAAATGTCTGCGGAAGCGACGGAGGTGCGTTGGAAGCGTTATTGCGGAATTGATCTACGAAATACGTATTCACGTTGGGGTCGATGTCGATACCCCGCAGGGAATAGCAGGCTACGCCCGATAAGACAGTAAATAACGAAAAAATAACTGCTACAAATTGGAAATTTGACTTCATCGCGATAGGCTCAAAGGTTATACTCTTTAATTTTACGGTACAAGGTGCGTTCAGATATGCCCATATCCTGGGCGGCTTCCCTGCGTTTTCCGTTGTGTTTTTTCAAGGCTCTTTTGATAAGCGCTTTTTCGTGTTCGGCCATAGAGACGTTATCATCGAATACTTCGACGCTTTCGTAAGAAGTATCGGACGGATTTTCAATGATGTAGGGCTGGCGATAATCCGGCGATTCGATAAGTTGTTCTTCGGGAAGGTGGGAAGGTTGTACCTGGAATGACTCGCGTTTAGCCGGTGGATAATTGATAGCGGTGTTCTGCTGCGCACGCTGGAGCTGTACGGCATCGGGTACTTGCAGATTGTTTGTCTTGATAAGTTCGAAAACCAGTGCTTTGAGGTCGTTCAAATCGCCCTTCATATCAAAAAGCAGATTGTACAAAATCTCCCGTTCCTGCATATAGGTACCATCAACGTTGGAAGGGGGTATCATAGGTAAGTTGCGTTGCAGCAGATGCGGCGCCAGTCGTGTGAGGTCTTCGGTGTGCAAAATGCGGTCTTCGGCCAGCACAGAAAGCTGCTCGGCCATATTTTTCAATTCCCGGATATTGCCTGGCCAGCCGTAGTTTTCCAACGCCTGGCGGGCAGCGGCGTCCAATTCGATAGGGAAGGTGCGGTATCTTTCCGAAAAATCGACCACAAATTTGCGGAAGAGCATATAAATATCTTCCGTGCGTTCGCGCAACGGCGGAATGCGGATGGGCACGGTATTGAGACGGTAAAAAAGGTCTTCCCGGAATTTCCCTTTCCTGATTTTCTCTTCCAGTTCTACATTGGTAGCGGCAATGATGCGCACGTCTGTTTTGAGGATTTTAGAAGAGCCTACGCGTATAAATTCGCCGCTTTCCAGCACGCGTAGGAGAAAGGCCTGGGTATCTTGGGGCATTTCTCCAATTTCATCGAGGAAGATCGTGCCGCCGTCGTAGGTTTCAAAATAACCTTTGCGCTCGCCGGTAGCGCCGGTGAAAGAACCTTTTTCGTGAACGAATAATTCGGAGTTGATGGTTGCTGCCGGGATGGCTCCACAGTTGATGGCGATAAACTTGTTGTGTTTACGGGCGCTATGGTCGTGAATGATGCGGGAAAAAATTTCCTTGCCCACACCACTTTCGCCCATAAGAAGTACGGTCAGATCGGTATTGGCCACGCGAACAGCCGTGCTCAAGGCCCGGTCGAGCTGTTCGGTGCGGCCTATGATGCCGTATCGCTGTTTTACGGATTGCAGATTGTCCATTATTGGGCGGCGATTTCTCCTATAAGCGTGGCGCTGGATGCCTCTTTGACCTTTACAAAGACGTAGTCGCCGGGCGATAACCTTCTGCTTTAGGAAAAACAACCATTTTATTTTGAGAATTACGGCCTTTGAATTCCTGGTTCGATTTTTTGGAATCGCCCTCAATTAAAACTTTGAAGGTTTTTCCAATATCAGCTTTATTGTGTTTAAGCGAAACGTGGTTTTGAAGGCGAATGATCTCGTTCAGCCGGCGTTTCTTCACTTCCATTGAAATGTCGTCGGGAAACTTGCGGGCGGCCAGGGTACCCGGGCGCTCGGAGTAAAAGAACATATACGACATGCTGTAATTGGCCCACTCTATCATACTGAGCGTATCCTGGTGTTCTTCTTCTGTTTCGCTACAAAAACCGGTAATGATATCAGACGAAATAGCGCAATCCGGGATAATCCGGTTGATCGCCGCCACCCGGTCCATGTACCATTCCCTGTCGTAAGTGCGGTTCATCAGCTCCAATATGCGGCTGTTGCCGCTCTGGACGGGCAGGTGGATATAGTTACAGATATTTTCGTAGCGGGCGATGGTATGCAGCACCTCGTCGGTGATATCCTTGGGGTGGGATGTTGAAAAGCGCACCCGGAGATCGGGATGTACCAAAGCTACCCGTTCGAGCAGGTGAGCGAAATTCACTATCTCGCTGTTTTCGGGATTTTCCCACTTGTAGGAATCCACATTTTGACCCAGCAAGGTCACTTCGCGGTAGCCGCGGTCGTAGAGCTCCTTGGCTTCCGCCACAATACTGAAAGCGTCGCGACTGCGTTCGCGGCCACGAGTGAAAGGCACTACGCAGAAGGAACACATATTGTCGCAACCGCGCATGATAGAAATAAAAGCAGCAACGCCGTTACTATCCAGTCTGAGTGGGTTGATATCGGCGTAAGTTTCTTCTCTCGATAAAAACACATTGATGCCCTTGTCGCCATCCTCGGCGGTGGCCACCAGCTTGGGCAGGTCGCGATATGCATCGGGGCCCACTACCAGGTCAACCAGCTTTTCTTCTTCCAGGAATTTGGTTTTGAGCCGTTCGGCCATACAGCCCAACACGCCCACCAAAGTGCCGGGTCGCTGTCTTTTTATTTTGTCAAACAAGCGAAGGCGTTTGCGGACGGTCTCTTCGGCTTTTTCCCGGATAGAGCAGGTATTGATAAGGATCAGGTTGGCCAATTCCAGGTCGCGGGTGGGCTTGTAGCCGGCTTCTGCCAGGATGGAGCCCACGATTTCGCTATCGCTGAAATTCATCTGGCAGCCGTAACTCTCTATATAAAACAAGCCGGCGGCGGTGTCGTCTGACTCCGCGGGTTGTGTATTAAAAATACTTCGCCTTGTTTGGACTCGTCTATATCTTTGGCAATGCCGACGAGCGTTGGGTTGTCATCATATAACATTTCAGCACACACTTATTTAGAACCCGACCTCCATACGTGGTGCATGGAGGTCGGATAAATTAGTGCGCAAAGATAGCGTTTTTTTGCGTCAAAGTGACAAATTGACAGTTTAAAAATGACAGTCCAAGCGCAAAGTCAGGTTTCTCGGGGCATCCATTAAACCAGGCCTGGCGGCATAAAGGTTATTAAATATGTTTCCGGCGATAAAGGACACTTTGAAATTGTTATTGATCCGGTAGGCTGTACGCACGTTAAACAACAAAACACCCTTGTCGTCGTTTTGACGGAAATTGGCCAGCCCCGGCACGATAAGCAAAAATGCGGCGTCGATTGCCTCTATTTTGCTGTTGTAGAACGATTCCAGTCCCACAGAGAAGTCTTGAATGCTTGTCTCCAGATCCAGTTTGAAGGTATGCCTGGAGCGGTATTTGAGGATATTGTCGGTTTTGAGAGAAGAGTTATTGGCATTGATCTGGCCGATCGTACCTGCCTCACCGGGAGGGATAGGGAGTGGGGTCAAAATCGAGGAAGCGTGGATCGATGTATGTATAGCCGGTAATAAGGTTGAAAGGTTGCCCCCAGATTCTACCGCGTCCGGCAATAGAAACTTCAAAACCTCTGATTTCGGTTTCGCCGATATTGGTAGAGCGGAAGCCCAATCCTGCAAGATTGAATTCCATCATATTGCTGTATTTCATCAGGAAGGCCGACAGGTCAAAAAAGCCTTCAAAAGAGGCGATCTGGAAGCCTTGCTTAATGCCAAGCTCAGTTGTCCAGCCGCTTTCAGACCGTAGGGTGGGGTTGGGAAGTACGAAAAATCCGCCGGCGTTGGTAACGATGAATTTCTCAGCCACAGAAGGGAATCGGTAGCCTTGCCCCCAGGAGGCTCTCAAGTATGTGAAATCAAACAGACGGTAATTGGCGCCTATGCGGAAAACGGGTTTTGATTCTCTTTCATTGGAAGGTTCTACTACCCCTTGCGGGTAGATAAAGCCTGGATTGATAAGCAGGTTGTGTTCGTAGCGGAAGCCGGCTGATAAGTTGAGGCGACCAAATAGCTTTTTATCGGCCTGCACATAACCGGCCAGATTTCGAGAAGTAAAGGTGGTGTCGCCATACAATTCCGCTTCAACCCGGGTACCGCTACCTACTATACCTGCAGATACAATAAGATCAATTTTGGAGAATCTGCGCTGAAACTGATATTCGGCATACCACAATTGGGATTGGTTTGATTGGTTGTTGCTGTTGTTGTTGTCTACGTCGTAAAAACGGCTCAAGATGCGGTGACGGTTGCCCGATTTGTCGAAGTAAGTGAGAAAGGGATCTATGTTATAGCGGAATCGTTTACGCGTATTGATGGTAGTAGGCTGACCGACGTATGCAGTGGTATCGGAAGCCCAATAAAAAAACGAACCGCTTTGCCCCTTGTTAAAATTGCCGGCAAGGCCGAATGATAAGCGATCGGTGAGACGGTATCTCGCATTAAAATTGAAACGACCGTATTCTTTATAGGTATCTCTATTGTAACTATCTTCATTGATGTAAAAGCCACCCACAACGAGGTCGAGTTTGTCGATTTTGCGTTTGTGGCTCACACTGCCGGCATATGTAAAGGGTTGGCTATCCCACCATTTCAATCTTTCATCTTTAGGGTTCAGATAGACGGTAGAGAAAGCCGATATTTTGGTTTCGGGTTCTGAGCGGGCATACGCCGTACGCACGTTTATAATTCCGTTGAGCGCAGATGATCCGTACAATGCAGAAGCTGCGCCTTTGATTACCTCTATTTGCTCGATATTTTCGATGGGTACGTCATCCCAGTTGGGGTAACCCGCGTCAGCCTGTAAAATGGGAACATCGTCTACCAGCAACAATACGCGGCTGCCGGCGCCCTGAGAAAATCCGGAACCGCCACGTATGTTTGCCTGGCCGTCGATTACCGTGACGCCCGGTATTTTTTCGATGGCCTCATCCAGCGATGTTTTGCTGGTATTTTCGATGAGTTCGGGTTTGAGCACTTCGAGAGAAACCGTCACTTCACCCAGCGGTTTTTCGTGTTTGCCTGCGGTAACGGTAGCCGTATTGAGCATAGTGGCTTCGGGTAGAAGCGCTATATTGAGCGTCAGGTTTTCGCCTGCCTTTATAGTGATCTGCTGGGAGGTGTTTTTGTACCCCACGTAACTCACCAGTACCTCGTGCGTACCGGGCTCTAATTCAAGACTATACGTGCCGTCACCTAAAGTAAAGGTGCCGTTTGCACCAACCTGAATAGTGGCGGCATATAGCGGCTCATTAGTATGGGAGTCGGTAATCTGCCCGCTAATGGATGCTTGCTGCGCATTCGCTAAAGAAATCCAGCACACTAATGTAAAAAACAGTGTAATAGTCTTTTGCATATGTAATGATTTAACGATGTAAAAATGAACAGGGGTTAGTGATGCAATCAAAAACCCGATTAAGATACGTTCAAGGGCTGGCTGTGGAGATAAGTAGCTTTGATAGGTACAGTACTTTCGGGCGCTAAATTATAAGATTGCTCCCACATTTTTGCTACTTACTTTGCGAAAGCTAAAATATTTGGTGGGGTGTTTGCCAATCTGAATATATTTGCCATATATTGCGAAAATTTTAATAGAAGCACAACAAAATCGCCTTTACTATGAAGAAACTTTTTACTTTATTTTTCCTAGTCACTGCTTTTTATTCTACTGTACTACAGTCTCAAACCTCTTGTTCTCCCGATTTGACCTTACCGGATACCATTGTGATTTCTCCTTCGCCGTTCTTAGATACCATTCCAAATTCAGGCATCACCGATACGGCCTGTGTGGGATCTTACTACGAATTTGTATTTACGCTACATACGCCTGCTCAGTTCGTAACGCCATTTGGTCCTGTTCCACTTAACTCGATCGATTTAGCCACGGAAGGCGCTGTGCTTAATCTGCCGGCATCTTTCGATTATGCCTGCAATCCGCCCAACTGCATTTTCAAGAAAGACTCTGTCGGATGTCTGATCCTGTTTGGCACAGCAACAGAAAGCGAAGTTGGTATCTACGATCTGGGCTTGCAAGCCGTGGTCCGCAGCGTGATCGATATTCCGATTACCTTCCCCGATGCCAACCTTGTGCCGGGCAATTATTTTCTGCACGTGAAACCTGCGGGCTCCGCCAATTGCCTGACTATTAACACGAATGACCCGGTAGCACAAGGCCTTGATGTAGCTGTGATCCCTAATCCATTTAGCGATTGGGCCGTTTTTGAGGTAAGCTCTAAACTGAACGGCCAATTCGAGTTCGCTGTATACGACATGCTGGGGCACCGCTTGCATAAAGAACTAACTACCCTGCATGAAGGCGATAACAACATCCGTTTCGACGGCTCTGCCCTGGCCAACGGCATGTATATGTACTCCATTAGTAATGAATCTGGTGTATTGTCGGGTAAATTCCTGATCAACCGCCGTTAAACATTTTATGATTGATTGTAGAGATGCGATGCATCGCGTCTCTACAACCAATCTGCCCGTTCTATTTTCCCTGTCTATACATCTCCAACCAATAAATACGCACCTTCTGCTGAACAACACCCCGGCAGGCAATGCTGCATTGACATTAAGTTAAGTTATCATGTTTACTAAACTTTCCAAAGTTTAGTAAACATGTACCTCCACTGAAACTTAACTTAATGTCATTGGGCAATGCGCATACATTGCTGCCGTAAGGATTTTTTGTTCATGTCAAATCCATAAATGATGAAACGTGTGATGTGGTTGGTCGCTATTCTTTTGGCGACAAAAGCGCTGCCTGCGCAAACAGGCTGCCCGGGATGTATTGTCTCTTTGCCTGCACTGCCTGAAGATACTATCTATTTATCGGAGGCTCCCGACGGACAAGCAGGCATGTATTACGACCAGGATATCAGTTTTAGAATGCCTAAAACAACTACGCCTGTGGCCGCTACAGATCCCTCCGTCCCTCCTAATATTGTCATTCAGCAGGTGACGATTACTTCGGTCACTAATTTACCTCCCGGCCTGCAGTGGGAGGTAAGCCAATTCGAATTTAACCCCGCCGAGCAAACCGACGGCTGCGTGAGGTTGTGCGGTACGCCGCTATTTTCAGGTATGTATCTGGTAGAGGTAGTGGTTGATGCACAGGTCTTTTTTATCACACAATCTTCTTCATTCACTTTTCCTTATACATTGCCCCTTCACAAAGCATTACCGAAGGGTTTAGCCTGATCAACAATGCCGGCTGCGGCAGTGTGCGCTTCGTTTGTCAACCCTGGGCCCTCTCCGACAGTGTGGCCGGCTTTTCGTATTTATGGGATTTTGGCAATGGCAATGCCTCTATTCAGGAAAATCCGGGTCCGCAAACGTATTCCTCGCCGGGCGTTTATCCCATTCAGTACACTGCGATAATCGATACCAGCGGCTACTATCTCGCAAGGGTCAATATATTAGAAGTGGGCTGCAACGACATCCTGGGCGGCGCCCCCGACCTTAAAATAGGCATCTACGATAATACCGGCCAGGAAGTATACTTGTCAAGTATTGTGCAAAATGCCTCCGTACCGCTTGCATTTGATTTGTTTTTGCCGCTCGAAACGGGGAACTACAGCCTGCGGGTAACCGATAACGACGGCGGACTGATGGCGCCGACATTTGCGGGGTGGTCAATTTTACCCGGCTTTCCGAAGGGGTATTGGTAGATGATGAGATGAGCCTGGATTTGACTATCTTCCACCAGGTAGATACCATAATTTCATCCGATACCGTGCGCGTATTTGTCCAACCCCAGCCACCTGTAATAGAATACTCTTCACCCGCTCCTTACTGCGAGGGAGATTCGCTTACCCTGTTTAGTTCTTATGACGATCAATTCATCTGGTACCAAGACAGCGTGCCGATATTGAGCATAACCGACCCTATGCTCGACATTACGGAGGCAGGTAGCTATTGGGTGGTCTATACTTCTGAGGACGGATGCAGCGCCGTATCTCCCGTGAGTACGATCGTATTTAATCCCTACCCGCAAGCTGTGTTCACCATTGCCAATAACCTGCTTAGCATATATCAACCCGAGCAATTGCCGGAATCGTACCTGATCGAGTGGTTTGTCAATGGCGAGTTGATACCGGATGCGCAGGATTTTACATATTGCATAGCCGAAAGTGGGGAGTATAGACTTCAAATTACCGATCTGACAAGTGGTTGTACCAGCTTTTTTCAACAAGAGGCAGCCTACAACCCGGCTTTTCCTAACTGCACCACAGCCTCCACAGAACAGTTTGAAGAACCGCTACGCGTGTATCCCAATCCGATGGAAAGCGAGGTGAATCTGAGCGGCAAGTGGAATAATACTGCCGATTTATACATCAAATTGTTCGCAGCAGATGGGGGTATCAGGCGGAGTATGGTATTGGCGCCACCACCCGGCCAATTCTCGATATCTATGCCGGTAGAAGACCTGCCGGCCGGAATTTATTTTTTGAGCGTTAGCGATGGCACCGGCGTGCAAATTTTTAAGTTGATTAGAAAATAATATTTTCGCAAATTGGAACCGAATACGAGCACCTATTTCCAGGACATGAACCTTCGTCAAACCAAACGGCAACAAGGCAACCTTGTAATAGAGGGAATACCGGAAATTCCCGTAGAATTGCTGATAGACTTGATCAGTATCAGAGCATCAGGGGAGGCCTTTCTTGTAGACTGGC
>JADKAE010000018.1 GCA_016715405.1 Saprospiraceae bacterium | reverse complement strand
AAGCCTGGTCCAAATTGCCCAGCGCGGTGTGGGTTTCCCCGAGTTTTTCATAAGAAATGGCCAATCCGTTTTTGAAGTCCACATTTTGCGGATAGGCCGCGTAGAGTTCTTTCGATAATTCGATGTCTTTTTTAAAAAAAGTCAAAGCCTGTGGCAAATTGCCCAGCGCCGTGTGCGTGGAGCCGAGTTTGGAGTACGAAATGGCCAAATTTTTTTTGTAAAAACTGTGATTAGGCTCACTGCGATGCATCTGCTCATACAATCTGAAAACCTTCGTAAAGGCATCAAGTGCAGCGGGCAGATTGCCGGTGGTTGTGTGAAGTTCGCCCAAATAACCGTGTGCATTGGCTAGCTGCCACTCCTCTGCTTTAGGATGCACGATAACGAGTGGGCACACGTGCAGGGCTTTTCGTAGCGGTGATTGTCTTTGTAAAAGTTGGCGGCATCCCACAATATCTCCAAATCCGTCGAATCCAGCCGCAGCAACTGGTCGTATTGCGCTTCGTGCTTTTACCGGGTCAAAATCGGCGTTATCCGCCAACAGGCGTAGGTTCGCGATTTGTTGGCGTTTTTCGGTTTCCAGGGCGGCGCGCTGGGCGTCCAACTCCTTCTGGGCTTCGCCGATGCGTTTTTCTTCTTTGATGATCTCCTCGGTGCGTTTGGCGGGGTTGATGCTTTCGAGTTTGGCGATGGCCTGGTCGATGTGGCCGGCTTTGAAGAGCTCCAGTGCTTCCTGGTAGACGGGGCTTACATCGTCGAAATTCACCCGGGCGAACTTGTCGGCCAACTGGGTGAGTTGTTGTTGCTGTTGGTCGTATTGCTTTTGTATGTATTCGTATTTCTCTTCGTATTGCTGTTGGTTGAGATGCGACTTTTGCAGCTTGTCTCGAAGGGCTTTTTTTTCGCGTTCGAAGCCGGCCAGCAGGGCTTTGTCGGAGATGTCGTAGTATTCACGGCGGGCGACGTCGAGTTTGCCGGCGGGCGCCAGGATGACGTCTACGCCCAGGCGCTCGTCGCTGCTGAGTTTGACCTGCTCGATTTCTTTTTTGTTGACGAGCTCGTAGCCGCTTTTCTGTACGTCTTCCAAAAAGGCCCATTCGCCGGCTTTTTTGCGGGGGAAGCGGAGGGGTGAATAAGCCGTCGTTATCGGATATGACAGGGTTGGCTTCCAAACGACCTGCGCTGCCTGCACGGGTTTTTTGCCGGAATTTTGTTCGCGCACCATGCTGCGCCTGGGTTTTTGGCCGAAAAGGGGAAGGACAAGGACAGGGGAGAATAACAGGGTTATGATGTTTTTCATGGCTGGGTTGGGTTTTTCAGGGGGAAATATCGGAGATTTTGGGGAAATTTCATAGCTGTAGCCAAGAGGAGATGACACCATTCTCGTGCCTCGAAAGATGTCACCTCCTCTTCACTGAACGTGTCGTAAATAACTTACTAGTTTGACGGTCTCTTTTTCACCATGCGGCGTTGCTTCGTCGGTCCTTAGCTTTGGCTAAGCTCCCTTCTCGCGCCTTGCCTGATGAAAAAATAGCCTCGTCGAAATCAAGTAACTTATTTACGCCACATTCCTTAGCTGCCGGAAAACAGCGGAGTCGTCTGAATTTGGATTCATAGGATTAAAGGATTTTAGGATGGGATTTTTAATTCCGGAAATCCAAAACAATCAAACATCCAATGTTGTCGTAGGACATTGAATATACCTGAAAAAAGTCGGAAAGATTACCGGAAGTTCATTGATATTTAGGTCAAAAATTACGAATATGACACACTCTCCGGCTAAACGTCAAAAGCCTATCGATGGGAATCTGGAGAAAGAAGAGGTGATAGCTAGAAGTCTTCAGATTGATTACGACACCCTACTAGGTGGATAAAACGCTTTAAAGCCGAGGGCGTTTCGGTTGGAATTACGTTATCATTGTGGACGCCCCGGGTTTAGACGTAAGTAAAGCAAGGCCATTGGCTTCGACAGGCACATGCTGGGTGGGGCTATCCATATTCGCTTGCAGTTGGTACAGGAATTTAGCATCATCAGTTGCGAGTGTTCGGCATATCCATCGGTGGCTAAAAGCGGCGGGATGTGGAGTCCAAGACACGCTTGCCGGCAGTAGCGTTCCTTGGGCCAAGTTCCGTTGGCACGTTTCAGGTTGATGCCAGGAACAACTTAAGACGGCAGACGGCCTCCTGTTGTTACCTGAATTTTACAGATGAAAATAGCGGCGCGGTGTTAGACGCCTTTGTTTTTCCCCTACGACCGCATCAGCCAAGTACCCGTTGATCAGATATATGTGCGGTGCGCTACCTCCTCGTTGGGGATTCATCGGTGCTTCGGCAGATAACGGCGCTCCGTTTGGAGACCCAAGCAGGCGAGCGTTATCTGTGCTGAATTTATGCCTCGGGGTATGGTATCCATGTCAAGGTTAATCCACCACGCCGACCACACAAAAATGCCAAGTAGAGCAATCAAGGAACCCAAGCCGTTGGGCAGATGTGAGTGCTTGTCGCAACTATCTGGATTTCAAGACAAAAATTAATCAAGCAGTCTGGCATCAAAGAAATTATTCCTTCTCGTATGTAAAGGAGACGCGGGCTCAATACTTTCCCCAACTTTTTAATAATCCCAAACGATTCCACTCCGATGCTTTTTATCCCATTTATATATAGCATCTGGCAAAAGAGCTGGCAACGCAAGGAAGTAAGGATGGTCCCACGTTGTTCAGTGCAAACTTCAGATTGGACGTAAGCATTGTCTTAAACACGCCGCTACCTTTGATCCTGATGAGAAATCGTGGGTTTTCAAAGACCGCTATGGTGTCAATTGAAAACATGCCTCGCCCTTAACCTGAGCCCACAGTATTCGTAATTTATCCTATTTCAATGAACTTCCGGTAATCTTTCTGACCTATAATCAGGTATATTCAATGTCCTACGACAACATCCAACATCCAACATCCAACATCAATCATCCCCCCCACCTCCATCTCATAATCCCACGTATCAAAATACAGATTGCCGCCGCGCCATTCTACTTCGCCGCGCTGGAAATCGACGGTTTCGCTCCGGGGAAACACCTTGGCCGGGAAAAAAGGCCCCGAGAAATCGTCGTTGACGATGAAATGCCAGGCGTCGGCGCCGCCGAAGAAAAACAAATCGGCTTCGGGCACGAATGTCTGCTGGCGGTTGAGGTCGGGGTCGACGGGGACCCAGCCCGGGCCTTCAAAGTATATCTCTGCCCAGTCGTGCAGGTTCAGATTACCCGGATACAACATCCAGCCGCTCTGCCACTTGGCGGGAATGCCGTTGTAGCGGCACAAGGTGATGAATAACAGGGCTTTGATACCACAGTCGCCGCGACTGTTGCGTATGCAGTAGGCGGGAATGTTGGGTATGGTGGAGTACTCCAGCGCGCTGGTCCAGGGAATGTTTTCGCCGATCCAGTCGAAGATCAGCCGCGCTTTGCGCACCGGATCGGTTTCCGTGCCGACGATTCGCGCCGATAATTGTTTTAATTCGGGTGTAAATAATATGTGCCTTTCGCGCTCAGCGGTGTAATAGCGGTATAAATCCGAGGAGGTGTCGTCTGGCTTTACGGCGCCGCCTTCCAGGGTTGTGCCATTCGTCGTAGGCGGTGTAGGTTACCTCGTATTGGAAACGCGTGACCGAATCTTTTCCGCCGGTTTTTCCATATAGATCGTGCTGTGGGGATAGGCCGGTGGCGCCACCACATAGTGGGCTGCGGAGGCGCCGAGCAACTGCACGGCAGCCTGCCGGTTGTGGCCGCTGCGGGGGTAGGGCAGCCAGGCGCGCAGCATTTCTCCGGCGGGCACGGCGTTGGCTTCCACGGTTAAGGTATAGCGCAGCCGCATCTGGCGGGGCTGGGCAATGGGGCGGTCGCCGCCTGCAATATACTTGTATGCTATGGGCAAATAACCGCTGAGGTATTCACCCAATTTATCGGCGGCCTTGCCGTCGACCGCTTCCTTGCGGGCGCGGGCTTCCTGGTCGATTCTAAACAGGTTCCACACCGCATTGCGGAAATAGCGTTTTTCTCCGTCGATCAAGCGGTTTTCCAATACGCCCGATTT
Organism: Saprospiraceae bacterium; assembly: GCA_016715405.1. Classification (GTDB taxonomy): domain Bacteria; phylum Bacteroidota; class Bacteroidia; order Chitinophagales; family Saprospiraceae; genus JABWBR01. The sequence continues at coordinate 108,601 of JADKAE010000018.1, read as the reverse complement.
TTCCCATTTGTGCAGTAGAGACGCAAAATTTTGCGTCTCTACTGCGTAATATTTACCCAAGGTCCGCCGCATGTAGGCCTCGTCACGGTTAAAATCGAGGCGGGTGCGGTCGAGGATGTCCGATTGCAATTGCCATTCCCAAGCCGTTTGAGGCGACAGGTTTCCACTGGCAATACCCTCGCGAATCAATTGCTGCGCCAGGGTGAATTTACCCTGTGCTATGGCCTGATCGATACCCGGGTTGCCGGTCTGTGCATTGATGCCTGCTATTGATACAAGGCATAGGGCAATATATAATAATAGATTTTTCATGGTACGTTATGGTATTGATGAAAGCCTCGAGCGACTGTAGGACTGTACGACTGTACGACTGTATCGGGTACGACTGACGAACAATGATCAGGTATAGTCGTAAAGTCATCGCAGTCGTATAGTCACTAAGGCTTCACCTGCATCCTCACCCCATGCCTGGGGCGCAGCGTAATCAATGCCTGCGGGGTGACCTCGTGGTCGGGCATCAGGGAAAATCGTAGCGCTGCAGCATAGCCGCCAGCACCAATTGCATTTCCATAATGGCAAAACTATTGCCGATGCACAATCTGGGGCCTCCGCCAAAGGGCAGATACGAATAGGGGGTGTGCGATTTTTTGTTGACTTTGCTAAAGCGATCGGGGTCGAAACTATGCGGATCGGTCCAGAGCCTGTCGGAGCGGTGAACGCCGTAAAAATAGGCGATGACCACTACCCCTTTGGGGATATGGATACCTTCGAAATAGTCGTCTTCTACGGCGATGCGGTCGGTGATCCATGCGGGCGGGTACAGGCGCATGCTTTCTTCGATAATCTGGGTGAGGTATTCCAGTTGGGGCAGCTCTTCGAATGTCGGCTTGCGGCCGCCGAGTACCTGGTCAATTTCGGTGCGGGCTTTAGCCACCACTTCGGGGTGTTGGCTCAGCAAATACCACATCCAGGAAAGAGCGTTGGCGGTAGTTTCGTGGCCGGCCACGAATAAATGGCGCTTTCTTCGAGCAACTGCCGGTCGGTCATGCCTTCTCCCGTGTCCTCATAACGCGAATCGAGCAGCATTTGCAGCAGATCGTCGCACTTCTGCCGCGCAGGCGCCGCTGGTGGATGATAGCCAGCAAAATTTCGTCGAATTCGCGGGCCAGTATTTCGTGTTGCTGCAGCTGTCCCGACATGCCGAACCACCAGTTTAGGTAAGGCTGCCTGATCTGCCTGATGATAAATTCCTGCAGGGAGGTGATGATCGTGGACAAGCGGCGCAATTCGTGCTCCTGGATATTGGCACTAAACAGCGAACGAGCCACGATATTAAACGCCAGTTCCATCATCTTGGGGTACAGATCGATGCCCGAGTTGTTTTTTTCCAGCTCGCGGTCGAAATTGTCGAGGAACCCGTCGATGACGCCCTGCATGATCTCGGTAAGCGCCGCCAGCCGGGAGCGGTGAAAGCCGGGCTGGATGAGCCGCCGCTGGCGCAGCCAGTAGTCACCCTCGCTGGTGAGCAGGCCATGTCCCAGAAAATGCGACAGTTTATCGAAATGCATCGGCGAGCGGCGGTAGATGCGGTGGTGTTTCTGCAAGATGTGCTGGATCAGCTCGGGTTCGGTGGTCAGCAATCCTTTGTATACCCCGCCGATGTAGGTAAAAAAAGTGGGGCCAAGGCGAGCGATCTGATCGTCGAGTACGCTGATGGGGTCAGATACAAACCGCAGCGAGTTGCGAATGGCTTTGAAGCGATGAACAGACGGCGTTGTTGTGCGCGTAGATGGTTTAGTCATGATTATTAGGTCTTAGCAATCAGGTCTTAGCAATCAGGTCTTAGCAATCAGGTCTTAGCGGGCAGCTTCTATAAACTGACTGCTAAGCCCTAAGCCCTAAAACCTAAAAATAACAAAAAGCAGCTTACATAGCGATGACAAAAGTCTTTCTTTTGGGCCTTAATTAAGTGTAGAAAAATGCATGGCTAGTTAAAATTTAGCGAAAATTCGCAATTTTTTCGCGTTACATCTTTACAGAAAGATAAAAACAGCTTATTATTGTAGCGAATATTCGCTAATAATTGTCATTATGCAAGATACATTGGTAAAAAACGAGGTACTCAAAGGCGGCGAGTACCTTATCAAAGACTCCAGGCCGGAAGATACCTTCATTCCTGAAGAGATTAATGCAGACCAGCAGATGATCAAAGAGATGGTGCACGATTTTCTTTATCGTGAGATCATGCCTTATCTCGGCGAGATTGAGCGACAGGAGGACAATATCACCCTGAAATTGCTCGACAAGATGGCTGAGCTGGGGTTGTTGGGCACCCACATGCCGCAAGAATATGGTGGCTCGGCGCTTGACACCAACACCAATACCCTGATTAATGATATCATGGGGCCGGCCTCTTCATTTACGGTATCTTTTGCCGCCCATATGGGCATAGGCATGTTACCTATTTTATATTTCGGCACCGAAGCGCAAAAGAAGCAATACCTGCCCCGCCTTATCAGCTCTGAACTCAAGGCGGCTTATTGCCTTACCGAACCCGGCTCGGGTTCGGATGCCCTGGCCGCTAAAACGCGGGCCGACCTCAGTGCGGACGGATCCCACTACCTGCTAAACGGCCAGAAAATGTGGATCTCAAACGCCGGCTTTGCCGATCTGTTTATCGTTTTTGCTCAGGTTGACGGCAACAAATTCACCGGTTTTATTGTAGAGCGCAACTTTCCCGGAATCACTTTTGGTGAGGAAGAGAAAAAACTCGGCATCAAAGGCTCTTCTACACGCCAGGTGTTTTTTGAAAATACAAAAGTACCCGTAGAAAACGTGCTGGGCGAAATCGGCAAAGGCCACCTCATTGCCTTTAACGCCCTCAATATAGGACGTTTCAAGTTATGTGTATTGTCTGTGGGAGGCTCCAAAAAAAGCGTATCGACCGCAGTGCAATACGCCAATGAACGTTTCCAGTTTGGCGTGCCCATCTCCAGCTTCGGCGCTATTCAATATAAGCTGGCCGAGCAGGCCATCCGCCTTTTTGCTGCCGATAGCGCAATGTATCGCGTGTCAAATATGATACAGGAAAGCGAACACAGGCTGGAAGCTGCCGGCGCCAACTTCGCCGAATCCAAACTCAAAGCCGCCGAAGAATACGCCATCGAATGTGCTATACTGAAAGTGGCAGGCTCCGAAGCCCTCGATTATGTGATCGACGAAACGCTGCAAATCCATGGCGGCATGGGCTACTCTGAAGAAGGCACGGCCGCCCGAGCCTACCGCGACTCACGTATCAACCGCATCTACGAAGGTACCAACGAGATCAACCGCCTGCTCACCGTAGATATGCTGCTCAAACGCGCTATGAAAGGCGCCATCGATATTGTGGGCCCGGCATGGGCCGTGCAAAAAGAATTGGCCTCGATGCCTTCGATGGAACAAGCCGAGGGCCCCTACGGCGAAGAAGAACGCGCCGTGCGCGATTTCAAGAAGATTGTGCTGATGGTAGCAGGCGCCGCCGCCAAAATGCAGATGGACGGCAAGCTCAATCTCAAAGAAGAGCAGGAGATTATCGCCAATGTGGCCAATATGATGATCGATGTGCTGCTGGCCGAGTCGATGCTGCTCCGCGTGCAAAAGCTGGCCGGAATGAGCAATAAACCCGCCGCACAAGAAGTATACGACGCGATGCTACGCGTTTTCCTGCACGACGCCACCGCCCGCATTCAGAAAGAAGGCGCCGACGCACTTGCCTCTTTCGCCGAAGGCGACCTGCTGCGCACGCTGCTAATGGGACTCAAGCGCTTTTCGAAATATCCGCCCGTAAATGTGAAAAATGAACGCCGCAAAGTGGCCGCCGCTTTGATCGCGGCGAATGAGTGGTGCTTCTAAGGTTATCGGCTGTCGGTTGTCCGTCTAGTCAGAAGTCATATTTTATCAAACTTAACTGACAACTGATAACCGACAACCGATAACAACTACGACGCCACCTGCCTGCTCCGAAGCATAAGGGCCAGCGACTCATCATTTTCGATGATCTGGTAAAATTCGTTGAGGTAACCTGCCACCTGCCTGCGGCTTGATTCGCTAAGGCCCTGTATCGTATGGCATAGTTGAAGCAACTCCGCTTTTTTGGCTTTGAAAATGGCTATGGTATGCCTTAATGACTCGCAATCCTTGCCGCGCCACTGGAAAAAACGCTGGGTAACGTGGTCGATGGGCATCTGTGGGTGGGGTTTGGCGTAAGGTGCATTTACCAGGCCGGCATAGTCAAAATCATAGGGAACGGGCGTGGGGGCGCTTTTACCTTCCAGCTGTACCATCTTGATATTGTGCTGATCTGCCAGGTTCCAGTCGGTATTGCCGATCATGTACTGGAATACGGTAAGCAGGCGGTATTGTTCGGCGTCGATTTGTTTGGACGCCGGCTGCTCGTCTTCCAGCATACGGCCTTCCAGGCGTTGGGCCATCTCTTGGGTATTTTCCAATATTATAGCGTATTGAGTCACGGGCGCCATGTCGCCTTCGCGGTCCTGGTAAGTCACCCTGGCGATCTGCACCCTGAAGCTTTTGTCGGTGAGACTGTTCAGCATCCTGTAAGCCAGGTATTCTTTCAACAGCAACTGTTCATTGTCCGTGCACTGCGTAACCAGTTTGAGGTTGCTGTACCCTTTCAGTCCGGCGTCTTGCAATTGTTCGCTGTCGAAGCTCAGCTTCAAGGGCGGGAAGGAACAGTACTGACGGCGCGTTTTGCCGCGCAGCGCGATATCGGCCTGCCATTGGCCGGCACTGCCGTCGGCGAGGGTCCAGGCAACCGTAGCGGCTTGGGCTTCTTTTATATTCCTGTCGGCCAGCAAGGTAGAAAAGTCGGTTGTAATGGTCATTTCCAGCGGCTGCTCTTGTACAAAGGTATCGAACAAGCTCTGGGCGCACTGGTTGGTTTGGTTGGGGCGAAGCCATAAGTAGGTACCGGTGCTTACCAGGGCGACAAGAATGATGGTGAAATAGGTTTTCATGATATGGGTAAATTGATAATAATTTCGCGTTGAATATAATGTCACAAAGTTGCGCTATTAGTTGCTTCTGGACACGCCACACTCGATGAACGTAAAATTGGACCTACCGGAAAGCCGTTTTTTATTGACCAATGACCCTTTTTGTCAGAAATAGGTAAAAAACCGGCTTTTTAAGGGAGATAGGAGGCAGGTTGGAAACCGGTTAGGGATTGGGGAATAAAAAAGATAGTTGTCGTTGAATTTTGAAATTAAATTTTAAAAAATAAATAAATTTAAAACAAAACAAAAGTACGACATAGTTAACCGGCTTGTTTTGATGATTTATTTGGTGTGGTGGGTTAAAATAGTATCAGCATCGGTCAATTATAAGGTAGCAAAAGCGCAACCTGAGCCCCTACTTTTGTCGTATCAATTATCACCCGTTAGAAGAATTAAAGACCGACATCATCATTAATCAAACCTGTTATTATGAAGAATTTGAAAAAAGCATTTATGCTGAGCGCCCTTTTTGCGCTCGTTATGCACACCCAATTAGTGGCCGCCGATGTGCCCACGATTACGATCCGGACTACAGGATTTGCCAAGAAGGTCAGCCTGGTGGTAGATGACCTGGCTTCACACGCCACTGTGCAACTAAAAGACCTTCAAGGCAATATCCTTCTGGATGAGCGTATTAAGAACGCCGCACAATTTGCCAAGGTGTTCAACCTCGAGCAATTGCCTGCCGGCATGTACCGCCTGGTAGTTATTACGGAGACGCGCGAAACCATTCAGCCGCTAACGCTGACCGAAACAGGTATCACTGTGGACGAAAACCAGCGCGAGGTGATTTTTTCGCCGGCTATTTTGTGTAAAAACGGTTATATCGATGTATCGATGCTAAACAACCGACTGACTACGGTAGAAATGACCGTGTTTGACGCCGCCGGCGACAAGGTTTTCTCCGATACCCAGCGCAATGTACTGAAGGTTGAACGCCGCTACGACACGTCGAGCTTGCCCAAAGGCAATTACCTCGTTCGCGTAAGCACACCCTATCGCACGTATTACAAAGATCTCGCAGTTAAGTAAGATAAATCGAAAGGGGTTCCATGACAACAAGGCCATATCTTCGCAAGGAGGTATGGCTTTTTTTGATGTGCTGTTTAGTTAATGTGCTGATTTGCTGATGGGTTAATGTGCTGAGAGTTAATATGCTGAGGTTATGCGTTGTGATGGTCTGGGTTAATGTGCTGATAATTAATTAATAATAACTAATATTAATCAGCACATCAGCACATCAGCAAATCAGCACATCAGCAAATCAGCAAATCATTCACAGTCCACCCTGTCAAACTTCTTCGAGAACGGGGCCTTTTCGGCATCCTTGAAGACCAGATCGGCCTGGCCGGGCGTTTTTTCCATCAGTTCGCCTTCTTTTTGCAATAATTGGTTGCCAGAGAGCTTGAAGGCTACCTCTTCCGATTGCTGGCTACTTTCAATGGTATAGCGGTAAATGCCGGTGATGATATCGCCTTTTTTCTCTCCTTCGATAGTGCCGTAGGCGCCGTCTTTCTCGTGGGGCATCCAATCCATGGTTCCGGCCACTTTATTGTCCAGCAGGGTAGACAACGTAATGCGGGTGGTATCCTGGTTGTTGTCGCCTTCGGTCATCACGAAGCACATCACTTCTGAATTGGGTTTCACTGCAGAGGTGTCGGCAGCCGCGTCACCGGCAGCATTTGCCTCTTTGTTGCCGGGCTGGCAGGCGGCCAGTAACAACAGGATGCTTACAGGAAAAATGAATCGGTACATATAGGTTTGTTATTATTAAAAAGGTGTGATAATACATGCGGGGAAGCAATATGGGCTTATAGGTCAATCTATTCCCAGTATATCAGCGATACGTTCCCAGGCCAATTTGCGGTATTCCTGGAATAGATTGGAGTATTTGGTATCGCCCGTGTCGACATACGATTGGAATGCTTCCGCTTCATTTTTGAGAATATCAAAAGTGGCGATGGCTTCCAATACGAATTTTTTGTCGTCTGCACTGGTGACAAAACCCGAGCTCAGCAATTTGTTGTAGCTGGTTTTCATATTGTCGTGCAATGAAATTTGCTCGTCCAGCAATCTCATCACATAATCGCTTTCGTACGCGTCATGCTCATACGCATCCGCTAAAATACCCAGGGTGGTGTAGCTGTTGTAAAGCGCCACTGCCGAAATGGATCCGATCGATTCCAGCGCGGCATCTGATGTCGCCTGTGAAAATACAGGCAAGTGGAGCGCACCCACCAATACCCAGCCCAAGGCTAATCGTAATAGGTTTTTCATGTGTGTATGTTTTGATTTGAAAGTAAAGATATGGGTTTATGAAGGTTTATGCGACTGAAAGGAGTCCCTTACTGACCAAAGGGAAGTCGGGAAGGGTTTATGAAGGTTTTTTTGAACTGACTGCTGATTGCTGACTGCTGATTGCTATCAAATCGCCAGTTCATTCAAAAACCCAATCGTCGCCTGGATGTCATCGTGCAAAACGCGGTCGGTTTCCAGGCGGGGAACGCGATTGCGATAGCGGGCTACAATGCCTTCCAGTGCCGGCGAAGTCAACATAGGCCGGCGGAATTCCAGGGCCTGGGCAGCCGTCATCCATTCGATAGCGAGCAGCGTACTTACATTATTGACCACCTGATAGGCTTTTGTCGCTGCGTTGGCCGCCATACTCACGTGGTCTTCCTGGCCGTTGCTCGACACGATAGAATCTACCGATGCCGGCGTACTCAGTTGTTTATTCTGGCTTACAATAGACGCCGCCGTATACTGTGGGATCATCAACCCCGAATGCAAACCCGGCCTGGGGGTCAGAAACGCCGGCAGCCCACGGGTACCCGAGATCAGTTGATACGTGCGCCGTTCTGATATGCTGCCTATTTCGGCGAGGGCTATGGCCAGATAGTCGAGGGCCAATGCAATGGGCTGCGCGTGAAAATTGCCGCCCGATAAGATGGCGTCTTCGTCGGGAAAGAGGTTGGGGTTGTCGGTGACGGCATTGACTTCGGTGAGCACTACCTCGCGTGTATGAGCTATGGCGTCGCGACTGGCGCCGTGTACCTGCGGCACACACCTGAAAGAATAGGGATCCTGCACATGCGCTTTGGGGCGCAGGGCCAGTGCGCTGCCTTCCAGCCATTTGCGCAAGTGGGCGGCTACCTGTTGCTGTCCCGCATGCGGCCGGATGCGGTGAATGCGCTCGTCAAACGGTGACAGATGGCCGTCAAAGGCGTCGTGAGAGAGCGCCGCCGTCATATCGGCCAGGTGTAGCAGGCGACCGGCTTTTAGCAGACACCATACGGCATAGGCAGTGGAGAATTGGGTGCCGTTGAGCAGGGCCAGACCTTCTTTGGCCTGTAATACCAGGGGTTTTAAACCCAATCTTTGCAGGGCGGCCATCCCGCTCAAACGTTGACCTTTGAAATATACTTCCCCCAACCCTATCAGCGGCAGACTCAGATGGGCCAGCGGCGCCAGATCACCCGAAGCGCCCAGCGATCCCTGCTGATAGATCACCGGGTATACTTCCTCGTTGTAAAACAACTGCAGCCGTTCTACTACTTCCAGCCGGATACCCGAAAAGCCGTAAGCCAGACTTTGTATTTTTAGTAGTAACATAAGGCGCACCACTTCTGGAGGCACCTCGCTTCCGGCGCCGCAGGCGTGCGATTTTACCAGGTTGTGTTGCAACTCGCTTAAATCTTCGGGGGAGATGCGCACGTTGTACAAAGCGCCAAACCCGGTATTGATACCGTAAAAGGGCGTATCAGCTTGTGCCAGTTTGCGGGTCAGGTATTGTTGGCAGTGGTTAATGCGCTGTATACTCTCTGCGGAAAGCGTCAAAGCAGCCCCTGAATCGAGTATCGCTGTCAGACGGTCGAGCGACAAATACTCAGGGCTTATTGAATGTGGTTGGTTTATCGCCATTATGGTCAGGATTTGGCAGGCGAAATTATGCAATAAAGATCGCGTAGCAAATACCAAAACAGCCACCGTAAACGAAATACCGGCCATAAAAATGTTATAGCAGATGCGCAGGCGGCTGTATTTTTTGCCCAGCGATCGGCCCAGGAAAAACAAATCGCGCATAATCGCCTCGTCGAGAATTTCGGGTCGCGACAATACCTGGCCCATTCCTTTTTTGTATTCGTCGAACGACATACCGTAAACATTGCCAAAAAAGAAAAGATTGGCTTTCCCGCTTTTGATCAACTCAGGTGCAGAAAGCCCGGTCATTTTGATAGGGCGCGTGGCGAGCGTGGCAAATACCATAGAAGTCAGGCAGGTAGCCAGCAGCGAGATCATCGGGACGAGCAGGTAATTGTTGGTTTTTACATAAGAAGCGGCCAACGGCATGGCGATAGTGATAATCAATGCATTGACGCTGAGCATAATATTGGCCTTGTTATCGGCCAGGTTGCTGAGGTCTATGTGGTTGCGCAGCGCCGTTTTGAACATCATCTGGGCGCCTTTGTTGCCGCTGATGCCGTCCGTTTCCCCCTTGCTCTGGCGAGCCAGTTCTTTGAGATGCTTTTGGTTGGCGCGGTGTTGCTCGCCAAATAACTCGCGGGCGGCCAGCGTAAAAAACTGGTAGTTTTTCAGAAATTGGTGGTTGAGTTCATACCACTCGGGGTCGTTATACTGGTGGCCCAGGAAGTGTTGCCATTCATAGCGCAGATTGGCCAGGCCGGTCATGTAATCTTCGCGGGCCAGATTGCTCAGGTCGGCGTCTTTGATAATGCTCTCTACCAGGTTGACGGGTTGTCTGTCGGGAACCGTAGCTGCGATGCAAGCCAGTACTTTATCTGTTTTCTCCTGTGGATATTCGTGTGCCTGTAAAAATTCACGCGCAATGCGGATGCTGGCTTCTTCGTGGCCCTGGTAAACCCGGGCATAGCCGGTATCGTGAAAGAGTGCCGCCAGTGCTAATGTTTCGCGGTCGGCGTCACTCACGTCGAGATGCTCGCAAAGGCGCAGGGCAGCATCGCGTACGGCCAGCGTATGGGGCAGGTTGTGAAAGTGAAAATGCTCGCTAAGCTGCTCGGCGAGCATTTTGGCCACGAAGTGCTCTGCCTGGTCGACAATAGTTTTTACCTCTTCGTTATACATTGTCTGTGTCATGATCTCCATCAGCGTTTACGCGTAGTATGAGCTAAACAGTTAACTCTTTTATACCTCAACTTATTTCTTTTGTTCCAGATATGCCTGTGTAAATGCGACAAATTTTTGTTGCAACACAGGCGCCAGTTCGCCGGGCCGGCCGTTGCCAACGGCATGATCGTCTACCTTTACTACCGGCATAATGCCTTTTGTGGTACTAGTGAGGTATACTTCTTTTGCGGTTAAGAGTTCCTCAAAGGTAATATCGCGTTCTTCAGTTTTTACCAAAGGGGCGGCCAATTCAAGTATCTTTTTGCGGGTAACGCCTAATAGTACTTTATCGGCAGGGGTGGCCAACACCCCCGTCGGCGGTTAGTATAAATACGTTTGACCGCGCCGACTCGCGCAGCAGGCCCCGGTCGTGGTATAGCAATCCCTGCGCTTGCCGGCGCATTTCACCCAATAGCCTGATGCCCGTGAGATAGTTGATAGACTTTACCTCGGGTATTTCGCGCTGGTAGTCATAGCTCATCAGGGCAATGCCGTCGGTATAATACAGGGGGTTAATATCGGGGTAGGGATGCGCCATAATGAGCAGATTGGGGTGCAGCGGGGTATAGCCGTCGTCGGCATAGCCGCCGGTGAGTACCAGCCTGATGCTGGCCTCGTGGAGGCCGTTTACCTGGATAAGCTCTTCGACGGCTTCTTCCAGCGAGCCGGTAAGCTGTGGGATATCGAGAAAGAGCAGCGCTGCCGACCGGGTAAAACGCTCGAGGTAATCTTCTATAAAGACGGGTTTTCCGGCTTTTACCAGAAAATAATCAAAAATGCCATATCCCCGTAAAATGGATAAGTCGTTGAGCCTGAGCGCTGCCTGACCGGCAGGCGTGATTTTGCCGTTGATACTGTAATAGGCGATCATATTTCGTTCAATCTTGGGGAAAGATACAAACCCTTTGATAAACTTAAGGGTATATGGCCTTATAATTCGCATCTTGTGTTTTATTGCTTATTTTGTGGGTTATTACAAGTACCCAAAGGGCAAGACTAATGCAAGTGCTGGCGTTTGAAGGTGTGTTTCCCAATATGGATTTTATCACCTCGCCCGACACCTTTTTTCAAACGGTGCGGGAAGATTATCCCACGTATTACGAAAGCGGTTTTTTCAAGCCTTCAGGCGGGCGCGAAGCTATCCTGCTGTATCGCATCGTGACGCCACTACGCTTATTTACGGGCGTGGTTGCCTGTGCAGCCGTAACTGATTATTTGTCGGATAAAATAAAACGCCACGAACACACGCTGGCCGACAAAGAGCAGGTGCAAACGCAATTACTCCTGCACCGCCGCGCCGCCGTCAAACCCGTATTGCTCACCTATCCCAATGCCGGAGCAGTAGACCAATGGATTCAAGATTTTACAGTGGCCCACGCGCCTTTTTCAGAGATATGGTTTGAACAGGAACAACAACGCCATTTGTTTTGGCGCGTCGATAACGAATTTGAAATCACCAATTACAAGAGCTGTTCCGCCAATTTGTGCCTGTCGCTTACCTGGCTGACGGTCATCACCGCGCCGCCACTATTGCCCTGTTGCACGAACGCATGCACGGCCACCCCGATGCACACAACTATAATTCTTTCAGCGCCTGGTTTCCGGCCAGCGACCTCGATATCCTGGAATACAACCGCGTTATCAATAGCCTCGATCCGCTCAGACCCGCCAAATTTATGGCGCACCTGTCCCATTTTTGCGATATCCAACCCTTGGCAGAAGCTCAAAAACCCGGAGCCAAACACGAAATGACGATGTGGCTGGATGACCAATGGTACTACCTGCGCTGGAAAGAAGAGGTTATGGCTGCGCATACCCACCGGAAAGAAGTACTCCTCGATGTGTCTTTGCTCAACGACGTTATCCTGCACCAAATTCTTGGCATCGAAGACGTGCGCAACGACCAGCGGCTGGAGTACATAGAGGGCCCCCGGGGGCTCGATGGCTTGCTCCGGCGCGCCCAACGCAGCTCGCATGCCGTCGCCTTCGCACTATACCCCGTATTATTATCCGAACTGATGGCCATCGCCGATGCCGGCCAATCAATGCCGCCAAAGTCTACCTGGTTTGAACCCCGCATGAAAAACGGATTGGTGGTGCAGGAGTTTTGAGAGTCGGTTATCGGTTGTCGGTTATCGGTTGTCGGTTCCTTATCTTTACAAGTTAAACTTAACAGAGAACAGAGAACAGACAACAGACAACAGACAACAGAAAAAAAAATCCCGATATTTGCGTATCTTTTCCAACCAATTGGAGCTGTTTAAATTTTTCTTATGTATAAATTGTCGGTTCTCGCCGGTTTCTTCACACTCGTTGTGTTACTGGCTTACGCCTGTGAAAACGACCCCGGCGATATCGCCGCCCTGCAGGCAAAGCTGGATCCGAATATCGAAACAGCTGAAGAAGTAGAGATCATTTATAGCGATTCTGCCAAGGTGCGCGTGCGCATCACAGGGCCCGTGATGCTTACCCATCGCAACCCCAACGACCCCCAACAGGAATTCCCCAAAGGCCTTAAAGTCGATTTTTTCGACCTCTACGAACGCCCCTCCAGTATGCTCACCTCTAAATATGCCATACGTATGGAACGCAAAGGACAGGTATTGGTGCAGGACAGCGTGGTGTGGCAGAGCGTAAAGGGAGAACGCTTGGAAACCGAAGAATTGATTTGGGATGAAAAACTTCAAAAGGTGTATTCCGATAAATTTGTAGTCATCACACGCCCCCAGGAGATTATCTACGGACACGGCTTCGAATCCAACCAGGATTTCACCAATGCGCGGATTAATGCAGTAGAAGGGCGCATTGTGGTAGATGAATTAGACGAACCACAAGAAAACCAGCAGCAGTGATGTTGGCCATACTCCTCATATTGTTCCTTGTCTTGTCCGCCTTGTTTGCAGGCGCAGAGATCGCTTTTCTTTCTGCCAATAAATTCCACATGGAGCGCCGCAAAAAGCAGGGAGAACGAAAAGGGACCTTGCTGGCGGGTTTCTACGAAAAACCAGCCGATTTTCTGGCTACGCTTTTGCTGGGCAACACCTCGCAATGGTCACCTATTCGCTATTGGCCGCAGTAATACTCCGGGAGTGGTTTCACGTGCCTGTAGAAGGGTGGGGGCTGGTCGCAGGGATTTTTGTCATCGCATTGGTCTTCTTTTTTATGGCCGAATGGTTACCCAAACTGGTTTTTCGATTATTTCCCGATAGGGTATTACTCTTATTGGCTAATCTGTTGTGGATCAACAATTTGTTGTTGTGGCCTTTTTCGTGGTTATTTATAAAAATAGCGAATTTAATTCTCAGGTTATTTTTCCATACTTCCTACGAACGCTCGGCAATCGTCACTACCCGCCTTGACCTCGAGGATTTTGTAAACAATGCCCGTACCAGCGAAGAAGACGAAATCGACAAAGAGTTGTTTGGCAATGTGCTCAACCTGCGCGACGTGCGGGTGCGCGATTGCATGGTGCCTCGCCCAGAGGTAGAGCACATCGACGTTACAGCCAGTGTGGAAGCACTCGAACAATTATTTGCAGAAACCAAACTTTCGCGATTGCTGATTACCGAAGGCGATATCGACAAGGTGCTCGGCTATGTGCACCATCAGCAATTGTTGACCCAACCCACAGACATAAAAAGCCTGATTCTTCGCATTGGTTTTGTACCCGAAGTAACCCGCGCCACCGACCTGCTCGATCGCTTTATCAGGGAACGCAGCAATATCGCCTGTGTAGTCAATGAATTTGGCGGACTGGCCGGCGTCATCACCCTCGAAGACCTGCTCGAAGAAATCTTTGGCGATATCGAAGATGAACACGATGAGGAAGAAGAATATCTCGAAGAACAGATCTCCGATACCGAATTTGTGTTCTCCGGTCGACTGGAAATAGACTACCTCAACGAAAAGTACCCACAGCTACATTTCCCCGAAGGCGACTATCAAACGCTTTCCGGCTATCTCGTCATGACTACCGGCCAAATTCCCGAACAGGGCGCCGAAATTTTGCTCGACGATTATCTTTTTATTCTCGAATCGGCCAGCCAGACAAAAATCGAGACCATTCGCGTGCGTCTACTCAACAAAGCCGGTCAGGAATAACCGGCAATCAATTGAGCAGCACGATTTTAGCTACCGCTTTGCTGGGTTTGGCTTCAAAGACGGCATTGCGGGGATTGGTTGTGGCAAATACGAGATATACACCCGAATTGGCCCGCCGCCCATTGTAGTCGCGGCCATCCCATACGGCCTGACCCCCGAGCGCCTGGGTTTCATACACCAGCCGGCCGCCCAGGTCGGTGATCTTGACGTTGGCGTCGCGGGCCAATCCGTTGATGGCAATGGGACCCTCGTAGTCGGCCCGCACAGGGTTGGGATATATCTCCAGCTCGGATTTATTGAAGCGGCCTCCCGCCACGGCATCGCCCTGGTAGGAAAGGATACCCTTGGCGGTGCCAAAAAACCCCTCGCCGGTAAGCTGGTCGACTACAATATCGTAGATCACGTCGTCGAAAAGCGGAGAGTTGGCGGTAGTAAACCGAAGCATTTGCTCTTCGCCGCTGGGAGAGAGCAAATACACTCCATTGGAGGTGCCTACCCATTTGCGGTTGGCCCCGTCTACGGCAATAGTGAGCACGTTTTCCGATTCAAGCAGATAAGCGTTAAAACCGTCTTCACCCTTCACGATGCGGCGGGTGCCGCGGCAGTTGTCCTCGAAAACGCCCGATCCGCATTCAAAGATAACCACGCCGTCGGAGGTGCCCACCCACACGTCGCCGTCGAGGTCGGCACTGACACAGTTGACCGTATTGGTCGGCAGGGAGCTGTTGCCTGTTGTCATCGTGCGGCATTCATCGTCGGTATCGTCGTCGAGTTCGTTTTCATTAAAAACCAATACGCCGGCTTGTTCGTTGCCGATCACTACCCACTTGTTGTTGCTTTCATCGACGGCCATCTGGTAGAGGTCGTCCTGGTTGCATACTTTGCTAAAACTGCGCCACTGGCCGTCGTTGCCCAGCATAGCGATTGATTTGCCGCCTGCGGCGCTGTGATTGCTCACCCACAGGTTGCCCTCGGCATCGAAGGCCAGTCCGCCGATTTTTACCCGGGGGAGTTGGTCGGTAGATGCAATTTCGAGCGTTGAATTGTTTTCGTTGTAAAGCGTGAGGCGGTCACCGTCGACTTCCATGATGCCTTCGAGGAAAGAACCGGCGTATACTTTGCCGTTTTCGGGGTGTACTGCAATGGTTATAATGTCAAACAGGTCGTCGCTGCGGCCTTCGGTAGTAGTATTATCGGGGTTTTCGCCGCGCATTTCCACGCGGGTTTCGCGGTTGTATACCTCCCATTGGCCATCAAAAAAAAGAGAAAAAGCCGTCGGTAATAAAGCGGCCGGAGAGGGTCTGGTCGAGGGCGCCGGCGGCCACCCAAAGTTGGTTATTGCCAAAGGCCATTTCCCAGGCGCGCTCAGAAAAGGGCGAATTGAAATCGAGGTACGTACAGGTTGTTTCCTGTATATTATTGAGCAGCCGGTATTGGCGGTAGCGGTCGCCAAACCAAATCCGGCCGTTTTGATCTTCTATGGCATAATTGGGCACCCCCACGCAGCCCTGGGCCATATAACCCAGATTGCCGGCGTTATCCAGGTACACTACTTTACCGGCCACGCAATTGGACGAAGGACAATATTGAAAACCGGCCAGCAAATGAGGGCCTTCAGCAGAAAGAAAGTAGAGCAGGTGGCCTTCCTCGGCGTGCAGGGGGGTAGGGCCTGAGGCATCGATGCGACAAAGGGTGTCGTTGATGCCGGCATAGAGCTGGTTGTTGAAAACCGCCAGCGGCCCGCCGCTGTATTCCATGGGAAAACCTTCGGCCTGGCCCAGCCACTCCCAGCTACTAAAATCGGCGGGATTCACGGCGTCGAGCCTTACGCGATATAGTCCTTCCGTAGTAGAAGCGTAAAGATAGCCGTTCCAGGTGCAGACACCTCTCACGTCGAGTCCGGTAAAGGTTGTAAAAGAAAATTCTGCCGCTTTTACATTGAGTTTGGATACGCCAAAGCTGGCGGCGAGGTACATAATAGAGTCGTTTTCGACAAAAATATCGTTGATTCGCTTTTCGCCGATAATGCTGGTAAAGTTGCGAATTTGATTAAGCGTGACAATGCCGTCGGGCCGCACCAGGTCAATTACGCTGTTATTGTAAACGACAATAAGGACCTCACTGCTGCGGTTGTATTTAATGAGCTGAATGCCCGTATTGCTCAATCCGTCGATCGTGCTGAGGAAGCGGGCAGAGCGCTCTTCTTTGTCGATAACGGTGAGTGATAACTCCGTAGCATAATAAACCTCATCGTCGCTCTGTGTAACCGACTGCCCGATATGATAAGGCAAATGCGCGCGCCAATAGCCGATCGGCAATATATTTTGAGCAAAAAGTGAAGAGGCAGATAATACTGTACACCACAGAAAGAGTATGCTTTTTCGCATAATTAACCTTTTTCGCAATAAACAATAGTGTGAGGAGTTATATTGTTCCAGGGGCAATAATTCACACGAAAGTGTAAACCAGTTTGCGGATTATGAACAACATTACCGCGCAAGATGCAGGAATTATTGCAGCGCTTTCAGCTAATTTCCCCATTTTTGCAGTCGTTTATTCAAAATTCATATAATGAAACAAGCATCACTCATCCTCAATATCGTACTGTTGCTGGCCGTAGGCTACCTCATGATCGCCCATTTCCGCGCACCTAAAGCTGCCACCGCCGACCCCGCTGCAAGTACCGGCCAGGAAACTGTAGCTGACGCTGCCGACTCCAAAATCGTATTTGTCAACGCCGATACGCTGCTCGAAAAATACGAGGGTTTCAAAAAGCGCAAAGATGCACTTTCTAAAAAAAGAAAAAGACGCAGATTCCTCGCTAAAAGCTCGCGGCAGAGCACTGAAAAGAATTTATGGAAGCCCAGCAAAAAGTGCAGCAAGGCTTTATGACCCCCAAAGAAGTGCAACAACCTCGAGCAAACGCTGTCACAGAAACAGCAGAAACTCATGGCCGACCAGGAACGCATGACGAAAGCCCTGGTGGATGAAACTACCCAAATCCAGGAAGAACTTCAAAAAGAAGTCAAAGATATCCTCAGCGAACTCCGCAAAGAAAAGGGCTATAACTATATTCTCAATTATGCCCCCGGCAGCGGAGTACTCATGGTGAATGATGCCCTCGATATTACAGCCGAGGTATTGAGCCGCCTCAACCAGGAAAAATCAGATAAAAAACAATAGATCCCTATTCGGCGTTATTATCTGGTAGCTTAAATACGATATCAGTTTAGTTTTGAAAGGCGTATCCATATATCGCATAATAGGAGGGGCTTTGATGCTCCTGCTTTTTGTACTTCCCCTTACCGTGAAGGAGGTTCACTATTGGGCGGAGCACATGGATCCACGCCTGCAATGCCACCCTGGTGAAGGCGAGACGCACCTCCACGATGCCCACTATGCTTTTCACCACTGCGATTATTGCGCAATTGGCTTTAGCTCTTATATTACGCCTTTTGCAACCTCGATTGAAAAGGTAAGTACACCGGAGCAAATGCCCTGTATTTACCTTTATCAACCTTTACATTCCACCACTGTTCAACTTAGTTATCCCCTTCGCGGCCCTCCTGTCTGCGCTTAGCCCATTTTCTAAATTGATTTGGTCTAACGTGTAAGACAATCAATAGCATGAACACACTTTTTCGGATGGGGGTAACCCTGCTGTTTGCGTTGTGGTGGTTTCACCTGCCGGCGCAAAATTGCCGTTTCCATATTAGCGGCCAGATTCTCAATGCGGATACCCGCGAGCCTGTGCCTTTTGCTACGGTGCTCGTGAAGGAGAGTGCCGCAGGCGCGGTGGCGGACGAACTGGGTCGTTATGAGATAAGAGATTTATGCGCCGGCACGTATACGCTGGTGTGTTCTCATATATCCTGCGATCACGCCGAACACCTCATCGTGCTCGAAAGCCACGAGGATTCGCTCGACTTTTCCCTGCACGAACATTCGGTGGGACTGGCTGATGTGCTGGTGCGCGCCAAGGCCGTACCGCTCAAAACCACACAGGCCCTCGCCGAGGTGAAGGGCAGCCGGCTCGAATCCCTCCAAAGCCTTAATATTGCCGAAGCAATACGCAGCATTCCCGGCGTATCAGTGCTCAACACCGGGGCTACTATTGCCAAACCCGTCATTCAGGGCTTGCACAGCAACCGTATATTGGTGCTCAATAACGGCGTGCAACTGAGGGCCATCAATGGGAGTGGAACATGCCCCCGAGGTGGATCCATACCTGGCTGAAAAGATCTCGGTGATCAAAGGCGCCGCCAGCGTACGTTATGGCCCCGAAGCACTCGGCGGGGTGATTCTCACAGAACCTCGAGAGCTACCCACCCGGCGTGGTATCGGCGGGGCTATTACATTGGCGGGATTATCCAACGGCCGCACCGGCGCAGCATCAGGGTTTGTAGAAGCTGCTACAGGCGGAAAATGGGGCCTCAGCGGCCGTCTGCAAGGCACGCTCAAAAGGGGCGGCAACCTGCAGACCCCCGATTATTTTCTGGCTAATACCGGTATACTCGAGAGGCATATCTCCTGGGCTGTCGGCGCACAACGCGAACGTTGGCAAACTGAGTTGTATTACGCCAATTTTTACTCCCGACTGGGCATCTTTCGCGATGCCCACATTGGTAACGTTACCGATATCGATAATGCGATCGAGCGGGGACGGCCACTCGAAGACGGCGAGTTTACCTATGAGTTGGAACGCCCGCAGCAACGCATCCTGCACGAACTCCTGAAGTGGCGCACTACTTATCGCTTTGATCAGGGAGGCAAATTGGCCCTGCAACTCAGCCGCCAGTTCAACCGGCGCCAGGAATTTGACGCACACCGCCTCTACGGCCCGCTACCCACCGGCTTCGATGACCCTGATATGGAGTTTGAACTGACTACTTATACAACAGGGCTCGATTGGGAGTACGTCGCCTTTAAGCGCTTGCGCAACCAGGTGGGCCTCAATTATATGGGACAACGCAATACAACCGATAGGGGAGGGCTGATCCCTAATTATACAGCCCATACCGGCGGCGCCTACTGGATTTCGCGCTGGCAACCCTTTGAATCACCCTGGCAACTTGAAGGAGGCGCTCGTTACGACCTCAAAGGGATGGAAGTAGACCTGCCCCAATCTGACAGCCTGCCCACTCGTTTTGATTTTAGCAGCGCTTCCGGTACGCTGGGGCTGATCTATCAAATCGCCGGGGTAGCCCAGTTGCGCTTCAACGTGGCCTCTGCCTGGCGCGCACCCAATATCAACGAACTGTATAGCGATGGCGTACATCATAGCACCGCATCGTATGAAAAAGGCGACACCGGCCTGCAACCCGAACGCGCGATCAATTCCAGCCTCACACTGGAATGGACCCGCAAAGGCAAACTTAAGGCATCGCTTTCGGCGTATTACAACCGGATCAACGATTTTATTTTTCTGCTTCCGCAAGCAGAATATGTATTGTCGATTCGAGGGCCTTTCCCCGCTTTTCAGTATACGCAAACCGATGCCAGGCTGATGGGCCTCGATTGGAATGCAACCCTGGATCTGTCGGATCATTGGTCGGTGAACTCCCTGGTGTCGCTGCTCCGCGCGCGCGACCTTACCCAAGATCAGCCGCTCATCTTCATGCCTTCCGATCGCTTCGAACACGGGCTTACCTACCGGTTCAAACCCCTGCGCGAAGCAGACGAAGCGCCGTTTATCAATCTGACGATGATCAACATTTTGCGCCAAAGCCGTGTCCCCGAAGGCCTCGATTATTCATCGCCGCCGGCCGGCCATACCCGATTTAACTTCGAAGCCGGCATGCGCTGGTATTGGGGCCGCCAACCCATCGATATCGGTGTGGCGGTATTCAACCTCAGCAATACGAACTACCGCGAATACCTCAACCGCTTTCGATATTACGCCCATGAAACGGGCCGTAATATTACTTTCCGCATCAAGGTGCCATTAGGCATCTAAAGCAATTGTCACCTTGTCACCATGTCACCTTGTCACGAATAAAATCATTCCATAATGAAAAACAACAATAATATGATTTCCAGGTACTTACTTCCTTTATTAGCGTTAGGCGTGCTGGCGACTGCCGGTTGCAACAAAGACGACGACGATACGGGGGGAGACCCGCAAGAGTTGATCACCACCGTGCAACTCGAATTCAGTCCGGCTAGCGGAACTCCGCTCACTTTTTCATTTAAAGATGTGGACGGCATCGGCGGCAGTGCGCCGGTAGTAGACAATATCGCTCTGTCAGCGAATGCCGCCTACACCCTGCGCGTCAAGTTTCTCGATGAATCGCAGGCCGGCAATGTCGACGATATTACAGCCGAAGTGAGCGGTGAGAGCGCGGCTCACCTGGTGTGTTTTGACACAGAGGGCGGCGTACCCCTGCCTGCCGTCCAGGATACCGATACCAACGGAAAGCCGCTGGGCTTGGTCAGCCAGGTAGTGACCACCGCCGCCGGCATCGGAAAATTAACCGTTTCGCTCAAACACGAACCCGATAAAGGAGCCGCCGCCCCCTGTAATACCGGCGAAACCGACGTGGAAGTAACGTTTGATGTGACGATTCTCTGATTGCTCTGATTTCAGCCCGCGGTTCCAACCGCGGGCTGAAAGAAACAATCATCTTGATTATTCCCTCCAAATTGCCTAAATTGTATGGATGTAAACATGGGAAATGAGATGCAGGAAAAACCATACCACTCCAGTAGAGAAGGCTGCTCCGTTAGAGAAGCAGATGGGTAAATATTGGAGGTTTTGTTTGCTGGCGCCGGCAATAGGCATTGGACTTTACATCGTCCTTTACATTAATTCAACTTTCTTGTATCCCGGCGGTTCGAATGCCGATAAGACAGCTGTGGGCTATAGCTGGGCCGATAATTACTGGTGCGATTTGCTGAGTCGCTACGCAATAAACGGGAAATTGAACGATTCGAGAGTGGTGGCGATGTCGGCGATGGTCGTATTATGTGCCAGTCTTTCCTTGTTTTGGTATTATTTGCCCCAATATTTTCGCATTGCCCGTGTTGGGGGCGCCGTAATCCGTTACACGGGAATAAGCTCGATGGTGTTAGCTCTTTTTATTTTTACAAACTACCACGACCTGGTTATTTATTCGTCGGCCTTGCTGGGCATAATCGCGCTTTTGGGCACTTTTTGGGGACTATACCTGAAAAAGGAGTTCAAATTGATCGGGGGAGGAATAATTTGTCTCTTTTTGATAGGCATTAACAATTATATATACGCTACAGGTAAATACATCGACACTTTGCCTGTAATGCAAAAAGCCGCGTTTTTTGCCTTTTTACTCTGGGCTGTGATAGTAGACATACAGATATGGGCCTATAAGGCCGCCTTAGGCGAAGTAGCCGGCCAACAGGTCGACACCCAGCCCCGGCTTGCCGGTGGATGCAGGCAGCCGTCGCGAAGCACAAAGCCGCCAAAAACGGCATCCCTGGCCAGGTCGAAACTGCCGTCGAGGTCGAGATAGCGCGTAGCGGGGCAGGCAAGGGCGGCGTGAAGCGCCGCGCTAATGCTCACCGCACTTTCATCGTTGCAACCCCACATCAGATCGATACCGCTTAGTTGGGCTATGCGGGCTATATCCAGCGCCTGGCTTACGCCTCCGCATTTCATAAGTTTGATATTGAAAATACCAAAAGGGTGGGGTGGATGAGACAGGTGCAGCGCGTCGGCGGGACTGATGAGGTCTTCGTCGGCGGCGCAGCGGCGGCGCAAGTCTTCGGGGACTTCCAGCATCCGCGACGATTGTTTTTTGGGCAGGGGTTGTTCGTAAAACTCGACGCCAAGGGGGTCGCATGTGTTAGCAAAAGCCTCCAATGCCGCAGGCGTATACCCCTGGTTGGCGTCTACGCGAATCACCACATGCGGCCCAACTGCTTCGCGAAGTTTGCGAAAAACAGCTATATCCTCATCTACCTCCGGTCGGCCGGTTTTGAGTTTGATGACGTGAAAGCCGTCGGCTACGTATTGGCGTCCTTCCGCCACAGTGTCTTCTGCGCTTTTGATGCCTATCGTCACAGAAGTAGGGAGGCTTTCATAAACCTGTCCCAGGTAACGAGTCAGCGGAACGCCCAGATATTGGGCAATAAGATCGTGTAATGCGATATCGATAGCTGCACGTGCGGCAGGCTGAGCGGGCATGGCGGCGAGGCTTTGACGCAGCAAGGCCTGGTAATCGCGCACGTCTTTTCCCAGCAATAGCGCTTCTGCGTGGGTCTGCAGGGCGTGCAGGCTGTCGGATTCCTTTTCGCCCGTTACGAATTCTGCGGGGGCGGCTACGCCGATACCCCGCATTCCGTTATTGGTTTCGAGCAGCAGAAATACATTTTCCACTGCGCTAATAGTATGATAGGCAATAGTATAAGGTTTGGTAAGGGTGAGATCTTCCTTCCAAACCTTTACAAAAGTAATAATCATAAAAATTCAGCTTAAAAGGGCAAATCATCGTCGGCGCTAGCCGGCAGTGCAGGTTCATCACCGGCACTGGGGAACGAAGCATCGCTGCCACCGGTGCTTGCCACAGGGGCTGCCGCCGCCGAACCTTTCTCAATGCGCCAGGCGTTGAGGTTAGTAAAATACTTACCCTGCCATTCCCGTCCGCGCAAGTCAAAGTGAACCTTGATCTGCTCGCCTTCTTCGTAGGCATCGATCAGGATACACCTGTCCTGCACCAGTTGGAATTTGACGAATTGCGGATAGCCGCCGCTTTCTATTTCAATAACAAACTCGCGTGCCTGAAATGAGCTGGTCTTGCTTTCTATATCGTACTTTTTGACGAGCTTGCCTTCAACTTCAAATGACATAAGCCTCTGGATTAAAATGAAAAAATGCTTTTACGACACAATTGGATGTGATCCGGCACATGCACTTCATGCGCCCGTCCAAAAGTACAAAAGGCCATAAGAATCACCTCAAAATGGGGCAAAAAGTTTATGCCTGCCTTTCAAGTTCCTCCACTTCGGTCAACTTGTAAATGTCTTTGGGCGATTGGCACAATATTACTTTATCGCCTCGGATGGCTATCGGCGCTTTGATAAGTTGCGGATTGTGTCGCAAAATTTTCATCCAGCCGTCGTCGTCAAACTCGTGCCCGCGGATGTTTTCCTGATAATAAGGATCGGATTTGTCGAGCAATTCTTTGGGCGGCATGCCGATGGCCTGGAAGATCTGCTCCCACCTCAGGTTACTGATTGGAGCTTGCTGGTATGTATAGCTTTTTACAAAGGGCGTAATGCTCTGAGCGAAAGCCACCGTTTTAAGGTCGGAATTGGAATCCGGATTGTAGTAAATCAGGATTTCTCTTTCGTCAACGATCATGACTTATTTTATTTAGAGTGCGCTACGCCGCACCCTCCAACGGGCACTCCCGTCTTGGCGGGTTTGCGGTGTGGCCACCGGCGCTTTTCCATCTTTATGGCGCTACCGGTACCTTTACAAATATAAGTAATTTTATTGAAGAAAGCAAATGGGGTATGAAGAGTGAACTGTGAACTTTGAGGGTTTATGAAGGTAGATTTTCAACCCTCATAAACCTTCATAAACCCTCATAAACCCAAAAATAGTAAGTTTGTGGGCCATGGTACGCTACTACACACGACAGGGAGGGAAACTCATAGAATTGGACCAACCGGAGGTCTCGTGCTGGGTAAATATCTCTCCGCCTTTCAGCCAGGAGGAACTCGAAGAAACTGCCCAGCGTTTTGACCTGCCGCTCGACTTTCTCATCGACTCCCTCGATATCGACGAACGCTCGCGTTATGAACGCGAAGGCGACGTACGCCTTATTCTACTTAGCACACCCGTACTCAGCGAAGAAGAAGAAGACAAGGACGCCATTTATATTACAGCCCCCATTGGTATCATTATCACAATAGAGCACGTCATTACCGTTTCGGGGCACCAAAATCCCGTTTTGCGCCTGTTCCTGGAAGACAGGGTGAAAAATTTTCACCCCGCCGACGATATGCTTTTTGTACTACAACTGATGGAGCAAAACGTATACCGCTTCCTCAATGCCCTGAAAAAACTCAACCTCAAGCGCAATCTCATCGAACAGGAGCTCTACGACTCGAGCCGCAATAAGGAGCTCAAACAATTGCTCAGCATCGAAAAAAGTTTGGTTTATTTTGTCAATGCACTGAGTGCCAACGAATTGTTGAAGATGAAAATGAAGCGCTCCGATTTTCTCCACGTGAGCGGCGACGAAGATAAAAGCGACCTGTTTGAGGATATTATTATCGATAATAGTCAGGCCCTGCAAATGGCCAATGTGTATACCAATATCCTCAACGGCACGATGGATGCCTACGGCTCTATCATTTCTAACAACCTCAACCATACTATGCGCCGCCTTACGCTGATTACGGTGGTGCTGATGGTGCCCACGCTTATCACCAGTTTCTATGGTATGAATGTGAACCTGCCCTATCAGGAACACCGCCTGGTCGCCTATGCTATTTTGGCGGCTGCTACCGTCTTTAGCATTTTCCTGGCCTGGTTTTTTCAGCGTAAACGGATGTATTAATGCCTTCGTTTAGCAGTTTAGCGATAGGGTTTAGTGCATTCGCAGTTTAGCGATAGGGTTTAGTTCTAAACCCAATCGCTAAACCCAATCTCTAAACTTTCCCCAATAAATATGTATTTTTGACAATCATTCCGGTTCATAGAAAAATACCAACCATCCGTGTCATGAAGAACAAAATTTACCTATTAATGCTATGTGGCAGTCTGCTGCAACATACGGCCATGCGGGCTCAGACAGGTTTGTTTATCGATACCAACTTCACTGCGGAGCAAATGGTGATCGATTTTTTTAGCAATTCGTGTGCTACACCGCAGAACATCACCTTCAGCGGCGCACCCCTCTCTATGGGCTATTTCGAAGCGGCTACTACCGACTTGGGAGTAAACGCGGGGTTGGTTTTGGCCACCGGCAAGGTAGATGAACTAGCCTATCCTTCCAGTGTATTCTATAACGGCTTTATAGACATTCCTCCTTATGCCGGCGATAGTGATTTATCGACAATGGCTGGATGGCCTACTTATGATGCCGCCGTACTCGAATTCGACTTGCTGGTAGCAGAAGACGGCGAACTCGATTTTCGCTATATTTTCGGCTCCGAGGAATACCCCGAATTTGCCAACACTAATTTCAATGATATTTTTAGCTTTTGGGTAGGCGAAGTGGGTACTACGCCTGAAAATATTGCCATGGTGCCCGGCCACGACTACGCAGTCAGCATCAATACTATTAATGCCGATTCCAATGCCGTATATTATATAGACTATGAAGGCCTTGGCGGCCAGGGCGTCGTATTTGACGGGCTTACTACGCTCCTGCCGGCGTCATTCACCGCTACGGCAGGCACTTTGTATCACGTGAAAATAGCTATCGCCGATGTAAGTGATGCAGCTTATGGATCAGCCGTATTTATCGGCACCCAAAGTCTGTGCGGCCAACTGTTGGTCGTTCCTCCCGCCCTGGCGCAAGCTTCTGTGGATGACCTCACCGCCAGCTTCCAAAATATATCGCGGTACGCTACTTCCTGGCACTGGGATTTTGGCGACGGCGCCGTTTCTGACCTACGCGATCCAGGTACGCACACTTACGCCGCTCCAGGCGTATATACTGTGCAACTCATTACACACAACTGGTGCTGTGCCGATACGCTTACTTTTCCGGTCACTGTCGGCATGGTAGTTGGCACAGAAGAAGCAACTCCTGTACAAATACACCTTGTTCCCAACCCCGCTACAACGTATGTAAGTATTCCCGGCGACGGATCCCTGGTATTTGACTTCCAATTGGCCAATGCAGCAGGCGTAGGCTTTATGCAGGGAACCATAGCTAACAATGGCGAACAACTCTACCTGGGGGGCCTGAGCAGCGGCTATTATCTGCTGTCGTTGAAAAATGATCATTTTGCTGTCACCAAAAAGTTGTTTGTTCGCTGAGATGTTAGGATAATGAGGGAGTAAGTTATTTACGACACGTTCCTAATTTTTTTCTCTTTTTTTTTTTTTTAAATCCGCCAATAATTTTCCCCCCCCCCCCCGCTTTTGATCTTATACCCTTTTCCCCCCTCATCCCCCCCCCCCTGTCGGGGCCCCCCCGGGGGCCCCGGGGCGGGGCGGGGGGCCCGGGCCGGCAAAATTATGGACCCCACCCCCCCGGGGGGCCCCCGGGGGGGGGGGCCGTTTTAAGGCGGCTGGCTGGATCAAAGCGACTACACGCAAATTATTGTCGAATACCGGTATAGGATTTCCCTCCTGTTCGAGGCTCGGTTTGCGCCTGAGCATAAGAGCTATCAACCTGCCAGATGGGCATCCTGCCATCTTTGTAGCTGTTTAGACTAAGCTCAAATACCATACAAAAGCGCAAAATGTCATTTTTTTGATTACACGCCCTTGAATTTTCCACATTCAGTTATCCACAATGTGGAAAAAATAATTAACACAGTAAAATTATTGAAAGTCAATTAGTTAGTATAGTTATCCACACTTTGTGGAAAAAATATAAACCCTGGCATTTGCAGTTTTTCTATTTTAGTGATCGCAAATGTCGCACAACCGGGCGTCATAACCCGGCATGCGGTCACGCAGAGAAAACATAACCGGCACACACAGAAGGGATCCGTGCCAATTAACGCAGCAGGAACATTATTCGCCGGCGCTCAAATGCGCCTCAGCGACACATTTTTTATTGCCAAAAAACAAGCACACTATAAATTAATGATTCAACACACCACATCAACCATGTCAACCGCTAGTGAGCCTATCCTGCAGGAAAACCCCAATCGGTTTGTACTTTTTCCCATTGTACACAGTGATATCTGGTCGTTTTATAAAAAATCGGAAGCCAGTTTCTGGACGGCTGAAGAGATAGACCTTTCGCAAGATCTCACCGATTGGAACGACCGCCTCAATGACGACGAACGCCACTTTGTCAAACACGTGCTGGCTTTTTTTGCAGCCAGCGACGGTATCGTGAATGAAAACCTGGCCGAAAATTTCGTCAGCGAAGTACAATACACCGAAGCCAAATTTTTCTACGGCTTCCAGATTATGATGGAGAATATCCACTCCGAAACCTACTCGCTACTTATTGATACCTATATAAAGGACCCCAAAGAGAAGGACTACCTTTTTAATGCCATCGATACGGTACCCTGTGTAAAGCAAAAAGCCGATTGGGCACTGCGATGGATCGGCAAAGGCTCTTTCCAGGAACGCCTCATCGCCTTTGCCGCCGTAGAAGGTATTTTCTTCTCGGGGTCGTTTTGCTCGATTTTCTGGCTGAAAAAGCGCGGACTGATGCCAGGCCTCTCTTTTTCCAACGAACTGATCTCGCGCGACGAAGGTATGCACTGCGATTTTGCCTGCCTGCTCTATAATAATCATGTGGTGAATAAACTGCCCAATGGCACTATTCAACAGATTATTACCGACGCCGTCGCTATCGAGAAAGAATTTGTGAGCAGCGCTTTACCCGTGGCCCTCATCGGTATGAATTCCGACCTGATGTGCCAGTATATCGAATTTGTAGCCGACCGCCTGCTGGAAGCCCTGCGCCAGCCTAAAGTGTACGGCGTAGAAAATCCATTCCCCTGGATGGATATGATCTCGATACAAGGGAAAACCAATTTCTTCGAAAAACGCGTGAGCGAATATCAGAAAGCAGGCGTGATGACCTCCAAGGAAAAACAGGTCTTTTCCCTCGACGAAGATTTTTGATAATATGCTGATGTGCTAATATGCTGATTTGCTAATAATTAAAAATAATCAGCACATCAGCACATCAGCATCCCGACCTCCTTCCAGTCGGTACGGGACTCACTTCGTTCGCATCAGCACATTAGCACATTAGCAAATCAGCAAATCAAAAATATGCAAGTAATAAAAAGAACAGGCCGCAAAGAAGATGTGTCATTTGACAAAATCACGGCACGTATCAAAAAACTGTGTTACGGACTTTCCTCTGATTATGTGAATTATATCGAGATAGCCAAAAAGGTGATCCTCGGCCTCTATGACGGCGTATCGACCACCGAGCTCGACAACCTGGCAGCCGAAACGGCCGCTACGATGGCGGCTATCCACCCCGATTACGCCCAGCTGGCCGCCCGCATCGCCGTGTCAAACCTGCACAAAAATACTGACAAGTCTTTCTCTCAAACAATGAAAGACCTGTACCACTATATCGACCCCAAAACTGGCGAAAAAGCAGGCCTCATCAGTGACGAGATTTTCAATATCATCTGGAAACACCGCAACGAACTCGATTCGGCGATCATTTACGACCGCGACTACGATTTTGACTATTTCGGCTTCAAAACACTCGAACGCTCTTACCTGTTGCGCATGGAAGGCAAGGTGGTGGAACGCCCCCAGCATATGCTCATGCGCGTAGCCGTAGGTATTCACGGCGAAGACATTGCCGCCGCAGTAGAAACCTACAGCCTGATGTCGGAAAAGTGGTTTATCCACGCCACGCCAACCCTGTTTAATGCCGGTACACCCAAACCGCAGATGTCGAGCTGCTTTTTGCTGACGATGACCGACGACTCGATCAATGGCATTTTTGAAACCCTGCAGCGCTGCGCCCTGATCTCGCAAAGCGCCGGCGGTATCGGCCTCAGCGTACACAATATTCGCGCTACAGGCAGTTATATTAAAGGCACCGGAGGCTCGTCCAACGGTATTATCCCCATGCTGAAGGTGTTTAACGATACAGCCCGCTACGTGGACCAGGGCGGCGGCAAACGCAAGGGCGCTTTTGCCGTATACCTCGAACCCTGGCACGCCGACGTATTCGAATTTCTGGAGCTTAAGAAAAACCACGGCAAAGAGGAGTTGCGCGCCCGCGACCTCTTTTACGCCATGTGGATACCCGATCTGTTCATGGAACGCGTAAGAGACGACGGCGACTGGTCGCTGTTCTGTCCCAATGAAGCCCCCGGCCTCTTCGACTGCTGGGGCGGAGAATTTGAAGCGCTTTATCACAAATACGAACGCGAAGGCCGCGCCCGCAAGGTGGTGCGCGCCCAAGACCTCTGGTTTGCCATCCTGGAATCGCAAATAGAAACAGGTACGCCTTATATCTTGTATAAAGACGCTGCCAACCGCAAATCGAACCAGCAGAACCTGGGCACTATCCGCTCGAGCAACCTCTGCACCGAAATCATGGAATACACTTCCGCCGACGAGGTGGCCGTGTGCAACCTGGCTTCTATCTCGCTGTCGAAATTTGTGAAAGAAGAAGGCGTTTACGATTTCGACCAACTGGTGGAGATTACCCGCGTGGTCACGCGCAACCTCAACAAGGTGATCGATATCAATTATTATCCGATTGAAGAAGCGCGCCGCTCCAATATGCGCCACCGCCCCATAGGCATCGGCGTGCAGGGCCTGGCCGATGCTTTTATCCTGATGCGCTACGCTTTTGATAGCCCCGAGGCGCGCCAGCTCAACCGCGATATCTTTGAGGCCATCTATTTCGCCGCGCTTACCGAATCGTGCGAACTGGCCATCAGAGACGGCGCTTACGAAACTTTCCCCGGTTCGCCATCCAGCAAAGGAGAATTGCAGTTCGACCTCTGGGGCGAACAACCCAGCAGCCGTTGGGATTGGGCAGGACTCAAAAAGCGCATCGTCAAACACGGTCTGCGCAATAGCCTGCTCGTGGC
The DNA here is from genome assembly GCA_016715405.1 of Saprospiraceae bacterium. Classification (GTDB taxonomy): domain Bacteria; phylum Bacteroidota; class Bacteroidia; order Chitinophagales; family Saprospiraceae; genus JABWBR01. Next base: position 78,593 of record JADKAE010000018.1, on the reverse strand, counting down.
GCCTATGCCCACCGCCTCTACCTCGCAGATCATGGGCAATAACGAATGTTTTGAACCCTATACTTCTAATATTTATACACGCCGTACGTTATCAGGCGAATTTATCATCGTCAACAAACACCTGCTCAAAGACCTCATTGGGTTGGGCTTGTGGAGCGACGAGATGAAGCACAAACTCATGGCCGCCAACGGCTCTGTGCAGCATATCGATGAGATACCCCCGCACATCAAAGAGCTGTACAAAACCGTATGGGAAATCAGCCAAAAGGTGATCATCGACCTGGCTGCCGACCGCGGAGCCTTCATTTGCCAAAGCCAGAGCATGAACCTGTTTGTGGAAAATGCCAATTTCGGCAAACTCTCGTCCATGCACTTCTACGCCTGGCAGCGCGGCCTCAAAACCGGTATGTACTACCTGCGGTCAAAAGCCGCAGTCGATCCTATTAAATTTACGGTTACTCAAGAAGCGCAACAGCAGGCGGCTCAACAAAAAATTGCAGCCGGGGCAGGCGCCCCCCAAGCCGTTGCCGTCGATAGCAGCAGCCAACCCGGTACAGCTACGGCTTCTTATATGGAGCCGATGGCCGAAGGAAAAGTTTGCAGCCTCGATGATCCTGATTGCGTGATGTGCAGCGCCTAAACTTGCTTTACTTACTGATACTTTGGAGGCCGTTTCATTGCGAGACGGCCTCTCGTTTTTTTATTAAGCCCCGGAAAATTCGTATCTTCGGCGCGTTTATCAGCACAATACCAAACGAGCGATGAATTTTCCGCAACCCATTCCTGTGAAAGAGCTGGCCAAGCGCGCCGGCGCCACGATTATCGGCGACGACTCCCTGGAAGCGCTTGGTATCAACGAAATCCACCAGGTGCGCAAGGGCGATATCACTTTTGTGGACGTCCCTAAATATTTTAATAAGGCCCTGCAGTCGGCAGCTACTATCATTTTGCTTAACGCAAAAACAAAATGCCCCCCGGGTAAGGCCTTACTGCTTTGCGACGACCCCTTCAAAGTTTATAACGACCTGGTGTTGTCCTACCGCCCTTACCGGCCGCTGACGGCTGTTATCAGCGAAAGCGCCCAGATTCACCCCAGTACAATCATCGAACCCAACACCATAATCGGCCCCGACGTGGTGATCGGCCGCAATTGCCATATCCACGCCAACGTGACGATCTCCGAATATACTATCATTGGCGACAATGTGGTCATTCAACCCGGCACCGTGATTGGCACCGAAGCTTTTTACTACAAACGCGGCCCCAACGGCTACGAGAAGTGGAGATCAGGCGGCCGGGTGATCATCGAAGACAATGTAGATATCGGCCCCGGCTGTACGATCAACAAAGGAGTGTCGGGGGATACGATTATAGGCATGGGCACCAAACTCGACAGCCAGGTGCATATCGGCCACGATGTAGTGATCGGTAAACACTGCCTGCTGGCCGGCCAGACAGGCGTGGGTGGCAATACCGTCATCGGCGATTGGGTGGTGTTGTACGGACAGGTGGGCGTAGCTCAAAATCTGCATATCGGCAACAATGCCGTCGTGTCGGCTAAAGCCGGGGTATCAAAGGACCTGGAAGGCGGCAAACTCTATTTCGGCGTACCGGCAGCCGACGCCCGCACGGCCTATCGAGAATTAGCCGCCCTGCGCCATCTGCCCGATTTTCTGGCGAATTTTTATAAATGAAAGTAAATGTTTAGTGGGGTTTAGCGATTGGGTTTAGCGATTGGGTTTAGCTAAACTGCGCATGCACTAAACCCTATCGCTAAACTGCGCATGCACTAAACCCTACTAAACAGTTAAGCATCCTTAAATGACAAAGGCCATCCCGGGTTTCCCAGGATGGCCTTTGTCGTATAAGGCGAGTTGCACAAACTAACGCTTGCTCACCCGCTGAGTATTTATGATACGCCCGTTTCGGTCGGTGAGTTGTACAAGATACATACCGCGCGGCAATTCCTCTACCCGGTATTTTTCGCCTTTCACGTAGTTGAAGCGCTTGATTTCGCGGCCAAGCAGGGTGTATACCGTAATTTTTTCTACTACCTCATTGTCAGTGAGATTGAAATAATCCGTAGTAGGATTGGGATAAACCTGCACCTCGAGCTTGTCGGTCGGTCTTTTAATATCCGCTCTGGGATTGAAAGCGATCTGAGAAAAGGCAGTTGTAGTGAGCGCAAAAAAGAATAACAGGAGTAAAGTATGCTTCATAAGCTACACGTTCAGCGGGATGATGAAATGTAATTGTCGGTTTTTCCTCCGCAAAATACATTTTACCTGCAAATATATCAAGCATTAAGCCCCCCTCTTAAATAAAATTTAACACAGTTTGGGCAATAAAATAGGAAACGGCATCGAAATGCCGGGGAGCGGTTCTCTGTTCTCTGTTCTCTGTATAACTGGCAAAGATAAGGAACGGATAACCGACAACCGAGAACAGAGAACCGACTACAACAAACTCTTGAAGTACTCCACAAACAACTCGATACTCATCGAGCCTTTGTCGCCGTCGCCCTGGAGGCGAACCGACACGGCATTGCTTTCGGCTTCTTTTTCGCCTACAATGAGCATGATAGGTACTTTCTTAACCTCCGCATCACGGATTTTGCGACCGATAGTCTCGTTTCGGTCGTCGACATAACCGCGGATATCGTATTTGGCGAGTTGCTGCTGCAGGTCGCTGCAATAATCGACGTATTTCTCGCTGATGGGCAGCAGGGCGTATTGATCGGGCGTGAGCCAGAGCGGGAACTTGCCTGCGGTATTTTCGATCAGGATACTGATAAAGCGCTCCATCGAGCCGAAGGGCGCGCGGTGGATCATCACCGGGCGGTGCGCCTGGTTGTCGGGGCCGATGTATTCCAGTTCAAAACGGTTGGGCAGGTTGTAGTCTACCTGGATGGTGCCGAGTTGCCAGGAGCGGCCCAAGGCGTCTTTCACCATGAAGTCGAGCTTGGGGCCGTAGAAGGCCGCTTCGCCCAACACCGTCACTGTTGAGAGCTCGGCTTCCTTGGCGGCGTCGATGATAGCCGCTTCGGCGATATCCCACACCTCGTCGGAGCCGATATACTTCGACGGGTTGTTGGGGTCGCGAAGCGAAATCTGGGCGGTAAACTCGGCAAAGCCCATTTTGGCCAGTACCGTGCGGGTGAGGTCGAGTACGTTGAGGAATTCTCCTTTGACTTGCTCGGGCATACAGAAGATGTGCGCATCATCCTGCGTAAAGCCGCGCACGCGCGACAGGCCGTGTAATTCGCCGCTTTGTTCGTAGCGGTACACCGTGCCGAATTCGGCGATGCGCATTGGCAGCTCTTTGTATGAGCGGGGGCGGTTGGCAAAAATCTCGCAGTGGTGCGGGCAGTTCATCGGCTTTAGCAGAAATTCCTCGCCTTCGCGCGGGGTGTGGATAGGCTGGAAGCTGTCCGTGCCGTATTTTTCGTAGTGGCCGGAGGTTACGTACAAATTCTTGTGCCCGATATGGGGCGTAATCACGAGTTTGTACCCTCTTTTTTCCTGTTCTTCTTTGAGATAATTAGTGAGTCGTTCGCGCAGCTGGGTGCCTTTGGGCAGCCAGATAGGCAGACCTGCGCCGACGCGTTCCGAAAACATAAATAATTCGAGTTCGGTACCCAGTTTGCGGTGGTCGCGTTTTTTGGCTTCCTCCAGCATGTACAGGTATTCGTCGAGTTCTTTTTGTTTGGGGAACGTAATGCCGGTGATACGCGTCATTTGATTGCGCGTTTCGTCGTTGCGCCAGTAGGCGCCGCCTACTTTGAGCAGCTTGATAGCTTTGATTTTATCCGTATTGGGGATATGGGGGCCGCGGCAGAGGTCGACAAAGTTGCCTTGCTGGTAAAAAGTAATCGTACCGTCTTCGAGGTCTTCGAGCAATTCGAGCTTGTACTCGTCGCCCTTTTCCTGGAAGTAGGCTATGGCTTCTGCTTTGGGCACTTCGCGGCGCACATAATCGCTTTTATTGCGGGCCAGTTCAAGCATTTTTTGTTCAATGCGGGCCAGATCGTCTTCGCCGAGCTTGCGGTCGCCGGGGTCGACGTCGTAGTAGAAGCCGTTTTCGATTGGCGGGCCTGCGCCAAATTTCACGCCTGGGAAAATAGCTTCAAGGGCTTCTGCCATGAGGTGGGCGGAAGAGTGCCAAAAGGTGGCTTTTGCCGTCTTTGTCATCCCAGGTGAGCAGTTGGAGCGTGGCATCTTGGTAGATAGGGCGCGAAGCGTCCCACACTTCTCCGTTTACTTTAGCTGAGAGTACGTTGCGGGCCAGGCCTTCGCTGATAGACAAGGCGACCTGCATAGCAGATACACCGCTTTCGTATTGGCTAACCCTGCCGTCAGGGAATGTAATATTGATCATTGCGCTTATTGCTTAGAATAATTCAGGGCGGCAAAGTTAGCGCATTTCACTCAAAAAAGCGATGATAAACTCCGGCGTGTGCGATTAAAATCCAAAAATTTCGCTCAGTTTATCGCTGAGGTCTTTGCCTCGCAAATTTTTGGCAATAATCACGCCGTTGCGGTCGAGCAGCACATTGGCCGGGATGGAATTAACGTGGTAGTCATAGCCGGGTTCTGATTGCCAGCCTTTGAGGTCGGACACCTGCGGCCAGTCCAGCTGGTCTTTGACGATGGCTTTGGCCCACTTATCGCGGTCTTTATCGAGCGATACGCCGAAAACCGTGAAACCCTGGTCTTTGTATTTCAGAAAATTGGAAACCACATTGGGGTTTTCCTTGCGGCAGGGGCCGCACCAGCTCGCCCAAAAATCGACCAGCACGTATTGGCCGCGCAGGGAAGAAAGCTTAATCGTATTGCCCGAGGTATCGACATGGGCTATTTCGGGGGCGGTGGCGCCTACCGAGCTTTGCTCCAGGCGTTGTATTTTATGGATCATTTTGGCCACCATGGGTGATTCGGGGTGGCGACGGCGCATGCGGTGGGTTATTTCGCGGTATTCAGAGAGGTAGTTGGCGCCGTCCCAATGGCCGATAGTAGCATAAAGTGCAAGAGGGGAGGCCACATTATTTTTCAGGTAAGCGGCAATTTCGCCGTTGACTGCTTTTTCTACTACTTCGTATTCTTGTTCGATAGCCTCCAGCATGGGCATATACTTATCGTCAATGGCCTTGAGCTGGGTTTCGTCGCTGATGTTTTCTTTTGCTTTCCGGCGTTCGGCGAGAATATCTTCGTATTTCTTGTCAAAAGCAGATAGCCGTTCGGAGGTCAAATTGCTGTGAAAAGCTTTGTAAGACAGGTATTCTTTGATATGGTCGTTGCCGGTGGCCGTATACAGTCCGTCGCTGCCGGCGCCGTCAATTTGGATGGTTATAACATCGCCCGGGCTTACCGGTACGAGCAGATATTGGTTGACGTATACCAGCCGTATGATTGTAGCGGCTTCGATGGCCAGTTCGATGCGGAAAGCGCCGTTAGATTCCAGGTCGATTTCGGCGAGTTTGGCGTGATTATAGCGCTCAAAGTCGGCCTCGAAAATTTGCAGCTTTGTTTGCTGCTTGCTGTTGGCCACTACCCCGGAGAGGGTCACTTTGGCTTGCACGATGTGAAAGAAAGCAGTACAAATTACAATCAGGGCGAGTGATTTCTTCATGATCTGTGTGTTTGAAATAAATAATGGCCCAAATTAAGCTTTATCGTGCTGACGTGCAATAGGGAGGGGGAGAGGGGGCGACTTTGGGACTGTGCGACCATGTAAACATAGTTCACACGGTCGCACAGTCCCAAAGTCGTATAGTCGTACAGTCGTATAGTCGTACAGTCTGATTTAGCTTCTGCTAAAGAAAAGTCTTTCTGCTTCGTACAGAAATTGGCGTAAGAGGATTGCAGGGCGTGCTCGATAACGAGCTCGTCCATTTGCAGGTGTTTGATACGAGCTACCTGGGCGTTTTCGCCGGAGGTGGGGTACAAGTCGAGGGTTTGGCCGTCGTCGGAGAGCGACCAGGAGCCATTTTCCACCAATACTACATCAGTGCCTCCCATCTTTTTGGTATACGTGCCATCTGCCTGGAAAGAAAAGAGCAGAAAAGCTCTTTCAACCTGCTGATAGTTCGTTTTACCGTTTGCATCGGCGGACACCACATCGAAAGGATATAGCGAATTCTCCCACTTGCCCACCAGGTTGGCTTCTGCGCGTTTTACCGCGGCCGGTTTGGGTGCGGAAGGTTTGGTAGCGGTTGACGAATCATTGCCGGTAGAGGGTGTATCGCAGCATGGGGTGCTATCGGGTAGCATGTTTTGCTGATACAATTGCATACTGTGGAGTGCGGGTAATGACAGGCATAACCAAAGCACAAAAAAGAACAAGCGTCTCATCCTTCAAATTTTTTAGGCTCTTTTTTGTTGTGTCAAGACAACAATGGCCAGAGTCGGGTTCAATAATCGGTACAAAACAATCGTGTTATATTTACTTGGGGGTTAAACTTGGGTGATATTTTCGTTAAGTTTGTACCTGCTGCTTTTTACTTAATGACACAAAGTTGTCGCGATGGCTGCACTTGTGCATCTTTTTTTGATGATCATGCAGTATTTCTCGACCAACGCAAAAGCAAATATAATTTCAAATTACTATTATCAAACGACCGAAACAAAATAAAGTTTTGTTAAGATGCTGTTAAAAACGCGGGGTATCGTTTTTCGCACCCTCAAATACGCTGAATCGAGCATCATCGCCGATATATATACAGAAGACAAAGGGCTTCGCAAATACATATTTAACAGTGTGCGAAAAGCCAAATCGCGCATTTCCCCGAGCGTTCTACAGGTAATGTCGCTGGTCGACCTGGTAGCTTATGATCGGGAGGATCGCGACCTGAACCGGGTGAAGGAGATTCAGCCTGCTTATGTATACCATACTATACCATTTGACGTCAAAAAGGGGGCAGTGGGTTTGTTTATGGCCGAAATTATTCGCAAAACCATCCGCGAAGAAGAAGAAAACAGGCCTTTGTTCTCCTTTATCTACGACAACTTTTGCCATCTCGACCAAACGACGCATTCTATCGCCAACGCACATCTCTATTTTATGCTCGAGCTCAGCGCCTATCTGGGCTTTTTGCCCGGTGGCGAAGCAAACAGCCAAACGCCTTTTTTTGACCTGAGCGAGGGGGTTTTTGTAGCCCAAATTCCGCCTCACCTGTATTATCTCGACGAGCGACACAGCATTTTGTTACACTATCTGTTGCATGCGTCACCGGAATCGCATCACGAATTGAAGCTGACAAGAGAAGAGCGACGCCATCTATTACAGCATTTGCTGGACTATTACCGGCTGCATATTGAAAATTTTCCGGACATCCACGCGCACCAAATCCTCTTTGAAGTGTTAAATTGAACGAGGGATTTTTTATTTTTGGTTTCGAATTAAAGACATCATGGACAAATACCAATTCAAAACAAATATCAACTGCGGAAACTGCGTGCGCAGCGTAACGGGCTTTCTCAATGAAGTAAAGGGTATCTCGCATTGGGAGGTGGATACCCAGAATCCTGACAAAATACTCACGGTAGAAGGCGACCTGGCTGTGGAAGCCGTTATTGAAGCAGTGGAAGAAGCCGGTTTTGATATCGCCGCTATTCCAGCTTGACTTCTTTCTTAAACCTAACCCATATGTGGAGTAAGATAAGCGCCTGGATTCTCAAATCACTGGGATGGCGGATACAAATCGAAACATACCCCTTGCCTCCCAAATACATAATAGCCGTAATACCGCATACCTCTAACCTGGATTTTCCTATGGGTTTGCTGATACGCAGCGCTTTGCGGGAAGACATCAAATTTATTGGCAAGCATTCCCTCTTTAAATTTCCATTGGGCATTATATTCAGATGGCTGGGCGGCTATCCGGTCGACCGCAGCAAGCGCAACAATTTTGTGGATGGCGTGGTGGATATTTTTAATAAAAAAGACCAATTCAAAGTAAGTATCGCACCCGAAGGCACCCGGCGCAAAGTAAGCTCCCTGAAAACCGGATTTTATTACATCGCCAAAGGAGCCCACGTTCCTATTTTATTGTGTAAGTTCGACTACGGCCACAAAATCATCGGCATCAGCGCTCCCTTTTTTCCTACCGACGACGCCGACGCCGATTTTGCCTTTATCGACAACTATTTCAAAGGCGTTCGCGGCAGAATTCCCAAAAATGGCTATTTGTACAGTAGTTGACGCTTTACCCGCTTTTCCCTTCTTATATTTGTATTTGCAATAAGCAATTATTGTATATACAACCATCTGTTCGGATTTCCTGACTAATAATAGAGCAACCGCGTTAAACGTCATGGGCGCTCCATTGTCAGAAAATCCGAATTGTTTTTTTGTAATTATTTAGCAGGTATAACTTAACGCCAAAATAAGCGCAAAGGCCTTTACTTTTGACACCCCCGGCCCCTAAAGGGGAGTCTTCCCGCTATCAAGAAAACCCCGTTTACCAGAGGGGTTCCCCTTTAGGGGTTAGGGGTTTGGGGTGGCAATTTTCAGGTTAGGCTGTTACTATAAATAGTTACGTTTTTTATACCAATTAAGCTTACATCATTCACCAAAATCTGTAGTCTTATGAAATTTATTTACACTCTTTTTATGGCCGTTTTGGCTGGTTTTTTCTTGCTCAACAATGCGGCGGGGCCCGGCCTTGTACAAGACGCCGACCGCACGGGCTCCCCTTTGAGTACGGGAAGTTGCGGACAGGCTGAATGCCATACGCAGGGTTCCTTTTCGCCTTCTATCACAGTAGAATTGCTGGATGAAGGCAACCCTATTACGCAATACGAACCGGGTGAAAGTTACGACTTGAAAGTAACCCTTACCGCAGGAACGGGCACGCCGCCCCGATATGGATTTCAGGTAGTTGCGCTGGGAGGCGCCGCCAATGACAGCATTGGCACCTTTGGCTCGGCGCCATCGGGCTTCCGCAGGATTGTTATCAACAACCGCAGGTACATAGAACATGCTTCACCTCGGCCAAGTAACACTTTGACTGTAGAATGGACCGCTCCTGACACGGGCGAAGTTCGCTTTTACGCCGCCGGCATTGCTGCAAATGCCAACGGAAGCAATAATGGCGATGGCGCCGCCACGCTTGGTTCGCCACTAGTTATTACGCGAGCTGCGGTGAGCACGTTTACACCGGGAGCTTTGTTAAGCCGGCTTGCAATAACGCCCAATCCGGTTGAAAACATACTAACGCTACGTGCGCATAGCGACCGGCCGGGTGAATACCTCCTGCGAGTAGCATCGCTTGGCGGCCAGGTATTACACCAAAGTCGCCTGGACTTTCAAACGGGCGAGAATATGCATTCCGTCGACGTGAGCCGGCTTCCGGCAGGCGTGTATGTGGTGCAGATCACGGATGGCGAGCGGGTATCATCAGCGAAATTGCTCAAGGCTCCCCGCTAGCGGTCAGACCGCTGGCGGGGAGGAATCCTTGGTAGCGGTCTGACCGCTAACTGGGAGACCGCTTGTTGAATACCGGCGGGCGTTTTTCCAGGAAGGCGTTTACCCCTTCCTGGAAATCCTCCGTCTGACCGGCGCGCACCTGCCATTCTTCTTCTGCTTTGAGTTGTTGCGACAGGTTATTGGTCAAAGATTGGTTGAGCACGTGTTTGGTATAGGCCAGCCCCAGGGAGGGCATTGCGGCCAGTTGGGCGGCCATTTTCAGCGCTTCCGTTTCCAGTGCGTCATCGGAAAAAACCTTGTAGATCATGCCCATGGCGGCCGCATCGGCGGCGCTGACGCGCTCAGCCAGCATCATGAGGGCTGTGGCGCGTTGCAGACCGATGAGGCGGGGCAGAAAAAACGTGCCGCCGCTATCGGGTATCAGTCCGATTTTGCTGAAAGCCTGCAAAAAAGAGGCCGATTCGGCGGCTATCGTAATATCACAGCATAAGGCGATGTTGGCGCCGGCGCCGGCGGCCACGCCGTTGACCGCGCAAATCACCGGTTTTTCAATCTGCCGGATGCGCTCGATGACCGGGTTATAGTGTTCGGCCAGAATAGCGTACATCGAAGGGCCGTCTTCCGCCACCACCTCTGCGAGGTCTTGTCCGGCAGAAAAAGCCTTGCCGTTGCCGGTGAGTAAAATAGCGCGCACCGCTTTGTCGGTGCGGCAAGTATCGAGTGCCGCCTGCAGGGCAAGCGCCATTTCGCGGTTAAAACTATTGTACACCTTGGGCCGGTTGAGCCGTATTACAGCCACGCCCTGTTGAATATCTAACAAGATAGAAGGTTCCACGTTGAATGGGATTTGTTGATTAGGGATATTGATTTTTGCTGCAATATCTGAAAAAACACCCAAAAGCGAATCCCGTTTGAAGGAAAAGCATCAGGGGAAATGCCATTTGGCTGGGAATTTTTTACGAAATTTGCGCCTTCATTTTTTTAGCGTAGTAAAATCACAGCACATGTCACAACCAGGCGATCTGTTCAGGAAGCTTGTTTCGCACTGCAAAGAATACGGATTTATTTATCAATCGAGCGAGATATACGATGGGTTGAGCGCTGTATACGATTATGGACCATACGGCGTTGAACTCAAAAACAATATCAAGGATTACTGGTGGCGCGCCATGGTACAGATGCACGAAAACATAGTGGGCATCGACTCCGCTATTTTTATGCATCCCAAAACCTGGAAAGCTTCGGGCCACGTCGACGCGTTTAACGACCCCCTTATCGACAACAAAGACAGCAAAAAGCGCTACCGCGCCGACCAGCTCGTAGAGGGGTATATGGATAAACTCGAAGACAAAATCGAAAAAGAGGTAGAAAAAGCCCGCAAGCGTTTTGGCGAGTCTTTTAACGAAGAACTTTTCCGCGACACCAATGAGCGCGTTGTCAAATACCGCGAGGAATACGAAATGGTAAGGCAACGCCTGGCCACCTCCATGGGCCAGGGCGACCTCGTCGACCTGAAAAATCTCATCGACGAGCTCGAAATTGCCGACCCCGATACCGGCTCGCGCAACTGGACGGAGGTGCGCCAGTTCAACCTGATGTTTTCTACCCAATTGGGCAATATTGCCGGCGAGGAAGGTAAATTGTACCTTCGGCCTGAAACGGCGCAGGGTATTTTTGTCAATTTTTTAAACGTACAAAAAACCACCCGCCAGAAAATTCCCTTTGGAATCGCCCAAATTGGCAAGGCTTTCCGCAATGAAATCGTGGCCAGACAATTTATTTTCCGCATGCGCGAATTCGAACAAATGGAGATGCAGTTTTTCCTGCGCCCCGGCGAAGAGCTCAAGTGGTACGAATATTGGAAAGAAGCCCGCATGAAGTGGCACCTGGCTATCGGTACGCCCGCTTCCAAACTGCGCTTTAAAGACCACGACAACCTGGCCCACTACGCCAATGCGGCCGTTGACGTGCAATTCGAGTTTCCCTTCGGATTCAAAGAACTCGAAGGCATCCACTCGCGCACCGATTTCGACCTGAGTAGCCACCAGACGCTCTCGGGCAAGAAAATGCAGTATTTCGACCCCGATCTCAACGAGAGCTACGTGCCGTATGTAGTAGAGACCTCCATCGGCTGCGACCGCATGTTCCTCGCTATGCTCAGTGAAGCCCTGGTAGAAGAGACCGTTCCCGACGCGCAGGGCGAAGACGCTTCGCGCGTGGTGCTCAAATTGCACCCTGCGCTGGCGCCCGTCAAATGCGCTGTGTTGCCGCTGGTGCGCAATAAAGAAGAATTGCCCGCCAAAGCGCGCGAGGTGTTCAATAAACTCAAGCTGTCGTTCCTTTGTCAATACGACGAAAAAGACGCCATCGGCCGCCGCTACCGCCGCCAGGACGCTATCGGCACACCCTACTGCGTAACCGTCGATTTTCAGACACTCGAAGACAATACGGTTACTATTCGCGAACGCGATACTATGCTACAAGAACGAGTGCCTATCGACCGCATCGAAGAGATTGTGCTGAAGCACGTGGATATGAAGAATTTGCTTGTGGGGTAGAACTTTGTTCTCTGTTCTCTGTTCTCTGTTCTCTGTTCTCTGTTAAGTATAACTCGCAAAAATAAGGAACGGATAACAGACAACGGAGAACGGAAAACAGAGAACCGACAATCCACAACCCACAACATGCACTACCTCTTCGCCTTTCTAATCGCTACCGCCGGCCTGTGGGATGCCCCCCAGACAGGAAACCTCGTGATTTCCATCGAAGCCGATGTAAAAAAACGGGGCAATATACACGTGGCCGTTTTTCAAAATGAAAAGGCCTTTAGTAAAAAAAGCGGCGGCGTTTTCGAAAAGGTACTTTCGTATTCGGGCGGTGCCAAATACGGGCTGGAGGTACCTGCACTGGCATACGGGCGCTACTCCGTAGCCGTATTTCAGGATCTCAATGGCAATGGCCGCCTCGACGCCAATACGCTGGGTGTTCCGACAGAACCTTATGGTTTTTCAAATAACCCCAAGGTGAAATGGAGTGCACCCACTTTTGATGAAACTGCGGTTTCACTCAAGTCGCCCTCAATTTCCCTTTCTATTACTATGAAGACCTGGAAGCAGCAATGAGACTGTGGGACTATACGACTGTACGACTGTACGATCAAATATCGTATAGTCGTACAGTCGTATAGTCGCAAAGTCGCAAAAATTTGTAGTCCCAAAGTATAAAATGTAACTTGTCGGGCGTTAAATACTACCAAAACCCGTAGTTTATGCAAACCATTAGACTCAATTCACACGGTGCGCAAGTATCGCGCTGGCAGTTTTTCCTACTTGGACTCGGCTATACAGCTATCAAAGCTGATGGTAAATTCGGCCCAAAGACAAACCAGGCGACCATTGATTTTCAGCAAAAAATGGATTAACCGGCGACGGGGTTGTGGGCGAACAAACATATTTGAAAGCTTTTTTAGCGGGTTACAATAGCGTTGAAGCCCGTGAATACCCTGGCAAACCCAGTTTCAGACCACTGGCCAGCAATGCAGACAGGCAAAAGCTGTTTGGCAAGTTCACTTACACAGCAGCTCCCAATGGCAGCGATGTGATCGTGACCGGAGATTGGGCTACAAAAAACCTGGTCAAAGTAGCTATTCCGCAAATGGTGGGCATTACCGGGTTTCCTGCGAGCGGCTCCATTACCTTCCACAAATTGGCAGCCAAGCAATTACAGGACATGTTTGCCGAATGGGAACAAGAACAACTGATTGGCCGTATAAAAAGCTGGGGTGGCGCTTATGTAGCCCGTTTTGTGAGGGGTAGCCAAACTACGCTGAGCAACCACGCATTTGGGACTGCATTTGACATCAACGTACCCTGGAACGGCCTGGGCCGAATGCCTGCACTGATTGGGCAGGAGGGCTCGGTGCGCGAATTGGTCAAAATTGCCCACAAACACGGCTTTTATTGGGGCGGCCATTTTACGCGACTCGACGGTATGCACTTCGAAGTAGCTAAGATCAAACGATAGGGCCGGCTACGACAAGTCGCCCAATTGCGGACGCAGGGTAATTTCCTCGATTACGGTGCCGGGGGCGGTTTTCCAGGCGTTGTATACGGCCAGGGCCACCTCTTCGGCTGCTAAAATACGTTGAGGCGGCAAGGTACTGCCTTCCCAGGATTGACTCCAGGTGTGCCCGGGCATCACCGTGGTTACCTTGATCTGTCGAGTCTTGAGCCATTCGCGCAGCACCCCGGAAAATCCCATCAACGCATGTTTGCTGATCGTATAAGCTGCACTGTCTGCAAAGATTTTCCGGCCGGCTATGGAAGCTATATTAAAAATATGTCCGTAGCTCTGCTCCAGCATCAGCGGCAATAAAGCGCGGGTAAGTCGGTAAGGCGCCACCAGGTTGAGCGCCAGCATTTGGGCCAGGGCATCGTCGGGTTCTTCCAGTATGTCGCCCTTGATGAATGCGCCGGCATTATTCACCAGTAAGTCAATATGGTCCCATTTTTGTAATATCAATTGCGCAAAACGATCTACGCCGGCTATCGAGGCCAGATCGGTACAACAGGCAAGCACTTCCATCTGGGGATAGTGTTCGGCAAAAGAAGCGGAGAGGCGTTGTAGGTCGGCTTCCGTGCGTGCGGCAATAGCCAGGCGCCCCTGTTCGCGGGAAGCAAATAAATCGGCGATAGCCCTCCCGATACCTTTGGTACCGCCGGTGATCACGATGTTCATCAGAAATAGTAACAGGTTTAACTTATCAAAGATAAGCATAGTATGCGCAAATTGCGCTATTTTTGCCCCTCAACAAGTTGCTGAAAGAATGTTGTTTTCCAGATTTCTATACCATTTCGGGCGCTATCTCATCATGATGGGCACAGGCTTGGCTCGCCCCGAAAAGGGTCATATGTACTACAAGGAAACCATGCGCCAAATGAACGATATTGGGATTGGCTCGCTCATCATTGTCGGGCTTATCTCTATCTTTATCGGCGCGGTTACCGCTGTACAGTTTGCCTACCAGTTGGATGGCACCCTGGTACCCCAGTATTATATCGGCTATATCGTTCGCGACAGTACGATCATAGAATTGGCGCCTACCATTACCTGTCTGGTGTTAGCCGGCAAAGTAGGCTCTAATATCGCCGCAGAAATCGGGGGCATGCGGCAAAAAGAACACATCGACGCCATGGAGATCATGGGCGTGAATACGTCGGGTTATCTGGTTATGCCCAAAGTGGTGGCCTCTATCGTGGTTATCCCGATGCTGGTGGCGCTGGCCGCCTTTATCAGCATCATCGGCGGTTATGCTGCATCGGTGCCCACCGGATTGCTCTCGCATGTCGAATTTGTACAAGGCGTACGCTCGTTTTTTGTAGAACGCAATATCATGCTGATGTTTATCAAATCAGTGGTATTTGCCCTCATCCTTACTTCGGTTCCCGCCTATCAGGATATTACGTAAAATCAGGTAGTATCGAATTGGGAAGGGCCAGTACCAACGCAGTGGTGTTGAGCGATATTTTGATTTTGTTGTCAGATTATGTAATTGCCGTTTTGTTTACCTGATAAGTCATCCAAGCCATGATAAGAGCGGAAAATTTATTCAAAACTTTTGACGACCACGAAGTAATTCGCGGTATTTCTTCCGAATTTTTAAAAGGAAAAACTAACCTGATCATTGGGCGAAGCGGCGCCGGAAAAACGGTCTTGCTCAAATTGCTGGTCGGGCTTATTTCTCCCACCAGTGGCAGCGTGTGGTATGATAATGTGGACTTTTTTAGTCTGGATAAAAAACAAAAACGCTTTATCCGAATGAAGGTAGGTATGCTGTTCCAGGCTTCCGCCCTGTTCGATTCGATGACCGTGGAAGAAAATATCCGCTTCCCGCTCGATATGTTTACCAATATGACCAAAAAGGAAAAACTGAGCCGGGTGGATTATTGCCTCGATCGCGTCAACCTACCCGGCATCAACAAAAAATATCCCTCGGAAATAAGCGGCGGTATGCAAAAACGCGTGGGTATTGCCCGCGCTATTGTGATGCAACCCGAATATCTCTTTTGCGATGAACCCAACTCGGGGCTCGACCCCAAAACAGCCATCGTGATCGACGAATTGATTAGAAGTATTACCCTCGAAAATAATATTACGACCGTTATCAATACGCACGATATGAACTCGGTGATGGAAATCGGCGATAATATTATCCTGATCCATGAAGGCGTGATAGCCTGGCGCGGCGATAAAGCCGAGGTGTTGCGCAGCGATAACCAAATATTGCAAAATTTTATTTTCGCCTCTCCCTTCCTTCAGCATTTGCGCGAAGCCGCCCTCGAACGCCAAAATGAGCTTACGCTTCGGATGGATAAGAAGTAGTTCTCTGTTCTCTGTTAAGATTAATTGGCAAAAATAAGGAACGGAGAACCGACAACGGAGAACTGCCAACGGAGAACCGACAACCGACAACCTACCTAACCTTAGGTATCCACCAAGTACCTAAACCTTGTCTTCCCTTCGTCAAGTTTGGGTAATTTTTCCTTTTGGTGATTTTTATCGCTTTCAGGTACTGTAAAACTTGCTATTTTCGCAGCATACAAGGTCTAATTAGATTAAATCAAAATAAGCGACGTGGTAGCAACAAGCCAAAAAGAAAGCGACTAGCTGACTGCGCACCGGGAGTCACCGGCCAAATAGCCTACTATGCCAGCAACGAAATCGGAGCTAAACTCATGGCCATGGGAGTGCTGCCAGGCAGCATGGTAAACGTGTTGCGGTTCTCACCCTGGGGTGAAGGATTGTACATTAAGGTGGACAACCAACTCATTGCTTTGCGCAAAGAAGAAGCTGCATGCATCGTAATGAAATGACGCCGGCGGCTGCCTCTCCCGGTACCCAGGTAAAAACTGTTGCACTTATAGGCAATCCCAACAGCGGAAAGTCTTCCGTTTTTAATCAGCTCACCGGCATGCGCCAAAAGGTGGGCAACTTTCCCGGCGTTACCGTTGATAAAAAAACAGGGCTTGTTGCCCTTGGCGGTGATACGACCATTCAACTCATCGATTTTCCCGGCACCTATAGTTTTTATCCCCATTCCGACGACGAGCGCATCGTGGTGCAAACGCTTACCCATCCCGGCGACCGCAATTATCCCGATGCTATTATTTATGTAGCCGATATGACCAAGTTGGACAAGCACTTGCTGCTTTATACCCAGCTCATGGACTTGGGCCTCCCCTGATTTTAGCGCTCAATATGTCGGATGTGGCGGAAAAGGAAGGGGTGAAGGTTGATGTGGAGCGATTACAGGCCCAACTCGGTGGACCGGTGGTAGTTATCAGCGGACGCACAGGGCAGGGCATCGACCAGTTGAAGCAAATGCTCGCCGACTGGGCAACAAATGGCGCACCTGTTCCAGCCGCGTCGTTTTACCGCTTGTCACCCGCTGAATTAGTGATCGCCCGCGAAGTACAGCAATATATTGCCTCGCTAAACGACTACCAGGCTTTGCTCACTGCTCACCATTACAATTGGCTTTCGCATTTGTCGAAATCCGAGCGAGACCAGGTAGCAGACATAGTGGCTGCACAACATTTTCAAAGCCTTAACTGCCAGGTGGAGGAGACGATGGATCGCTACGATCGCTTCACGCCTTTGCTGCGCCAGTCGATTTTGAGTGTAAAAGAAAATGTAGGCGCGCTGACTACTCGCCTCGATGCCATATTGACGCACCGGGTGGCCGGCTTGCTGATCTTTTTTGGCATTATGCTGCTCGTTTTTCAGGCTATTTACGCCTGGGCGGCATATCCTATGGATGCCATCGAATCCGCTTTTTCCTTCTTAGCCGAGCGCGTCCGCGAAGGGCTACCAGGAAGCTGGTTGAGCGGCTTGATTGCCGACGGCCTGCTGGCGGGCTTGGGTGGTATCGTGGTATTTGTACCGCAAATTGCTATTCTATTTTTCCTCATTACCCTGCTCGAAGAAGTAGGCTATATGGCCCGGGCAGTTTTTTTGTTCGACCGCATTATGCAGGTTTTCGGACTCAACGGCCGCAGCGTAGTGGCCATGATTTCGGGCGGCGCCTGCGCTATTCCTGCGGTTATGAGCACGCGCACGATCAGCAACTGGAAAGAGCGGCTTATTACTATATTGGTCACACCCTTTATCAGCTGCTCGGCGCGTATCCCTGTGTATACCGTTTTAATCGGATTTGTAGTGCCTCCCGAACGCATTGGGGGGGTGTTGAGCCTGCAAGGGCTCGCTTTTATGGGGCTTTATCTGCTGGGCATTGCCGCCGCTCTGCTGGCTGCCATCGTTTTTAAGTGGATTTTGAAATCCAGGGAACGCAGTTTTTTATTACTCGAATTGCCCGAATACCGCGCTCCGCTGATGCGCAACATATGGCTTACCGTATGGGAGAAGTCCAAGACTTTTGTAGTAGAAGCCGGCAAGGTTATCATCGTGATCTCTATAGCGCTATGGGCGCTGGCAAGTTTCGGCCCTTCGGGCAGCATGGCTGCGGCTGAAAAAGAAGCCCGGCGCCAGGCCGACCAATACGGCTTTGACGAACACCAGCGCGACAATCTCATTGCCGCTAATCGCCTCGAGGCTTCTTTTGCCGGACAACTCGGCCGGGCTATCGAACCGGCCATCCGCCCGCTGGGCTTCGATTGGAAGATCGGCATTGCGCTGATTACTTCTTTCGCAGCCCGCGAAGTCTTCGTGGGTACGATGGCTACCATCTATAGCCTGGGCGGTACCGACGACGAAGCTACTGTGCGCGACCGCCTTTCAAAAGAAAAAGACCCTATCACAGGCGAACTCGTCTATACTCCGGCAACCTCGGCGTCGCTGCTGATATTTTATGTCTTTGCCATGATGTGCATGAGCACGCTGGCCGTGGTCAAACGCGAAACGAAAAGCTGGAAATGGCCGCTGATCCAATTTCTTTTTATGACCGGCCTGGCCTATATCGCCAGCCTGGCGGTGTATCAGTGGATGACGTAGTCTGTTCTCTGTTCTCTGTTCTCTGTTCTCTGTTCTCTGTTCTCTGTTCTCTGTTCTCTGTTCTCTGTTCTCTGTTCTCTGTTAAGTATAACTCACAAAGATAAGGAACGGACAACAGACAACGGAGAACGGAGAACCGACAACCGACTACCTCCCCGCAAAAAACACGGCATTGCTGAACAACAGCTTGCCGTTTTCCCAGAATCCTCTGAAAAGCGGGTTGTCTACCATATATATCACGGCGCCCTGTCCTTTTTGCTGCACGCCGAAAACGGTGGTATTTTTCTGTTCGGCCCTGGCTTTGGAGCCGATAAAACCCGATATCATCAAATCTTCGCCGGTTGTACCCACATTAGACACGCCCTTGAGGTGCTGGTAATGCAGACTATTGGTTTTTAATGAAAAATAATAATCGGGAAGGCCGAAGCCGAGCGGATGGCTATTGTCGAGGCGCAGTTTAAATACAGAGCCCGGATTCGAACCGGAAATCCAATCGCGTGAGTGGTCTTCGTGGCGCATCAACCTGCGGGCGAGCATATCTTCGTCGCGGGCTTTGTTGGCGCTGGTTTTGGCGTCTTCGGTGGCGTAGGTGGTGAGGCTAAACCCTTTTTTGTCTTCCAGGGAAGAGACGGCATAACCTACGGCAATGAGTCGGCCGCCGCCGTTGATCCAGGTATTGAGCTTGTCGAGCGTAGCGTCGTCGAGGTTGTATTGACCTTCGGGCAAAATCAGCACGTTGAAATCGTTGAGGTTGAGGCCGCCGAGTTCGCCCGCGTCAAAAATGCTGAGGGGGTAGCGCAAATCCTGCTCAAAGTAGTACCACACCTGCCCGAATTCGTTGTCGAAAGTATTTTCTCCCGACAATACGGCAATTTTCGGCGTATTGACGAGCGTCATGGCATCCGAGCCGAGGTCGCGGCCGCTGTCGGCAAACCCCGTAGATACAGCGGTAATTTCCTGCTGGTGGCTGCGGGCGGCGCGTTGTACGACCTCGTCAAATTTGTCATTTTTGCGGTTGTCGGCCCGGGTGAGTACCAGGGTGCCCGCGGGGTATGCTTTGCCTTCGAGGCGGAAACCTGAGCTGGCAAAACGCACTACAACGCCTCCCTGAAGTACTTCGGACAGGAAGCGGGCGTTGTTCATGGCGTTCCAGGTGGCCAGGTAGGCGTAGGGTTTGCTGCCGGCGGCAAGGGCGGCAGGCGTTGCCGGGTCGTATCCGGCTTTTACGTTGATACGCTGGCTGGTAGCATAGCTCTCTACGCCATGCGCATAGGGCAAAGTCCACGAGGTAATGTCGTAGGTATTGGAATCCACTAATTCCGAGTTCGGGTCGAGCAGCACTTGCGTGAGGATGGCGCGCGGCTGATAGGCGCTGATGACCAGGTCGTTGGCCTCTATTTTGACGGTGGTTTCTTTGCCCGTCTGGTAGTCGTAGGCTTTCGCCGACACGGGCGTCTCGGCCTTGCCGTAGGTGATGCCGTTTTTCTTGAGCAACTCGCACAATCCCAGCAGCTTGCCGCGTGGATTGGAGCCTTTTATGATATACGTCTTGTAAATACCAGGAGGATTAGTGCGCGATTTGGTAAAATAATCGTCGAAATTTTTGACGAGTTGCGCAGCGTTTTGCGACGATACTTCTATGGTCGAAAGGGCAGTAGAGTGGTGGTGCATCACGCGGTCTTTCAGGGTAAGGGTATCGGCATTGTGCAGCACGATGGCGCGGCCTGCGCGGCTATGACCGCCCTGTTCGTAGGTCATGCCGATAGAGCCGTTGTATGTGGGGTAGGTATCTCCATAGCTGGGATAAAACAGGTCGAATACTTCGCGGGTAAAATAGAGCCAGCCGTTGGAGTCGAAATAGCGGGCGTGGTTTTTGCCGATCTGCGTCTGGAAATCGCGCTGCCATTGGGTAATGTAGGTGTGATAAGGCTGTGCGGCGGGGGCAAAATAATAGGGGTTATTGTAAAATTGCTCGTGTACGTCGGCGTGCACATGGGGCATCCAGTCGTAGTATATTTTGATGCGCTGCTGCGATTCTACCTGGGTTTGCCAGGCCCAGTCGCGGTTCAGGTCGAACATATAGTGGTTTACGCGGCCGCCGGGCCAGGGCTCGCGGTGTTCGCGGGCGCGGGGGTTGGGGTCGGGTTTGAGGTTGGCCACGTTGCGGTACCAGTGGCTGTAGCGCGAGTAGCCGTCGGGATTAAGCGAGGGGTCGATGAGTACGACCGTATTTTTTAGCCAGTTTGCGGATTGCGTATTGGCGGGGTTTACCAGGTCGTAAACCACCTGCATCGACGCTTCGGAGCCCGCTGCTTCGTTGCCGTGTACGCTAAAGCTGAGCCACACGATGGCCACGTCGAGGCTGGGGTCGGGTTTGCCATCCAGCAAACCGGCGCGGCGCAGGTTGTTCTGGCGTATGGCATCCAGCCTGGCCATATTTTCGGGTGAAGAAATAGCAAGCAACATCAGTGGGCGCTTCTGGTTGGTAAGGCCGTACCGGGTCAAACGCACGATGGAGCTGTTGGCTGCCACGTGTTCCATGTAATCTACCAGCATATCGTGGGGGGTGAATGTTTCGCCCAGTCGGTGCGGCAGAAATTGATCGGGTGATTTGAGTTGCGCCATGGCCATGGTGCCCGAAAGCAACAAAGCCAGGGTTAACCAGCTCGTTTTGCGCATAATTGAGTGTTCTTTTTAGGTGATTACTAGGCCTTTTTGCGGGATTTGCACAATATTAGGAAGCTTGAACAGTTTTTTGGCAAAAAAGCATCAATAAAAGTTTTATAGATTTGGGGCCTTTATTTACCCACAAACTGTCTTAACGAATGTCGTCAACGTCGATGGCTTATGATTTTACGGAAGTAAAAGAAAGCGGAATACACGGACTGGGCGTGTTTGCGAATGTGGATATCCCCAAGGGTACGATATGGTGGAAGGGCGAAGCAGACAAAAACGTTCTGCTCCTCAACCGCGACCAATACCACAATTTTTTACTGTCGGATCACGCTCCCCTGAAAGCGCATTTCTGGGATGTGCTCGCCACCTATTCGTATTACGCCCCCCAAATCGACTCGCTGGTGTTGTGCCTCGACAACGTGAGGTACGTCAATCATTCCAAATCACCCAATTCACATACGCCGATAGACGCGTTTCCGCTGGTGTCTATAGCACTGCGAGATATTAAAAAAGGGGAAGAGATCGTAGAAGACTACGGCGAGTACCTGTTCTGCCCTTGGGCCGAGGAGTTGGACAAGATGCGCTGGCCTACCTGATGGCAAATTTCAAACGGTAATCGGCCTGCACTTTTCCCTCCTTGATAGCTTGCAGCCTGCGTTGTATCAACCGCCTTTTCAGGGGTTTGAGGTGCTCCACAAAGAGGATACCGTCGATATGGTCGTATTCGTGCTGGATGACGCGCGCGTTCATGCCGTCGAATACTTCGTCGTGGGACTGGAATTTTTCATCGAGATACTGCACCCGGATGCGGGGTAGCCGCTCCACGTCGCCCCTGATGTCGGGAATGCTCAGGCAGCCTTCTTCGTATTCCCAGGGGGCGCCCTCTTCGTCTATTATTTCTGCATTGATAAATACTTTTTTGATGCCCACCAGGTCGCTGCCCTCTTTCATCATTTGCATGGTGTCGACCACAAAAAGCCGGATGGAATGCCCGATCTGGGGCGCTGCCAGGCCCACGCCTTCTGCATGGTACATGGTTTCCCACATATCGGCGATCAATTGTTCCAACCCAGGATAATCGCGGTCTATCGGCTGCCCTTCTTTTTTAAGTACCGGCTGACCATAAGCATAAATAGGCAAAATCATGACAGTATTTATCTTTTGCTTTCCATGTAATCTTGTAAAATGAGCACCGCACTCACTTTGTCGACCAGTGATTTGTCCTGGCGCTTTTTCTTGCCCGCACCGCTTTGCAGTATGATGCGTTTGGCTTCCTCCGAGGTATAGCGCTCATCCCAGGTCACCACCTCGATTTGCGGATATTTTTTTCGCAGTTGCCGCACAAACCCCACTACCAGGTGTGCTATCTGAGCAGGATTCCCATCGGGATACATCGGTTCGCCCACTACGATGGTTTCTACCTCTTCCTGCATCAAATATCGGTCCAGGTAAGGGAACAACTCCGGAGTAGAAACGGTTTCAAGCCCCCCCGCAATTAGTTGCAAAGGATCGCTCACCGCGATACCCGTGCGTTTGGTGCCGTAGTCAATGGCAAGTATTCGCGCCATGCCGCAAAGATAGGAAAATTGGGTGACAAGGTGACAAGGTGACAAGGTGACAGGGTGACGAGGTGACAGTTTATATGTTTATGGGTTTATAGGTTTATATTTTCTAAACCCATAAACCCATAAACCCATAATCAAATTAATTATCAGCACATCAGCACATCAGCACATCAGCACATCACCGTGCCAGCACGCAGGTCTTCTTATCGCTTTCCACCTTGCCGTCGGGAGAAAACCATTGGGCCCACACGATATAAATGCCTGCGGGGGCGGGGCCGCCGCGGGCATCCACGCCGTCCCACCTGAAAAAGGCTTCGGCGCCCAGTAGTTCGTTGCGGGCGAGGGGGGCTACCGGGCGGCCTTGCACATCAAAGACCTCCACGGAGATCACATTGCCCGGGTTGTCGGCATGGAACTGCACCAGCAGGGCGTCTTCCTCGCCGTCGCCGTCGGGAGAAAATACTTCGGCGGCAAGCTGCAAGTTCCCGGATGTAGGCAGGGCTGCCGTGAGCCGCTGCGAATTTTCGTAGGTAGGCGTGGCAAACCCCACCGACCCCGACGCCGAATGCCAGTTGGCCGCCTCGTTGGTGGGCAGCCCTACTGACAGCCGCTCCAGGGAAACGCCGTCATCGAAAGCCAGCAGCGGGTGATGCATATCGTCGCTATAATCGAAAGAATCAATGGCGAGCAAACCCATCCGCAGGCTGATGTTGCCCTGGTTATCCTCAAGCGTGGGCAACTCGGCCTCCACCAGTCGCTCGGTATGTGGCACGTGGTAGCGCAGTAGCAAATCGTCAGGGTTGGCGCAAATTACGGCCGCTTCGCCGGGAAAAATGAGGTGATCAATGCCGATAACTGCCTCGCGGTTAGCGGTACCGACGGCGTTTACGAGCCTCAATCCCCCCAGGTTGATGATTTTATCGGATACGTTCCATATTTCCACAAAATCTTCTCCGCCGGTTTGCGGGTTGAATAACACTTCGTTGAGGAGCAGGTCGCCGGTTAGGAGCGGCTCCGGCAAGCCGAGCCGCGCACTGTCTCTTTCCGACAGCTTGTTGCCCAGGCAATCGCTGAGCTCGTCGCTGATAAAAAGCGTGTATACCTGTCCAGCCAACAATGGTGCGCTTAATATTAGGGAAACCTGGTTATTGGATACTATCGCCTCTGCAACGGGTAGTGCCGCTTCCAACTCATACATAGTGGGATCGCCGGCCATTGCCATATTTAGGTATTTATTAAAAAATCAGGGTAATTTCGGTTGTGCTTGTCGCAAATACGCGTTCCAATACCAGTGCTATAGTATCGGGTGTGGCGCCCAGCAGGGAATTGGCCGTGCCTGGTGTTCCCTGCAAAACAGACTGGCTCGCCCGCCAGTTGCCGGGGCAGTCGGCGGGAGCCGCAGGGTTGATCAGTTCTAATGACCAGCCGCCGTCTTCTTTGAAAACATCGCCGTACCAGTCGGGATGGTAGGCCACCCGGCTGATCACCACATCCGAGGTATCGATAAGGCTGATCACGGCGCCCCCGTTGGTCAACGCTGGAAAACCGCTGACAGGTAAAACATCGCCAAACGTTTCAAATGCAGGAGCATCAGCTTCGTCGCAGAGCAATACATAAGCGCCGGGTAGCAATAAAAAGCTGGGCAGGACACGGGTATTAGCCTCCACCGCAATTTGCCAGGCGCCAAGATCGACTAGCTTGTCGCTGCGGTTGTGCAATTCCACGTATTCCGCATCGGGCAGTACCAGGGCAGGACTCGGATCGGCCATGATCTCGTTGATAATCACGTCGCCGGGCAACGCGAGGGAAATTTGATAATAAATAAAACCCAAACTCAGCGGCCCGCTCAGGTTGCCCTGCTGGTCGGACATCGTTTGTACGCTCAGCGTGTATTGCCCCAGGTTGGATAGCGGCGTGGCCAGCTCGAGGATCACCACCGCGGGGTCATCTACATCGGGCAGGGCAGAGAGGGGCGCGCCGATTCCCGGACTAATATCGTATAACGCCGCCTGACCGGCATGAGAAGCTGCAACTGGCTCGTCAAAGCGGACGGCGAGTTGCGAGGCATGCAGTGGATTAACCGCCACCAACTTCGGCGGTGTGGTATCGGCATAAAGCGGGCCGATAGAAATATCATCGAAAAAAAAGTGTTCGTTGCGGGAACTCGTATAGCGGCAATACACACCGGCATAAAGTCCCATAGGGTAGGAGGCGTCTTGCGTTTCGCCTTCGAGCGTGAAGCCGTTGCCGGTATCCGTCCACATCGACCACAAGCCGCCGGGAGTTCGCGTTACGCGCACGCGGGCCTGGGCGGGTTGCGCGGCCACGCTGCCCGGCGCGCCTTCGATAAGTTCCACCACATTATCGCCATCCTGTCGGCAAAGGATGACCGCATCCACATCGCCCGAGGCGCCGCCGATTTTGACAAAATACCCGTTGAGCGGCGATGATAAATCGGCTGCGGAGGCTGCCAGATAAAACCGGGCATAATTGCTGGTAGAGGGGGCAAATTCGAGTCGGGCGTAAAACTCCCAGGTAGTAAGCACGGCGGCGGAAGTCGGCGCCGCCACCGACAGATAGGCCGTATTGCTATTGGCCGGGGTGCTGTCGTTGAGTTGCAATACCTGTGTGGCGGCGCTAAACTTATCGGTTGAGCCGCTCCAGGTTGGGTTTTCCTCAAAATTGCCGTCGGAAAAATTTTCGGTGAGTTGGCCAAATAGGCCATGCGCCGCCAGGAGTAATCCGGCGACGAGGAACGTCGTTTTCATAGGTTTTTGGATTAAGGTTAAAAAAACTATCTATTCCCGAAGATAGCAATAAAGGGATAATGCACGTATCTTTGCCCCGCCGATTTTGGCAATATTTTACCAACAAAATAAAAATATCGCTGATGAAAGTGGCAGTAGTTGGCGTAACCGGCCTGGTAGGCGGCGTCATGTGCAAAGTGCTGGAAGAACACCAATTTCCGGTCACCACCTTTATCCCCGTAGCTTCCGAGCGTTCGGTAGGTAAAACGGTTAGTTTTATGGGAAAAGAGTACACCGTGATCGGCATGGAAGAAGCCGTGGCTTTGCGCCCCGATATCGCCTTGTTTTCCGCCGGTGGCAGTACCTCGCTGGAATGGGCGCCGCGTTTTGCCGCGGCGGGCACTACCGTCATCGACAACTCGTCGGCCTGGCGGATGGACCCCGACAAAAAACTCGTCGTGCCCGAAATCAACGCCCATACCCTCACCGCCGACGATAAAATCATTGCCAACCCCAATTGCTCGACTATCCAACTGGTGATGGCATTAGCGCCGCTACACCGGCGTTATCATATCCGCCGCATAGTGGTGTCAACTTATCAATCGTTTACCGGCACCGGCATGAAAGCCGTCAAGCAATACCAGTTGGAAAAGAAGGGATTTGAGCCCCAAAAGGACGAAATGGCGTATCATTATCCCATTTTTGAGAATTGCATCCCCCAATGCGACGTGTTTCTGAGCAACGACTATACGAAAGAAGAGATGAAACTCGTTAACGAAACACGTAAGATCATTGGCGACGATAGTATAGGCGTAACGGCAACGGCCGTGCGCGTACCCGTTCACGGCGGCCATTCCGAATCGGTGAACATCGAATTTGAAAAGCCGTTTGACTTAGCAGCGGTGAAACACGTCCTGCGGGAAACCCCGGGTGTTGTCGTACTCGACGACCCCGCCCAATACCAATACCCCATGCCTATGTTTGCCAAAGACCGCGACGAGGTATTTGTGGGCCGCATCCGCCGCGATGAATCGATAGACAACGGACTCAACCTATGGGTAGTGGCCGACAACCTGCGCAAAGGCGCAGCAACAAATGCAGTGCAAATTGCCGCTTATTTGGTAGCCAACAAACTGGTAGGGCAGCAAACAGCCACGCCGGCCTAGCTATGGTGGTATTTCGCACTACAAAAAAAAATTACGGCTTTAGCTTGTAATTTCGTATTTTTGAAAGATATACCCATCTTCAGAGGGATGGCTACCTGCGTTTATCATCCGCTGAAGGGTACTATACACAGCAACGGTTTATTTTAACAACAGCATACTTTGATAGCGTAAAGAAGAATTGACATGAAGACCAAACTTGTACTATGGGGTACTAACGCCCAGGACGAACGTGTACTGATTGCACTGGAATTGAGGCCTAAAGATAACAAGGTCGATGTGTATACCTTCCCGGAATCGGTAGCCACCGAAGAGTTTAGCCAAAAGATGATGAACGATTGGCGCAACGATACACCGCTGGATTTCCCCGAAGGTTTCTCCAAATCAGAAAGAGAACTTACCATCACCGAAAGCCTGTTGCCCGAAGACCTGAAAGTAGAACGCAGCGATGTGATCTTGCGGGCTCAAACCGAATGGGCTTTTGTAGTGCTTTCCACCAAACTCAGCGAAGCCTATCAACACGAACTCGCCGAATTCAAAGAGCGCGTAGAAAAGCTCGAGTCATTCGATGACGATTTGTGGGCGGGGCTGAAGAATTTTTGGGATAAAGTGCAGGTGCAGGTCAGAGAACGGAACCTCTTCCGCGAGCACGCCGATATGCTTCGCGACCATACCAATGCCTTGTTTACGCGCATGAAAGAAATGCGCAACAAACTCGACGAAGATTTTCAGCGCAGGTCGAAAGACAACATGGCGCGTTTCTTCGGTACGTTGGAAGAAGTTGAAAACAAAATAAAAGAAGGGCTTCGCCTACAGCCCTTGTTCGATAAACTCAAAGAACTCCAGCGCGAATTTCGCGACGTAGAGTTTACCCGCGAGCACCGCTCCAAAGTTTGGGAGCGCCTCGATGCCGCTTTTAAAAGCGCCAAAGGACAGCGCGAAGAAAGCAGCGCCGGCGGCGGTGGCGGCGGCGGCGAAGCCTCTCCCGGCGAGCGCCTCCAGCGTCGCTTCGACGGGCTAGTTTCGGCCATAGATAAAATGGAGCAGTCCATCCGCCGTGACCGCGAAGAACTCGATTTCCAAAATCGCCGCATCGCCAGCACCGACGGACAGCTCGAAGCGCAAATCCGCCAGGCCAAAATCAAAATGATCGAAGAGCGCATCCGCTCCAAAGAGGAGAAGCTCCACGAAATGAATACCACCCGGGTCGACCTGGAAAAACGCCTCACCCAGCAACGCGACCGCGACGCCAAACGCGCCGAACGCGACAAACTGGAAGAAGCCAAAAAACACGCCCAGGAGAAAATCGCCCAGGAAATTAAAGCCGCCGCCGTAGCCAGAGAAGCCGAAGAGGAAAAACTGGCCAAAGCCGCCGAGGCTATTTCTTCAGAAAAAGCTCCGAAGAAAAAGCCCAAAAAGGACAGTCTGCTCGGCGCCATCAGCACTACGCTGGGCGAAACCCTCGAAGACGCCGTCGATACGGTGAAAGCCGTAGCCGAAGTGGTAGGCGACAAGGTAGAAGAAGCCGTGGAAAACGCGGTGGAAGATATCAAAGAAGCCTGGCAGGATGCTAAAGAGGCAGTGGCAGAAGCGCAGGAGGAAGAACCGGCAACTGAAGCTGAGGCTACCCCGGAAGCGCCTGCCGAAGCACCCGCGGCTGAAGCGGTCGAGGAAACACCAGCGGAAGAACCAGTAGCTGAAGCGGTTGCAGAAACTCCTGCCGAAGCACCGGAAACGACTGAACCTGCTGAAGAGGCGCCGGCTGCGCCTGCGGAGGAGGAGAAATCGGAGTAACTTAGTACCGGTCAGACCGCTACAAACGGTCTGACCGGTAACTCAGAGATCAACCCTTCGCCAGCGCCTCATCGCGTAGCGCCCTGCGCAATATCTTACCCACATTGGTTTTGGGCAATTCTTTGCGGAACTCTATCGACTTGGGCACTTTGTATGCCGTCAGGTTGGTTTTGCAGTATTCGAGCAATTCGGATTCGCTGAGCGAACCATCTTTTTTTACAATATACAGCTTGACCACTTCTCCCGACTTGGCGTCGGGGATGCCGATGGCAGCGGCCTCCAACACCTTGGGGTGGCTCATAGCCACTTCTTCGATCTCGTTGGGATACACATTGAAGCCCGACACCAGGATCATGTCTTTTTTGCGGTCGACGATCTGGAAATAGCCGTCTTCGGCCATCGTGCCGATATCTCCCGTACACATCCATCCGTCTACAATACTTTCGGCGGTGGCGTCGGGGCGGTTGTAATAGCCCTTCATTACCTGTGGGCCCTTCACCTGTATTTCGCCCACGCCGCCCGGAGGCAGGGGTTTGCCTTTTTCGTCCACTATGCGCACATCGGTAGAGGGGATGGGCACGCCGATCGTACCCAGCCGCCCGTCGCGGAAGGGATTGGCGGTGGCTACCGGCGATAGCTCGGTCATGCCGAAGCCTTCAGCCAGGAAACAACCTGTGACCTGTTGCCATCTTTCGGCCACGGGGCGCTGTACGGCCATGCCGCCGCCCACCGATACTTTCAACGAATTAAAGTTGACCGAAGGAAAATCGGGGTGGTTGAGCAAGGCATTGAATAAAGTATTGACCCCTGGGAATACAGAAACCTGAAAATCCTTCATAGCCTTGATGACAGAAGGAATATCGCGCGCATTGGTGACCAGCACGTTGAGGCTTCCCTTGCCGAAGAGCGCCAAACAATTTACCGTAAGGGCAAAAATATGGTATAAAGGTAGCGGGCAAATTGCTATTTCTACACCTTCTTTCAACCAGGGCGACATCCAGGCGTCCATTTGCAGCATATTGGCTACCATGTTGTGGTTGGTGAGCATCGCGCCCTTCGACACGCCGGTGGTACCGCCGGTATATTGCAGGAAAACCAGCGCTTCGGGATTGTTGTCAAACGCTTTGATAGAAAATTTCTTGCCGCTGCGGATGGCCTCGCTCACCGTGACTGTATTGGGTATGCGATAGGCCGGCACCATCTTTTTGAGTTTGCGCACCACAAAATTGACGATAGCGCCTTTGGGGAAACCCAACATCTCGCCAATACTGGTGACTATCACCGTCTTGATCTGCGTGTCGGGCATCACTTTCTCCAGGTTGGAGGCAAAGTTTTCGGCAATGACGATGGCCTTGGCGCCCGAGTCGTTAAACTGGTGCAACATCTCGCGCGGCGTGTATAGCGGGTTGGTATTGACCACTACAAGCCCCGCACGCAATGCCCCGAAAAGAGCTACCGGGTATTGCAACAGGTTGGGCATCATGATGGCAATGCGGTCGCCGGGTTCGAGGCCCCGGCTGTGCAGATACGCGCCAAAAGCCCTCGACATAGTGTCTAATTCAGCAAACGTGATGGTCTTGCCCATACACGAAAAAGCGGGCTTTGAACCGTATTTGCCAAATGCCTCTTCCAACATAGCCACCAGGGTGGGGTACGCATCAGGATTGATATTGGCAGGAACGCCGTTTGGGTAATTTTTCAACCAGGGACGCGATTCACTCATTTCAGGTTAGGTTTTAGACGATTATGTTAATACCCCTAAAATTACAGCGAAACATTTGTAATTATGGGGAGTTCATCCGGCAAATTTTGCATTTGCAATAATAGACCAATTTACAGGAAGAAATGTTTTCAGTTCCGGCAAAAAGCTTTACCTTTGCGCCGCTAAAAATATTTCTTAACCTAAAAAAGCATTCTTTCAATGCTGGATGACAAGGACTTAAAACAAGAAGAAGACGCGGAAACGCCTGAGCCCCTTCATACAGAAGAAGAGACTCCCACCCCTGTTGCCGAAGACGAATCAACACCCGTTGAGGCTGCCGTAGAGGAAGTAACAGAAGTTGTAGCTGCCGCAGAGGAAGCAACAGAATTTGTAGCTGCCGTAGAGGAAGTAACAGAAGTTGTAGCTGCAACAGAAGAAGAAACAGAAGTTGAGCCTGAGCCTTCCGCAGAAGAAGCAACAGAAGTTGTGGCTGAACTGGAAGTAGAAGACGTGGTAGAGCATGTAGAGGAAGAAGTACCCGCTATAGTCGAGAAAGCTGCCGAAGAAGAGGTAGAAGAAACAGACGAAGTGGAAGAAGAGGAAGAAGACCTCGAATTGCCGCTGGAGCAATTAATAGTTGGTTCGGCACACGACGAATTCGACTGGGCTACCAGCACCAAACACGGCAGAGCTTATCCGAAAGATCAATTCGATCAGTACCTGGTACAATACGACGCTACACTGACTTCCGTATTCGAAAACGAAATCGTGGCAGGCCGCGTGACCGCTATCAACGGCGGCGATGTGGTGCTCGATATCAACTTCAAATCGGACGGCCTGGTGCCCCTCTCCGAATTCCGCGATATGCCCGACATCAAAGTCGGCGACTCTATCGAGGTTTACGTGGAGCAGCAGGAAGACACCCGCGGACAGCTGGTGTTGTCGCGCCGCAAAGCCAAGCTGCTGCGCGCCTGGGAAAGCATCGTCGATTCTTACCAGAACGGCACGGTAATCCGCGGTACGGTGATCAGCAAAACGAAAGGCGGCTTGATCGTCGATTGCAGCGGATTGGAAACCTTCTTGCCCGGCTCGCAAATTGACATCAAACCCATCATCGATTACGATTCATACGTAGGCAAGACGATGGAGTTTAAGGTGGTGAAAATTAATGAAACCATCAAAAACGCCGTGGTATCGCACAAGGCGCTTATCGAAAGTGACCTCGCCGAACAGCGCGAAGCTATCATCGCCAGCCTCGAACGCGGCCAGGTTCTCGAAGGCCTCGTCAAGAATATCACCGATTTCGGTGCGTTCCTCGACCTGGGCGGCGTAGACGGCCTCTTGTACATCACCGATATCTCCTGGGGCCGCATTAGCCATCCGAGCGAAGTGCTGCAACTCAACCAGAAGATCAATGTGGTGGTACTCGATTTCGACGAAAACAAAAAACGTATCTCACTCGGTCTCAAGCAACTGCAACCCCATCCATGGGAAGTGCTCGACGCTACGATCAAGGAAGGTTCGGTGGTTAAAGGCAAAATCGTCAATATCGAAGATTACGGCGCATTCCTCGAAATCTATCCGGGCGTAGAAGGCCTGATCCACGTGTCGGAAGTGACCTGGAGCAACCAGCCGATCAATGCCCGCGAATATTTCAGACTGGGCCAGGAGTACGAAGCAAAGGTGGTGACTATCGACCGCGACGACCGCAAGATGTCGCTCAGCGTGAAGCAACTGTCGAAAGACCCCTGGAGCGAGATCGAAAACCTGTTCCCGCTGAACAGCCGCCACGTTGGCGAGGTGAAAAACCTCACTCCCTACGGCGTGTTCGTGGAACTGGAAGACGGCATCGGCGGTATGGTTCACATCTCCGACCTGTCGTGGACGAAGCGCTACTCGCACCCCTCTGAGTTTACGAAAGTAGGCGAGAAAATCGAGGTGGTGGTGCTCGATATAGACAAGGACAGCCGCAAACTGTCGCTGGGCCGCAAACAAATCGAAGAGAACCCCTGGGATACTTTCGAAAATGTATTCCCCGTGGGCTCTTATCACGAAGCTACGGTACTTCGCCGCGACGAGCGCGGAGCTATCGTGCAGCTGCCCTACGGCCTCGAAGCTTTCGCACCGATCAAACATATCCGCAAAGAGGACAACTCGCTCGCAGAAGTGGACGAAACGCTTACCGTTAAGGTGATCGAGTTCAACCGCGACGACAAGCGCATCCTCGTGTCGCACCTCCGCTATCTGGAAGACATCCGCCGCGAAGCCGACGAGAATGTGAAGAAGGAGAAGACGGATGAGCGCCAGAAGACCCGCACCGCAGTGAAGAAGCAACAAACGTCGATCGAAAAGGAAACCCTCGGCGATCTCGACGTGTTCTCTCAACTGAAGGAGCAACTGGGCAACGATGACGAGAAACCGGAGTAGCAGTCAGCTAACAGCAGTCAGCTAACAGCAGTCAAAAGGGCATCCTGGATATAAATATTCGGGATGCCCTTTCTGTTTTTATCCCCCTCTCTCTCCCTCCCCCCCTCTCTCCCTCTCTTTCAATGCCTTACGTCCATTCCTCTTGCACAGGTCGATCGGGCAATTGGAGGAAACGCTCCATTTCCTGTTCGATATAGCGGGCTTGTTCGGCAGAGGTTAATCCTTGCATCAGGGGCAGGCGGTCTTTTTGTTTGCGAATAGCCACCAGGCGGAAGCGGTAATCGGGCTGCCCGTTGGTGCGCGAAGGGACGTAGCGCTCTACAAAAAGCTGGGTAATATCGGCGGTGTCGATATTTTTATTGGGCGAAAAGATCCAGGGTATGGGCTTGTGCTCGATGGTGAGCTTGCGGCGGGTGAGGGTGATGTAGGTGGTATTGATTAGTTTGGCTACGGTGTAATACAATAGTCCGATGCCCACCGACAGGTGCAGGCTGATGAAAAATAATATTTCAAAATTACCCGTCATGATGGCGATGAGCGCAAAAGGGAAAACGAGCGCATTCCAGAAAATGGTAAAAAACAGGAAAAAACCAAGTCCCCCCAATTGCCGCCACTTGATGAGCAGGTTGAGTTCGCTCAAAAAGCTGAAAGCTTCAATACCCGCGGGCATCGGAATGTCGGGCCGCACCCGCGGCGCCTGTTCTATGTCCTGCTGAAAATTAAATACGTGGTTGCACCGGCTACATATGGCTGCCAGTTGTTGGATGTTGATATCGGCGGCGAGAATTTCCGCCTGGCAGTTCGGACAAGTGAGTTGCATGAGTTAGGCGCCTGATTTTTTATCAATTGCGGTTCGGATTTCTTTGGCAATGGCGGCCAATACCGGCTCGGGATCGGGGTGCTGGTTCACGGCTTTGCCGTCGCGGGGCAGCCCCTGTAGCTTGGCAAACGGCGCGTCCTGCCAGACCGTATCTTTTAAGAAAATGGGGATGATCAATGCCTTGCCTTCGCGGTGGCGCTGCATAGCTGATTCGATCTCTACCCCCCAGATGTAGTCGGAGGCCATAAAATCGGGGCTCACCAAAAGCAGGATGATATCGGCGTCAGCCAGTTGCTGTTTGATGGTTTGCGCCCAATCGGCGCCCGGTTCGATATCGGGGTCGCTCCAGGTGTTTATCTTGCCGCTGCGTTTTAGTCCGGCCAGGTGCACGTCGAAGCGCTGCTTGAGCGCGGCGTCGGCGCGGGCGTACGACAAAAACAGGCGCAGCGTATTGGATGGAAATTGAACGGATACAGGCTCAGCAGGTTTCGACTGGTATACTTCCGGAGTTGCTTCCGACAGCAGGGCCAGAGCCGCGTAGGTCAGCTTGTTGTATATCTTCCCCCATTCCGAATTATCGGTCAGGCCCAGCAGATGGTCTTTTTCGCCTTTGTTCCACTGGGCTAACAGAAGGATAGCGTCGGGAAAGTCGCCGCGCATAGCTTCCAGCGCTTCCTTTACCTTGCCTTTTTCGATGAGTTGCTTGATTTGGGCGTGGGACATGTTCTCTGTTCTCTGTTATCGGTTGTCTGTTCTCGGTTCTCGGTTATCTGTAACTATGAACGGACAACAGAGAACCGACAACAGAGAACCGGCATTAAAACTTCGGACAATTCACCTTCAGCCTTGTTTTTTCGGGGTGCGTATAGATCAGCGACACCTCGAAAGCGCCTCGGGAGTTATTAACGGATGCTAGTTTGGAGGTAGTAATGTCGTAGCTGAGGCCGAGGTTCCAGCGTTCCATTTCGAGGATAGCGGAGACGATCACGGCGTCCATGGTCATGCCCTTGTCGAGTTGGTTCGACACGTGAGCCCAGCCGCCTGCGCGGATGGCTACCTCGCGCCAGTCGCGGCTCGTATAGCGAAAATTAGCGCCGGCGGTGGTGCTGAACGAAGGACCCTGCTTCATCACCGCTACGGCGGGCAGCACGCTCAGGTTGTCGCCAAGTGGCAATTCGCCGCCGGTGTGGGCCACCCAGCGGGAATAAAGCTTTTCGTCGGCCAGGTCGCGGAACGACACGTTGGGCGTATTAATATGGTGTAGGGCGCCGCCAAAATAGATGCTCAGGTTGTCATCGGCGATGGCGTACCAGAGCAGGCCTGCGTTGAAGTCGAGGTATTGCTTGGAATTGCGGTCGGCAAAGCCTTCGCCCGAGTCGGAGCCAAAATCAATGACATTATTGCCGCCGTCGTATTGGCTGGAGAACCACAACTCCTGCCAGTTGAAGCTACGCTGGCCAAAGCCCAGTTGCGCGCCGGCTATGAGGTATTGGCTGTTTCTGGAATAACCCCCGCCGCCCAGCTGTTTCATAAAAGAAGCGCCCAGCATCACCTGGGTTTGGCTGAATTGCGAAGTACCCACCTGATCGCGCACGGCGCTGAGGCCGAAACCCACGTAGTCGCCTTTCATTACCCGGCGGCGCGCGTCAAAGCTGGCGGCCATCGTGCGAAAGGGTTTGTTGGCGAGCACACTGGCGTATAATGTCCTGTAGTTGGCAGCAAACCGCCATTGGCCTTCGTACACGCCGATCATGGCAGGATTGGTTTGGAGGGGGCTGCATAAAACTGTGCAAAACGCGTATCCTGAGCCTGGGCTTGGGGTAGCGTGGCAAGAGCTGTCATCATCACAAAGGCTATTGCCAAAAACTGACCTACTTTGGTGTGCGTAGAATTAAACCGCATAAGCTTACGTTTTTTGCCACACAGGGCTAATGATGAAATCAATGGATGTTATCTGATCAAAGTGGTTTCTCCTTTAAATATTTCGCGTTCGCCATCGACATAAACGGCGCGCACAAACCAGATATATACGCCGCTGTTGAGCATCTCGCCTTTGAAAGAGCCGTCCCATCCCACATTCGGGTCGTTGGCGGGGAAGTTGCGGCCTTCGTAGAGCAGCTCGCCCCAGCGGTCAAATACCTGGAATAGCTCGATTTGGGTGCCTTCCTGTCCGTGTACCAATAGCCGGTCGTTGAGGTTGTCGCCATTGGGCGAAAAGCCAGTGGGTACCGCCACGATACGCGGTTTATCGACAAATATGTGAATAATATCGGTATCGTCACAGCCGTTGGCATCTACGCCATATAATTCATAAGAAATAGTGTATTGGATGTTCACCTGCGGGTCGGGGCAGGTAGTGCAGCTCAGCGTGCCTTCGTAGGGCTCCGACCAGGTGAAGGTAACCGGGCCGTTGTTGTTGAAGGCGTTGGCCAACAGGCGGATGCTGTCGCCCAGCGTAATATGAATGTCGGGGCCGGCGTCAACGGAGAATTCCGCAGGTTCGCTGATGCTTATGTCGTCAAAAAATGTACAATTATAAATGTCTTGCACATACACCGTATAGTTGCCCGCAGCCAGGCCGATGAGCGTCGAACTGCCGCTCCAGGTCTGATTGTTGAGGCTGTATTGGTACGGAGGTGTGCCTCCTTGCGGAGTGACTTGTATGGAGCCGTCTTTGAAGCCAAAGCAGTCGGCATTGGTGGGCGACAGGGTGGCCGCGAGCTGATCGGGTTGCTCGACTTCAATATTGGACGTAGCCTCGCAGCCGTTGGCGTCGGTTACGGTAACCTGATAGTCGCCGGCGGTAAGGCTCGACAGGTTGGCGCCGGTTTGCTGGTTAGACCATTGGTAGGTATATCCCGGCACGCCGCCGGTGATAAGGCTGGTTATTTCGCCGGTATTGCCGCCGAAGCATTTGTTGTTTTCCGCTTCCAGTTTAACGGCGAGCACAGGGGGTTGGTCTACCTGTACCGAGTTGGAGTTAAAACAGCCGTTGCTATCGGTGACAGTCACCGTATACGCACCGGCGGCTAAGCCGGTGGCGGTGCTGCCGGTCTGACCGCCGGCATTGGAATCCCACCGGAAGGTATAGCCACCCACATCGCCCTGGATATTGGTGACCGTGGCTGTGCCGTCGGCGCCTTCAAAGCAGCTTACCGCAGCGGGGTCTATTTCGAAAGTAATAAGCGTGGGCTGGGGCAGGAATCGGGAGATAACCCCAAAGCAGCCCTGCTGATCGGTGATCGTAACCGTATAGGATGTGTTGCCGGCCAATCCCTGGGCTGTTAGCCCGCCCTGGCCGTTGCTCCACAAGAAGGTATAATCGGAGATTTCGTTGGGCTGGCCTGCGCCGCCGCTGAATTGGTTGATGCCCATTTCGCCGTCGTTATAGCCAAAGCAGGTAGGCTGGTTGGCGATAATATTGGCGCCGAAGACGGGCCAGTCGTCGAGGGTAATACTGGTATCTGCGGCACAGCCGTTGAGATCGGTGGCGGTCACCGAGTAGGCGCCCGGCGCCAAGGCGGAAGCGGTAGCGCCGGCTTGTTGGTTGCTCCACGCGTAGGTATAGAAGTTGCCCGTGCCGCCGCTCGCGATGGCCGTAGCGGCGTTATTACCTTCGCCAAAGCAGCTTCGGAAGGACTGGGCAACGGCAACAGAAACCGGCGTGGCTGGTTCCGCTACGTTGCCCGAGCTTAGTATTTCGCAACCGTTATTATCAGTTACCGTAATGGCATACGTGCCGGCAGTAAGCCCGTTGATTGTAGGCGTAGCGGCGTTGTTATTCCAATGATAAGTATAAGGGGTGACGCCTCCTGAAACGACGGCGGTAGCCTGTCCGTCAGCGCCATCAAAACACAGTGCTGCGATGGTATTCACATTGAGGACCAGCGAAGCAGGTTCGAGTACCTCTACTGAGCCGGTTACATTACAGCCGTTGGCATCCGTAACCTGGGCGGTATATGTGCCTGCTTCGAGGAACAGGGCCAGGCTGGAGAGTTGTTGCAGGGCATCGTCCCATTGGTACGAAAATCCGCCTGCGCCGCCGCTTGCGCTCACCATAGCCGAACCGGTATTGTTGCCGTTGCAATCTACAGGCGTTGAAGTGATAGCCGTAATGACGAGTGGCGGGGGCGCCACCAGGTTAGCGCAATCAGTGATCGTGCATCCGCTTGCATCGGTCACCGTCACGCACTGGTTGCCTGCGGGCAGGTTGGCGGCCAGTGCCTGCTGGGCGCCGGATGTCCACGAATAATTCAACTGGCCGGTACCACCGGAGGCAACCGCCAGGGTCTGACCGTCCTGCGTATTGAAGCAACTGGGATCCTGACTGTTTATACTGAGCGTAAGTTGGGCGGGATTGGCCAGGTTAATGTTTGAGTTGGCCGTACAACCCTCGCTATCGGTCACCACTACCTGATAAGTATTGGGCGCCAGGTTGGAGCGGACATTATTAGCGCCGGAGGAGACGCCGTTCCAGGTGTAAGAATAACCGCCGTTGCCGCCTTGCGGAGTAGCCGTAATAATGCCGTTGTTGCCATTGAAGCAACTCACGGCCTGGGTAATATTCAGTCCCAGGGTGAGTTGGGTGGGTTGTTGTATGGTAAAAAACACCGAGTCACGGCAACCGTCGATATCTTGGACTATCACAAAGTG
This sequence comes from Saprospiraceae bacterium, assembly GCA_016715405.1. Taxonomy (GTDB): domain Bacteria; phylum Bacteroidota; class Bacteroidia; order Chitinophagales; family Saprospiraceae; genus JABWBR01. The sequence continues at coordinate 40,611 of JADKAE010000018.1, read as the reverse complement.
ATTACCCGGGCTGAGATTGCTATACGCGCCGTTAAACGTGCTATTGGGCGACCCATCCAGGTAGAATTGGTAAGGAGAAGTACCGCCTGCGGCGACGATAGTGGCAGCGCCGTCGGCTACGCTGAAGCAACTGGAAGGTTGTAAGTTATTGGCACTGCCCGCCAGCGTACAGGCGCCGTAATCACAAGTAGCCGTACCTACGTCGACCACGCAGTTTAACGATGCGCCGCCGGTATTGGCGCGCACTTCGAGTGTGACCTGGTCGCCGACTTGCAGGCCGTTCACAACGTAGATCTGTTCGGAAATCGGACCTTGCCAGGGGCCTGTAACGCCATTGAGCGTATACCGGATTTCGTAGTCGTTGATCCCGCCGATGGGTGACCAACTAAACGTAATTTCTCCGTCGGCGGTGGGCTGACAAACTACCACAGGCGCAGGCAGGTTGTTGATAATCCCCACCACGATGGTATCGCGGGCTGTACAGCCATAGCTATCGCTCGCTTGTACGATATAGCTGGTAGTATTATTGGGATCGGCCACTGGGTTGGGGCAGTTGGTACAGCTCAATCCGGCGGTGGGTGACCAGTTGTAGGTGATTACATTTGTTGAATTAAACGTGATCGACCAGGAATTGACGCTACCCATTTCGTTGATGCCAAAGCCGTCGGAGACTACTAGTTGCCAGGTGCCATTGATCGTTGCGCCGTTGAGTACGGTCCAGGCGCCTTCGGGGCGGAAATTGCCGGTAAAAGGCCCAGTGCCCGTATTGATAAGTGGCGCGGCGGCCGTAGTAAAGCAAGTATTGTTATAATTGTCGCTGCTGCCGCCGTTATTGGTTGTCAATTCGAGTAATTGCCCGGAAGGCGCTCGAAGATAGAGCCGCAGGTCGCTGTTCCAATCGGAACTTATATTTACACAAACCGACACAATTTGGGTAGACGCATTGGTGATCGTTAGCGGCCTGATACTATTCACGCTCATAGGCGAATAGTAGGGGTTGGCGTAAGGATGATTAGAAAAGCCCAGCGGGTAATTGGGATAAGCTTCAAAAGTCACGGCGGTTTGCAGGGGTACGTTGGCATTTACATCCAAAGGAGCGTTGTCATTTTCGCAAATGACAATATCGTCTTCAGGAGCCAGCAACTGCTGACAGTCGTAGCAGTCGGGGTGCGTTTCGGGCAGCACGACCAGTTGCAGTGAAGTATCGTAGGTGCAGCCATAGTCGTTGGTAACGGAAAATATATAACTGGCCGTTCCTGCGTTTTGGGGGGAAGCGGAGATAGAATCCTGCGTGAGGAAAAATACCGATGGGTTGGAAAGCCAGGTATAGTCCACTATTTGGGGAGTGAACACTTCGAGTTCGGGATAAATAGCCGGATTAAAATTAATACTCCATTCGAATACCCATCCGTTGTCGGAGGCCCATTGGTCCTGGACGATTAGCGTCCATTCGCCATTGAGCGGGCAGCCTACAAGGTTGTCGAGCGGATCAAACGAGGCGTAATCGCCGCTGGGCAGAGTGGGCGGATCGAAGGCTTGCGTGTACTCGGTCCAGGTGTATTGGGCGGAGGCAGTCCAGCAATAATCCCAGCCCACGCCGGGTAGGGGAGGGTTGGGATTGGTAAAATCGTCGAGTTCATAGGGTTGGCCCAGGAAGACGAGATTGCCGATAAATTCCTGGTCTTGCAATACCACGGTTGTGCCGTCGGGGCATCGGAGGAGCACGTCAAGGTCGTGCATCCAGGAGTGCTCCATATTGACGCATATGCTAGTCAGGTCGTTGATATCGGTGAGTACCTGGCCTGGCGAAAAACTGGTGAGGTTGACGCTGGTTTCATAAACCGCGCCTGTGCCGTCGGGTAAGGGCAAGGAGTCGGAGACAGTGCCGCCGGACTGGAAGCTCCCGGATAATGGGATTACCGATACTTCGGAAGCATTCTGCATGGTATTAATAGATGCATCGAGGCTGATCGTGTCGCCCGCACAGATTTGGGCGGGTAGGGTACCTCCGATAACGAAGTCGGGACGGGTAGAAATCCGCACTCGTTGGTTGAGGAACGTGGAGCTTCGGCAGCCAAACTGGTCGGTAATAGTGAGTTGTACGACGTAGCCCCCCGGCTCGTCATAGGTATGCGAAACGTTGGGGCCGACGGCGGTCACGCCATCGCCAAAATTCCATTCAAAGGAAGACGTAAAATCGGAATGATTATAAACCAAGCCGTTTTGCGGGTACAAGCCCTGTCCGTTGAAATAGATACGTTGTTCGGGACAGGCGTTTATCCAGCCTGTATCGGCAGGCGCCACCACGGGGGTGGAACTTACCAGATCAGACAGAATCGTCTGACAAGCAGCGATACACCCTATTTGAGCGCTCCATCCGGCGCCTTCGTCGGTGCCGTCAGATGTAAACACGACGGTTAAACATCCGCCGGGATTGGCAGCCGTGGCCTGTACAATAAAGGGAGGGCCGGTAAAAAAGTCACTGGCACAAGATAACTCGTTGCCAGGTACGGCTACCGGAGAATCATAAAAGCAGAGTTCATCGCCCGTTCCAAGGGCCAGACTGATAAAAAACAATTGAATATGCGTGCCGGTAGATCCGTCGGGGCATATCGTAGTCGTAATATTCTGATTGGGACCGTAGCCGCCGCTATTGCCGCCGCTATCGAGGAAAAAGCCGCTGCAATCGTTTATCGGATTGCCGTTCATGATGTAATTCTGCGCCGACAAAGCGCCCAAACCCCAAGAAGTTACCGCCAACAACAAGGCGATCATTTTGTAGTGTGTTGTCATTTGCAACATTTTAACAACCAGATGTAATTATTGAATGTACCACATTGAACGAAGCATCCCTGTTCATTACGAACAGGCAAGGGCGAATTTATCCAATAGCATTAAATTGCTTGAAATGTTAAGGGCGGTCGTCTGTTGGAGATATTAGAAGGAATCTTGTGCAAAGATAAACAAAAGTATGGTAAATAGGTGTAAGTTTTTCTCATATAACTTTGTTTTGCCTGTTTGTGCAAAATTATTTTTTTCGTACGAGCTATCGCATTTTATTTATAATAATAATTTTAGGAAACGGTTTAGTGCATGCGCAGTTTAGCGATAGGGTTTAGTGCATGCGCAGTTTAGCGATAGGGTTTAGTTAACTAAACATACAGCTAAACCCTATCGCTAAACCCTAACGCTAAACCCTACTAAACAGTTACCTTTGCGATTTTATCACATACTACAACAAGATATGCAATTACTCGATGGCAAATGGCTGGCAGAGACGATCAAGCAAGAACTGGCCGCCGCAACGGCACGACGTGCCGCTCAAGGGCTGAAACCTCCCCATCTGGCCGCTGTATTGGTGGGCGATGACCCCGCCAGCCAGGTTTACGTGCGCAATAAGGTGAAATCATGCGAAGCCGCAGGCTTTAGCTCTACCCTCATCCGGCAGCCGGCCACCACCACCGAGGCCGAATTGCTACGAATCGTCCGCGATCTCAATAATAATGCGGACATAGACGGGTTTATCGTGCAATTACCCCTGCCTAAACATATCAATGAAGAAAACATCACGCTGGCTATCGACCCCCAAAAAGACGTAGACGGCTTTCATCCCGTCAACTTCGGGCGGATGGCACAGGGCCTGCCCTGCTATTTGCCGGCCACACCCTACGGCATCGTAGAGATGCTGCGCCGTTATGATATACCCACCGCCGGCAAAGAAGTGGTAGTAGTGGGCCGCAGTAATATCGTGGGCACGCCCATCAGCATTCTGCTGTCCAGAAAAGGTTACCCCGGCGATGCTACGGTGACGATATGCCACAGCCGCACCCGCGACCTTGCCGAACATACCCGTCGCGCCGATATCCTCATTGCCGCTATCGGCAAAGCAGACTTCATTACCGGCGATATGGTGAAAGAAGGCGTAGTAGTGATCGACGTGGGCATGAACCGCGTAGACGACCCCGAGTTGCCCAAGGGCTACCGCCTTACCGGCGACGTGGACTTTGCCTCCGTTTCGCCCAAGTCGTCGTATATTACCCCCGTCCCGGGCGGCGTGGGCCAAATGACGGTGATGTCGTTGCTGCTTAATACGCTGAAAGCTGCGGAAGGGGGAGTGGTTTGATTAATTTGCTGATGTGCTGATTTGCTGATGTGCTGATATCTTTGTAATCAGCACATTAGCAAATCAGCACATTAGCACATCAACTCAGCATAATGAATTGTAAAGAAGCGACGCTCACCATGGCGTTTCAAATCAAAGATTTACTACAGGATATAGATGCTGCGGATTATGCGCGGCCGCTCGACATATTCAAAGGCGCTACATTGGGGCAACACGTGCGGCATATCATAGACTTTACCGCTGCCTGCTGCGCGATACGGGCATGGGGATTGTAGACTACGCCAACCGCGACCGCGAAACGGACATAGAGACCGACCCGGGTTATGCCATTCACGCACTCATCGAGATTACCGGAAAAGTGGAGGCCCTGCAAGAACAGCAATCTATTCAAGTGCTGGCGGATTTTTCCTCGCAACTGGATGATAGCAGGCCGCTCGTACACTCCTCGATAGGTCGCGAACTAATGTTTGCTTACGACCATGCGGTGCACCACCTGGCTATGATCCGCATCGGACTGCGTGCGGCCTTTCCAGCGTTGGTTTTTGATGAAAATTTGGGCGTGGCGCCTTCTACTTTGAAATACCGGGCGCATATCAATGCGGAAGGATAAAAAGATCGCTTTGAACTACTACCAATATACTTTCGTTATCGCCGAAACCTATCGCGATATCTTGCTGGCTATGCTCAGCGAACTTCCCTTCGATACTTTCGAAGAGACCCCCGAAGGCTTGCATGCTTTTATACCCGAGCCGGATACCGACCAAGCGGCCATTGCCGCCCAGTTGTTGGAATGGCAACAACAGTGGCCTTTTCAGTACGAGGTAACTTTTATTCCCGCCCAAAACTGGAATGCCGTATGGGAGGCCAATTTCCAGCCCATCGTCGTAGACGATTTCTGCGGGGTCAGAGCCGACTTCCACGAACCCTCACAAGGGGTGGAATATGAATTGGTGATCAACCCCAAGATGGCTTTCGGCACCGGCCACCACGAAACCACTTATATGATGATGCAGGCCATGCGCAGCCTGCCCCTGGCCGGCGCACGCGTGCTCGACTACGGCTGCGGCACGGGTATCCTGGCCATCCTTGCCGCGAAAATGGGCGCTTCCCTGGTAGACGCCGTCGATATTGAAGAAGAATCGGCAGCCAATAGCATCGAAAACGCCCGTTTGAACCAAACTCCGGATATAAAGGTGTTTCACGGCACGCTCGATGCGGTAGGCCAGGGCCCTTACGATGTGATCCTTGCTAATATTAATAGAAATGTAATACTGGAATCCCTCCCCGCGTTATATGCCATGACAGCATCACCCGGCGTGTTGTTGATATCCGGGGTATTGCAAACAGATGAAGACATGGTGACCGCGCAAGCCGAATCCCTTGGTTTCCGGAAAACGGAGCATTGGCATAGGGGGCGTGGGCGGCTATCAGCTTTCAGCAGTTAGGTCTTAGGGCTTAGCAGCTAAGACCTGAGCCCTGAGCCCTGACTGCTAAAAACCTAACTGCTATATAATGAAACAAATCTATCTCCTTGTGTGGATGGGCTTGCTACTGATTGCCCCCTTGTGTCTGACGGCACAGCGCCTCGATAAATTTTCGGAAAACGAAGGCGAATTCATTGCGCAACTGGAAACGTACATGACTTCCAGCAAGCAAAAGCGCTCGAAGATACCTACCGCGAATTTGAAAAAACATTCAAAAGCGGGCTTTTTGCCAACGAAGAAAAACTGCAGATACTGGCAGTGGGCAATGCCATGCTGGCGCAACGCCTCACGGCCAGCCCCTATTTCAGCGAGTACCTCAAAGCCCTGGTATCGCTCAAAAAAATGCCCAACTCCACCCAGCATTTCAATACCTGGCACCAGGTAGTAACGAGCATGCTGGCCAACCTGGAAGGCCGCAAAGTGAAACCCTTCCAGCAATTCCTGGAGTTCTCCAACGAATTTTTTGCACACGGCGCTTTGCGCTATTCTACCTCGGGCACAGCCTGGTGGGCGCTATCCGACAAATACCAGTGGAAATACGAAGAACAAGCTCCCGTGCTGGAATTTGAGAAAATGGACCTGATGGCTGCGCGCAAGGAAGATTCTATTTTTGTGCGCCAAACCGCCGGTAAATTTTACCCGGTCGATATGACCTGGAAAGGCAAGGGTGGCAAAGTAACCTGGGAACGCCTGGGACTGGGCCCTGAGATTTATGCCGAATTGACCGACTATTCCATAGACGTTAACAGGAGCCTGTACGAAGCCAAAAAGGCAAAATTGCGCTATCCGCAATATTTCGGCGGCAAACTCATAGAAGGCGACCTGAGCGATAAAATCTCTACCGACGAACTCACGGAAGGTTCTTACCCGCGGTTTGAATCTTACCAGCAAATCCTGGAAATAAAAGATATCGGCCAGGGCATTAGCTATAAAGGCGGTTTCAGGCTGCACGGCACCACCGTATACGGCTTCGGCGGTAAAGAAAACAAAGCTGTTATTACGCTCTTTGACTCGCGTGATCGATTGGTTTTTAAGGGCTTTTCAGAATTGTTTACCATCCGCCGGGGCGAACGCATCGTAGGCGAACGCGTGGCAGCCACTATTTATTCGGGTAAGGACTCCCTTTACCACCCTTCGGTAAACCTGCGCTTTGAAATTCCCCGCAAAGAAATCCAGCTTTCGCGCGGCCAGCGCGGTAGCGACCGCAATCCCTTCTTCAGCTCTATGCACCAGGTGAATATTGAGACGGAAAATATTCAGGCTTTTGTCGATAAAGACTCTATAGTTATCGGCAAGCCCTCTATTGCCATTTCCCGCAAAGGCGATGTGTTGTTCGAATCGCTCGAATATTTTCAAAAATCAGACTACCAGCGCATCCAAAATATCGCCACAGCCAACCCCCTGGCCATCATGAAGGCCACTTCAGAAGACCTGGGTACCAACGTGCTCGATGCTTCGCTTGTCGCTTCTCGTATTAATTCCAAATTTACGGTAGATAATATTCAGAGTCTTTTATACGATCTTGTTTCTCAAGGATTTATCAACTACGACAGCGATAAGCAACTCGTCGAACTCAAACCCAAGGTATTTCACTACGTGTATGCCGATCAGGAAAAAGCGGATTACGACGTGTTGCAGTTGCACTCTTCCACCCCTGATATTAACGCCACGCTTGACCTAAAAGACAATACCATCAAAGTCAGGGGCGTCAAAAATATTGAATTCAGCCCCAAACAACGCGTAGCGATCATACCCAACAAGGAGGAATTGGTCATGAAGAAAAACCGCAATATGGACCTCAACGGCAGGTTGTTTGCGGGTTTTTCGATTTTTACAGGCGAAAATTTCCATTTCGAATACGACCAGTTTCAGGTCAAAATGGACTCCATCGGATTTTTCGATATATACATCCCCACCGGTGAAGTCGACAAACAGAAGAACCCTGTCGCGTTTGCCATCGGCTCGCGTATCGAGCAGTTGCACGGCGTATTGCTCATCGACGCGCCTTCTAATAAGTCGGGTAGGGAAGACATCGAAATGTTCCCCTCCTTCCAAAGTAAAGGCAAATCGTACGTATTTTACGATGCCGCTGCCATCCAACAGGGCGCTTACCTGCGCGATTCTTTTTATTTTGAAATAGACCCCTTCAACCTCAATGCCCTCGACAAGATCACGGCGCGCGACCTGCGCTTTAAGGGCAATATGTATTCTGCCAAGATTTTTCCAAAATTTAAAGAAACCCTGGTCTTGCGCGACGATCAGTCGCTGGGATTTCCTACCAAAACACCCACACAGGGTTATCCCGCATACGGCGGCAAAGGCACGTATATCGGCGAAATCGACCTGAGCAACAAGGGGTTTCTGGGCAATGGCAACCTCAAATACCTGGGCGCTTCGGTCAATTCGAAAGATATTATTTTCAAACCCCAACAGCTACTGGCCAGCGCCGAGTACTTCAACCTGGAAGAAGACCGTGCCAGCCAGGTGCAGGTGCCCAAAGTAAGAGGTGTGAACGTTAAACTCGACTGGCGCCCTTACCGCGACAGCATGTATATCCGCTCGGAAGAAGCGCCATTTGCCATGTTTAACGCCAACAACCATACCCTCAAAGGCACCTTGATCCTCACCCCCGGCGGCCTGCGCGCCGATGGCGACCTGGACTGGGACAAGGCCACCCTGCGCTCCAAACAACTCGTCTTCGGCGCCTTCTCGGCCAAAGCCGATACGATGAACGTGAGCATCAAAGCCGCCGACGCCGGCCAGCTGGCCCTGCAAACCGCCAACGTAAACGGTTATGTAGACTTCGACAAACAAAGCGGCAACTTCCAGGCCAACGACGAATTTCTCGTCACCACTCTGCCGTACAACAAATACGTGACCTCGATGAACGAGTTTAAGTGGGATATGAAAGAGGAAACGATCAACTTCAAAGCCGATCCCAATAAACCCGGCACCTTCGTGTCTATCGACCCCGACCAGGATTCGCTGCGATTTCAGGGACAGGCGGCCTTCTACGATATCAAGGTCAGTCAGCTGAAAGTAGACGGCGTACCCCATGTGGTGTCAGCCGACGCATTTATCTACCCCAAAGACGGCAAAGTGGAAATCGAACCCGGCGGACCGATGAAAAAACTGGAAAACGCCGAGATAGTAGCCGATACCACCAACAAATACCACGTCATCAAGGAAGCTACCGTAGAAATCAAAGGCCGCCGGGAATACACGGCTACGGGTAAATACGAATACAACGTGGGCGACCGCGAGCAGCGCATCGTGTTGCAAAACATTACCGGCCAGCCCGTGGGCAAGGGCAGCATCACCGAAAAACGCACCGTGACGCGCGCCACAGGGCAGGTTGAAGAAAAAGACGATTTTTATATCGACTACAAAACCCAATTCCAGGGTACCATCCACCTCAACGCAGAATCGCGCAACCTCAAATTCGAAGGATTCGCCCGGCTGAATGCCGACAAGCTGCCCTATAAGTACTGGTTTACCGTGAGCAGCGAGGGCGACAAACGCAACCTCGCCATCCGCTACAACGAACCCAAGAGCTACGACGGCGACCCGCTGTTTACAGGGTTGTACCTCAGCAAAGAACAGGCCAGGATTTATCCCCGCGCCATGATGCCCTTGCTGTTCCGCAAAGACCGCCAGATATTCCCGGTCAAGGGTGTTTTTATTTATGATAATAAACTGGACGCCTTTATTTTCGGCGACTCCTCGCGCATCATCCGCAACCAGGACATCGGCAATAAATTCGTTTTCAAAAACTATGACGGCACGGTAGAAGCCACCGGCAAATTCAACCTCGGCACCGCGCTCAAATACATCAAAGTAGACGCCGCCGGCTTTGCGCAGACCAAATTCCTGCCGCCGCCGCCTGAAGCCGAACAAAAAGAAAAAGAAGAAGGCGACGACGGCCTCATGATGCTCGCCGAAGAAGAAATGCCCGCCGACTCCATGGCCACCGACTCTACCGAAATGCCCATGCCCATGCCCCCCGGGCCTGCTATCGAAGCGGCGCCGGTCACCGCCGAACTCATGACCGGCATCAAGCTCATCGTACCCGAGGCGCTATTAAAAATCGTGACCAACGACATCATGTCGTCGAGCTTCGGCGGCAATATCATCACCTATCTTACCGATATCGATTTTTATAAAAAAGCCGCCGCCAATATATTCCCTAACGACAAGGAAATGAAAGAAGCCATTGACGGTATCACCTCGGGATTCCTCGATATTCCCAAAAAATACAACCCTTACACCTTCCTATTTAGCAGGGTAAAAATGAAGTGGGACATCGACTACCAGTCGTTTGTGAATACCGACAAAAACGTGGGCCTCATGAGCGTCAACGGCGAGCTTGTACAAAAAATGGTGACCTGCTTCCTGGAGATCAAGATGCCCTCCAACGAAGACGATCGCCTGTACCTGTACATCAAATCGCCCAGCGAGCAGTTTTATTATTTTGGGCTCAAACAAGGCATCCTCAGCGTGACCTCCAATAATCCCGCATTCCTCGAAGCATTGCGCGGCTTGAAATCCAAAGAACTGGTATTCAAGATGGACGACGGTGAGACCTATGAAATCCAGGAAGTAGACGCCGGCACGGCTACGCAGTTTTTGCGGCGCATCGAGGCGGTAGGGAAGTAGGAGGGGGCGACTTTGGGACTTTACGACTGTAGGACTTTACGACTTTACGATCTTTGCGAAACGATACTTTGTCACGGGGCCTAATTCAGGAGGTTTCTTCAAGTAACCTCCTGATTTATCCGTCATAGCATCTTGTATTGCTTTTTCCCCCACAACCACTATATTTGGGCAACAACACACCAATGCCATTATGTTAAGCTTCAAGGGAGGTGCATGTTTACTAAACTTTCGAAAGTTTAGTAAACATGAAAAGCTTAACTTAATGGCATTGAACAACACACAACTTATGCCTAAGCTGTACGGGGGGAGGAAGGCCGGTTTGGCGCCGGCAGCGATAGCTTTTCTTTTATTTTTTGCGATAAATGCCGGCGCACAACCGGCAGACAGCTTGTCCGGGAAGCGCTTGCATTTGCTCGAGCCTGCCGACAGCCTGCACAAAGGCCGGTTTTGGACTTGCGCAGCCGGCGGCGCAGCTATCTACGGCGTTGCGGCGGCGGGATTGTACCAGGCCTGGTACAAAGACTACGAACTCACCGGTTTTCATACTTTCAATGACTGGGCGGAGTGGAAGGACATGGACAAGATGGGCCATTTTATTACCACGTATACCGAGTGCAGGTTAGTCTACAACGGCGCGCGCTGGACCGGCATGCGGCACCGGCCTGCATTATGGACGGGCGTAGCGGTGGGCGCTTTTTTGCAGGCTACTGTGGAGGTCATGGACGGCTTTTCGGCCAAATGGGGATTTTCCTGGGCGGATATGGGCTTTAATACGGCCGGACTCAGCCTGTTTGCCGCCCAAGAACTGGCCTGGCAGGAGCAACGTATCGTGGCCAAGGTGTCGTATACCCGGCCCAATTACCCCAGCGAATTTGCCTATACTTTGGGCGGCCCCCCGCCGATGACCGTGGAGCAACGCGCCCGCGAACTCTACGGGGTCAGCTTTGCCGAATCTTTTCTGAAGGATTACAACGCCCTGAGCATCTGGGCTTCTGTCAACCTACACGCCTTTGTATCGCCGCGCCGCCCCGACACCCGGCTGCCCAAATGGCTCAATATCGCCGTGGGCTACGGCGCCGAAAACCTCTACGGCGGCTTCAAAAACGAATGGACGGACGCCGCAGGCAATCTCAATTTCCTGCCCGAAGACGAATACCCGCGCTATCGCCAGTTTTTTATTTCTCCTGATATAGATTTTACCCGCATCCCCACGCGCAGCAGGGTGCTGAAAACGGTGTTCAGCGCGCTGAATTTTATCAAAATACCAGCCCCGGCATTGGAGATCAATACGAGAGGGAAAGTGAGGGGGTATTGGTTTTATTGGTGAGGGTTCTCTGTTCTCTGTTCTCTGTTCTCTGTTCTCTGTTCTCTGTTCTCTGTTCTCTGTTCTCTGTTCTCTGTTCTCTGTTCTCTGTTCTCTGTTCTCTGTTCTCTGTTCTCTGTTCTCTGTTCTCTGTTCTCTGTTAAAGTATAACTGGCAAAGTTAAGCAACGGAGAACGGATAACCGACAACGGAGAACAGAGAACCGACAACATTTTCAAAACGTATTCACCACGCCTTTCTTATCAGTCGTAGCTCCTTCGCCGAGTTGAACCGCCACGTGTTCGGGGGCGAACACGGTGAAAGAGAGCGTTTCTTCGAGCATCTTTCCTTTAAACAAAACCTCGCGTTCCATATTGGGAAGCGTGATTTGCAGTACGTTGTCTTTCAGGCTACTCTTGAGGTTGTAGCGGCCCGATTCCACCAGTGATTTGAGCATGGCGGCGGTGCCGGTAGGCAGCGTTACGATCATTTGAATGCGGAGCACTTCGTTAGTCCAGGGCTGCACATTGACGTCGCCTTGTACGTCAAGGGCAATGGCAGAACTTCCTTGCAGATTAAACGACTTGACGAGCGTTTTTTCCGCCGGCTGGCTTAAGCAGACAGAAGTGGCGCACAATACGATGGTAAGTGTGTGAAGTGTAGTAGTAATTGTCATAGGCGCCTCCTTTTTTGATACATTCCAAATTTACGACTTTTTGCGACGCTTGTCAACTGGTTTTTTTCTTGAGGCGGTTCCTGCTTGGATTCCCGCACAGAATAATGTTACTTTGTACGTTATGCCAGCAACCCTTTTTTTGATCACGCCGCCATTTACACAATTAAATACGCCGTATCCCGCTACGGCTTATTTGAAGGGATTTTTAAATACTAAAAAAATTTCTTCGCAACAAGCCGATCTGGGTATCGAAGTGATCTTATCTCTGTTTACAAGAGAAGGGCTGACGAAGCTTTTTGCCGGACTGGAAGGGCAGTCGGCGGTCGGCGGTCGGCAATCTGACAACGCCCGGCGTATCATCGCCCTCCGGGAGCACTACATCCATACCATCGACGCGGTGATCTCCTTTTTACAAGGCAAAAACCCCACCTTGGCCCACCTGATCTGCCAGGAAGACTTTTTGCCCGAGGCTTCCCGCTTTGAACAACTGGACGACCTGGAATGGGCTTTCGGCTCCATGGGCGTGCAGGACAAAGCCAAACACCTCGCTACCTTGTACCTCGAAGACCTCTCGGATCTTATCACCGAATGCGTCGACGAACACTTCGGCTTTAGCCGCTATGCCGAACGACTGGGCCGCTCGGCCAACAGCTTCGATGAGTTGTACGCCGCCCTGCACCAACCCTTTACCTATATCGACACCTTGCTTGCGGAGATCCTGGAAGCCCGCATAGCCGTGATACAACCGCGGATGGTATGTATCTCCGGGCCGTTTCCGGGAAACCTGTACAGCGCTTTTCGCTGTGCGCAGTGGATCAAAACACATTATCCCGAGGTAAAAACCGCCATGGGCGGCGGCTTTGCCAATACCGAATTGCGCTCGCTATCCGACTCGCGGGTGTTTGAATTTTTCGACTTCATCACCCTCGACGACGGCGAAGCGCCCATTGAAAACCTGGTAGAACATATCGAAGGCAAACGCCCGGTGGAATTGCTCAAACGCACTTTTGTGCTGCTGGACGGCAAAGTAGACTACCTCAACAACAGCTTTACAAAAGACTATCCACAATCGGAAACCGGCACGCCCGATTACAGCGACCTGCCACTCGACAAGTACATCTCCGTGCTCGAAATCGCCAACCCCATGCACCGCATGTGGAGCGACGGCAGGTGGAACAAACTCACCATGGCCCACGGCTGCTACTGGGGCAAATGCACCTTTTGCGATATCTCGCTCGACTATATCAAGTTATACGAACCCGTGGCCGCCGGGCTGCTCTGCGATCGCATGGAAGAAATGATCGCCCAGACCGGCGAAAACGGCTTTCATTTTGTAGACGAAGCGTCGCCGCCCGCGCTCATGCGCGCGCTGGCGCTCGAAATTCTGCGGCGAAAACTCAGCGTGAGCTGGTGGACCAACATCCGCTTTGAAAAAAGCTTTACCCGCGACCTATGCATGCTGCTCAAAGCCTCCGGCTGCATCGCCGTGACCGGCGGCCTCGAAGTAGCCTCCGACCGGCTATTGAAACTTATAGATAAAGGCGTGACGGTGGCCCAGGTGGCGCAGGTAACCCGCAACTTCACCGAATCGGGTATCATGACCCATGCCTACCTCATGTACGGCTTTCCCACCCAAACCGCCCAGGAAACCATTGATTCGCTCGAAATCGTACGGCAGATGTTCGAGGCCGGCATCCTGCAATCGGCTTTCTGGCACCAGTTTGCCATGACCGCCCACAGTCCGGTGGGACTCTACCCCGACAAATTCGGCGTGCGCAAAGCCGACGACAGCCTCGGCAGCTTTGCCAACAACGACATCGTGCATATCGACCCACAGGGCGCCGAGCACGAAAAATTCAGCTTCGGGCTCAAAAAATCGCTACTCAATTTCATGCACGGCATCGGCCTGGATTATCCTTTGTACGACTGGTTCGACTTCAAAGTGCCTCGTACACAGGTGGCCAAAGGCCATATCGAATCGGTATTAGCGGTCGACCCCGACGTATTCGTAAAACCTTTAGCGCGTATCGTATGGTTGGGCCCCCAGCCGCTGGTGCATTATTTTACAAAAACAAAAAAAGGAAAAACCCTGTCCCTGGTTGAGTTGACCTTTCACGCCAAAAAAGAAACCCTGGTACTTCAGTTGGAAGAAAACCAGGGCCGCTGGCTGGCCGGCATATTGCCCTGGTTAACCGTTTCCAGCCGGGAAACTCTGACCTTTCAGCAGGTCCAGGCTGACTACGAAGCAGCCGGTTTGACCGGTTTTGAGGATTATTGGTATGAAAAATGGTGGGATCGTTTACACGCCATCGGTTTATTGGCAGTGTGAATGCGAGATTTGCGCATTTATCCTTAATATTGCCCACGAATAAAACCATAGAGAGGCAATGAGACACCGCGTCGTTATCGAGCATGTAAAACCTGAAATTGACAATGGCCGTTTTTTTATCAAACGCACGCCCGGAGAAAGCGTAGACGTAACGGCTGACATCTTCTCTGACGGCCACGACGTCATCCGCGCGGCCTTGCTGTACAAGCACGACGACGACAAAAGCTGGTCGTCGGTATTTATGCAAGACCATACCAACGACGTGTGGACCGCCGGCTTCAAAGTAGAAAAACACGGTTATTACCATTATAAAATAGAGGCCTGGGTAGATCACCTCGCCACCTGGCTAAAAGGCTTCCACAAAAAATTTGACGACGGGCAGCAAATGCAGACCGAGTTGCTCATCGGCGCCTCATTGCTGCGCAAGGCTGCTGCGAATTATAACAAAACGGAAGCCGCCAAATTGCTCAAATCGGCGGCCCTGTTCGAAGACGAAACCCAATACGATACGGCGGTCAATACCGTGCTGAGCGAAGACTTCGCCCAGCTCGCCCACGAGCGCCCCCTGCGGCAACACGTGACCACTTACGACCGCCACCTCGTGGTGCGCGTAGGCCGCGAAAAAGAATTGTTCAGCGCCTGGTACGAGTTTTTCCGCGCTCGGCCTCAGCTGAAGAAGGCAAACACGGCACCTTCAAAGATTGCGAGCGACTGCTGCCGCGACTGGTAGAAATGGGATTCGACGTATTGTATTTGCCGCCCATTCACCCTATTGGCAAAATGAGTCGCAAGGGCAAGAACAACTCAACCAACGCCGAACCCGGCGAACCCGGTTCACCCTGGGCTATCGGCAGCGACGAAGGCGGCCACAAGGCCGTACATCCCGAATTGGGCACGCTCGACGACTACAAACACCTCATCAAAGAAGCCCAGAAAGTGGGCATAGAAATCGCCTTCGACCTGGCCCTGCAATGTGCCCCCGACCATCCCTATATCAAAGAACACCCGGAATGGTTCCTGTGGCGCCCCGACGGCACCGTAGCCTATGCCGAAAATCCGCCGAAAAAATACCAGGACATTGTGCCGATCAATTTTGAGACCGACGACTGGGAAAACCTCTGGAACGAACTCAAAAGCATCGCTATTTACTGGTGCGAAGCCGGTGTACGCATTTTCCGCGTAGACAACCCGCACACCAAACCTTTTCCGTTCTGGGAGTGGTTTATCGCCGAAGTGCAGGCCGCATACCCCGATACCATCTTCCTGTCGGAGGCCTTCACGCGCCCCAAAGTGATGGCAGAGCTGGCCAAGGTGGGCTTTACGCAGTCGTACAGCTATTTCGCCTGGCGCACCAACCGCCGCGAGATGGAAGAATACCTGACCGAGCTAACCACCACCGAATTGCGCGAGTATTTCCGGCCTAACTTCTGGCCCAATACCCCCGACATACTTCCCTATGAACTCATGGGCGCAACTGCCAATGTTTTTGCCTTGCGGGTAGCCATGGCCGCTACTTTATCGTCCAATTACGGCCTCTACGGCCCGGCTTACGAGTTTATGGAAAACACGGGTAATGCCAACGGAAAAGAAGAATACTTCAATTCCGAGAAATACGAACTGCGCCACTACGACTGGAACCTGCGCAACCGCCTCACCGACCTGATCACAAACCTCAACCAGATCAGGAAAGAAAATGCGGCGATGCAAACCACCTGGAACATCCAGTTTACCCGCACCGACAACGAGCAGTTGATGAGTTATATCAAAGTCACCGAAAACCTCGACAATATCATATGGTGTATCGCATCGTTCGATACCGCCTTCACGCAGTCGGGTTATGTAGAAGTGCCCAAGCAATTGCTCAACCTGACGGGCAGGGTCAACCTTAGGGTCACAGATTTGTTGACTAATGAGAGCTATTACTGGTTCAACGATTGGAATTACGTGGAGTTAAATCCCGACAAACATCCCATTCACATTTTAAAGGTACATCTGTAACATTGAAACAAACCCACATCAGGATAGGAGTCGTGCAGTGGCACATGGAACACATGGAAAACCTGCAGGCTTTTTTTTGGAAGATGGAGTCGGAAGTGCGGGCATTGGCTGAGTCCGGCGCCGACTTCGTGTTGTTTCCCGAATATTTTACGCTTCCGCTGCTCGCCTTGTTTGACGAACACCGGGAATACCGGCAGCACTTCTATTCGACCTTGACTCCCGAGGAGATATACGGCGCCGAAGCCCCGCCGGTGCCCGATGTGGCGCACGGCATGCGGCAACTGGCTGATTTCAGCGAGCCTATTATCGCGCGTTGCGTGGCGATGGCTGTCAAATACAAAGTCAACATTGTCGCCGGCAGCATGCCCATTATGGAGCACGACGCCTTATACAATACGGCTTTGCTGTGTCATCGCGACGGCAGGCTGGATAGCTACCACAAAATACACCTTACTCCATACGAAGTAGACGTCATGCAGATATCGGCAGGCCATGATCCCGGGATTTTTGAAACCGACATGGGCCGCATGGCCATACTTATATGCTACGACGTAGAATTTCCCGAGTTGGGGCGTCTTTGTGCGGATGCAGGCTGCCTCCTGGCTTTTGTGCCTTATTCTACCGAATCAGAACACGGCCATTGGCGTGTGAGACACAGCGCGCAGGCACTGGCTGTGTATGGCGAATGTTATGTGGCCACGGCCGGGTGCACGGGCAACATGCCCGAAGTACCCGCCATTGAATTCCAGTATGCCCAATCGGGCATTTACACCCCCTGTGATCATGGTTTTCCCGCCGGCGGTATCCTGGCCGAAGCTCCTCCAAATACCCAGGCTGTCATCTATGCAGATGTACATCCCGAGTTGCTCACCCGCCTGCGCCATCACGGCACGGTGCGGAATAGCCGCGACCGGCGCAAAGAAGTTTATGCCCGGCAGACCGTATTCTCACCCATAAATACCGTTCCAAAAAACTTTTTTTAATCTTTTTTTCCAGTTTTAGTACCTAAAAATAATATAAAAATTCACAATCGAAGACTTATTATTTAAAATTATACAAACACAAGTGATTAATATATAGCTAATTAAACATCAAACATCAAACATCAAACATCAAAAAAAAATTCACAACGACTTATTTTTGTCTTTGAATTGAGCAAATCTGTGTTGCATCTTTGTATCGTGATCAGTGAGAAATAGAGGAGGAAAGAAAAAAGCTGGTTAAAAGGACTGGCAAACAAATTTGAATATGTTCATGGGATTATAGTTTGTTGGTGGTAAGTCGTCCCGAGTTCGCTCGGGACGAATTACAACTATCCCGACAAAGATTCCCTGAAAGATACGATGCTTCGTCACAGCACCAAAAAAAAAAGGCGGACTGAAGATCCGCCTCTCGATTAGGTCACATTCATGGGATTATGTTGTCAAAGCTTAAGATTACAATTTGTTAAATAACCGTGTGTGGATAGTATTTCCCGGTTGATGTGGCGAAGATAGACTAAATGTTTGTCAATTTCCAAGAAACGGACGGACATTTTTTTCAACGATTATTTATTTTGGATATGTTCATGGGATTATAGAAAAGGGTCGCACTTCGTCAGTGCGACTTTTTTTGTCCAATAGTCCCAAAGTCCTCCACAAGTGCATCAGATAAACGCCGGCGCCAAACCAAAGGTGCTCATAATCCGGTTTAGTTCCATCGGAGACATCGTATTGACCACACCGGTAGTGCGCTGTTTGAAACAGCAGCTACAGGCGGAAGTGCATTTTCTTACCAAAAAAGCCTTTCAGGGCGTTGTGGCCGCCCATCCCGGTATCAGCAAAGTATACGCCATCGATAAAAAGGTAGGCGAAGTATTGCCCCAATTGCGGCAGGAAGGCTACGATTATATCGTCGACCTGCACCACAACCTGCGTAGTTGGCAGGTGAAGCGGGCCTTGCGCGGGGTACCTTCGGGGAGTTTCGACAAATTAAATCTCGAAAAATGGTTGCTGGTGCGGCTGGGTATCAACCGCTTGCCGGCAGTGCATATCGTGGATCGCTATATGGCTACCGTAGCGCCTTTGGGGGTGCATAACGACGGCAAGGGGCTGGACTATTACATCCCTGCCGACCAGGAAGTGGACGCCGCAGCTTGGTTGCGCGCTGCGGGTATCCCGAACCCCCTGCCTTATGTGGCCTTTGTAATCGGCGCCGCTCATGCTACAAAGCGGCTCCCGCCTGATAAGATAACCTCGATTTGTCGCAAGATCGGGTTGCCGGTAGTATTGCTGGGCGGCCCCGATGAAGCAGAGCTGGGCGAATGGATCGCCGGGCAGTGCGGCGCCCACGTGGTCAATGCCTGCGGCAAACTCAAGCTGCATCAATCGGCGTCAATTGTGCGGCAGGCCGCCAAGGTAATCACCCACGATACCGGCTTGATGCATATCGCCGCAGCTTTCCAAAAAGATATCATATCCGTCTGGGGCAATACGGTGCCCGAATTTGGTATGTACCCCTATTATCCCCAGGGCATAGATCGCAATACGAGTGTGGAGGTCAAGGGATTATCCTGCCGCCCTTGTTCTAAGATCGGGTATGACAAATGCCCCAAGGGCCATTTTCGCTGTATGCGGGATATTGATGTTGAATGTTTGATCCAACATTCAACATTCATTTAGCCAACTTTCTCACCACTAGTTTATCGTCGATAAGGAGGCGCAGGATATAGATGCCTGCGGGGGCGTCGGTTAATTGAATAGGGAGGGCTGAGGGGCCTGCGGGCATATCGGATGCGGGCAGTTGCCACAGCAGTTGGCCGTTGGTAGTAAAAAGGGCGGCTTGCACCGTAGCCTGGGTGGGTAGGTCGAATTGTGCCAGCCAGTCGCCGTTGGGCGAGGGGTTTGGCGATACCGTTACATCGGCGATGAAAGTTTCGGAAGAAGTGCCGGTGACCTGCCATGGGCCGGCGAGGAAGGGATGTCGTTGTTCGGCGCCGAAAGCGCCGCCGGCGAAAAGCCAGTTGCCATCCTGATCGCGAAGGCGGTAAAAGCCGCTGCCATAGGTACAGCACATGCCGTCGCCGAAGGCGTCGAGAATGCGGAAAGTATAACAGCCTTCTAGAGGCAAATCGACAGGTACGATAATAAGCTGATTATTGTAATACGCGCCGGGATCGGCGGGGGAGGCGTTATTATAGCCGCCGCCGCTGGCGCCCACCACCTCATTGCCTCCGCTGGCAAATACAGTGCCTGCTTCATCGATAATCTCCCAGTAAATTTCGTAGCCGTAAAAATCGGTTTTTATTTCCAGGGAAAGCGAAGTACCTGCGGAGGCCGGTGCATTTTCAAAAACAAACGTGCGGTTATTATTGCCGATATCTTCGTCTTGCTGGCCATTGGGGCTGTACACTGAGCACAGCAGCGTATTGGGATCTGAAAAATTGGAATTAAAATTAATTAATGGTAGCGCCACATCTTCTCTTTCATAAGTACTGAGGTAGCCCGACCAGGCGTATAGCTGTGGAGCGCCGCCGTTGATACTGTATTGGATCGTGGCCGAAGTGAGCGGGGCGTTGCCGTCGTTGCGCAGGGTGAGTATGGGCGAGAGCGACTCCACACACACCACTTCAGGGGCGGTAATCGAGAGTGCGTTCACATTGTGGGTATGAGCTACGGTGAATTCGGGGGTTACGGAAATACCCGTCAGAATGTTTTGATGGCCTTCGGCGATAAAAATTGCCAGGTGCATATTAGCCGGAACCACCGGCACGCCTCTGAAATGGGGCGGCATCTGGTAAGTATAGGTGCGGGCTTCAAAATAGCCGGCAGAAGTGGTATAAATAGGTTCGCCCCATTGCCCGGTAAGCAGATCGCGAAGGATATCATCGTGTCTGTAAGTGGA
This sequence comes from Saprospiraceae bacterium, assembly GCA_016715405.1. Lineage (GTDB taxonomy): Bacteria > Bacteroidota > Bacteroidia > Chitinophagales > Saprospiraceae > JABWBR01. Next base: position 20,160 of record JADKAE010000018.1, on the reverse strand, counting down.
ATAGGGGTAGGCGCCGGTTTGGGGGCCTACAATATCGCTTTGCAGAAGCGCAATGTTGAGATAATTGATAGGTGAAAGACTATTACCTGTATAGTAAAGTTCGATTTGGATAGTGAGCAATCCGCTGACTACATTGTAATGTGCGTTAGCGGCGATATTCACTGGGGATGGTTGTTGCAGCACATTAGAAACTGCATTGGCCCAATTGCTGCGATTGATGGCGGTAGTGCCGGGTTGGTTTTGCTCCCAGCCTGGAAAAATCAGGCGGTTGACCGTGCCGGCTGGATAACCTACCAGTCCGGTTTGATTTTTCAGCGCTTCGCCATAATCGCTGCGCAGATCGGGGTCGCCGGGATCGGGAACGGCGTAGGAGCCGGCGTGCACATTAATAAGCACCACCTCATCGGGATTGCTTTCTACTATTTGTCCGGCAATATTATTGCCTTCGGGGCAATAAATACAGTACATGCCGCCGAATACCTCCAGTACGGCATTTTTATTTTGCGGAGTTGTACTTACAAACGTTTGGCCGGAAAGCCATCCTATTGCTGCAAAACAAAACCAAAAAGTAAGAACCAGCTTATTTTCGACCACGCTACTCGATTATTATGCTGGATAAAGGTAGGACAATTGCCGTTAATATGCGAGTTTACTCAGTCTTATGTAGGCTGTACGACAAGCAGGAAGGAGAAGGAGGATACCTCACAAGCCGGCTTTTTTCAAAAAAAACTGACTTGTGAGATATCTTCAGAATGGTTGTGGAGACCTAAAGTAGTTGTGTTTATTCGTTCTTTCTAACGAAGATCTTTGTTGGTGTACCACGTAGTGGACTACCGGCAAAAAATTGTGCCGTGTTTGTAAATGGGTAGAAGCCGTTATTATACGAAAACAAATGCAAAGGAAAAGAACCCGCTCGTCGCCGGCAATCACATTAAAATGTTATCTTTGGGTGAATAGGGATAGTTTTATGTAGTGAAAAAGGCTAAAATGGAAACCTATGACAAAGATAGCCGTAGTAGATGATGACCCTGTTTTGCTGGCCCGAATGGTAAGTCTGATCGGCATGCAGGAAAATTGGAGGTGCGCTTTACAAGCTGAGTCATTAGGTGAATTTTTTGAAAAAACAAATCCGGAATCCTCTCCTGATGTATTACTGCTTGATATTCAATTAAAAGAAATTAACAGCCTCCAGCACCTCGATAAGATCAAAAAAATGCTGCCCAACACGAAGATCGTCATCATGACGGGATATACGCAGGATAAATACGTGTTGGATGCGCTGTCGGGCGGCGCCGACGGATACTTTGTTAAGGGGTGTAAACCCGCAGACATTCTAACCGCCATCCACAATACATTGACAGACGGGGCTTATCTGGGCAGCAGCGCAGCCAAGGCCGTCGTGAACCACTTGAGATCCTCCGGCGAGGGAAGCTCGTCTTATGAAGATATAGCCATTCTGCAGGACGATACCGCTGCCCCCGCGCTTAGTCCCAGAGAATGGGAAGTAGCAAAATTATTGGTAAATGGATTGAGCTATAAAGCCATTGCCGCTCAGTTTTTATATCGATCAATACGGTGCGGCACCATGTAAAAACCATTTACCGGAAAATGGGGGTAACTACCAAAATCCAACTGCAGAAGAAACTAAGGACAGTGACTCGATAGGAAACTCCAATGAAATCTAAGCTAATTATAATAGGTTGTTTGAGTTTTTCGTACTGCATAGTACGGCTCAAGTTGCCGTTATTGACAGCTTTAAAATGCATATGTCCTTAGGCGTTAAACACGCTCAACAAATTCAATACCACACGGCGATACAACATTTCTACAGCGCGCTGGAAATTGCCAATCCATATAAAACACCTGACTGGAAAAAGCGAAGTGCACAGGCTATGCTCAATATTTCCGGCGTGTTATGGTCGAGCAAAGACGTGGCATTGGCCCAAAAATATCACCGAGCCAGTATGGCTATCCTTAAGGAACTAGACGAGCCTATTGTGTTGGCAGATAACTATTTGGGTGGCGCTTTTTTTTATATTGAATTGCAGCAATACGACTCCGCCGAACTCTACCTAATCCAATCCCTGCAAATATACCGGCAGAAAAATGACGAGAAAAAAATGGCCACGGCCTATTCCAAACTCGGCGATGTGAAGTTTCTCGAGCGCAAACTCGACGAAGCGCTGAAGTATACACAGCTGGCCTTGCAGATCAGAACCGCAATCAGCGACTCTATTAATCTTTCCTGGTCGCATCTGCAGGCAGGAAAATTGTATTTTGCTAAAAACCAATACCCAGAAGCTATTTTTCACTACCGGCAAGCTGTGCCTCTGTTTGTGCGCTCTGGTGAAAAAGAAGGTCTGGTAGAATTATACCCTCAGATGGCGGCTTATTTTGAAAAAACAAACCAGCCCGATAGCGCCCTTTTTTATCTCAAAGCCTACCAGCAATATTTAAGTGAAATTTACGACGAAGCCAAAAACAAGCAGATCGAGCAACTTAAATTTCAATATGAAACAAAAGAAAAAGAACAGGAAAACCTGTTGCTTCGCCAGCAAAACGCAGCCGCCCGCTTTCGCAATCTCATATTTGGAATTGCCGCAGCCTCCTTTTTAGGGGTTATTTTTTTATTGTCCTGGCTTTTTATGCGGCTTCGCCAAAAAAAAGAACTGTTGCAAGCAGCCAACGAAAACCTGCACCAGCTGAATACCGAAAAAAGTTTTTCACTTCCCTGCTCACCCACGACCTGCGCCATCCACTGGCGGTCATCCAACTCAATTTATACGAACTTCGGCATAAAAACCCCACTCCCGAATTGCTCAGCGAAATGGAGCATGCCGCCGACCGCATCGACGAAATGAGCAGGCGCATTATGGATGTGGAAAATATGGAAGAAGGCATCACTTTGTCGCTGCAATTAACCCAGGTAGACGGAGCAGCCGTGCTCGATATTGCGAAAAGCGAATACGACAAATACGCCGCGCACAAAACTATTAACATTAAAATACAAACAGTCCCCGGCCCATTGCGCGTAATGGCCGATCCGTATTTCCTGCAGCGCATCATCGGCAACCTGGTGTCGAATGCCATCAAGTATTCCCCCGACGGTTCTCATATTTTGCTGAGCCTGGAAGACGCCGGCGCCCAGGTACGTTTTCTGGTGACCGACAAAGGCCCCGGCCTCGACGCCGAAGACCAGGCCAAGGCCTTCCAGCGCTTTCAACGGCTCAAACCCCAGGCCGTGCACGGCGAATCCTCGATGGGCTACGGCCTCTTTATAGCCCGCCGCTACGCGGAAGCCATGGGCGGTACGATTAATTTGCGGAGCGAAAAAGGCAAGGGGTCTACGTTTGTGCTGGCGCTGCCGAAGGGGAGCTAACAGTTGTCGGTTATCTGTTGTCCGTTATCTGTTCAATAAATATTGACAAAAACAGACAACCGATAACCGATAACCGATAACATAATCTAATGCATTCATCCACACTAATCCACCACATCCACACCCTTGTGCAAACCCTGCCCGCTGAAACCGGGCTGGTGCGCGGGGCTGACATGCAAACCTTGCCGGTATTACACGATGCCTATTTGCTCATCGAAGGCGAACGCATTGCCGCTTTTGGGCCGATGTCGGAATGCCCGGCGCATGCCGATGTGCAGATTGATGCCAGAGGGGGCATGGTGTTTCCCTGCTGGTGCGACTCGCATACCCACCTGGTATTCGCCGGCAGCCGTGAGACCGAATTTGTAGACCGCATCAGGGGCCTGAGCTATGAAGAAATAGCCCGCCGCGGCGGGGGCATTCTCAACTCGGCACGGCGACTCCGAGAAACGCCCGAAGATGTACTGGTAGAACAAGCCTGGCAGCGGCTCGAAGAAGTGCGCGGCATGGGCACTGGCGCGATAGAAATCAAAAGCGGCTATGGGCTAAGCGAAGACAGCGAACTCAAGATGCTGCGCGTGATCAGGCGACTAAAAGAGATGAGCCCGATGCCCATCAAAGCGACTTTCCTGGGCGCCCATGCCCTGCCCGCTGAATACCGTGACAACCGCGAGGGGTATATGCAACTGCTCATCGAGCGACTACTACCCCAGATTGCCGGCGAATGCCTGGCCGATTATGTGGATGCTTTTTGCGAAAAAAACTTTTTCAGCGTAGAAGAGACGTCCCGCATTATCGAAGCCGGCGCGCGTTACGGAATGAAAGCCAAAATCCACACCAACCAGTTTAATAGCATGGGGGGCATAGAAGCCTGCGTATCGAGAGGCGCCGTGTCGGTCGACCACCTAGAAGTACTTACCGATGAGGAAATCGCCTGCCTCGCCGGCGGCAAAACGATCCCAACCTTGCTGCCCTCTGCTCCGTTTTTCCTCAACGACGAGCACTATCCGCCTGCCCGCCGCATGCTGGATGCCGGACTGCCGGTAGCACTCGCCACCGACTACAACCCGGGCACCACTCCTTCCGGACGAATGCCTTTTGTAATCAGCCTGGCCTGCATCAAACTTCGTATGGTACCCGAAGAAGCCATCAATGCCGCCACCATCAACGGCGCCGCTGCCATGGAGTTATCCGCCGAATGCGGCAGCATCACCCCGGGCAAGTTGGCCAATGTGTTTATTACCCGGCCGATGCCTTCCGTGGCTTATTTGCCTTATGCTTTTGGTAGCAATGTGATTGAACGGGTGTTAGTGAAGGGGAGGGGGTAGTTATCGGTTATCGGTTATCGGTTATCGGTTCTCTGACAAAGTATAATTAGCAAAGATATAAAACGGATAACCGACAACCGACAACGGATAACAACTGACCGCTAATTCCCCTGAAGCCCCCCGCTGTGGATACTCACTATGGTGCTACCCGGGGCAAAATACCCGGATTGAATGAGTTGAAAAATTGCGTAAAACATTTTTCCGGTATAGACCTTATCGAGTGGGATACCTGTTTGGGTATAGAAATTAGCCATAAAAGAGAATAATTCAGGGGTGGTCTTAGCGTAGCCGCCGAAATGAAAGCCGTCGATGGTTTGCCAATGGGGCCATTGGCGGCCGGTGAATAACCCGTGGTAGCCTTGTACCGTTGTCGTCATAAAGCCGCCTTTCAGTACGGGGATGCCGAGGCAGGGGAGGCCCTGCAAACCGGTGACAAGCCCGGCCATGGTGCCGCCGGTGCCGCAGGCTACTGCTATAGTGCTGTGACCGGGATCGTCGAGTTGAGTCAGCAATTCCTCGCCTAATTCGCGGCAACCCGGCATAGCCAGGGCGTTGGTGCCGCCTTCGGGGATGGGGTAGTCGCCGGGGCGTTCCGGCTGCAACCCCTTTTCGCGCAGCTGGCCGTAGGCCTCCCGGCTCACAAAGCGAAGTTCCATGCCGTTATCGATGGCGCCCTGCAGGGTGGGGTTGAGCGGATACGCCGCTTCGCCGCGGATATAACCCACCGTGTCGACGCCAAAAAGCAGTCCGGCGGCGGCCACCGCGGCAATGTGGTTGGAAAAGGCGCCGCCCATCGTAATCAGCCGGGTGCAGCCCTGTTGGCCGGCTTCGAAGAGGTTGTACTTCATTTTTCGCCACTTATTGCCGCAGAAATTGGGGGCTTCGGGCGGAGCAAGGAGGTCGTCGCGTTTGACCAGCCACCGCACGCCAAGGCCTTCCAGTGCAGGTAGTGACACCCCGTTAATTGTGCCGAATTATCGGCAATTCTTTCGTAATTTGCCACAAAAAGCAACCGCATGAAGGGAATTTTTTCGGCTCTCGACCGCCAAAGGTTTATTTATCTCACCGGCGTGAGCGGAAAAAAACCGGCTATCCCCACTGATCTGAATACGCTTGAGGCGCTTGCCAAAGACCGGATGAGCCCCGAGGCCTTCGCCTACATTGCCGGCGTGGCTGGGGTTGAGACCACCGTCAGCAACAACCGGCACGGTTTTGATCAATGGCAGATCGTGCCGCGTATGCTGCGCGACGTGTCGCAATGCGATCTATCGGTATCATTGCTTGGGCAAAAATTGCCGGCGCCTTTATTGCTTTCTCCCGTAGGCGTGCTCGAAATGGCCCATCGCAAGGCCGACCTGGCCGTAGGCGCCGCCGCCGCTTCGCTCGGCGTGCCGTTTATTTTATCCAACCAGGCATCTGTGGCGATGGAGGCTGTCAGTGCGCTGATGAGCGATAGTCCGCGTTGGTTTCAGTTGTATTGGAGCCGGTCAAACGAGTTGGTGGAGAGCCTGGTGAAACGCGCGGAAGCCTGTGGCTGCAGCGCCATTGTGGTCACCCTTGATACGACGATGTTGGGCTGGCGCTTGCGCGACCTGGACATGGCCTACCTGCCCTTTTTGAGGGGCAAGGGCATTGCCCAATACACCAGCGACCCGGTTTTCCGGCAATTAATGCAGGAGCCCGACGACAATAGTGCCCCGGCGCCCCGCCAGTCGCTTACCCTCGACACCCTATTGTCGGTGGCCGAGCTCATGCGTGCCTACCCGGGCGGGCTGCTGAAAAACGTGCGCTCCAGGGCCCCGCTCAAAGCCGTTCGAAAATTTATAAACATATACACCAACCCGGCGGTGCAATGGGAGCAATTGCCTTTATTGCGCCAGTATACCAAACTGCCGCTCCTACTAAAAGGCATATTGCACCCCGATGATGCCCGCAAAGCGATAGACTTGGGCATCGACGGCATCGTGGTGTCGAATCACGGCGGCAGGCAGGTCGACGGGGCGATTTCCACCATTGGGGCATTGCCCGGCATAGCAGAGGCGGTAAAACGCCAGATACCCGTTTTACTTGATAGCGGGGTGCGCTGCGGCGCCGATATGTTTAAAGCCCTGGCGCTGGGCGCCAACGCCGTGTGCATTGGCCGCCCGTACGTGTACGCACTTGCCCTGGCAGGTGAGAAAGGGGTAAATGAAGTCATCCGGAATCTGGTGGCCGACTTTGAGTTGACCATGCGGCTTTCCGGTTGCCGGTCTATTGACGAGATAACGCCTGCTACAAAGTTTTTGGAGGGTTTAGGGCATGGGGTTGGTTTAGCTGTATGTTTAGAAACTAAACCCTAACGCTAACTGCAGCCAACCCTACTAAACAATTACTAAAAATAAACAAATGGAATCCGAAGATCTAAAAACCACAGCGGAACTCATTACCCACGACTTTGAGATGCCCGAGCCGGCGGAAGAGATGGTCAGCGAAGCGCAACTGCTCGAGATGCTCTCCGAGCGCATCGCCGATCTCATTGAACACCGGATGGAATTCCTGCTTAGCCTCATGTACCGCCTCGATGTAAACGAGCGCAAAGTGCACGCCGCCTTATCGCCCCTCGCCCCCGAACCGCCTCATATCGGTATTGCCCGGCTGGTAATAGAAAGGCAAAAACAACGCGCTTTTACCAAACGGCACTATCAGCAGCACCCGCTCAGCGATGAGATGGAAGAATGGTAGGAAGAAGTAAAAAGCGTAAAAAAGTATAAAAAAATATACTACGGCGGGAAAAAGTGCCCTAGCTTGGAGGGTATTATACCATTAGCCATGATGGTTTCTTACCCAAGTCTGATCGCTTCCTTCTTACGCTTGCTTGCCGTATGGCTCCTTTGCGTGCCGCCGGTATTGATGGCGCAAAAACCGCTGCGCATTTTTGAATCGATCGGAATTACCCACGAGGGCACTCAATTTTACGCCTCTTTAACTAAAGACGTACTATCCGACAGGCTGGGGCGCATTTGGTACGGCACCCTGGGTTCGGGTTTATACCGGTACGACGGGTACGACTACGTGCATTACCAGTATGATCCACAAGACACCACCAGCATCGACAGCGACCGGGTATGGGCGCTCATGGAATCAGCCGATGGCGATATATGGGCGATCACCTACGAAGGGCTGAATCGCCTGGATGCCCGGCAGGGATATTTCACCCGCTATGGCAAACCCAGCGCATCTGGAAATCCCAGGGCAGTGTGCGCATTGGATGATTCGCGGGTATTGGTGGGTATGGAAAAAGGGTTGTTTGAATGGAATATACCCAAGCAAAAATTCATCGCGTGGAAACCTGCCGCATCCATACCTGCCGGCTTCCCGGCGCCTCAGATCAACAGACTCTACCGCGACAGATCGGGAAGGATATGGGCAACTTCTTCTGCCGGTTTATTGTGGCTACACCCAGCTGACAAAACCTACGAGCTCGTTATAGTTCCATCTCCTGAAACGAATAAAAAGCTGTCCTGCAATATCATTTATCAGCAAAAAGAAGGCAGTTTTTGGGTCGGCTGCGATTCCGTACTCCTACAGTTTATTCCGGATACCCGCACTTTCGGGCGGACTAAGTTGCCCGATACGATGCAATATTATTTGTATAACGACATCGTAGAGGGCCCCGATGGTTCGCTTTGGTTATCGGGCAACCGGGGCGTAGTGAATTGGCATCCGCGGGAGGGCAAGGTAGCGCACTTTCATTCACCCGGTCGCCTGCACGGCATTTTTCCAGGTAATACCTCGGCCATGTGTTTGGACAGGTTGAGTAATCTATGGATTGCCTGCCCCACCGGATTAAGAAAAACAAATATCACCCCGCCTAATTACCAGTTATATCAACTCAAATTCGGTCGCGACGAGCCCAGCAACCATGCCTTTTGGGTGGTAGAAGACAAGCTGGGAGGATTACTCATGTTTAACGGTAGCCAGATGTTTTATTCGCCCCGACTGGGCGAGGAAGCCGAATCCCTTCGTCTGCCGCACGGCGCCATACCATTGCCTTTTGCCAACCACGTAGGCAGGACGCCTGAGGGAGATATTCACGTGAGTTGGCGTAGGGGAGGAGTGAGCTTATGGGACCCTGCCCGCCGGGATTTTAAAAACATACTGCCGGATACGGTATTTGCGGGCAGGCTCATCCAAAGCCAATGCTATGACAGCGACAACCCTCAAATAGTGTGGATCAGTACAGCCGACGGCCTTTGGAAAGTGAACCGCCACACCTGGCAAAAACGAATAGTGGCGGCTGCTGCTTTGACTGATGATGTATTGATAGAAGAGATCATCGAAGATGGGAAAGGCGGGTTGTGGTGTCTTACTTCGAGTGTCATAGGGTATATTGACAAACGAACGGAGCAATTCACCTTGTTGCCTTTTAATAGAAAAAAAACGGGGCGATATACGCAATTGGAACTCATGGATGGCGTGTGCGACAAGCAGGGATCGCTATGGGTAGGCGCTATGGGTGGACTTATCAAAATTGAAAAAGCAAGTGATGGGACCTTCCATCACAGGTTGTTAACTGAACGCGACGGACTCCCGACCCACATCGTGAACTCATTGTCGCTGGACCGGGCAGGGTATATATGGGCAGGCTTCTACAATGCCTACCTGCTTCGCATGCACCCTGAAACCTTCGAATTTCACATTTACGATGTGATGAATCCGCTACAAACGCAGCCGCTTATCCGGAAGTCGTTGTACAATAGTAAAACGGGATTGTTATTTGATGTCACGCAGGAAGGCATCATCGTTTTTGATCCTTTGCGTATTAAAATAGACAGTATGCCGCCCGAGTTGGTACTGACCAACATTTATATAAATAACAACCGTCTTACACTAACACCTGAATTCATCGGCAACCTTATACTCAAGCCCGGCGAAAATGCCGTTACCATCGAGTTTGCCGGCATTCATTTGCAATCGCCTTATTCCAACCAGTATCGATACAAACTATTGGGGTACAATGAAGACTGGGTGACTTGCCCGGCCATACTCCGCAGGGCCAGCTACACCAATTTACCGCCCGGAAAATACCAGTTTTTATTGCGTGCGGCCAATTCCGACGGGATCTGGAGCGAGGAAGAAATGTTGGTCAGCTTTGTCATCAATCCGCCTTATTGGCAGACGAGTTGGTTCCGGTTTTTGATGCTGCTCCTGCTGGCTGCCATCGCGTACGCAATTGTCTACAACCGCCTGCAGCAACGCCGCCTGAAAGAAGAAAAAAAGCTGGCCGAACAACAAACCCGGTATAAATCGCTATTTCTGGCCAATATGAGCCACGAGATACGCACCCCCATGAACGCCATTATAGGATTAAGCGAAATGCTGGAAGAAACGCCGTTGGCAGAGAAGCAAAAAACCTATCTGGGCGCCATCCGACATTCTTCCGAAGATTTGTTGCGTATCGTCAACGATATTCTGGACTACTCAAAGATTGAATCCGGGCAATATACCTTTCATTTTAAAGCCTTTGATTTACAAGAAGTTTTAACCCATATACAGCAAACCTTCGGTTTTAGGGCACAGGAAAAGGGTATTGCATTGAAAATAGAGGTTCAGTCCGGCATACCGGGGGCATTGGTGGGTGATGCCGTCAGACTCAAACAAATACTGAGTAACCTGGTTGGCAATGCCATAAAATTTACCGACAGCGGCAGCGTGGAAGTGGAAGTAAATCGCCTGGATGCCGGCAACGAACAAGTGCTGCTACAATTCACTATTCGCGATACCGGCATTGGCATTTCGCCCGATAAAATCGAGCAGGTGTTCGACAGTTTTAGCCAGGTTGTTGCAGAAGATGCTACCGCCAGGGGAGGAACCGGCCTGGGCTTGAGTATATGCAGGCAATTGGTTGAACAACAGGGAGGGACTATTAATTTACAAAGCCGGCCGGGTGAAGGCACATTGGTTACCGTGGCACTCTCGTTTTTGCCGGCCGCCGAAACCGGTACACTTACAACGGCTGTATCATCTCCTGACCTTACCGCCTTGCAGCATTGCCGGATTTTATTGGTAGAGGATATTTATTTTAATCAATTGCTTGCCACTGAATTGCTGAAATCCAGATTGGGAGACCACATAACCGTAGTTATTGCTGAAAATGGACAAATTGCCCTGGAAAAGGCAACTCAAGAGCCATTTGACTTAATCCTGATGGATGTCAAAATGCCGGTAATGGACGGATTGGAAGCCACGAGGCGCCTTCGGGCATTGCCCGCCGACGACCCCCTTCATCGTATTCCCATTATAGGTCTCACTGCCAATGCGATACCGGAGGAGCTTGAAAAATGCCGGGTAGCGGGTATGGATGCCTGGGTGACAAAGCCCATTCAATCTGAAGAATTGTTGGGTGCTATTTATCGAATAATTGAAACTGTTTAGCGATTGGGTTTAGTGTTAGAGTTTAGCGATTGGGTTTAGCGATTGGGTTTAGCTAAACTGCGTATGCACTAAACTGCGTATGCACTAAACTATTTATAAAAAAAATGCCGGAATGAATATTGATCGTACCCTGCTTCAGTTATTTGATCATAACGAGTTAATGGTTGCGCGTTTTTTGAGTATTTTCAAAGAGCAGATGCCTCTTCAGATGTTTGATTTGCAAAAAGCCATCGAGCAAAGCGATTACGAAATGGCTGCCATTACCGCCCACGGACTCAAAACCCAATGCCGTTATGTAGGTTTAGATGAGTTGGCGCAGCGATTTGCACAAATCGAGCAATTCCCGGGCTCAGCGCAGGTTCCTGAGTGGATTGAGCAACTAGAGGGGGAGGTCAGGGAAATTTTGACGCATTTGGATTAGCAACAAGCTCTTAATCAAATCATCGCCATATCAATACGCCGGCGCAGTAGGTCGGTAGCCGTAATGCGCACGCGTACCACGTCGCCAACCTTGTACACCTTGCCCGAACGCATGCCGCGCATGCGAAGTCTGCTGCCACCGGTATCGAAAGGTTCGTCGAGGGTATCGAAGCCCACCATGCCTTCGCAGCGGGTGTCTATGAGCTCCACGAAAAACCCGCGTTCGGTGATGCCGGTGATAAAACCGTCGAAATCGTCGCCGATGTGTTTTTCCATGAATTCCGCTTGCTTGAATTTCACCGATTCGCGCTCGGCGTCCATGGCGCGGCGCTCCATGCGGGAAATATGCTGGCATTGTTCTTCCAGCTTGTCTTGCTTGGTTCGCCAGGTTTCATCGCCGAGGTTGCGTTCGAGGATGCGGTGCGCCAAAACGTCTGAAAATCGGCGGATGGGCGAAGTAAAATGGGTATAGTGGTCGAAGCCCAAGCCGTAGTGACCTATATTGTCGGTAGAATAAATGGCTTTGGCCATCGTGCGAATAGCGATGGGTTCCAACATTTTCAGCGCCGGATCGTTTTGCGAGGCTTCTACCAGTCGGTTGAAAGAGCGACCTATATCTTTTGGCGTGCTTATATTCATTTCGAAACCCAGTTCGCGGGCAAAAAGTGCAAATTCGGCCACTTTGTCGGGATTGGGTTCGTCGTGTACGCGATATACGAATGGGATCTCCTGTTCCTGGGCAATTCCCTTGCGGGCAATATGCGTGGCCACTTCGCGGTTGGCCAGCAGCATAAAGTCTTCGATGAGCATGTGCGATTCCTTGCGTTCTTTCACGTACACTTCTACCGGGGTGCCCGTTTCATCGAGGCGGAACTGCACTTCTTCCGTTTCGAAATTGATCGATCCTTTTTTAAAGCGCTGGTGGCGCAATTTGGTGGCGAGTTTATTGAGTTGTTTGAGTTCGGCGGCAAAGTCGCCTTCGCCGGCATCCAATATCTGCTGTACTTCGTCGTATGAAAAGCGTCGGTTAGAATGGATGATCGTGCGGCCGAACCAATGGCTGACAATCTTGTCGTCTTTGTCGAATTCAAAGATAGCCGAGAAGGTGAGTTTGTCTTCCAGCGGTCGCAGCGAACAGAGTTCGTCTGACAATCGCTCGGGCAGCATAGGCAACACGCGGTCTACGAGGTAAACCGAAGTAGATCTTTGTAGGCCTCGCGGTCGAGCGGCGTACCCGGGCGCACATAGTGCGATACGTCGGCGATATGCACGCCTATCTCGCAATGGCCGTTTTCGCGATAACGGATAGAAAGTGCGTCGTCAAAATCTTTGGCATTTTCGGGGTCGATAGTAAAGGTAGTCACTTCTCTCAGGTCGAGCCTGCGGGCGATTTCTTCTTCGGGGATCTCTCCCGGTAGTTTTTCCGACTCCTCCATTGCGTCGTCGGGGAAATCCAGATTAAAGCCGTTGTTGATGAGGATGGCTTTCATCTCGATATCGTGCGAGCCGGCGGCGCCCAGCACGGTAGTGATAATGCCCTGTGGGGTGTCAGTCCATTTTACCACTTTCACCACTACCTTGTCGCCTTCGTTGGCGCCTTTGGTATCTTCGAGGGGCACCAGGATGTCTACGGGCACGTAAATGCTATCGGGCACTACGATGGCATAGCGGGGATATAACCAGAGCGTACCCAGGAAATGCTCGGTAGCCCGTTCGAGCACCGAAACGACTTCGCCTTCGGAGCGATTGCGGCCGCGCAGGGTCCACACGCGCAATTGTACGTGGTCGCCGTGCAGGGCCGTATTCATATATTTGGCCGACACGTGCACGTCCTGATCAAATCCGTCGATGGTCACGTAGGCGTCGCCGGTGCGGGTCATGTCCACATAGCCGGAATACACGCTTTTGCCGTCGGAGGCGACAGGTGGAATATCGGAGCGTTTAATTTTGAATTTATAATCGGGCAAGCCGGCCAGGTGGCCTTCTTCAACGAGTTTTCCAAGGGCGTTTAATACCGAGTCTCTGGTGTTGTCTACGTTCAGTTTTTTGGCTATTTGCTTGGGGTTCAGTTGTTTTTTGGGATTTGCTCTGAACATTTTAAGGATTTCGCGCTGCAAGGCCTTTGCCGGCAGCTTATTGTCCTTAATCCTTGTTTTTTTGTGTTTTTTCATGCAATTAATACAATGATTTTATGGAAATAGTTCCTGGGGAGGGTGAACGGCGAGCGTTCACCGTACAGCGGCGATAAACATAGATCGCCCCCTCGCCCCCTCACCCCATCTCTCCCTCCTAAACATGAATGGCCCGGTTATCCGTGGCGGCCAGGGCGGCTTCTCTGAAAGCCTCGGTATACGTGGGGTGTGCGTGGCTCATGCGGGCGGCGTCTTCGGCAGAGGCGCGGAACTCCATGAGCGCCACGGCTTCGGCGATCATATCGGCGGCGCGGGGACCTACCATGTGTACGCCCAGTATTTCATCGGTAGTAGCGTGGGCCAATACCTTCACCATGCCGTCCACATCCATGCTGGCACGGGCGCGGCCAAGGGCTTTGAAGGGAAATTTACCTGTTTTGTAGGGGATACTTTCCGCTTTGAGTTGTTCCTCGGTGCGGCCTACGCCTGCCACTTCCGGCCAGGTATACACTACGCCGGGAATGAGGTTGTAGTCGATATGCGGTTTTTGGCCGGCGATCGTCTCGGCTACAAAAACGCCTTCTTCTTCGGCTTTATGGGCCAGCATAGCGCCTTTGATCACGTCGCCGATGGCATAAATGCCCTTTACGTTCGTTTGCAGGTGTTCGTCTACCTCGATGCGGCCCTTGTCATCGGTTATTACGCCGGCATTTTCGAGGCCTAAGCCATCGGTATATGGCCGGCGGCCGATAGCCACCAGGCAATAATCGGCTTCGAGGGTGAATTTATCTTCGCTATCGCGTTTTTGGACTTCAACCAATACCTTTTTGCCTTTAGTCTGCACGCCGGTCACGGCATGTCCGAGGTGGAACTGCATGCCCAGTTTTTTGAGCGAACGGGTGAGTTCTTTGCTGCAATCGGTATCCATGCCGGGGATAATGCGGTCGAGGAATTCCACCACGTCGATTTTCGTACCGAGGCGGGCGAAGACGGAGCCCAGTTCGAGGCCGATGACACCCCCGCCGATGACGACCATGCTTTTCGGCACCTGGTCGATCTGGAGGGCTTCGGTAGAGGTGATCACCCGTTTTTTGTCGTATTGAAATACCGCAGGCGTAATGGGTTTGGAGCCGGTGGCGATAATTACGCGGGCAGCTTCTATTTCGGTAGTAGACCCATCGGCTTTGGCTATGCGGATGCGAGTAGGCGACACAAAAGAACCGTGGCCGGTGAACACGTCGATTTTATTTTTTTTCATCAAAAAATCGAGTCCTTTCACGGTTTGGTCCACAACTTCATTTTTGCGCTGGACCATCTGCTTCATATTCACCGACAGCCCTTTTACATCTATGCCGTGTTGGGTGAATTTTTCAGCGGCATTGTGATAGTGTTCCGAAGAGTCGAGTAGTGCTTTGGAGGGAATACAGCCTACATTGAGGCAAGTGCCTCCCAGGGTGTTATAGCGCTCAATGATAGCTGTTTTCTGGCCAAGCTGTGCAGCTCTGATGGCGGCTACGTATCCGCCTGGACCCGAGCCGATTACTACAACGTCGTATGTCATTTAATTAACCTTTTCGTTTCCAATTTCTCTTGTTGCGCCGATCGTCATTGCGAGGCGGCCTGTCGTCATTACGGGGTGGCCGGTCGTCGTTGCGGGGCGGCCGGTTATCGGGGCGTTGGTCCGTCCGGTTATCCTGCCTGTTATCGGGCCGGCGGGGCGGCTGATTGCCTTGCGGCGGGCCTCCCGGGCGGGGGCCTCCCTGGCCTTGCGCGGGAGGGCGGGGACCATCACCGGGATTTCGGTTTTTCTTCTTTTTCTTCTTGCGCCGTTTTTCATCGGGCGGCAATTCGATAGCGCCGGTTACGTCTTCGAAATCGAGCGGGCCGTCTTCACTGTCCGTAGCCACTACTACTGTAACAGCTCCCAGGTCGGCAGGTTTTTCGCCGCGGCTGTTCATTTCCAATATTTCTTTCACATTGACAAGCTCCAGGGCGTACATTTTGCCTCTTGTCTTTTCATTTTCAAGGATATAAAACATAAGACCCTTGAAAATGTCGGTTTTCACCAAAATAGCGGTTCCTACTTTTGTAAACAACTTTTCGCCGCCTCTGGGGAAGTTATCGAGCGCATCGAGATAGGTATCCAGTTCGTAATTGAGGCAGCATTTGAGGCGGCCGCATTGCCCCGATAGTTTCGCCTGGTTGATGGCCAGGTTTTGATAGCGGGCGGCGGCGGTAGACACCGAGCGGAAGTCGGTGAGCCAGGTTGAGCAGCACAGCTCACGGCCACAGGAGCCGATACCGCCTATGCGGGCCGATTCCTGCCGGGCGCCGATCTGGCGCATTTCTATTTTTACCTTAAATTCTTTGGCGTAATGGCGGATCAATTCGCGAAAATCGACGCGGCCATCAGCGGTATAAAAGAAGGTGGCTTTGCGTTTATCGCCCTGGAATTCCACATCCCCGATTTTCATATCGAGGCCGAGCATGCGGGCGATCGCGCGGGCGTGCACCATTGTTTCCTTTTCCAGTTCGCGGGCTTCCTGCAGGCGTTCCAGGTCGCGTTCGTTGGCGCGCCGGATGACGCCGGTTATCACTGTATCTTCGCTGACGCGTTTCTTTTTCATTTGCAGGCGGACCAGTTCGCCGGTAAGGCTTACCCGACCCACGTCGTATCCGGTGCCCGTATCTACCACCACCATATCGCCGGTAGTGACGCGCGCGGCGTTGTCGTCGCGGTAAAAACTCTTGCGGGAGCCGTTTTTAAAAGTCACTTCCACAATATCAACCGATTCAATATCAGCTATATCGAGACTGGTCAGCCAGTCGAAAGTGTTCATGCGGTTGCAGCCACCGCTGGCGCAGCCGCCGCTGCGGCAACCCATCGGTTTATCGTTGGAGGCGCCGCTTACAGAACAAGTACATCCTAAACATCCCATGTGGCGTTCAATTTATGATGACAGCGCAGCCGCTACAAGGCGGGACTGAGCGCCGCGATCTTTCGTTTTATAATGTGATGCATTTGAATAGAGGCATCGAGAAACAACACCTTGGGATTGGCGTTGCGTTCGACGTGATAGCTGCAATCGTCAAACAACTGCGCTATCAGGGCTATCTGGTCAAATGCGATTACGGTGGTAAGTTTCTGTGCCGTCTGTAATTCTTCGGGCTGTAACCTCACCTGAGCGTTTCCTGTTACCAGGAGCGCCATGTATTCCCGCATAAAATGCAATGCATAACGCAGGAATTGTTTTTGTTTTTCCCGGCCTATGCCGGCTATTTCTTCCGACCAGCGTACGAGTTCCACGCCGTTGCCGCCGTAGGCTTTGCGCAGCCAGTCGAGTAGTTTTGTGGCGTAATCATTCTGGTGGTCGGCTGCCAGTTTACACGCTTCAAAAAAATTGCCGTTCGACAAATAGGCGACGCTTTCCGCCTCCCGTTGCCCGGCCAGTTCGCGCCGCACCAGTCCTTCCACTACTTCCTCATCGTGAAGAGGGTTAACCTTCACGAGTTGGCAGCGGGAGAGAATCGTGGGCAAAATGAGCTCCTGGTTTTCGGCCAGGAGGAAGAAGAGCGTTTGGTCGGGGGGTTCTTCGATCATTTTCAGCAGTCGGTTGCCTTCTTTGCCGAGGTACTCGGGCAACCACATGATCAAAATTTTATATTCACCCTCAAACGTTTTGAGGCTGAGTTTTCGAATGATATTGACGCACTCATCCTTGGTAATATTGCCCTGCTTGTTGTCAGCACCGATGAGTTGCAACCAATGATTAACGTCGAAATACGGATTTTCTGCGATGGCGCTGCGCCATTGGGGCAGAAACATTTCGCTGGTGGCATTGGCGCCGATGCTGGGAAAGGAAAAGTGGAGATCGGGATGCAGCAGTTTGTCTACTTTGCGACAGGCGTTGCACAATCCGCAGGCATCTTCCGGACCGGGGTTTTCGCACAATACATATTGCGCCAGCGCCAGTGCCAGCGCTTTTTTACCGCTGCCGGCAGGGCCCAAAAAGAGCAGCGCGTGCGGCAATCTCGACCCGGTGGCCATTTGTCGCAGCAGTTGCTTGGGGTATGTTTGTCCTATGACGTCGCTAAAGCGCATGTTGTTCTGGCAAAATCGATCTAGTATTCTGATTGACTTGGTTGTCTGGGGTAAAAATAGGAAATTTTTTGATGTTCTCTGTTCTCTGTTCTCTGTTCTCTGTTCTCTGTTCTCTGTTCTCTGTTCTCTGTTAAGTTTAACTGGCAAAGATAAGGAACGGATAACGGAGAACAGAGAACGGACAACCGACAACGGATAACAGATAACAGAGAACCGACTATTCTTTCACCGTTTCCGTGGGCACGATCTTGATAGGGCCTTGTACTTTTTTGCCTGCCAGGGTGGTGCCTTTGAGATTGTCATTCAAAAAGTCGGTCATTTTGGTATACAAATGCAGGCGCGTATTGCCTCCTGCAATGCCGTGGTTGCGGTTGGGGTAAAAATAAGTGTCAAATTGTTTGTTGGCATCTATCAGTGCGTTCGCCATTTCTGCGGTATTCTGGAAGTGCACGTTATCGTCGCCCATGCCGTGTACCAGCAGATAGTGACCCTTGAGTTGGTGGGCAAAATTTACCGGTGAATTATCGCGGTAGCCGTCGGGGTTTTCCTGTTCGGTGCGCATAAAGCGTTCGGTATAAATCGTGTCGTACCATTTCCAGTTGGTCACCGGCGCCACGGCAATGGCTGCTTTAAAAACCGAGTTACCCTTGAGCAGACAGAGCGACGACATATAGCCGCCGTAGCTCCATCCGAAGATACCGATGCGCTTGGGGTCCACGTATTTCAGCGTGCCCAGGTATTTGGCGGCTTCGATCTGGTCGATAGTTTCGTATTTGCCGAGCTGGAGGTAGGTCATTTTTTTGAATGCTTCACCCCGGCCGCCGGTGCCGCGGTTGTCCACGCATGCCACCATATATCCTTGCTGGGCCAACATCTGGAACCACCAGTAGTTGGCGCCCATCCATTGGTCGATGGCTTCCTGGCTGCCCGGGCCGCCGTAGACGAACATGAGCACGGGATATGCAAGGCTTTCCTTGAAGTCGCGGGGTTTGATCATCCAGCCGTTGAGCCTTATGCTTTCAGAGGTGGCAAAGCTAAAAAACTCGACTGGCGATACCTGGTATTCCTTTTGCAGATTAGCCAGCCTGGCATTGTCTTCGATACTGCGGATCTTTTTGCCCTCGCGGTCGTAGACGGTGTAGGTAGCCGGCGTATTAGCGGTAGAGTAAGTGAGTACAAAATAATCGAAAGAGCTGCTAAACTGGGCATCGTTCCAGCCCTTGGCATCGGCCAGTTTTTGCTTGCGCTTGCCGTCGAGGCTAACGCTGTATACCTGGCGTTCTGTGGGCGATTTTTCGGCGGCCTGGTAATACACCAGCTTGCGTT
This sequence comes from Saprospiraceae bacterium, assembly GCA_016715405.1. Taxonomy (GTDB): domain Bacteria; phylum Bacteroidota; class Bacteroidia; order Chitinophagales; family Saprospiraceae; genus JABWBR01. The sequence goes on along the minus strand of JADKAE010000018.1, from coordinate 1,059 downwards.
TTTCGTCGACGCCGTAAAAGGCGGTTACCTCGTATTGCCCGCCGGTGAGTTGTTGTACAACTTTTCCGTTCATATCGTAGAGGTAAATATGGTTCCAGCCGTCCGATTCGCTGGTCCAGATGAAGTATTTGCCGTCTTCGAGGAAGGTCAGGTTGTCGTGGATGTCGACGTAGTATTTGCTGCTTTCCTTCATCAGCAGCGAAGTTTTGCCGCTGCGGGCGTCGGCCAGGAGGAGTTCGAGTTCGTTTTGGTGGCGGTTCATGCGAAAAACGCACAACTTGTTGGGGTCCTGGGTCCACTTGATGCGGGGAATGTAGTGGTCTTCGTTGAGATACGTAGCTACGTCGATTTTGAGATCGGCGTTGACCTCGTAGATGTGGATAGTGACCTGAGCGTTGGGTTGGCCTACTTTGGGGTATTTGAAAGTCACGTTTTCGGGGTACAAGTCGCCGCGGAAGTTGGTCATTGTAAATTCAGGGACTTTGCTTTCGTCGAAGCGGTAAAAGGCGATGCGCTGGCCGTCGGGCGACCATTGAAAGCCCTTGTCGAAAGAAAATTCCTCTTCGTACACCCAGTCCGTAGCGCCGTTGATGATGGCGTTGGTTTTGCCGTCGGTGGTTATTTGTTTAACCTGGCCGCTTGCCAGATCTTTCACGTACAGATTATTTTCAAACACAAAAGCGGCTTTATCGCCCTGTGGGTTGAGGGTAGTCAGCCGTTGTTTGCCATTGTCAAAAATGGCTGTAAGCGACTTTGCCTTGCGGTCGTACACGAAATATTTGGCGTGATAGGAATGGCGATAAATGCGGGCCTGCTCTGATTCGATCAGGATTTTTTGCTCGTCGTCGCTGAAACTATAATCGTCGATCTCTCCGTTAAAGCCGGCTGTGCCGTTGATCGTGGCGGCGTCGAGCAGGGTTTGCACCCAATTGCCGGTGGTGAGGTCGAACTGTTCTATTTTGTTATTTTCAAGACGCGTGAAGTGTTTGCCGTCTTTCAGAAAGTTAAATCCCGGCACCGATTGCGCACTGAGGGTGCGGTTTTGCCAGATATCTTCGA
>JADKAE010000017.1 GCA_016715405.1 Saprospiraceae bacterium | reverse complement strand
GCGCAGCCAAAGTAGCGTCCATTGCTTGCAAACTGCTGCGGGAATGCTTGTCCGTTAGTGACAACCCTGAGCTCTCTGCGATGCAAACTACTCAGGTTGGTCATCAACTGGGCCTTTTTGGCGCCCAGGGCATTGCTCTCCCGCATGATGACACCCGCCCAGCCCATACTGGTACCATTGATACTGGTGACTTGCGCGGTGATGCTGCCATTGCCGCAGAGGCTGCGCCGGGCAAAAGCCAGCGCATCCGAGGTGTAGGGAGACGTGTAATAGCAGTTGCTGCCCGTGAGCGACCATACGAGGCTTGTGGGGTTATATGCAGAGCTGCTGCCGCAACCCACGGCGCCGTTGTAGCTGTTCCAGCCGCAGGGCCGGCCGGAGACGGTGACCTGGGCGACGCAGGAAGCGGAGTTGCTGTTGTAGTCGGTTGCCGTTACAGTAACCTGCACAACCTCCCCGATTTGTGCGCGAGAGATGTTATCAGTCGATAGCGTTATATTTTGGATGCCGCAATTGTCGGAGGCACTGACGAGGTTGTTAACATTGAGCGACATATTGGACTCCCCATTGAAGTCAACAGAAGTATTGAAGCAAGAGGCTGTTGGGGGAATATTATCGATCACATTCATCTGCAAGATCAGGTCAATTGTATTACCTGCGGCGTCTCGTCCCTGTCACGGTTACCTGCTTGGCGCCAATACCCCAGTTGACCTCGACCAAATAAAAGCCGAATCCATCTGGTGTGACAGCTACCTGTGTACCTGGAGATGCCGTGGCGCTAACGGCGTTATTGGCGACGATAAAGCCGTCGCAGTTGTCGAAGCCGTAGACGTAGTATTCATCGTGGCGGCCGCATTCCCCTTCCTGTGTAAATAAATTTCCAAAGTTGCGCGTTGAGTTTGCCTGCGCGGTGGATCGTTGTCGGCATGGATATTGCCCAGTATATCCGTTGCATAAAAAACATAGGCTGCTCCATGTCCATCCCATCGGGTACGCACACCTGAATAACGACTGTATTATCTTGCGGATTAGCGGAATTGGTTTTCACAGTCGTCACGCTGTAAACCTACGCCGGCGTTAGCAAACAGGAAGTTACCCGCAGGAAAATTATTGTATGTATTTATGCTGGTAAATGGAGGCGTATAATTTGAAGGCCCTGAGTTGGCTATCGGAACGGCGCTTACCGTGTATGTCCCCGGACAGGTAGAGCCATCAGTTACCGTTACTGTGAAGGAACCATTGGGTACATAGCCAGGGCTTATGAATAAGCAGACCGGCTTTACTGAAGTTGCGCTCACGGTATAGGGCGCCTCAAGCGTATAAAAACCAGCCGGCCCCGCACAACTCGATACATTATAAGGCGCAGGCATCCCATCGCAGGTTTCGCTGACATAATATTCGAGGTAGGTATTGGCAGGCAAACTACCCACTGTAATGCGGATCTGATTGCCTACGACTGTCATACCTGTGACGGGCGCAGAAAAACTAACATTGTTATTGATATAGCATACCGTAGTGGTAAACAAAGCCTGTTCGCTTTGCGGGCAGCCAGAGGCATCTACAGCCATACCTGCCGGACCGACGGTCACTACCCAGCAATTATTCGCAGGCGTATCGTGGGTAGTCCACCGCAATTCGGCTGAGTTTTGGCGGACGTCGTAGGCGCCGTCCAAGGTGGGAGGTGGACAGGCGTACACGGTCACTTGTACCAGTTCTGACACATCCCGTTTCCAGATCCGTATAGCACCGTAGAAATTAGTAGTGGAAAAAATCACGGGCTGGAACAGGTTGGCCGTACCGGCGTACAACTCCGTGGTTTGGTCGGTATTAAACCACACGGCTTCCCAACCTACCGGCAGGTTTTGCAGTACAAGATTGACCTGTTGGCCGGACTGAGTATATTACTGGCTGGATGGTTCAATGCTGGCGCCTGAAGCGGCGGTCGCTGAAGCAATCCGGGCAAGCTTCGAATATCCACCCCGAGTTGTTGAATACGTCGTCGCTGTTGGCGCCGGCGTAGGTGAATGCGCTGCCGGTAGCGGCTATATCGGTGAGGTACAGGAAGTCGAGGCAGATGGGGTCGCCGTCTTTGTGGAGGATGGCTTGCTGGCCTTGATTTGCAGATTTTATTTCGATGGGGAAGCCGCCGTAGCCTTCTGCAATGAAATTGCCAAGAGGGGTGATGGTTTGAGTGGAGCCTGCAGAGAGGATATAGGCATTGCCAGGCGAGAAGGTTAAATTTTCAAATGTATTGGAGCCGTAGAACACGCCATCGCTCATAAATGACATGGATTAGAACTTCAAGTTATCGGCATAATCATAGAGTGTTGCTGTGCCTATTCCTTGAAAAATGATGTTTGAAGTTCCGGCATCAAAATGAGGTTTGTCGGAGTTGCATATATATATAAAGCCGTTTGAACTGGTAATATTGAGCACCGATGATCCCAAGTATATCGCCAATTGAGGACTGCCGCCACAAGCAATGTAAAATAGCCAGCGGTCACTGTTTGATTGTTCGTGCGAATTGTTCCGCCGTAAAGAAATATTCCTGCTCCATTTCCGACTGTGAATTCGTCCAGAAACGTCCACTCGCCGCCAACACCATCGAAGAATACAGAACTGTTGAAGGTTTGACCCGCCGAAAATACAGTCTTACCAGGTGTCGAAGCCATAAAAAACTTGCCCAGTATAGTTATAGTTCATTGCGGACAACAAGGTTAGAGAACCGAACACATACAGCATATTGCTGCTATTATTCGACGTAAACTCTGGGTTGCCTGTAATACCTATCCATGTCATATCGCGACAATAGGAAATTGCGTTGTTTGCCTCAACCACACTCCCTGAAGTTAGGCCGGCGTTGGCATCGAAAAACACGTCGTCATAGGGAGTCGGGACGCATTCGCCGCCACTGCCGCCACTGGTTAACGACCAATGCGTTAAGTCGTTCCAACTGCCGCTGCCCACCCAATAGCGTTCGCGATGCGATGGGAGTGATTGTCCAGCCGCTGTTGTTGCCCAAATCCACGCTGTTAGTTGCGCTAAACGTCGCTCCGCCACTTGCTGCAATATTCTGCAATATCACATAAGAGAGCTCCATATTACCTATAGTTTTGATTATTCCGACTGGTTGTCCCGCAGATTGGGAACGTATCGTTACAAAATTGGAACAGTCCGTCCCGGAAGCATTCAATTGTCCACTTGGCGTTATTGTTTGGTTCCCAGACAGACGGGTAAATATGCCCAGGCGAGAAGGTTAAATTTTCAAATGTATTGGAGCCGTAGAACACGCCATCGCTCATAAATGACATGGAGTAGAACTTCAAGTTATCGGCATAATCATAGAGTGTTGCTGTGCCTATTCCTTGAAAAATGATGTTTGAAGTTCCGGCATCAAAAATGAGGTTTGTCCCGGAGTTGCATATATATATAAAGCCGTTTGAACTGGTAATATTGAGCACCGATGATCCCAAGTATATCGCCAATTGAGGACTGCCGCCACAAGCAATGTAAAAAATAGCCAGCGGTCACTGTTTGATTGTTCGTGCGAATTGTTCCGCCGTAAAGAAATATTCCTGCTCCATTTCCGACTGTGAATTCGTCCAGAAACGTCCACTCGCCAACACCATCGAAGAATACAGAACTGTTGAAGGTTTGACCCGCCGAAAATACAGTCTTACCAGGTGTCGAAGCCATAAAAAAAACTTGCCCAGTATAGTTATAGTTCATTGCGGACAACAAGGTTAGAGAACCGAACACATACAGCATATTGCTGCTATTATTCGACGTAAACTCTGGGTTGCCTGTAATACCTATCCATGTCATATCGCGACAATAGGAAATTGCGTTGTTTGCCTCAACCACACTCTGGAAGTTAGGCCGGCGTTGGCATCGAAAAACACGTCGTCATAGGGAGTCGGGACGCATTCGCCGCCACTGCCGCCACTGGTTAACGACCAATGCGTTAAGTCGTTCCAACTGCCGCTGCCGCCCACCCAATATAGCGTTCGCGATGCGATGGGAGTGATTGTCCAGCCGCTGTTGTTGCCCAAATCCACGCTGTTAGTTGCGCTAAACGTCGCTCCGCCACTTGCTGCAATATTCTGCAATATCACATAAGAGAGCTCCATATTACCTATAGTTTTGATTATTCCGACTGGTTGTCCCGCAGATTGGGAACGTATCGTTACAAAATTGGAACAGTCCGTCCCGGAAGCATTCAATTGTCCACTTGGCGTTATTGTTTGGTTCCCAGACAGACGGTAAATATGCCCAGGCGAGAAGGTTAAATTTTCAAATGTATTGGAGCCGTAGAACACGCCATCGCTCATAAATGACATGGAGTAGAACTTCAGTTATCGGCATAATCATGGAGTGTTGCTGTGCCTATTCCTTGAAAAATGATGTTTGAAGTTCCGGCATCAAAAATGAGGTTTGTCCCGGAGTTGCATATATATATAAAGCCGTTTGAACTGGTAATATTGAGCACCGATGATCCCAAGTATATCGCCAATTGAGGACTGCCGCCACAAGCAATGTAAAAATAGCCAGCGGTCACTGTTTGATTGTTCGTGCGAATTGTTCCGCCGTAAAGAAATATTCCTGCTCCATTTCCGACTGTGAATTCGTCCAGAAACGTCCACTCGCCGCCAACACCATCGAAGAATACAGAACTGTTGAAGGTTTGACCCGCCGAAAATATTGTCTTCCCCAATTGAAACGCCCTAAAATGCACCTCCCCATAAATATTCCATGTCATATCGGGAATTAAAGTTAACGACCCATAAATCCAAACCTGCTTGTCGGAGGGGCCTTCAAAAATGGGCGTACCCGTAGCCCCCGTCCAGTCCATATTCATACAATAAATAATCGTAGGGTCAATCGTCACTGTGCCGCCGGCGGGAAACGAATTCGCATCAAAAAAAACATTATCCATAGACTGCGGCACCTGGTCGTGGAAGACGTTGCCGCCGGAGGTGGTAGCCCAGTGGTTGTTGTGGTCGCTCCAGAGGCCGGAGCCGCCTACCCAGTAGTAATTAAGCGCTGATAAAGTGGAGAATTGCCATACAATGGCGCAGATCAGCAGAACGCTTTTGCGAAAAAGAGTATACTTTTTCATAGGTATAGGGTTAAGATGTGTAATAAATTATGAACCTAATATCGTATGCCTACATCAGGGGGAGGTGTATAGGTATCAGATCTATTGGGAAAAGCTATTGGTATTGTATGCTAATGCTTATAACATTAGGTGATCTATCTAATGGTATTACTCTGTTTATTTGTATGTGATAAGCGAATGATACAAATATATTGTTTATCAATGAAATACCCAAATAATTTTTTTCTATTTATATCATGATAAAAATCATCGGTATAATCCTGTTTTTTTTACAATATGATGCGCCGGTCATTGAGCGGAGTCGAAATGACCACTTACATGGCCATCACCGTAAAAGCCACGATTTTCCGGCGGCTAAAGTCCGCCGGTACGGTATCGTGTAGCCAGCATGACGTTGTAGATTCTCTTCGAGAATGACAAACGAAAACGCAAACGGTAAGGATTGTCAAAGTCATACAGTCGTATAGTCGAACAGTCACAAAGTCGCACTTCAGCTCCGCTCAACGAACGACAACGAACGACAGAGCCGGTCATTAAGCAAAACCGAAACCGCCCCCTTTTTGTAACTTCCCCCTCACAACAACGTTATTACTTTTGAGGTGACAAGGAACTGAGAACGGACAACCCACAACCCACAACCAAAATTTCCCTATCTTGCACCTCAGCCAAAAACCATACCGCTATGGCAAAAAACCAGGGCCGAAATATTAGCCAATACGACCACCGTGACAAGGACCGCATTAATAACCCCCACGTTGGACTGGTAAACGAAAAAACCGACCCCGATTACGGTCAGGTGAAGAAATCATACCACTACGACCCCCATCTCGATCCCCAACTCCAATGGGCCGGCAAAGCCGAACATACTTCTTTCGAAGTACCCACGGTGAGCCTCCACGTGCACGAACGCATCGACCCCAAAACAATTATCGAAAGCGCCCGCGCCGAAAAGGATACCGGCGGACAACTCTCGCTATTCCTGGAAGAGAAAAAACCCCTGCGCGAAGCAATAGAATTTTATAAACACCGCGAAGGCTGGTCGAACCGCCTCATCGCCGGCGATAGCCTGCTGGTGATGAATTCTATGCTGGAAAAGGAAGGCCTCGGCGGTAAGGTGCAGATGATTTATTTCGACCCTCCCTACGGCATTAAGTATGGCTCTAATTTTCAACCTTTTGTGGATAAACGCGATGTGAAGGACGGCAAGGACGAGGACCTCACTCAGGAACCGGAGATGATCAAAGCTTTCCGCGATACCTGGGAACTCGGTATCCACTCTTACCTGACTTACCTCCGCGACCGCCTACTGCTCGCCCGCGAATTACTCCACGAAAGCGGCGGTGTGTTTGTCAGATTTCAGATGAGAATGTGCACCACGTTAGAGAGATTATGGATGAGGTGTTTGGGAGGGAAATTTTGTAGCCCAAATTGCTTTCATTAAAACTAGCGGTTCAACAAAAAATTTCTTAGGCGGGTCATGTGATTATTTACTTTTTACGCCAAAAGCTGGAGAAAGTTAAATATCACCAATTGTATTTGGATAAAATCCCTGGTGGTAAGGGAGGCTCAGGTTATACACGATTGGAATTACCTGATGGCTCACGAAGATCGCTTACACCCGAAGAAAAGAATGGTATTGTGGACATTCCCAAAGGATCAAGAATCTACTGTTTAGATAACTTAACCAGCCAAAGCGTCGGCAGAGAAAAAGGGGAAGGTGCAGCATGTTGGTTTCCTGTAAAAATAGACAACAAAGAATTCCGTCCTAGTATGCAAGCTCGTTGGAAAACAAATGAGCAGGGGATGGAGAATCTTCTAAAGAAAAACAGAGTAGAGGCTTCTGGAAATAGAATCGGATATGTTCGGTATTTAGAAGATTTCCCATTTTTTCCAATCTCAGATTATTGGGACGATGTAATGCCTAGTTTTATGACAGATAAGCAATATGTGGTTCAAACTTCAGATAAAGTTGTTCAAAGGTGTATTCTGATGACCACGGATCCAGGTGATCTTGTTATTGATCCAACATGTGGTGGCGGAACTACAGCTTATTCTGCGGAAAATTTGGGAAGGCGATGGATTACTTGCGATACTTCAAGGGTTGCTATCACTTTAACTAAGCAAAGGCTCATGTGCACTTCCTATGATTATTTTGAGCTAGCATACCCAAAAGAAGGTGTATCTAGTGGATTTAAATATAAAACAGTACCAAAAATAACTCTTGGAATGATTGCAAACCAAGAGAAATCTGAGCTTATTGCTATTTATGATCAGCCAATTTTAGATCACAAGAAAATCCGCATCACCGGGCCTTTTACCGTAGAAAGCGTGCCGGCGCCAGTAGCGCGCAGCTTCGACGACCTCGAAAGCGAAGCCGGCCCCGATACCTCTGTGGCCCGCAGCGGCGAAACCTTGCGCCAGTCGGAGTGGCGCGACGAACTCCTGCGAGCGGGCGTGCGCGCCAAAGGCGGCGCCAAGATCGAATTCAGCCGCGTAGAGCCGCTCAGCGGCACCAAATATATACAGGCCGAAGCCGAGACCAAAGAAGCCGTGCCGCAGAAAGTGCTCGTGGTATTCGGGCCCGAACACGCGCCCCTGGAACAGCGCACCGTAGAGCTGGCTCTCGACGAAGCCCGCTACCTCAAGCCGGGCATTCTGCTCTTCTGCGCCTTTATGTTCGACGAAGAAGCTGCCAAAGATATCGACGAAACTCCCGAGCACCTCGTGGGCTTCAAACTCCTCAAGGCCCAGATGAACATGGACTTGCAAACCGACGACCTCAAAAAAAGCCGCCATACCAACGAAAGCTTCTGGCTGGTGGGCCAGCCAGATGTGGCCGTCCACCCCAGCGAACAAGGCGACGACAAAGGCAAAATACAGGTAGAAGTGCGGGGTTTCGACTACTACAACCCCGCACCGGCAACCTCGAAAGCGGCGGCACGGGCAATATCGCCGTGTGGATGCTCGACACCGACTTCGACGGGCGCAGCATCTTCCCCTCGCAGGTCTTCTTCCCCATGTCCGGCAAAGGCGACGGCTGGGACAAGCTGGCCAAAAACCTCAAAGCCGAAATCGACGAAGACAAAATCGAGGCGTTCCGCGGCACCGTTTCGCTGCCTTTTACGCCCGGCAAGGCCATAGCCGTCAAGATCGTGGACGACCGGGGTATCGAGAGTTTGAGGGTGATAAAACCGTAAGCAATGGCACAAAAAGGCATCGACAAACTCATCATCAACTCGCCCTACGAAGAGCCGGCGCACTACTGGCATTACGACCGCGACACGCAGACCTTCAGCAAACGAGAGGGGCGCAGGCCGGCGGGCTATATCATGGCCACCCCCAACTCCAAGTCCTTTGACGACCCGGGCATCTTCGTGCCCATCGAACTGGTCAACAAAATCCGCCCCCGCGTAAAAGCCTGGCGCGAAAACGGCTATCCCGGCGTGACGGGCATGACCCGGCGCCTGCTGGAGCACTGGCAAGACCCCGAAGAGCGCAAAGACCGCCGCTTTTTCTTCTGCCAACTCGAAGCCATCGAAACGCTGATATGGCTCACCGAAGCCCCGGAGGCCGACAAGGTAGGCATCGACATCCCCGGCGACGGGGGCGAATTCGCGCGCTGGTGCAGCAAAATGGCCACGGGCTCCGGCAAAACGATCATCATGGCCATGGTCATCGCCTGGCACGTGCTCAACAAAGTCACTTACCGGCAGGATACCCGATTTAGCAAAAACGCACTTATCATAGCGCCCGGCCTCACCGTCAAAAGCCGGCTGCAGGTATTAAAACCCACCGACCCCGGCAACTACTACGAGGAATTCAACATCGTGCCCGCCGGGCTCATGGACAAGCTCCGCGAGGGCAAAATCCTCATCCACAACTGGCATACGCTGGCCTGGGACACCCAGGAAAAGCTGGATCAGAAAACCAAAAAAGGCCAGCTCCGCTCCATCGACAAGCGCAAACACATGGAGATCAGCGACGAAGCCTACATCCGCCAGGCGCTTGGCGACATGGAAAACGCCCGCAACCTGCTGGTCATCAACGACGAAGCCCACCACGCCTGGCGCGTCAACCCCGAAGCCGAAGGCAAATATACCCGGCAGCGCGACCTCAAAGACAGCGCCGACGAAGCCACCGTGTGGGTGGGCGGACTCGACCGCATCCACCGCGCGCGGGGCATCCTGCGCTGCTTCGACCTGTCGGCTACGCCCTTTGCGCCCTCCGGCAAAAAGGCCGCCGAAGAAGCCCTCTTCGGCTGGATCGTCTCCGATTTCGGCCTCAACGACGCCATCGAATCGGGCCTCGTCAAAACCCCGCGCGTGGTGATCCGCGACGACAGCATCCGCACCAAAGCGCTGCGCTCGCGCCTCTACCACATCTACGCCGATGACGAAGTGCGCGACGATATCAACCGCAAAGCCGAAGAAACTGAACCTCTGCCCGACCTGCTCATCAACGCCTACTACTTGCTGGGGCAGGACTGGCTGGAGACCAAAAGAGCCTGGGAAAAGGCAACGTTTAAGGTGCCGCCGGTGATGATCACCGTGGCCAACCGCACCGAAACATCCTCGCGTATCCGATACGCTTTCGACCACAACCAGATCCTCATCAAAGAACTCTGCGACCCCGAGCGCACCCTGCAGATAGACAGCAAAGTGCTGGACACGGCAGAATCCGCCACTGAGGTCATCGACATCGATATCCCCGAAGACGACGAAGGCGACGCCGAGGAGTCGCCCAAGCTGACGAAAAAACAGCAGGCGGAATGGCTCCGCAAAACCGTAGACACCGTGGGCAAACCGGGCGAACCGGGCGAGCAGGTGCAGAACGTCATCTCAGTGGGTATGCTGTCGGAAGGCTGGGATGCCAAAACCGTCACCCATATCATGGGCTTGCGCGCGTTTTCTTCTCAGTTGTTGTGCGAACAGGTTGTAGGCCGGGGACTGCGGCGCGTGTCCTACGACGTAGCCGAAGACGGCCTGTTCGAGGCCGAATACGTCAACATCTTCGGCGTGCCCTTCACCTTCCTGCCCCACGAAGGCGGCGAAGACGGTCCGCCGCCGCCACCGCCGCCGCCCAAGACCAAAATAGAGCCGCTAAAAGAAAAACAGCAGCACGAACTGGTATGGCCCAACATCGTGCGGATCGACCACGTCTACCGGCCCACCATCAGCCTCGACTGGGACAAAGTAGCGCCCATCGAATTAGATCCCTACCAATCCATCACCCTGGCGGAACTCGCCGCCATGATCGGCGGAAAACCCAATCCGGCGGCGCTTTCAGAAATAGAAATTTCCAAAATAGCTGAAGAAACCCGGCTACAGACCATCGTATTCAAAATAGCCGCCGTCATCTACCACGCGGAAGGCAGCGCCGGCTGGAAAGGCAGCAAAGAAGTATTCCTCGGGCAGCTCGTGAAAGTCATCGACAAATTCATCCATTTGCCCAACAAAATAGTCATCAAAAACGACCTCTTCAATCAAAGCGAAATCCGGCGCCGGGTATTGATCATGCTCAACATGAACAAAATCATCCAGCACATCTGGCGCGAAATCAGGACGGAAAACACCGAAAGCCTCACGCCGGTATTCGACAGTGAAAACCCCGTTCGCTCCACCGCCGACGTCGGCGCCTGGTACACCAGCAAGCCCTGCGAGTGGGTAGAGAAGTCGCACATCAGCCACTGCGTTTACGACAGCGGCTGGGAGGCCACCGAAGCCTTCCTGCTCGATAAATCCCCGCAGGTGCAGTCCTTTGTCAAAAACGACCACCTGGGTTTTGCCATATTATACAACCACCAGGGTGTCATCCGCAAATACTACCCCGATTTCATCGTCAAGTTAGCCAAAGGCCACTACCTCATCCTCGAAACCAAAGGCCAGGATGATGAGTTGAACCGCACCAAACGCGCTTTTCTCGATCTATGGGTCAAGGCGGTGAATGCGCACGGTGGTTTTGGACAGTGGCGGTGGGAAGTGTCGAGGCATCCGAGTGATTTGAAGGGGGTGTTGGAGGGGGGAGTAATTAAGCAGCTATTTAATCATGAGTGAGACTTTATTATTTTACAATATAAAATCACAATAATTATGAAAACGTTGAAAAATTTCTTTGTTGAGGTACTTGCTGGGCTAGTTGTGGCATTTATTGTTTATTATATCAGCAATGGTTATTCTATTCCAGCAAAAAATTTAGATCAATTTTATTCATTCGTTAGTCAGGATATAGTGCAAATTAATATATCTGTTCTGGCAAGCTTTATACTAGCTGCTATAGGACTTTTTGGATTATTCAAGTCAAAAGGAATTACTTCTGGATTATTTGAAAATTTAATTGAGATATTTTCTTTTGCTCTAGTAGTTTTTATGTTTATTTTACTTTTTCAATATGATCGAGTACTACAGGAAAAAGGATATAGCATCTATTCAAATATTATTCAAATTGGCCTATGGATTATTAGCCTTATTTTCGTAATCATACACTACTACAAATTTAGAAAATAAAATATAGGAAGCTAAAATGGACTCAGTCTCAGTGAGCAAATAGAATTAGTGGGTATATACACATGTCGGGTTACCCCGCAAATCCATAACGCATTGAATTGAATTGGCCAATTATGCCTATATCCTTCAAAGTCTTTACCAAAAACGCCCTTGAGAATCTTTAAGGTTTTTACCCATTAACGTACCCTGATGAAGCAATTTGCTACACACTGCGTAGCAAATTGACTTGGACGCATTTGCCCAGCGAAAAAGAACTCGCCGAAGAACTCCACCGTAAACGGCAGTGGCTTTTGGAACGGCTTAAATCCTGATTTGTATCCTTTTAAACCATGCTATCCCCGGTTCAGACCTTGCAAGGTTTTCCCCGTATCTCTCCTTGAAAACCTTGCAAGGTCTTTCCAAGGTCATCACCGTAAAAGCCACGGTTTTCCGGCGGCTAAAGCCCGCCGGTACGGTATCGTGTAGCTATCACCACATTGTAGATTCTCTTCGAGAAAGACAAACGAAAAAGCGAACGGCAAGGATCGCAAAGTCGTAAAGTCGTAAAATCCCAAAGTCGCCCAATCGCCCCCTCTCCCCCTCGCCAAGTCACCCCCCTCCCCGGGTCATTCCAGGAAAAAATCATGCACCAGCGGCTGCGAGGGATCCACGGCGTAATGCGAAAAATCGGTCACGCCTTCGGCTTGCAGCACCTCTTCGTCGATATAAAATTGGCCGGTATTTTCGCGGCTGTTGCGCTGGAGGATAAAAAAGGTCGCATCGCCCACGATAGCGGGCCAGCGCGACTGCTTCACCATCTGGTCGCCGCCCAGCAGGTTTTGTACGGCGGCGGTGGCGATAGCCGTGCGGGGCCACAGCGCATTGACGGCGATGCCGTCGCGGCGGAACTCCTCCGACATACCCAGCACGCACATGCTCATGCCGTATTTGCTCATCGTATAAGCCACGTGGTGGGTAAACCACTTGGGGTCCATGCTGAGCGGCGGCGACATATTCAGTATATGCGGGTTGGCCGATTTTTTCAAATGAGGGATACACAACTTGGAAGTCAGGAAAGTGCCACGCACGTTGATGGTATGCATCAGGTCGTAGCGCTTCATATCGGTAAACGCAGTAGGAGTAAGGCTGATCGCGCTGGCATTGTTGATCAGGATATCGATACCGCCGAATGTCTCCACGGTTTTATCCACGGCGGCCTGCATAAGTTCTTCCGAGCGCACGTCGGCAATCAGGGGCAGGGCTTTGCCGCCCGAGCGTTCGATGTCTTCGCAGGCGCTATACACGGTGCCGGGCAACTTGGGATGGGGCTCGGCAGTTTTGCCTACTACGGCGATATTAGCGCCTTCGCGGGCAAGTCGCAGACCGATGGCCAATCCAATGCCGCGGCTTGCGCCGGTGATAAAGACGGTTTTATTTTTATAATAACTCATAGCCGTTTTTTTTTTGCAAGATAAAAATTATTAGAGTTCTGTTCTCTGTTCTCCGTTGTCCGTTGTCCGTTATCCATTCCTTATCTTTGCCAGTTAGACTCAACAGAGAACAGAGAACAGAGAACAGAGAACAGAGAACAGAGAACAGAGAACAGAGAACAGAGAACAGAGGGAACAGAGAACAGAGAACAGAGAACAGAGAACCCCTAAAGAATCGACTGCTGCAAAAAATTAAGCTTATCGGGATAATCGGTAGTAAAATGCAGGCCCCGGCTTTCGCGGCGCATGGCCGCCGAGCGCGTAATGAGATATCCGATAGTAATCAGGTTGCGCAATTCGCACAATTGGGGCGACAGCGTAGTGCTGTTGTAGAGCGCTTCGGTCTCCCTGTATAGCAATTCGAGGCGGTCGATGGCGCGTTTGAGGCGCACATTAGAGCGCACGATGCCTACATAACTGCTCATAATTTCCTTGAGTTCTTTTACGCTTTGCGTGATGAGTACCATCTCCTTGGGGTCGGTAGTGCCGCTGGCGTTCCATTTGGGGATGCCCTGCTTGTGACTCCGTTTATCGATGGTAGCTACCACATCGGCGCCGATGCGGTAGGCAAACACCAGGGCTTCGAGCAGAGAGTTCGACGCCAGGCGGTTGGCGCCGTGCAAACCGGTGCAGGTGCATTCGCCGCAGGCATAGAGGTGTTGAATAGACGAACGCCCCATCTCGTCGACCCGGATGCCGCCGCACATATAATGGCAGGCGGGCACTACGGGAATCATATCTTTCATGGGGTCGATGCCTATGCTCACGCACTTGTCGTAAATAGTGGGAAAATGCGCGAGAAAAGCCTCTTTGTCGAGGTGCCGGCAATCGAGGTACATGCACTCTTCGCCCGAGATCTTCATCTCGTTGTCGATGGCGCGGGCTACGATGTCGCGGGGCGCCAGCGATTTGCGGGGTCGTATTTTTGCATAAATTCTTCCCCTTTGCGCGTTTTCAGGATGCCTCCAAAACCTCTTACCGCCTCTGAAACCAGGAAAACGGGGTTTTCGCCGGCGGGGTTGTACAGCGCCGTGGGGTGAAACTGCACAAATTCCATATTCTCTACGTGGGCTTTGGCCCGGTAAGCCATCGCTATGCCGTCGCCGGTGGCGATTACGGGGTTGGTGGTATTGCGGTATACCTGACCGGTGCCGCCGGTGGCGATGACGGTCACCTTCGACAAGATGGCCTCGATCTCGCTGGTCTGCTTGTTGAGCGCGTAGGCGCCGTAGCATTCTATTTCGGGCGTAAGCCGGGTCACGTTGTAGCCCAGGTGGTGTTGGGTGATAATATCTACCGCAAAAAAGTGTTCCTGGATTTCGATATTGGGCAGTTGCGCCGATTTTTCGAGCAGGGCGCGCTGGATTTCCCAGCCGGTGAGGTCTTTGTAGTGGAGGATGCGGTTTTCGGAGTGGCCGCCTTCTCGGCCCAGGTCGTACGACTCGCTTTTGTTTTTGTCGAAACGCGTACCCCAGTCGATGGTCTCCTGGACGCGTTCGGGGCCTTCTTTCACCACAATCTCTACTATGTGCCGGTCGCAGAGGTCATCGCCGGCGTCGAGGGTATCTTCGATATGCTTATCGAAAGAATCCTTTTCCTGGTCCCACACGGCGGCTACCCCGCCCTGGGCGTACCGGGTATTGCTTTCGTTATCGTCGGTTTTGGTGAGCACGGTAATCTTCAGGTCGGGTCGTTGCTGGGCTACGTATATGGCGGTACTCAGTCCGCCGATGCCGGAGCCTAAAATAAGGATATCGGTCTGGTGCATGGTTAGTTTAATTATAAAACTAATGTAACTGTTTAGCGATAGGGTTTAGCGTTAGGGTTTAGCGATTGGGTTTAGCTAAACTGCGCATACACTAAACCCTCCAAACCCCATCGCTAAACTTACAAACTAAGATAGAAAGAAAAACAAGCGCCATTTGTTGTGAGGGATATAAATTTTGTGGTCTTAATTATATAATTTTCGGGGTGAGTAATAAAACCTATCAATTTATGCGTACGATCAAAGGTCCTGCCATTTTCCTGGCGCAATTTATGGGCGACGAGCCACCGTACAATTCATTGGAAAGCATTTGCCGCTGGGTAGCCGACCTGGGCTACAAAGGCGTGCAGATACCCACCTGGGAATCGCGGCTGATCGACTTGCAAAAAGCGGCGGAGAGCAAAGCTTATTGCGACGATTTAAAGGGAAGAATAGCCGAATGCGGACTGGAGATCACCGAATTGTCCACCCATTTGCAGGGACAGCTGGTGGCGGTACACCCCGCCTACGATACGATGTTTGACGCCTTTGCCCCCGAACAATACCGCAACAATCCCAAGGCGCGCACGGCCTGGGCGGTACAACAATTGCTGTGGGCAGCCAGGGCCACGGCCAACCTGGGCATCGACCGCCACGTCACCTTTTCGGGCGCTCTGGCCTGGCCCTTTGTGTATCCCTGGCCTCAGCGCCCCGCAGGGTTAATCGAGACGGCATTCAAAGAATTAGCCATACGCTGGACGCCCATCCTCAATGCCTTCGATGATGTAGGCGTGGATCTGTGCTACGAAATTCACCCGGGCGAAGACCTGCACGACGGCATCACCTTCGAGCGCTTTTTTGAAGCCACCGGCGAGCATCCCCGCGTGAATATCTTGTACGATCCCAGCCACTTTGTATTACAACAACTTGATTACCTGGAGTATATCGATATCTACCACGAATTTATCAAGATGTTCCACGTCAAAGATGCCGAGTTCAACCCCTCGGGTAGGGCGGGTGTATACAGCAGCTACGAAGGCTGGATAAACCGCGCGGGCCGCTTTCGCTCGCTGGGCGACGGGCAGGTGGATTTTGCCGCCATTTTCAGCAAACTGGCCCAATACGACTTCGACGGCTGGGCCGTACTGGAATGGGAATGCTGCCTCAAATCGCCCGAACAGGGCGCCCGCGAAGGTGCGCCGTTTATCGAGGATCACATCATCCACGTGACGGCCAAGGCTTTCGACGATTTTGCCGGCGGCCAGGCCGATGAGGCGACAAACCGTAGGATCTTGGGACTTTGAGACGGGAGGGGCGACCACGACTGCGCCGACTGCCGACCCCTTATCTCTTCAAAACAGCAATAACCAATAGTACCGCCAGGCAGGTCAATACCAGCCAGAAGCGGATGTCTTTGTAAAACGTTGATTTCTCTGATAGCATGTTGTTCCTTTTTTGTTGGTAATGGTATGTACCCATTTACATTCAAAAAGGATGCCATGATTGAGTGAACAGTGAACAGTGAACAGTGAACTGCTCCTTGATCGGTTCACAGTTCACTGTTCACAGTTCACTCAGCGGATATCCACGATAGGAATCATAATCTCCACGCGGGTGCCCTTGGGTTCGCCGGTTTTGGCGTCTTTCAGGTCGATGGTTTTCACAAACACGCCTTTGTCTTTCGAATTGTGGAGAATTTGAAGGCGTTTTTCCGTAATGCTGGTGCCTTTCGAGCGGTGGTTTTGATACTTGGGATCTTGCGTTTGCAATTGGTGCGCCTTTTCGCGGCCAATACCGTTGTCTTCCACCACGCAGAGGATCGTATCGTCGTCGAACATCGAAAAATCCACCTTGATCAGGCCTTTTTTGCGGGTACGCAAGCCATGTTCGATCGCATTTTCGACATAAGGTTGCACAATCATCGTGGGCACGCCCAGGATATCTTCTTCGATTTCGTCGTCCACCTTGATCTCGTATTTCAGGCGGTCTTCGAAGCGCAATTTTTCATTTATATACAAATAATCCTCGAGAAAGGCGATTTCCTGTTCGAGCGGAATGATTTCCAATTCTGAATAATCGAGACTCTGGCGCATCAGTTTGGCAAACTTGGCCAGGTATTTGGAGGCGCTATTTACTTCATTCGAGGTGATATAATTCTGGATAGCATTCAGCGCGTTGTACATAAAGTGGGGGTTCATCTGCGCGCGCAGCGCCTTGAGTTGCAGTCGGGTGGCTTCCAACCGGAGCAGTTCGGTTTCCTGGCGTTTTTTGGCGGCTTCGTATTTGGCCTCCAACTCGGCCTGCTGTCGTTTGTCGAGTTGTTCGTTGTACTGTTCTACGAACTTATCGTGCAGGAGTTGGTATTCGTAGGCATTTTTATAATCGCCTTCTTCGGCATAAAACGAGGCCATATATTTACAAATGCTGGCCAATTGTTTGTGGTCTTCCACCTTGCTGGCATAGCCGTAGGCTTCTGCAAAATGCTCGAGGGCATCTTCCGGCTGGGCGAGTTCGGAATACAAGCGGCCGCGCCACAAGGCCAGGATAGAAAAGTTGGTATAATCTTCCTCCGAAGTTTCTTTGTACAATCGTTCGGCCTTATCGAAGTGCTCGAGGGCTTCTTTGTAGCGTTCGTTGTAAAAATAGCAGAAACCCAGGTTGGCGAAGGCGCCGGCGCGAGCCTGCCGGCTGGCGTCGTCGCGGGTATTGATGGCTTTGCGGAAGTACAACTCGGCGTTTTCCAGGTCGTTGAGGGCCATGTAGGCGGTACCGACGTTGACATAGTGCCAGGCAATGCGGGTGCGCATCTGCAGGTTCTCGCACATATTGACCACGCGCAGGTAGGCCTGCACGCTTTTGTCGTATTCGTCGTTGCGATCGTAAATCTTTCCCAACCCGCTATGGATAAGGGTGAGAAAGTAATTGTCTTTCAACTCCAGCGGCCGGTCGAGCGAGGCAATCAACTTCTTGGCCTCCAGCAGCAACTCGATGGCTTTGGGATAATCGGCGTAGTGCAGCTGAAGAAAACCTTCGCGGCAGGTGATGCGCGATTGCAGACCCTGGTCGGGAAAATTGCGCAGCGACTTGGCGGCCTTATCCAGGAACATCGTAGCCTCATAGAGGCGCTCCAGGTTCATCAGCGTGCCCGCATAGTCGATATACACCTCTGCCAATTGTTTGGCGGTGCCTATGTCTTCGAGAATAGTAATAGCTTTTTGGAATGCTTTTTCTGCTTCCGCAAAATGGTAGAGATTGTTTTCAATCGTCGCCAGGTTGAGGTGGTAGTTGAGCTTGAAATCGCTGTAATTGAAGACCCGCAGGATGCGGTGTTCTTCTTCCAATAGCTGGCGGGCTCTCGACACGTTGGTAAAAGCGTAGTGGCAGGCCAATTGGTCGATGAGCGCCAATCGCTGCATGGGGTCTTTGCGTTGCTGCAATTTTTGTTCTAATGTTTGCGGATTTAGCATATGTGTTGTCCCCAACTACTTAATCACGAGTGCCTGGTTTGTACAAAGATATGTTTTTTTAGTGAACTGTGAACGGTGAACTGTGAACTGCCCTCTGATCTGTTCACAGTTCACCGTTCACAGTTCACCACATAATAATCCCAACATTTCTCCGTTCTTTGTGGGTGATGAAAAGGAAGGCAATTTTACTGGCAGGATTACTAGCCTGCATCGTGTTACTCTCGTTTTCGCTCCTCGAAGAGGGGCGCAAAGGCGCATACAAGCACTATTACAAAGGCAACTACTACTATAGCGAAGGTCGCTTCGATAAAGCGGTTTACCATTTTTCGCAGGCTTACGACGCCATCCCGACGGAATTCAATTTCGCGTTGGCATATGCCGTAGGTTTGGGCCGGGTGGGTAAAACCAGCGATTCGCAGGCCTTGCTCAAGCGGAGTATTAATTTGTTATCGGACCGCGACCCCGAATACCGCCAGAAAACGGCGCTGCTGTATTTTTTTGAAGGCGTCACCTACACCTATGCAAAGCAATACGGCCAAGCCATGGCCGCGCTGAAAAAAGGTATCTCCGTGCAGGAAGAATTGGGCAAACCCAACGCTTTGAGCGTGATGTACAACACGCTGGGCTATGTCACCTTTATGAACCAGGGGCAGGGTGCACATAAAAGCCAGGACCGCCCCCTGCACTACCACCTTCGCAAAGACGACTTGCAGCGGGCCTACGACATCTTCAAGCTGGCCTTGCAAAAGACAGTCGCAACGAAACCGCCTGGACCAACCAGCGTATGCTTGGCGATACGCTCGACGTGCCGCCCGCCTTTTTTGATACCGTCTATAGCGCCATTGAAGTCACCGATTACGACAACCTACCCAACAATACCTCCGAAATGGCGGCATTTGCCAACTACGACGAGGTGGTCATGCTGCTCGATATCTCGGGTTCGATGGTGATGGAAAACGTAACCTGCCGCGGCGCCACCCGCTTCCAGGTGATGAAAGAAACCGCCCTGTTTATGCTCGACAAAATGGCGCCGACTACGCTTGTTGGCGTGGGCACCATCGGCGGCGATTGCGGCACGCCGCCCAAGATGTGGCAGAAAGCAGGCAGTCTTCCCTTGCCTGAACTGCGCTCGCGGCTTGGCTTTCTGAATCCCGACGGCACCACTCCCCTGCTCAATATGCTGGTGGAATCGCCGGGCTTATTCACCGACAACCCCAACAGCCGCAAGTCGCTCCTGCTGGTGAGCGACGGCGCCAATATTTGCAAAGTAAACAACCTGGATATCTGTGAATGGTCGCAGGAATTGCGCGAAAAAGGTATCACTATCAATGTGTTGAGTTTTCTCAATGCCGACCTCGAAAACACCAACGCCTTCGCCGAATATACTTGCCTGGCCGACAATACCTACGGCAAAGTGCTCTATATCGACGCGCTCAACTGCCGCATTACGCCATTTACTTTCAACCTCCTGGAAGCTACCCGCCTGCGCATCCCCCCCATCAAACGCGTGCAATGCTGGGGACCGGCGTTTAAGGAGCTCTGGGCCGTTTATCCGGAAAGGAGATAGGGAGGGCTAGGCGAGGGGAGGGCAGGGCATTTAATCCCTGGTTACTATTTTTCGGATTATGCAACATAAATTTCGACCAGGGACTAAAATCAAGTCAACCTTTATGCTTCTCCTTCTGAATCAAATAATTTAGCAATGAAGTAAGCCAGTCGTTCTCCTGAGTCGCATATTGGCGCAAGACGGATGATCGCAAACTATATTCTCTTCTTTTGAAAGGATTTTAGTTCAAACAGTTGTACGAAAACAGTTGATATACGTCTACAGGTCGACTACAGTCTTTCATTGGTTAATAATAATATAGACGCGCCCCTCAATCAATTATTCGTTTTAAAATCCCCCCTCACCCCCTCACCTCTCGCCCCCTCTCCCTCTCGCCCCCTCTCCCCCTCGCCAATTCGCCCCCTCTCCCCCTCTCCCTACATATCCTTATGTCTTTCCCAGTAATTCTGATCCTCGATCTCCTCGAGGATGCCCAGGTAATTCATATAGCGAATTTCGCTGATCTGGCCGGCTTCTACGGCTTCTTTGACGGCGCAGCCGGGTTCGTTGCGGTGCAGGCAACTGCCTCTGAATCGGCAATTTTCGGTGATCTCAAAAACTCGCGGAAATTGTGGGCTACATCGGCGGGTTGCAAATTGTTAAAAGCCAGCAATTTGATGCCCGGCGTATCTATAATGGCGCCGCCGAAATCGAGGGTATGCATTGCTGCAAAAGTAGTAGTATGCAATCCTTTGCCCGAGTAGTCGGATAACTCCTGCGTTTTCAATGCCAGATTGGGCTGGATGCGGTTCACCAGCGTAGATTTGCCTACGCCCGACTGGCCGCTGATAAGGGTGGTTTTGTCCTTGAGCAATTCCCTTAGCTTGTCGACGCCTTGCCCTGTGCGGGCCGATGCCGTCAACGCGGTGTAACCGATGGATTCATAAATACCGCACAGCGCCTCTGCCAATTCCAGGGTATCCTCGTCGTATACATCTATTTTATTAAAAACAATAATAGCCGGAATATTCTGCGGTTCGGTCATCAGCAAAAAGCGGTCGATAAAGCCGAGTTTGAGGTTGGGTTGCACAATAGTAGTCACCAGCAGAGCCTGGTCAATATTGCTGGCCAGCAGATGCAGGTCGTGTTTGGCGCGGGGCGACTGCCGGGCCACGTAGTTTTTGCGAGGCAAAATGCCGGTGATAAGTCCCTGTTTTTCATCGGCATTTTCGGGAGTCATCTCCACCTCATCGCCCACAGCTACGGGGTTGGTAATTCTAATGCCCTCGAGGCGGAATTTGCCCACGATCCGGCACTGCCATACCGCCCCATCACCGGTCTTTACCTGGTACCAGCTCCCCGTCGATTTGATTACGATTCCTTTTTCCAATGGAAATTTTATTTAAAAATAGATAATATTTCGCCCCTCTCCAACGGATGGCAGAGATGAAGAGAGTGAGAGTGTGAGAGAGTGGGAGGGAGGGATCATAGATCATTTTCACACACTCTCACACTCTCACGCTCCCACCCTCCTTCTCGACACGGGGCAGGCGCCTGCAAATAAAAAGTTTGCACAAATTTGAAAAAAACTGCGATAAAACACCTTGCCTCAAAACGAAAACGCCTTGTAATTGGTTCCATAGAACGGGGAAAGTTAGCAGTCAGCTATCAGTCAGCTATCAGCTTCTTTTAACTAACTGCTGACTGCTAACTGCTGACTGCTAACTGCAAACTGCTAACTGCTGACTGCTAACTGCTAACTGCTGACTGCTAACTGTACAACATGAAAATAATCATACCAATGGCGGGTAAAGGGTCGAGACTTCGCCCGCACACCCTCACTGTTCCCAAACCACTGTTGCCCATCGCTGGTAAACCTATGGTACAGCGTTTGGTAGAAGATCTTTCCGCCTCGCTGCAGGACAAGATAGAAGAAATTGCCTTCATTATCGGCGCTTTTGGGCCGGAGACCGAGCAAAAGCTGCAGGAAGTGGCCGCTGCAATGGGCGCCCGCTGCGCTATCTATTACCAGGACAAGCCCCTGGGCGTGGGCCACGCCATCAGCTGCGCCCGAAACAGCCTGGAAGGCAATTGCATCATCGCCTTCTCGGATACGCTGTTCAAAGCCGACTTTGCTTTCGATCCCGCCTCAGAAGGGGTAATCTGGCTGCAAAAGGTGGCCGACCCCTCGTCTTTTGGCGTGGTCTTGCAGGATGAAAATGGTCTGATCACAGGTTTTGTAGAAAAACCGACCTCTTTTGTCTCCGACCTCGCCATTGTGGGCATCTATTACCTGCGCCAGGCCGATCGCCTGCGCGACGCCCTCGACGAAATGATGGCCAACAACATCAAAGACAAAGGCGAATTTCAGCTCACTACCGCCCTGGAGATGCTGCGCGACCGGGGACTGGCCTTCCGCCCCGCTTATATCGAAGAATGGCTCGATTGCGGCAACAAAGACAATATGCTGCACACCAACCGCCGCATGCTCGAATTAAAACAAAATCAGGAAACCCTGATATCGCCCAGCGCCCAAGTCGAAAACGCTATCATACTGCCGCCCTGCTATATCGGCGACAATAGCGTGGTGCGAAACTCGGTGGTAGGGCCTTATGTGTCGGTGGGAAGCAATTCTTCCATCGCTCATTCCGTTATTAGCAATAGCATTATTCAGAACGAAACCAACATTCAAAATGCCAACCTGATGCATTCAATGATTGGCAATAGTGTAGATTACCAGGGGGAAAGCTCCAAATTGAGTTTGGGAGATTACTCAAAAGTATAACCTAAAAAAATTTTTATAAACAATACACTATGAGGTTTTTACACGCCCTGTTATCCTTAGCTGTACTTTTCCCGGCGATATTATCAGCCCAGGAACGCGTCAGCGAATCGCAGGTCATGCTCCAGCAGATGTTTATCGAGGCCAACCGGGAAAAACTGCTGGGCAATTACGACAAAGCCATCACGCGCTACAACGACGTGATGAAAGAAGACCCCCGCAATCACGCCGCCGCCTACGAATTGGCGCGTATTTACGACTTGAGGAGCGATTGGGACGAGGCCGTTCGCTATCTCAAAATTGCAGTCTATAACGATGCCAGTAACGAGTGGTACCAGAAATTGCTGGCCGACGTGTATCAGAAAGCCGGCCGCAACAAAGAAGCCGCATCGGTTTACGAAACGCTTGTGCAAAAGTCGCCCGGCAACGAGTATTATTATTACAAATGGGCCTTTTTTCTGGTCAAAGCCGGCGACGTCGCCCGCGCCATCCAGGTATATGAAAACCTCGAAGCCCGCACGGGCATCAACGAAGAAATCGTGCGTCGAAAACACGCCCTTTTCATAGGCACCGGCGATACCAAAAAAGCTACTGCGGAGTTGGTAAGACTGGTGAATGCATTTCCGAAAAATACGTCCTACCGCCATCTGCTGGCGGGCTACTACGAACAACTCGGCGACAGAAACAGCGCCATGCAGGTATATCGCGATATTTTGGCCATCACCCCCAGCGACCCCAAGGCCAACCTCGCCATCGCCGGCGCCGACGTAAAAGAAAGCGACGACAACGAATACCTGGCTTCACTCAAACCCGTTTTTGAGCAGGCAGATGTAGAAATCGACCTCAAAATGGGTAAGCTTTTACCTATTATCACTAAAGTCGTACAAACCGGTAGCCCTACGCTGGCAGATGCCGCCCTTGAACTCACCGACATCCTCGAGCGTGTACACCCCACGCAGGCCAAAGTGTTTGCTGCCGCCGGCGACCTACTCTACCATTCCGGCAGGCACAGCAATGCAATGGTCAAATACCAGCGCACCCTGCAACTCGATAAAAGCGTTTACCTGGTGTGGGAGCAACTGATGCGCATCCACCTGGAATCGCGCGACTTTACCTCGCTGGCCCGGGTATCGGAGCAAGCCATCGACCTTTTTCCCAATAAAGCATTCGTGTATTACATGAACGGCCTGGCTGCCCGCAAAAACGGCCAGATGAACGAGGCAGCCGATGTGCTCGACCAGGCATTCCTCATGGCCGGCAACGACACCAATCTCAAACTCGACATCCTGGTGCAATTGGGCCTGGCCCACTATGCCCTGCTCAACTACGAAGAAGGCGACAACGCCTTCGAAGCCGCCTTGAAAATCAACCCACAATCGGCCCAGGTGCTCAGCCTTTATAGCATCTGCCTTGCCGGCCGCGCCGACAAGCTCGGCAAAGCCGCCACATTGGCCAAGTCGGCCCAGGAAATCGCCCCCAACCAATCGCTCTCCCAACA
This sequence comes from Saprospiraceae bacterium, assembly GCA_016715405.1. GTDB lineage: Bacteria > Bacteroidota > Bacteroidia > Chitinophagales > Saprospiraceae > JABWBR01. The sequence continues at coordinate 123,772 of JADKAE010000017.1, read as the reverse complement.
CGCCCAGGGGTGGGTACTCTTTCAGCAAAAATCGTACGCCGACGCTCGCCAATGGCTCGACAAAGCCCTGCCCGGCGCTCCCAACGACCCTATGCTACTCGAACACTACGGCGACTTGCTTTTTCAGCAAAATGATACAGCGGGCGCCCTCCAATATTGGATCAAATCGCGCGACAGCGGCAACCGCACCGACTCGCTCGATAAAAAAATTAAACTCGTCACAGGCCAATGAAACGCGCTCGCTTTTCTTCCTTTTTCTTGTTATTGATAGGAATCACCGCACTTTCGGGGAGCGGCTGCAAAACAACTCGCTCTGCACGCACCGGTAATCCAGACAATGCCTCTCCCAGCCAACTCATGGAAGCGCTGCTGGCCGGACACATAAAAGCCGACTGGCTCGACGCCAAAGCCAAGATCACCTTCAACGACGGCAATCAGCAACTTTCGGTGAACGCCTCTATCAAAATGCGCAAAGACAGCCTAATCTGGGCCAGCATCAAAAAACTGGGCTTCGAGATCGCCCGTGTGCAGGTAACCCCCGACTCGGTGTACATCATCGACCGCATCAACAACGAATATGCCGTGCGCGACTTGAAGTACCTCGAAAAACAGGTGAGCGCCCCGGCCAGCCTGGCCACCTTGCAAGCCCTGCTGCTGGGCAACCCGCTCTTTTTTACCACCAAAGACCTACAGGCCGAAGTCAAATTGCCCTTCTACCACCTCTTCGGCGAAAAAGAAGGCATGGAAAACCACTACTGGCTCTCGGCCGACAAGCGCCAGCTCAAAAAAATGGATTTCAACGACCTGCGCGAGCGCCGCAGCGTGAGCATGGGCCTCGAAGAATACGCAAAAGTGACCGACCGGCAGGATTTTTCTTATCTTCGCAATATGGAAATGCAAAGCAGCGCTACCGGCAAAGTCCAGGTAGAAGTGCGTTTTTCGGAAGTTGTGATCGACAAACCACTGGATATAAGCTTTGACATTCCCGATCGGTACACCCGCGTAAAATGAAATGAAATTAAGTAACACCACCTGGATCGCCTTATTATGTTGCCTGCTGGCACTACCTGGTTTCGGCCAAAACCGGAAAGAGCTGGAAGACAAGCGCAAACAATTGATCCAGGATATCAAAAAAACCTCGGGCAAACTCGAAGCCACGCAAAAAAGCAAAGCGGCTACCTTCGAGCGTTTCGCCACGCTCCAAAAACAAATCGGCAAGCGACAACAACTCATCCGCACCCTGCGCGACGAAATCGCCTACACCGAAGAAAGCATCGCCCGCACCAACGAAGTCATTGAGTCACTGACCAACGACATCGCGCGCCTGAAAGCCGACTACGCTTCTATGCTCCGCACTGCCTATCGACACCGCACCGGCAATACTCTGGTCATGTTTTTGTTTGCTTCCGACAACTTCAACCAGGCCTTTCAACGCTGGCAATACATAAGGCAATACCACCGCTATCGCGAAAAACAAGCCAAGCTCATCCAGGAAACCCAGCAAATGCTGAGCGACAAAGCCACGCAACTCGAAACCCGCAAAAAAGAAAAAGAAAACCTGCTGGTCTCCCAGCAGAGCCAAACGCTGTTGCTCGACCGCGAGTTGCATGATAAAGACAAGATGCTCAAAACCCTCAACAAAGACGAAAGCCGCCTGGCCGCCGAACTCAACCGCCAGCAAAAAGCCCACAACCGCCTCAACGAATCCATAGAAGCTATCATCAGGGAGGAAATGGCACGCAAGCGCAAAGCCGCGCGCACCACGGAGGCCCTCAGCGCCGGCGCCCCCCGAAGCTGAAGACCCCGTCTCCGGAGAATTTGTACAACGCAAAGGCCGCCTGCCCTGGCCCATAAAAGGCGCCGTAGTGCGCTCGTTTGGCGTACAAGCCCACCCCACACTCAAAGGCATCGAGATTACCAACAACGGCATCGATATCAAAGCGGGTGGTAGTTCAGAAGTGCAGGCCGTCTACGCCGGCAAAGTCGCCGGCACGCAGTTTATCCCCGGCTATCAAAACCTGGTCATCCTGCAACACGGCAACTATTATACCGTATACTCCAACCTGGAAGACGTATTTGTGCGCAGGGGAGAAACCGTCGACGCCGCCCAACGCATAGGTAGCCTGGGTAGCAAAAAAGAACTGCACTTCGAATTGTGGAAGGAAAAACAACACCTCAACCCGGTACATTGGCTGTCCAAATGAAACGAATATTCTTCTTTTGGTGTTAGTATAATACAACCATTAGGGCAATTACAGTTTTTTTACCGCAGAGTTAAACGGAGTAAAACGGAGTGACACAGAGTCAAAGCATATAAACTGAGCGCGGGCTGGCCGGCAAATTTAGCGGAGCAATTAAATTTGCCTAGCCTTTTTGGTTACTTTTTTGGCGATGAAAAAAGTAACATAAATACCGGGCCGGTTCCTGCCAATTTAACTCCCAAAAAAAATAAAACCTGAACATGAAGCAATCCGGCTGGAATATCGGAGAAAAAGGAAATAAAGGACTTAAGAAAAATACGGAATACGCCGTACTGGTGGGTTTAATCCAAAAAGACCAGACGGAGCCGCAGGTGGAAGAATACCTCGACGAGCTCGAATTTCTTGCCCTTACCGCCGGCGCTACCACGACCAAGCGTTACCTGCAAAAACTACCCCATCCCGACCCCCGCACCTTTATCGGCAGCGGCAAACTCGAAGAGATCAGGACCTATATCGAGAAAAACGAAGACATCAACATGGTGATCTTCGACGACGACCTCAGCGGCAAGCAGGTAAATGTGCTCGAAGAAACCCTCAAGGTGAAGATCATCGACCGCAGTAGCCTGATCCTCGATATCTTCGCCAGTCGCGCCCAGACCGCCCAGGCCAAAACCCAGGTGGAACTGGCTCAACTACAATACATGCTGCCTCGACTGCGCGGCCTGTGGTCGCACCTCGAACGCCAGCGCGGCGGTATCGGCATGCGGGGTCCCGGCGAAAAAGAGATCGAAACCGACCGCCGTATCGTGCGCGATAAGATCGCTTTCCTGAAAAAGAAACTCGAAAAAAATAGACCTCCAGAATACCACCCAGCGCAAAACCCGCGAACAACTCATCCGGGTGGCACTGGTAGGCTACACCAACGTGGGCAAATCGACGCTCATGAATATGCTGAGCAAGTCGGAGGTCTTCGCCGAAGACAAACTCTTTGCCACCCTCGACACCACCGTGCGCAAGATCGCCTGGGAGGCCGTGCCTTTCCTGCTGTCGGATACAGTAGGATTTATCCGCAAATTGCCCCACCACCTCATCGAAAGCTTTAAATCGACGCTCGACGAGGTGCGCGAAAGCGATATCCTGGTGCACGTGGTAGACATCGCCCACCCCCAACACGAAGACCATATCCGCACTGTCAACCAAACCCTCAAAGACCTCGAGACAATCGACAAACCCACCCTTTTGGTTTTTAATAAAATCGACCTTTACCGCAAGCTTTACTACGACCCCTTCCTCGACGACGAAGCCAAAGAAGAGATCGAAGAAGGCCTGCGCGGCAGCCTCAAACACCAGTTCGGCCACGACAATGTGTTTATCTCCGCTATCACCAAAGAAAATGTAGAGGAACTGCGCGCCAAGCTACTCCGTATGATCAAGGAGCAGTACGTGGTGAGGTATCCGCATCAGGCGAGGCATTGGTAGTTCGGCAGTCAGCTATCAGCAGTCAGCAATCAGCATCCCGATCTCCTTCCATTCGGTACGGGACTCCCTCGATTTTCAATCGGGACTCACTTAGTTCGACTTCGGTCGCATCAGCACAACTTGTCCCGGACGAAGTTCGGGATCAGCAAATCAGCAAATCAGCAAATCAAAACATCACTTTCACCCCCACATACCAACGCCTTCCTTCCGACGGAATGATGCCCGGCCCCGGGTATGCCGTGGCCCTCCGCGTGAAATACACTGCATCGGTCAGGTTGTTGACGCCGGTGCTGAGGGTGAATTTTTTCCAGGTATAGGCTGCAGAGATGTCGGCAACGCCATACGACGGGATGATGCCACGGGTGGCGTCGGCTACGAAGACGGCGTTGGTGGCGTCGCTGTAGTGGCGGTAGGTGTAGGAGTATTGGAACCCCGCTCGCCAGCCTTTGTATTGAAAGGATACACCCGTTTTGAGGTTTAGCGGTGGAATGAGTTCCACTTCCTTGCCCACAGCAGAAGGCTGCCCCGAGAGGTAGCGGCCCTGCAACAGACTGCCATTGAGGAAGACGACCAGCGAGGAGCTTCCGGGGCGGTTGTCGAGCAGGCGCCAAACGTTGGCTTCGGCGTAGGCCTCAATGCCCACGATGCGCGCATCGCCGATGTTGGTGCGATAGGCGACGGTGCTGGTGAGCGGGATGGAGTCGGAGAAGTAGGTGGTGACTTCTTTTTCGCCCAGCCCGATGCGGCCGCGGTAGAGTAGGTAGAAGGCGCTGACGTCGAAGCGGAATCGCTCGTCGAGCAATTGGCCGCGCCAGCCCAGGTCGGCATTGAAACCCCGTTCGTCTTTCATCAGGGAGTCGACGAGCAGGTTGGGGTTGACCACGGCGAGGTCGCTGAAGTTGATGGCCCGGTAGTTCTGCGATACGTTGGCGTATATTTCGGTCTGGGCGCCGGTGCGATAACCGCTGCCCAATCCCAGCAGCAGGAAGGCGCGTTCCTGTAGGCGACTGTCGTCGTAGCGCCGTTCGAAGATGAGTTGGTTGCCCGAAAAGATGCGCTGCTTAAAATAGCCCTCGGCGGCGGTGCGGATGTATTCAATTCGCAATCCGGGCGTGAGGCTCCAGCGCTCGCTCAGGTTGAACAGGTTTTCTGCAAAAAAGGCCAGGTTGCGACTGGGAAAGCGGTATTCCGATTTTTCGAGGTCGAGGGGGCTAAGGAATTCAAAGCGGGGTTCGGCGCTATCGTCGGCGTTGCCCTGGCGGTTGTGGGTAAAGCCCCGGTAATAGCGCAGTCCGGTAAGCAGCGTGGAAGTAAACCCGCCCAGGTCGTAGCGGTGGATGATGCGGGCCTCGGAGCCGAAATTGCGGTAGCGCCCAGCCACAAGGTCGCGCTCGCGCAGGGGGTCGGGCCGGTTGATGGGGCCCAGTTCGCCCAGGGCATCACGACCGGCGAGCAGGGCGAAGTTGCGGATGTTGAGTTTGGTGGCGTCCGAAAAGCGGTAGTTGAGGGTCAGGGCCCTGAGTTTCCAATCGACGGCAAACCAGTTGCGGGCGCGTTTCGATTGGCGTGGGTCGGCATTGAATTCGAAGTCGGTGAGGCCGCCGGGTTGCTGGGCCAGGTAGTGCATGGCAGTGATGTCCAGTCCCAGGTTAAGTTTTTCATTTACATTAAAATCCAAATTGGCAAAGCCGGTGTGTTGCCCAAATTCGCTATTGGCGCGCCAGCCTTCGGCCTGCCTGTATTGGTAGAAGGTGTAGTAGTTGAGTTTGCCCACAGTGCCGCCCAGACTGTGGGTGCTGCTCAAAAAAGCCGAAGGCGCCGTAGGTGTTGTCGGTGGTGTAGGCAATTTTTTTGTCGCGGGGACCTTTTTTCATCACGAAGTTGAGTAATCCCCCAAACTGTGGGCCGTATTGCAGGGATGCCGCGCCGCGTACGATCTCGATGCGTTCGAGGGCCTGCGTGGGCGGGGTGTAGTAGCTCTCGGGGTAGCCCAGGGCGTCGGCACTGATATCGTAGCCGTTCTGTCGCGTATTGAAGCTGGAGGTGCGGTTGGGGTCGAGCCCCCGCGCGCCGATGGCCAGTTGCAGTCCGGCGCCGTCGCTTTCCCAGATGTTGAGCCCTGCAATGCTTTTGTAGATCTCCCGGGCGTTGTTGGCGGCCAGGTTACCCATGACGCCCGATAACTCGATGACTTCGTTTTTCTTGGCGGCATAGATCGCCATGCCTTCTACGTTGCGCAGGCGGCGCCAGCCGCCGCTGTTGCTGACCGCAGCCACTTCTACGGCCTGCATGTCGTATTCAAGGGATTGCAAGGTGAAATGGTAGCTTGAAATGGTATCGGGGATTTTTATGATTTCCTGCCGGGTGGCGTAGCCTTCGGCGAAAAGTGATAGGTGTGGGCGCCTGCCGCCAATCCGATTGCTTCAAATCGACCTTCTCCGTCGGTGGTGATGGTGCGGCCGGCTTCCTGGAAATGGAGGAAAGCTTCTACCAGGGGGCGCCGGTGACGGCGTCGGTGATGCGGCCTTGATAGGTTGTGCCTGCAATATACTAAGGCTGAACAATAATAATGCGGCAACGGTTAATCGTTTCATATCCAGTATATTGTGTTTTATTAACCGCAGAGTTAAGGAGTTTATCGCAGAGTTTCTGGAGCGTTACTTGACTCTGCGACACTCTGCGCTAAACTCCTTAAACTCTGCGGTTAATAAATCAATGTCATTTCAATACCTTAACACCCACTTCTTAGCCCCCAACCCGTCAAGCTCATCCGCCAGGTTAACCTCGGGGTCGATGAATCGCTCGCTGGGGCGGCCGTTGAGGGCCACGTAGCTATCCACAGTCACCACCGGCTGCTGAAATCCTTCGCGCTCCCGGTAATGACGGGCCAGAAAATGCGCGTATTGCAATATAAAATCGGGCTGTATGGCCATCTGTTTTTCCTGAAAAGGCGTCAAAAACCGGCTGTTGATGACTTCGGTGCGCCGCCCCGTAGCCGCATCGCTTACGTAAAAAGTAGCATAGCCGTTTTTTCTACCAACATAACCCGCCAGGCAAAGCGGTAGCCTTCTTCGGTCCACAGGACGTTGCCCGGGTAGCAGAGGAAGCGGAGGGGCAGCAGGGCCTGGAAGGCAACGTAGAGCGCCAGGGCTAAAGGGGTTATCGGTTGTAGGTTGTAAGTTGTAGGTTGTAGGTTGTGGGTTGTAGGTTCCTTGCTATCAGGTTCTTGGGGGTGGTAGCCGAGATATTTTAGCCAGCGGTGGTGGGTGCTTGCGGGGAAAAAGATCAGGTGTTGAAGATCATGATGAATGGAAACAAGCCGATATTGAACAGCATTTTGGTGAGCACGTGGAAAACTACGACCGCGCCGTAGGCCCATGGTCTCGTTTTTTTTATAAATAACCAAAAAGGTATAGTCAGATCGTAAATGGCGCCGAACCAGCTGAATACAAATGCCGCAGCGGGCAATGCCAACAAGGGGCCTATGACGGGAATACCGGCCTTTTCAGGGAGCCACACCGCCAGGGGCATGGCCCTGAACAGCCAGTCGGGGTTCAATTTGGCGAAGCCGGCAAAAAAATAGACTATGCCGACCTGGAATTGCAGCAGGTGGATGGTCCAGGCCGGCACATGGGTAAGCGCCAGAGAGGGCCGCCGCCAGGTATCGACGGAAAAACGCCGGTTGGCCGGCAGGAAAAACAGCAAAAAGGCCAGCAGGATGACCAGGTAGTAGTGGTTGAGGTAATTGGTGGCGTCGGTCAATTCCGCGTAGCTGAAGCTCAGAAAAAACAACAGCACGCTCCAGCGGTAGGCGAACCCCAGCATGATGCCCGCTGCACTGAGCGCTATGAGGCTGTATACCGCGTACATACCCGGCACATCCAGGGTTTTCACCCATTCAAACCCATAATATTTAAAGAAAAAAACCGGTTCGCCGTACAGGCGCTCTACCCAACCTTTTTGCATAAAACGCAACGCGCCGATCATCATCAATCCGCCAAAAAGTATGCGAAAAGTGACGAGCGGCGCGATGGGCAATGGCCGGTAGAGCAGCCGGTGTACAGTCGGGTTATTCATTTTAATCGGAGTCGCTCGGGTTGTCGATGTAGGTAATGGCAATGCGGGTCTGCGAGGGCAGGTTGGTCTTGAGCAGGCGCACCTGCTCGGATACTTCCACGTAGGCCAGTTCTACCAGGGCTTTATCGGTGGCGATGGTCTCGGAGAGGGGGTCGGGTACGGCAGCCAGGGCCCCGATGGCCGCTTCGAACTGGTCGACGATCAGTGGGTGTAGGTCCTGGCCTTGTTGTTTGGCGGCCACTTGCAGCAGGTAGTCGTCGAGGCCTTCGCCGTTGGCGCCATTGATGGCACGGCCCAGGTAAAGCGATTCAGCGGCGCGCAGGGCTTCGAGGGCCAGCTCGGCGGAAATGCCGGCATAAAAGGCCTCCGCTTTGTCGGGGTTGGGAAAACCTAGCGTGACGGCGCCTACCGGGATGCCCAGTTTGTCGCGTTTGATGAGTTCGTAGTGCTCGTTGAGGGCGTTGATGAGCAGGCTGAGCGAGGCGCCCGCCGCGGTGCCCGTGTTGGCGATGAAGGTCTGGCGGAAGCCGCCGGTCCAGGCCTGCAAGGTTTCACTGACGAATTGCTGCATTTGTGAGGTGACGGCCGTGAGGTAACCTTTGTAGTTATCGGCCAGCGGATCGGTGCTGTATTGCGCCAGGATGTCGGCCTCGGTAGCGCCTGCGCCGTAGAGCAGGTAGTCGAGGGCGGGGAAGCCTTTGTCGAAGGTCTCCGCGTTGTCGAAGACAAAGTTGCCCGAGTTGAGCCGGGCCTCTACTGCCGCCATTTCTAACGGAAAGGCATTGAGAAAGGCGCGCAGTTGCCGGTCTTCAGCCGGACCGAATTCGTATTGCGCTACGCGCTGCCAGCTTAGGTAAGCGGCTTTCCAGGCGTTGCGCAGGGCCTCCAGTTGGGCTGTGGCGGGGTCTTCGGTGAAGGCCTGGGTGGCGGATTGGAGCGCAGCCAGCCTGGTATTCAGGTCTTCATAACCCGGTATGATCAGGTTGTCGGCTATGTTTTGGAATACGGCGGATTGGTCCTGCTCGCTCACACAGGGCGATTGGTTGGTATCGTTGCAGGCGCCGGCAACCAAAATAACAAAAGTAAAACCGATGCATAGTTTTTTGATGGTGATCATGGTATTAGGTATTGGTTAAAATTGATCTTGCAATTGCTGCAGGTCGTAGTAGCCGGCCAGCGTGTTTTTGGCTGTTTGCAGGGCTTGTGGTATAGTTTGGTAAAAATTCATTTGTAGAAAATCAGAGTCGCCGCCGATAGTGGCCAACAGACTGGCGACCTGTAGGTTATCGATGCGTTTATCCGGGTTGAATTGCAGGCTGTAGATGAAAGCAACAGCTTCGCTCAGAGCATGGGCCCGGGCAGCCGGGTCGTCGTAGCGGTTAATGGCGACGTTGAGATAGCTAATAGCGGTGGCGGCGGCCACGAGTTCCCAGTTTTCCCGGATCTCGGCGATGGCTTCGTCGCGTGTGTCGTAGTCTTTGTTATTAATGGCGGCGCGGCCCCGCAGAAAGGCGTCCATGAGCTTATCGTTGCAGCCCAGCAGGGCGTGGCGCTGGTTGGCGTAATTGCCCCAGAAGTATAGTCCCGAGGTATTCAGCGGGAAATCGACGGGCACGCCGAGGTAGCCGAAGGCCTCGTCCCAGTGGTGCTGCATGGCGGTGCCTTCGCCGGGAGTCACGGTTTCGTTGTCGACGTTCATTTTGTCGGCGCCGAAGTAGACGGCGGTAGATTGGTAGTAAAAGCAAGCCCCCATCAGTCCCTTTTCGATCACCTGGGCCAGTTCCACACCTCCTTCGTTGAGCAGGTAGCGTTTGGCGCCGTCGGTGGTGGTGGCCACCCCGGCTTGTCCGGGCGCTGCGGGCTGCGCAGATGCGCTGGCAGCGGCTATGGCAGATAATAATTGGTCAAAAAGAGCGCGCTGCGGTTCTAAGGTCTTGTCGCGCAGTTGTTTGCTCGCATCATAGCTACCGGACCAACCTGCTTCGCCGGCGTTGTTGGCGTACATGGCATGCAGGCGGCCGGCATCGAGCACGGTACCCGGCGTATTGGCCGATTGCAGGTAGGATTTCAACTCGGTAAGCATGGCCAGTCGCTGCAATTGGCCGCTATAATTTACGTTTTCGAAGCTGTACGAATCGGGTATGGGGTATTCGTTCTCGTCTTTTTTACAAGATGAAGCGGCTACCAAAATGGTGGAAAGCAGGAATAAGGCGCGTAGGTAGTTCATCTTTTTTGTTTTTATATTAAATTAGATTAATTCTAAACAAAGGACAAAACTAAGCGCTTCGCACCACTTGGCCAATACCAAAATGTGTGGAAAAAGGGAATACAAAGATTAGGGAGGGGGATACCTAGGGTTAGGTATTAGCGCTCAGGGCTCAGGGCTCAGGGCCTAGCGATTAGCGCTAAGCCCTAAGCCCTGAGCCCTGACTACCATCAGAGATTAGACGTAATCAACAGCTCCAGGTCGGTAGATTTGATGGAGAAACGCCTGCCCAGGTATTCATTCGTCAGGCAGCCTTTGTAGGTATAGACGCCGTGACGGAGACCGGGATTAGAGAACATCATGTGTTCAATACTGCCCGTGCCGGCGGCGCGCGACAGCAGGGGCGTCATGATATTGCTTACCGCGATGGAGGCGGTACGGCTAATATTGGAAGCCATATTGGGCACGCAATAGTGAATCACCCCGTGTTTTATGAATGTCGGTTTGTGCAGCGAGGTGACCTCTGAAGTCGCAAAACATCCGCCCTGGTCGATGCTCACATCGATAATCACCGCGCCGGGGCGCATTTTCGTTACCATTTCTTCGCTGACTATCACCGGTGTGCGGCCCGATTCGGAGTGGACGGCGCCGATGACAACCTCTGCGTTGAGCAGTTCGCGCTCGAGGTAGATGGGATTCATCGAAGACGTGTAAAGCGGTCTTCCCACCTGGCTTTGTATGCGTTTTAATTTATAAATATTATCGTCGAAAATGCGCACCTCCGCGCCGAAGCCGAGAGCGGTACGCGTAGCGTATTCGGCTACCACGCCGGCGCCCAGGATCACCACCTTAGCGCTGGGCACCCCCGAAATTGCGCCAAGCAAAATCCCCTTACCGCCGCCGGTTTTAGTCATGAGTTCGGCAGCCGTCAGCATAGCGCTGATGCCGGCCATCTCGCTCATAATGCGCACAATAGGAAAAGCGCCCGACTCGTCTTTGATATACTCCATCGCCAGGGCAATGACGCGTTTCTGGCGCAGCCTGTTGATATAATCAGCGTTGATGATGGGCAATTGCAGGGGCGAGATCAGGATCTGGTTGGGGTGCATCCACTCGATCTCTTCGAGGGTGGGCGGGGCCACCTTGATGATCATGTCGGCCTTGTAGACTTGCTCCGAGCTATAGGCGATCTCTGCGCCGGCTTCGGAGTAATCGTGGTCGGAAAAGCTGGAGCGCTCCCCGGCGCCGGTCTCTACTACGATGCGGTGGCCGTGGGCGATAAGCAAGGCCACCGAAGCAGGTACAAGTGCTATGCGGTTTTCCTGCAGGGTAATCTCGCGCGGAATGCCGATATACAATTTGCCATGGCGGTTTTCAACCTGCAACATCTCTGATTGCGGCTGCAGACTGGCTTCCGTAAATTCTTTGGGAATAGGTATTTTCTTTTCACTCATAGCCCTCGTAACTTTTGCTCCCCGGCTTGCGACAGGTTTACAAAATTACAACTTTTCGGTGGGAATTTGAATCGGCGGCGATTTTTACCCGCACGATATCTTCGGGCAACAAAGGTTCGATGATTTCCGGCCATTCGATGAAGCAATAATCGGGGCTATCCAGGTATTCTTCTATGCCGATATCGAGGGCTTCCTGTATGTTGCGCAAGCGGTATAAGTCGAGGTGAAATACGCGATTAGCTCCGCTACCGGCGTATTCATGCACCAATGCAAACGTGGGACTGGCCACGTAATCGCCAACCCCCAGATACCGGCAAATGGCCTGTATAAAGGTAGTCTTCCCCGCGCCGATCTCGCCGTAGAAGGCAAATTTTCGGCGCTCGCCGGCCCAGGTAATGAGTTGGGCGGCGGCATTGTCCCAGTCTACTATGCTAGTGATGTTGATTTCCAACATAAATGTGCTGATGTGCTAATGTGCTGATGTGCTGATGTGCTGATGTGCTGATTATTTATTATTCTTTAATTACTAGCCACTTACCAAATTAGCAAATTAGCACATCAATTCACCTTATACCCCACCCCCAACCTATCCAACTCCCCAATAAAATCGTTATCCGCCATCACTTTGCGTTCTTTGGCTACCATGCCCAGGCGCAGGCGCTTCGATTGGTCGAGCAATTCTACGCGCAACTTATGCTGGCCCTTGTGGCGCTTACAGAGCTCGTCGATGCGGTCGATGAGGTCGCCGGTGAGCTTATCCACGGACAGGCGCAGGGTAATCGACTCGGTCATACGCTGATTTATACCTTCGAGCATGCTCAATTCCTTGATTTTGAACTCCATCTCTTCGCCGCGCCAGCTTTTCTGGAAATTGCCTTTTACAAATAAAGCAATCCCCACCTCGAAAAGGTGTTTGAATTTTTGGTAGTCTTCGCTAAACAGGCGGAATTCCATCGAGCCGGTGTAGTCGCTGATCTCAAAAACGCCGTAGCCGTTGCCGTTTTTGCTCACCAGGTGTTTCACCGAGGTGACCATGCCCGCCAGGCTGATCGAGGGTTTTTGCTGGTGCTCGCTCAACTGGTCGATATTGCAGGTGGTGAAATTATCGATCTCCATGCGGTAATCATCCAGGGGATGGCCGCTGATGTATATGCCCGTGACTTCTTTTTCGCGGCTTAGCTTTTCGGCGAGGTTCCAGGGCTCGCAGGGCGGGAACGGAGGTTCTTCCATGAGCACTTCCGAGGTGCCGCCAAACAGGGAGTTGGCCGACTGGGCCTTCTGCGCCTGGAAGGCATTGCCGTAGCGCAAAGCGTGTTCGATCAGCGAGTCGTGTTTGTCGGATGGCCGGAAGTACTGCGCGCGATGCACCGTTTCAAAGCAGTCGAAGGCGCCGCCCAGCACCAGACTCTCCAATACGCGTTTGTTGACGGCCTGCAGGGGCAGCCTGCGCACCAGGTCGAACATGCCGGTGAACGGCCCGCCGGCTTTCCGTTCTTCGAGGATGGCCTCTACCGGTCCCTCCCCTACTCCCTTCAGCGCCGAAAGTCCAAAACGGATTTCCTGGCGTTTGTTGGCCGAGAAGTCGGAGATACTTTCGTTGATATCGGGGCCCAATACGGTGATACCCATTCGCTTGCATTCCTGCAGGAAGAAGGTGATATCCGACAGGTTGCTTTTGTTGTGGGTGAGCACCGAAGCCATAAACTCCGCCGGGTAGTGCGCTTTGAGGTAGGCCGTTTGAAAGGCCACAAAAGCGTAGCAGGTGGAGTGCGATTTATTAAAAGCGTAAGAAGCGAAGGCCTCCCAGTCTTTCCAGACCTTTTCGAGGATGGGTCGCGGGTGACCGTTGGCTTCGCCGCCTTCCAGGAATTTTGGGTACATCTGGTCGAGCACCGATTTCAGCTTTTTACCCATTGCTTTGCGCAATACGTCGGCCTGGCCTTTGCTGAAATTAGCCAGCTTTTGCGACAGCAGCATGACCTGCTCCTGGTATACCGAAATGCCGTAGGTATCTTTCAAAAACTCCTCCATCGCCGGCAAGTCGTAAGTGATGGCCTCGCGGCCGTGCTTGCGGGCAATGAAATTGGGGATGTATTCGAGCGGGCCCGGGCGGTACAGGGCGTTCATGGCGATGAGGTCCTCAAAAGTGGTGGGCGACAGCTCTTTCATGTACTTCTGCATTCCCGTACTTTCATACTGGAATATCGCCACCGTTTCGCCGCGTTGGAATAGCTGGTAAGTCTTCTCGTCGTCGAGGGGTACTTCGTCGGGGTCGATTTCTATGCCGTGGTTTTCTTTGATCATCACCACGGCGTCTTTGATGATCGAGAGCGTTTTGAGGCCCAGGAAGTCCATTTTGAGCAAACCCGCCGACTCGGCCACGCTGTTGTCAAACTGCGTGATGAGCATATCGGCGTCTTTGTCCACCTTTACGGGCACGTATTTGGTGATCTCGTCGGGGGTAATCACCACGCCGCAGGCATGGATGCCGGTATTGCGCACCGAACCTTCGAGTTTCATGGCCGTATTGATCATGCGCCCCACGGGGTCGTCGTTGGCGGCCAGATCGCGGAAGCGGTTAGCCCTTTCGAGTTCTTCGGAGTTGAGTTCTTCTTTGAGTTTGGGGTCAATCCCGCCTTTGTGCAATACCTTTTTGAGGGTGGCCTGCAAGTGACTGGGGAAAGATTTCGACACCCGGTCCACTTCGGCAAGGGGGATGTTCATCACCCGTCCCACGTCGCGCAGGCTCAGCTTGGCGGCCATGGTACCGTAGGTGACGATCTGCGCCACCTGGTTGCGGCCATATTTGTCGATCACGTAGTTAATCACCTTCTCGCGGCCCACGTCGTCGAAGTCGATGTCGATGTCGGGCATCGATACGCGCTCTGGGTTGAGGAAGCGCTCAAACAGCAGGTCGTATTTGATGGGGTCTACGTTGGTGATGCCGGTGCAATACGCTACCGCCGAGCCCGCCGCCGAACCGCGGCCAGGCCCCACGCTCACGCCCATACTGCGGGCGGTATTGGTGAAGTCCTGCACGATCAAAAAATACCCGGGATATCCCGAGTTTTTGATAACCTCCAGCTCGAAATTGAGTCGTTCTTCTATTTCGGCGGTAATGCTGCCGTAGCGCCTTCTGGCGCCTTCAAAAGTAAGGTGGCGCAGGTAGTCGTCCTGGCTCAGGAAGCCCTCCGGCACGGGAAATGCCGGCAGCAGCACGTCGCGTTTGAGTTTGAGGGTATCTATTTTATCAAAAATTTCGAGCGTAGTATCCAGCGCCTCCGGCACGTCGTGGAACATCTGCCCCATTTCCTCTTTTGTTTTAAAATAAAAATCGGAACTGGGAAAGCGGAAGCGCTCTTCTTCTTCGAGCAGACTGTTGGTATTTACACACAACAAAATATCGTGTGGCGCCCAGTCCTCTTCCTCCACGTAGTGCGAGTCGTTGGTGGCGATCACCTTCACATTATACTTCTTCGCCAGCTTGAGCAACTCCTGGTTTATATCCTCCTGGCTCACGCCCAGTCCGTCGATATTTTCGAGGCCGCGGTGGCGCTGTAATTCGATGTAGTAGTCTTCTCCAAAGATGTCGAGCCACCACTTCAGCAGTGTTTCGGCCTCCTCCAATTTGCCGTGCAGGATAGCCTGCGGAATTTCCGCGCCGAGACAGCAACTCGTAGCGATCAGTCCTTCGTGGTATTGCGCCACCAACTCCTTATCGATGCGCGGGTATTTGCTGTACAACCCCTCGATGTACCCGAGCGAGCAAAGCTTGGAGAGATTCTGGTAGCCCTGCTGGTTTTTGGCCAGCAGCAGTTGGTGAAAACGCGCATCCTGTTCCCCGTTCGAGCGGGAGAACGACTTCTTATGCCGGTCGGGCACCATATAAAACTCGCAGCCCACGATAGGTTTGAGCCCGCGCTTCTCGGCTTCCGCCACAAACTTAAACGCGCCGAACATATTGCCGTGGTCGGTAAGCGCTACCCCCTTCATGCCGTTGCCGGCAGCCTTGTCCATCATGGTGCTGATATCGGCAGCGCCATCGAGCAGTGAATATTGGGTGTGACAATGGAGGTGTACGAACTCCGGCATATTATGTTGATTTAGACTGTGCGATGCTATAATGCCCTTCTCTGCGCCCCCAGCCCCTAAAGGGGAGCCCTCCCACTATCCAGGAGAACCAGTTTACGTTGAGGTTCCCCTTTAGGGGTTAGGGGTGCGAGTGGGCAGACTTTGCGCCTCCACAATTACGCGAATCCCTGCTCACGCCCCCAGCCCCTAAAGGGGAGCCCTCCCACTATCCAGGAGAACCAGTTTACGTTGAGGTTCCCCTTTAGGGGTTAGGGGTGCGAGTGGGCAGACTTTGCGATCCCTGCCGTTCGTTGAGCGGAGTCGAAACGAACTCTGCGTCACTCCGTTTAACTCTGTGGTAAAAAACTCGTCCCGCGGCGCCTTCAAAGTAACAGCATCTCAAGAAGAAGACGAAATGATAGAACAAAAAGTTTTCCACAGAGGGTGTTTTAAACTAGGATATCTATTAATTCCACAACGTCCCATCCAACCCCAAAACAGAACCCATCCACAGTCCGATGATGTATACCAGGATGCCGAAAATGGTAGCCAGTACCTTTGCCACGCCGCCCGGCTTGGTAATATAATCCATATCCGTTCTCCGTTCTCGGTTGTCTGTTATCCGTTCATTATCTTTGCCAAGTATACTTTAACAGAGAACAGAGAACCATGCGCCTCCCCCTCCTCCTAACCCTTGTCCTCCCGGTATTTTCCGCCCAGGCCCAGTGGCCGGCCCTCGAATGGTCTACCACCAACCCGCTGGCGCTAAAAGCCGTGGTGGCCCGACAAGACGGCGAACCCATCCGCTATACCCTACCCGATCTGCCTATCCTCGCTTTGGAATTAAACCGCGAGTGGCTGACGACTACCGATACGGCGTTCCTCCGGCAGGTATCGGGCAAAATGCTGGAGCTGCGGTGCAGGTCAATTACCAATTGCAGGAAGGGTTTCTGGGGACTGTTTATTTTAAAAATATTTCTAATAAAGAATTGTTAATCAATAATATAGTACCCTTTGGCGGCAAGGCCGACCATTTTTTTATTATGGGTAAAAAATACAAAGACGCTATTGCCCAACCCCGACATGCGGTGAATTCCAACATACCCAAACTCTTCGACCCGTTTGCCGCTTCTCCCGATACCAGCCGCTCGCTGCTTTACCGCCCCGGCTTTTCGCCGATAGAGGTGGTGGTACCGCACAACAACCAGGATTTGGGGTTTTCGACGATGCCGCTGGCGGCCAACCGCTGGCTATACGGACTCGTGCGCCGCACACAAGATACGATCCAGAATTACCTGCTCATCCGTACGCCCTACCGCCTGAAACCTGGTGCTGAGGTGCAGTACCTGCTGTATATCGACGTAGCGGAGGGGCCCAACTGGCAGTCGGCGCTCAAAAAGTGTTTCCAGGAGCGACTGCTCTACGACGCGCCCAAAGGACAACCCCACCAGCCCGTCTGGAAAAACTTTGACAACTCGCTGTACGAGCGACCCGACCTGGCCTACGCCCGCAAAGCCTATTCGATGCACCTGATGATGGCCTGGGACCCCGATTATTTCTCGCCCGCAGGTGGTTATGGCCTGAATCGTTTTTTGAAACAAATGCAAAGCCTCTACGGCGGCGACGAGATCTTCACCATCTGGCCAACCTGGCCCGCGTTGGGTATGGACCAGCGCACCCAGTGGGACCTCATGGCCGACCTGCCGGGCGGATTGCCGAAGCAACGCCTACTGGCCGAACAGTGCCGCGCGATGGGCACGCGCTATTTTATCAGCTACAACCCCTGGGACGACAGCTCCGAGGCCGCCGGACTGGCCTCGATGACCGCCATGATAAGTCAGGCAAGCGCCGACGGCGTGGTGCTCGATACCAAAGCCGAGGCCAGCAAAGCGCTCCAACAGGCCGCCGACGATGCCCGTCCGGGCGTGCTGCTCTACAGCGAAGGCATGGCCGTACCCAAGGACATGCCCGGCATCATGGCAGGCCGGGTCCACAACGACATCTACCACGTGCCCCTGCTGAACCTCAACAAACTCATCAAACCCGATTTTGCGATATTCAGGGTGGTGGAGATCGCCCGCGAACGGGTGCGCCGCGAATACGCCACGGCCCTGTTCAACGGCTACGGCGTGGAGATCAACGTGATGCGCCCCGGTCGCCCCGATTGGGTGGAGAGCGACTACCGCTTCTGGGGGCATTGTGTGCGCATTCTTCGCGAAAATTCGGGCACTTTTTTATCAAAAAACCTCACCCCACTATGGCCTACGCGCCTGGATAGCGTGTATGTAAATGCCTGGCGCAACGGCCGCAAGGCGCTCTACACGATTTTTAGTCTGCGCCCCGAAGGATGCCGCGGGCCGTTATTCGAGGCGCCCGTGCCGGAGGGCTACCACTGCGTCGACCTGTGGCGCCACGAGGAAGCAGTGGTGGCAAATTGCGGCGGCAAAACCTGCATCAATGCCCAACTCGACGCTTTCGACCGCAGCGACTTGCACACCAACAACGAAGGCGCCGTGAGCGCCCTGGCGGTTATGCCCCGCTTGCTGGACCTCAAATTCGAGGGCGGCGCCCTGGCCATCCGGGCTGCCGGCGGCGAGGTGCTCAGAATCTGGGAAGGCGACCCGGCCTACGATAAAACACACGTAGAGTTACTGGCGTCGGATACGGCTACGCTGGTGTATTTGTCCGATATTTTTGGAAAAATAAGCGGCAAATACGTGGTGCAGCTTTTTGATAAAAACGAACTTTTAGACGAAGCTATCCTGCGAATTCCCGCCGGACAGCCCGTGCTGGTGTCGCGGTCAACACCCACAAAGCCGGCAACCAAAGTCCCGCGCGGTATGGTAGCCATCCCCGCCGGCGCGTTTACCATGCAAGTGAGCAACGGCGACGAATTTATCAGCTACCCAAAGGCCGATTATCCCAAAACGATCAAGATGCCGCGTTTTTTCATGGACAAATACCCGGTGACCAACCGGCAGTTCAAGGAGTTTTTGGAGGCCACCGGATATACCCCGGCGGATACGGCCAATTTCCTGGCGCACTGGATCAACGGAGCGCCCCGGGCCGGACAAGCGGATTTCCCCGTGGTCCACGTGAGCTACGAAGACGCCCGCGCCTACGCCACCTGGGCCGGCAAACGACTACCCACCGAAGCCGAATGGCAATACGCCGCCCAAACCGCCGATGGACGGCGCTGGCCCTGGGGCAACAGCGGCGAACAAGCGCCCAAAGGCGCCACCAAGGTGAGCGCCACCTTCCAACTCAACGCCGTGGGCGCCCTCCACCCCAAGCGCTGCAATCCCGGCAACGGCGTACTCTACCCAGTGGGGAGTTATCCCAAAGGCGCCAATCCCTGGGGCTTGCAAGACCTGGTAGGCTGCGTGTGGCAAATGACCAACGACTGGTACCAAAGCGATACCTACGGCTATATCCTGCTCAAAGGCGGCAGTTATTACCACCCCGGAGGCAGTTGGTGGTATGTGCAGGGCGGGCCCAGACCGCTGTCGTATCGGCAGATGCTGCTGCGCGTGTCGCCGGGTTTTGAGCGCAATGCGACGGTGGGGTTTCGGTGTGTGGTGGATGGGCTGTTTTTTTTACCGCAGAGTTAGAAGGAGTAAAAAGGAGTTTCGCAGAGCATTATTTTGACTCTGCGAAACTCGGCGCATAACTCCTTTTAACTCTGCGGTAAAAATAACCCTGCCAACCTGTCTCATAAGAATCAATCGGCAAGCCATATTGTCAGCCCCGCCCCCCCATTTCCCCCCTGGCACAAGAATTGCCCGTTTAATAAAGCTATTGACAACTACAAACTGAACTTATGAACCTCAACAATTTCACCCTAAAAGCCCAGGAGGCTATACAACGCGCCCAGCAATTAGCATTGGAAAACGAACACCAATCTGTTGAGCCCGGGCACTTGCTGAAAGGTATCCTGGAAGTCGATGAAAACGTGGCGCCTTTTGTATTCAAAAAAGTGGGCGCCAACCACCAGACCGTAAAGCAGGCGGTAGACAGCATCGTGATGTCGTATCCGCGCGTGAGCGGCGGTAGCGGCAGTCAATACCTGGCCCGCACCACCAATGAAGTGCTGCAGCGCGCCAATAACTACCTCAAAGAATTCGGCGACGAATACGTGAGCCTCGAACACTTGCTGCTGGCCCTGCTGGCTGTAAAAGACAGCGTGTCGCAGATGCTCAAAGACGCCGGCCTTAACGAGAACAACCTCAAGGCGGCCATCAAAGAACTGCGCAAAGGCGGCCGGGTGACCAGTTCCAGCGCCGAGCAGTCGTACAACGCCCTCAACAAATACGCCGTCAACCTCAACGAACGCGCCCGCGACGGCAAACTCGACCCTGTGATCGGCCGCGAGGAGGAGATCCGCCGCGTATTGCACATCCTGGCGCGCCGCACCAAAAACAACCCGGTGCTCATCGGCGAACCCGGCGTGGGTAAAACCGCCATCGTAGAAGGCCTCGCCCACCGCATCGTGAACGGCGACGTACCCGAAGACCTGCTCGACAAAGACATCTACGCCCTCGATATGGGCGCGCTCATCGCAGGCGCCAAATACCAGGGCGAATTCGAAGAGCGCCTCAAAGCGGTGGTCAACGAAGTAACGAGCGCCGGCGGCAATATCTTCCTCTTTATCGACGAGATCCACACGCTCATAGGCGCCGGCAAAACCCAGGGCGCTATGGACGCCGCCAATATCCTCAAACCCGCCCTCGCCCGCGGCGAACTGCGCGCCATTGGCGCCACCACGCTCAACGAATACCAGAAATATTTCGAAAGCGATAAAGCCCTCGAACGACGTTTCCAGGTGGTGATGGTGGACGAACCCAGCGAGGAGGACGCTATCTCGATTCTGCGCGGACTCAAGGAACGCTACGAAACCCACCACAAGATCAATATCCTCAACGAAGCGGTGGTGGCCGCCGTGCAACTCTCAACGCGCTACATCACCGACCGCTTCCTGCCCGATAAGGCCATCGACCTGATAGACGAAGCGGCCGCCCGCCTGCGCCTCGAAATGAACTCCATGCCGGAGGAACTCGACGAGGTGGAACGCAAGATCCGCCAGCTCGAAATCGAACGCGAGGCGATGAAACGCGAAAACGATACCCAGAAGATCAACAAGATCAACGAAGACCTGGCCAACCTCGAAGACCGCCGCAACGCCCTGCGCGCGCAGTGGGAAACCGAACGCGAACTGGTGCAGGGGCTGCAAAAATCGAAGGAGGAGATCGAGCAACTGCGCCAGGAAGCCAACCGGGCTGAACGCGAAGGCAATTTTAGTCTGGTAGCAGAAATACGCTACGGTCGCATACCCGAAGTGCAGAAGCGATTCGAGGAATATACGGCCAAGATCAAGGATATGCAGGGCCGCAGTAAATTGCTGGTAAAAGAAGACGTGGACGCCGAAGATATCGCCGAAATCGTGAGCAAGTGGACCGGCATTCCCGTGACCCGCATGCTGCAAAGCGAACGCGATAAGCTGCTGCACCTCGAAGCAGAACTGCACAACCGCGTGATAGGCCAGGAAGAAGCCGTTGAAGCCGTGGCCGACGCCATCCGCCGCAGCCGCACCGGCTTGTCCAACGAACGCCGCCCCATCGGATCATTCTTGTTCCTGGGCACTACCGGCGTGGGCAAAACGGAGCTGGCCAAAGCGCTGGCAGAATACCTCTTCAACGACGAAAACCTGATGACCCGCATCGATATGAGCGAATACCAGGAACGCCACACGGTGTCAAGGCTGGTAGGCGCGCCTCCGGGTTATGTGGGCTACGACGAAGGCGGACAACTCACCGAAGCCGTGCGCCGCAAACCCTACTCTGTCGTGCTGCTCGACGAGATCGAAAAAGCACACCCCGATGTGTGGAATATTCTGCTGCAAGTGCTCGAAGACGGCCGCCTGACCGACAATAAGGGCCGCGTCGCCAATTTTAAGAATACGATTATTATAATGACCTCGAATATCGGCTCCGATATTATCCGCGAGAATTTCGAGCGTATGAAAGAGGAAGATAAAGACGAGGTGATCGAGAAGACGAAAAATCTGGTGTTCGAAATCCTGAAGCAAAGCGTGCGCCCCGAATTCCTCAACCGTATCGACGAGGTGATTATGTTCCGCCCCCTCTCCAAATCGGATATCAGGGGTATCGTGGAACTGCAACTCAACGAGCTGCGCAAGATGCTGGCCAAACAGGATATCAAACTCACTATCACGCCCCAAGCCATGGACTGGATAGCCGAGGAGGGCTATCACCCCGAATTCGGCGCCCGCCCGCTCAAACGTGTGATCCAGAAACGCGTGCTCAATCAGCTTTCCAAGCAAATGCTGCTAGGCGAGATTGTGCCCAATAGCCGCATCGTACTCGATGTGTTTGACGGGGTGGTGGTGTTTAGGCAGCCGGTGGTTAAGGAGGTTTAGCGCCTTTGGCGGGTTTAGCGATTGGGTTTAGCGTTAGGGTTTAGCGTTAGGGTTTAGCTGAATGTTTAGAAAACTAAACCCTATCGCTAAACTGCGAATGCACTAAACCCTATCGCTAAACTGCCGAAGGCAAAACCACCCTGCACATTCAACTGCAAGCGTACCTCATCGCTCACCACGATACCACCTGCTTCCGTGACGGCGCTCCAGCGCAGGCCGAAATCCTGGCGGTTGATCGTGCCTGAAATTTCAAAACCTGATTTCGTATTGCCATAGGGATCTTGTACCTCGCCCAGTGATTCTACGTTCAGTGTTACCGTTTTCGTGATATCGCGGATCGTCAGATTGCCGTTCATCTTGTACTGGTTGCCGCCGGCGTTTTCAAACGACGTAGACACGAAGCGCAGTTCGGGGAATTGAGCTGCATTAAAGAAATCGTCGCTTTGCAGGTGCGCGTCGCGGTCTTTCTGGTTGGTATCCACGCTGGCCGTTTTGGCGAAAAATTCTACCGAAGCGCCTTCCCAACCCTGCTCAGAGGGCGTGATATGGCCGCCAAATTCGCGAAAATAACCGGTAACGTTGGTGATCATCAGGTGTTTTACCTTGAAGCTGATCTCCGAATGTGCGTTATCAATGGCCCAGGTGGCCGTCTGTGTTGCTGTTGCTGTTGACATGGTTTTTCCCTTTTATTGATGAATAATAATGTTTAAACATCAATGTATATACATTTGTTCAAGGATGTGAAAAAAATGAGACAGCAGTCAGGGCTCAGGGCTGTGAACTGATGCGCAGCATTTCTAGCTAACCAAATAGGGCTCACAGTTAGGTCAAGTTGCTGAGTCCTGACTGCTCGGCCCTCTCCTATCAAATTCGTTTCTCTCCAGCACCAACGCGTCTATCCTGACCGTTTAGTAATCACAGTTGGTCGCTGCCTTTTTATAATCGGTCAAGACCACTGCACCGAGCCTGGGCAATTTGCGTGGCAAGGTCGAACTATCGGCAAACAGGCCTTATTGCCACAAGGCCAGTACTGGCATTCATATTGGATCTTGCTGGACTTCGAACTCGGCATCAACAACTGATTCAGTTGCTGATATGCAAGCAGGCAGGATATTCAGCGTGGCGTCGCAGTCTTGAATTCCAGAATGCCTCGTCCAGTTTGTGGGCAACACCGGTGGTTTGTCCATCGGGGCTGCAGTCGACGACTTTGCTGTTGTGAAAGACTGCTCAGGTTAGGGCGGCGGTTTTGCACTGCCAAGGCAACCGCGTAATGCCGGGATACGCTGTTAAGCTTTCAGCGCTATGGGTAGCTGCTGAGGTTTAGCGGTTGGTAGCTTAGCTTTAGCGCTAACTGCTAACTGAGACCTTAGCGGTTAGGGCTTAGCTCTAAACGCTAACGCTAAACTGCTGAAAGCATAAATAAAAAATAAATTTTGAAATAATTGCTATACTAACTATTTTTGCACAAACAATTTCACCATCTCATGGTACCATATACACAATCCATCAAACCGGATGCTCAGATAGAGATCCCCGGGTTTGTACTGGAGCGCACCGCTAAGCGCATGAAGCATTTTTTTCAAGAGCAACTCTCCGCTGCCGATGCAGATATAACGGTTGATCAATGGGTGATCCTGCATTTGTTGAAGCGCCACGACGGACTCAATCAGTTTGAAATAGCCAAAGCCTCTTTTAAAGACGCCCCGACTGTTACGCGCATACTGGACTTATTGTGCAAAAAAAAAAAATTGAAGAAGTGACCCCCATCATCAACGCCGGCAGGAAAAAAGCCTGGCAGGGCATCTCCCGGGAACAACTCGGCGAACTGGTGCAAATCCTGGACGCCGTATTTGAAAATATCAACGACTAATCGATAAAACCGCATTTTCATCATGCATTACCACAGCCTAGGCCAAATTCCGCACAAGCGGCACATCCAGTTTCGCAAACCCGACGGCAGCCTCTACCAGGAGGAACTTTTTTCTACCGAAGGGTTTAGCGATACGTACTCCATTTTATATCACTGCAACCCACCCACGCAGATCGTGCAAGTGGGCGACCCTTATAGCATTGCGCCCAATGTGGTGTTTGACAAACAACTCAAACCCCGCAGTCTAAAAGGCTTCCAACTCACCCCCGAAGACGACTACCTCAAAAGCCGCAAACCCGTGCTGGTCAACGACGACTGCAAGATCATCCTGGCAGCCCCGCGCAAGAGCATGACCGATTATTATTTTAAAAATGCCGACGCCGACGAGGTGATTTTTATACACGAAGGAACTGGCTATATGCAGAGTATGTACGGCAAATTGCGCTTCGAATACGGCGATTACGTGGTGATACCCCGCGGCACCACGTGCCAGCTGCACGTCGACACGCCCGACAACCGCCTGCTGATCATCGAATCGCACGGCCCGATCACCACGCCGAAACGCTACCGCAACCAGTTCGGACAATTGCTCGAACACGCCCCCTTCTGCGAACGCGATATCCGCAAACCCACCGACCTGGAAACCCACGACGAGAAAGGCAAGTTTCTGTTTTATATCAAAAAACAGGACATGATCTACCCCTACTACTACCTCAACCACCCGTTTGACGTAGTAGGCTGGGACGGCTATACGTACCCCTACGCTTTTTCGATACACCAGTTTGAACCCATTACCGGTCGCGTGCACCAACCGCCGCCCGTCCACCAGACTTTCGACGGACACAATTTTGTGATCTGCTCGTTTGTGCCGCGCCTCTACGACTACCACCCGCTGGCTATCCCTGCCCCCTACAACCACAGCAATATCGACAGCGACGAAGTGCTCTATTACGTAGACGGCAACTTCATGAGCCGCAAAAACGTAGAACGCGGACAGATTACCCTGCACCCCGGCGGCATTCCCCACGGCCCTCACCCCGGTACGATCGAAAAAAGTATCGGCGCCAAGGACACCCAGGAACTCGCCGTGATGATAGATACGTTCCGCCCCCTCCGCCTCACCGATTACGCTATGAACGTGGAAGACCAGGAGTATTATAAGAGCTGGCTGGGGTAAAAGGTTGATGAGGGTTGATGAGGGTTGATGAAAGTCTATAACCTCATAAACCCTTCCCGA
Organism: Saprospiraceae bacterium; assembly: GCA_016715405.1. Lineage (GTDB taxonomy): Bacteria > Bacteroidota > Bacteroidia > Chitinophagales > Saprospiraceae > JABWBR01. The sequence continues at coordinate 98,741 of JADKAE010000017.1, read as the reverse complement.
CTTCCCTTTGGTCAGTACGGGACTCCTTTCAGTCGCATAAACCCTCATAAACTCTCATAAACCCTTAATATAATGCATACCTTAACCGATCAACAATCAACCGTGGGACAGGATACCTTCCCGATCAAAGGCACCGACCATATCGAATTTTATGTGGGTAATGCCAAACAGGCTGCGCATTACTACCAGACCGCCTTCGGCTTCGAACTGGTGGCCTACCGCGGCCCGGAGACGGGCGTGCGCGACCGCGCCTCTTATGTGGTGCAGCAAGACAAGATCCGGCTGGTACTCACCTCGGCCCTGGGGCCCGACCACGAAGTAGCCCACCACGTACACAAGCACGGCGACGGCGTAAAAGTGCTGGCCCTCTGGGTCGACAACGCCGAAGAAGCCTACTATACCGCCCTCGAACGCGGCGCAGAATCGGCCTTCCCCGTAGAGAAGATGGAAGACGAACACGGCTGGATCAAAACGGCGGCCATCAAAACCTACGGCGAAACGATCCACACTTTCGTAGAACGCCACGCCTACCACGGCCCCTTTATGCCGGGTTTTGTAGCTAAGAAAAGTGAATTGGAGATCGTGCCGGCCGGCCTTCGCTACGTAGACCACTGCGTGGGCAACGTAGAACTGGGCGCCATGAACAAGTGGGTGCAGTTTTACCAGGATGTGATGGGCTTCAAACTGCTGGTGACCTTCGACGACAAGGACATCTCGACCGAATACACCGCCCTGATGAGCAAGGTGGTCTCCAACGGCAACGGCTACATCAAGTTCCCGATCAACGAGCCGGCCAAGGGCCGCAAGAAGTCGCAGATCGAAGAATACCTCGATTTCTACCGCAGCGCCGGCGTACAGCACATCGCCGTAGCTACCGACGATATCATTTATACGGTGAATTACCTGCGCAAACACGGCGTCGATTTCCTATACGTGCCCGACACGTATTACGAAACGGTATCGCAGCGCGTGGGTGAGATCAAAGAAGACCTGAAGGAGCTCCAGCGCCTCAATATCCTCATCGACCGCGACGAGGAAGGCTACCTGCTCCAGATCTTTACCAAGCCGGTACAAGACCGCCCCACGGTGTTCTATGAGATCATCCAACGCGCAGGCGCCCGCTCTTTCGGAAAAGGCAATTTCCAGGCCCTCTTCGAATCTATCGAACGCGAACAGGCGCTGAGAGGCACTTTGTAGAGAGTGTGGGAGGGAGGGAGTGTGAGAGGGGGAGCATTGAAATGAAAAAATTCTCACACTCCCACACTCCCACACTCCCACACTCCCACCCTCTCACACTCCCCTCAATATCCGTCCTTCCCGATCTTCCCGAGCTTCTCCCCGGTCTCCAGCACCCTGATCTCCACGCGGCGGTTGAGCTCCTGGTCTCTATTCGACCTGGCCTTCGGGTAGCGCATCTGCCAGTTGCCGTAGCCTTTATAAGTCAGCCGGGAAGCCTCCACCTTTTGTTCGATCAAATAATCGTACACCAGCCTGGCGCGCCGCACCGACAGGCCGTACTCCCAGGAGTCGACCGTCACGGGGGGCAGATTGGGGTGGTTGACATGGCCGGCAATCTCGACCTTCATGCCGGGGTTGAGGTTCATAAACTTAAGTAGCTTGGGCAATTCGGGTTGGGATCTTTCCAGCAGAATAGCCTGGTTGCCCACAAAATACAAGTTCTTGATATCGACCATATCGCCGGGCTGGATATCGTCGAGGGGGATCTTCAGCGGTTTCATTTTGGGGTTATCGGCCTTAAACTGGCGGGTATCAAAAAAATAACCGGGGGCGAATACGTCGATAGTCACCGTGGCGCCGAGGGGCAGGGGCGCCCGGTAATAGCCGCTGCTATCGGTGCGGATAGAATCGCGCCACAGTCCGGTATTGATCAGCACATCGGCCACAATGCCCTTGCCGCTGAGCGAATCCACGATATTTCCCTCCATCGTAGTCAGGCGCAGCTTGCGGTACAAGTCGATCGTCACCCGCCGGTTCAACTGCCGGCCTTTGTCGGTATCGTTGGTAGCCTGGGGGCGTTCTTCGCCGAATTCCTTGATTTCCAGCCTTTCAGCGGGTACGCTGCGAGCCAGGAGACTGTCTTTCACGGCTTGTCCGCGGCGCTGCGACAGCAAACGGTTATTTTCGTTGGTGCCGATGGCGTCGGTATGAGCCGTGATGTAGAGGATGCTATTGGGCGATTTTAGCGCTTCGGCGGCAAACAAGTGCAGCACCGAATCGGCTTCGGGGCGGATATCGGCTTTGCCGAAATCGAAATAAACCTCCCCCGATTTGATGAATATCAGGGAGTCGCGGAGGGATTGGCTCCACACGGCGCAAGGCAGGAGCAGCGCAGCAATGATAATCTGGATACGCATGGGCGATTGGGTTTGGGACTTTGCGACTGTGCGACTTTGCGACTGTACGACTTTGCGACTGTGCGACTTTGGGATCTGCTCGTAAAGTCGTACAGTCGCCCCTTCGCATAGTCGCTTTCCATAACAACGCGGCAACCCAAAAAAGGAACACCTCACCCCAAAAAGATCACCTCCGTAGCCCCATAGCCGTACCGGGGGTGGAATTCATTCCTGAAGGTATCCACTTCGGGGAGGCGGAGCAGGCGGGTGGCGATAGCGTCGCGCAGGCGGCCTTTGCCCACGCCGTGGATCACAAAAACGCGTTTGATGCCCAGGCGCAGGGCTTTGTCGATATACGCGTCGAAATGGCGCAGTTGGATGTGCAGGATCTCGGCGTTGCTCAGCTTCTGGGGGTTCTCCACCAGTTGCTCGATATGGAGGTCGAGTTCGGGGATGAACTCGGCTAATTCTTTGACTTCGTGCGGATCTACCAGTTTTCCCGAGTCGTCGCTGAATACCGGTTTGGCTTTGCGTTTGGTATAGGCGCGGAGGTCTTCTTCTTCCATTTGCCGGGTAACGGCGTCTTTTAAATTTTCGATCGCGCGGAACAAATGCACGGGTTTGTTGAGCAAGGGGGCTGTGACGAGACGTTTAAAAAACTGCTTGGGTTTGATTTTCAGATTTTTGTGCATACGCGGACCGGTGCCATCGGTGAGGATGCGCCAGCATTGGAGGTCTACTTCGGAAGAATCGTTGAGGTCGTCAAATTGAAGTTCGCCGACAAGGTAGGTCGACATGCCGTTGAGTTTGCCGTTGTGCTGGTATTTGAGATGATTATTGAGCGACAAGCCGTAGGAAAACAGCACATCGAAATTTGTATCATTAATCAAATAAATAAGATACTTCTCAGCATTGGCGTCGCTTTTGATTACGGGGTCGAAAGCCACCTGGATTCCCGCGCCTTTAATGATCGTATATTGGCTCTCAGCAGCCGGGCGTTCGGGGGCTATAGGCGCCGGGGCCGGTTTCTCCTGTTTGCCGGGTACTATTTTGGCTTTCACCTTGGGAAAGGCTTCGTCGGCGCGCATCAGGTCGTCCAGGAAAGCGGGAATTTCCAAATTGTCGTCAAGCAACACGTTCACCATGCCGTCGCCGAGCAGCGCGGTCACCACCCCTTCGTCGTTGGAGTGAATAAATCGCACACGAGTACCAATTGCAAACAACATGATAAAACGATTAATTTTGCGTCAACAACAAAGATACATCAACCAAAGTTTACAAACGACATGAACTTGCGTTGGCAAATAGCTCAGTGGGGAGAATTGCGCTGGTGGCGGGCCTACCTCGGCAAAACCGACCACGAAGCGTATCTGCTGCGCAAGCGGGCGTACTGGCAGCGCGTGCTGGCAACTGCCGGCGTATCGCCGCCGCCGGGAAGCGTGGTACTCGACGCGGGCTGCGGTCCCGCCGGTATTTTCATCGCGCTCGACCAATGCCATGTAGATGCCCTCGACCCGCTGCTGCCCCAATATCAGCGACATTTCGATTTTTTTGATCCCGAGCGCTATCCCTACGCGCGTTTTTTGGCCCAGCCGCTCGAGGCCCTCGCCGAAGAAAAAAGCTACGACTACGTCTTTTGCCTCAATGTCATCAACCACGTTGACAAGCTGCCCGAAGCGCTTCACCGCCTCGCCGCCGCCCTGGCGCCAGGCGGCACGCTTGTACTCAGCGTTGATGTGCACCGCCGGCCCTGGCTCAAATACGTGTTTCGCCTGTTCCAGGCCGATCTCCTGCATCCCCATCAGCACGATAGCGCCGATTACGAGGCCATGTTGGCCGGCGAGGGACTGCATATCGACTCCCGTTTCCTGCTCAAAAAAGGCCGGCTGTTTAACTATGTATTGTTTGTGGCCACCCTGTGAAAGACTATGCGACTTTGCGACTTTACGACTATATGATCATTGTTCGTAAAGTCGTACAGTCGTACAGTCCTACAGTCGTACAGTCGTAAAGTCCCCTCCCCTACCCCTCCTCCATCCTCCGTCTCCTCAATAAACAGGGGTCTGTTGATACTTTCTTCCAGTGAAATAAACGTCTCGGTGCGCTGTATGCCGGCTATTTTCTGGATCTTGTCGTGTAACACATCTCTGAGATGGTCAGTATCCCGGCAGATTATGGTAGCAAAAATGTTGTACAAGCCCGTCGTATAATGCGCCGCCACGATTTCGGGTATCTTTTGAAGCTCACTGGACACATCGTCGTACAAAGAACTCTTGTCGAGATATATTCCTAAAAAAGCGCATATATCATACCCCAGCTTGCCGTGGTCGATATCCAGGCTATAGCCCTTCACGATGCCTGCATCCTCCAGCTTTTTCATGCGTACATGGATCGTGCCGCCGGAAACAAACAACTGCTGGGCTATCTCCGTATACGCCTTTTTAGCGTTTTGCATCAGCATGGATAAAATTTGTTTGTCGAGCTTGTCAATCTCCTTTACTTTGCTCATAGCTCACCTGCGTTTATTAAGTCTTAACAAATAGGGGTGATTTTTTTGTATTTTAAATAAAACACCCACTTTAGTTGATCTAATTTAAGAAATATGCCATTGTGTATGCAATAATAAAAAAAATGCGTTGAATAAGAAGTAAGATTGAGGCAAAGCCAAAAAAACCGGCTTTAAATCCAACATAAATAGCCTTAGATTTGTAGTTAATAGAATTTTATCACACAAACATGATTCCAACAAATCAAAAGCCCGGGTCATCCAGGTATTATATTTGGTTTCCGCTGCTCTTTTCTGTGGTGCTGGTGGGCGGCATGCTCATCGGCATGAAGATGCAGTCGATAGCCCCTGCCGTTGCCATTGACAAGTCGGAAGGCGAGCTGTCTGATCAATCGGTGGGCCAGGGCAAAATCGAAGAACTCCTGCGGTATATCGAGGCCAAATACGTAGACGAGGTAGACCGCGAAGAACTGATCCAGGAAGCTATCGACAACGTGCTTAAAAATCTCGACCCCCACTCCAGCTATATCCCCGCCAATGAAGTCCAGGAAGTCAACGAACACCTCGATGGCAACTTCGACGGCATCGGCGTCGAATTTATCATACTCGAAGACACGGTTGTAGTGGTGGCCCCACTCGCCGACGGCCCCTCGGAAGCCGCAGGTCTACTCGCCGGCGATAAAATAGTGATGATTGGCGATTCGGTGGTAGCCGGCCAAAACCTGGAATCCAGAGATATCGTCGACCTCCTGCGCGGCGAAAAAGGCAGCAAGGTGAAAGTTGGCATCCGAAGAGGCGCCGAATCCAAATTGCGCTTTTTTAATATCACCCGCGACAAGATACCCATGCACAGCGTGGATATCAGTATGATGCTCGACAACAAAACCGGCTATATCAAGATCAACCGCTTCAGCGCTACTACCTACGAAGAGTTTATGAAGTCGTTTGAAGAGCTGGTTACCAAAAAGGGCATGGAAGACCTCGTGATAGACCTGCGCCACAACCCCGGCGGCTATCTGCAACAAGCTACCAATATCCTCAGCCAGTTTTTTTACGAAAAGACAAACTGCTGGTGTATACGGAAGGCCGCGCGGTAAACCGGGCCGATTACGAAACCAACGGCCGCCCCTTTTTCGATGTAGACGATGTGGCGGTGCTTATCGATGAAGGCTCGGCTTCGGCCAGCGAAATCCTTGCCGGCGCCATACAGGATCAGGATCGGGGAATCATCATCGGCAGGCGCTCTTTTGGCCAAGGCCTCGTACAAGAGCAATATATGCTTCGCGACGGCTCGGCCCTGCGGCTCACCGTAGCGCGCTACTATACGCCTTCGGGCCGCTCTATCCAAAAGCCCTATCGCAACAACAACAAATACGATGAAGAGGTAATCGACCGGTATGCTTCAGGCGAATTGTACAAGGGCGATTTGTCGAAACCCCGCGACACGACCCGCTTTTTTACCGCCAAAGGCCACGTGGTATTCGGCGGCGGCGGCATCACGCCCGATGTGTTCGTGCCCATGGATTCTATCCTGACCAACGATTACTACGCCGAACTGCGGCAGCATATCCCCCAGTTTGTTTTCCGCCTGATGGAAAAACAAAAGACAGGTTTAAAAAAATACTCGCTCGATAAATTCAAGAAATCATACAAGGTCAGCGATGCCGTGTGGAATGATTTTCTCGCTTACGCGAAAAGTCAGGGAATAAAACCCAACACCCTCCAAAATGCAGCGTGCAAGACCGAAATCAACCGTCTCCTGAAATCGCGCATCGCCAAACACCTCTTTGGCGAAGAAGGCTATTATGCAATCTGGAACGAAGACGATGCGATGATCAGCAAAGCGCTTACCATTCTGCGCAAACCCAATCCGCTGGCGGAAGTGAAGAAGTAGTTCTCCGTTGTCGGTTCTCTGTTCTCGGTTGTCCGTTATCCGTTCTTTATCTTTGCCTGGTAACTTTAACAGAGAACAGAGAACAGAGAACAGAGAACAGAGAACAGAGAACTACTCCGATTTCTTCCTGGCCTTATCCGCCTGCTTATCCTTGCGGGAGGCTTTCTTTTCGGCGCGCATAGCTTGTTTTTCTGCTTTAATGGCATCGGCGCGGGCTTTGGCGGCTCTTTCGCGAGCCTGGGCGGCTTGTTTTTCCTTGCGGGCGGCCCTCACCTCTGTTTTCGCTTCGCGGTGTGATTCCGACAGGGCGCGCTTGTCTTTGGGCGAAGTCTGCTCCTCTTCTTTCTTATTTTTCTTAAAAAACGGCTTCTTTTCTTCCTTCTCGGTAGCAGTAGTTTGTTCCTTGTCTTCTTTTTTATTTCTGGATTGTTGAGCCTGAGCGGGCATAACCATTACAAAAGCGAGAGTGGCGGTGATTAGCCAAGCCATAGCGTTTCGCGTCATGAGGAAGTAGTTAGTTGATGTAGTAAATGAATGTTTAGTGATTAACGCACGCGAATGGCCTTTTATTGACAAATCTGCTACAACTTTTTCCTACCTTAGCCGTGTTTATTTCTAAAAAAGAGAGGATCCTTCGGGAGGTTTCCCTGGAGGTCGTTCTTTTTGACCACTTTATTTTCAAACTATTTTACAATGATTATTGAAAACAACATGGTAGTGACATTGCACTACCGCTTACAAGAAGGCGACGCACAAGGCGCCTTAGTCGAAGAAACTTTTGGCAGTGAGCCCCTGGTGTTTTTGTACGGCGCCGGAAGTATGATTCCTGAATTCGAACGCAACCTGGCGGGCAAAAAAACCGGCGATGAGTTTGCCTTTGGCATTATTGCCGCCGAAGCATACGGAGAGGTAGACCCCGATGCTTTAGTCGAGCTGCCCTCTTCTACTTTCGTTGTCGATGGACGCCTGGCTACCGAGCTACTCCAGGTAGGCAGAACTATACCCATGGCCGACCAATACGGCAATCGCCTGATGGGCACGGTAAAAGCCGTCAATGACGATACGGTATTGATCGACTTCAACCACCCCATGGCCGGCCAGGATCTGTATTTTACCGACGTGATTGATTCAATCAGGCTTGCTACACCTTCCGAAATCGAACACGGCCATGTACATGGGCCTGGTGAGCACCACGATCATTAATGTGCTAATGTGCTGATGTGCTGATGTGCTGATGTGCTGATGGGTTAATGTGCTGATAATTAATATTTATAAACCCATAAACCTATAAACTATTAGCAAATTAGCACATCAGCAAATTAGCAAATTAGCACATCAAAACACCTTTTTATATGCGACACTATTTTCTCGTGGGCGGGCTGGCCTTATTATTATTTTCTGTATCGAGCTGCAAACCCACGCCCCAAACAGAAGAACAAACAGCGGGCGCTGATAACGCCGATATCCAACAGGGTATTTATCGCCAGTATACCGGCACAATTGGCGACCTGGCCGTAGGCCTGCATTTGTGCATGCGCCACAGGGCCAACCCCGACGGCCTCAAGGAAACTTTCTATTACGGCTATTATTGGTACGACAACTACCAGGAGCCTATCCTCATCGAAGGATCGCCGGATTCTACGGGTAAAACCGTGCTGATAGAATTCGGCAGCGGAGAAAATAGCCCGGAATGGCTGATCGATGCATTGGACGCACAAGTACTGACCGGCATATGGAAAGGATCTCGCGAATTGCCCATCCAACTGAAATCCGTCGCTCAACCTGCCGGCAGCATTGCATTTACCTGTGCCGGACTCATAGGAGAAACCAAACTTCGACCCGACGATCCCAATTCGCCGGGTGCAATGACCAGTCTCTCTACCCTCTGGCCGCAAAATGTCAACGATCCCGCCCTCGACCAATTTCTGAGGGCAGAAATCGCAGGGGGCATCCTCGGTGATTCGGCCAGCACGATTTTTTCAAGTGCGGCCGATCTGTTGAAAAAACAACAGGATGAATTTGTCGCTGCCTATCAGAAAGATATGAGTGAATTCGTAGAGGATACGACTACCTTTTCGGAAGACAATAAGTATATGTATTCCTACGACTTGCAGTCGGATGTGTCGGTGGTGTGGAATGAAAACAACCTGCTCAGCCTGGCTTTTTTCTCGTACGTATTTTCGGGAGGCGCACATGGCAATTACGCTACGGGGCTGGCCTGCTACGACCTGTCGAAAAAACGGCTGTTGGGAATAAACGACGTATTCAAACCCGGCTTTGAAGCCACGCTCGATGCCGCACTGGAAAAATCCTTGCGCAATAAATTCGGACTAGCCGCCAAAGCGCCCCTGACAGAATTACTCTTTGAGGAAAGTTTCAGCTATACCGACAATTTCTGCCTCACCGGCAAAGGGATTTTATTTAACTATCCCCCTTATGAAATTGCCGCTTATGCAGTGGGAGAGATCAAATTATTTGTGCCGTTCAGCGACGTAAAAAGCGTATTGCAACCGGCATTTGCCAAATAATAAAAAGGCGGCCCTCCTTTGCAGAAGGGCCGCTTCACTTTACACTCACTAGTTTATGAAACTTAAAGTCAACAAAAAATTCTACTATTAGAACTATGGTACGTAACCTTTATTGTTTATGTTTCAGATATTTATGTTAAAAAGATCCTAAACTTCATCAAAGTAAATACAAGTTACTACCAAAGACCCCCCCAGCCGCATTTTGGTTGGTCGCCGCACTGACAAATTCCAGGTTTACTGGTTAGCCAGCACGGGAATACGAGTAATGCGCACGGTGGGTTTGCCCAATAACGCCTCGTCGGCGATGCGTTCTTCGACCACTTCGGTATAAGTCTCATCGGCGTAAACGCGTGCAATCGTAACGGCAAGTACTTTTACATTTACATTAATGCCGTCTACGTAATTGTCGTTGGTGAGTATGATGGAAAAAGTCCCCTGCAGGGGTTTGTCGATGCGGCGATATGCCGTCACACTGCTGCCCTGGTCGAGTACCTGGTGGTTGCCGCCCACGTCTATTTTCAGCAATTGATATCGCACATTGTCGCCTTTGGGCGGGTTGGTGAAAAGTGCTACGCCTTTCAATGCCAACACAGCCAGCGCGCCATAACCGCCGGTAGCCACCAGGCGCAGGCTCACTGCGGCATCGGCCACTTTGCTCAGCGCTTTGGTATTGGCCTGCTGGTAGCTGCGGTCGGCTTCGTCGCCCACGCCGATCCAATACGCCCATGAAACCACTTCCGTTTTGCGATAGGGGTTTTTGGCATCCGGGTAATAGGTATTGGCCGGCAGGGTAAATTCGAGCGACGACTCGCGGTCGCCGTATAGCACACCCGCTTTGGCGAAGATGCGCTCGCTGCGTTCCAGCAGGGTTACCACCTGCGTATCCGCTGACACGAGCACTTTTTTGGCCTTCTCTACTTCTCTGCGCTGGTAACCGCTGTGTTCTTCCCCTCCCGACCGGTACACGGTGTCTACCTTTTCTACCCACTGCACGGCGGTATTAAAAGCGGCATAGCGGGCCTCCGCGGGAATGCGTTTTACTATCACCCTGCAATTGCGCTCGCCCAACAAGGCCGTGTTTTTCAGCCGGATGGCATACACAGCGCTGCGCTGCACTATTATTTCGCGATTGGTAAACCCGGCCGTTTCCCGCTCCAGCAACTTTACCTGGTCGGGGTATACGGCCATTTCTATTTCCTTAATCGACTTCCCCCCCAGCTCCTCTACGGTCAGCAATATGCGGTCGCCCTCCGCAAAACCGTAATAGAGCTCTTCCGTGCTCCCAGGCGCTACGCGCAAGGTGAGCTGGGCCACTTCAATAACCTGCTGCGCCTGGCTCATCATGACCAGGTGACCGAGGAAGTACAAGGTTGTCACAACGTTTTTCATGGTTTTGATGGTTTAGCGATTGGGTTTAGCGTTAGGGTTTAGCGTTAGGGTTTAGCTGGTTTAAAAACACGCTAAACTGCGCACGCACTAAACTGCGAATGCGCTAAACTGCCGAAGGCACTAAACCTCAAGGAATCACTTGCCTTTCCCCTGTAATAAAACCAGCACCGTATAGAACATAATCTTAAAATCGAGTGCAAGCGACATATTTTCGATATATAAAATATCAAATTTTAGTCTTTGTATCATTTGTTCAACGTTAGAAGCGTAGCCGTATTTTACCTGCCCCCAGGAAGTAATGCCGGGTCGCACCTTGAGCAGGTGTTTATAGTGGGGTGCGCGTTGCACAATCAGGTCGATATAATACTGGCGTTCGGGTCGGGGGCCTACCAGCGACATTTCTCCGGAGAGTACATTCCAGAACTGGGGTAGCTCATCGAGGCGCCATTTGCGCATCACGGCGCCCCAGGGCGTGCAGCGGTTGTCCAGGTCGCTCGACAACTGCGGGCCGTCCTGCTCGGCGTTGACAAACATCGAGCGGAATTTATAAATAAAGAAGGGCTTGCCGTTTAGTCCGATGCGCTCCTGCCGGTAAAATATCGGCCCGGGGGAGGATAATTTTACGCGAAAAGCGATATAGGCATACAAGGGAAAAAGCAATACCAGCAACAGCGCCGATACCGCAATATCGATTAATCGCTTGATGAGTCGCTGCCACTTGGGCATGAGGTCTTGCCTGATCTCAATAAGTACGGCCCCGTATACGTGGTTCATCTTCACATTGCCGAGCAGGATATCGTACATATCGGGGATGATCTTGACCAAAACCTGCTCGCCAAAATCAAAAAGTATGTTCAAAATATCGCGCAAGCGGTTATGATCAGAGGTTTCAATGGCTATGATCACTTCTTCGATATGGTGCTGGCGAACTACGTCGCTCAACGCTGCTATGCCCCCCAGGCTGGGCAGATAGCCGGCCAGTTCGTGGTCGTTGCGACCATTGGCTTCTATGAAGCCTACAAAGTGATAACCCAGCTTTTTGTTCTGGCTGTGATATCTTTATACAATTCGACGGCATTGTTGTTACCCCGATGATGAGCGTATTAAACGCTACTTTTCCCGCCTTCAGCCGCCGGCTGGCACGCGTTAGGAGCACCATGCGCACAATGCCCGTAAAGAAAAAATGGTACCCGAAAAGGGTAAAAAAGGAAGCGTAATAGGTTTTGTAATTGGTCACTACATCGTCGAGAATGAGGGTAAAAAACAGGAACATCACCCCCAAAAAACTCAGAAAAAGCGTACGGGTGAGCGTCGCCAGCCTCGACAAGCGGTAAATATCGTTGTATTGATCAAAAATACTGTAAAACAACAGCCATCCCGTAGGAATAAGTATTATGCCGTACCAGAAATTGGGGTCGCCAAGGATGGTGTAGTCAACAGAAACACCTTCTACCTGCTTGCGGTACAAAAAAAAGCAAGCCCAGGCGATCATCGCGGTGGCGAAGTCGGCCGCTTTGTAGACTGTCGTATCGATACTTCGTTGACGAGTCATGCGTAGAATAGTTGCTCAGGCAAAAATAATCGCCTTTTATTTGAAATATACCAACTTTATATTGTCGAGCCATACCCTGGCGTTCTGCCTTTCAAACTTGCCGCCGGTATAGGGTATGCCCGTATATAATCCGATCTGGTAGTTATCATATTGGTTGTTGAACATCAGTGCGCTGAGGTTGAAATAAATTTTATTCCACTCCCCTTTCGACAAAAACCCGGGATCGTAAAACGGCGATACACCTGCCACGCCGTTGTCGCGGCCGATGATGCCGAATAAGACGGGAATATCCGACTTGTAGTTGAGTTCGAGATACACGTATACGCTTTTATCCTGCAACCCGCTGAACTGTTCGGTAGTAGCCAGTTCTACCAGCGCATGGGCCGTGTCTAAGTATATCAGGCCGGAGTGCTCGCCCTCAAAAGCGTCATCAGTAAGTTGCATGCGGCTTTCCTCGGCGCCCTGCCGCAGGTCCTGGAACAAGTGGTTGTTGTCTTCAAAAGTCTCAATAAAAGCAAACCCGGCATTATCCAGGTAACGCGCTACCGGACTAAGGGTGTCTACCTTGTTGCGTTCCAGGGTAAGGGTAATGCGCCAGGGTTCGTAAAACGGATAGAGTTCGGGGGTAGAGGTAATTCCATTGTCTTTGATACCTGCTTCGACGCGTATCTCGGATTCTCCTTCGGCCAGCACGGGTACCAGCGCGGGCAGGGAATAGGCGCCCAAAAATTCGTCATCCACAAATACCCAGGCTTCTGTGATCTTGTGGGAGTTGCTTCCCTCCGTGGCCGGGTCGGTTTGTTTGGTAAAACCGGTAATATAGAGGTACGCAGGCACTTCCTCCGAGGGGTTGATGATGTCGCAGGCTGCCAGGAGTAACGCCAGGGCAGCGGTAAAAAAAACGGGTTTATTTTTCATAGCTTAGGTTGTTGTAATCGCCTTTCTATTTCATCGATGATGCGGTAGGCCAGCTTTAGTGCTTCGTAACCGTCGTCGATGCTCACGCGGGGCTGGATATCGTTTTCAATACTGTCGGCAAAAGTTTCCAGTTCCATCTTGATGGCATTCACGGGCTCTATCGGCGGCATGAATACCTGTATCCATTTGTTGCCTTTGGGGGTGGATAGCTCCATCAGCTGGTCGGTATCCGGCAAATGGGGGTCTTCCTGATCGAATAGCCGCACTACCTGTGCCTGTTTTTCGAGGAAATCGAGGCTGATGTAGGCGTCTTTTTGGAACAGGCGCACTTTGCGCATTTGTTTGAGCGACATGCGGCTGGCGGTGAGGTTGGCCACGCAGCCGTTGGCAAATTCGATGCGCGCATTGGCAATGTCAGGCGTATCGCTCACAACGGCTACGCCGCTGGCGCTCACAAAGGTGACCTCCGAGCGCACCAGGCTTAGTATGATGTCGAGGTCGTGGATCATGAGATCGAGGATAACCGATACGTCGGTACCGCGGGGGTTGAACGCCGCCAGGCGGTGCGCCTCGATAAACATGGGGTTCATGGTGACGTCTTCGAGGGCCAGCAAGGCAGGGTTGAAACGCTCAACGTGGCCTACCTGTACTTTGCGGCCGTATTGGCGGCTTAAGGCCACCAGTTGCTCGGCTTCTTCGATGGTATGGGTAAGGGGTTTTTCTATAAATACGTGTTTGCCGCGTTCCAGCGCCTGCTTGGCCAAAGCAAAATGCGTGGTAGTAGGCGTGACGATATCCACTACGTCGACGGCATCGAGCAGGGCTTCCACGCTGGGAAATGCCGGTATGCCGAAGTCGGCAGCCACCTTTAGGGCATTAGATTCGATAGGGTCGTAAAACCCCGCCAGATGGTATGTGGAAGAAGCCATTTGCAGGCATTTTAAATGGATTTTGCCCAAATGTCCCGCACCTAAAACCCCTATGGTCAGCATGTCGAAAGCAGATATTGTTATGGTATGAACGCAATTGCCCGGCAAAAGTACGCGAAAAATGCCGTGGTAGGTCAGCGGTAGTACATTAAAATAGCGCCAAACAGGGTGATCAAAGCGATGAGCACGGTGGCCATGCGGATGGAATATTGCAGATGCCGCACAAATACGGCGATGTCTTCTTTCATGTGCGGATACCGGGGGTAGATCTCTTCTTCCATTTTTTTGGTATTAAAAACGTGCGATGCGCCGAATTCTACCTGGTTCTGTACCAGCTTTTTATAGGCTTTCATTACGCGTACCCTGAAGTATACGTTGAGGAATACCATAGCTGCAAATAGACTCAATACCACGGTGACGAGTAAGACGTACATGATTGTATGGTTTATCGCAAAGGTACACAATCATCCAAAAAACAAGAGGCTGCCTCTTGAAAGAGACAGCCTCAGGGGTGTGATATGTTTAGGAATTGGCTTATAAACCGGCTTTTACAAAGCGCTTGCTCTGTATGGTCTCGCCGTTTTGTATCTGTAGCATGTACACCCCGTTACCCAGGCCCATGGCGTGGAGGTCGAGGCGGGTATTTTCACTTTCCAGCCGGTCGTTGTATACACGTCGGCCGTTCATGTCGTAGATGCTGATGAGCGTAGCTTCGCCGTCTTTCACCGGATATACCACTTCGAGGTAATCACCTGCCGGGTTGGGCATCAGGGCGAGTTCGGTTACGGATGCATTGCGCTCCAGCGTTTCGTTGTATAATTCTTGCTCGTTGTCATTGCGGGCTTCGCTGAAGGTATCGTTAGCGCTGCTCCATAACATGAAATTGCGGAACGTGGCCGAAGTCGTGGCGCCGTCTACGTTGCTATACACGGCCATACCCGCCAGCGAGCAGCTGTTCATGAAGAAGCTGGTTTGGTACAGCAATTGCCAGTTGACGCCGTTGGCAGAGATGTAGCCCCTATAGAGGTTGCCTGTGCGCGTGAGGCGCAGCCAGCGCTTGCCGGGTTGCGGCGCGCTCTGGTTGATCTGAATGGCGCCGCCGGTTGAGCTGCGGTATACCCAGTTGAGCTGGCCGTTGGCGCGCAGGTTGATCCACACGTATTTAGCGCCTGTGCCCGCACTTTCGCGGATCATCAGTCCGGCAAAACCCAGGCCGGTAATTGTGGGTATTTCCACTTTCATATCTAAATCACCACAAACTTCCTGGAAAGTATAGGTGAGGTCGTCGAAGTGGGCGGTTGGATTAAAGCAGTTGGAAGTAAGCGTAAAGGTGCCGCTCCCGGGGTTGAAGGTGCTGGTACCACCCGGGCAGTTGCGGTTGATGGAGGCTAATCCGCCGGGCAGCGCAGGGCGGCAGCTCGTGGCGTGGTAGCCCAGGTTGTTGGTATTGTCGACTTCGTAGCCGATCCATTCAGCAGTGACATTAAAAGCGTCAGTACCTACGTTGTCGCCTTTGAGTACGCCGGGGTTGCGGCGAAGGGTACGGTTTTCGGTGCTCAGGCCGCCGCCTGTCCAGGCAGATCCCGGGTCGAAGCCGATCTGGCCGATGACGTCGAGAGTACCCTGATTGCTGAGCAATTCGACGGCGTCGTCGCCGTTGAAGAAGTTGGCGGTAGACAGCTGGTTGATGGCCGCCAGTATGTCGGAGCTGGCGTTGTCGTCGCACAATACATGAGTGCCGCCGCTCGGGATCACGCCCGTCAAATTGATCGTAGAGCCGGCGCTGGTGCTGCCGTTGAAGTATATCTTAATCTGGTAGCCGCCCGTAGCCAGGTTGATCATCGAAGCGGTGGGGTTGTAGATCTCTATGCACTTGTTGTTGCTCGCGCCTTCTACGTATTCAGAGATGAAGGGCAGGCCGCAATCGGGGATGACCGAGCAGGGCGGCGGAGCCGTCACACTGTTATTCGTCAGCGTACATGCCGGGTCGTCATCAAATGTGGCCGTGACCAGAATAGGGTTGCCGTCGGCAGGCGCCGTTAGGCCAATCACCACGTGATCGTTGGCGGCGATGCTGCCAACCGGTACAAAATGGCTTACATCGCCACTCAGCACCAAGTTGCCGGAGTCCGGTTTGCCGGTGTAGTTTACAGCAACATTCAATGTGACAAAGTCATCTGATGCGTTCAAGGGCGTGCCGTTGTCGTTGCAGCTACCGAGAGTTACCAGGATAGAATTTATCGAACAGGCCGTAGCCGGCACACAGAAGCTGCTGTGGGCGCCGATACCGTCAAAAGTACCATTGGCGTAGCCATCCCATTCAATAGATGGATCGAAGGCGTCGGCGCCGTTAGTATCGCCGAGGCTTACGCCGAATTTGCGTCGGATGGTGTTGTCTGTAGTTGAAACCAGCCCCGTACCCCATTCTGTGCCGGGGTCAAAGCCGATTTGGCCGATAACGTCAATATTATTCCCGCTTTTGCGTAATGCAACAGCATCGTTGCCATTGAAAAAACTGGCGGTTGAAATTTGATCGGCCTGATCTAATAATGCTTGTGCGGAATTGTCATCACAAAGGACAAATACCCCATAAGCCCCTATTGTACCTGTAAGGCTGACTATTGGTACCAGCAGAGTTGATCCGTTAGAATAAATGGATACAGAATATACCCCCGTCAATGTAATAGGCGCCCCCGTCGGGTTATAAATTTCCAGGCACTTGTTGTTGCTCGAACCTTCTACGTACTCTGAAAAGAAGAGTTCATTGCAGCCCTGTGCCTGCGCTGATGAAACCCCGCCAATTACAACGGCGGCAATCAGCAATAACGCTTTGTAAAAAAACTTACCCATGAGTTGATCTGTTTAGTACTTCAAAAATGTGTTTTAATATAAAAATACCTTTACCCGGGGGGCGGGTAAGGCCGTCTTATGCACAAGCAATAGGAACAGATTGCTCCATGCAGAAACCTCTCAAAAAGGGGGGATTTGAAATATGATTGTTATCAGCGATTGGAATGTTGCTCAAATATACGTGCTTTTGGCGAATTAGTTTCTTCCCAAGCTATAAAATGAATAGATATGTGAATTTTTTAATATTGGGTTAATGTTAGGGGGTGAACAGTGAACAGTGAACAGTGAACTGCTCTTTGTATCTGTTCACTGTTCACTGTTCACAGTTCACTCAAAACAGCTTCCCCTGCACCACCTCCGGCAAAAGGCGAAAACTGCGGCGGTGATG
The DNA here is from genome assembly GCA_016715405.1 of Saprospiraceae bacterium. GTDB lineage: Bacteria > Bacteroidota > Bacteroidia > Chitinophagales > Saprospiraceae > JABWBR01. Next base: position 81,433 of record JADKAE010000017.1, on the reverse strand, counting down.
AGCAGTAAGGCCGTATTTAGCAATAGCCGCACGATGAACGGCAGTGGGATAACCCTTATTTTCCTGCCATCCGTAATGAGGGTATTGGAGGTGCAAATCCATCATATAAGCATCGCGGTGTGTTTTGGCCAGGATGGACGCCGCCGCGATAGTCGTAAATCGCCCGTCGCCTTTTATTATACAGGTATGGGGAATATCGTGATAAGGTACAAAGCGATTTCCGTCGATAAGCAAGGCCGTAGGGCGCAGGGAGAGTTGGTCGAGAGCGCGGTGCATGGCGGCAAAAGAGGCCTGCAGGATATTGATGCGGTCGATTTCGGCGGGGGGCACCTGGGCGACGGCCCAGGCCAATGCTTCTGATTCCACAATCAGCCGGGCCTCGTTGCGCTGCGATTCGCTGAGCTGCTTGGAATCTTTCAGCAACGGATGGTTAAAATGAGGCGGTAAGATGACCGCGGCGGCAAAAACCGGCCCCGCCAAACATCCACGCCCAGCCTCATCACATCCGGCTTCTATGGCGGTTTCGTCTAAAAAAGGCGATAACATGGGTGACCCGGTTAATTTTTGCACGTTAAAAGTATATTGTGTAGGGCGGTTGTATAGACACCGTTGCGCAATTTTAGCAAAATTTTAATGCCGCAATGCACATTTGCGTTAATCAAAACAACCGCTCTATTCGTTAATATTGTCTATTGAATGCCTGAAACCATGGCTCAAAGCCATCTGAAACGATAACTATGCCAAAAAGTATTGGTCTATTCCTGTTTTTTATCCTGCTTGCCTGCGCCCCGGCGTGGTCGCAAACCACCTACCTTGTTAAAGGGCGGGTAACCGATGCGGATACCAAAGAGGGGCTGCCGTTTTGCAACGTATATGTCGAAGGCACCACTAACGGCGTTTCCTCTGATGTGGACGGCTATTATGAAATCACGCTCAAACAATGGTCGCCCCAACTCGCCGCTTCCGCCATCGGCTACGAAACCCAGTATAAACCCCTTTCGCGAGACCCCGAGCAAACCCTCGATTTCCTGCTCAAATCGTCAGAATATACGCTGTCTGAAGTAGTGGTAGTGGCCGGCGAAAACCCGGCTAATGAGATAGTGCGCAACATTATTAAAAACAAAGACAAAAACAGCCTCCAAAGCAACAATACCTGCCAATACGAAAGTTACGCCAAAGTGGAGGTGGACCTCGAAAATATTCCCGATAAATTGAAGGAAAGCAAACTCATGAAACCTTTCGAGTTTGTTTTCGAGAATATCGACAGTACCTCCGATGAAAAACCCTTCCTGCCCGTTTATATCACCGAAACTCTGCAGGATGTCTACTTCGTGAAAGGCGAAGGCGAAGCCAAAAACGTGCTGCGCGCACAACGCACCTCCGGTACTGACAATGAGACGATTATCGAATTTATTAAAAAAATTCACGCCCCTTACAGCGTGTACGACAATTGGATCTATGTGCTCGAAAAAGGCTTTATTAGTCCTTTTGCCAATGCCGGACTGAGCTATTACGAATACTATATTATTGATAGCACGAATATCAACGGCCAGTGGAGTTATAAGCTCAAATTCAAACCCAAACGCCGCCAGGAAACCACCTTTTACGGCGACTTCTGGGTAGCGGATACCACTTTTGCCATCCAGCGGGTCAATATGCGCATGAGCCCCGATGTGAATATCAACCTCGTGCGCCGCATTATCATCTACCAGGAATTCGACTATGTCGAGCAAGCGCTGGCTGCCCGTGAAGCAAAAAATGGTGGTCGATTTCTCTCCCACCGAAAACGCCCCCGCCATGATCGGCCGGCGAACGGAATCGATACGCGATTACCGCCTCAATCAGCCCGATACCCGAAGTTATTATCGCGAAAAAGACACCGACTACGAACAGGAAAAACTCGAACGCGACGAGTCGTTCTGGCAGGTGGCCCGCCACGAACAACTCACCAAAACCGAGGCGGCGGTCTACGCCATGATCGATAGTATCGTAAAGATACCGATTTATAAGACGTACGTTCAGATCTTCGAAACCCTCTTTCAGGGCTATTTCGAATGGGGAAATTTTGAATTCGGCCCTTACTTCATGTTGTCCAGCTATAACCCCGTGGAAGGCAACCGCTTCCGCCTCGGTGTGCGCACTAATACCGGCTTTAACAAAAACCTGCGCCTGAGCGGCTCGCTGGCCTACGGCCTCAAAGACGAACGCTGGAAATATAGCGGGGAAGTCCTCTGGCTACTCAGCCGGCGCCCGCGTACCGCCATAGGCGTAGCACACCGCAGAGATATCAGCCTTAATAGCGAAAACAGCGAGGAATTTCTCGAAGGCGACCTCTTCTCCGGCTTCCTGCGCAGGGATATTATGATGAAACTGATCGACGTGGAAGAAACCAAGGTCTTCTATGAAAAACACTGGAAAAACGGCATTTCTAACCGAATTACGATGCTGCACCGCACGATGGACCCCTACGGCGGCATTACGCCCGAAGGCGGCGGTTTTAATTACGCTTACCTCAATAACCCCAATGCCCCCGAAAATGCCGATACGACGATTAACGCCACAGAGCTGATCTTTAAAACCCGGTTCGCCCTCAAAGAAGAATTCCTCGAAGGCGACTTCGAACGCATCAGCATCGGCACCGAACATCCGATTATTGAGTTGCAATATACGATGGGCGTAGACGGTCTGCTGGGCGGCGATTACAATTTTCACAAGGTATCGCTCTATTACCGGCATTATGTGAATATCAACCCCATCGGCTGGCTGGCCTACCGCTTCAACATTTTTAATACGATGAACCGCTACGAATTTGCCAGCGATACTTACGCCAGCCTCATCCTCGAACACCACGACGACGGCTTCCTGTTTAATAAGGTGCCCCTGCTACGCAAACTCAAATGGCGCAATGTGTTTACCTTTAAAGCGCTGATCGGCTCGATTTCAGAGAAAAACCTGGCCGCCAACCGCCTCAATGCCTATTTCCCAACCGACGCCAATACGTACAACGGATTCCGAGCCCCTTCCAAATATCCTTTTATGGAAGCAGGGGTAGGTATTGAAAATATTTTTAAATTTATTCGCATCGACGCCGTCTGGCGCCTCAATTATCTCGACAACCCCCAGGCCAGCCGATTTAGTATTATTGCGGGGATGTATTTTTATTTTTAAAAGGTTTAGTGCATGCGCGTTTAGATGCCGTTTAGGCATGCGCAGTAGGGTTACCAGTTTAGTGCATGCGCAGTTTAGTGCATGCGCAGTTTAGAATTTGGGGTTAACTAAACCCTAACGCTAAACCCAATCGCTAAACTGCGAATGCACTAAACCCAATCGCTAAACCTTTATTTCTTATCTCCTTTCCACCCAGGCCCTCTCACAAAACGCCCCGGTTTAGCGCCGGTGTGCTCGCCGTCTTTGAGCACGTGCACCCCGTTTACCCATACGTGCTGCACGCCTGTAGCGTATTGGTGCGGCTTTTCAAAAGAGGCATGGTCCCGGATCGAGCCGGGGTCAAAAATCACTATGTCAGCAAAATAACCGGGTTTGAGCAGCCCCCTTTGCTTGATGCCGAGGTGGTTGGCGGGCTGGGAAGTCAACTTGCGGATAGCTTCTTCGAGCGGAATGAGTTGTTCGTCGCGCACGTATTTACCCAGCAGCCGGGCAAAGTTGCCGTAGGCGCGCGGGTGGGTACTCGACTTGAGGAAGGCGCCTTCGGCGGCAGGCGCCCCGGCATCAGAGCCGAAACTCATATACGGCAATTGGATCTGCTTGCGCACATTGTCTTCCGACATCAGGAAATACACCGTGCCTACCCGGCTGCCGTCCTGGATAACGAGGTCCATGGCCGTTTCTTCGGGGTCGGTTCCGCGCAAGGCGGCCACCTCGGCCAGCGTTTTGCCCGTATATTTTTTGAGGGAATCAGTCACAAATTCGACCAGCAGGAGGTTGGATGCATCGCCGGCGGCGAAATACAGGTTTTCCCAATCCTGCGCGTCAGAACGCATCTCTTTTTTTACGCGCGCCCGGGTAGCGGGGTTTTTCAGCCGGCTTGACCAGGCGCCGTAGCCGCCTTCCTGTACCCAGGGCGGCATCGAGGCGTCGAGGCCGGTGGCGCCGGCCACGTAAGTATACATGTCGGTGGTGATGCGAATGCCGGCAGCGCGGGCGCTGTCGATTTTGGCGATGACTTTGTCCATCTTCGCCCAGTTGTTTTTGCCGCCTGCTTTGAGGTGGTAGATCTCAGCAGGCAGTCCTGCTTCTTTGGCAATGCGGATCACCTCATCGACGCCCTCCAGCAGCCTGTTGCCTTCGCTGCGCATGTGCGTGATGTACATGCCGCCGTATTCGGCTGCCGCCTTACACAAGGCGATTAGTTCTTCGGTATCGGCATAAAAGGCCGGGGCGTAGATGAGCGAAGAGCCCACGCCCAGGGCGCCTTCTTCCATGGCCTGGCGCACCAGCGCCTGCATACGCGAAAGTTCTTCGGGGGTCGGCGGACGGTCTTCGTAGCCCAACTCGTGCACACGCACCGTGGTGGCGCCTACAAACGAAGCTACGTTGGGCGATACGCCTTTTTTCTCCAGCATCTGCAGGTATTCGCCCAGGGTATTCCAGTTGACTTCGTATTTGATATCGCCCTGGTATTGCTGCTCTTCGGCTTTCATTTTGGCATTAAAAGGCCCCATAGAGCCGCCTTCGCCCATCACTTCGAGCGTGACGCCCTGCTTGATATCGCTCATGCCCCTGCCGTCGGCGATGAGGCTTACAGTGGCCCAACTGAGCATGTTGATGAACCCGGGACTCACAGCCATGCCCCTGGCGTCAATTTCGTACACGCCATGCGCATCGGGCAGATCGCCAATGGCAGCTATGGTATCTCCGTCCACCGCAATAGCCCCCCGGATGGGCGCCCCTCCCGAGCCGTCGTAGATCACGGCATTGCGGATGACCAGGTCGTATTCTATTTTGCGGTTTTTGCCGCAGGCAAAAAGCAGGCTAAAGAGCAATAGCGCCGGCAGGATTTTCCTCATAAGGCGGTTGGTTTTGCATAAAGATAAGGTTTTCAATGGGAATTGCCTTGCCTCTAAGGGCAAAATGCCTTAAATTGCAACCATGAAAACACCAGTAAATTATTTTGCCGAACCTTTTTCATTTTCTGTAGAAAACTACCATCGCATGGCTGAAACAGGTATTCTCAGCGAAGACGACCGGGTAGAATTGCTCTACGGCCAAATTATCCCTATGAGCCCAATTGGAAAATTTCACAACGCATGCGTGAACAGGCTTACCCAACTGATGACGTTGTTAATGCATGGCCGCGCTATTGTCCAGATTCAAGGCCCGGTGGTCATCGGAGATCGCTCAGAACCGGAACCCGACGTGGCCATCCTGCAACCCCGCGATGATTTTTACGCCGCCGGGCTCCCAACCGCCGCCGATGCGATGCTCCTAATTGAAGTGGCTGATAGTTCGCTGGAAAAAGATAAACACCTGAAATTGCCGCTATATGCTGCTGCCGGGATTCCTGAATTGTGGCTCGTAGACCTCACCCGTTCGAAAGTCATGGTGTTTACTCAACCAACCGAAGAAGGTTATGCTGTTTTGAACGAATTCGACCGCAACCAGGATATTCACTCGCCTTTCGCCGGCGCCATACCGGCTATGCAAGTTTTGGGCTAGTGAAGACATCAAAATTCTGCCTATCTTCGCAGACCAGGAAACTAAATCTATCCACACGTGGTTTAGTGGGGTGACAAGCGACTACAGTCATGGCAGAGAAGAAGCAAAAAACAATCGAAATCGTCAATCGGCGCGCCAGGTACGAATACGCCTTCATAGACACCTTTGAAGCGGGTATCCTCCTTGTAGGCACCGAGATCAAGTCGATTCGCAAAGGCAACGCGAATCTGACCGACGCCTATTGCTTTTTCCGGGGTGGCGAACTGTTTGTCAAAAGTATGTTTATCGCCGAATACGAACACGGCAACGTCTTTAACCACGAAACCCGCCGCGAACGCAAACTCCTGCTGCGCCGCGCCGAACTCCGGAGACTCGAAAAACGCGTCAAAGAACGCGGCTTTACGATCGTCCCCTACCGCCTCTACCTCACCGAACGAGGCTTCGCTAAACTCGAAATTGCCCTTGTCACCGGCAAAAAATCATTCGACAAACGCGAGTCTATCAAAGAAAAAGACTCTAAACGCGATTTGGACAGGCTGAAGAAGATGAAGTTGTAAATTACGAATGACGGATTAGGAATTACGAATGATGATTAAATATTATTAATTAAATAATTACAAATTAAAACCATTCGTAATTCGTAATTCACAATTCGTAATTACCCCTTATACCATAGCTTGCTATTCCGACGTTTAATACAATACCTAAACTGGGCTTACTCCCAGAAATTCCTATTTTTGCACGCAAATTTTAACATAACAACAAACAAACCTGCTATGGAAAATTCCCGCATAATTACTATCACGTTGGGCGTTTTGCTTGTTTTGGCACTGGCATTCGGCGTGTTTTTTTGCAGCAAAAGCTCTCGGCTCACTACAGCTAACGAAGGACTTACTACTGAGGTGGATTCGCTAAATAGCGTCAAATACGACCTGCTCGACGATATCGACAGCCTCCAAACCGAATACCAGGTAGTAGTCGCCTCCAACGATTCTGTAGGCTCCGCGTTGAGCGATGCTAAAAATACGATTGCTTCGCAAAAAGAAGAACTGAAGCGCATCAAACGTTCGGCAGCAGAAGCCGATATTCTTCGCCGTGAAATCACGCAATTGCGCAACCTGAAATCTCAGTTGGAAGGTATGATGGACGAACTACGCGCCCAAAACCAACAACTGATCGAGCAAAATACTCAGCTCACCACCGACCTGCAAAAATCACAGGAAAGCAACCAGCAACTGAGCTCCAAAGCCAATGAACTGGAGTCGGCCAATAAGTCGCTGCTAGAAGAAATGGACAAACTACGCGCCAAAAGCGTGAAAGCTACCAGCCTCCGTGTTGACGTGGGCAAACGCAACGATAAACTCACCACCAGCTCGCGCCGCGCCCGCAATATCACGGTGAGCTTCGACCTCATTGACGTTCCCCAACAATACCACGGCATGCATACGCTATACCTCGTCATTACCAACGAACAAGGCGTGCCGGTGAAAGCCGCTAACCCCATCCGTACTACGATCAGGGTAGATGACACTTCCGCAGAAATCGAAGCCCAGGTAGCTAAAGATGTGGTACTGGAGCAAACCCAGCGCCTGGTGTTTAACTACGCCGTGCCCGATCGCCTCGAACGCGGCACTTACCGCGCTTCTATCTATACAAGCTTCGGCCTGCTGGGCTCTGTGAGCTTCCGATTGACTTGATTTATTAAACCGCAGAGTTACACAGAGTTGCACAGAGGAATCGCAGAGTCGTTGTGCCTCTGAGTAACTCTGCGGTAAATAAAAAACTGAGCAATAACCATGAATAAATACCTACTCTTCTTAATCATACCCTTACTGACTACCGCCTGCGTAGGCAAAAAGAAATTCCTGACCGAAGTCAACCAACGACAAGACTGCGAGAAAAAAGCCGCCCAACTCACGCAAGACCTGCGCTACGCCCAATCCCGGATGGCTGAACAGGATAAAAGCCTGACCGACCTCAACGCCAATTTGCGCCAACTCGAAAACGACAAAGGCCGGCTCACTACCGAGCTAAAATACAAGGAACAACAAATCAATTCCATCACCGATGAGCGCTTGTCGCAAAAACAGCAAATGGAAGCCGCCCTGGCCGCCAAAGCCAAAGAGCTCGAAGCCCGCGAACAGGTGATAACCGAACTGCAGCAGGCCGTCGCCCAACGCGACGAAAAGCTCAACGGTATCCTCACCAAAATCCAGATCGCCCTTGCTCAATATACCGCCGATGATTTGTCCGTAGAAATTAAAAATGGGAAGCTATACGTTGCGCTCTCTGATAAGCTTTTGTTTGAAAGCGGCAGCGCCAAGATGGACCGTCGCGGCCGCGATGCCCTGTCGAGCCTCAGCAATGTGCTGTCGAAATACCCCGACCTCGATATCATCGTGGAAGGCCATACCGACAATGTGCCGGTGAAGGGCGGCGCTTTTGCCGACAACTGGGATCTCAGCGTGATCAGAGCCACCGCCGTAGCGCGACTGCTCACCAAAGACTACGCCCTGAATCCCAATCAGGTGACCGCCGCCGGCCGCAGCGAGTTTCAGCCCAAGGCCTCCAATGAAAGCCGCGAAGGCCGCGCACTGAACCGCCGCACGGAGATTATTATCGCCCCAAAACTCAACGATATTTTTTCGGTGCTGCAACAACAAAGTCGCTAGGTTACCCCAGTTCGTCCAAGGCCGACAGCAACAACTCTACCTCCTCCCTGGTATTGTAGGCCACAACGCCTACGCGTGTCACGCCGCCCTGTTCGAGCAGGCCCATGACCTCCGTAGCGCGGATGGCGTAAAAATGTCCGTCCCAGGCAAAAATATTACGCGCGGCCAGGTGTTCGCACACCGCTTCCGGGCGTTTGCCTGTCAGGGTAAACGAGAAAGTGGGCGCCCGCATCGGCGCCTGAATACCCGGTCCTTTCACCGATATAGCCGGAATAGCCGACAAACCGCTGTAGAGAAGTTTGGCCAAGGCGGCTTCGTGCGCGCCGATAATTCCATAGGCCGACAGCAGCCTGTCCCTCAGCGAATCGCCCTTGCCCTGTGAAGCGATGAAATCTATCGCCGCCTTTACGCCTGCAATAGCGGCGTGGTTGAGCGTGCCGGTTTCTATACTGTAAGGGGCGTGCTGATAGGCCGTGCGCAGGCGGTCGGTGGGCAGGCGATCGAGCAGGCCGGGTTTGCTATACAACAAGCCCACATGGGGGCCGTAGAATTTATACGCGGAGCAAAGCAGAAAATCACAGCCCAATGCCTGCACGTCTACGGGAAAATGAGGCGCGTAATGCACCGCATCGACCAACAGCCAGGCGCCCACCTCATAGGTAAGCCGGCGCGCATGGGCTACATCGTTCACCGTGCCAAAAATATTCGACGCATAACCCATCGCCACCAACCGGGTGCGGTGGTTGAGCTTGGCTTCGAGGTCTTCCAGGTTCAGCGTGCCGTCCATACGCAGCTTGATCTCCCGCACCACTATGCCCTGTTCGCGCAGCGCCAGCCAGGGGCCCCGGTTGGCTTCGTGGTCGAGCTGGGTGATAAGCACCTCGTCGCCGGGCTGCAATACCCGCCCTATTGCACGGCTCAGCGAGAAATTGAGGGTAGTCATATTCTGACCAAAAGAAATGGTATGCCCACCCTCAGCCCCCAGCAATGCCGCTGCCGCCTCACGGGTATGGTGAATCATGTCGTCTGACTCGTGCGTAGTCAGGAAAGCCCCGTGCGTATTGGCGTTGCAGGTTTTGTAATAATCCGACACCGCATCGATGACGGATTGGGGCGCCTGCGTTCCCGCAGGCCCATCAAAATATAGAAGGGATTTGCCCTGGTGCAGGCGTGCTAATGCAGGGAATTGGCTGCGAAATTGATCGTTCATAAACGGTTGCAGATGGTATATATCATCCTCCGCTACAAAAGGTAGGAATAATTGATCAATGCGCCAAAAAAAAATCCGCCTTCGCTGATACAATCAACGAAGGCGGAATGATCGGTTAAGACATATTAATATCTTCCACCGCCGCGATTGCCGCCACCGCCGTAGCCGCCGCCGCCACCACGGTTTCCACCGCCGCCGTAGCCACCGCCACCGCCACGGTTTCCGCCATAGCCGCCGCCGCCGCCGCGATTTCCGCCGCCGCCGCGATTTTCACGGTCTTCTGCTTGCTTCACCACAATGGTGCGTCCGTCAAGTTCCGATTCGTTGAGGTCATTGATGGCTGTACGTGCCTCATCATCGTTCGGCATTTCGACAAAGCCGAAACCCTTAGAACGTCCTGAAAATTGATCCATTACAATTTTAACAGAATCAACCTGGCCAAATGCTTCGAAGGCTTCTTGTAGATCGCCTTCCTGTGTGTCAAAGTTTAACTTTGCAACAAAAATGTTCATAAAAACTGATTAAGAGTAAAATAACTAATACCAAAAGAATGCACAAAGGTACGATATTATACTCATTAATGTGTAATTTTTTTAATTAAAATAACATAATGCGCCTAAAGGATAGCAAAAAGAGAGTCAAATGGTGCTATCTGCCTGGATAAAACAACGCCGATCCTCAACAAACACAAGGGTTTGGATAGTTTAGGGGCTGTCTCTTTTCAAGGACAGCCCCTACTCAATATTTTTATGAAATCGAATGAAAGCCTATTGTACAATCAGCTTTCCGCGGGCCACGATGCGGCCTTCCACGCGCCATTGCAGGAAGTAGACGCCCTTAGGCAGGTCTGACACTCCCAGTGTGGCGCCGGCAGCCGGGGCGATGCCCTGGCGAATCAACTGTCCGCGGGCGTCGTGCAGCAACCATTGCCCGTCCTCGGCCGTCACCGGTTTGTCGAAGCGCAATTCAACTTCGTGAGAAGCCGGGTTGGGGAACACCGAAAGTTGATACGCCGCCAGCGCGGGGCCGGGTTCGTAGCTCACCACCACGAAGTTGTCGCCCACCGTGTGATAAGTAGTATTGGTAATCACCGGAGCGTTGTAGTCGAAATAAATAGCAGCGCTGTTTTCGAAGTAAGTGCCGATAGGATTGTCGCGATCCTGGGATACCGTAAACTTCACAAATCCCTGCGAAGCAGCTACGTTTACGTTGCTGTCGGGCAGGAGGATATTGTCAAAATAGAAGTTGAGCACGCCTTCGCCGTCGAGTTCAAAGCGGTAAAAATGGCTGGCAGCGCCGGGTTGCACGGTGGCCGGGTCGAGCCAGGGCGACAGCGTGTCGCGCACCACTACCTGGAAGGCCGTGTCGGTACCGGTATTCTGAAAGCGGATCAGGTATTCGATGGGCACGTTGGGTTTTACGTAGTGGGGATCGCCATAGCCCACGGGGAACGCCTGCTTGTCGTTGGGGTCGTAGCTGCCCACGCTGACGCGGCAGTCAACATCCTCAAACGGCGTGTTGTCGTTCATGGGGAATAAATTGACGAAACCTGTGCTGAAAACGTCCGTGTTATTGACTCCGCAGCCTTCTACCGTAGCGCTCGCTTCCTGACCGGTAAAAGACGAGTTGCCGGGGCTGAGTTGCGTTTCGAGCCGGTAGGTAGAGCCGTTGGCGGGCAGGTCTACGTTGATCGACTCGCCGCTGTCGAGGTTGTAAGGCGTCTGCTGCATGTACATTACGTCGTCTTCAATAACGACATAGTAACCCTGGGTTTGCCCCATATCGGTATTGCCGATATTTTGGAGGGTAAAGCGCACCATGGCGCCGGTGCAGAAGCCATTCACGTCTATTATAGGTGCGTTGGGCGCGGGCAGGCAAATCGTGTCGGGGTAGATATGCGCCGTTACGCAGTGCGTTTGGCCAATTACCGTAGCCGCTGTGCATTCGAGGTACAGCGATAGTTGGATACTGCCGCATTCGAACACGTCCAGATCGCCTACGGGGAAGGAATACGAATTATTGCCCAAGTCGATATAGGGAACAGAAGAAGAAGTAATGCTCAGGAAGGGGTCGAGTGTAACCGTAACCGACGCATCTTCAGCGGGTTCGGTGCCGTTGTTGCAATAGTGTATATAGTAGTTGTTGTTCACGCAGCGGCGCAACAGAGGGGCGGCTACATCTACCGACAACGAGGGGCAACTTGCCAGTGCAATGACTTGTATATTCTGATAGGAGGTGTCGTAGAAGTTTTCGGCATTGATGGTATACGTTCCGCACTGTTGCCAAAGCAGGCTGGGCGGAATGGTATTTACCGTATAGAACCCCGTATCCACCAGAATGTGGTAATTGCCGTCGTCGTCGGTAGTCGTATATTGTACATTACCGGCTGCCGAGGTGATTTGTACCACCCATCCCGGCATAGTGCGAATAATATCATCGGTGAGGCAGGTAGTAGATTGGTATACGTTGCCCATAATCCAGTGCGATATCGAATAGCCCAGGTTGTCGGTGAGGGCCATGTACATATCGTTCTGCTCTACACCGGCCAACACATAACCGGTATTGCCTCTTGGGATAGCCCTGCCGAGTTGAAAGCCCTGCACAGTGGTGCCGGGTGTTCCTGTATTGGGAAACAGGCGTTCCCAGACGGTTTCGCCATCCTCGTCGATTAAGGTCAGGAAGGCGCCGCCGACGGATTGCCAGAAATTGGTGAGTGAGCCCGCCAGAATGTAGCCTTGCCCGGGTGAGGGTTCTACCGATACTACATTGCCGATGCCGCTGCCTACGCCTTGCGTCCATAGCTGGTTGCCGTCGCCATCGGTTTTGACCACCGTAGGGCCGAAGCCTGCAAAACCCGAGGCGCCGCCGCCGATGAGGAAGCCGCCGTCGGTAGTGGCGCAGAGGTCATAACCTACAGCGGAAGTTGTTAGCATATATTCCTGCTGCCATAAGATAACGCCGTCGAGGTCGGTTCTGATGAGCAGCATATTAGCGCCTTTGTTCCCCGTGGCGGCGTATCCGTCTGCTAAAGCTACTACGCCGTGAATTTGTTGGTAGGTATTGGGGCTGCCGGCGGTCATATAATTTTGTACCCACTCCACGTTTCCGTCGGCGTCGGTTTTTATAAAAACGGGGCCTGAGTTGGTTTGCTGCACATAACCGGCTGTGGCCAGCAAGTAACCGCCGTCGGGGGTAGCAGTGAAAGCGCCGCTGGTTACATAGGCGTTGGGAGTAGCGGTAAGCGCAGGCACGTTATAGTAACGCGTCCAGAGCGTATCGCCCTGGGAATTTACCTTGATCAATCCCAGGTCGCCATTTGAGCCTGGTGAGTTAACTGCGTTTGTGCCAATACCGAGCATATACCCGCCGTCGGGAGTGGCGGCCATGCCCAGCAGGCGGTCGTTGCGAATTTCGTTGTCGTAGTATACTTGTTCCCATTGCGATTGGCCGTTGGCATCGGTTTTGATCAGCCTTACATAGTGGCGGGAGGCGCCGGTGGGGTAATCCACTTCACCGCCCAGCAGGAAGCCGCCGTCGGCGGTATTAAGCACGTCAAAAGATGCCGATCTGCCCATCGGGTGCGGGTAGGTGCGCTCCCAGCCCTGTGCGTGGGCGGAAAGTGAGAGCACCAGAAAAAACAATGTAGCTAAGAGATAAGAGCTTGTTTTCATAATTGTTCATGATTTTCTGCTACAAAAATTCAACAATTACCTGCAACAGACAACAACAAAATTCGACAATCATAATGACAACATGTTCTTTTTTATTAAATTAAATTTTGATAATCAATTTTTTATAAAAAAAAGAATAACAGAAATATATTTAGGACATGAAAAATAGCAAGTTATTGATCGCATTAGAGACGCTTGGCAAAAGCGAATGGAAGGAATTATCGGCCTTTGTGCGGTCGCCATTTTTCAACAAGCGCCCGGATGTGGTGCGGTTATTTGATTATATACACGAAAATATGCCCGGCTGGCGCCAAGTACCCGACAAGCGCCAGGTGCACGAGTTTTTATTCCCCGGCAAGGTTTTCGACGCCCAGTCCATCCGGCAGCTCATGAGTTGGCTGATGCAATTGACAGAGCAGTATCTCGCCTATCAAAGTTGGCAACAGGACCCCAGCGGGGAGAGCCTGCAATTGGCCCGGGCCTACCGCCGGCGCAAGCTCGACGATCACTTTGTACAAACAGTTGACGCCGCTGAAGCCAGGCAAGACCGGTTGCCGTTGCGCCATGCGGGGTATCACCACACCGCCTATCTGTTGCAGGAAGAGCGTTACCAATGGGAAGCCTCGCAATTGCGCACCGGCAGGCACAACCTGCAGGAAATGGGCGAGTGCCTCGACAGGGCATTTATAGCCCGCAAACTCCGGCTGGCCTGCCTGGCGCTGGCGCACCAGGCCGTATACAAAGCGGAATACGAATTCGCCCTGCTCGAAGCCGTGCTGGAGGCCTTGCGCCAACAGCCCGATATGTTGGAAACACCGGCTATCGCCGTATACCATTGCGGTTACCAGGCGCTGGTACATCAGGACAATGCCGCGTTTTTTCAGGCGTTCAAGCAGGCTATCTTCCGGCATAAAAACGCATTTCCTGCTGAAGAATGGCGCGATCTGATGTTATTGGCCCTCAATTATTGTATACGCAAACTCAACGAAGGCCAGGAGCAATTTGCTGAAGAAGGGCTGTCGCTGTACCAGGAGGGCTTGTCGAGCGGCTTGTTGCTGAGCGAAGGGGTATTGTCGCGATTTACTTACCGCAACATCGTAGCCATGGGTTTAAAAGTAGGCGCTTTTGACTGGGTAGAGCGGTTTATCCATCAATACAAAAACGCGCTGGAAAAAAAGCACAGCGAGAGCATGTATAGTTTTAGTCTGGCCCGGTTGGCCTACGAGCGCGGCGATCTGGCTTCGGCGCTGGGCCTGCTGCAAAAAGCCGATTACGCCGACCTGTTGCTAAACCTGGCCGCCAAAACCCTGCTCATCAAAATCTACTACAAACTCGGCGAGTGGGACCCGCTCCAGGCTCACCTCGATGCCATGAAAAACTTCATCCACCGCAAGCGCCTCATGGGCTATCACCGGCAAAACTATCTCAATATGGTGCGATATACCAAAAAACTGCTGGCGGTAAACCCCTACGACCGCGCTGCGGTAGAAGCGCTGCGTTTGGCTGTCTCAAGTGAAGAAATCCTGACCGAACGGGAGTGGCTGTTGGAGCAGGTGGAGGGGCTGTGAGGGGAGGGGGAGACTTGGGGAGGGGGGGAGGGGGAGAGGGGGCGATCTATGCCGGTCGTTGAGCGGAGTTGAAACGGGATTAGGGGGCAAAAAAAAGCTGCGCCTTCTTGGGCGCAGCCTCTCGCTAATAACAAATCATAATCTCATGAAAAAAATAAAGACGACCTAATTCTTAGAAAAAACGAATATCTTATAGGGATGACCTTTGTTTGTTTGTAGGTGGGTTCCTTGCTCCGAAGAGCAAGGAACCTCGAATGTTTATGGGATTATGACCTACTGAATAATCATCTTACCTGTTGCGATCAGTTGCCCTTCAGACTCCAGCGTAAACATATAGAGTCCGCGCGGTAAGTGATTGCGATCAAATTGGAACCTGCTTCCATTTGCTTTTTCGCTGCGCACCAATCGGCCTTGCAGGTCGAAAAGCTGGAGTTTAACCGCATCAAAAGAGCGGCCGTTGATTTCAAAAGTAACAGATTCCGCAAACGGATTAGGATAAACCTTTATGTCAACTCCGGGGATAACCGGTGGATTTATTACATCCACCACAATGCATCCTTCTTCGGTATCGAAGATGTCGTTGCATTCAACGACGCGGTGAACATTGTTTGTAACCATCGGAGGTACGTAGTCAAAGTAGACGACAGCGCGATTATCGATTGTGGTACCAATTGGGTTGCCGGGTTTTTGGGCAATTCGGAATTCGACAAACCCTCTTTTCAGAGCCTCCTCTGCGCTGTCGCCTGGTTGAAGTTGGATTTCATCAAAAGTAATTTTCAGGACACCGTTGTTGTAGATTTCAAAAACATAGGGATGACTGCCTGCTCCCGGCACCAGTGTAGTGATGTCGAGCTCAGTTGGTAAAGTGTCTCTGATTACCACTCTTGTAATAGTATCGGTTGTTGTATTCCTAAACAGGACAGTGTACTTCAGTGCTGTGTTTACATCGATAATAGAATCCTGATAGCCTTTGGGATAGCCTCTCAATTCAACCGGTTGGTTGGAAGAACCCGTAGTCTCCGACGCGTTGATAGCGAGGAACGGGTCCTGGTCGTTTTCAGCAAACTGAGTTACAAAACCTGTGGAATAGGGTAAACCTTCTTCGACACAACCTTCTATTGCTACGGTTGGGTTGTTATTACCGGGGTGATCTTCCGATTGCTCGGCGATCAGGCGGTAAGTAGCGCCGTTGCCTTCAAAGCTAATGTCAATTTCTTGATCGCTGTCGAGTTGGAAGGTATCGATGAGGAACATCACCTGATCTTCCACTACGAAGTACCTTTTGCTGTCAGCCATACCGGCCAGGCCGATATTTCTGATATTGAACCGCAGCGAGTCGCCGACGCAGGTGCCGTTAACCGAGATGCTCGAACCGTCCCAATTGGGGCCGGGTTGCAGACAGAGCGAATCGGGGAAGATGTGCGCGCTCACCAGAACGGCCTGATTTTGGGCGATGCCATCACAGTCCATTTCGGTTTGGATATCCAAGCTGCCTTGTTGTGTAGAAGCCACATTGCCCAACAAAAAGGTGTAAGTATTGCCGTTTTGGGCAAACACCGGGAGTGTGGCGGACACAAAAGTCAGTTCGGAATCGAGCGTTACCTCTACATAAGCATTTTCTGCGGCGACAGGTCCGAGATTGACATAATCGATGGAGTAGCTGACATCTTCGCATACCGCAAGAAAATCGGTATTCACTGCGACTTCAAGATAGGGACAAAATACACCGGTTTGCACCGGGAAATTGAAGTTGGCGTTTGTGTAGAAGTCGTCTAGTGTAACGGTGAACCCGGCTGGATCGCAGACATTCCAGTAAGTGTTGGGTGGCAGCACCGTTATTGTGTATGCGCCTGTATCGGTGAGGATGTCATAATTACCACTGGCATCGGTAGTGCCGAAGTAAGTATTATTTTGACCTTCCGCTTTAATTAACCATCCTGTCAATGGCACGTCGCCCGCGCCAAATTCATTACACCCGTCTGGTGAATGATATACTTTACCACTTACATGGTTAGTAATAATATTGCCTAATCCGTCGGTTTTGATCAGGGTAACGTCGTTGATCAGTACGATAGACTGCGAGTTGTAACCTACTATGAGGAAGCCGCCGTCTACAGATGCTGCCAGTCCTTCGCCGATATCGAGTTTTTCGGGATCGCCGAGATTCTGTGCCCAGATTTCGTTGCCATTGCCGGTGTCAAATTTGCCGACATACACATCGATATTGCTGGCTGAAGTTTCTACGTAGCCACACACGGCGATGTTGCCATCGGTGAGGTTGACTACGGCATTGAGTGCGCCGCCGGATGGGCCCGGATTAAAAGTTTTCTCCCATTCCAACAGGCCGTCGAGCGTGTAGCTGCCGATATAAGCCCTGTTGTAATCCCTGGGCCGAGCCCACCAAGATCAGGCTGCCGTTGGACGAAAGCACCAGGTCGTTGATTTCTTCGTTCTGGTTGCTGTTGCCGCTCACCACATTCCACTGCTGGTTGCCATCCTGGTCTACCCGGAAGATCGTGATATCGTTGCCCACGCTTACTTTCGTATTGCCGGCGAAGACGAACCCGCCATCGGGCAGTGCAACGATGCAGTTACCGTTGTCGTCTACACTGGGGGAGCCGTAAGTATTGCGCCACAATTCGTTACCCTGGTTGTCAACACGAATGAGCAAAATCTCATCGTTTCCGTTGGAGTCTGACGCTTTCGACAGACCTATTATTGCGTATCCACTGCCGTCGGCTGCCCGCGCTATTTCTCTGCCCTGTTGGACATGCGCGGTGAGGCCGATTACATTGTCGTACTTTTTGCTCCACTCAAACTCGCCGAATTTCGAAATCTTCAGCAGGTATACTTGCGGGGCGTCGCTCACTTCAGGGGCGACATCTCCCACAATAAGGAAGCCGTTATCTTCTGTTTCAATGACGTCGTAGGCGTTTTCGCGAAATCCCTCGTCGAATTCCTTCATCCAGAGGAGGGTGCCGTCTACATCGGTGCGGATGACGTACACGTCCATGTCGTTATCTGCTCCGAAAGACTCGCTAAAACCTACCACCACATAACCGTGATCCTGCGTTTGGACCACTCCGTAACCAAAATCTTCGCGGTTGCCTCCAAAAGAGATCTCCCATCCCTGTGCTTGCAACCCGCATGTCAAGAGGAACATTTGCGCTGCAAACACCCATCGGTATAGTAATATACCTTTTGATGTTTGTTTACCAGTCCTTGACATTAGCATTAGCGCGAAGTTTAGGTCGTTTGTTCCTGTTTGCATTACAAAAGTCTTATGATTAGTATTCAATTACAAAGACAAAAAAAGAGGTTTGTTGAAAAAAAATAAGTAGATTTGAGTATGTTTATTCGTTCGTTTATAGGTTTATGTGTTTATCAATCAGTATTTTGCGAAAAACATAACTCACAGTTGTTTGTTGGATAAAAATTCATTATTTGCATGGAAAATAGTTATTTGATTGCCGTTTTAAAGAGTTTGAACAAAAAAGAACAGCGCGAATTGCGCAAGTGGCTCGATTCTCCCGTCCACAATCAGCGGGAAGATGTGGCCCTGCTTTTCGACTATCTCACCACCGGCGATCACTTAGATAACGAAAAGTACCTGCGAAAAGAGAAAATATACGCTAAAATTTTTGGAGCTGAACCCATGGACGATGCCAAATTGCGGCAGACTGTCCACTTCCTGACAAAAGCCGTTGAAGAATACCTCATCGTGCAAGACCTGGTAGAAGACGAACTGCACAGCCGCATTACGCTGGCAGGCGTGTATCGCAAGCGAAAGCTGGACAAGCCGATGCAGCGGGCGTTGAAAAACGCGCAGGAGGCCATCACGGCGTTTCCCTATCGCGACGACCAGTATTTTCGCAACGACTACTTGTTTCAACTGGAGTTGTATACCTCTATGGAAGGCAAGCAGCGCACCACCCAAATGAACCTGCAGGAGGTGTCTGACGCGCTCGAACTCACTTTTATTATTGAAAAACTGCGGCAAACCTGCCGCATGTTGTCGCACCAGGCCGTATACAAAGCCGGCTACGACACGGGGTTGCTGGAGGCCGTGCTGGACTATGTAGAACAGCACAACAAACTGGCCGTGCCCGCCATCGCGATTTATTATTATATCTACCGCGCCAATTTGCAGAAAGACAACCCGCAGCATTTTGAGCAGCTCAAACAGCAAATACAGCAACACGGGCAGGTATTTCCCCACTCCGAACTGCGCGAAATTTACCTCATGGCGCTCAATTATTGTATCGGCAAGATGAACGCAGGCGAAACCGCTTTTGTACGCGAAGCATTCGAGTTGTACCGCAGGGGCTTCGAAATGGGCATCCTGATAGAAAACCAGATCGTTTCGCGCTGGACATTCCTCAATGTGATACTCATCGGACTGCGCCTCAAGGAGTTTGCCTGGGCGGGGACTTTTATCAAGCAATACCAGCAATTTCTGGAACCCCGCTATCGCGAGAATTTTGTGCACTACTGCCAGGCGCGACTGCTATACGAGCAAAAAAAATACAAAGAAGCTCAACGCCTGCTGGTACAGGTGGAATACGACGATATGCTGATCAACCTCAATGCCAAGAGCATGTTGCTCAAGATGTTTTACGAAGAAGAGGAACTCGACGCCCTGGAATCTCTACTCGAAAGTATGCGCACGTACCTCCAGCGCAAGGAGGTAATCGGCTATCACAAGGCCAATTACCAAAATATTATCCGTTATACCAAAAAGCTGCTGCGCGTGACGCCGCGCAATAAAGAGCAAAAGGAAAAGCTGCGCCAGGAGATCCAACACGCCAATCCGCTCACAGAGAAGGAGTGGTTGTTGGAGATGTTGAGTAATGTTTAGCGCCTTCGGCGGGTTTAGCGATTGGGTTTAGCGATTGGGTTTAGCAAACTAAACTGCGAATGCACTAAACCCTAACGCTAAACTGCGAATGCACTAAACCTTACCAGGTCTATTCCACGCGTTTAATATCCCCCGACAACACCGTCTTGGTATTTCTTTCGCCGGGGGCGCCTTTATACCTGATAGAGCCGCCGGTATTGGCGCTGGCGTCGAGGCGGTCGAGGGCGACTACCTCGGCTTCGCCGCCGGTATTGGCGCTGGCATAAGTTGTTTTGCTTTCCAACTCGAGGGCGTAGAGTTTACCGCCGGTGGATGCCGAAGCGTCCAGGGTTTCGGTGGCGCCGCTGAGACGAAGCACTGCGCCTTCTTGTGCGCCGGCGTCGATGACGTTGGTTTTTACCTCGAGGGTGACTTCCGAGCCGCTCTGCGAACGCACGTACAGCTTATCGGCGGTAATTGGGCCTTCGCTGCTGATACGCGAGCCTGCGTTGGCTTTTAGCGACCGCAACTGCTTATAGGTAACGGTGACCTTTGCCCTTTGCTCGCGCTTAAACAGCGAGTTGATGAGTTGCAGCCGCAGCGTATTGTGGCTGACGTAGACCGAAATATCGTCTTCGTCGATGCCGAAGACTTCAACTACGGCTTGTTCTTCTTCTCCCTGTTGCACAATTACTTCGATATTGCCGATCACGGCGATGCCGTCGAAGGTGGAGAGTTTGCGGGTATCCTGGGCCTGCGCCGTCCAGGTCAGGGCAATCGCGGCCATTAAGATGATGTATCGTTGCATAGTGGTAGTGGTTTTGAAGTTGTCGGTTATCCGTTCTCGGTTGTCGGTTCTCCGTTCTCTGTTATCCGTTCCTTATCTTGCCAGTTAAACATTAACAGAGAACAGAGAACAGAATAAAGATGCTCCCCAGCCCCCTTCTCCCCTACGTGCAAAGCCAAAAAAATTATCTGCAGATCAAGGGCAGAATATTGTCGTACCATTTTACCAGGGCGATGCGGCGGGCTTTCGACAGGTCGATGCAGGCTTCGGCGAGTTTATTCATATCGAGGTAGGCTTGTCCGCGCACCAACAGGAAGCCGGCGTTGTGGGGAAACAGCGCGATGGCTTCGCCCATTTTGGCCAGGCCTTCTTCTTGTTTTTCCTGGTCAAACAAATTAGCGCCTTCGTTGATGAGGCGGCTGGCCAGATCAAATTTTTCCACCCCGGGTTTGCAGGCTTAGATGGTGGGGGTAAATGACAGGCTGATATCAAAAGCCGAGGGCACTTTCCGCCCCTGGTAAACGGCGGGTTTCCATTTGCCCAGCGTGGACGTAGCCGCGTCGATAGCTTCGTACCAAAAGTCGAAGCCGAGGTCGTTGTAGTCGGTCAGGTCCAGGATGCGCACATCGCCGTTGGCCTGCACGAGCAGTTGGATGTCGATATTGCCAACGCGGCAGCTATCATTACCCACGGGTGGATACTTGAGCCGGCTGTCGAGGTAGGCAGCCAGGGCTTCCTCGCCGCCTTCGTAAGCCAGCGCTTCGTCAAAGCGTGTATAGACGGAGTCGCCATAAGCCGTAATGGTAAATGCCGGCGCTTCTTTGATGCGGAAGCGCACGGGCAGGTTGACCACGCTTCTCACCACTTGCCCTTTGTTTTTTGCCGGCGTCCATACCACACCTGCTTCGTTCATGGCGCCTATCACGCGCAGGGCCTCGATGCCGCAGCCTCCGCCGATGTCTTTTATGATTTTAGGAGAGGAAATGAGTCCGTCTTTTTCGACCACAAAAGTTAACACTACGCTTCCCTCAATGTTTTTTTCGAGCGCTTCTTGTGGGTAGCGCACGTTTTGGTACACAAAGGCCAGCAATTGTTGCGAGGCACACTGGCGTTTGAACTCGACAGTGGTATCTACTGCTTCGCAGCCGGGAAACCGGGCGGGGTCTTCTACAACCTGGTAGATGGTGGCATCTCCGGCGGTTTGCCCAATGGTAGTGGGCTGAGCAGCAAAAAAAGCGACGCAGCCAAAGAGCCACAAAAGAGGATTCAGACTTTTTCTCATGGTATTTGAATGACTAATTGACCGGCAAAAATAATATATTAATGCATCGAAAAAATACTTTAATTCGACACTACAGAATCGCTATCTTGTCACAAAATGAACTTCCTGCACATGAAATATCTGTTAATCAGTCTATTAGTGCTGGCCGGCCAAATCGCCTGTACCCAGCCTATGCACCAGGAGCCGGGGAGGCAGAACGCAGCGGCACAACTGGACAAACCCTATGTGATCCTGATCTCGCTCGATGGCTTTCGCTGGGATTACGTGCAGCGCTTTCAGCCGCCCAATCTGTCTGCATTCATAGCCAAGGGCGCCCGGGCGGAATCGATGATCTCCTGTTTTCCCTCCAAAACTTTTCCCAACCACTATTCAATAGCCACCGGCATGTACCCCGAACACCATGGGTTGGTCGACAACAGCTTTTATGCCCCCGAAAAAGACCGGGTGTACAGCATGGGTAAACGCGACATTGTAGAAGACGGCACCTGGTACGGCGGCACGCCCCTTTGGGTATGGGCCGAGCAACAGGGCATGCTGTCGGCCAGCTTTTTCTTTGTGGGAGCCGAAGCCGATATCAAGGGCATTAGGCCTACGTATTGGTATACCTACGACGAACGAATACCGGAAGAGCGGCGCGTGCAACAGGCGCTCGATTGGCTGCAACTGCCGCCGGCGCAGCGCCCGCATCTTATTGCCATGTATTTTTCCAACATGGACGATGCCGGCCACAGCTACGGCCCCAACAACGACGAAAAGCTCCGGGAGGCGCTGATGACGCTGGATACTTCCCTGGGGAAGTTGTTCGCAGGTGTTGATGCGTTGGAACTACCCGTCCATATCGTTTTTGTATCCGACCACGGCATGGCCGAGGTGGATGTCGACCAGTTTATGCCCATCGAAAAGTTGGAAAACGACGATCTATACCGCACCGTCAACAACGGCCCGCTGGCGCATTTCTACCTAAAAGAGGGCGTCCACTTGGACAGCGCTTACGCCTACCTCAAAGCCCGCGAAGAACACTGTAAAGTATATAAAACGGAAGATTTCCCCTTTTACAGAGACAGCATTACCCACCCGAGGCTCGGCCAGTTGATTGCGCTGACTGAATTCCCCTATTATTTTTCTTATAACCGCTCTATGGCTTTGTTAAAAGCGAAGGGCGGCAAACGGGGCGAACACGGCTTTGATCCCGAGATTAAAGATCTGCACGGCATCTTTTACGCTGCAGGCCCGAAAATCAAAACGGGAATTACGGCGCCTTCCTTTCGAAATATCCACGTTTATCCATTTATTTGCAGCTTGTTGCAATTGCCGATCCCGACCGATATTGACGGAAAAGTCGAAGTCTTGGAAGGGTTGATCAACAAAGAGTAATTTTAATTTTAAAAACCGGAGGGTAGCGTTAGGTTTACCCCCAAACCCACCTAAACAATTACAAATCAAAAAGCATTATGGATAATAAGGTTCACGTTTTTTTCGACATCCACATCGACGGCGCGCCTGCCGGTCGCATTGTGTTTGAATTGTTTCACGATATCGTGCCCAAGACCTGCGACAACTTCCTGAAGTTGTGCACCGGTGAGATGGGTTTTGGTTATAAAAACAGCAAATTCCACCGCGTTATTCCCGAGTTTATGCTGCAGGGCGGCGATTTCACGTCGGGCGACGGCCGGGGCGGCAAATCTATCTATGGCAACAAGTTCGAAGATGAAAACTTCATCCTCAAACACGATTCTCCGGGCCTGCTCTCGATGGCCAACGCCGGTCCGAACACCAATGGCTCGCAATTTTTTATTACTACGGTACTCACCCCTTGGCTCGACGGCAAACACGTGGTTTTCGGCAAGGTAACAGAAGGCATGGATGTGGTGAAAGCCATTGAAAGCCTCGGCACCCGCAGCGGAGCTACCAATGCGGTTATCGAGATCGCGGACTGCGGAAAAATGGATTGATGTGCTGTTGTCGGTTCTCCGTTCTCTGTTGTCCGTTATCCGTTATCGGTTCTCCGTTCCTTACCTTTGTCTGTTAAACTTAACAGAGAACAGAGAACAGAGAACAGAGAACAGAGAACAGAGAACAGAGAACCCACAACCTCAATAATCGCAACCAATCGGCTGTCCATCAGGCAATGAAGGCGTGGCCGGTGCTTGGTAATCTTTGGGATTGAGTCGAAACTGCTCAATTTGGGCGAGCAGGTACCTGTAGTGGGCAGACTGTTCTGCGTCAGTGGATGCCTGCATATCCTTTTTCAATAGTTCCTGCCAGTTATATACCTTTCGAAGGGCGGAAGCTACCACCTGCCGGTTGGCGCCGGCATCGGCGGCGAGGCGGAGCAGTTGGTGCAAAAACACCTTTTCTACGCTGCGCGCGATCTCCTGTTCTTTGGGCGAATAACCCGCTGTCTGGTACTTTTGGGAATCGACGAACTTGCCGATTTCATCGAGGTATTGGGGTACCGAAAGATGAGTGGTAGCCCGGGCATGTTGCTCCAGCAGGCGGGCAAGTCGCTGGGGCATCAGCATAGCATTCAATGTATAATTGGCGGCGCTCTCGGCGGCAGCCAGGGGGTCGAACGTATTATAAGTAAACGTCTTAAACAACTCGCGGTCGCGCTCATAACCCGGCGGCTGCGGGGGGATGAGTTCGATAATGCGCTCGGGCAGTGTCAGGAAATCCGGTTTTACCGTGGCGAGCAGGGCATCGAGGGCGGCCGACTGTGCTTTGGGGTCGAGGGGGGCGTTGGTGACCTGATCGTCGCCGCGCACGGCATACGTAAAGGTCACGCCGCCGATCATTTTGGAAACGGCGTCTACCTGGTAGCGGTGCATGAGGTATAGGGGCACGAGCACGTTTTCGAGGGTGGCCATCGGCGCGCCTTCGGGGATATTTTTCTCGTCGAAAGAAGCCAGGGCTTTGCTACGAACCTGGATGAGGCGCTTCAGTTCGTCGATGGCCGAGGCGCCGTTGTCCCACAGGTGTGCCTGGGGATGCGCGGCCGACAGCGGGCGGGCATCCTGGTCGGTGAGGTAGAGCAGACCCAGGCTGATGTTTTCCTCCAAAATAGTTTGCAGGGCTTTATTTTCGTCTACTCCTTTCGGAAAATCCTGATAGCCGTAGATCACGACTCTTTTATCCCACTCGCCAATTCCCGTAGCGTAGGCTTGGGTGTAGTCGGCTTCGCCTTTAGCATTAAGTGTCACAAAGGGGTGCGGGTAATCCATCACCGAAGCGCGGTTGTTGACGCTGGCCGCGAAATTGTGTTGCAGTCCGATGGTGTGGCCTACCTCGTGGGCCGACAGTTGGCGCAGTCGGGCCAATGCCATTTCTTCGAGGCGTGGGTCGGGTTTGTTGCCGGCGGCATAGGCGTCGACAAGTCCCTGGGCGATGAGAAAATCCTGGCGCACGCGCAGCGAGCCCAACAATACGTGGCCTTTGATGATCTCACCCGTGCGGGGGTCGGTCACGGTGCTGCCGTACGACCAGCCGCGGGTGGAGCGGTGCACCCAGTTGATGATATTATAACGCACATCCATGGGGTCGGCGCCGGGGGGCAGCACTTCAACGCGGAAGGCGTTGCGATAGCCGGCGGCTTCGAAGGCCTGGTTCCACCACGAGGCCCCTTCGATGAGGGCAGAGCGGATGGGTTCGGGCGCGCCGGGGTCGAGGTAGTATACGATAGGCTCCACGGGATCGCTGACGGCAGCCGAAGGGTCTTTTTTCTCCAGTCGGTGGCGGCAGATGAAGCGTTTCACCAGAGGTTCGCTGATGGGTGTGGCGTAGTCGCGGTAGTTGATCGTAAAATAGCCGCAGCGCGGGTCGTAGATGCGGGGTTGGTAGCCCTTATCGGGCAATTCTACAAAAGAGTGGTGCATGTGAACGGTGAGCGAGGCGGGCGTGGGCGTCACCGAGCGGATGAATTCGCCGCGGGGTTCGCCGGCAAACGTTATCATGGCTTCCCATTCGCTGTTTTTGGGAAAATTGCGGGTGCGGTCGAGCCAGACCGCGCAGCGGGAGTCGTCGACGCGGTAGGTACCCTGGTTGGATTCTCGGAGGCGGTCGACTACGCCGTGGGCGTCGCGCAGGAGGAAGGGCGTAAAGTCGATGAGCACGCGGCCGCTTTCGTTGATTTCGGCTTTGAAGCCCCACAGTGCCGACTGGGCGAAGGCTTCCTGCACCGAGCGGCGTTCTTCGGGGTTGTCGCTGACGGCCCGGAAGTCGTAGTTGACCTGCACGAGCATCACCTTGGGCCCGCTGCGCACAAATTTGACCACGCGGCTGTCGCCCAACTGGTTGCGGTCGAGGCCGATATCGTTGGAGCCTACGCCGTGGGTCAGCGAATTGACGTATAGGAATTCGGTATCCCAGCGGTTTATTTCCAGCCAGATTTTGCCTTCTTTTTCATCCCAATAAAAAGGGAAATAACCGGCAAAGGCTTGCATGCCGGCGGTTTTGGCGGCGGTGGTAGCGGGTTGGGCGGCGGTTTGCGCCAGGGCGTGCAGGCTGCCAAGCAATGCGATAGTGAGGGTGATGGTTTTGAGCATGACGCAGGTGATTCGGTTTTGTGTGGTTAATGTAAAAATAATTGAGGGGAATGGTCAATTCTCTTTCTGAAAAAGACGTATATAATCTCTAAACACAAAAAGCCGGTTTCGGCGGAAACCTGTCTGTTCGGTTAAAATTCCCATTTGCACAAATGCATCAATGAGCCTGTTAGCCGTAGACGGCGCTACATCCAGGAGTTGTGAAGCCAGCTTAGCGCTCATGACGGGATGTTTATACAATTTATTGAGTAAGGTTCCCATCAATGGTTTTTGCTTGCCAAACTTGTCCAAAATCAGCATTTCAGTTTGTGACTTCAGCGCAAGAATATTTTTAAAAGTGAGGACAGCATCTTCCGCAGTTTCCCGAATTCCTACCAGAAAAAAACGCAGCCATTGGTTTAAGTCGTTTCTCTCGCGCACGCGAGTCAGGTTATCGTAATACAATGACCTGTGCCGACTAAAAAAATCAGAGAGATAAAGAGATGGTTTATCAAGTAATCCTTTGTCGATAAGATATAACGTGATAAGCACTCCAAACGGCCATTGCCGTCCAAAAATGGGTGGATAGTCTCAAATTGATAGTGGGCAATCCCCGCCCGAATCAGGTAGGTGTCGCAATGTGCTCATTGTGTATAAAAAACTCTAAATCAGCCATTAAATCCAGCACCTTGTCGGATGAGGCGGAATAAAAACCGCATCGCGCAACGTGGCGCCCCCAATCCAATTCTGGCTGCTCCTGAATTCGCCAGGTAGCTTGTGCTCCCCCCTAACACCTTGTAACAGTACCCTATGGGTTTGGCGCAATAAGCGTCCGCTTAAAGGCAAATTGGCGAGGTTTTCAATAGCATACCGCATTGCACTGATATAATTTTGAACTTCTTCCCAGTCATTCCGCTGCTCAGGGTCAATATCCTGTTTTTGCATCATGGCTTCCGTAATCTCCGTTTTCGTCCCTTCTATCCGGCTACTTTCGGTAGCCTCTTTGGCTGCGTACATCAAGATGAAAAAGTCGACATCGGGTACCAATGCGCCATACGCTTTGAGTTCTCCAATTTTTTGATCGGCCTCACTGAGCAGACTAAGCAGTGCTGAGTCTTCAGCTGTCCAATCCAGATTGATAGGCCCAGGCATAAAGCTTTCATAGCCGTATTGCCGTTCCCATTTGCCCGCTATAATCTGACTCGTTGACCTTGACTCCACCATGTTTTGTGAAAATATAAATTTTCTTATTTTTTAAAAATAGATTTTTGCAAATATAAACACTTTATATTTTCATTTTTGATTATTTTTGAAATTATAACCAATCTTTAATTTCAGCCCAACACCCGATTATCATCTAGTATAGTATCTTTGAAATGAATGCTAATCTCTAAAGGAGTTGTTTATGATGAATCGTATTTCGATACTCTCTCTTTTTGCACTTTGTACCTCATTCTCCGTCCAAGCTCAAGATCATTCCTACGAACAATCCATCCTGGACTGGCGGCAGGAGCGGGTAGCAAGCCTGAAGTCGGAAAACGGCTGGCTGAATCTGGCCGGGTTGTTCTGGCTGGAAGGAGGGCGACAATAGCTTTGGCGCGGACAAGTCGAACAAGATCGTCTACCCCGAAGGCAAATGTGCGGCGCAACTCGGCCATTTTACGCTAAAAAACGGCGAAGTGTGGCTGGAAGTTTTCGCCGGCGCTGAGGTAACGGCCAATGGCCACCCCGTCACCGAGCCGCTTCGCGTATATCCTTCCGAAAAACCGGTGGCCATGCAGAGCGGCCCGCTGCGCTGGTTTGTGATCAAGCGCGAGGAGAAATACGGCATCCGGCTGCGGGATCTGGAACATGCCGCTGTGCAGTCCTTCACCGGCATCGACAACTACCCGATTGATTCCGCCTGGCGTGTCAGGGCTTACCTGGAGCCGGCCGTAGACAAGAAAATACCGATTGCCAATGTGCTGGGACAAACCCTGATGATGGATTGCCCGGGCACCTTGGTTTTTACCATTCACGGCGCCACCTACCGCCTTGATGCACTCGTGGAAGGCGACGAGTTGTTTATCATTTTCGCCGACGAGACCAGCGGCGTGGAGACTTACGGCGCCGGGCGCTTTGTTTACGCGGCCCGCCCCGGTCCTGACGGCTTTACTACGCTCGATTTCAACAAAGCTTATAATCCGCCCTGTGCCTTCACGGCTTTTGCGACTTGTCCGCTGCCGCCCAGGCAGAATTGGCTGCCGGTATCTGTGGTGGCGGGGGAGCGGAATTGGGAGCATTGAGGGGACTTTGCGGCTTTACGACTTTGCGGCTTTACGACTTTGCGGCTTTACGACTTTGCGGCTTTACGACTTTGCGGCTTTGCGGCTTTACGACTTTGCGACTGTACAACTTTACGACTCGCGACTATGCAATTTTTCCTGTATTGGCGGGCGCCAATCTTTGTACCTTAGCCGTTCAATTTTTATCGGTATGAACAAGTTTATTTCCCTTTTCTGTTTGAGTATGATACCCTTAATTTCTCAAGCCCAGCAGCCCGTTGAACTCGGTAAAGTACAGTGGCTGCGCGATTACGAGCAGGCCCTCGACCGGGCGGCGGCGGAAGGCAAATGTGTGTTGATCTTGTTTCAGGAAGTGCCGGGATGCGCCACCTGCCGCAATTACGGCAACGGGCCGCTTAGTCACCCGCTGATCGTGGAGGCCATAGAAAGCTTGTTTGTGCCGCTGTGCATCTATAACAACGAAGGTGGCGAAGACGCCAAGGTGCTCAAACGCTACCGCGAACCCGCCTGGAATAACCCCGTGGTGCGCATCGTGGATGCTGCCGGCGCCGATGTGACCGACCGGCTGAACGGCAATTACAACGCCGCCGGACTCGTAGAAACAATGACCAAGGCCCTCGGCCAACGCGGGCAAAACGTACCCGGCTACCTGGCGCTGCTGCAAGAAGAGATGACAGCCTACCAACACGGCACGGCCACGGCCTCCCTGTCGATGTACTGCTTCTGGACTGGCGAAAAGCAACTGGGCCAACTCTCGGGCGTGGTGGCTACCCAGTCTGGATTTATGGATGGCCGCGAAGTGGTGCGCGTCACTTATGACCCTGCCGTATTGCCCTTCGAAGAACTGGTAGCAGCCGGCCAGTCGGCTCGCTGCGCCGACGGCGTGTACGTCAACGGCCTGCCACGCCAGGAACTTGCCGCCAAGATCGTTGGCAAGGACGACGTGCACAGCGAAGCCACCTTCCGCCCCGACGACACGCCCAAATATTACCTGGCTCAAACCCGCTACCGCTTTGTGCCGATGACACCTCTGCAATCCGCCCGCGCCAACGCCCTGATCGGCAAAGGTGATTCGCCCGAAGCCGTGTTGTCGCCCCGGCAGATTCAACTGGCCGCCCAAATATCTGCCCGCCCTAAAACTGGCTGGCGCAATGCTATCGGCGAGGATTTTCAGAAAGCCTGGGAGGCGGCAGCACAGACGTATAGTTCTGAAAAATAATCTGGCTGTAATCACTACTTTAGCTGCCTGAAAAAAGTAGTCGAATAATTTATGAAAAAACACCTCATGCTGGCGATAGTCGCCGGCTGGTTGACCACAGCCATAGCGCAGCGCAACGTCATCCTCATCATTGCTGACGACCTGGGCACTGATTATTGTGGCTTCTACGAAGACGCTGCCGATACCGCCAGGATGCCTAATATCCGATCGCTGTTGAGCCGAGGCATTCGATTTGACAATGCCTGGGCTACCCCGCTTTGCTCTCCTACGCGCGCAGGGATGCTGACCGGCAGGTACAGCTTTCGCCATGGCGTGGGGGCAGCGTTGGCCGGGCCTAGCTACCCCCAGTTAGATACCGCCGAAATCACCATTCCCAAATTGCTCAAAACCTTGTCGACTACGCCGTATGCCACAGCCAATATCGGCAAATGGCATCTCAATCAGCGGACACCGCAGAATTTGAACTTCCCCAACGCCTTTGGCTATGATCTTTACGCCGGCAATTTTCTCGGGGCACTTCCCGACTATTACGAATGGGAAAAGATTACGAATGGTACGGCGGCTACAGTCACTCGCTATGCCACTACTGAAACCGTCGACGACGCCATCAACTGGCTCGACGAACAGGATGGCTCGCAGTCTTTTTTCCTATGGCTGGCCTTTAACGCCGGCCATACGCCATTCCACAAACCACCTGACACGTTGCACTCCGTACCTAACCTTACGGGCACCACTCCGCATATCATGCAGAACCCCAAGCTCTATTTCAAAGCCATGCTCGAAGCCATGGATACAGAAACAGGCCGCTTGTTCGACTGGCTAAACGACCACAACCTGATGGACCAAACCGATATTATTTTTATTGGCGACAACGGGAATACCGGGCGGGTGTCGCAAATCGCTGATACCTCCCATGCCAAAGGCACCCTTTACGAATACGGCGTTCATGTACCTTTTGTCATTGCAGGCCCGTCGGTAGTGGCTCCGGGACGGAGCAGCGACGCCCTCGTCAATACGCACGACCTGTTTGCCACTATCCTCGAATTGGCCGGTGTAGACAATTGGGCGACAGCCATACCGCCCGACAGGCCCGTCGATGCACAAAGTCTGCTGCCCATTATAGAAAACCAGGCTACCGAAGTACGCAACTGGGTATTTACCGAGCAATTCAACCCCCAAACCAAACCACAAGACGGCAAGGCCATGCGCAATCACGGCTACAAATTGATACACTTTGACGACGGCCACCAGGAATTGTACCACCTCACCGCCGACCCGCTTGAGCAAACCGACCTGCTACCTGCTACGCTCAATGAAGAAGCCCACGATAACTATACGTATCTCTGCTCGGAAATGGAAGCACTTACCGGGTTGAACATTTGCGATCCCACTATTAGTAGCGTTGAGATAGCTACTGGGAATACGGTCAGGGTATTCCCTAACCCTACAACAGGTATTGTATATATAAAATGTGAACCTTCGCCAATGCCCCCAACCTTGTTACTAATAAGCGATATGTATGGCCGGCTAATAGCCCGGCACAATTTCCCGGGTACGCAGACACCCATAGATTTATCGGAGGCTCCGGCAGGAATTTACACCATATACACCCTGTACGACACCCAGGTTTTTACAGAAAAAATCAGAGTTGTGCGTTGAGAAAAGGGCAGTTTATAGGTTTATAGGTTTATGAAAAAAAAACATAAACCCATAAACCCATAAACCTAAATAACCCCCTACCTAATATCAAACTTCACCCTCGCAAACACCAGGCGCCCGGCAAAACCCGCTTGCTGCACGCGGCGACTGTATACAAAACGCCCCGAGCTCATATTATTGGCGTGAATATGGCGGTCCTGGTAAGTATCCAGCAGGTTGTTGGCGCCTATGGATAGCGTTAATCCTTTCCACACCTGGTAGCTGACCGAAGCATCAAAGATCGTAACCGGATTGAAGGCTTGATCCAGCGTTTCTTTGTTGCCGCTGAAGGCGTTGGTGGGAAAATTCTCCGGTTTGGTCGGATCGATAGACGGATCGAGGTAGGTCACTTCGCCCCATTGCACGGCACGCAGCATGGCGCCGAATTTTTTCAATTTATAATTTATAGTAAAATTAAACTTGTTGCGGGGATTGGCTACCTCGATGCGGCTTTGGTCCTCGCGGTTGAAATAGCGCGCCACCTGCCCTGTTTCTATCAGGATTGGCGAAGCCTGGATGCGCGGCGTGCCGTCGGGGTTTTTCTTCACCTCGTTGTCGATATACGTGGCGGCTATGGTAAACCGCAGATCGTGTTTGCCACCGAACACTTTGCCGTAGGCAATCACGGCTTCGAGTCCGCGCGAGCGCGTATCGATCGCGTTGGCAAAAAAGTTGGCCTGGCCGGCGCCGGCTGCCGAGTTGGGCTTTGAGCTCGGCATTGCCGCCGTCGGTGAAGTTGTTGGTCAATACGATGCGGTCGTCGATATCGATCTGATAGGCGTCTACCGAGATTTCGAGGCCGTCGGCCGGGCGGGCGGTGACGCCGGCGGTGAAGCTTTGCGAAGTCTCCTGGGTCAATTCCGGGATGCCCAGAATTTCCGCCGGGCGACTGTCGTTGGTGAAGGTGCCGCTTTCTACGGGCGTCAGTTGCCCGTCGATGGACACAAACAGGGTATTGGTTTTGGCATAAAAGCGCTGCTGCATCGAAGGCGCCCGAAAGCCGCTGCTGGCTGAAGCGCGCAGCGACAGGTAATCGCCGATTTTGTATCGCGTAGCTATTTTGTAGTTGATGGTGCTGCCGAAATCGGAATAATTTTCAAAACGAAGGGCGGCGCCCACCATCCAGTTGCGCGTAAAATCCTGCTCGGCGTCGATGTAAGCGGCTATGCTATTGCGGCTGTTGTCGCCTTCGTTGGAGGGCAGGAAGCCGGCAAAAACCTGTGCGCCGGAGGCGGCGCCCGAAGCGGTGTCGTAATTGCGCCAGGAAGCCTCCTCCCCTGCCCGGAGGCCGAATTGTTCGAGGCGAAATTCGCCGCCCACGGCAAAACTAAGACCTTTCAGTACGTCGAATTTGCGGTTGAGGTCGAGGTTGGTGGTATTTTGTAAAAATTTCAAACCACCCGCGTCGAAGACGGTTTGCAGGTTATTGGGTGAAACAGCCGCCTGGGTATAGTTCACAGAATTTGAAATCGTAAAGTCGAAGCGGTTTTGGCCGGTGGTATTGCTCAGGTCGAGCTGCCACTGGCCCAGCCTGCCCCGCACGCCCAGGGCGGCGCTAATATCCTGCAGGTCGCTTTCAATTTGCGGCAGGAAGCCATCGGGATAAATGGCGAATACTTCGTCGGCATAATCTCTGGCGCCGGAGGCTACCGAGCTGGGGTATCGGAAGAATCCCGCCGAGAGGCCTTGTTTTTTATTGTAACCGCCGAAGGCATAGAGGTTCCAGTGGCGTGAAAGGGCGTAATCGGCATTGACAAAAAGTCCGCCGCCGCTCATTTCCGACTGGCCGATGAGCATGTCAAAATACTCCCGGTCCAGGTTTCTGGCTTGCAGGATGGAGTCGTCGCGTACTTGTCCGCCCACGCTGGGGTAAACCTGCCCGGTATAGGTACCCGTACGGTTGGTGGCCGCTCTGTCGATGTATTCGCCGGTGAGGTTCACGAAGCCTTTTTTGCCCAGTTTGAAGCCGTAATTGAGGCCGGCTTGTATCGTTTGTCCGTCGGTGACATTTACGCTGGGGTCGGCGGTATTGCCTTGCAGTTTGTATAGGGCGTAGTTTTTTTCGTAGCTGGTGATGTAAGTGCCATAAGACACGCTGCCCTCCAGCGCGCCGGTTTTCTGCTTGAGCACAATATTGATCACCCCGGCGATAGCGTCGGAGCCGTATTGGGCGGCGGCGCCGTCGCGCAGAATTTCGATGCGTTCGATAGCGGCGGCGGGGATAGCGCTGAGGTCGGTGCCCACCGTGCCGCGGTTAACCGTTGACGTTCACCAGTGCCGACTGGTGGCGGCGTTTGCCGTTAATCAGCACCAGCACCTGGTCGGGGCCCAGTCCGCGCAATTGTGCGGGGTCCACGTGATCGGTGCCGTCGGCGATAGCCTGGCGGGCCGACTGGAAAGACGGGGCCATATAGGTTAAGATCTGGTTGAGGTCCACCTGTCCCACATCGCTGATCACCGCAGCCAGCGGGATTATATCCACGGGCACCGGAGTTTCCAGCTTGGTGCGGGTAGTATTTCGCGAGCCGATGACCGTGACTGCGTCGATCTCGATACCTTCGCTGAGCCTGACCACAAAATTGGTTTGGTCGCCAATTTCTATTTCTTCTGACTTATAGCCGATGTAAGACACCAGGAGTATCTTGCCGTCGGCCGGTACATTGATAGTAAACAACCCATCGGCGTCGGTGACGGTACCTGCGTTGGTGCCTTTTATCAAAACCGACGCGGCTATCAACTCGTCGCCGGTAAGGGCGTCGCTCACGCTTCCGGTGATGGTGCGCTGGGCCAGGGCCGAAGTAGAAAATAGCATCACGGTCAACAGGAGTCCAAAAGTCAATTTCCATTTCATAAACCTGCGTTTTTAGTGTAACGGTCAATATAGAGTGCCTGGAAAGTCTCCAGCAAATCCTTATTCCCCGCGTGCAACTCCCTGTTGACATTAAAAAGCGTGGAGATTTCCAATTCTGAAAATTTGCCTTCTTGGATCAATGGGTACATGCGGTGCATAAAATCGTGGTAGATGGTATTATCCCGCAATTTCAACTCGTCAAGTGCAGCGGCGAGTTTGTTGCGCGGCGGCTGTTTTTCTAAAAAAGGCAGCAAATCGAGATAAAAAGTTTGTTGGGATTGGGTTCGGGCATGGATCAACTCGACGATATCGTCGTTGACGGATTTTTCAAACTCGTGGAAATTGTGGTGGATGTCTTTTACGTCTTTGGCGGCGCCCATGGCGTGGCGGATGGCGATATCAGCGTATTGCAACTGGTCGACGGCCTGCCGGTCGAGTTGTTCGAGTTGGAGGCGCGAATAATATTCCATCATTTCGCCTTCAAGAGATTTGATCGCTTCGTATTGCTCGGGGGCCGGCACGTTGATATGCGATTTGTCGGGCAGTAGTTCCGTGGGTAGTTTCAGGATGCGCCAGTGCAGCGCAAAAACGCGGGTGAGCAGGTGGTGTATTTCTTTAAAAAGGGCTTCAATAGCGGCATCGGATACTGCCGGCGGAACTTCTCTGATAAACCGGGCCATGTCGTGGTCTCCCTTCAGAAAACGCCCCTCCAAAAAGCGGGCGTATTTGGGTAAAAAAACGGCAAAAAAAGCGCGATGCCTATCAGGTTGAAGGTGCTGTGGAACGCCACCAGCGTCACCAGTGGGTTGGCGTTGCCAATCACCTGCTTCACCAGATTGAGCAAGGGATAAAGGCTTGCCAACGCCAGCACGTCAACCACCAGGTTGAAAAAAAAGTGGCTGAAGGCCACTCGTTTTGCCCGGTGACCCCAAAGCCGCCTAACAATGCAGTCATCGTAGTGCCCAGGTCGCTGCCGATAGCCATCGCTGCGGCGCCTTCCAGGGTAAGTACGCCGGCGCTTAGCGCGCTCAGCGCAATCACCATGGCCGCCGTGCTCGATTGTATGAGCGCCGCGAGTGCGAAGCCTATTGGCGCCAGCAAAAACGGCGACCAGCCGGCAAACGGTGAAATATCAAATTGCTCAGCCCAGCCGGCCACGCTTATTTTCATGAAGGATAGCCCATAAAACATGAATCCGAAGCCCAGCAATAATCGCCCGGTTTCCAGGAGGTTGGTGCGCTTGCCGCCATACGCAGATATTAGTCCGCCCACCGCAATAAGCGGCAATGCCAACACTTCAGCCTGCAGACTAAAACCGAGCGTGGCGACGATCCAGCCGGTAAACGTGGTGCCCAGGTTGGCGCCCAAAATAATGCCTATCGCACTGCGCAACTCAATGATGCCGGCGCCCACAAGGCCACCGCCATGAGGCTCACCAGCAGCTGCTCTGCAAAGGGCCGTGACGACCACTCCCGCAAAAATGGCCTTGATGGGATGGTTGGTGAAATTGCGCAAAAATCGCTTGAAGGCCCGCCCCGCCAATTGCTCGAGCGCGTGCTCGATCAGGGACATGCCCAGCAGGAAGATGCCCAGTCCGGCCAGGAGTTGCCATATGTTGAGTTCAGCGATCACAGGGATAAATATAGGGAAAATTCCGAGGACTTTGCGACTTGGCGAGGGGGCGATAGGAGGGGCGATCTTTGAAACACTCGCCCCCTCCCCCCCTCGCCTAGTCACCCTCTCCCTCACAGCACTTCCTTAGGATAACACAGATAATACTTCGTCACCAACGCCGGTTGTACTTGATCGGTCACCTTCGACCAGGGCAGCACCTTGCCATTTTTCATCAGCATCTTGATCTCGTCTTTAAAAGTAGTATAGGCGCTATTTGATTCTGTGCCCGTGAGCAGAAAATAGGGAATAGCTTCTGCCGGATAAAGGGCTTCGAGGCGCCGGGTAATGCCGGCCACGTATTCTGCAGAGAAGGGTTCGTTGCTGAATTCGAGTTTAAACAAGCGGCGGTTGATGAGGCGTTCGGAGAACTCGCGCAGCACAAAATCGTCGTGGCGCATCCAGCTTTTGATAGCCGACATCACGTCGTAGTCGTCGAGGCCGGCGAAGTAGCCGAGCCATTCGTCGCGGCGCTGCCTGAAATCGCTACCGCTCAGGTTGCTGTGCAGAAAATACGCCAAATTTTCGGGCGCGGGCACCTCCACGCCTGCCCGCACGAGGTCTTTGGCGCGCTGCATGGTGAGCACCAGCATTTGCTCGGCGGCCACCACGGTTTTGTGCAGATACACCTGCCAATACATGAGGCGGCGGGCCACCAGGAATTTTTCTATCGAATAAATACCCTTTTCTTCCACCACCAGTTCATCGCCGGCCACCGAAAGCATCTTGATGATGCGGTCGTAACCGATCACCCCCTCGTAGACGCCTGTAAAAAAGCTATCGCGCGTGAGGTAGTCCATGCGATCCATATCCAGCTGCCCCGACACGAGTTGGTGCAGAAATTTCTTGGGATATTGATCCTGGAAGATGCGGATGGCCAGAGTGAGGGCGCCGTCGAATTGCTCGTTGAGGGTTTCCATAAAAATGATCGACAGTTCTTCGTGCGATACGTTGATGAGCGTATTTTCGAGCGTATGCGAAAACGGGCCGTGCCCGATATCGTGCAACAGAATGGCCACAGACACCGCGTTGGCTTCTTCTTCGCTGATATCTGCGCCTTTGTTGCGCAGCACCTCGATAGCCTGGCTCATCAGGTGCAGCGCGCCAGGGCGTGATGAAAACGCGTATGCAGGGCGCCAGGGTACACGTAATGGGTAAGGCTCACCTGTTTGATGCGCCTTAAGCGCTGAAAATAAGGGTGCTCGATGAGGTCGAACAACAAGCCATAGGGGATATTGATGAATCCGTAAACAGGGTCGTTCAGTATTTTCTGTTTTTTCATAAAGGCATATTTCACAAATCAGAACAATATTTTTATAAAAAAGTATATTTATATCTTCATAAAAGTGAATCAACCTACATGGATAAAATCACCATACTCTGGGCCGACGATGAGATCGATCTCTTGAAGCCCCAGTTGATGTTTCTTGAAAAGAAAGGATACGAGGTCCTCACTGTCACCAACGGCCACGACGCCCTCGATGAATGCGAGAACAACCGCGATATCGACGTAGTGTTCCTCGACGAGAGCATGCCCGGCATTACCGGCCTCGAAACCCTGGCCAAGCTCAAAGAAAGCAGCCCCCACCTGCCCGTGGTGATGATCACCAAAAACGAAGCGGAAACCGTGATGGAAGAGGCCATCGGCTCGCAAATTGCCGACTACCTCATCAAACCCGTCAATCCCAATCAGATTTTGCTGACGCTAAAAAAGATCATCGACAACAAACGCCTGGTGCGCGAGAAAACCTCGTCGGATTACCAGCAGGAGTTTCGCCAGATCTTTACGCAAATCAATAGCGGCCTCGATTACGAACAGTGGGTGGATATTTACCGAAAAATAATCTCCTGGGAGATCAAAATCGACGAGTCCCAATCCCTCGATATGGCCAATATCCTGTCGATGCAAAAAAAGCGAGGCCAATTCGGAGTTTTGCAAATACGTGGGCAAAAAATACCAGGACTGGGTAATGGAGGGCGATGGCCCCGTGATGTCGAATACGCTGATGCGCTCCAAGATTTTCCCCAACCTGATCGATGGCACGCCTACGATTATGGTGCTGCTCGACAATATGCGCTACGACCAGTGGAAGGTGCTCGAACCCATCATCACCGAGTTGTTCAGGGTGGAAGAAGAAGACTTTTTCTACAGTATCCTGCCCACTTCTACCCAGTACAGCCGCAACGCGATTTTTTCGGGCATGTTACCCCTTGAAATTGAAAAGTACCACCCCGACTGGTGGAAAAACGACAACGAAGAAGGCGGCAAAAACCTGCACGAACACGATTTGCTGACCGAACAGATCAAAAGGCGCTTTCGCAAAGACATCAAATTCGATTATGTGAAAGTGACCAACGTCAACATGGCCAAACAGGTGCAGGACGGCATCCTCGATTACCTGCACAATGACCTTACGGTGATTGTGTACAATTTTATCGATATGATGTCGCACGCCCGCACCGAAATGGAAGTGCTCAAAGAACTGGCCGGCGACGAAAAGGCCTACCGCTCGCTGACGCGCTCCTGGTTTATCAATTCCCCGCTGTGGGCAGCCATTTCCAAAGCCGCCGAGCGCGACATCCAACTCATCCTCACTACCGACCACGGCACGATAAGGGTGAATACGCCCGCAAAAGTGGTGGGCGACCGCGAAACGACGACGAACCTGCGCTACAAGGTGGGCCGCAACCTGCAATACGACAAACGCGACGTATTTGAGGTGCGCGATCCCGAAAAATTCGGCCTGCCCCGCCCCAATGTAAGTTCGGCGTATATTTTTGCCAAAGAGGATAAGTTTTTCCTCTATCCCAATAATTACAATTATTACAACAATTATTATAAAAATACTTTCCAACACGGGGGAATTTCACTGGAAGAGGTGATTTGCCCGGTGATTAGGTTGAGGAAGAAGTGATTAGGGTGAGAACAAAAACCAACCATATGAAGAATTTACTTTACTTCTCTGCTGTGATGCTACTACTCACGGCTGCCAAATGCAAAGACAAAGTTACTTTCCAGATCGGCCAGCCGTTCCAGCTCAAGGTGGAACAGGGCGCCATGAGCGATGACAAATCGTTTGGCGTGATGGTGGATAAGATCAAGGAAGACTCCCGCTGTCCCAAAGGCGTCAATTGCGTATGGGAAGGCCAGGTAGTGGTGCAGGTAACGTTTAAGGAAAAAGGCGGCAAAGCCCAAACCGTCGATTTCACGCTGAAAGGCCGCGAAAGCCAGTCGGCTTCGCGCCGCATAACCGGCAAATACCAATTGCGCGTAAAACAAGTGGACCCCTATCCCGAAGATGGCAAAACGATCACCAAAGAAGATTATATGGTGACGTTTTTGGCGTCGGAGATTAAGGATAATTAGGGTAGCAGTCAGCTATCGGTAGTCAGCAGTCAGTTTCCTTGAACTGACTGCTAACTGCTAACTGCTGATCGCTATAAATGCGTAGCAATATAATACGGCAACATAGCCCGCCAGGTGGGCCAGTCGTGCGGCATATCGTGGCCCCAAACGTCCAGTTTGTGGGGGATACCTTTGGCGTGCAGAATTTGCGAAAGCAAACGCGAAGCCTCGGGCGTTTCGTAATCTCCTGAGCCGGTCAGGATGTAGGTATGTTTGCCCTGGCGCAGCATGGGCAGGTAATAATCGTCATTAAGGCTGGGCAGGTATTGCACCGGCGAGTTGAAATACACGTCTTCGTCGTGATAACCTTTTGTATAAGTGCTCAGGTTATAGCTGCCACTCATGGCGATGGTACCGGCAATCAGGTCGGGTCGACGGAAGTACAGGTTGGCGGAGTGCAGGGCGCCGAGCGAAGCTCCTGAAGTAATAATGGGTGTATCGTCGCTGGTTTTGCTGCGGATAAAAGGTATCACTTCCTCGTAGACATAAGCGTTAAACTGCTGGTGGCGGATACTCTTGTGCCGGGGGTGCATATGATTATTGAGCCAGCTTTCTGAGTTGATGCTGTTGATAGAAAAGATCTTCACCTTGCCACCGTCAATATATTTGGCGATGGCGTCGATGAGCTGAAAACGTTCGTATTCCAGATAATCGGCAGCGGCAGTGGGTAGCAGTAACAAGGCGGGGCCGTAGTGCCCGTACATCACTATTTCCATATTTTTATTGAGCCGCGGGCTATACCAGGAATGGATCTCTCTGTGCATAACGGATAGATTTTTTTCTTGTAATAAAATGAGCTATTGCAAAGTTTCGGTGCTACTGCGCTTCGCCAGTTTAAACTGAAAAGCGTAATTGCGAATATTGGCGGAGAGTACCAATACCGAGTCTGACAATTCTTCGATGGTGTAATCGACCTCTATTCTACCCTGCCTTTGCTGCAGGATATTTTTTTCGACAGCATACGTTGCCGTCTCGGGCGCTCCACTCATATTAGTGCGCAGAGTGCCATCGGGCAAAAACTCGTAATAGAGTTCTTCCAAAGACTCTGTAGGCCTGCCGTCGCGGGTGGCGGATTGCAGTTCCCAGCGCCCCACTAACTGGTCGGCGGTCAGGCCCGGGTCTCTTTTGCAGCTGATGAATGCTGCAAGTAGCAGAAAGGGTAACCAGATATATTTTATCATGTGGCAATGCATGGGTATCGATTAAGCCCCGCAAAAATAAGCGTTGTTTCCGGTATTATACTTCGGGTTGACCGCTTTTGTGTATAAATTTGGCAAACAGTACCTTATCCTGCTTTGTTATCGTTGAGCTATGCACGCACAAAACCATACACAATTGATTCGGGATGAAGCCCAACGGCTGGGGTTCAGCTTCATTGGTTTTGCCCGCGCCGGGCGGCTCGACGAAGAAGCGCGCCGCCTGGAAGCCTGGCTCAATAAAGGTTATCACGGCGAAATGCACTACATGGCCAACCACTTCGACAAACGCGTCGACCCGCGCCTGCTGGTAGACGGCGCCAAATCGGTGATCAGCCTGATGTACAATTATTATACGCCACAAACCCAAAACGACACGGAGGCGCCAAAAATTTCACGGTATGCCTACGGCGAAGACTACCATTTTGTGCTCAAACGCAAACTCAAGTCACTGCTGGCTTTTATCAGCGACAAGGTGGGCGAGGTCAACGGGCGCTGTTTTGTCGATTCGGCGCCGGTGCTCGAACGCGACTGGGCCCGCCGCAGCGGCATCGGCTGGACCGGCAAACACACGCTGCTCATCAATCCCCGCGCCGGCTCTTATTTTTTCCTGGCCGAACTCATCCTTGACCTCGAACTGGCCTACGACCACCCCATCAAAGATTATTGCGGCACCTGCACCCGCTGTATCGACGCCTGCCCTACCGAGGCTATCTCGCCCCAAGGATATATCGTGGATGGCAGCAAGTGTATCTCGTATCTGACCATCGAACTAAAAAATGAGCTGCCAAAGGATTATCAGCACAAAATGGATAATTGGATGTTCGGCTGCGATGTCTGCCAGGAAGTATGCCCCTGGAACCGGTTTTCAAAACCCCACCAGGAGCCGGCTTTTGAGCCACAAGAACAACTGCTGGACATGACCAAAAGCGAGTGGGAGGACATTACAGAAGAAGTTTTTCAAACTTTATTCCGCGATTCTGCAGTGAAACGCACGAAATTCAAAGGATTAAAACGGAATATTAAGTTTTTGAGTGAACAGTGAACAGTGAACAGTGAACTGCACTATGATCAGTTCACTGTTCACAGTTCACTAAAACAACTTACCATGAATATCAATCAATTGGGCTTGATTCTCTTATTGGCCATGGCCGCCTGCAGTCCTTCCGCCGACAACGACAAATCGACCCGGCAGGATGCCGAAGCAGAACAGGAACAACCTGCCGATGCTGCCGCAACAAAGCGCCAAATCGTATTTTTCGGCAACAGCCTTACTGCAGCTTACGGGTTGGAGCCCGAACAGGGCTTCCCTGCGCTTATACAGGCCAAAATCGACTCGTTGGGCCTGGACTACAAAGTAATCAATGCCGGACTGAGCGGCGAAACCACCGCCGGCGGCAATGAACGCGTAGACTGGATCCTGCAACAACCCGTCGATGTATTTGTGCTCGAACTGGGCGGCAACGACGGCCTGCGGGGCATCAACCCCGACGCCACCTATGCCAACCTGCAATCGATTATCAAGAAGGTGAAAACCAAATATCCCAATGCCCATATTATACTGACAGGCATGGAGGCCCCCCCCAATATGGGCGCCGATTTTACCAAGGCATTTCGACAGGTTTTTCCCAGGCTGGCTAAGGAAAATCGCCTGCCACTCGTTCCCTTCCTGCTCGACGGCGTGGGCGGCCACCCCGAACTCAATCTGCCCGACGGTATCCACCCCAATGCACAAGGACAGTATATTGTTGCTGATAATATTTGGAAGGTACTTCGGCCCTTGTTGAAGTGACAAGAGGATTTTTTACCGCAGAGTATCGCAGAGTTACACAGAGGTAGCGCAGAGTCGATTCTCCTCTGTGGTTCCTCTGTGTAACTCGGCGTAACTCTGTGGTTAATAAAAAAACATAGCGAAATCAAATCCTAAAATCTTCGTATAAATTCCGTAAAATCAATCTATTTCAACCATAAATTCTCAATATTTTCATTATTAAAAAATAATACACCGAGCCATAACCTTTTTGCCGTTTTTTCGTAAAACCCCATATCGACATCATCATTTTACTGCGGCCAAATCCGAAGAAAGCCACACATACTATGGAAACGGATAATACCGTTATCCTTGCGCCCGAAAACAACTAACCCGCACTACACAAAAACCCTACACACCGGCGCGCGCGCAATCTCTGAGGCACTGGTAACCGCAGCGCGCGACCGAAAAAACTAATGAGAAATCGCCAATAGCCTATCGTTTTGTGGGGGGCTTATTATTATTTTCACAAAACATAGGGGCGCAAACCACTCTCGCGACTAGCCCACCCGCTATGCTTCCTTCAGCCGGCGCCGACCGCGTCGTCAACCCTGCTTTATACCTCAGCTTGCAATGGCGCAACATAGGCCCATTTCGCGGCGGCCGCTGCGTGACCGTCTGCGGCGTACCCGCTGAACCCCTGGTATATTACATGGGAGCTGCCGGTGGCGGCGTATGGAAAACCGAAGACGCCGGTATTTCCTGGCGCAATATCTCCGACGGCTATTTTAAATCGGGCGCGGTGGGCGCCATCGCCGTGGCGCCTTCCGATCCCAGCATTGTCTATGCCGGCACGGGCGAACATGCTGTGCGCGGTACGATGACCTCATCGGGCGACGGCCTTTACAAAAGCTACGACAGCGGAAAAACATGGGCCTATGCCGGACTACCGGCCTCTCAGCATATCTCTGCCATCCGCATACATCCCGGCAACCCCGACCTGATCTATGTGGCCGTGCAGGGCGCCCTCTACGGCTCCAATGAAGAACGCGGCGTATTTAAAAGCACCGACGGCGGCGCCACCTGGCGAAAGGTATTGTATGTCAATGCCAATACGGGAGCAAGCGACCTGAGCATTGACCCCCGCAATCCACGCATACTGTACGCCGCCATGTGGGATCACCAGCGCTATCCCTGGAAAATACGCAGCGGCGG
Organism: Saprospiraceae bacterium; assembly: GCA_016715405.1. Lineage (GTDB taxonomy): Bacteria > Bacteroidota > Bacteroidia > Chitinophagales > Saprospiraceae > JABWBR01. The sequence continues at coordinate 37,919 of JADKAE010000017.1, read as the reverse complement.
CGGCGGCTCGGGATTGTACAAAAGCACCGACGGCGGCGAAAGTTGGACAAAACTCACCCAAGGCTTGCCCAAAGAAATGGGCAAAGCCGGTATCGCCGTATCCAAAGCCGACCCCAATGTAGTGTACGCCATCATAGAAGCCGAATGCGGCGGCGTGTTCCGCTCCGTCAACGGCGGCGATTCCTGGGTGCAAACCAACAACCAGCGCCTGACCATAGCCCGCGCCTGGTATTACGCCAAAATTGTGCCCGACCCCCACGACCCCGAAACGGTATACGCACTCAACGCCCCCCTGCTGCGCTCTATCGACGGCGGCAAAACCTTCGAAGAAATTCCCAACCCCCACCCCGACCAACACGACCTGTGGATCAACCCCGACAACCCACGGCTGATGATCCTGGCCAACGACGGCGGCGCCTGCGTGTCGCAAAACGGCGGGCTAAGCTGGAGTACTACTTACAACCAGCCCACCGGTCAGTTTTACCGGGTGAATGCCGACAACCGGTTCCCCTATTATATCTACGGCGCCCAACAGGATTATACCACCGTCGCCATTCCCAGCCGTACTTCCAATACCGGCATCAGCAACAGCGACTGGTACGAGGTGGGCGGCTGCGAAAGCGGCTTTATCGCCTTCAACCCCAATGACCCCCGCCAGGTATACAGCAGTTGCTACCAGGGTTACATCACCGCTTATGACGCCGGCCTGCGCCGCGAGCGCGACATCATGGCCTACCCCGCCATCGGCATGGCCACGCCGCCCCGCGAAATGAAATACCGCTTCAACTGGAACGCCCCCGTGGTCGTCTCACCACACCACCCCGAAACCATTTACCACGGCGCCAACGTGATACTGCGCACCCAGGACGGCGGTATGAACTGGCAGGCCATCAGTCCCGACCTCACCCGCAATGAACCCGCCCGGCAGGAAGCCGGTGGAGGCCCCTTTACCAACGAAGGCGCCGGAGGAGAAAACTACAACACGATCTCTTATATCGCCTGCTCACCCCTCGAAGAAGGACTCATCTGGGTGGGCAGCGACGACGGACTCGTACACCTCACCCGCGACGAGGGCAAAAGCTGGCAACAGATATCGCCGCCCGGACTGGGTGAAGCCCTGATCAACAGCATCGAAGTATCGCCACACCGCAACGGCGCCGCCTATATCGTAGCTACCCGCTATAAATGGTCCGACAACAGGCCCCTGATTTACTATACGCCCGACTACGGCCAGACCTGGCAATTGATCGTAAGCGGCATTTCTGCAGGCGATTTTGCACGGGTAGTCCGGGAAGACCCCATGCAACCCGGCCTGCTCTTTGCCGGCACCGAAAACGGGTTATACCTCTCCTTCAACAACGGCCTCTTCTGGCAGCGCTTCCAGCTGAACCTGCCCAATTGCCCGGTCACCGACCTGCTCATCCACGACAACGACCTGGTAGCGGCCACCGCCGGCCGTGCCTTCTGGGTACTCGACGATATCAGTCCGCTACAACAAAGCAAGGGCGTCCTGTTCAACGGACACGTGCAGCTCTTCCGGCCCAAAAATGCCTATCGCTTCGATGCCGCCCAAACCGAATTTTCCATTAAGGGACTGGGTCAAAATCCGCCCAACGGCGTCATCATCGATTATTACCTGCCTTCGGCGATGGATACCGTGGCCTTATCGCTGCATATCCTCGACCGCCACGGCAAATTAGTGCGGCAGTACAGCAACCAGCTCAATACCGACTATGAGCGCTACGAAGGCGGGCCGCCGCCCGTGCAGGTGATGCCGGCCAAAAAAGGACTCAACCGCTTCAACTGGGACCTCCGCCGCGAACAAATGCCCTACACCCCCGGCGTTTTCCTCGCCGACAACTACATGGGTAGCCAGGTTGGTCCCGGCGTGTATACCATAAGACTTATCACGCCCAAAGACACCTTTGTACAAACCTGCACCGTGCTGGCCGACCCCAACGTGCAAGCCACCCCTGCTGATTACGAGGCCCAGCAGCAACTACTGCAAACCCTCTCGCTACAAGCCCGCGAGATCATCGGCAGCATCGCTTCCATGCGGGAAGTCAAAAAACAACTCGAGTTATCCGTCGATATCCTGTCCAAAATGGAAGGGTCGCAAGACCTGGTCAGCAGCGGCAGGAATATGCTGGCCCGGATCAACAACTGGGAATCGCAGCTCATCCAACCCAGGCAGCAGACCTACCTCGACGTCATCAACTACCCCGGCCGACTCTACGCCGAATTGATATATCTGATAAAAATTGCCGACACCCACACGCCCGCCGTCACACAAGGCGTTCGCGCCCGCGCCCAAGACCTTGTAACCACCTGGGAAAAGCAAAAAACTGATATGCAGGACATTCTCGACAATGACCTGCAAGCCTATAACAACCTATACAAAGCCAAGGGGCTGCCAGCTATTTTGATATCGGGAGGAACGGGGCTGAGGTAGAGGGGGCGAGGGGGGGGCGACTTTGGGACTTTACGACTGTACGACTCGCGACTGGGTCAAGAGGTCTCGAGGGGGTGACTTTCAGAACTGGCTACCGACAGCGAGGTGACACCTCTCCTGGCGTCGAGATGTCACCTCGCTTTGGCGGTTTAAATTTTCATTTATTTGGCAGAACAATTGTGCCTTCACCCGTGGCGGTAATAATCATAGTAGTCGGGGCAACTGTACCTTCTGTGCGCATCCAGCCGTATGCATCGCGGTACTTTCCGGTTCCACCGGTTACGGTATAATAGGCTGTAGATATATTGGTAAAGAAAGTATAGGCGGTTCCGTCAAAGAAAACCTCATCTCCGTCTTTGTCAGCCATCACCGTTTTAATCTCCATTTGCAGGGCGTTATAATCCATATTGAAAACGCAACTCAGGATAGTCAAAGTGCTTTTATCGGCGTCCAAGCCTCCCATAAAGGAAGCAGTGCCGGAGGTAAACCCTTTACTGGGTAACGGCAGAATTGTGCCATCCGGCATAATGCAGGTAACTAAAGGGGAGGTAGGGTCGGGGGTAGTGGTTATGGTCACGCTGAAGTCATCAGGCGCCACAATTACTTCCTTTTCACAGCTGGCTGTGATCAACAGGAAGATTACGAGCATGAACGTTATATTTTTCATTTTTTTCATTTTTGATCGGTAAATGAATCCACTCAAAAGTGTCGACAGTTATCTCATGACAACCATTTTCCGGGCGAAACCTGTCCCATCTTCGCTTTTCATTACGCAGAAATAAACGCCGGCCTCCAACTTGGCTCCGTCAAATGAAACACGGTGTTCACCCGGGGTTTGCAGGCCGCTTACGGGAGTATAAATCAACTTGCCGGCGGCGTCGAAAATGGAAATGACGATATTTGCAGATGTACCTACCGTGTATGAAATCGTGGTGTATTGGTCAAAAGGATTTGGGAAGTTGGACAGCGTGGTATTGACTTTTTCTGCTAAAGCGGGTGAAACCTCACTAGCCTCAACCGTATTAACTAAGAGTCGTTGGGTACTGGAAATGGCAGCACTCCCTGAATTCCCTCCCATGATATAAATATAGGAATAGGGGCCATCAGTCGGCCAGGCCACGCAACCGAATGCCCTTCGGTCGTAGGTCAGGTCATTAAACGTCTCCCAACTGTCGCCTCCTGCTATTTCCGGGCCGAAGGCTTCCACGCTCATTTCTGCGCTGGATGTAGATTCAATGCCACCGAGTGCATAAATAATGTCTGAAAGCACCGCGCTTCCGTGACCCATCCTTGCGTTCGATAAATGTACCGTATTATTCACCCAGTGGGAGTTATTAAAATCGTATACTTCAACGGAATTAATTGCAGTAATCCAGGTTATAGTCCCGCCCATGACGTAAATTTTGTTGCCCACTACCGCAGAGGTGAAGGCTGCCCTTGCAATTGCCAACCCGTTTGGTAAGGTAGTCCAGTTGTTCACAGCCGGGTCATATACGTATACCTCGTTATGAACCGCACCAATAAATGCGGTTGCGCCGCCTATGGCATAAATCTTTCCACCTGCTGCACAGGCCGACAGGAAGCCACGCGGTGCGGGTAATGAGGCAATAGTATCGGCATCAAAAGATTCTGTTGCCGGCAAGTACCGGTATACCTTGGAGCTTACAGTAGAGCCTGATGGATCGGTTACTCCACCGATAATATAGACCGCTCCGCCCAATTCCACTGCGGCCATTGCGCTCATGGGTTGTGGCAGGGTACCTGCGGCAGACCACATCTGAATCAGGGTCGTATTTCTCAATTTTGTCGGTATAAGTAAAAATACCCCCTGCGTTGGCAACGATTCCTCCGAAAGCATAAATTCTCCCACTCGCAACAACAGATGGGAAATAGGTACGAATCTGGCTCATGCTGGCTTTGGTTTCCCAAAAAGAGGTGTCTGGCATATACCCTTGCGCTACTACGTACTGCGTCGCTGCCAGGAAGAAAGCAAGGCAAATGGAAAGAGGTAGAAAAGTAGCAGGTTTCATGTTGATGAAATTTTGGTCGTGGTAAAATCATATTATCACTTCCAAAATTGAGCGCTTGCAACTTTCCTTTCTGGTACTTTCGTTTCAAATCATTGGACGGATGTTTCATTTGCGCAAAGCAGAAGGCGCAATCCCGAATTCCCTCGTAAAAGCACGGGTAAAATAGGCTGGATCTTTAAACCCGACCTCGAAAGCAATCTCCGAAATGTTCAGATCGGTATTGGAGAGCATCACCTTTGCTCTGTTTAATCGGTAAGACCTGACGAACTGAGATGCGGAGTTGCCGGTGAGCGCTTTTAACTTTCGGAACAACTGCACCCTGCTGATGCCGAGTTTCTTACAAAGATGAACAACATGAAATTCCTCGTCGCCGGAATGGACCGCAATAGCATTCCTGAGGTTATTGAAGAACTCGTCATCCGGACCTGCGGTAGCTGGAGCCTCGGAAACAGGCTCCGACATGGCGCGGTATTTTTCCCGCAAGGCATCCCGCATCTCGATGAGATTTCGGACGCGGATGCGGAGTTCCCTGCTGTTGAATGGTTTGGTAATGTATGCATCCGCGCCATGCTCCAGGCCGGCAAGTTTAGATTCCAAATCGGCCTTGGCAGTAAGCAGGATGATAGGGATATGACTGGTGCGGAAGTCTTTTTTGAGTGTTTGGCATAGTTCAAATCCATCTTTTTGCGGCATCATCACGTCGCTGATGATGAGGTCAGGAATGGTTTCCAGGGCCTTGTCGATCCCTTCCAGGCCGTTGACGGCCACGCCTAACTGGTAGTCATCCGCCAGAATTGAACGCAGGTATTGTACCACGCCGGAATTATCTTCCACGATCAGAATTTGCAGGCGCTCTTTATGGAAGACCTCGGACAATGCGGGGCTATCCTCATCGCTGTCAAATTCCACCGGTGTGGGCAAAGGAATGCTTATGGCCGCAGGAGTGGGCGTGGCCACATTGGTAAAAGGCAGGTAAACTCGGAATTCGGTACCCACTCCCACCACGCTTTTGACAAATAAATTGCCCCCGAGTAACCGGAGGAGTTCTTTGACAACGGCCAGGCCAATGCCTGTTCCCTGCGTATGATTAGTTTGCTCTTCGTCTTTTTTCGGATCAACCTGATAAAAGCGGTCGAAAATGCGGTTTATTTCGCCCTCAGAGATACCGCTTCCATTGTCTTTTACGCAAAACTGCCATCTTTTACCCGGCATTTCCCGCCCAAAAAGGGAAAACCAGGAAACATCCTCCTCCCAATCACCTTCTGCCTCGCCAACCTTTACTTCGATTTCACTGCCTTTCGGGGTATGTTTGATCGAATTCGACAAAAGGTTCCCCAGCAGCGATTCCAATTTTTCGGGATCAAAATCCAATTCCAGCTTATCCGGCCAATCCACGAGTTGAATCCGGCTGTTGTGCCCTTCCGCCAAACGCTGGTAGGGCTCAATGACGCTTAAAAGATAGGGAACGATATCGCCCTGAACATAGTGTACCGGCATGGCGCCTGCCTCGAGTTTCGAGAGGTTTAGCATTTGATTGACCAACTGGAGGAGCCGGTTCCCGTTTTGCCTGATCAGCCCCAGTCCGGTCCGAAAATGATCAGCCGGTTTTGCCTCTATCTGATCGGCCATACCCAGAATAACCGTCAGCGGCGTGCGAAATTCATGCGTTATGTTGGTATAAAACCGCGATTTCATCTCTGCTAACTCCCTAATGCGCGCTGTTTCTGCCTGTTTTATTTTGGCATTTTGCCCGATAGAGTACTGGAGCATTAAAAACACCGCAAGCGTTATGACCAGAAAAAAACCCGTAAAAAGAATGATGGCCTCATCGGGCGACATATTGGGATCGGGGCTCAGGATCGGCTGCATGATAACCTCCGCAGCAACGGTAACCATAAAAAGCCCCTGGACCGGTGTGGCCCATTTCCTGTTTTTCTGCAAAAGCAACAAATAAACGGGCCCGCCGCCCCAGCCTATGAAGACAAGGCCTGCGGAGGCAATAATACCGCCATGCAGGCAAACGCCGACAAAAGAAAAGAAGATGTGAAAAAGGGCAGAGGCAAGTATAAACCAATCGGTACCGCGCCGTAGCCACAAAAAGAGCGCTATCAGGATCGAGAAAAACCCCACGTAGACCAACTCCATGATGAAGATGGTCCTCAATCCCATCCCGAAAAACCACCAGAACGACGAGGCAAATGCACTAAGGTTAATGGCGACTACAGTAGATAACCATATTCTTTTAATGACAAGCGTCTCTTCATCGTCGCCTGGATAAGCCACTAAACGTGTAAGCCAGGTATTTCCCTTTGTTAATAGGGCATTGAGCATAGGTGAGGGCTTAATTGTTCTTTTAAAGATACAAAAAGAAAATCAACCGTAATGCCTACCTTTGTTTTGCACACATTTGACCATAAAAAAACAAACATTATGAGAAAAACTATTCTGGCTACATGCCTCATCCTCGCATTTGTTTCTGCTATGAGGGGGCAAACGACAAACCCCAACTACGACACCACACTGGCCCAATCGCTGGGCGCCGATGACTACGGCATGAAAATGTATGTTTTTGTGGTGCTCAAGTCGGGTAATAACAAAACGACAGACAAGGATTTTATTAACAGTTGCTTTGCCGGGCATATGCAAAATATTGGCCGGCTCGTCGAATCCAAACAACTCATTGTGGCGGGCCCCTTCGGGAAAAATGAAAATGACTTTAGGGGTTTGTTTATTTTAAATGTGTCTTCCATCGAAGAAGCTAAAGTACTTTTACAAACCGACCCGGCTATTAAAGCCGATTTGTTAGCGCCGGAACTGTATCCCTGGTATGGCTCTGCGGCCTTGTCGGAATACCTCGAAGCAGCTGATAAAATTTGGAAAGTTAAGCCGTAATTTCAACCCTTTGCTTTAGCGCAGGGTCATGGCCCTAAATTCTCAAACCTAGCCACCATAAATGTACCTGATATGGCAAACGAAAAGCAGGATGCCCCCTGGCCAATTCCTCAATTCTACTTCAAAGTTATCATAGGAAACTATCCGGAAATCCATTTTCAGGAAGTCTCCGGTCTGGATACCGAATACGATGTAATCGAATACCGCGCAGGAAACAGCCCTGAATTTTCTACTGTTAAAATGCCCGGCTTGAAAAAACACTCGGATATAACTTTGAAAAAAGGCATTTTCACTAATGACTCGAACCTATTCGACTATTTTCTTAATATTAAAATGAATACAATAACTCGTGAAACCGTTACCATCCATCTGGTGGATGAACAACAAATAACACTATTCACCTGGACCCTTACAAAAGCTATACCTAAAAAAGTAACCGGCGCTAGTTTGAATGCAAAAACAAGTGAAGCCGCGATTGAAGAACTGATTCTCGCCCACGAAGGGTTGACTATGGCAAAGCACTAAGGGCTTATTTCCCCTAAAAACCGCATCTTTGCCTAAAATAAAGGCGATGCGGAAAAACCTGGTTTTGGGAATCCTTTTCTTTTTGGCAAGTTTGTTGCCGGCGCAGGTATTGGTTATCAATGAATTAGATTGCGACACGCCCGGTATTGACGACAAAGAGTTTGTCGAAATAAAATCGGAAACGCCCAATTACAACCTAAATGGTTTTGTGCTTGTATTTTTTAACGGCTCGGCATCGGGCGCCAATACAAGTTATTTAGCATTAGACCTGGATGGTTTCACAACCGACATCAACGGCTTGCTACTGATTGGCAGCACCACCGTGGTGCCGTCGCCGCAATATCTTATTGAACCCAACCTGATCCAAAACGGCGCGGATGCGGTGGCCATTTATCAGGGTGATGCCGAAGACTTTCCGGAGGGAACCCTCGCTTTTGTCGATGCAACCCTGGTCGATGTGTTGATATACGGCACCAATGACGCCGACGCCGTCGATATGATAGCCATTTTTCAGGTTTTTAACCCGGCCATTGCTCAAATAAACGAAGGGCCTTCTAACAACACCAATTCCATTCAGCGCAACAATGACGGCTCTTATTTTACAGGAGTACCCACGCCAAGGTTCCTCAATGACGGCAGCGGTGTAGTACTCAACGGGGTCCTTACCGCTTTATCTCAAACGAAGTACGACGAGGGCGAAACGTTTGACATAGTAATCACCACAGAACAAAATGCGACTGAAGATTTAGTGATTGATTTAACCCTGAACAACGGTACCTTTAATAACGCTGATTTTACCGGCAATACGACGCTGACCATTCTTAGCGGGCAAAATTCCGCTTCAACCACCATAAACCTCATTGATGACGATTTGGATGAGGGCGACGAAGTAATGGTCATTCGCCTGGCCAATTTGCCCTCCGCTTTTTTAATATTGAATAATAATATTCCCATCCGTATTGTTGACAACGACTTCGTAGTGGCGCCTTTTGGCACACCAATCAACCCAACTTATGGAATCGTTTCCAGTACCCAGCCCGCGGGCTATTACGATAGTCTGGACGAACTGGCAGGCGACGATTTGCGCCAGGCATTACAGAATATCATAGCCGATCAGGCCGTGGTAAGGGGCCAAACCTACAACGACGTGATCGACATAGTAAAAGAAGCCGACCAAAACCCGGAAAACAGCAACCAGGTTTGGCTGGTCTATTTAGAACAAGGCCGGGCAAAACTCGATTTCCAAACTGCTTCAAATATCACGGGTGTTTGGAACCGGGAACACACTTTCCCGCGCTCGCGCGGTGGGTTTGACAGCATTGATGCCGATACGCTCGCCGACGGCAAAGCGATTTTCTGGACCACCAATGCAGACTCCCTGCGCCATGCCAATTCCGACGCCCACGCCATCAGAGCCGTCGACGCCCTGGAAAACATCAACAGGGGCAATCAGTTTTATGGCGAATACAACGGCCCGCCGGGCACCCTTGGCGGTTTTAAAGGCGATGTAGCGAGGGGTATATTTTATTTGACCATACGGTACAACGGACTCGAAGTCGTCAACGGATTTCCGGAAGGATTAACCGGGCAATTCGGCGACCTGGCTACCCTGCTAGATTGGCACCGAAACGATCCGCCCGACGATTATGAAATGAATAGAAATAACGTGGTATATACCTGGCAATTCAACCGGAATCCATTTATTGATATGCCCGACCTGGTAGAATATTTTTGGGGAGATCAAACCGGTCAAACCTGGCATCAGCCCGTAAATACCAACAGCGCTAATTCCCTGCCTGTTCGTATTTTTCCCAATCCTTCAAAAAACAACCTGCAAATTACCGGCATTACGGAGCCCGTCACCATTGAAATTCTTACCCTCCAGGGCCAGGTGCTTTCCAAACACCAGGCCCTGACAAATATTACGCTTGATATCAACCTGGCAGGTGGAATGTATTTTATAAAAATAAGTTCGCCGGCTAAAGCGATCATAAAAAAGATCATAGTGGAATAGATGTGAAAATCCGAAATCCGAAATCCGAAATCCGAAATCCGAAATAGAATAACCCCCCAATCTTCCTATTTTTGCTACGCATCAATCACCACACACCGTTGAAGCTGACAATAACAAATACATGGCGCACTGCAATTGCCACACCGGCCATCGCCCTTGTCCTGGCGGCTTGCGCCACCATTGTAGCCCCGCAGGGCGGTCCCAAAGACGAAAAACCTCCCGGACTGGTAGCTGACGAAAGCACCCCAACCTGCAAACGAACTTCAAAAAGCAGCGCATCGAGCTTACCTTCGACGAGTGGGTGCAGGTGCAGGACGTATTCAACCAGGTGCTGGTGTCGCCGCCGTTGCGCTATCCTTACAAAGTAACCCTCAAGCGCAAAACAGTGCGATTCGACTTTGACGAAAAGGAAGTATTGCGCGACAGCGCCACCTATACCATCAATTTTGGCGCAGCCGTCAAAGACCTCACCGAAAAAAATTCGGCAGAAAACCTGCGCTTTGTGTTTTCTACCGGTCCTTACATCGACTCGCTGAGCGTGCGGGGCACTATCGTAGATGCCGTTACCGCCGAACCGGTGAAAGGCGCCCTGTTTATGCTTTACGACAACCTCGCCGACAGCGTGGTGCGCACCGAAAGGCCCTTTTACTTCGCTAAAGCCGACGACAAAGGCAATTTTAAGATCGAAAACGTAAAAGCCGGGGAATTCAAGGGGTTTGCCCTCGTAGATGCCGACCTCAACTACCTGTTTAACCAGGCCGGCGAAAAAATAGGTTTCCCCGAATCGAATATCACCATATCGGCAGATACCTCACGGGCCCTCCTCATCCGGCTGTTTGAAGAAACGAAAACCCTGCAGATCCTGGAAGCCGACGCCTCCCGCTACGGCCGGCTCAAACTGGCCTTCAACCAAACCCCTCCCACCGACCTGTCGCTCAGCTATTCGGAAGTGGGCCAGCAGGTGGTGTACGAATACGAAAAAGACAGTCTGCGCGTGTGGTACGACAACCCAGGCAGTCTGCCCTGGGAATTATATATCCGCTACGACACCGTACTCAACGACACAGCGCGCGTTCGCGTGCTCGACCGCGCGCTGTTTGTGCGCGAAGCCAAACTGACCGAGGCAGGCCGGCGAATACCCGGCCCTATACGCGCCACGCCGGGGCAGCCCGTTCGCATACGGTTTAACCATCCGCTTTTGGCCGTCAACGACAGCCTGATACAATTGCTGGAGGACTCGACGCTGAACCGCGTCATCCCCGATCTGCGCATCGACAGCATAGCTCGCCGGGAACTTACGCTTAGCTACCCATTCAAGTACGTCACGCCCTACGAATGGATAATCCTGCCGGGCGCCCTCACCGATATGTACGGGCTGACAAACGCTGATACCATCCGCAAATCGCTGCAGTCGGCCCTACTCAAAGATTTCGGCAATATGCAGTTGAGAGCCGACAGCCTCGAAACGGGCGTCAACTATGTAATCCAGGTGCTGAATCCCGACGGCTCCACCTTGCAGACCTTTCAGACCCAAGGCCAGGCCGCTTTTGAAAAAATTATTTCTACCCTCCCCCCCGGCCAATATAGCCTAAGGGTAATCGCCGATACCAATGGCAATGGCCGCTGGGATCCCGGGCATTACGATACCCGCCGCCAGCCCGAACGCATTCGGGTGATTAAATTAGAAGCGCTTCGCGCAAATTGGGACTTGGAAGTGATTGTGGGAAGACTGGAGTAAGAGGGGGGGAACGTGAGAGGGTGAGAGGGTGGGATCATTGATAACAAGTATCTCCCCACTCCCACACTCTCACACTCAAATCTATGTATTTCTCTAAGATGGCTGTAAGGGAGGATTCGAACCTCCACAGGGAGATTAGGAACAGAACATCGATTGGTGGTCAACCCCTGTCGGCCGTAATGGCGAACCGGCTATATTCTGTCTTTATTTCTTGGTTCCCTACCCCCGAGACAAGAGGGCATGGCTGCCTGTTTCATCACCTCACAGTATTTCGCAAGCGTTCTTGCGTGTTGTGTTGTTGTTGATGCAAATCTAAGGCAAGTGTTATTTTTATGCAAATTTTTTAAATAAAAAATTAAAAAAATACATTTTATCTAAAAAATACAGCATTTTATTAATTAACAACAAAAAACAAACAAAGTAGTCGACCAAATTTTTGAAGTTTTTCAAACGCAGAACCGACCGTCGATTGCGGATTGCGGATTGCGGATTGCGGATTGCGGATTTTGTCGAGGATAAATCCGAATTCCGAAATCGCAAATCGCAAATCGCGACTGCTACCCCGCCACCCCCTTCATCAAAATAGCGCAAATAATGCCGCCATAGGTGCCCAGCGCGTAGCCCAGCACGGCCAGCAGTACGCCGACAGAAGCCAGTGAGGGACTGAATGCAGAGGCCACGATAGGCGCAGAAGCCGCTCCGCCGATATTGGCCTGACTGCCTACTGCCATGAAGAAAAACGGGGCTTTGATGAGTTTAGCCGTACCGATCATGATACCGGCGTGTATGATCATCCAGACGATGCCGATGGCAAACAGGCCCAGGTTGCTGAAGACCTGCCCCAAGTCCATTTTCATACCGATGGTGGCCACCAGCAGATAAATAAAAATACTACCCCAGCGGGAAGCGCCTACGCCCTCCAGCTCGCGGGCTTTGGTGAAAGAAAGGAGCATGCCGACGGTAGTGGCGATGACCACTACCCAGAAAAAACGCGAATTGAAGGCCGTGAGCCGCCAGGCTTCTAAAGCAGCCGAATGTTGCTCCAGTGCAGGCACAATAGCATCGGCGAACAGATTAGAAATGGCCACGCCGCCGAAGGCCACCGCCAACATCACAAAGAGATCTTTGACGACAGGTATGCGTTCCACTTTTTCCTGGTAAGCCTCTAATTTGTGTTTGAGTTCGGTAATGGCGCTGGTATCGCCGCCCAGCCAGTTGTCGATGCGCTTGGTAACGCTGGCGCCGTAAAGCAATAATCCCATCCAAATATTGGCTACAATCACATCCACCACCACTACCACTGCAAAGAGATTATCGTTGACCTGATATATATTTTTCATCGCCAACTGGTTGGCGCCGCCTCCGATCCAGCTACCTGCAATAGTTGACAAACCCCGCCATAACTCATCGGGCGTAGCGCTTATAAGTCCGGGAAACAACTTGGTCACGGTGAGCATCGCCACCGGTCCGCCCAAAATGACACCCGCCGTACCCGCCAAAAACATAATCAGCGCCTTGGGCCCCAGGTTGAGGATGCCCTTGAAGTCGATATTCAGGCACAAAAGCACTAAACACGCCGGCAACAGATAGTCGGCGGCCATTTCATCGAGTTTCGACGTATCGCCGCTGATCAGTCCCAATGGCCATCGCAGCAAGGCCGGCACAAAATAACACATCAACAGCGCCGGCACGACTTTGTAAAAATTGCGCCAGCCCTTGCTATTACTTCCCGAAGTGACAAAAATGGCGGCCAACACGGCCAGTAAAATGCCGAGCACGACGGCATCGTTGGTGATTAGTGGTTGCATATTCGGTTTTCTGTTCTCTGTTTTCTGTTCTCTGTTGTCGGTTCTCTGTTAAAGTTTAACTGGCAAAGTTAAGAACGGATAACAGACAACCGAGAACGGACAACAGATAACTGAATTATCCCTGAATTATCCGCTGCCTCAACGACTCATAAAGCATAATCCCCGCTGCCACCGACACGTTAAACGACTCCGTATCGCCCAGTTGCGGGATGCGAAACTGCTGGTCGGCACGAGTGGATAAGCTGTGATGGAGGCCTTCGCCTTCGGCGCCGAGCAGGAGGGCAGTAGGCCCGGTGAGGTCGAGTTGGTGTAAGAGCTGCGTGGCACGCAGGTCGCTCGCCAGCACTTGTATGCCCGATTGCTGGAGGTATTCAACGGCATTGACCAGGCTGTTGACCCGGCAGACCGGCAGGCGGGCCAGAGCGCCGGCAGAGGCTTTCATGGCTTCTGCATTGATCAGCGCGCCGCCTTTGCGGGGTATGACCAGGGCATGCGCGCCGCAACACGAGGCCGAACGGGCTATGGCGCCCAGGTTGCGCACATCGGTGATGTGGTCGAGCACCACGATGAGCGGCGTTTCCGAGCGTTCGTAAATCACGGGCAGGACGTCTTCCAGCAACTGGTACCCGATAATCGACAAAAAACCTACGATACCCTGGTGGTTGTTGCCTCCTGCCAGCTTCGACAATTTTTCTTTGGGCACAAATTGCACGGGAATATCCCGCTCTTTGCTCAAACGCCTGATCTCCTTTTCGAATTCGCCACGGGTGCCCTGCTGGAGCCACAGCTTGTCGACAGGCAATCCGGCAGTAATGGCTTCTACTACCGGGTGGCGCCCATAAATCACCTCGCCTTGTCGGTTGTTTTGTTCCATGGGGCGAAAGGTCGGTAAAATCGTTGAAGCGCGCAAATCCGGATTTTTACCCCAAGCAATGCAGGATTATTTAAATTAGCATCAAAAGCATTTTGCTACGTGGCGGCATCCCTGTATTTTGCAATCACTTTCACAAAAAAAATAATCTCCCCATGATGCGAAACTCTTCCATCCATTTTACGCTGCTACTTTGTTTCGTCGCAGGTTTATTGTTTACCGACTGTAAATCTGAACCCAAACAAAATGAGAATTGGAAAAGAAAAGGCAACGATGTCATCATCCGCATCGACGCAGAGCCCGATGGTCTCAACCCGCTTTTGTCGACTACGATTTACGCTACACAGATCAATAACCAGTTGTTTTCTTACCTGCTCTTCATCGACCCGACTACCCTGCAACTCATCCCGCAACTCGCCAAATCAACGCCCGAGGTAAAGGAAATTACCAGCGGACCCTACGCCGGCGGCGTAGCTTATACGTTTGACCTCCACGACGAGGCCGTCTGGGATGACGGCAAACCCGTGACAGGCCACGATTTTGTATTTACGGTAAAAGCCGTACTCAATCCCAAAGTCAACGCCCAGCGCTACCGCCCGTTTTTTGCATTCATTAAAGATATCCAGGTAGACGCCGCCAATCCAAAGCGTTTTACGGTATTTACCAACGAAAAATACATCCTGGGAGAAGAAGCGATAGCAAGCACGGTGCAGGTGCTTCCCGCGCACCTCTACGACCCGCAGAATTTGCTGAAAGACATCGACATCAAAGATTTCACCAACCCGGAGAAGATCGCCCAGTTGGCTGAATCGGATGCCAGGTTGCAACAATTTGCCGACCTGGCCCAGTCGCCCAAGTTTTCCCGCGAAGTAGGCGCCATCTCGGGTTGCGGCCCCTACCGCCTCGAAACCTGGGAGCCCCAGCAAAAGGTGGAATTGGTGAAAAAAGAAAACTGGTGGGGCGACGACCTGGCCGATAAGTTTCCGGCACTCGGCGCTTATCCCGGCAAGCTAACTTTTAAGGTGATCGGCGATGCCGCTACCGCCCTCGCCGCCCTCAAAGCAGAAGAAATCGACGTGGTGGCCGATATCGACCCCAAAGATTTTACCGACATCAAGCAGGACCAGCTTATTCAAAATGCGTACACGCTTTATACCCCTGCCAGCCTTACCTCGTTTTTTATTTATGTCAATACCCGCCACCCCAAACTCAACGACAAACTCGTGCGCCAGGCCCTTGCCCACGCCGTGAACGTTGACGAGGTTATCAATACCCTCTATTTTGGATTGGCGGAGCCCCTCTCCGGGCCGGTGTTGCCCACCAAGGACTATGCAAACAAAAACCTGAAGCCGATCGCCTACAACCCGGAAAAGGCCAAGGAATTGCTGAAATTAGCCGGCTGGACCGACTCCAACAACAACGGCACCGTAGACAAAACTATCGACGGCGAATTGACCGAGCTCAGCCTGAGTTACCTGATCACCCCCAACCGGGAAATCTCCCGCAATATCGCCCTGGTGCTCCAGGAAAATGCCCGCAAAGCCGGCATCAATATCGAACCCGTCACCAAAGAATTTACCCAGATCATCGCCGACCTTCGCAAAGGCGAATACGAGCTTAGCTCCGGCGGCCGCACGGTGAGCCCCACACTGTGGGACCCCATGCAAAGCTGGCATACCCAGGGCGACAACCGCACCGGCTTTGGCAACGCCGAGACGGATAAGCTGATCGAAGACCTTCGTATCACACTCGACAAAGGCAAACGCGACGATATGTACAAAAAGTTGCAGGCTGTTATCTACGACGAAGTCCCCGAGGTATATCTCTATGTCCCCTCGGGCCGCCTGGCCGCTCACCAGCGCTTCGAAGTAATACCCACAGCAATGCACCCGGGCTTTTTCCCGAATTTGTTTAAACTCAAGGGGGAGAACTAATGGTTTAGTGCCTTCGGCAGTTTAGCGTTTGGGTTTAGTGCATTCGCAGTTTAGCGTTTGGGTTTAGTTAACTAAACATACAGCTAAACCCAATCGCTAAACCCAATCGCTAAACCAAAAAAAGCTAACATGTGGAAATTCCTCGCCCGGCGCTTACTCATCTTCCTCCCCACCCTGATTGTCATCTCCTTTTTGGCATTCGGGTTGAGCACCTGTACGCCCGGCGACCCCGTCATGTTGTTTTTGAATACGGGCAACAACCCGGGGGCGCAGCTTAGCGACCCCACGTCTTACGAAAGGGAATACCGCGAAATGGCCGCTTCGCTGGGCATCGACAAGCCGGTATTTTATTTCACCATAACTACTTCGGCCTATCCCGATACGCTGCACCGCTTTGTGCAAAAAGAACGCCGGGAATGCGTGCGGGCGCTGATTGCGCGATACGGCAACTGGCCGCAGATAGCGCATTATTACCAACAGATCGCCTTGTTGGACCGCAAGCTGTTCCAAGTAAAAGGGCAAGCTTCGGGCGAGGCGCTTACCAGGGCTAGAGCTACCCTGCCTTTTCTTTATATTCAAGACAAAGACCCGCTAATACGCTACCACTTGGATACCCTGCAATTCGCCTTTCGGTCGGACAGCGCCCTGCAGGCCGCAGCAGGCGCTCAATTTGATGCCCTCAACGTCGCGTATGGGCGGGTTAAACAAGAGGCAACGCTTTCGGCGCACTGGATACCGGCCTTGCGCTGGCACGGCGCCGATAATCAGTACCACCGTTGGCTACTGCGGCTGCTACGGGGCGATCTGGGCGTATCCTACCGCGACCGACTTCCCGTGGCCGGCAAGCTGGCTACGGCCTTGCGCTGGACCTTGCTCATCAACGGACTGGCCATTTTGCTGGCATACGGACTCGCTATCCCCTTAGGCGTCTATGCCGCTGTGCATCGCGGTTCCAGGCGCGACAGGCTCATCGCGGTAGTGTTATTCGCGCTGCACTCGCTGCCTGTCTTCTGGATCGCCACTTTAATGATCATCTTTTTCACCACACCCGAATACGGTATGGACTGGTTCCCAACGATGGGAGTCGGCGATACTGACAAGGGCGATAGCGGTTGGCAGGTATTTACCACCCGTGTATCTCACCTGGCCTTGCCCGTAATATGTCTCACCTACGGATCGCTGGCTTTCATCTCCCGGCAGATGCGCAGCAGCATGGTTGAGGTTTTGGAACAAGATTTTGTGCGGACGGCCCGGGCCAAAGGATTGCGCGAAAGCGTAGTGATCTGGAAACACGCCTTTCGCAACGCCCTTTCGCCCATCGTCACCATGCTGGCGTCGGTGCTGCCGGCAGCCATTGCAGGTTCGGTAGTCATCGAAGTAATCTTCGGCATACCGGGCATGGGCAAATTGACCGTAGACGCCATAGGCGCCAAAGACTGGCCCATCGTATATGCCGTGCTTATGCTGGCAGCCGTGGTGACCATGGCGGGCATTTTACTGGCGGATGTATTGTATGGCGTAATAGACCCCGGGTAACGCTGGGGAAAAAGAAAGAAAATTAGATGTTCGGCAGAAAAAAACGACAACTCGACACCGGCGACGGCAACCGGCACCAGAGTCCCTGGGTGCTGGCACGCCAACGCCTCAGGCAACACCGCCCGGCGGTGTGGTCGCTGCGCATCCTTGTCGTGCTGCTGTTCATAGCCCTGTTTGCCGATTTTATCGCCAACGTGCGGCCCATCTATTGCCGCATCGAGGGTCGGCATTATTTTCCCGTGGTGAAGCAATACGCGGTATCGCTGGGACTGAGCAACTGGAAGCCGCCTTTCAACGGCAACAACTGGCGCGAGTTGACCTACGAAAAGGCGATTATGCCGCTGATCCCCTATTCGGCTAATACGCTGGATGTATATAATGGCAATTATGTGGGGCCATTCGACAAGCAAAAAACAACATCGACCCGGTACCGGCACTGGCTGGGCACCAACAGGGTTGGCCACGATGTGGCGGCAGGCCTGGTGGCCGGCACGCGCACAGCCATGCTGGTTGGTGTAGTAGCCATGGCTCTGGCCACCTTGATCGGCGTTCTGCTGGGCTCGCTGGCGGGGTATTTCGGCGATCAGCATCTGCGATTGTCACGCGCGGCGGTACTACTGTATTCGCTGGGGCTGGCCGCCGGTTTTTATTATGCCTTCATTGCTCGCAGCGCTGCCTGGATGGACGGCAATTTATTGATTGAAATAATAAAAGCATCAGCATCATAGCAGTCTGCCTGGGTTTTTGTCATTTTTAATAAAATGGGTTGAAAAATATCCGTTTTAAAAAAGCCCATGCAATTGCCTGTAGACGCCATCGTGGTGCGTTTGATAGAAGTACTCAACGCCATCCCCACCCTATTGCTTATCCTCTCCATCATCGTGCTTATCAAGCGGCCATCCATTTTTTACGTCATGGCCATCATTGGGCTGGTGCGGTGGACGGGCATTGCGCGATTTGTGCGCGGCGAATTGCTGCGCATCCGGCAGCTCGGCTATATCGAGGCAGGGAGGGCCCTTGGCTTCAGCGAGTGGCGCATCCTATGGCGGCATGCCCTGCCCAATGCTTTGTCGCCCGTGCTTATCGCCATTGCTTTCGGCATTGCCAATGCAATTTTGCTCGAAGCATTCCTGTCGTTTCTGGGCATCGGGGTATCAGTGGATACCGTGACCTGGGGCACGCTGCTCAACGAGGCACGGTCGCAGCCAAAAGCCTGGTGGCTGGCCTTTTTTCCCGGTTTCGCCATTTTTGTGTCGGTCACGATCTTCAATCTGCTGGGCGAAGGGCTGAATGAGGCGCTGAATCCGCGATTGCACCGCTGAGGGGAGACTGTACGACTATGCGACTTTACGACTATGCGATCGTTCAGTCGCACGGTCGCAAAGTCGCACAGTCTCAAACATTTTCTGCCATGTTGTTGTATTATTTGGGCAATTGCCGGATTATTGCAGTTAATTTTGCAGACCAAATGCCGCTTTCCATATGAGTATAGTCGATCTCAAAGTGCCTGTTATAGGCGAATCCATAGCCGAAGTGACCTTGTCGCAGTGGCTCAAGCCCGACGGCGCCTATGTGTCGCGCGATGAATCTATCTGCGAATTCGAATCGGACAAAGCCACTCTTGAATTTCCGGCGGAAACCTCGGGAAAGCTCATCCACGTAGCCAAAGCCGGCGACGACCTGCCCATCGGCGGACTCGTGGCCCGTATCGATACCAGCGCAGCAAAAGGCGAAGACCCCCAACCCGCTGCCCCTGCAGCGCCGCAAGCTGCGGCGCCGGCCCCTGTAGCAGAACAAGCAGCTGTGCCCGCTTCACCGGCGGCAGGCCACCCCTCGCCTGCGGCGGCCAAAATCCTCAAAGAAAACGAAATCGCCCCGGCAGAAGTAGAAGGCTCGGGCCGCGGCGGCCGCATCACCAAAGAAGATGCCATGAAAGCCGTCGAAGCCAAGTCCACCCCGGCAGCGCCGGCGCCCGCAGCACCGCAACCCGCTTCCACACCTGCAACTTCCGCGCCGGCGGCTACGCACGAAGCTTTCAGCCGCAACAGCGAGCGCAAAAAGATGAGCCGCATGCGCCGCACCATCGCCACGCGATTGGTAAAAGCTAAAAACGAAACCGCTATGCTCACCACCTTCAACGAGGTAGACCTCAGTGAAGTGATGGCCCTGCGTGAAAAATACCAGGAGCGGTTTGTAGCAAAATACGGCATCAAACTCGGCTTTATGTCCATCTTCGCCAAAGCCTGCACTAAGGCTCTGCTCGAAATGCCCGACGTAAACGCCTATATCGACGGCAACGACATTATCTACCACGACTACGTGGATATTTCAGTGGCTATCTCCACCCCCAACGGACTGGTGGTGCCCCCCATCCGCAACGTAGAGTCGCTGAGCTATGCCGAAATCGAAAAAGAGATCAAGGCATTGTCGGAAAAAGCCCGCAACGGCACGCTTTCCATAGAAGAAATGCAGGGCGGCACCTTCACCATCACCAATGGAGGCGTCTTCGGCTCTTTGCTCAGCACGCCGATCATCAACGAACCGCAATCGGCGATACTGGGCATGCACGCTATCAAAGAGCGCCCGGTGGCAGTAAATGGCCAGGTGGTGATCCGCCCCATGATGTACCTCGCCCTCTCTTACGATCACCGCATCATCGACGGCAGCACCTCGGTAACATTTCTGGTAAGGGTGAAAAATTTGCTGGAGGACCCGATTGGGCTGCTGCTGGATTTGTAACAGCTGTCAGCAATTAGCGGTCAGCTATCAGCTTCCATGATCTGACTGCTAACTGCTGACAGCTAACTGCTAATATATGACTTTACGCGAATTCTTCCAACTGCTGTCCGACAACCACTTGTACGTGTTGTTTTACTTCCTGATCATTCCCTTTGCGGCGTGGTTGGCGGGAGTATTGAGTAAAAACGAGGGGCATTTGTCGCCCTGGAGATACCTGTATTCGGGATTGATCTTTCTGGTGTGCGTGCCGGGCATCTTAGCCGTTGCGCTCGACGTGTATCTGTTTCTTTTTGAAAAGCGGAGCATCTTCGATACTGACATCTATACGCAAATTCTGCCCATCGTGTCGATGGTTGCCACCTTACTTATCATTCGCAAAAATGTAGATTTCGACTATATACCCGGCTTTGACAAACTCTCGGGGCTCATCACCATGATCTCGGCCACCCTGGCCATCATGTGGTTTGTAGACCGCACGCATATCGTAGTGTTTTCCTTCCTGCGCTTCGAGGTGGTTATCCTGATTTTTATTGCCTTGCTGGTGTTGATCAGGTTTGGGTGGTCGAGGATTTTTTTTTTTTTTTTTTTTTCCCCTCCCTTTTTTTTTTTTTTTCCCCCCCCCCTATCCTTTTTACCCCCCCCCCCCTTTTTTTTTCCCCCCCCCCCCCCCTCCTTTTTTTTTTCTCCCCTTTCCCCCCCTTTTTTTCCCCGCTTTTTTTTTTGGCCTCGGCTCCCCCCCCCCCCCCCCCCCCCCCCCCCCCCCCAAAACCCCAATCCCCCCCGGCGGTTTTTTGGGGGTTTTTTTTTTTTTTTTTTTCCTTTTTTTTTTTTTTCCCCCCCCTCCCCGCTTTTTTTGGGGGGGGGGGTGGGTTTGGTTTTTTTTTTTTTTTTTTTTTTGGGGGGGTTTTTTTTTTTTTTTCGGGGGGGGGGTTTTTTTTTTTTGGGAAGCCTAAGAATTCACTTCACCAACTCCACATCCTTAATAATATAAATCAGGCGGTTGATATCAGAGTCGTTGAGTTCGAGTTTGCCTTTGATGGTGATCGCCTCGGCGCTGTATTTGATGGGCTCCTTGGCAAAAACTTCCATGACGGTCTCGGGACCGGCGCCGCCGCAGAAAAAGCACATGTTGTAGGGAAATGCGGAAAAAACGAATTCTTTGTGGCTTTTGTAGCCTTCTACGGGGATGACATAACCTTTGACAGTCACGGTTTTACCTTCCAGCTTTTTGATTTCTTCGCTAAATACCGGCACGTCTACCTTGAAGCCGAGCATCTCGTCGTATTTCTTTTTGAAGGTAATTTTTTGGAGGGTTTTCCACACGTTGTCCTGCTGAGCTTGGGCCGTGGGCGCAACAGTGGCGGTAAGGGCAAATACGGCAATGAAAGCGATGAAGTAGTTTTTCATGAAAAGTCTATTGTTTATTTCCTAATGAACGTTCAAGCGCGTAAAAAGGGTGATAATAAAAAGTTAATACTTTATCCTTCGGCCAAAGTTTGCGAAATATCGGTATTGCGAGCCTGTACGGCAGGGATAAATGCCGCCAGCAAACCCACGCCCAATGCCGCCAATACGAGCCATATTTCTTCTTTTAAAAATAAAGCGCCGGTAAACGAATAGCGGTACGAAGACTCCAGCGCCCGGGCAAAAACGCCCATGCCGGCATGACTCAGCGCCAGTCCGATGACACAACCCACCGCAGCCAGCAAGAACCCTTCCAATAAGATGAGCGCAAACAATTTGCCGCGCGAAGCGCCCATCACCCGCATCAGCGCCAGCTCGTAGCGGCGGTCGCGCAGGGAGGCGTAAAGCGACAAAAACACGCTCAACCCAGATACGGCGATGATGATGAGGGCCAGCACCTGCAGGGCCAGCGCGCTATCGCCCAAAATGGCATACAAGCGGTTGATCTCCCAGGCCGGCGTGGCGGCCTGCATGTTGGTGTTTTCGTTGATATTGCGCGGCATGTTGAGGGTCATGGCGTTGCGTGCTTTGAACTGGATGAGCACGGAAGTGATCGATTCGCCTTCGTAGTCGGTAAGGGGTTTGCTCAGGTCGAAGGCTTCGTGTTCGTGGCTTTGCTCGCCATGCTCGTGTACGCCCCAGATGCTTTGCGGACTGGTGAGGATGAGTTGGTCTACTACGGCCCCGGTAGGCTGCAAGATGCCCACTACTTTGAAGGCCGACGCATCGGTATGTTCGAGGTTTTCGTCTACTACAAAGCCGTGCGAACTGTGGAAGGTATCGCCGGTTTTGAGGGCGAGGGCATCGGCTACGGCTGCGCCGATGACGACTTCAAAGACGGCTTCCCAGCGGCGGCCCTGCGCCAACTGGGCCTTGTACAGGTCGAAAAAATCGAAGGTGGTGCCCACAATGCGGTAGCTGCGGTAATTGTCGCCCAGCGACAGCGGCACGGCCATGCCGATGACGGGATGTTTGGGGTTCAAAAATGCTTTTACATCAGCGATGGCCACATTGCCCGTAGGTGCATCGATATGATACATGCTGCTCAGGATGAGCTGCAGCGGACTGCCTTTGGCGCCGATTACCATGTCGATGCCTGCCAGGTTTTTTTCAAATTTTTCCTCTAACTGGCGGTTGACGAGCATCAGCAGCGATACCAGTCCTACGCCCAGTGCAAACAAAACCAGGCTCAGCAGCGTGGAAGTGGGTTTGTGCAGGATATTTTTCCAACTGAGTTGCAGCAGATTCATAGCGAAGATTGGTAGTGGGTTAATAACACCTGGCGGGGGAAACGTGCCTTAAGTCGGCCGTCGTGAGTCACCACCAGCAGCGTGGCGCCCGTGGCGGTGGCTTCACGTTCGAGCAAGTCGATCACTTCCTGGCAGTTGACATCGTCGAGTGCGGAGGTGGGCTCGTCGGCCAGTATGACGTCGGGCCTGTTGAGCAATGCCCGGGCTATGGCGGCGCGCTGCTGCTCGCCCATACTCAGGTTGTCGGGTTTTTCCCTGAGTTTGTGGCTCAGGTTGAGGTGCCCCAATAGCTCTTCTACCCTACCCCTGTCTATCGGCGCGCCGGCCAGTTGTTGCGCCAGCACGAGGTTTTCCTCCAGCGTAAGTGCGCGCACGAAATGCGATTTTTGAAAAATAATACCAATATGCCGGCCCCTAAAACGGTCGAGCGCGGCAGCGCGCTTGGTGGCAATGTTATCGCCGGCCACTATAATGCTGCCCGTGGCGGGCGACAACAGGCCGCCCAGCAAGTGCAATAAAGTGGTTTTTCCACTACCCGACTGTCCCAGCAAAAGCCAATGTTCGCCCTTGCCGCAGTCGATATCCGGAAAAACCAACGTGTTTTTTCCGTCGTAGGAATAGGTTAACTCTTTCGTTTGCAACATGCAGCAAATATAATAGCTAATCGCGTATTCGGCTAACTATGCCCGTTGTCTTATTCCAGACTTGCCCGCAATGTTTCTTTTTCTATTTTTGTCAAACGCGCTTTTATCGGAAACTGTGCTCGCCCGTTCGGCTTTCCTGAGAAAAAGCCAGGTTATTTATTTAACCGCAGAGGACGCAGAGTTACGCCGAGGTTTCACAGAGGTACAAGAACTCTGTGTTACCTCTGCGTAACTCGGTGTAACTCTGCGGTAAAAAATTCTCTATTTTAAAATTTAAAAAACCATCATACATGGAAAAGACCTATTTCAATCCGGAAGACTTGAAGAAATTCGGCCATATTGTAGACTTCCAGGAGGCCATGGGCAAAAAATTCTTTGACTACTACGGCGAAGTGATGAAAGAAGGCGCCCTCACCGAACGCGAGAAAGCCCTGATCGCCCTGGCCGTCGCCCATGCCATGCAATGCCCTTATTGTATAGACGCGTATTCTACCACTTGCCTTGAAAAAGGCTGCGACGAAGAGCAAATGATGGAGGCCGTGCACGTGGCCGCTACCATGAAAGCCGGCATTACGCTGGTGTACAGCACGCAGATGATGAACCACGTGAAACGCCTAACCATGTAAATTATGTCCATCAAACAAAGATCAAAGTCGCTGCAATCAAGAGGAGAGCAGCTTTCTGATACGTTTTTTCAGTTGCAGGTGCTCAACGGCAAGGAGTTGGAAGATATCCACCTGCCCTCTTTTACGGACAGGCTGGCACAGTTGGGCAGCCACCCGTTGCAGCCCGGGCGACTGGATATTTTTCAAGTAAATGTCGGCAAGCTCTGCAACCAAAGCTGCGCTCATTGCCACGTTGACGCCGGCCCCGACCGCGAAGAGCTGATGAGCCGCGAGTTGCTGGAATGCTGCCTGGAGATTGTGAGTCGCTATGACATTCCCACAGTAGACATCACCGGCGGGGCGCCGGATGAACCCACATTTTCGCTGGTTTGTGGAAGAATGCCGCAAGCGGGGCAAAAAGGTGATGAACCGCTGCAATCTTACGATCATTGTAGCTAACCCGAAATACCACGACCTGCCGGCCTTTTTTGCTGCCAATCAGGTACACCTGGTATCGTCGCTGCCCTATTTCAGCAAAAGCCGCACCGACGCCCAGCGGGGCGAGGGGGTCTTTGAAGATAGCATACGCGCCCTGCAAATGCTGAATGCAGTAGGCTACGGCCTCGAAGGCAGCGGACTCGTACTCGACCTGGTGTATAACCCCTCTGGCGCCTTCCTGCCCGCCGGTCAGTCGGTGCTCGAACCCGAGTTTAAGCGCCAGCTCAAAAGCCGCCACGGCATCGATTTCAATAATCTGTACGCTATGACCAATATGCCCATCAGCAGGTTCCTCGAGTATCTGCTGAATACGGGCAATTACGCCGAATACATGCAGAAACTCGTAGACGCCTTCAACCCCGCCACGATCAACGGCCTGATGTGCCGCAATACGCTGTCGGTAAGTTGGGACGGTTATATCTACGATTGCGATTTCAATCAGATGCTGGATATCAAGGTGGCTACCCCATCCACGCATATCAACGATTTTAATTTCGAGGAGCTCAATAACCGCGCGATTGCGCTCAACCAGCATTGCTACGGCTGTACTGCCGGCGGGGGATCGAGTTGCGGCGGGGAATTAATGTGCTGATGGGTTGATGTGCTGATTTGCTAATTATCAGCACATTAGCACATCAGCAAATTAGCACATTAACCCTGGCTTAATATTCGCTCCAGGATTTTCAGGGTAATCAGGTAAGTGGGTTTTACGCCGTCGAGGCCGAGGCTGCCCGAGGCCAGTGTGTGGCCGGTGATTAGGGGGTTATCCGAGGCGTAATAGGCGTAGCGAATTGCCACATCTCCCGAAATACTGCGGCGGATTCTGGACGCGGCCTGAAGGGCCTTTTGATAATGGGCGCCTTCCATCTCCAGTCCGATGGCCTTCCAGGAAGAATGGAGGAAATATTCCAGCACGTCTTTGTTTTGGAGCGAAGTGCCGAGCACCGTAATCATAGGACCTTCAAACACATGAAGCCCGCTGCCCTCAAAATCGGCGGCGTGGAAATCGTTTTGCAGGGGGTAATTATCGGCGGTGCCTTCAAAGATGTGAGCCGTGGGCACCATAATATCGCCTTTATCGCCCTCGAGGATGCCGGCCTTGCCCATCACAGAGATCGAAGCCACATTGAGCACAACCGATTTCCCCGACGATTCATAAGGTTTCAACAGCTCATCCATTGTCTCGTAGGCCTGCTCGCCGAACGCGTAATCCATCATAATGATTAGCGGCTTTTCGCGTTCGATATAGGCTTTATCCCATTTCAGTTCGGGCGACATCTTGGCGAAGGGCATCACGGTGGTGTCAAACAACTGCACCGTGATATTGGTGCCGCTGATATCTTCCAGTTGCACCATGCCGTTTTGAATGGCGTAGGTTTCCACCTTTTGCCGCCAGGCGCTGTGTTCTTCTACGCTAAGTTCGCGGGCCAGGTCTTCTATCGTGACCTGGTCGTTGAAGTGCTTTTTCAATGCCGGATAGGCATAAAAGCTATTCATCACGCTGTGCGGGTTGGCACTGATGATATGCAGGGGGCGGTCGAGCCAGCCGTTTTGTTGCAGCGTGCGTTTGATATGGGCGGCCCAGAGTTCGCCGTAGTAGTGGTGGCCGATGCGTTCGCGCAGGGCAGAAGAAAAAGTGATCTCGCGGTCGCCGTCGCCTTGTTCTTCTTCGATAGACAGTCGGCCCAGCCAATAAGTGATGCGGAAGAGGCTGTTCACGTGCGGGTCGGCCTCAAAGCGTTGGCAAGCGATGGCGGTTTCTTCGTATGTGCGGCCCAGCAGCGTGCTGAGGTATGTGTAGGCCACCTCAATATTAAAAGGTTCTTCGTTTTCTTCCTTGCGCACAATCTCTTCCAGCAGTTGCCATTCGCGGCGTTTGTGGTCGCGGTAGTCGTCGCTGTTGCGCCGGATCTTCTCGGCCTCCACGTACATAAAAGTAAGGTGGGTAAGAATATCATAGATATCGCTTCGCCCGCGCGTCATCTCAATAAACATCTCCTCCTGATCAACGTGGTAGCAGTTACGGCGGCGTTTGGGCGGCACGATGGGCGTAAAACCGCTTTTTTCGAGCCCTTCTCTTGAGACGAGTTTGATATAGCGGCATTGCTCGATGCCTTTGGGCAGTCGTTGGAAGACGTAGAGCAAACCTTCGAGTTCTACGCGTTCGGGGTCGGAGATAGAGCCGTAGATCTCGGGGCGCAACACCATGAGCGCTTCGATCATGGCTTCGCCCGATATGCCCAGCGGTTTGTAGCTCCCGCGAATAAACAGGTGCCTCATAGCGATGTAGAGGCGCTGAATGGCTGCGCTCGATTCCTGTGCGCGCGAGCGGGGTGTGATGAAGGAGGGCATGCGGGTTATTTTTATTGAAGGTAGGGAGTTTTATTCTTTATCGCACATTCTCGTTAAACCTGAGGAACGAGTCAGTTTGGTCATTCCATTTGAAAATTTTTAAAAAAAAAAAAATTTTCAATTATCTACCCCCCCCCCCCCCCCCCCCCCCCCCCCCCCACAAAAAAAACCCCAACCTCAGAAACCAACATCAAAAATCACTCCCTCACCACCTTCCCGCTCTGCACCCAATCGCCGCTGCTGAGGCGGTAGATATACACACCGGCGGGCAAGTCTGCCAAGGTAATCGTCTGACGCAGCGGGCCGTTGCTCGTCCACTGGTAGCTGCGCACCTGCTGCTGGGTGGTGTTATAGAGTTCGAAGTGAACGGGGCCTTGTGGCGCGTCGTTCCATTCCAGCGTCAGCTCGCGTTTAAAGGGGTTGGGAAATACCTGAGCGGGGCTATAGACGCCCGGCTGGGAGATATCGGTCACCATTTCCAGGGCGCGCTGCACGGCGGCCAGGGCGTCGATGCGGCCGTAGCCGTAGGATTGGTTGGGCACGTTGAGCCCCGAGGTAGTGCCGCAGTCTTGCGCGGCCTGCACCGGCACGGCGGTTTCTTCTATAATCGTTTCGATAGTTTCTACTTGTCCGGCCAATTCGGGATTGGCGGAGATGATCAGGGCTACCAGGCCCGCCACGTGGGGGCCGGCCATACTGGTGCCATTCCAGGAAGCGTATTGCCCGAAGCGGGTACTCGAGCGAACGCCGACGCCGGGGGCTGAGACGTTGGGTTTGAGCCTGCCGGAGCCGTCTATCGTCACGGGGCCGCGGCTGCTGAAATTAGCGATAGTATCGGTGGAGCGGGTGGCGCCTACCGAAAACGCATTTTCAAACATCGCTGCGGGGTTGTTCACGGTTTCGCAGCCGCTGCCGCTATTGCCTGCCGAAGCTACTACCACGATCCCCGAAGCTTTGAGGTTGTTGACCACCGTCTCTATCAGGTTGAAATTGGAAGTATTGCAGCCTTCTTGCTCGGGGCATCCCCAGGAGTTGTTGATCACGTGGGGCGATTTGCCGGGGTCGGGGTTGGCGTTGTTGATGTCGGTGGGAGCCAGGAAAAACTCGAAACAATCGATATAGGTGGCGGGGCTTCCCCAGCCGCGCTCCATATTGCGGCAGGCTACCCAGCGGGCGCCGGGCGCCACGCCGATCTGGTTGCCCTGTCCGTCGTCGCCTACCATCGTACCCATCGTGTGGGTGCCGTGGCCGTGGTCGTCGCAGGGCACTATCGAGCTAAGCCCGCAGGGGTTATTGGCCGGGTTTTGCGTAGAGTCCTGATTCAGGGGGCTGAGTTCGTGTACAGCGTCGTGCCAGTTATAGCTGTGGTCGGCTTCGGCGCCGTTCCAGCCGCGGTATTTATCTTTGATGGCGGGGTGGTACCATTCGTAGCCCGTATCGGCGCCGGCCACTACGGCGCCCTGGCCGGTGTAGCCCAGTGCCCACACGTCGTCGGCGTTGATGCGTTCGATGCCCCATTCTATGAGGTCGCGGCTTTCGAGGGTCTGGTTTGGTTCGTCAACCGACTCGGTGACGCGCACCGGCGAGTTATCCAGCACGGCTTTCACCTCGGGGCGCTCGGCTAAAGCCTGAATGAGCGCTATATCGCCTTTTACATAAATAGCATTTACAATAAAAAATGAGCGGTGGGGCGCGCCGCGTTGTTGCAGTAGTTGCAGAACAGGGGACTGCGTACGCTGGGCGTGTTCGCTGAGTTGTTGATAGACGTATCGGCCCTTCTGGTTTTTGGTGCGCTGTGCCGTGATCGCCGGCAATTCGGCCTGGTTTTCCAGCATCACGATAAAATCGACTATCTGGGTCGATTCGGCGCGGCGGAGCAGCGCGGCGTCTACTTTTTCTTTCCAAAAATCGCCTGCAGGCAAACGCCAGTTCCAACCTGCCATTACAATTATTGCGAACAACACCATTTTTTTCATAATTCACTCCCGTTTTGAGTATGCAAATTTGCGAATAATTTCACTTTCAAGAAGATCTAGTGCGCATTTTGCCAATAGCTGACCACAGTCCAAATAATTTAACTATCCCTTCCTTGCCCGAATAGCACCCTTTTTGAGCCGGTTTCTGACCGTACCATAAAAGGAAGGTTTTGCGCATAATTATTTCGCACTATTTGCCCCTATCTTGCGTTTTGTAAGAGAAACAGAACGAAATAAACCAGCACGTAAACAATTATTTGGTTGCAGGCTATTAGTCAGCAACATGAAAATATTTTGTTTTAATTAAAATACATCCCCCCACCATCATGAATAATGCCCTGTGAATGGGATGAGGCATAATATTTTATGCTAAACACCATTCGCAGGCATTATTGTTTAATAAATTATTAGGGCATTGACCTGTGCCTTGTAACATATATGGAATAATTGTATAAAAAATAAAGACGACCGTTAAGAAAAAGGAGTGAATTTAAAACAACGTAAGTGAGTCTTTTTTTTAAATAGGAAACCGATTTAAGTACATGAAAAAAACACTAACCATTCTATGGGCGGTTATGGCTATTGCCGTAGCTCAAGCCCAGACGAACAGCCAGTTCCTGCGCCCAGTCGAGCTGGTCTCACAGTACAAAAGCGGACAGCTTGGAGAATTTGAACGTATGCCGGTTTTTTCGGCATGGACTACCGAACGCAACGTTGACCCAGCCCTGGGAACTGTAAAAACGGCCAGGATAGACCAGGAACAATTACAACTACTGGTGGCTACGGCCCCCGCGCAATTAGCTCTTCAACTGCCGCAACCCGGCGGCGATATGATCGAACTTGAACTGGTGAAAGTAAATCCGCTTAGCGGCGATTTCTCTGTGATAGAAAGCGCCACCAACGCCCCCGTGCAGGTTGACCCCGGCGTGCACTACCGGGGTATCGTCAAAGGAGACCCCGAATCCATTGCAGCCATCAGCTTTTTCGACCACGACGTGATGGGCATGCTCAGTTCTCCTGCTGTGGGCAACCTCGTATTAGGTAAGATGGAGAGCGCGGAAAAAGACGGTGAAGCCTTGTATATTGTATACAAAGACGACGGCTTGTATGCCAGTCTGGGCTTTTATTGCGGCGTAGCCGACGACGATGCCCCCGGTTACGCCCCCGAAGAATTGCACGGCAGCGTAGACGAACGCAGCGCCGGCGACTGCGTGCGCATTTATTTTGAAGTCGACAACGACATCGTGGTCAACAAAGGCGGTGTGACGGGGGCTACCAATTACGTTACCGGTATTTTCAATCAGGTAGCCACGCTGTACGCCAACGACAATGTGAGCGTAGTAATCTCCCAAATTTTTGCCTGGAGTACGGCCAGCCCGTACAATAGCACTTCAAGTGCGGGTATGCTTACGCAATTTCAAAACTACCGCACAACCTTCAACGGTGACTTAGGTCAATTGCTGTCTTACAAAGCCAGCGGGGGTATTGCCGTATTGGCCGGGCTTTGCCACCCCTACAACTATGCCCGGCTGAGTTTTGCCAGCATAGGCGCTTCCTATGCCAACGTGCCCGTGTATTCGTTCACAGTATTGGTGATCACCCACGAATTGGGTCACCTGTTGGGCTCGCACCACACACACGCCTGCGTATGGAACGGCAACAATACCGCCATCGACGGCTGTGCGGGGTTCTCTGAAGGCACTTGCGCAGTGGCGCCTATTCCCACCGGCGGCGGCACCATTATGTCGTATTGCCACATCACCAGCACGGGAATCAACCTGAGCAAAGGCTTCGGTCCGCAGCCCGGCAACGTGATTCGCAACCGCATCGCCAACGCCACCTGCACTACAGCTTGTAGCACCGGGGGCGGAGGCAACGGAGGCGGAGGCACAGGCGGCGGCGACGATACCTGCGACGATTACAAAGTATTCATGACCCTTACCCTTGATGATTACGGCACCGAGACCTCCTGGAAAATAAAACCCGCGGGCGATACGACCGTCCTGTTCTCAGGCGGGCCCTATGCCAAAGGACTTGCCGGCACTATAGTGCGCGATACATTTTGCCTGCCGCAAGGTTGTTACGATCTTGTCGTGATGGATAGCTACGGCGACGGTATGTGTTGCACATACGGACAGGGAAGTTATTCGCTCACCGACGAAGATGGCAACGTGCTGGCCAACGGCGGTAGTTTTGGGTTTGAGGAAATGAAAAACGCCTGCCTGCCTTATGACGACGGCGGCAGCAATACGACCTGTGTAACGGTCAATTTCAACGACTACGTCATCAACCCTTTCGGCACCGGCAACGATTTCGGCACCTACCAACTGCTCAATGGCGGCGTAGTGCTCAAAGTACAGAACAACGCCTGGAAAACCATCGCCTTAAATTACACCGTAACGCCCAATACGATCATGGAATTCGAATTTGGCTCCACACTGGAAGGTGAAATCCACGGAATCGGCTTCGACAACGACGACTTATTATCTTTCAATACGACCTTCAAACTGCACGGCAATCAAAACTGGGGTATTCTCAATTATGATAACTACCCGGGTGGTAGCATATGGCTGAAATACACCATTCCCGTAGGGCAATTTTTCACTGGCGCCTTCAGCCGGCTGGTATTCGCCGCCGACAACGACAGCGGCAGCTTTTCGGGCAATTCGTATTTCCGGTATATCAAAATTTACGAGGGCGCCAACGGCTGCAACGGCAACCTCGCCGAAGGCGAAGGAGCGCAACAACTACTGGTAGAAGAATCTGCCGGCGCGCTACAACTCTCCCCCAACCCCACGCGCGACGCCCTGCAGGTTACTTTTGAAGGCTGGGAAGGCCCTGTGCAATTGCGGGTATACAATGCCTTCGGACAACTCGTACAGCAGCAGGCTGCGGGCGTACTGGAAGATATTTTTACCGAAACGCTATACCTCGGCAATTTGCCGCAAGGCGCTTACTATCTGCAGGCTGATAACGGCCAGGAGGTACAATCGTCGAAATTTATTATTTCGAAGAATTGACATTTTACACATGATAGTAGAGACGCGATGACTCGCGTCTCTACTAATCATAGGTAGAGACGCGAGTCATCGCGTCTCTACTTTTTTTATGAAATTGACGTAACTTTGTCCGCCAACATTTACAGGCTTTAGAGCGTTATTTAGGCAAAACAAACAAATCAACTACCAATGAGAAAGACAATCTTGCTTGTAATGGGTGCGGTTTGTTGCGTTTTTTTTGCAACGGCACAGTCTGAGGCGCGATTCACGGTATCGGTGAGTACCGATTCCATTTTGCTGGGCAATTATTTTCAAGTGACCTTTTCGCTCGAAAATGCGCAAGGCGACAAATTTGAGCCCCCTGTATTCGAAGATTTTGATGTAGTAAGCGGTCCCAATACGGCCTCCAGTTTCAGCATGGTAAACGGCAAAGTGACGCAAAGTTTATCTTACTCTTATTACCTGGAACCCAAAGACATAGGCAACTACTATATTTTGCCTGCCGCCATTGAAGTCGACGGCAAAGTATTAGAAACACAGCCTCTTGAAGTTATGGTGGTACCCAATCCTGACGGCATCAAACAAACGCCTGGCGCCACCCAATCGCAAGGGTTTTGGCCAGAGGATTTAAATTAAAGAAAAACCGGCGCCCGAAAAAGAAAAATCACCGAAGAAGAAGCGCAAAGTGTACAAGCTGTGATCCTTTTCAAACAAATACACCTCTCTTTATCTATTCGCCGCTACTTGTGGGTAGCTGTGCTGCTGGGTTATTCGGCAACCGCAAGCGCCCAGAGCAAGCCCACTTTCGAGGCCGCTGCCGATGCCCGGCAGATATTGCTCAACAGCTTTGTAGAGGTCTCTTTTACGCTTATCAATGCGGAAGGCAAGAATTTTCAGCCTCCGGATTTCAATGATTTCACCGTAGTGTCGGGGCCCAACCGCTCGGTAAGCACCTCGCTCATCAACGGTCAGTTTTCCACCAGCGCCGGCTATACATACACCTTGAAGCCGCGCCGGCTGGGCAAACTAACCATAGACCCCGCCGGCATTCGGGTAGACAACAGAACCCTGTATACCCAAAAATTGGAGATTGAAGTGCTCGACAGCCGCCAGGCGAGTAGTACCGCCGGAGAGCCTTTTTATATGCAAGCTGAAGCCAAACCTACCCGGGCATGGATAGGCCAGCAAGTCCTGCTCGACTATAAACTGTACGCAGAAGACCACGTAGGCAGTTTCAACCCGATAGGCGAATCAAAATACGACGGCTTTTATGTAGAAGAAATCAGGCGTTTTGACGCGCCCTGGCAGCGGGAAATCGTAAACAAACGCCAATACTACACCAAAGTATTGAAGCGCATGGCCTTGTATCCGCAGCGCTCGGGGGCGCTGCAGGTTGACCCGTACGAAGTGCAGCTTAATATACTGGGTGACGATCCCGGGGGCTGTCGCTGTTTATGCCTCGGCCGGTGAAAAGAATCCCGGCAGCGACGCCGCCCGCTGTTATCCAGGTGCAGCCTTTACCCCAGCCTGCTCCGGCTTCCTTTAGCGGGGCGGTAGGGCATTACAGCGCGGTTTTCGGCGCCAGTCTCAATGATCTGACTACTGACGATGCCCTCTCCCTGACCATCGCCGTCAATGGCGACGGCGACATAAAACGGCTGCAGGCCCCTCCTATTGATTTTCCTGAGTCTTTTGAAGTCTACCCTCCTAAAGTACTGGAAGATCGCACCTATGAGGAGAATGGCCGT
Source organism: Saprospiraceae bacterium (assembly GCA_016715405.1). Taxonomy (GTDB): domain Bacteria; phylum Bacteroidota; class Bacteroidia; order Chitinophagales; family Saprospiraceae; genus JABWBR01. The sequence continues at coordinate 3,844 of JADKAE010000017.1, read as the reverse complement.
ATAATGGGAAAAAAAGTATTTGAATATATTCTCGTGCCTCGCGAAGCGGGCATTTTTACTATTACCCCTGCTTTTGTCTATTTTGATATCGACTCGGCAAAATACGCTACGGTCAGCGCCGACCCCATCACGCTCAACGTCAGGCAGGGACAATCAAACAGATCGGGTGTGGCGCCCACAGAAATTCAAAACGCCGACGCAGAAATTATGCCGCTCAAAGCGCTGTCTACTCGTGGCGCTTACCATTTTTCACTATGGGGAACTCATTGGCTATGGATAGGCCTTGTGTTGCCTCTATTGGCCGTTTGCACGGCCTGGCTGTTGAAACGCAGGCGGCAAAGCGTCGAAGGCCGAAATTCGCTCGAATATCACAGTCAGCGGGCCCGAAAAACAGCCATAGCCCGGCTATCCACGGCAAAAGCCCACCTTGATGCCGGCCAAAGCCGGTCTTTTTATGACGAAATTGAAAAAGGGCTGATCGCCTACCTGGGGTACAAATTCGACATCCCTCCCGCAGCCTGGTCGAAAACGCTGGCCCGCCAACGAATGGAAGAAGCGGGCGTAGACGCGGCATTAGTTGCCGCTTTCAGCCAGGTCATACAAACCTGCGAGATGGCCCTGTTTGCCGCCAAGGATCAGGCCACGGATATGCAAGCCACCTATTCGGCAGCAGCAGATATCATCGAAAAGTTGGAGACTTAGCGGCGGGGCTAGCGGGGCCAGCGGTCAGACCGTTACAAACGGTCTGACCGCTACGGGGACCGCTATCCGTTCATCGAGCTGAGGAACTCCTCGTTGCTCGTAGTAGTTGTGATGTGTTTGCGCAGGAATTCCATAGCCTCGTCGGGTTTCATATCGGCAAGGTGGTTGCGCAGGATAAACATACGTTGCAGGGTATCTTTGTCCAGCAGGAGTTCATCACGGCGCGTACTCGACTTCGTGAGGTCGATAGCGGGGTACATTCGCTTATTGGCCAGGCTGCGGTCGAGTTGCAATTCCATGTTACCCGTGCCTTTAAATTCTTCGAATATCACCTGGTCCATCTTAGAACCTGTATCGATTAGCGCGGTAGCGAGGATAGTGAGCGAGCCGCCGTATTCCACATTACGGGCTGCGCCGAAGAACTTCTTGGGTTTCTGAAGGGCATTGGCTTCTACGCCGCCCGAGAGCACCTTGCCGCTGGCAGGCGCTACTGTGTTGTAGGCGCGGGCGAGACGGGTAATCGAGTCGAGCAGGATAACCACATCGTGGCCGCATTCCACCAATCGTTTGGCTTTTTCGAGCACAATACCTGCCACGCGCACGTGGTTGTCGGCGGGTTCGTCGAAAGTGGAGGCGATCACCTCTGCATCGACGCTGCGGCGCATATCTGTTACTTCTTCAGGTCGCTCATCGATGAGCAACACGATCATATAACATTCGGGGTGGTTCTTGGATATGGCATTAGCGATATCTTTCAGCAGGAAAGTTTTACCTGTTTTGGGTTGCGCCACGATCAATCCGCGCTGGCCTTTGCCGATAGGAGTAAACAGATCGATCATCCTGTTGCCCATATCGCGGCCGGTGGGAGAAGTGATCAGTTTTAATTTCTCGGTAGGGAACAGCGGTGTGAGGTAATCGAAGGGCACCCTATCGCGAATATCTTGCGGATCGAGGCCATTAATCTTAGATACGCGTAGCAGGGCGAAATACTTCTCTCCTTCTTTGGGCGGGCGGATAGCGCCGCGCACGGTATCGCCGGTGCGCAAGCCAAAAAGCTTGATCTGAGAAGGCGACACGTAGATATCGTCGGGAGAAGTCAGGTAATTGTAGTCGGCAGAGCGGAGGAAGCCATAGCCATCGGGCATCATTTCGAGAATACCTTCGCCTTCAATAATGCCGTCTAATTCGATATCGAATTTGCTATCGTCGTTTTGGTCGCCGTCCTGCGAATAAGTTTGCTGGGGAGCGGGCGGCGGCGGCGACGGCGGTTGTTCCCTATCGCGGTCGCGTACGACCGGTCGGGGCGGCTCCTTCATATAGAGTTCTTCTTCCAATTGGCGGCGGCGCGAGCGCACCAGGGGCTCTTCGCGTTCGCGGGGAGGAGGGCAGGTCTATTTCTGCGCGGCTGATGCGTTTGCGGGCGCGTTTGGGGCGATCCGGGTTGTCGTCGTCGTCGTCCTCGTCGTCATCCTCTTCTCTGCCATCGGGGTCGTCCACGGGCGGTTCAACGGGAAGATTCTGAAATACGGGGGCGAGCTCCTCCTCATCGTCGTCCGGGTCATACGCATAAGTAGGGTTGAGATCCTCGTCGTCGTCGTTTATATCAATAACTTCTTCGAAATCTTTTTGAGTAGAGGACTCTAGAGCCCTGGCGGTCCAGAATTTGGTGAATAAGCTCTTGCTTGGCCATCTTCTTAAAACCTGGTATACCCATCCGCTCGGCCAAATCCCTTAGTTCGGGAACGAGCATATCGTTCAATTGCAAAATGTCGTACATGATGTAGTTGGTCTATTACAGAAATGGTGCACGCGTAGTGTGAATGATTAGATATATGAACAAATGAATTGTGTAAAATTAACTGTGGAATGAAATTGTGGAGAACCGCTTGTCCCGAATCTGCCGCAATGATGCCCGCTCCTTCTATTGCCTCCAACGTCGTCGCTAAATAGTGCTGTAAAGTGGAAAATGCTTATGAAATGGAGTAGACACACACCTTGTTGCAGGTAGTAAGGCCAGTTGTAGCGGAGAGCCTCTGTGTCTTGCTCCTGCAAAAATACGTTTAATTTTATTAATTCAAATAGTATCTTTGCAAAAATAATAAACCTACTCCCTTTTTAAAAGTTCAATTGCATAGCGCTTTGGGGCGCTTAGACCTATCTTGACAACCATGCTGGAACTAAATTTTATCCGCGAACAACAGGCGCGAGTTATCGAAGGACTCCAACGCAGGAATTATAGTGACCAGGATCTGGCCATAATAGACGACATCCTCCAACTTGACAATATACGCAAATCTTCGCAGACGGAGCTCGACGCTTCTTTGGCTGAGCGCAACCGCTTATCGAAAGAAGTAGGCGACTTGATGAAGCAGGGACGCAAAGACGATGCCGAGCAGCAGAAAGGCAGGGTTGCCGAACTCAAAGAGTTGGCCGCCACGCTGGAGGACAAGATGAACCAGGCCAAAGAAGGGCTCGAACAATTGCTTTACAAGGTGCCCAATATCCCCCACGAGTCGGTGCCGGCGGGGGTATCAGCCGATGACAATGAAGTTTTTAAAGCCTGGGAGAGGCGCTTCCCGTTATGGCTGAAGACGCTCTTCCGCACTGGGAATTGGCAAAAAAATACCAACTTTTCGACCTCGAATTGGGCGTTAAGCTCACCGGCTCGGGTTTCCCCGTTTATCGCGGGAAAGGCGCCAGGCTGGAGCGCGCGCTGATCAACTTCTTTCTCGACGAGGCTACGGGGGCCGGCTATGAAGAAATTATGCCGCCGCTGATGGTAAATGAAGACACCGCCAGGGCTACCGGTCAGCTCCCCGACAAAGAAGCGCAGATGTACTATGTGGAGCGCGACAATTTGTATCTCATCCCTACTGCAGAGGTACCGCTGACCAATATTTACCGCGATATCATCCTCGACGAAAGCGATTTCCCTATTAAATTAACGGGATATACGCCTTGTTTCCGCCGTGAGGCGGGTTCTTACGGCGCGCACGTAAGGGGGCTAAATCGCGTACACCAGTTTGATAAAGTAGAAATTGTTCAAATTCAACACCCCGATAAATCGTACGAGACGCTTCACCAGATGCTCGATCATGTGTCGGGGGTTTTGGATAAGCTCGGGTTGCCCTATCGCATTTTG
>JADKAE010000016.1 GCA_016715405.1 Saprospiraceae bacterium | reverse complement strand
AAGTATTGTGATGAATAAGTCAACCAACCAGTGGTTCTATTTTTATAGCTTTTACTTTTATGCATCGCCATAAAGGGACTAATGCCTTTGCATGACGACGCCCGCAATAAAAAGAGTCCTGCATCTCCGGACTTTTTTTTTACCCTAAACTTTGATAAATAACTTATGGATACGCTATCCACCGAATCACAACTTCTAGCCGGGCCGTCAGATGCCAACGCCGAGCCGCTGCGTGTTTGCATTCAGGGCGGTCCCGGCGCTTTTCACGAAATCGCTGCCCGCCAGTATTTCGGCAGCCGGCCGGTAGCTATTGTGCCTGCCCTTACTTTCGAAGCGCTCGTAGCCGTCATGGAAGCCGGCCAAGACGCCGATATTGCGCTGATGGCCATCGAAAATACACTGGCAGGCAGCCTGATGTCTAACTATCAACTACTCAATAATACCCATCTTGTTGTAGTGGGCGAAGTATACCTCCGCATCGTACAAAACCTCATGGCGCTGCCCGGCCAAACGATCGGCGATATTACCGAAGTGTATTCTCATCCTATCGCTATTGCGCAATGCCGCGATTTTTTTCGCCGCTACCCGCATATCAGGCTCATCGAAGCCGAAGATACCGCTCTTAGTGCCCGGATGATAAGCGACCAGGGGCGCGTCGGCGCCGGGGCTATCGCCAGTACGCTGGCTGCTGAAATGTACGAGATGGACTTGCTCGCCGAAAGCATCGAAACCAACAAGCATAATTATACCCGGTTCCTGGTGCTTCAACGCCCCGAAGACGCGGCCATCCCCGACGATGCCGACAAAGTGTCGCTGTCTTTTTCCGTCGACCACGAAGTGGGCAGCCTGTACAAAGTGCTGGCCGTGCTGGCAGCCTATCAGGTCAACCTCACAAAATCTGCCAATCGGCGCCTATTATCGGCAGGCCCTGGGAATACTTGTTTTTTGTTGATTTTATTTCAGAAGGAAAAATGAGCGCCTTACAAGCTCTCGAAGCCATTCGTCCCTTAACCCATAGCCTCAAAATTTTTGGCAGGTACAAAAAAGGAGAACACTATGAGCTCTAATACCGCATCCCCCGTCTGGTCGCCGGTGATTCAACCCGCCGGGCGCCTCAGCCAGGTCAATGAGTATTATTTCTCGCAGAAATTGCGCGAAATAACCCAGATGAAGGCCCAGGGCGCCCGCGTGCTCAACCTGGGTATCGGTAGCCCCGACCTGCCACCCGATGAATCCACCCTGCAAGTGCTCATCGAACATTGCCGGGATACTTCCAGCCATGCCTACCAAAGCTATAACGGTATCCCCGAGTTGCGGCAGGCGTTTGCCCGCTGGTATCAGCGCTGGTTTGGCGTAAGCCTCAACCCCGACCGCGAGGTGCTGCCCCTCATCGGCTCTAAGGAAGGTATCATGCATATCGCCATGACCTACCTCGAACCCGGCGACGAAGCCCTGGCGCCTAATCCCGGCTATCCGACTTACCGCTCGGCTATGCTGCTCACCGGCGCCAAGGTGAAATCCTATGCCCTCGAAGCCCGCAACGGCTGGTTGCCCGACCTCGACGCCCTGGCCCGGCAAGATCTGAGCCGCGTGAAACTGATGTGGCTCAATTATCCCCATATGCCTACCGGCGCAGTGGCATCGCGATCCTTTTTGAAGAACTGGTGGCCTTTGCCCGCCAACATGGCATCCTGTTGTGCAACGACAACCCTTACGGCTTTATCATGAATGACCGCCTGCTTAGCTTGCTCAGCATCGACGGCGCCATGGACGTAGCCCTCGAGCTCAACTCGCTAAGCAAATCGCACAATATGGCGGGCTGGCGCGTGGGTATGCTGGCAGGCAGCGCCCATTACCTCAGCGATGTGCTTAGGTTTAAAAGCAATATGGACTCGGGTATGTTCAAACCCCTGCAACTGGCCGCCGCACACGCCCTCGACGCCCCCGATGAGTGGTATACTTCACTCAATAAGGTGTATGCCCAGCGCCGCGCTGCCGCCACGGCTTTGCTGGAGCTTTTGGGTTGCGAATGCGCCCCCGGCCAGGTGGGTATGTTTTTGTGGGCGGCCGTACCCCAGGCCTTTGCCGATGGGTATGCTTTGTCTGATGAACTGCTGCATCGAAATCATGTATTCATTACCCCGGTGGCATCTTTGGCTCGCAAGGCGATCCATACGTGCGCCTCTCGCCCTGCAGCAGCGTAGAATTGTTTGAAGAAGCCGTAAGGCGTATTAAAGAAAACAGAAAATCCTGATTAGCGTCATGGTTATCACCATAATCGGTACCGGACATATTGGCGGCTCACTGGCCATCTCCCTCAAAGAAAATGGCTTTGCCTCTTATATAATAGGCGTAGATGCCAGTCGCGATAACCTCGATAAAGCCATCCGCCGCAGATTGATAGACGAAGCTATGCCGCTCGAGCAGGGGGTGGCTGCCGCCGAATTGATCGTACTGGCCGTTCCAGTGGATGTTATGGTCAAATTATTGCCACAGGTGCTCGATCAGGTAGAAAAGCAGGTGCTTATAGACGTAGGTTCTACCAAATCAGCCCTGCTGCAAGCCGTGGCACAGCACCCCCGGCGTGGCCGCTTTGTGGCTACACACCCGATGGCAGGTACCGAATTCTCCGGCCCCGAAGCAGCCATACCGGGACTCTTTGACCACAAATGCACCGTGCTTTGCGAAATCGAACGCAGCGACCCCGATGCCCTAAGTCTGGTGCAACGACTCTACGCCTCTATTCCTATGCGGATAGTATATTTGGATGCGCAGGCCCACGATATTCACACGGCTTATGTGTCGCACATTTCCCATATCAGTTCTTTTGCCCTTGCTTTAACCGTATTGGAAAAAGAACGCGATGAAGAACGCATTTTTGAACTCGCCAGCGGGGGCTTTAGCTCTACCGTACGCCTGGCCAAAAGTTCGCCCGATATGTGGGTGCCGATCTTCCGCCAAAACCGCGATAATTTACTCGACGTGCTCGACGAACATATCAACCAATTGTCGCGCTTTAGAAGCTTGTTGATTAAACGCGATTTTGACACTATTCACAAACTTATTGAAGAAGCCAATCAAATAAAACGCATCCTTCATTGATGCTTTTTTGTTAACTATAAAATAGTTTTTGAAATGGACCTTACTTTTCAGCCCATATTGGATAAGCCGGCAGGACGGCCCATCTATATCGCAGGCCCCTGCAGTGCCGAAACGGAAGAACAAGTGCTGGAAACCGCCCGTGGGCTGGCCGGCCACCAGGTCGACCTCTTTCGCGCCGGTATCTGGAAACCCCGCACCCGCCCCGGCTCCTTTGAAGGCGTAGGCACCGTGGGACTGAGCTGGCTCAAACGCGTAAAAGAAGAAACCGGACTGAAAGTCACTACCGAAGTGGCCAAGGCCGACCACGTTTACGAAGCCATCAAATACGGCATCGACGTATTATGGATAGGCGCCCGCACCACCGTCAACCCTTTTTCCGTGCAGGAAATCGCCGATGCCATCCGCGGCCTCGATATTCCCGTATTGATCAAAAACCCCATCAACCCCGACCTCAGCCTCTGGATCGGCGCTATCGAGCGTATCTATAAGGCCGGCGTACGCCGCATCGGCGTCATCCACCGCGGCTTTTCTTTCCACGGCGAAACGATGTACCGCAACGTACCCCGCTGGCAAATCGCCATAGACCTCAAACGCCGCTTCCCCGATCTGGTGATGATTTGCGACAATAGCCATATCTGTGGCAGGCGCGACATCCTGCTCGATGTCGCCCAGCGCGCCCTCGACCTCAACTACGACGGCCTGATGACCGAGGTACATCCCGACCCCGACAACGCCTGGAGCGATGCCGCCCAGCAAATTACGCCCGAACAATACCACGACCTGATCAAACAATTGGTGTATCGCCTGCCCACCACCGATGATATCCAGTTTCTCGAAACCCTGGACCACCTTCGGCAGGAAATCGACGATATCGACAACGAAATACTCAACCTGATGGGCAAGCGTATGGAATTAGCTGACAAGATCGGTTTATACAAAAAACGCAACAACATCTCCATTCTCCAAACCGACCGCTGGAATGAAATCATGGAACGCAACCTGGCCAAAGGTCGCTTGCAGGGACTTAGCGACGCTTTCGTAGAAGCTATCCTGCGCGCTATCCACCAGGAGTCGATCAACCACCAGGCCAGCGTGATGAACGAAAAAACGGCAGGTATTGAAGATGAAGCTTAATGCATTAGCTATCTTTGTACCTCAACATGACTGCTATTTATGCAATACGAAAACCTGCTCCTTACAGAAGAAAACGATATACTGATCGTAACGATCAACAGGAAAAGGCGCTAAATGCGCTGAATACCCAAACGATGCTGGAATTGCAACGCCTCTTTGCCGACGACGCACCCCATCGCGCGTATTTAAAAGGCGTGATCATCACCGGAGCGGGCGACAGAGCTTTTGTGGCCGGCGCCGATATTAAAGAATTTCTCGCCCTTGATGCCGAACAGGGTGCAGCTATGGCGCAGCGAGGCCAGGATATCTTTTTCCTGATCGAAAGATTTCACAAACCGGTAGTCGCCGCAGTCAATGGCTTTGCCCTCGGTGGCGGCTGCGAACTGGCGATGGCCTGCCACCTTCGCATAGCCTCCGAAACCGCCCGCTTCGGCCAACCCGAAGTAAATCTGGGTATTATCCCGGGTTATGGCGGCACCCAACGCCTTATTCAATATATAGGCAAAACTAAAGCCATGGAACTTCTCCTCACTGCCGATATGCTCCAGGCTCAGGATGCCCTCCGCCTCGGCCTGGTGAATGACGTAGTTCCCCCCGCCGAAGTGCTGCCCAAAGCCAAAGCCCTGATCGAAAAAATCGCAGCCAAAGGCCCCGTCGCCGTGGCTAAGGTGATCGAAGCCGTTAATGCCTTTTTCCAATATAACGAAGACGGCTTCGCCCGCGAAGTACGCGAATTTGGCGCCACTACCGGCACCGACGACTTTAAAGAAGGCGCCGCCGCCTTTATGGAGAAACGTGCGCCGCAGTTCTCAGGGAAATAGCCTCGGCAGTTGCGATAGGGTTTAGTGGTGAGTTTAGTGCATACGCAGTTTAGCGTTAGGGTTTAGTTTATCTAAACATTCAGCTAAACCCAACCGCTAAACCCAACCGCTAAACTTTTTTTCAAAAAAAATTTGTTTTTCTACTTCCCTTAGTAGTATCTTGCAGGCGATTTAGGATGTTAAACATAGTCCCATGAAAAAAACGTATACACGACATCCCGTGCTATGTCATATAGCATTGCTTCATCCCTCCATTGATTTAAAAAGTTCATTTCCTCTTTCAGGAAATTTAGCCGATTTCGTAATAGATGTTTGTCGCAGAAAGACGAATAACCATATTGTGTTCATAGACGACCTGAATACATATTAGCATAAAACAAACAATGGTCACTTGCCGGACTTCAGGTTCGCATAGTGGCCTTTCGTCGTTTTGTGCATGTATATAAAGACTTTTTTGACCTAATTTCTTCATTTATTTAACAAATTGTAATCTTATGGAAAGAACGAATTCTACTTTCGTTTCTCCACGTGCTTGGATGGGAGCGCTGACGACGCTTTTTGTCCTGCTTGGATTGCAGAGCGCACTGGCACAGTGTCCGACGCCTACGGGCCTCACGACGCTGAACATCGGCCAGAACTCTGCTTCTTTGCGTTGGACCTCTAATAGCACGCCCACCGACAACTGCTGGGTGGTAACACTCGGCGGTAGCGGTATGGTAGTTAACGCAGCCAACTGCCCCGATGGCGGCCAGGGCTTGTTTACCACCACCGTTTGCTTTATCAACAACGTAGTGAGCTTTTCGGCTCCTGTTACCGGCATGTCGGTAGTGGGTTCGCAAATCACGATCAACGTGGGCGGCCTTCAACCCGGCACGACGTACAACTGGTACGTGAGCGAGACTTGCGACGGCATCGCGCCGCCGTTTAACGTATCGGGCTGTGCCGGTCCTGCTGTATTCCAGACGCTGGATGCACAGTACACGGTAAGCGCTACGACGGTTAAGCCAAGCTGTCCGTTTGTTAGCCCGGGTTATGTACCCAACGGTTCGTTTACGGTAACGGTGACCAACGGCACTACCTGCGCCGGCACCTACACGATAAACGCTACGCCGATTGCAAACTCAGGCCCCGCGGCTTCTACGCCTCCCTTTACCACTGTCACTACCTACATCGGCTTCGGCGCCGGTGCGTTCTTCTTCGGCAATGCCGGAGCGGGCTGCTATACGGTGACGGTAAACGAGACGGGCCCCTGTAACCCGCCGACCGATCCTGTGGTGATCGTGGTATGCGTACCCGACGGCATGGACATGGTTGCACCTGTATTCTATGTAACGGACGTATTGGGTAACATCCTTGCCGACAACGATCCGCTGACTGCTCAAGGCACGACGCGCAACTTCGGCAACGTACCGGTACCGGAAGGCGAATGCGGCCGTCAGGACGAATACTATGTATACGGCTTTGACAACTGCGACGGCTTTATCAACGCATTGAACGCAGTAAGCGCTACGGCAGTAACAAACCCGAACACCATCATTCCGCCCACGCAAGTAAGCGTAACGCCGGATGGATTTGGTTTCTACCTGGTAGACGTACACTGGAGCACGGGTACCTCAACGGTATCGATCTTCGGACAGGACGCTTCGGGCAACGTTGCCAACGCACCTGTGGGTCTGCAGTTGATCATGACGGTTCCGGACAACACGGATCCTGTGGTGACCATCATCGGCAACTCGCAGTTTTGTATTCCGGCATGCGCCACGAGCGTAACGGGCGTATTGACGTTCCAGGTTGATGACCTGTGCGATCAGAACAACGTAAACTTCACCAACCTGATCGTGAACTTCGGCGGCGCTACGGGCGTGCTGAACTTTACGGGCAACAACTACCGCGAATACTTCGTGACGTTCCCGGCAGCGGGCAACTACCTGATCTCAGCTTCGTACACCGACCAGTTTGGTAACTCAGGTTTCATCGACCAGATCATCACGGTAACGGCCTGTGTACCCAACCAGCCTCCTGTAATCCAGGCTAACGCTGAGACGGTAACGCTGACGGCTTGCCAGAACTCAGCTACTATCGTATATAGCTTTACGATCTCCGACGACTGTGCGCCGATCAACATCGCGCAGGTACAGTTCAACGGCGGCGGTTCGGGTCTTCCCAACCTCAACGGTGCTGGATTTTTCTTCACCGACCAGGTAGGCGGACCGAACAATGTATACTTTGAAGTACAAGGTACAGTAACGCCGGGTACGTTCTTCCCTACAATCACGTATCAGGGCGTAAGTGCCAACCCGACGATCACGGTATTGCAGAACGCCAACCAGCCTGCAGACATCATTCTGCCGGGCAACCTGACGTTCACAGTACCGCAGTGTCAGACCAACGTATTAGCTACGGCTTCTATCACGATCATCGACGATTGCGACAACCCGATCAACCCGGCCAATGCCGTGTTCACATTGGGTGGCGCACCGCTGACGCCTTCGTTTGTGAACGCAGCAGCAGGTTACTTCGAATTTGTACTTGACCTGACTCAGGCAGCTAACGACGGCGACCTGCTGGTAGCTCGTTACACGGATGCCCAGGGTGCACAACGTTTGGTAGATGCATTGGTTACGGTGAACGCACAGCCCGACAACTGGGCGCCGATCATCGTATATCCGGCTCAGGATATCATCGTTAACCTCGATTGCTGTGGCCCAAGCACAGGTATTGTAGTTTTCGAAGCTACGGCTACGGACAACTGCGGTGTGGCCAGCTTCACGGTAACTTTACCTCCGGGTGTAGGCGGCTTTACTACGCTTACCAGCGCAGGTGGTGTACGCGTACAATTAGCCGCTCAAGTTGGCACGCATAATATCGTATTGACTGCAACTGACATCTTCGGCAACGTACGCCAGGAAGACTTCCGTATCATAGTCAATCAGTGTGCTGCTCAGCCTCAGACCAACCTGGGCTGCGCCGACAACCTCAACGTAACGCTGAACGCCGACTGCCAGGCTCTGATTACGCCTGAAATGGTGCTCCAGGGCAACTTCGGCTGTCTCGATCCTGCTGATTTCAATGTACAAGTAGTAGACGGCAACCTCGCCAACGGCGGTATCGCTGACGGCTGCGGCGACTTCCTCTATGAGGTTACGCTTCCGCCTGCTGCTACGCAGACTCAAGGTTTTACAGATTATTATGCGCCGGGCAACTGGACGGTAAGCCTTCCTGCTGCTCAATTTGGCGGCTCTGTAAACTTCACTGCTACTACTTTGACATTGGTTAGCCCCAACGGCGCAGCATGTCAGAACGAGCAAGTTTCTGCCTCCAGAGCTATTGCAGCTTCCGGCCCGGTTTCTTTCAACTGGTCGTATAACAACCCCGATCCTGGTTTCGAAGTGTTTATCGTTCAAATAAGCGTAGGTGGTAACGTTACTACCTTACTTAACCAGACTGCAGGTGGTGTTACTAGCGGTGTGATTAACTTCAATGCAAACGCAGGCGACGTAATTCTCTTCATTGCAAGAGCAGCTGACTGTGTCTTTGGTTCTTCCACAGTTACGATCACCAACTTCTCAGCGCCTGGCCTTTCTGCTAACGCTAACTTCACGACGTGCTGGGGTTATGTACACGTAGAAGACAAGACGAAACCTGTAATTGATTGCCCGGACAACACGAACCAGGCAGCAGTAACGCAGGATATCCAATTGATCCAGGGCTCACTGGGTGCTGGTGATTTGAGTTTTGACTATACGCTGTATGGCTGCTTGCTGGAATTCACAGCGGGCCCCGGCCAGAACCCGAACTCACTTCCTGGCGCACGTTACTACGACGTATACACGTTCCAGGTAACGGAAGCCGACATCTACACGTTCTTGTTTGCATCGAACCTGCCAGGCGGCTTGGCCGGCACGGGCAACGGTATCGCAGCATTGTACACGGGCAACACGTTTGACCCGACGTCACCGTGCGAAAACATTATCGCACAGAACGACCAGGCCTACAACCCGACGAACACGTCGATCATCCTGGCTCCGGGTGGTGGATTGGCAGTAACGAGCTTCAGCCCGGAGATGCGGGTGAGCTTGCCATTGGTACCGGGTCAGACGTACATACTGTGGACATCATCGACAGTGCCCTTGGCTGGAGCACCTCAGCTTGGCATCGGCCCGGGCGTAGGCAACTACACCTGGACGGTAGTAAGCGACGGCAACGGTCAGTTGTTGAACGTACCTGTACAGCAGGCTACGGTAAACCGTACGCTGATCTGCGACGACATCGATCAGGTAACGATAAATACGCTTGCAGCAAACATACCACGTTGCTACAAGACGGACCGCGACGGGAACGTAATTTTCCCGACGAACTTCCAGCAGCAGCAGCGTTTGCAGCAGTTGTTGGCACGCCTTGGCTTGACGGGTTTCCCGAATGCAGCAGCAGTAAATGCTGATGTAACGGACAACTGTGGCTTCATTGAAGTATGCGTAACGGACGTTATGACGACGGCAGGCGACTGCGGCAATATGACGTTGGTACGTACATTCTCAGCGAAAGACAAGCAAGATGGCGACTACAACGCGCCTAACAACACGGCATGCGCTGGTTTGCCGAACACGGCAAGCTGCCAGCAGGTCATCACGGTACGCAAAGCGGTTAACACGGACATCGCGTATCCTCCGTTCACGCAATTCCTGGAGTGCGACGAGCAATTCCCGGTAGATGCCAACGGCAACCCGCACCCGTCGATCACGGGCTACCCATACGTAGAAACTGCGTTTGGCTTCCACGATCTGAACGATTCGTACTGCAACCTGGCAGCTTCTTACTTTGACTATCCGCGTGCGGTGAACTGCGAAAGCGGTTACAAATTCCGTCGCGAATGGACGATCTTCAACTGGTGCGCACCTTCAGGCAGCCGCATCTGGAACCAGCTCATCAAAGTAGGCGACTTCAGCGGCCCAGAGATCACGTGCAACTTCCCGGACAACGACTGGGATGGTCAGCCTGATGTAATCTCTACTGGTCCATACGACTGCACGGCTACCTTCCAGGTACCTGCGCCGATCATTTCTGACAACTGCTCAGACTGGACATGGTCAGCCCAGATCGTAACAGATCTGGTAGTACCTGTACTGAACCAATACGGCCAGCAAGTAGGCACGACGATCCAGACGGTAATCGTATCGAACTTCCCGGGCCCATATGGTCCTAACTCTACGCTTCCTGTAGCCTCGAACATACCTCCGGGCAACCACCGGGTACGTTACACGGCTATAGACGACTGCGACAACACTACGACGGTAGAATGTCCGTTTACGGTTAAAGACCTTGTAGAACCGATCGCAGTATGCGACGACGATCTTCACATATCGATTGGCGGTCAGGGCTATGCCCAGGTACTGGCATCAGACATCGACGAAGGCTCATGGGATAACTGCGGCGACATCCGCATCGAAGTAAGCCGTTTGGTAGAAGAAGATGCAGATTGCAACGCAATTCCGCCATACGACACGCCGTGGGATGACAAAGTAGAATTCAACTGCTGCGACGTACACGACGTAGTGACGATCCGCCTGCAGGTATGGGATGACGCTGACAAAGATGGTTTGTTTGGTGCATGGCACGGCAACCCGGACAACAACGGCGACGGCCAGCCTGACATCGACCTGGACGACAACAGCAACATCTGCTGGTTGGACGTACTGGTAGAAGACAAACTCAAGCCGGTATGTACGGCGCCGCACAACGTAACTGTTGACTGCGACGACCTGCCCTACAACTTCCCGAACCAGGTAACGATAGCCGATACGGCTCAGTTGCAAGACCTGTTTGACGATGCGATTGGTTATGACAACTGCCCGGGCTGGAGCGTGAAGGAGCTTGCTCCGATCTCGAACCTGCACGACTGCGGTTATGGCACGATCATCCGCCGCTGGAGCGTAACTGACCAGTGGGGCAACGTATCGAGCAACACTTGCCAGCAGATCATCACGGTATTGGAAGTACACAACTACGAGATCAAGTTCCCGAAAGATGCAGCTGCAGTATGCGGCGATCCGAACCCGGACACGATCGAGACCTATGAATTGGGTTGCGACCTGTTGGCCGTAAGCGTATACGACGATTTCTTCTCAGCATCCGGCGACGAGTGCTACAAGATTTTCCGTACGTACCGCGTGATCAACTGGTGCGAATACAACGGACAAGCTCCGGCAGTGGTAGTAGGCCGCGATGAAGATTGCGACAACAACCCTGGCGACGAGAACATCTGGGTATTGGTACGCCAGGCCACAGGTGGCTCACCGAAGCGCACGTACTACGACCGCGACAACAACGAGGCGAACAACAATCCGTTCCCCTTCACGAAGTCGCCGTCATGTGATGGTTTGACGAACCCTGCCGGTCACTGGATCAACTCTGACATTGACTGCCAGGCAACGAAAGACCCGATCACGGGCGCTACGCAAGCAGCAGGTGTAGCCTCATGCGCACCGGCCGACAACATCCGTGACATCAACTCACGCGGTTACTGGCAGTATACGCAGATCATCAAGGTATACGACAACATCCAACCGGTGATTGAAGTAGATCCTTATGAGCCGTTCTGCTCGTACTCTAGCGATATCGCCAACGGCTGTCCTGCCGAGGTAGTCATCACCTTCACGGTAGATGAGAACTGCACGCCGGACGACGTAACGATCCACGTATTCCTGGATGCCTTCAGCGATGGCGTACTGGACGGTGAAATCACTGCCAGCGCACTGAGCGGCACGTATCCGAACTACACGATCACGGGCACGTTCCCGCTGGGCGCACACATTTTCGAAGTACACGCTAAGGACGGTTGCGGTAACGTAGAAGCTATCGAAATTCCGTTTGAAGTAGTAGACTGCAAAGCACCGACGCCTATCTGTATCAACGGTCTGGCGATCGAATTGATGCCTGTTATCCCGGCTGCAGACGTAGACGGTGACGGCACGATCGACACAGGCGCGATGGCTATCTGGGCAAGCGACTTCATCGCCAGCGATGTAGACGATTGCACGCCTCCGGTGAAGTACTCGATCCACATCACGGACGAAGTACTTGACGGTACGGACATCCCGAACCAGTCGCAGACAGGCTTGATCCTGACTTGCTCTGACCCGGGTACGACGGTAGTACGCATCTACGCATGGGATAGCGCATACAACCCCTACGCAGTACAGCCTGATGGCACGGTAGGTGGTCCGAACTACGACTTCTGTGAGACGTATGTACTGGTACAGGACAACATGTTCAACGTATGTCCGGACGTGGTACCTGGCGCAGGCATCATCCAGGGCGTAATAGCTACGGAAGATGACGAAACGGTAGAAGGTGTACAGGTAAGCCTGAGCGGACAAGCCTCGATGAACCAGTCGACTGGTTCGAACGGTGCGTTCTCGTTTGCTAACCTGCAGACTGGCTACGACTATACGGTAACACCGCAGTTGGACGTACTGCCGCTCAACGGCGTATCGACGTTCGACCTGGTATTGATCAGCAAGCACATCCTTGGTGTACAGCCGCTGAACAGCCCGTACAAGATGGTAGCAGCCGACGTAAACAACTCTAAGACGATCACTACGCAAGACCTGATCGCGCTTCGCCGCCTGATCCTGAGCGTAGATACGGACTTTGCGAACAACACGAGCTGGCGTTTCATTCCGGCGAACTACTCGTTCCCGGTACCGACCAACCCGTGGTTTGAGCAATTCCCTGAAGTAGCGAACCTGAACGACCTGCCTGCAGGTACGACGGTAGCTGACTTCGTGGGTGTGAAGATAGGCGACGTCAACGCATCGGCTACGGCTAACCTGACGAGCATCGAAGAACGCGACATGCAGGGCTTGTTTGCCTTCCAGGTAGCGGACGTAGAGATGACGGCAGGCAACGAGTATACGGTAGCGTTCACTGCTGCAGATCTTGCCAAAGTACAGGGCTATCAGGCTACGTTGACGTTGACGTCAGCAGTAGAACTGGTAGACGTAGTATACGGTGTAGCTACGGCAGAAAACTTCGGACTGCGTTTCGTAGGCGAAGGCATGATCACGACGAGCTGGAACGGCGAGGCTACTTCTGAAGTACTGTTTAGCCTGGTATTGCGCGCTAAGACGGATGCTCAACTGAGCAACGTACTGAGCGTAAGCAGCCGCTACACGGTAGCAGAAGCTTACAACCAAGCCGGCGACCTGCTCAACGTAGGCATTAACTTCAGCACAGGCGTAGTAAGCGCCGCAGGCTTCGAGCTGTATCAGAACACGCCGAACCCCTTCAAGGGCGAGACGATGATCAGCTGGAACCAGCCGGAAGATGCTGAGGCAGTGTTGACGATCAGCGACGTAACGGGCAAAGTGCTGAAGATGATCCGTACGCAAGCCAACAAAGGCTACAATATGTTCACTGTACGCAGCGAAGAGCTGAGCGCAGTAGGTGTATTGTCGTACACGGTATCAACTGCAGACTTCACAGCTACTAAGAAGATGGTTATCATCGAATAGTACTGGGTGAACAGTGAACGGTGAACAGTGAACCGACCAAAGAGAAGTTCACAGCTAACAGTTCGCAGTTCGCACCCAAAAGATTGAAGAAGCCTCTCCGCCCCCGGTGGAGGGGCTTCTTCCGTTTTGTGAACAGTGAACTGTGAACTGTGAACAGATCAAAGAGCAGTTCACAGTTCACTGTTCACTGTTCACTTTTGAAACCATTTCTTAGAAAATACGTACAATAGTCAAAACCGAGCTTACCATGTCGACTATGTACAAGCCAGGCATAATCGCGGCACATGTCGCTTTGCTACTACTCTTGTGTGGAAACATTAGCGCAGAAAAAATATGGGGAATGGATGATCCCTGTTGCAGCATTCCGCACGATATGACCATCGCGTGTAATCAACTGCCCTACGGCTTTGATCCGGATAATATATGGCAGTTGGCGCAACTATTCGGATCGCCACAATCGCAAGGCGGCTGTCCTTATTATTATTGGACGGAACTCCCGCCGCTGGTCAACCTCAATAATTGTGAAGTCGGCACCATTACCCGGCGCTTTCAGGCTTATGGAGGCGGCTGGAACGGGGGTACTTATACTTGCCAGCAATTAATTACGATCACTGAAGCACACCATTATGAAATAAGATTCCCACCGGATGCGAGTGCGTATTGCCAATTGCCACAGGCTGAAAACATCCTGACCAATGAACTGGCCTGTGATTTGCTGGCAGTAAGCGTAAACGATCTCACTTTTCAGGTATCGGGAGATGCCTGCTACAAAATAATGCGCACTTACCGGGTGGTCAACTGGTGCGAATACGACGGGTATTCCGGGCCTTATATCGTAGGCCGCGATGAAGACTGCGACAACGTGCCCGGCGATGAAGCGGTTTGGGTAATCAGGAAGCCCACCGGACAGGTATTTATAGATCGCAATAACAACACCAACGACGCCAACCCTTCGATCGGAGAAATACAAACCTATTGCGGGCATACCGGCGTGCCGGGCTATTGGCGCAACTTTTGGCAAACCCCTGGTTCGCAGTATTATGCCAACAGGGGCTATTGGCAATATACCCAGCATATTAAAGTGTATGACGATGTAAAACCTCAAATCTCCTTTACTGCACCACAACCGTTCTGCAGTTATAGCAGCAACGTACAGGCGGGATGCCCGGGGCCGGTGCAAATACCCTTTGCGATCAACGAAACCTGTAGTGATGAAATAGAGATCAAACTATTTTTATTTGCGTTTAATCAGCCCGTGCCGTTAATACCTGCGAACAACCGTGCCGCGGATTTTATCACAGGCGTTTATCCCAATTATACTATCAACGGCTCCTTTCCCATCGGACAACACACGTTTGAATTGCATGTAAAAGACGGCTGCGGCAATGTCGAATCCGTGCAAATCCCTTTTACCGTAGTAGACTGCAAAGCGCCCACACCCATATGTATTCACGGCATATCCACCCACCTGATGCCCACCGGGGTAGCGCAAGAGGGTATGATCGAGTTGTGGGCGATTGATTTTATCAGCAGTTTCAGCTCGGATTGCTCGCCGCCGCTCAAATATTCGATCAACAAAGCCGGCGACACGCCCGATCCCACCCATAGCGGAATACAGCTCACCTGTGCCGACGGCGATTCGGTATCGATCGAAATATATACTTGGGACAGCGCCAACAACCCTTACGCCATACAACCCGACGGTTCGCTGGGCGGCCCTAATTATGCCCATTGCGTTACTTATGTATTGCTGAAAAATTGGGAGGAAATATGTGGCAATGCTCCGCCCATAGTTACCTCCGGGATTATTTACACGCCTGTCGACAGCGCTGTAGCCGATGTAGAAGTACAACTTAGCGGTGGTATGCTCGATACGACCTGGACCGGAGCAGCAGGGGAATTTGATTTTCAGCTGTTGCCGGAAGGTCAGGATTACCTCGTCACCCCCTTCAAAGACGGCGATGACCTAAACGGTATTTCTACCGCAGACCTGATCATGTTGAAAAAACACATCATGGGCATCGACACCATCGAATCGCCCTATGCATTGATAGCCGCCGATCTCGACAATTCGGGTATTATTGACGAAACAGACCAAAACCTGCTGCTTGCCCTGGTGTTGCACATTGATACGGTAATAGCCGGTAATTCGAGCTGGCGGTTTGTGGATGGAAATTACGTTTTTCCCGACCCGGCTAATCCCTGGAGTGCGCCATTCCCAGAATCCATTGTACTTGATTCCCTTGTAGCTACGGCCGACAGTTTGCAATTTATTGCTATAAAAATTGGAGATATCAACTGCAGTATTGTCCCTGAGCCGGCGAATTTGCTACAGCAGGATATAGAAGACCGGTCGGTGGCTACAACGGTATACCGGCTCCTTGCTGGTGATACGTGGTGTACAAAAGGGCGGCCCTATACCCTGGTAGTCAAACTGCCTGAAGGGTTGGAAGAGGTGCAGGGGGGGCAATTTGCTTTGCAATGGAACTCAGATGCGCTATTCCTGAACGATGCACCGGCTGACGGCGCCCGCGAATTGCATACGGCGCAGTTAAAGGAGAACAAGCTTTCGGTAAGTTGGTCGAATACCAGGCAACAGACAGGAATACCCGGCAATTTGCTGGAATTGTCATTTACGGCCTACGAAAGCGGCTATTTAAGCGATTGGATTTCCCTGGATGAATCGGAAATAATAGCTGAAATCGTAACTAATAACGGACAATCGCAGTCATTAGGGCTCGACTTTATACTAGAGGCGGCCAGGCCGCAATTGTTCCAAAACAGTCCCAACCCCGCTCAAAATGAAACTACCATCTCGTTTTATTTGCCCACTTCGGCAAAGGCTGCCATCATCGTTCAAACGCCGGCGGGACAAGTCATATCGCGGGTAGAGGATAATTACGAGGCGGGGTATCACAGTCTGCAATTGCGCCAGGAAAACCTGCCGGCAACGGGCGTATTGCTGTATACCCTGGAAACGGCAGGATACAAGTCGACGCGCAAAATGGTCATATTCAACAGGTAAAGCGGGCTATTCCATAAATTCTTCCCGATCGGGGTCGGTAAGGGCCAGATACATAATCACCATACCGACCACGATCATCACTACCTTGAGCAAAAGCCGAAGGGTGAGGGTAACATCGATTGCCATTTGAGAAAGGCAAGCTGCACGCCCACCAGGCTCAGCACAATAGATAGCAAACCCGTACCGGCCAGTAAAAAGCCTATCAGGGCGTAAATTCCTTTATTCTTTTTCATCATAAATACTTTTCCCGACGTTTTAAGGCTTTGGCTGTCACGTAAAGGCAAAAGTGCCTATTTTTGTTCAATTGCGGAATTCGGAATTCGGAATTCGGATTTTTTTTGAATTAATCCGCAATCCGCAATCCGCAATCCGCAATCCGCAATCGATTACGCCTAACCAAAGATAATAATGATAAAAATAATTGAATGCCCCCGTGATGCCATGCAAGGCATAAAAACATTCATCCCTACGCAAGTTAAAGCCGATTACATTAACCAGTTGTTGAAAATCGGCTTTGACACGCTCGCCTTTGGTAGCTTCGTATCGCCCAAGGCCATCCCTCAAATGCGCGACACAGCAGACGTACTCGCCGCGTTGGACCTTACCGGCACAAAAACCAAATTACTCGCCATTGTAGCCAACCGCCGCGGCGCTGAAGACGCCTGCGCTTTCGAAGAAATCAGCTATTTGGGATATCCCTTTTCTATTTCAGAAACCTTTCAGCTTCGCAATACCAACGCAACCATTGCCGAATCGGTTGAGCGGGTCAAAGAAATTCAGGATTTGTGTATGGCGCACGGCAAAAACCTGGTGATATACATCTCTATGGGCTTCGGAAACCCCTACGGCGACCCCTGGAATGTAGAAACCGTGCACCGCTGGGTAGACGAGTTGGCAGAGCTGGGCATCCACATTTTTCAGTTATCCGACACGATCGGCGTGGCAAGTCCGGAAAGTATCGCATATCTCTTTAGCAACCTGATACCGGCCTATCCGCAACTGGAAATAGGCGCGCATTTCCACACCACGCCCACCACCTGGCGTGAAAAGATAGAAACCGCCCATCACAATGGTTGCCGGCGTTTTGACGGCGCCATAAAAGGATATGGCGGCTGCCCGATGGCTAAAGACGACCTCACAGGTAACATGGCAACCGAAAACCTGGTATATTTTTTCCTCGATAAGCAAGCGCCCATGGGTATCGACCTGGAGCAGTTTGGCAAGTCGGTAGTGATGGCCGAACGCGTTTTCCTCTACACTAGCGTAAAAATTGGGGTTTGTTTTGTATTTTTGATTCAATCGAACGTCAAAAAAAGATACACCTATGGCCAAGACGATGGAATGGTTTCTCGATAAATACGGCGAGAGCCACCAAAATGCGACCAATAAACTCATCCACTGGGTTTGTGTACCGAGCATCATGTTCAGTTTGTTCGGATTGTTGTACAGCATTCCTTTTTTTAGCGAACGCCATTTGTATGCCAATTGGGCGGCAGTAGCGCTGGTATTGGCGTTGGGCTACTACTTGCGTCTTTCTACGCCTATGTTTTTGGGCTTTTTTGTAATCGGCGGGCTTTTGCTATGGGGCAATAACGCCATTTACGAAGCGGTAGGCCGCAATGCCGGTCAACTGGCGCTAATATCCGTAGTCATTTTTGTGGTAGCCTGGATAGGTCAATTTATAGGACATAAAATTGAGGGTAAAAAACCGTCGTTTTTTGAAGACTTACAATTTTTACTCATCGGCCCGGCCTGGCTCCTTCATTTTATTTATAAAAAAATAGGCGTTGATTATTAACGCTTGGCGGCAAGCAAGTATAACACGGCCATGCGAATGGCCACCCCGTTTTCTACTTGCTGAAGAATAATAGAATGGGAAGAATCGGCGATGTCGCTGGTAATTTCTACGCCGCGATTGATGGGGCCCGGGTGCATAATAAGGATCTGCTTGCCCAGGCTGTCGAGCAATGTGCGATTGATGCCGTAGTATTGGGCGTATTCGCGTAGAGAAGGGAAATATTTGAGATCCTGGCGTTCGAGTTGAATACGCAGCACGTTGGCCACGTCGCACCATTCGAGCGTATCCCTTACCTGATGCGACACCTTAACGCCGAGCGACTGCACGTATTTGGGCATAAGCGTCGGCGGGCCGCAGACGGTGACTTCGGCGCCGAGTTTGTTGAGGCAATAGATATTGCTCAGCGCTACGCGCGAGTGGAGTATGTCGCCAAAAATAGCCACCTTTTTCCTGCCAGATCGCCGAGTTGTTCGCGAATCGAGTAGGCATCGAGCAGCGCCTGCGTCGGGTGTTCGTGGGTGCCGTCGCCGGCGTTGATAATATTGGCTTTGATATGGTGCGATAGAAAGTGAGGCGCACCCGGCGCAGGATGCCGCATCACGATCATGTCCACTTTCATCGACAGGATATTATTGACGGTATCCAGGAGGGTTTCGCCTTTGGTAACGGAAGAGGAAGAAGAAGAAAAGTTGAGTACATCGGCTGACAGGCGTTTTTCAGCCAGTTCGAAAGAAATGCGCGTGCGCGTAGAATTTTCAAAAAACAAATTGGCGATAGTCAGATCGCGAAGCGAAGGCACTTTTTTGATCGGCCTGTTGATCACCTCCTTGAATTCGTCGGCTGTTTCGAAGATGAGTTGAATATCTTCGGCGGTAAGCGTTTTAATACCCAATAAGTGAGAAACACTCAACTGTTGTATACTGCTCATGCCCTATCCTTGTTCTGCTTCTTGTTTATTGGCAAATAATAATACCCTGTCTGCCTGATTGCTTTCCGCCCATTCTACTTTCACGTACGCGTCGTCGAGGGCGTCCACTGTAATGCCCTTGTAGTCTGCATGGATGGGCAGATGGCGGTTAAACCTGCGGTCGACCAAAACCAGTAGTTTTACCTGGCGGGCCCTGCCGTAATGGTTCAATGCGGTTAGAGCCGCCTGCACCGTACGACCGCTGTACAACACGTCATCGACGAGGATCACATTTTATCGTCTACCAAAATTCCATATCCGTCACGCTGGCTTTGAGCGGTTTGGCGCGCATCCGAAAGTCGTCGCGGTAAAACGTGATATCCAGTTTACCGTAAAGAAAAGAAGCGTGTCCCAATATGTGCTGAAGCCGGTTGTAAATGCGATCAGAGAGCCATACGCCCCGAGGTTGAATGCCTACGAGACAGGTATCTTCAAAGTTGTCGTAAGTCTCGATCAGTTGTTGGCATAACCGGTCGATGGTTAGCGAAAACCTTTCCTGATCGAGTATGACGCGTCCTTTATTCATAATAGTTACAAAGATAGGCGTTGCGCCTGACAAAGGATGTTTTGCCGACTTTAAAAAAAAATAATGAAGCTGCGGTTAAACCTTCTTTTACCAATCCAGTCATAATAGCATAAATGACTTTGCGACTTTACGACTTTACGATCAGGGATACTTCTTTTATACGCTTATTTAATTTCGCACAGTCGCACAGTCGTAAAGTCCCACAGTCGAGATTTCTCATCTTTAAATTACATAAAAACAACTATTGCTATGAAAAAGCATTTGCTCCTATGGGTTGCAGTGATTGCCCTTGGTATGGTATTTACTTCCTGCAACAAAGCAGACAATGAAGCCCCTGCTGACGCGGTGATGACGAGTGAAGACCTGACGACTTCCATGGACATTTTCCAAAGCACCGAAGACGAAATTGATACGGAACTGGAATCGCGCGGCCCCAACGGCCCCAACGACTGCCCTACGGTGACGGTCACGCCCGGCGATTGGAGTTTCCCGCGCACGGTGACGATTGACTACGGCACAGATGGCTGCGAAGGACCCGACGGTCGCGTACGCCGCGGCCAGATTATTGTGACACAAAGTGATACCATGCGGAATGCAGGTGCAGTACGCACCGCCACACTTGTAGATTTTTATGTAGACGACGCCCATGTGGAAGGCACCAAAACCTGGACCAATCAGGGATTCGACGCCAATGGCGACCCCGTGATAAACCGCACGGTGACGGGCGGCAGCATCACCTTCCCCGACGGCTCACAAACAACCTGGGAAGCCGATCATACCATAACACTGATCGAAGGCGCAGGCACACCTGCTTTGCTGGATGATGTAGTACAAATTACGGGTGGTTCCAACGGTTTGAACCGCAACGGCGTGGCCTATAGCTTGGTTATTGACGAGCAGGATCCCCTCACAAAACGCAGATTGTGCCGCTGGGTAGAAAGGGGAACCCTCGAAATGACGGTAGGCAACGTAACCCGCCTGATCAATTACGGCAACGGTACCTGCGATCCATATGCTATCCTTACGCTCGAAAACGGAAATACCCGCACGATTCACGTACGTGCCTGGTGGCGTCCGTAATAGTTGTGTGAACAGTGAACAGTGAACTGTGAACCGATCTTAGATCAGTTCACAGTTCACAGTTCACCGTTCACTGTTCATCACTGTTTCGACCAATTATCCTTGAGGTTCACCGTGAGGTTGAATACAGGGTTTGCAGGTGTCGAATCGGCGTCGGTGCAGAAATAGCCTTTGCGCAGGAACTGGAACGTTTGGCCCGGTAGTGCGTTTTTCAGGCTGGGTTCTGCGAAAGCGGTGACCACCTGCAGCGAATTTGTGTTATAAAATTCGATATAGTCGCGGTCTTCGTGGTTAGTGGGTTCGGGGTCGGTAAAGAGGCGATCGTACAGGCGGACTTCGACCTGAATAGCTTGCTGCGCCGATACCCAGTGAATAACGCCTTTTGCTTTGATGCCCGAAGTATCGCTACCGCTACGGCTGTCGGGGTAATAGCTGCAATAAAGTTCCGTAACCTCTCCGTTGGCATCCTTGATCACCTCGTCGCAATGGATGATATAGCCGCTTTTGAGGCGTACGTCCTTTCCGGGGGCAAGGCGGTGGTAATTTTTGGGAGGGTCGTCCATATAATCATCGCGTTCGATATACAACTCGCGCGAGAAAGGCATTGTGCGTTGGCCTGCATTAGGATCTTCGGGGTTGTTTTCAATGCTCATATCTTCCACTTGTCCTTCCGGATAGTTGGTAATTACCACTTTAAGCGGATCTAACACCACCATAGACCTCAGTGAAGTGCGGTTGAGTTCCTCGCGCACGCAGAATTCGAGCAATTCGTATTCGATCACGTTATCGCGGCGGGCGGTACCGGTGCGACGGCAGAACTCGCGGATGGCGGGGGCAGGGTAGCCGCGGCGGCGCATACCCGCCAGAGTGGGCATGCGGGGGTCATCCCAGCCGGTGACGTAATTGTCGGTCACCAGCTTCATAAGTCTGCGTTTGCTGGTTATCATATAAGCCACATTCATGCGCGCAAACTCGATTTGCCGCGAGGGGAAAATCTCCAGCTTTTCGATAAACCAGTCGTATAGCGGGCGGTGGTGGCGAAATTCGAGTGAGCAGAGCGAATGGGTGATCTCTTCGATAGAGTCGCTTTGGCCGTGAGCAAAATCGTACATCGGGTAAATACACCAGTCGTCGCCGGTGCGATGGTGGTGTTCGTGTTTGATACGATAAATTACTGGATCGCGCATGTGCATATTGGGCGAAGCCATATCCACTTTTGCTCTGAGTACGCGCGAGCCGTCGGGAAATTCCCCTGCGCGCATGCGGGCGAAGAGGTCGAGATTTTCTTCGACAGAACGATTGCGGTAAGGGCTCTCCGTGCCCGGGGCGGTCGGTGTGCCTTTCTGCGCGGCAATTTCTTCGGGAGTGGAATCGTCCACGTAGGCCAGTCCTTTGTGGATCAGCTTGACGGCAAATTGGTATAATTGTTCGAAATAATCGGAGGCATACAATTCCTCGCCTTCCCATTCGAAACCGAGCCAGCGGATATCGTTTTTGATATTGTCCACATAGTCGGTATTTTCGGTCGAAGGGTTGGTGTCGTCGAGGCGGAGGTTGGTTTTGCCGCCATATTTTTGGGCTGTTTCAAAATTGACAACCAATGCTTTGGCATGGCCGATATGCAGGAAGCCATTGGGCTCGGGCGGAAAACGCGTGTGTACGCGGCCTCCGTGTTTGCCGTTGCGTATGTCTTCTTCGATGATCTCCTCGATGAAGTTTAGGGGTTCTTTTTCTTTTGTTTCGGTAGATGTATTCATGGTTGTTGACTGTTCTCTGTTCTCTGTTCTCTGTTCTCTGTTCTCTGTTCTCTGTTCTCAAAATAATTAGCAAAGATAAAAAAGAACGGATAACCGACAACTGACAACCGACAACGGATTTACATTCTCTCCGGCATTTCAATGCCAAGCATATCCATGCCGTTTTTCAATGCATTGGCGATAGCTGAGCTCAGCATAATGCGCAGTTGTTTGGATGCTTCCGTATCTGCGCGCAATATCGAGAAATCGTGATAAAATTTGTGAAAAGACTTGGCTAGTCCATAGCAATAAGCGGCGATGACCGAGGGGTCGTAGTTGGCTGCGGCCTCCTCGATTTGCGCCGGAAAATCGTAAAGTTGCGCGATCAGGTCTTTTCGTCGGTGTGCAGGGCATAGCCTTTCACGTCGTTGCCAGTAAGGGCGTAGCCTTCTTCCTGGGCTTTGCGCAAAACCGACTGTATGCGCACGTAGGCATTTTGGATATAAGGCCCCGTTTGCCCCTGCAAGTCGACCGACTCTTTGGGGTCGAAAATCATGCGCTTTTGGGGGTGTACTTTTATAATAAAATACTTTAGTGCGGCCAAACCTATTTGGCGGATAATATTTTCGCGCTCTTCCGTCGATAATTCGGCGGTGGCGTCGCGTTCTTTGGAGCCTTCGCGGGCTTCGCCGATCACTTCGTCGACGAGGTCGTCGGCGTCAACCACGGTTCCTTCGCGCGACTTCATGCGGCCGGTGGGCAGGTCGACCATGCCGTATGACAGGTGGTGAAGCCCCTGTGCATAGGGCTCGCCGAGGCGTTTCATGATCTCAAAGAGCACCTGGAAGTGGTAGTTTTGCTCATCGCCCACCACGTACACCATTTTTTCTACGCCAAAATCGTCGTAGCGAAGCCGGGCGGTGCCGATGTCTTGGGTGATATATACCGAGGTGCCATCGCTTCGCAATACCACTTTGTGATCGAGTTTGGCGTCGGTGAGGTCAATCCAGACCGAGCCGTCGTCGCGGCGGTAAAACACGCCTTTTTCCAGGCCTTGCTGGATGAGGTCTTTGCCCAGCAGGTACGTATCTGATTCGTAATAAATTTTGTCAAAGCGAACGCCCAGTCTGCGATAGGTTTCATCAAAGCCGTCGTACACCCATTGGTTGAGCTTGCGCCAGAGGGCGATGGTGTCGGTGTCGCCGGCTTCCCAGCGGCGCAGCATATCGCGGGCGTCGGCGCCGAGGGGGCTGTATACGTTGAAATAGGCGTCTTTGTATGCTTTGAAAAAAGCGGCTTCGTCTTGTGATTTGTCCTGGCGGTCATTGAATACGCTTTGCCCGTGGGCCGTTTGTTGCCAATCTCTGTATTCTTCCTGAAAGGCCCGTTCAAAAGCCACATAAAACTGCCCCACGAAATGATCGCCTTTGGTGCCTGTGGAGGCTGGCGTACTGTCGTTGGCAAACCGCTGCCAGCCCAGCATGCTCTTGCAGATGGCAATGCCGCGATCGTTTACGATTTGCACGCGTTTTACCTCGTAGCCGGCGGTTTCAAGAATGCGGGAAGTGGACCATCCCAGCAGGATGTTGCGGATATGGCCCAGGTGAAGGGGTTTGTTGGTATTGGGAGAGGAATACTCCACCATCACCTTGCGGCCGTTGGAGGGTTGTTGGCCGTAATTGAGCGCCAGGGCGTCTTTTACCAAAAAATCCAACCAAAAATTGTCGCTGATGACCAGATTTAAAAAACCTTTTACGACATTAAACCCCGCTACATATTGAAATTCTTTCTGAAGATATTGACCCAATTCAGCGCCTACCTCTTCCGGTTTTTTGCCCGCGACACGGGTAAATGGAAAGGTGACAACGGTGAAGTCGCCCTCAAATTCCTTGCGCGTTTTGTTGATGGCAATCTGGTTGATAGCCGGCGATTCGCCGTAAAGGGCCAAAACCCCTGCTGCGACCTTTTCCTGCAATAGCGAAATGATATTCATGCGAGGTGTGTGGGTTTGAAGGGGCAAAGATATGATTTTTGATGGACGTAGAGACGCAAAATTTTGCGTCTCTACGCGCGTTTTGCCTTTCGCCATCTGCGAAACAACCAGATCCCTATGGCCGCCAGCAGCAGGAAAGGCCAGAGGTTAACGATTCCGATGAAGAACCAGACCAGGTTGTTCCAACCGTTGCGGAATCCTTCGCGAAAATGTTTGCCGAAAGCGGTTTGGTTGTGAATTTTTTCATAATAGGTTACTGAAAGGCTAGAATAAGCAACCTGGTCGTTGAGATAGCGCAGGCGGCCTTCGATAGATTCGATTTCGGCTCTGATATTGCCCAGTTCGCGTTCTATTTCCAGCATATTCGACACCGTTTTGGCTTGTTTTAACAAAGCCAGGTAACGGGTTTCCATCTCTTTTTTGGCCTTTACACGAGCGCTGACGTCGATAAATTCTTCGGTGACGTCGCTTACGTTGATTTGTTTATAATCAAAATGCGATACGCCTTTTGTGATCGTATTGAGCAGGGTATCAAAATGCGCTGCGGGTATCCTGATCTGTATCGTATGGCTGATGCGGTCGTCGGAGCGGGTCTCCTGGTCGTCGGAGATATACCCTGAGTTGGCTTTGACGGCATCGAGCACTTTTTGCCGGGTGGCAGCCAGGTCGTCGGTTTCGAAGCTGAGGTTGCCGTTTTTGATGAGTTTGCGGTCTATTGTGCTGAGGTGGTCTGGTGTATTTTCATCGCCGGGGGAGGTGGCGATGGTGGTGACGCCTGATCAGCTTCAACAGACATTTCGGGTTCGCTGCCTTTTGTAGTAAACCCCTCATCTGCACGCTGGTTGGTGCAATTGACGAGTAAAAAGGTGAGCAGAAAAAATATCCAGGATGCTTTCATAGGGTGTTTTTATTAATTAATAACGGAAAGATGCCGTGTGAGGGTATTTTGACGGTTAATTAAACCGTGCCGGATCAAACGGAGTCAGGTCCATATCCGTTTTTTGCTCGCCTGCTATCTGGCTCACGAGCAACCCCGTGGCAGCGCCCAGGCTCAATCCCAGCATGGCGTGGCCTGTGGCGGCGATGGCGTTTTCTAATCCCGGCAGTCGCCCAATATAAGGCAATCCATCGGGTGAGCAGGGGCGGTAGCCGTACCATACCTCTTCGTTGGCCGGCGCTTGCAGCGAAAGTCCCGGGAAAAAGCGATTGACGGACTGCACGATACCTTCCACTCTTTTGAAACGGGGTGGGGTAGTGGTAGCGGTGATCTCCATAGTACCTCCGAATCTGACCTGGCCGTCCATCGGCGTGATAGCCACGCGCCCTTCGGTGAGGATGAGCGGGCGACGGAAAGGGTAGTCTTGTTGCGGTTTGACAAAAGAATACCCCCTGCCGGCTACCATCGGCAGGCTGTTGCCCAGTTGGGAGGCCAATTCCCGGCTCCAGGCGCCGGCAGCTAATACCACGAGGTCGGCGTTGTAGCTATTGCGGGTAGTGACGACTTTTTGTATTCGATTATTTTGTTTTAAAAAATTAACAACAGATTCATTATCAATGATGTGTACGCCTTTGGTGGTCAAGTAGGCTGCCAGGTTTTTCATCAATTCGGCGGGGTTTACATGGGCATCAGATCGAAACCAAATACCGCCTCGCGTGTCGCAAGCTACATCGGGCTCGAGGGCTTGCACCTGACCAGCATCGAGCCATTCGGCGTCGAGTCCCAATTGCCTGGCTTTTTCGGCGGTATGCCGGGCATGGCGGGCGTTTTCTTCGGTTTGACACAATTCCAGCATGCCGTCGTGGCGGTAAAAAAACGGGAATTCGCCGCTGTTTTGCCATTCCTGATAGCAGGCCAAGCTCAGCAAGGAGATGTCGCGCAGGGGCGTCGCCGAGCGATCTACGTGCGACTGCGTAGCGCTGCGCATGAAGGCCAGTCCCCACTGTGCGAGCGAAAGGCTCAGCCGGGGTTCGATGTAAAAAGGACTGCGCGAGTTGAGCATCCATTTCAAACCCTGACTGATGATGCCCGGCGCTGCCAAAGGGGTAAAATGGCTGGGACAGATATAGCCGGCATTGCCTGAAGAGCAATTATTTGCGAGGTCGCCGCGGTCGATTACAGTGACTTGCCAGCCTGCCTTGTGCAGGTAGTAGGCCGAGCTGAGCCCTATGATACCGCCGCCGATGATGATCGCAGATGTTGACATAGTTAGTTCTCTGTTCTCTGTTCTCTGTTCTCTGTTCTCTGTTCTCTGTTCTCTGTTCTCTGTTCTCTGTTCTCTGTTCATGATTAACTGGTAAAGATAAAGAACGGATAACAGACAACGGATAACGGATAACAGAGAACTAAATAACCTGAAACCCATACGCATACGGGTCGTCTTCCGGGTCGATAGAGATCGTATTATAGCCGTACACCCGGGCCCAACCTTCGATACTGGGGCGGATGGCCTTGTGTCCGGCCAGCGTGGTTTCTTCTTCTATACGCCCGATAAATTGGGAACCGATGATGCTTTCGTGGATAAATTCATCGCCTTTTTTCAACTGTCCTTTGGCATACCACTGCGCCATACGGGCCGAAGTACCGGTGCCGCAGGGAGATCGGTCGATTGCCTTGTCGCCGTAAAAGACGGCATTGCGGGCGGTAGCGGCGGGGTCGATGGTGGCGCCGGTCCACAGGATATGGCTGCAACCGTTGATAGTAGGGTTTTCGGGATGGACAAAGTGTAAAGTTCATTAATGCGCTTGCGCAATTCCCGGCTCCAACTGATGAGTTGATCGGCCTTGTAATGTTCCAGTCCCGGAAAATTAGGCTGTACATCTACGATCGCATAAAAATTGCCGCCATAGGCCACATCAACTTGCAGGGGGCCCAGGTCGGGGCAATCAACCTCCAGCTTTTCAGCCGCCAGATACGATTTGACGTTGGTGAGCCTCACGCTTTTGACTTTGTTGCCTTCCTGCCGGTAGCTCACTTCTACGAGTCCTGCCGGCACTTCCAGCCTTAATTTTCCTGGGATTTTGGGTGTAATCAGCCCTTGTTCGATGGCAATCGTGACCGTACCTATCGTACCGTGGCCGCACATGGGCAGGCAGCCGCTGGTTTCGATAAACAATACGGCCATGTCGTTGCCGGGGTCGTGCGGGGGGTATAATATGCTGCCGCTCATCATATCGTGGCCGCGGGGTTCAAACATGAGCCCTTTGCGGATCCAGTCGAATTCCTGCAGAAAATGCAAGCGTTTTTCGCTCATGTTTTTGCCATGTAATATGAAGCCGCCGCCGGCTACGAGGCGAACGGGGTTGCCGCAGGTGTGGGCGTCGATGCAGAAGAAGGTTTTGGTAGCCATGTGGGTGGTTTTGCGACTGTACGACTGTACGACTGTACGACTGTACGACTGTATGACTGTATGACTGTATGACTGTATGACTGTAAAAATGGATAAGTAAAGATAGGTAATGTTTCCCTGTTCGTAAAGTCGTAAAGTCGTAAAGTCCTAAAGTCGTGAAGTCCCAAAGTCCCCATTCACCCGGCGCAAAATCTGCCGCGGGTTGTTGTTATGGAGTTCGGGGGGCAACAGGGCTTCGGGGCAATTTTGGAAACACACTGGCCTGGTCCAGCGCTTGATGGCGTCGGTACCGACGGAGGTAAAACGGCTGTCGCTGGAAGCGGGGTAGGGACCGCCGTGCATCATGGCCGCGCTGACTTCCACGCCGGTGGGTACGCCGTTGAAGACGACGCGACCGGCGAGTTGTGCGGCCTTTTCTACCAGTGAACGGTGGGCTGCTATTTCTTCCGTTTCTGTCATGAAGGTAATAGTGAGTTGCCCTCCGCAGGCCTGCAATACGGCCTCCAAATCGGCTGCGTCGCGACAGCGCACCAGCAGGGAATAGGGGCCGAAAACTCCCTCTTTCAGTAAGGGGTTGTCAATAAAAGTGCGGCTATTCACCTGGGCGACGGCCATATCGGGCACAATATCATCGTCATTAACTACTATTTGCGCTATAGTTTCGACGCCTTTTTGAGCCAGCGCCGCCTTCATTTTACCCATAAAGGCGGTATGAATGCCGGTGTGGAGCATTTTGGCGGCGGGTATTTGGTGAAATGCCTGGGCCAGCAGGGGCAGAAAGTGGTCGAGTTCGGGGCCGTCGATGGCCAGCAGTAGGCCGGGGTTGGTACAAAACTGGCCCATGCCCAGCGTTATCGACCCGGCATATGCTGTTGCGATGGCTTCTGCGCGGTTGGAGAGCGCTTGCGGCAGCAATACGACAGGGTTGATGCTACCCATTTCTGCAAAAACGGGAATGGGCTCGTCGCGCTGTTGGGCGTAGGCCAGCAGGGATTTTCCGCCTGCGGCGGAGCCGGTGAATCCCACGGCTTTAGTAGCAGGGTGCTCAACAAGCGTCCGTCCGATCGCAAAACCGTTGCCCAATACGTGTTGAACCAGGTAAGCCGGGGCATTGCATTGGGCGATAGCGCGTTGTATGGCTTCAAAAACGAGCGTAGAGGTAGCAGGGTGTGCCGGATGCGCCTTAATGACTACGGAGCAGCCCGCTGCCAGTGCCGAAGCGGTATCTCCGCCGGCGGTAGAAAAGGCGAGCGGGAAATTGCTGGCGCCGAAAACAACCACAGGCCCGATGGGAAACAGCATCTTGCGCAAATCGGGGCGCGGCGGCGTGCGGTCGGGCAAGGCGGTGTCGATTACGGCGTCTACCCAAGATCCTTCCTTCACGAGAGCCGCAAAAAGCCGCAATTGCCCGGTGGTCCTGCCGCGTTCGCCGGTGAGGCGCGCGGCGGGCAGGTTGGATTCTTGGCAAGCCGTATTTATGAGCGTATCTCCGAGTGCTTCGATTTCAACGGCGATAGCTTCGAGCAATGCCGCTCGCGCTTCCGGCGTAGCATGGCGGAAGGCTTCAAAGGCCAGCGTAGCCTGGCGCATGATGTCGTCTATTTGCGATAGCGGGGTGTCTTGCATGGTGATGTTTGATTATTAATGTTGAATGTTTGATTATTAATATTTAATTGTAAATAATTGATTTTAAATTAATTAAACATCAAAAATTAAACATCCAACATCAAAGAGTAGGGCGTTGTTGTAACCCCTGTTTGATAATAGCTTCTACGCGGCTGCGTTCTTCGCCTGTCAAAGTAAGTCGTGGCGCTCGTACATATTCCGAGCCGATGCCGGTCATAGATTCTGCCAGTTTGATATACTGCACCAGTTTGGGATGCAGGTCGAGTTCGAGCAAGGGGAGAAACCAGCGGTAGATGGCCAGCGCTTCGGCGTAGCGGCCTGCCTGGGTGAGCCTGTAGATCGCCACCGTCTCACGGGGAAAAGCGCATACAAGTCCGGCCACCCAGCCATCGGCGCCCAGCATGAGTTCTTCCATCGCCAGGGTATCTACGCCGCAGAGGATGGCAAAACGCTTGCCGAACCGGTTGATGAGGCGGGTCACGTTGGAGACATCCCGGGTTGATTCTTTGACGGCGAGAATATTGGGCTGCGCGGCCAATTCTTCAAACATATCGAGCGTGATCTCGATTTTGTAATCAACCGGATTGTTGTACAGCATGATGGGCAGCGAAGTGGATTCTGCCACGGCGCGGAAAAACGCCACCGTCTCGCGATGGTCGGATTTATAACGCATGGGCGGTAGCAGCATCAGTCCGTCGGCGCCCCATTTTTCGGCCAGGGCCGC
This sequence comes from Saprospiraceae bacterium, assembly GCA_016715405.1. Classification (GTDB taxonomy): domain Bacteria; phylum Bacteroidota; class Bacteroidia; order Chitinophagales; family Saprospiraceae; genus JABWBR01. The sequence continues at coordinate 137,195 of JADKAE010000016.1, read as the reverse complement.
CTGCTGAGTTGCTTCGCGGGTTGATCCCTCAGCTATATTGAGCACTACCGGGCATTGTTGGCCCGCATAGTCTCTGGCGTATTTTACCAGCAGCTCCTTTTCCGGCGCGGTCAGCGTACTGGCTTCACCGAGGGTGCCGCCGAGTATGACGCCGTCAACGCCAGCATCGAGTTGAGCTTGCAGGTTTTTGCCAAAAAGAGGCAAGTCGAGTTCGTCTTGCGCCGTAAATTTTGTAGTCAGGGCGGGAAAGACGCCTTTCCAGGGGAATGTAGTCATGGTTGTCTGTTCTCTGTTCTCTGTTCTCTGTTCTCTGTTCTCTGTTCTCTGTTCTCTGTTAAGTTTAACTGGCAAAGTTAAGGAACGGATAACAGACAACGGACAACGGAGAACTGACACATCACGAAAGCGCCATCACGATAGCGAATACCAGGAGCACTACCAGCACGATGACGATGAGAAAGCTATTGTTATTGCGATACTTATTGAAGAGGTATTGCATCAGCTCGTACCATTCGAGTTTGCGGGCCAGGTGTTCGGCGGCGAGGACGAAATACTTGCGGTTATTTTCGAATTTGAGCGGGTTGCTCAGTTTTTTTAGAATAAAAAATTCGGGATCGAGGAAAACCAATTCGAAGGCTTCGCCGGTGGGGTCTTCTTCGTCGGGGTCGAGTTTGCCGAAAATGAGTTTATTAGCTAAAAAACGCCATTTGCCAAACGAGACGGCGCCATCATCTGATAGCAGATATTCTTCATCGGCATTAAAAATATGGAGAATAAGCTCGTGGAAGTTTTCATCGTCGCGCACCTCCACCCAGTGTTTACCCACATAAAACTGCACCTCGCGCAAATCCTCGCTATGGGGACGGATCAGCGGTATCATCTTGTCGATGAGATCGTCCATCGCGTCGGCGTGGGGTACCTCCGTGTTAAATGCATTGGCAACGATATCAAGCCATTTACTTTCCAAAGTGGTTATATTTTAAAGGTAAAAATACCAAAAAAGTCTATTGGTAGGCAATAAGGCGTTGCCTAAGGATAAACCCCGTTTCCCCTTTATCTTCCCAGGGCAGGGATTCGCAGGAGGCAAAATTGCCATTGCAGCATACGTTGCACTGGGTATCGAGGAGTTGCAATTCGCGGTATACGAGTCCGACTCCGCGTGCATACTGCTCTTGCGCGTAGCGCCGTTCGATGAGGTTTTCGTTGTCGGCCAGTACCAGGGTAGCCACTTTAGGAAAATACAGATCACTCAGGTTCAGCGGTTCGTCTACGGTAGTATATCGATAATTCCAGCCTTTAAACAAAGCCATGGGTTCGCCGGCAATGGGGATAATCAGGTTGTCGTCGATGAAGGCGTTGCCGTCCCATTGCGTAAAGGCGGCCACTGGAAAAACCATAGCGATAAAGTTCAGGTTATTGTCGGTGCGAATGAGCCGTTGTTCACCGGGGGTAAGGGCGTATACCGATTTGACTTGCCAGGGTGCGCTTGCATTGGAGCGTTCGGAGCGTACGATGCGGTACGCCAGGGCGCCGTTGTTGTCGCGAAAAGTATCGGCCACCTCCTCGCGCAGTTGGAAAAACACGGAATCGATGAGCGTTCCGGAAGGGGCGGGGTCGTAGACCAGGGAGTCGACCTCGTAGATCCACCAGCGGCCCACTGACAGCGGCTGGTAGTCGTAGCCCTGGTCGATGGATAATTCTTCGACTTCGCGCGACTGGCAGGCCATACCGCACAGCAGGGCGGCAAGTGGAGCGAGAAGCAGGATGACTTTTTTTAGCATAATTAAACTATCATGTGCTCATCATGCGCAAAATGCCGGCAATTTCTTTGGCAGCATTCGTTTGCCAGAGCTTTTGGTCGACTACCAATAATTTGGCAAAATAGCGGTCGCGGTCCAGACGCATCAGATAAGCCTCGTTAATCAAGACCTGTACATCTTCAAATGGCGAGCATTTGAACAACACATAGGCTTCCTCCCTTACGTCGTAAGCCACAATATAGGAATAGTGGGCGGCAGCGGTAGGATAACAGTGCAGCAAAACCGGGTAATCGAAATAGGCTGCCCGCCAAAAGCTGAACAAGTTGGCTTCAAAAAGCGGGTAATACAACACTTTGGAAGGAACCTGTAAATTGCCGAGTTCGCTTTGCAGTGCCTCCAGTCGGCGGCGCATGGTTTCTATTGGGATATCGCCGGGGTGTAACTCGCGAAAGGGTTGCCAATTAGCCGTGCGCAGGTCGTAGTATTCCACCTCGCCGATGCGAAGTTTGTAGTCGAAGCGGGAATAGCCGGGCACCACATAACCGGGGTAATAATAAGGGATGCCGGCTTGTTGGCAATAGTGTATTTCGAGTAGCATGGTATAAAACCCGAGGCTATAGTGCTGGTAATCGGGGTCGTACATACCCAGAATACTGGCGGCGGTATTTTTGCCAATATCAAAAAAGCTCGCGGCAATCAGTTTGTCGCCTTCGTACACCCTTACTTCCTTTGTGTCGTAGATATTATTTTCTTCGCCGTCGAGCAGGGCGTCTTTGAGGCTGGAGGCCAGTACGCCGGGGAAATAAGCTTTTGTAGCGGAGATATAGATTTTCTTTTTCGCGGGAAAGCGTTACGCTGCCGAATTCGGTGCTAAACAACTTATCGTTGCGGTTGACCAGCTTGCGCAGGCTTTTTCTAAGCACATAACTATCGAGGTGAAGGCGAACCCATATAGCGGAGTAAAACTGCTCGCCGAAGCACAAAAAGTGGGTAGTAAAAATAGTTTGCCCCATTCGATACCACCCCTTGGCCAGGTAAGTATCCAACTCGGCAGGCTGCAAGGTTTCGGGGTAGTGTTTTTCAGCAAACATGTGCTTTGGCCAAGAGCTGTTCATTCCACAAGTTAGCGATTTATTGCTCCTGCTTTTCCTACTTCGGGCATTTTGCAGGCTTCTTCGGGTTTTTTGCCGCAGACCGTGCATTCGCCGATTTGATTTTTTAAAGCGGGATTGGCGGTGGCGCAGGTGCCCCTGAATTCTTCGCCGGTAAACCAATGGCGAAGATTCAGCATCAAAAAGGACAATCCGAAAACGACGAAAATGATAGCGAAAATATACACAAATGCCATAATAATGAATTTACAATATCTTTGTCACCACAAAAATAACAAATAAACGCGTAGCCATGTTGCAAAAATTGGAAGCCTTTGCCCGGTTGTTGAAGATAATGGACGAATTGCGGGAGCAATGTCCCTGGGATCGCAAGCAGACGTTCCAAAGTTTGCGCAACCTCACCATAGAAGAAACCTACGAATTAGCCGATGCTATCATCGACGAAGACCTGCCGGGCATCAAAGAAGAGATCGGCGACCTGATGCTGCATATGGTTTTTTATGCCAAAATTGCCTCCGAAAGCGGCGCCTGGGATATCGCCGACGCCCTCCATGCCGTTTGCGACAAGCTGATAAAACGCCACCCCCATATCTACGGCGATTTGGTGGTGAACTCTGAAGAAGAGGTGAAAAAAAATTGGGAACAACTCAAGCTGCAGGAAGGCAAAAAGTCGGTACTCTCCGGCGTGCCCCGCTCGCTGCCCGCTATGGTGAAAGCCTACCGGATGCAGGAAAAAACAAAACAAGTGGGTTTCGAATGGGAAAATAGCGAACAGGTATGGGAAAAAGTGGAAGAAGAAATGGCTGAATTCCGCGAAACCCTGCAACTGAATATGTCGCAGGAAAAACGCGAAGAGGAATTCGGCGACGTGCTGTTTTCGCTGGTCAACTACGCCCGCTTTGTCGGCATTGACCCCGAAACGGCCCTGGAACGGGTAAACCAGAAGTTCAAACGCCGCTTCGAGTATATAGAAGCCAAGGCCCCAAAGCCCTGCGCGAGATGACGCTGGCGGAGATGGATGCGTTGTGGAATGAGGCGAAGAGGGGGGAGTAGGTGGAGACTTTGGGACTGTACGACTGTACGACTGTACGACTTTTACGAAGAGGTGTAATCTTCCCGAGGTACGAGGGAAGGTGACATCTCGACTGTGCGATCTTTGTCGCTCGTTGAGCGGAGTCGAAACGAGCATCCGTGGCAGTCGGCAGTCGGCAGTCGGCAGGGCCGGGCAGGGGAGTTTTGAACTAGGATATTTAGGATGAAAGAAGGATGAGAAGGATTTTTTATTAATATATAATTAATGATTAATCAAACATCCAAACATCCAACATCAAAAATCAAACATCCCCCATCATCACCCTCCAATTTACCGGGTAATAATTATTGATGCGATTGGGGAGGCCTTTAAACCAGCCGAGGCCGAGCGACTCATAGGTAGCCAGGCGGATGCCTTGTGGGATGGGCGACAGGCGCAGGTCTTCTTTGCGCAGGAATCGCATGGCTTCGGCCGCATCGAGGGGGGCCTGGGAGATTTGCGGAGAAAGTGCGCGGCTAAAAGCCAGGGCAGGGGAGGGGATGAAATCTTTGCCCTTTATCTCGCCTACCTCAAAACCCGTAGCCCAGTTTTTTAGGGCATTATCTACCAGTTGGCTGTCGGTGAGCTGAGCGGCGAGCACGGCCCTGACCGTGCCGTCGGGGTAGTCCAGTAAGTGTATTGGTCGGGATTGGCGAGCCAGGCGTTAAGTATGGCTTGTTGGGTTTTGGGCAAGGGGGCGAGTTTTTTGTAACCCCGCGCCTTTCCCTGGTGCGGCTGCCCGCCGCTGCGCCGGAGGCCGGCCAGGAACAAACCTTCGCCACGCACGCGGTGCGGGTAACATTGATAGCCCATGGGGCGCGCGGCAATTTGCCAGTCGGCGGGAAAATCCAGCGGCACGAATTCCATATCCAACTCTTTACACATCCAGGCCACATTGTCGCTGTTTTCTGCATCGTTGTAGGTGCAGGTAGAATACAGCAAAATTCCGCCAGGTCGCAGCAAGGGCACCGCCGCGGCAATGATGCGCCGCTGCCGGGCGGCATTGTGGGCCACCTGTTCCGGCGACCACTCGCCAATCGCTCCGGGGTCTTTGCGAAACATACCTTCGCCCGAGCAGGGCGCATCGAGCAGTACTAAGTCGAAAAATCCTTCCAATCCGCCAAAATCTGCGCTGTCGTGTTGCGATAAGTGGGTATGGGCACTGCCCCATTTGGCCAGGTTGTATTGCAACACCTGGTAGCGCTGTCGGATCACTTCGTTGCAGAGCAAAAAGCTGCCCTCGGGCAACACATCGGCCAGCAAAGTGCTTTTTCCGCCCGGCGCGGCGCAGAGGTCGAGGGCGCGCAGCGGCCCGGCTGCGGAGTCGATCAGTTGCCCGACCGCCGCTGCAATCAGCATGGAAGAAGCTTCTTGTACGTAGTAGGCGCCCCCGTGGAAGCGCGGGTCGAGGGTAAAGCTGGGGCGTTCGGGTAAATATACTCCGTTGTTATACCATTTTACTCCTTCTAAATTTTCCACCCAATTTATTTTCTTATAAGAATTCCATCTGATACTAACGGGCGGAGGGGCCGCCATCGCTTCGAGGAAAGCGGGCAGTTCGGCGCCCAGTTGGTCGCGCATTTGGGAGAGGAAAGGGGGAGGGAGCATGTTCTCTGTTCTCTGTTGTCTGTTCTCTGTTCTCTGTTCTCTGTTGTCTGTTCTCTGTTCTCTGTTCTCTGTTGTCTGTTCTCTGTTCTCTGTTCTCTGTTAAGTATAACAGGCAAAGATAAAAAACAGAGAACCGACAACCGACAACCGACAACGGAGAACCGACAACCTGGTAGAATATTTTCCCCGTATAATTATGCGGGCTAACCTGTTTCAGTTCGGTTTTGAGGGTATCGCTGATATCGAGTTGGTCGATAAAGGCGTGGATATCGGCTTTGGACACGTCGGATTTGCCGCGGGTGAGGGCTTTGAGGGCCTCGTAGGGTTGGGGGTAGCCTTCGCGGCGGAGGATCGTCTGGATCGCTTCGGAGACCACCATCCAGTTGGCTTCCAGGTCTTTGTGCAATTTTGCTTCGTTGAGTTGCAGTTTGCCGAGGCCTTTCATCGTTGATTTGAGGGCGATAAGCGTATGGGCCAGCGGCACGCCCACATTGCGTAGCACCGTGCTGTCGGTGAGGTCGCGTTGCAGGCGGGAGATGGGCAGCTTTTCGGCCAGGTGTGCCAGCAGGGCGTTGGCCAGGCCCAGGTTGCCTTCCGCATTTTCAAAATCAATCGGATTAACCTTGTGGGGCATAGCAGAAGAGCCTACTTCGCCGGCCACGGTTTGCTGTTTAAAATAATCCATCGAGATGTAAGTCCAGCAGTCCCTGCACAAGTCGATCAGAATCGTATTGATGCGCAGCAGTGCGTGAAAAATTGCTGCGAGGTTGTCGTAGTGCTCAATTTGGGTAGTGGGGTGGGCGCGGGTGAGCCCGAGGTAGTCGTTTACAAAAGCCTCGGCGAACTTGTGCCAGTTGATATCGGGATAAGCGACGTAGTGGGCGTTCATATTGCCGGTAGCGCCGCCGAATTTTGCTTTCAGGTTGATTTGTTGCAGTTGGGCGGTTTGTTCGTCGAGCCGGGAGACAAACACGAGCAACTCTTTTCCAACGGTCGTAGGTGAGGCGGGTTGGCCGTGGGTAAAGGCCATCATGGGGATATGACTCCAGTTTTCAGCCATCGCATGCAATTGATTGCGAAGCGAATGCAGTGTGGGCAGGTAAACCTGGTCGAGGGCGTGCCGGAGCAGCAGAGGGGTAGCGGTATTATTGATATCCTGGGAGGTGAGTCCGAAGTGCACCCATTCGCGCCAGGGGCCAAGGCCCAATAGGTCGAATTGTTCTTTGAGGTAGTATTCCACGGCTTTTACGTCGTGGTTGGTCGTTTTTTCGATGGCTTTGATGCGTTCGGCGGCTTCCAGGTCAAATTGGTTGCACATCCGCTCGAGTTGTGCCAGTTGGAAGTCGGAGACACCTGCCAACGGGGGGAGCGGTATTTTGCATAAGGCTGTGAAATAATAAATTTCGACCAAAACGCGGTAGCGGATAAGGGCGAATTCGGAGAAAAAGTCGGCAAGTTCGGCGGTTTGGCGGGCATACCTTCCGTCAATAGGAGAGATGGCATTGAGCATGTACACGTAGGTTTAGCTGCAAAAATAAAAACAATGCAACAAAATTGATTCCCATACGATTATATTAGCAGGTACATTGCTTATCTTTGCGGGCAATTTTGTAAAAAACTAAGGATGAGGACCAAACTTTCGCATTTTGCATTTGATTTACCTAAAGAACTAATTGCACAATACCCCGCCTCTAACCGCGATGAATCGCGCATGATGGTTGTCCATAGGGATACGGGTAAAATTGAGCATCGCGTTTTTAAAGATATACTTGAATATTTTCAGGAAGGGGATGCCATAATATTCAACAATACCAAGGTGTTTCCCGCCAGGCTTTACGGCCGTAAGGAGAAAACGGGCGCAAAAATCGAAGTATTTTTGCTGCGCGAACTCAACCACGAAGCCCGTTTGTGGGACGTATTGGTAGACCCCGCGCGCAAAATCAGGGTAGGCAACAAGTTGTATTTCAGCGATGAAAAAGACAACGACATTCTCGTAGCGGAAGTAGTAGATAACACGACTTCACGAGGTCGCACAATCCGTTTTTATACGACGGCCCCGAAGAAGAATTTCAGAAGGAACTCTATGCACTGGGCAATACGCCGCTGCCCAAATACATAACCCGTCCGGCCGAAGATATGGACCGCGACCGGTTTCAGACCGTATTTGCCAAAGAAACCGGCGCAGTTGCCGCTCCCACGGCGGGCCTCCATTTTAGCAAAGAATTGCTCAAAAGGCTGGAGATCAAGGGGGTCGACTTTGCAGAACTCACCTTACACGTAGGCTTGGGCACATTTCGCAGCATCGACGTAGAAGATTTGTCGAAGCACAAGATGGACGCCGAATACTTTCGCATCACGCAGGATGCCGTTGATGTAGTCAACAAATCCAAAGACAGCGGCCACAAGGTGTGCGCGGTGGGTACCACCACCATGCGCGCTATAGAATCGGCGGTATCGGCAGAGGGATTGTTGAAGCCGGCAGAAGGCTGGACCAACAAGTTTATCTATCCGCCATACGATTTTAGTATTGCCAATGCGATGATCAGCAATTTCCACCTCCCCAAATCGAGCCTGCTCATTATGATTTGTGCATTTGGGGGATATGACCTGGTGATGGAAGCTTATCAGGAAGCAAAAAAAGAAAAATACAATTTCTTCAGCTACGGCGACGCCATGCTGATTCTCTAAGGCATTCAGCACATATCGGTATGATTCATGTCCTGTTGTGTAAAACAAGGAGTATGCCGGCTTATTGGCCAGGCACGCTAACCGTTTGTTTGATCGCACTGGCGGCGTTTTTGCCGGTACGGACGGACGCCGCCAATGTGCGGGTTAAATTTTATACCGAACAATTAACCGTTACCTACGACGAAGCTTTTGCGCCTTCGCGGGTGAATACCATAAACGAGCAGGCTTTGACGGCATTTTACCGGCTCATGGCCCAATCACCCTATCAGCCCATCTTGGAGAGCCTGCAAGCGCATCGCGAGCAACTGGGGCTCAACGATTGGTTGTATTACCGCCTGATGCACCTGAGTATAGCTCAGATTTTTGCTGAAAAAACGGCCGTACAGCGCGAATTAACCTGCTGGTTTTTGCTGGCCAAGTCGGGGTTTGACGCCCGCCTGACCTATCTGGGCAAAAAGGTTTTTATCAATGTACACACGGATGACGAAGTATTTGTGGCGCCGCTGATCACGGACAGGGGCAGGTCTTTTGTCAATATCAGCTATTTTTTCGGTGCAAAAAGCCATTTGGGCACACCCCTCTACCTGCTTGATTTCATACCCAACGAAACGGGTAAGCCCTTCTCCTTTTACCTGCAAACTATTCCTGCCCTTCATTCCATGGATACCCTGCGCGAGTTGAGTTTTAGTATGAAGGACAAACTTACCGGATGAACCTGTTAGTGGACAGGACCATTGCCGAGATTATGAAGGGATACCCGCTTATTTCCGAATTCCAATACATGGCGATCCCCATGGCGCCCCGCACGAATGAAAATATTGCAGCGGCATTCAAACCCTGGCTGGAGGGCAAAACCCTGCGACAAAGCCTGGAGATGCTCGTGACATTCACGCGTTCGGCGTTTAACTACGCGGAAGACAAAGCTGTTTTTGGCTCCAATAAACCTATGGTAGCCGAGGAGGTGTTTTATTACCCACAGTCGAATTGCGAGGACAGGGTGGCGCTTTGTTACAATTTGGTCAAGCAATTGCTCAACTTGCCCATGATCGTAATCGCTTATCCCGATCATCTCACCTGGCGGTGGCATTGCCTGATACCGAGGAGCTACAGTAACTTATAACGGCCGCCAGTATTTGTTTTGCGACCCTACCGGGCCGGTCAATTCTTCTGAAATAGGCCTGATACCCAAAGGTTACGAGCATCAGCAGTTCGAGATCATAGGGCATTATAAATAGCCCGCAAAAAAAATACTTGAATGGTATATCTAAGTTTTATTACTTTTGCCGGAAATTTATTCGGAAGGACTGCTTTTGGTTGATAAAAATTTTAGCTTTCCGCGTTTTCGTAAAAGATTATTATAGTCTTTTTCGTTAATTCTTAACATTTTAGTGCACTAACTCAAAACCGCAGGTTTAGTTATGTATTGGACACTTGAACTTGCTTCACATCTGGAAGATGCGCCCTGGCCCGCTACGCGCGATGAGCTCATCGATTATGCTATTCGCTCGGGGGCTCCCGTAGAAGTGATTGAAAACCTTCAATCGATGGAGGACGAGGGGGAGATTTATGAGGGGATTGAAGATATCTGGCCCGATTACCCCCGAAAAGACGACTTTTTGTTCAACGACGACGAATATTAGTCCCGGAGATTAAAGTCTGTAAGCGAGTGTAGCCGACGCCTTACCCGTCAGCCGGAGCATATTCCGGCCGGCGCGTAAGTCGTTGCCCTCACCCGACGCGCACCTGCTGCGCGCCCATCCCGATTTTTCCCAACACACCGTTTATTTTTGGGTCTGCTGTGTTTTACATGCCTTGTACGAGGTGTGTGAAAAATTGGCAGTTTATCTTGTTATTATTTTTAAAAAATAGTAGTTTGTGACAGTTAAATTTTTGCGCTATACAAAAATTGTAGAACTTGATGACCTGTAATTTCAACACGTAAACATGAAAGTACTGATAGAAATAGCGAGTATTGTAACAAAGAAAAAGTAAAGAAGATAGAAATCTTTGACGACCATGTCTTACGCCAGAAAAACAGCAAGTTCAACGAATTTTACGAAAACTTGTCGGCCAACAAGTTTAAAAACGACAGGGATGCGGCCATGCATTTATACGGCTGCAGTCCGCTGGATGCCAAATACCGGCAACTAAAATCGCGCTTTCGCAAGCGCCTGCTCAATACGCTTTTTTTTCTGGACATCAACAAGCCTTCGGTGTCTAACTACGACCAGGCGTACTTTACCTGCAACAAAGAATGGACGCTGGTTAAGATTCTCATTGCCAACAATGCTTTACATGGTGCAGCATCGCTGGCCAGAGGGATGTTGGCCACTGCGCTTAAGTTTCAGTTTGCCGATGTAATCGTAAACAGTGCCCGCATATTGCGCGAATACTACGCCGGCCTCGGAGATGAAAAATCGTACGAACTATACGACAGTTACAGCAAACAATACGCAGAGATTCTGGATGCAGAGATCCGCTCGGAGGAATATTACCAGCGAGTCGTCATGCTTTATCGCAAGCCGGCAAACAAAACGGGCGACTTGATGCAACGCATGGACACTTATTGTCATGCGCTGATGGGACTATCGGAGTCCTTTCAATCGCCCGTCATTTATTACAATATGTTTTTGGTGTGGATCATGCAGTATGAAATGTTGCGCGACTACGAGGCCATGTTGGAGGTGTGTAATCAGGCGGAAGAATACATATCGCGCAACCCGGTATTCCACCAGGAAGACAAGCAGATCATGTTTTACACCAAAAAGATGTCTGTTTACCTTCATTTGGGCGATTACCGCCAGGGGCGGGTCAATGCCGAAAAATGCCTCAATGAGTTTCCGGAGGGTAGCGAAAGCTGGTTTACCTTCATGGAATATTACCTGTTATTGGCTTTGCAAACGGGGCAGTATTTTCATGCAGCCGCCATTTTCAACCAAACGATTTCCCACGTTGCATTCAAAAAGCTGGAAGGGACTACCAAAGAAAAATGGGCTATTTTCGAAGCTTATGTCATGTATTTTGCCGATAAAACGGCCATTTCCGCCAAAATGTGGACGGGCCAGCGCAAGCGCAGCGCACAGCTCACCCGGTACATGGACGATCCGCAGCGCTACTCCCGCGATCAGCGCACTTTCGCGGTGCTGGCCTGGGTACTTCAGATTCTCCAATTGATCGACAAACGCAATTTTGCCGAACTCAACGATCAGTTTGAACAGTTCAAAGTGTACGCGTCCCGCCAGCTCGACAAGGAAGTGCATTTCCGGCCTATTCAGTTTATACGCCTGTTGCAGCAGTTGCGCAAAGCCGGCTACCAACCCGATGAGATCTCCAATGCAGACAAATATTTCAACCGCCTCGGTGAGCGTCCTTTTTCCTATCGGGGCGCTTTAACCGAGCTTGAGATCATCCCTTATGAAAAACTTTGGGAAATGGTGCTCGTCAATTTCCGTTGAGGACTATCTTTGCGGGCAATTCTATTTGCGTGAACAAGATCATCGTTGCTATTGACGGTTATTCTTCCTGCGGCAAGAGTACCCTGGCAAAAGCCCTGGCCAAGCAGCTCGGGTATGCGTATGTCGATTCCGGGGCTATGTACCGGGCAGTCACCCTATACCTGCTCCGCCACGGCATTTCTCCCGAAAACCAGGCAGCCGTGGCCGAGGCGCTCGACCATATTGTTATCCACTTTGAAAGACATGCCGGTGGCAATCAGACGTTTCTCAACGGCGAAGACGTCGAAGAGGCTATTCGCGATATGTCGGTGTCCGATTGGGTGAGCCCGGTAGCAGCTATCCCGTCGGTGCGCAGAGCCATGGTAAAACAACAACAGGCCATGGGGCGCCGCCGCGGAATCGTGATGGATGGCCGCGATATCGGCACGGTGGTTTTTCCCGACGCAGAGCTCGGGTTGTTTATTACCGCAGATATCGACGAACGGGTGCGCCGCCGCTTCCTCGAACTCCAACAACGCGGTATGGAGTCGGGCATGGAAACGGTGCGCTATAACCTCCTGGAACGCGACCGCATCGACTCTACCCGCGCAGATAGCCCCCTGCGCCAGGCCGACGACGCTATCGTGATCGATAATACGCACCTTACTCCCGAGGAACAACTGGCGCAGGCCCTGGAAATGGTCAGGCAACGGGTTTAACCATAGCCATTTGTACTTTCCCGGCGAATAACTATCTTGTAGCCCAACCAAACCCAGGGGCCTTGATACGCCAACTCGTATTGCCGATCTTATTGATTGCCGGGTTTATTCTGCCGGCGCGAGCTACTCACATCGTGGGTGGAGAAATGACCTATACCTGCCTGGGCAACAATCAATACGAAATTACGCTGACGATTTTCCGCGATTGTTTTTACGGCAATCCCAATGCCTGGTTTGACAACCCCGCATCGATAGGCGTTTTCAATTCGAGTAACCAGCTGTTGTTTGAAATCCTGGTGCCCCTGATGAACAACGACACCCTGAACCCCGTTTTGTCTGACGAATGCCTCGTGGTGCCGCCCTGGGTTTGTGTGCATACCACTACTTATCGCACTACAGCCGAATTGCCGCCTATCATCGGGGGGTATCAACTGGCCTACCAGCGTTGTTGCCGCAACCAGACTATTCTCAATATCGTCGATCCGCTGGCTACCGGGGCTACTTACGGGGTGACTATCACCGAGCAAGCTTTGCTGGAATGCAATAGCAGCGCCAAATTTCAGCAGTGGCCGCCGTTGTTTATTTGTGTAAACGAACCCATAATCTTTGACCAATCGGCAGTAGACCCCGACGGCGATTCGATTGTGTATAAATTGTGCGCGCCCTGGCAGGGCGCCAACCAGGCTATTCCACAACCTCAACCCCCCAACCCGCCGCCCTATCAACCGGTAGTTTGGGTGAATCCGCCTTATGGCGTGAATAATATGCTCAACGGCGCGCCCGGGGGCGAGCCGCTAACCATTGACTTGCAAACGGGTTTGCTTACCGGCCTGCCCAATACCATCGGGCAATTTGTGGTGGGCATTTGCATCGAAGAATACCGCGAGGGGGTGCTGATTTCTACTACCCGGCGCGATTTTCAATACAATGTGGGCGTGTGCGGAGAAGCTGCTGCCGCCTTTTTTACGCCTGATATTCAATGCGGCAATTTTACCGTGCAAGTGCAAAACCAAAGCCTGGGCGCCAACAGCTATTTATGGTATTTTAACGATCCCAACAACCCCGGCGCCAGTTCTACCGCCGTCAATCCCAGTTATACCTATGCCGACACCGGCAGGTATACCATTACACTTATTGTAGACCCGGGTTTGCCCTGCCAGGATACTTTTGAGCGGGAAATTTACCTGCAGGACAACTCGCTTTTTCCCGATTTCGACTATACGTTCACCGCCTGCAGCGATTCACTGACTATTCAGGTAACCGACCTGACGATAGACACGGTTTCTTCACCCGTGTTTTGGCTATGGGAGTTGACACCCTCGGGGCAAACTTCTAATCTCCAAAATCCGGTATTTTATGCCACCGGCAGCGGTACGCATATCCTGAGTTTAAAAGTAGAGGCCGCCAATGGATGTGTGCAAACCTTCGAGCAGACTTTTCCTGTGCAGCTCATCGAAGAAGAGTTGGAAGAAGACTCCCTGGCATTGTGTTCGGGAGGGGCCATTATGCTCAACCCCAGCACAATTCGGCCTATCAATACCACTGGTCGCCGGAGATAGGGCTCAGCAACCCCTTCTCGCCTAACCCCTTAGCCAGTCCGACCGAGACTACCATCTACACCGTGACGATCACCGACGCCAATGACTTTTGCCAGATAGAACGGCAGATCAAGGTGGTTATCCCGGAAGCAATCGAAATATACCTGCCGCCCGACACGGTGATCTGTTCGCCCGATTTCCTGCTGGAAGCCACCAGCAATACGGGGGTTCAGTATTATTGGGCTACCGACCCCGAATTTGTCAACCTCATTTCACTGGCAGACACGGCGCTTGTTACGCCGTTTGGGCCCACAGCCTATCATGTGCTCGTGCGTGACATCTACGGCTGTTTTAACACCTCCGAAGTGCTCATCACCGGCAACGGCATCAATGTAGCGCCTGGGGGCAATCCTATCGTCTGTGAAGGCGACCTGGCGGCTGCCGTGGTTGTCAACCTCGACCCTACCGATACGCTCAGCTTCAACTGGCAACCCTCCGACCAGGTTTTGTTTTATGGCAATACGGCGGCAGCAGTGGTACAACCCGCGCAATCGGGGGCTACCACGTTTTATGTAAACATGGAAAACCAGTTCGGCTGCACGGCTATCGACTCGGTTATTGTGACGGTAATAGATACCTCGTCGCAGCTGGCTTTTATTTCAGATACGCAGTGCAGCGGGTATACCGTCAATTTTAACAGCAGCAGTATCAATGCCTCGTATTATGTGTGGCATTTCGGCGATCCGGCGGCGCCGGGGGCTTCGGGGCAAGGCGCTGCGACGAGCCATACCTATGCAGCGCCGGGAGATTATACGGTGATGGTCACCCTGGCGCCCGGGTTGCCGTGCCCCGATACCTTGTTGCGCACCATCAGCGTGGGGCAATCGCCTGTAAACGTAGATTTTACCTGGAGTTACGAGAGTTGCACCGATACGGCCGTCATTCAATTCACCGATCTGTCTGCCAATGCGCAAAGCGACATCACGGGTTGGCAATGGAACTTCGGCAACGGGCAAACCGCCGACATACCCAACCCCAGCCTGGTCTTGCAATCGGGGGCTATCTTGCCGGTTACGCTTGTGATCAGCTCTGCCAACGGCTGCGTAGATACCCTGCAGCGGCAGGTCGTCATACCTTTGATAGAGGCCAATCCGGCAGATACCGTTATTGCCTGTGCGGGCGAGGCGGTGGGCTTGTACCCGGGGGCAAACCCTTCCTACAGCTATCAGTGGTCCCCGTCGGTGTTGTTACCCGATCCTACGGCGGCCAACCCGGTAGTAAGTCTCCAGCAAACCACGGTTTTTACCGCCACTATTACCGATGCGCAGGGCGCTTGTGAGGTGACTCGCACCGTGACAGCCGTGGTGCCCCCGGCGCTAACCGCAGCCGTGCCCGCCGATACCGTCGTATGCGAGCCGTCGGTTACTTTGCAAGCGCAGAGTGAGCAGGCGGCATTCATACATTGGTTTGATACGCCTGCGCTTATCAATCCGATCGGGGTGGGCAACAGTACGACCGTCATGCCGGGCAGGCCCAGTAAGTATTATGTCAGGTTTATCGATGATTATGGTTGTGTGCTGGTAGATAGCGTAAGCGTGGGGAGTTATGCTATTTCTGTATTGTTGGAAGGCGCTACTACCATTTGCATCGGCGATACCGCGCAATTGCTGGCAACCAACCTCACTGGGGATGCGCTTACTTACAATTGGTCGCCGCAGGAGGGTATCATAGAAGGCGCCGATACATACAGTCCACTGGTTAGCCCCTCCGTGAGTACCACCTACCAACTGGCCATCAGCAACGTTTACGGATGCAGCCTGGATACCAGCGTAGCCGTAAACATATTTAATTACGTGCCTCCGGTCAGTGCTTTTGCCGAGCCGGATACGCTTGCTACGGGAGAAAGCAGCCAATTAACCGCCGAACCGGCGGAAGGTTATACCTATTTGTGGTCGCCCGCTGGTACACTCGACAATCCTTTGATTGCCAATCCAGTAGCTACGCCGTTGGAGACCACCACGTATAAAGTCACCGTGCGCGATCCCAGCGGATGCATCAACTCGGCGTTAGTCACCATTGTGGTATTTGATCCGGTATGCCGGGAGCCGAATATCTACGTGCCCAACGGCTTTAGTCCCAACGGCGACGGCCTCAACGAGATATTGTACGTGCGTGGCAATGCCATCGATGAGATGTATTTTGCGATATACAACCGTTGGGGAGAAAAAGTATTCGAAAGCCGGTCGCCGGAAATAGGCTGGGACGGCACCTTCCGTGGAAAATTGCTCGAACCGGAAGTATTTGGGTATTTTTTGGAAGTGAACTGCCTGAATGGAGAAACTTATTTTAAAAAAGGGAATATTACCCTAATCCGTTAAAATACGTTAGAATCAATTCCGTTTTGTAATAAAGCTTTTTTTATTCACAAAACGCCGTACCCTATCGTGACTTTACACGTATCTCTCGCCAGACATTTGTATTTTCTGCTGCCGGTATGCTGGATCTGCTGTGGCACTAATGCGTCTGCACAGCATTACCTGGGCCTTACAGGGGGAGGTGGTTTTTCGCCTACGGTCGGCTTTCGCGCCGGACTTGTCGCCGAGTGGAAACACAGACCTAATGTGGTCTTTCTTACCGAAGCGACCTATTTGCAGCGCACCAGCGCTGAAATTTTGCGCAAGTTGGACCGGAATCGCGGATATCATTTAGCGACCGTAGATTATGTGAGTTTGAATTTTTTAATAAAGATGCAACTGGATTTAGAACCTATCGGTCTTTATGCAGTGGCAGGACCCGACATATCGTTCGGCGCCAGGGCTTATGCCCGTTATTCCAGCGACGGCAATATCGTAATCGATCGATTGTTGTTCGACGAATTGGCGCTCAGGCGTTGGGACGCCGGGGTGTGTATCGGAGGCGGCATAGAAAAAGAAATACGGAAAAGGCGTAGAATTTTTTTCGACGTGCGCTATTACTTGGGTATCATAGACATCGACAAGGATACTACCGGTGATATTTTTAACGAAGGCACTTTTTTTAACCTCGGCTTTTTGATCCCACTGTAACTAAATGCATACGTTTGCATTAGTAATACTAAACACCAACACAACCCGACCGTATGATAAAACGAGTATCACTGATAATTGCGGCGCTTGCACTGGTTTCCATAGGCGCCTGGTTCCTCCTCAAAGGTCGTCCAGCGGCATCAAAAGAAGATAAATCCCTAACCGTCAAGGTGAAAAAAGGGGAATTTAAAGTAAAAGTAACCGCTACCGGCGAATTGCAGGCCAAGCGCTCTGAAAAAATCAGAGGCCCGCAGGGCATGCGCACCAACGGCATCTGGCAAACCAGCATCTCGGATATGGTAGCCGAAGGCACCCTGGTAAAAGAAGGCGATTATGTGGCCACGCTCGACAAAACCGAGCTCAGCAACCGCATTCGCGATAGCCAGACCGAATTGGACAAAATTCTCACCCAGCTCGAACAGGCCAAAATCGATACCGCCATCGAATTGCGGGGTGTTCGCGACCAATTGGTCAACCTCAAGTTTTTGAAAAAAGAAAAAGACCTGCAGCTCGAACAAAGCAAATACGAGCCCCAAAGCGTCATCCAGCAAGCCCGGCTCGACCTGGAGCGCACCGAGCGCGACTACCAGCAGTTGCTCAAAAAATACGACCTCACCAAAGAGAAATCCGACGCCCGCATCTCCGAGATCAATACCTCGATGCGCCAAATACAGACCAAACTCACGCAATTGACCGACCTGGCCAACGAGTTTGTCGTAAAAGCGCCCAAAGGCGGCATGGTGATCTACGCGCGCAGTTGGAACGGCAAAGTAGGCCCCGGCTCACAGGTGCACGCCTGGGACCCCATCGTGGCGGAGCTGCCCGACCTCACCAGCATGATATCCAAAACCTACGTCAACGAAGTAGATATCAGCAAAGTCAAAAAAGGCCAGGATGTAAAAGTGAAAATCGACGCCTTCCCCGACCGCGAATATACGGGCAAAGTCATCCAGGTAGCCAATATCGGCGAGCAACTCAAAGACTACGACGCCAAAGTCTTCGAAGTCGTCATCCAGGTCAACGAAGCCGACTCGGTGATGCGCCCGGCCATGACCACCAGCAACGAAATCGTGACCTACATTTATCCCGACGTGGTCTTTATCCCCCTGGAATCGCTGCAATCCGACAGCCTTTCTTTTGTGTATAAAAAAACAGACGGCAAAATAGTGCGCCAGGAAGTGATCACAGGCGAAAGCAACGACGACGAGGTGATCGTGGAATACGGTCTTGCCAAAAACGACGAGATTTTCCTCACCCCGCCGGCTGATGCGGAGAAGTTGTCTTTTGTGCCCCTGGACAAATCGATCAAGGAAAAGATCAAAAAGAAACAAGAGGCCGAGCGAAAAAAACGGCAAGAGGAGGCATTGGCCCGCAGTAAAGCGGTAAAAGACGAAAACCTGCCCACCTCGGGCGGCAACGATGGCATGTTTATTATCTTCGAATAAGGCTTCCACACTATGCAAAGGGTATTTTTCAACTTTTTGCTGGCGATGGAGGCCGTTTTGGCTAATCGTCTGCGCGCATTGCTCACCGGGCTGGGCATTCTCTTCGGCGTAGCCGCCGTGATCGCTATGCTGGCCATAGGCACCGGCGCCAAGCAGTCCATTCTGGACCGCATGAAACTCATCGGCACCAACAATATCGTGGTGAAAAGCGTCATCCTCGAAGAAGGCGACGAAAATTCGTCGGGCAGCAGCAGCAGTAGCGGCGGCGGCAACTCTTCGGAAAAGAAAAAACGCCCCTGGTCGCCCGGCTTAACACTGGAAGACTTGCACGCGATAGCCCGCGTACTGCCCGCTGTCGAAAAAGTAAGTCCGGAAGTGGTAAACAATGCCTCCCTGATCCGGGACGGCAAGCTCGAAAAAGGGCGTTGTGTGGGCGTTACCAACGCTTTTTTTGAACTCAACAACCTTGGCGTCAGCCAGGGCACCTTTTTTCACGAATACCATATCAGCGGTGGCCGACCGGTTTGTATTATTGGCAAAAATATACAGACCCGGTTTTTTCCCAACGAAAACCCCATTGGGCAAAAAATCAAAGCCGGCCAGATGTGGCTTACCGTCATCGGCGTACTCGAAAAACGCCGCGCCAGCAAAGAAAGCCTCGAAAACCTGGGCATCCGCGATTACAACGACGACATATACGTGCCGGTCACCACCGCGCTGCTTCGCTTCAAAAACAGGGCAATAATCACCAAAGCCGATATCAGCGGCGGCTGGGATGAAGAGGAGAAAAAGGAAGAAAATTACCACCAGCTCGACAGGGCAGTAGTGCGTGTAAAAGACTCCGACGAGCTCCGCGCCACCGCCGATGTGATGGCGCGACTGCTCAAGCGCCGCCACAAAGATCAAGTTGATTTCGAGATCGAAGTGCCCGAATTATTGCTCGAAGAGCAACAGAAAACACAAGAAACCTTCAACCTCGTTTTGGCTGCTATCGCCGGCATATCATTGCTGGTAGGCGGCATCGGCATCATGAATATCATGCTGGCCTCGGTGCTCGAGCGCATCAAAGAAATCGGCGTGCGGCGTTCGCTGGGGGCTACCCAGCGCGATATCGTCGAGCAGTTTCTGTTTGAAGCCATCTTTATCAGCCTGTTGGGCGGTATTATCGGCATTATCCTGGGCGTGGTAGCCGCCGAACTAATCACCTCGTCGTTTGAGATACCGGCGGTGGTGTCGGCCTGGTCGATTATCCTGTCGTTCGGCGTGGCCGCCACGGTGGGATTGGTTTTCGGGATTTTCCCCGCCCGCAAGGCCGCCCGGCAGGACCCTATCAAGGCGCTGCGCGTGGAGTAGCAGGGGCGACTGTGCGACTTAATATACTTGTTCGTACAGTCGTACAGTCTTACAGTCGTACAGTCGAAACAATCGGCTCTAAGAAAATCATTGACAAACAGTTTTTTATGCAGAATATCTACAGAAAAATCTTCATTATCGGGGTAATCTTCGCGTGCTGGGGACAATTACAGGCCCAGGACACCATGCGGGTGACCTTGCAGGAAGTGGTGCGGATGGCGCAGGGGCAGGCGCCCGACGTGCAGTTGGCGAAAACGAGATTGAGCAACCGCTATTGGTCGTATCAATCCTTTTTGGCCGATTACAAGCCCAAAATCGGGTTGAATGCCACCTTGCCCAACCTCAACCGCACCATCGATGCCATTACTTTGCCAGATGGTACCGAGGCGTTTATCCAGCGCGGGTTTATGAGCACTTCGGTGGGCATTTCGCTGCAACAGGATGTTACACTCACCGGCGGTACGATATTTGCCAACACCGACCTCCGCCGGCTCGACATCTTTGCCACGGGAGGTAATCCGGGTTATACTTCGTATTTGTCGACGCCCATCGGCATCGGGTTTATTCAGCCCATTTTTGGGTTTAATGCTTTAAAATGGAATAAAAAAGTGGAGCCCCTGCGCTACCAGGAGGCCACCCGGGGATACAGCGAAGACATGGAAGCAGCGGCATTTGATGCGGTGAACCTGTTTTTTGAGGTGCTGATCGCCCAGCTCAACACCGAAGCTGCCAAAAAGGAGAAAAGTAATGCCGATACCTTGTACCGCATTTCGCAGGGGCGCTATGAGGTTGGCAAAATTGCGGAAACGGAATTACTCCAAATCGAACTGAGCGTTGCCAACGCCGAAAGCGCATTGGCCGAAGCTACGCTAAACCTGCAGTCGAGTACCGAACGCTTGCGCAACTTTCTGGGCATCAACCGCTCTGTGCAGTTTGAAATGACGCCGCCGTCCGACATTCCGACTGTAACCATCGACGCCGACAAGGCCCTTACGGCAGCCCTCCTGAACCGTAGTCAGATCATCGCCCTCGACCGCAGGCTGCGGGAAGCCGAACTGGAAGTGGCCCGTTCCAAAGGACAAACCGGACCACAGGCCAACCTGGTGGGCAGCTTCGGCCTTTCGCAAACGGGCAGCGTACTCGGCGATGCCTACAAAGACCCCCTTAATCAGGAAGCCCTCACCCTGAGCCTCCAGGTACCGATTGCCGACTGGGGCAAGGCCAAAGCCAGCCGCCAGATCGCCCAGAGTAACCTCGAATTGGAGCAAATGAACGTAGCCCAGGAACGCGTCAATTTTGAAAGGGAAGTCTTACTCAAAGTGCAGCAATTCGACCTCGTGCGCAACCAGGTGGAACGCGCGCTGCGCTCGTGGGAGATATCAAAGAAACGGCAGGAGATGTCGCGCAACCGGTATTATATCGGCAAACTGGGCATCACGGAGCTGAATATCGCCGTTGCCGAGCAAGACGCCTCCCGCCGTAGTTATGTGAGTGCCCTGCGCAGCTTCTGGGTGGCTTTTTTACGATATCCGCCGCAGTACGCTCTACGATTTTGAAAACGACAGACCGCTGGTGCAGTTGCCGGAAGGATATTAGGGACTTTGCGACTTTGCGACTTTACGACTGTGCGACTTTACGACTTTACGACTGTTTTAACGTTTCTAAACTGCGCATGCACTAAACCCAATCGCTAAACTGCGCATACACTAAACCTTACTATGACAAATATCACAGCAATGCGGGAATACATATTGTAAATTTGGATAAAAATTTGGATTATGAAAAAATTAAATGCAATCGGGCTGGACAGCAAAAAATCGAAGGCACTGGCTGAAAAGCTCAACGTATTATTGGCCAACTATTCTATCTTTTATCAAAATACCAGGGGTTATCACTGGAACATCAAGGGCGAGAAATTTTTTGAATTGCACCTCAAATTCGAGGAATTGTACAACGACCTGGTAATAAAAATCGACGAGGTGGCAGAGCGGATATTGACCCTGGGTTATGCGCCCAATCACAGATATTCGGACTACAAAAAAGTAGCAAAAATTGCGGAAAGCAATCAGGTCGACAACGGCATGAAGGCCGTGGAAGATATTTTGAATTCACTCAAAGCGATTATCACGCTTCAACGCGATCTCCTAACGCTGTCTGCCGATGCCGGCGACGAAGGCACGAATGCCCTGATGAGCGATTATATCCGCGCCCAGGAGAAGCTGGTGTGGATGTATTCGGCGTTTTTGAACAAGTAATTTTTTTAACCGCAGAGTTAAAGGAGTCTAACGCTGAGTTTCGCAGAGTCAGTATCAGGCTCTGCGTAACTCCTTTCAACTCCGTTTAAATCTGCGGTTAAAAATCCTGGTCAATCATCGCTGTCTATTGCGCGATTCAGCTTATCCAAAGCCGCCTGGAAGTGCCGGCGCGAAACCTCATCCTTCTGCTTGCCGATGCCCTGGCGCAACTCCTTTTCCAGCAACTTAAGATTGGCAAATGCCGTAGCTTCGATATCTACGTGGGCGTTACTGCCGGCTTTGGGAAACGCCATCTCCACCAACTTGTCGAGGTGGGCGCTTTGCAGGTTGCGGCGGTAGGCGTCGGTGGCTTTGCCCGTCGACAACTCCTTCCAAATGCCTTTGCGGGTCTCCTCCAGCAGCGTTTGCATCGAATAGGCCTGGCTGCCGTTGGCGGACTGGGCTTCTATCAAACGCTGCAGGCGCTGGTCGTCGAATAGTTGTTGGAGGGTTTGGGTTTGCAGGTTCTTGATGCGATCCACGATGCCGCTTTCCTGGATGCGCGACAGGATATTTTGATCGAGCAGCCAGGTGGGCGTTTCGAACAAATTTTCATTCAAAAAAGCCACCGCTTCCGCCTGGCGGTCGCGTGGGGTAGGGGAATACACGGCGCCGGCCTCGTCGGCGGTTTTGCGGAACTCGTATACGCCGCCCACGTTGCCGGTCACGTGGCCGAGGTAGCGATTAAACTGGCCGATCACCTGGCCGTAGAGCTCGCGAAGTTGTTCGTAGTCCTTACCTTCCTCCGCAGTCCAGGTCATCAGATTGGGCACTATGCGTTTCAGGTTGGCGAGGCCGTAGCGGCTTGCCAGCACCGAGTTGTCGCCGAGGTCTTCGGTTTGGGCGCTGGGGTCCACCACCGGAGAGTGCTGGCGGCCGTAGCGGTACAGGGGGTTGCCGGTTTTTTCTTTTACCATCTGGTGTAGTAGAGGGCGCTCCGTATCTGCTGAGTTGAGTCCGGGAAAATACTTGTAGCCATAGGTAATCGACCAGATATCGTAGGGGCCGATTTGCGGCATCAGGGCCACGTCGCCGTCGCCGGGCTGGGCAATGTAGTTAAAGCGGGCGTAGTCCATAATAGAAGGCGCCGTGCCCATGCGGGCTGTAAAGGTCGGCGAGCGCAGCGAGTCGACCGGATAGGCCGTGCTGGCGCCCATATTGTGGGGCAGTCCCAGGGTATGGCCCACCTCGTGAGCCGCCACAAAGCGGATGAGTTGGCCCATCACCGCGTCGTCGAACTTCACGCGCTGGGCTTTGGGGTTGATAGCGGCGGTTTGCACAAAATACCAGTTGCGCAGCAGGTTCATCACATTGTGGTACCAGAGGATATCGCTTTCCAGGATTTCGCCGGTGCGGGGGTCGTGTACGTGTGGCCCTACGGCGTTTTGGATATCCGTAGAGATATAGCGGATCACCGAATAGCGCACGTCCTCGGGGCTCCAGTCGGGGTCTTCGGTTTTGCTGGGTGGGTCTTTGGCGATAATCGCATTTTTAAAACCAACCGCTTCAAAAGCCTTTTGCCAATCCTCCACGCCTTGTTTGAGATAGGGGCGCCATTTTTCGGGTGTAGCGGGGTCGATATAATACACGATCTGTTTTTTCGGCGTCACCAGTTCGCCGCGGCGGTAGGCGGCCTCGTCGGAGGGCTCCAAGCGCCAGCGGGTAATAAAGCGGCGGGTAGCGGCGCGTTGCTCGTCGAGGCCGTAGTCGGTTTGCTGCACCGAAAAATAGCCTACCCGGGCGTCGTAATAGCGGGGCTGCATGGGTTGTGCGGGCAGCAGGATAAACGACTGGTTCATCTCGATAGAAAGCGCGCCGGTGACCTGGTTGTCGGGCAACTTAGAGCCGTTAAACGTGAGCACGTGGCGTACCTCCACGTTTTCGGGGAAACTTTTGATAGAAGTGACCAGGCAGCGCTTATTGTCGATGCCTTTAATCTCGTAGTCCTTGCGCTCCTGTTGCGACAGCGGGCCGATCATCTCCACATCGCTGGTAAACAGCGAAGTCACCTCAAACACCACACCCGAGCTATCGGCGTTGTGGCAGGCCATATCGAAAGCCATGATAATAGGCTCGAAATTGTTATTGCGCACCGACTCGTAAATGGGCAGATTTTCGCTTGCCACGCTGTTGTACGACACCGAGCGGAGCAGTATCGTCTCGTCGTGGCGTTGCCAGCGGATCACCTGCTGGGGCCGGGAATTCATGCCCGCTCCGCCGAAATTGAGGTTGCGCACATAACCTGAGATACGGCTCACCACCAGAATTTCGCGTTCGAGCAGCGTATTGGGAATTTCGAAATAATACTTGGCGCCCACCTTATGCACCGTAAACAGTCCCGGGTCGGACACTGCCTCGGCGGTAATGATCTCGCTGAAGGGTTTTAGTTTCGATGCCGAGGCCGGTTTTTTTTCGTCGGTTTTGGCGTCTTTTTTCGCATCGCCTTCCTGGGCGTGGATCGGCAGGGCGGAAAAGCTGAAAAAGAGCAAGGTGAAAAGTAGTAGTAGCCGGTTTGCCATGGTGTTGTGTTTAAATGGTTTTACAGTCAGGATAAGAGAAATAATCGCGTGGCAATATATGAATTTGTGGGTTTTGGGCAAAAAAGTGCGCTATATCGATAACCTAGCCAATATCACAGCGTTATAAATTGCGTATCGGATAGCGTACACTACGTGCTGGAATACCCAGCCGACTACTATCCGTTCGGCTCTATCTTGCGCGAATGGTCGAACTGCGAAAAGTCGCGGTTCCTTTTCACTTACAAAGAAAGAGACGCCGAAACGCGCAGGGATAATGTGGGGGCACAGCTGTATTGGAGAATAGAAGTTGAAAGTTATTTTACTTTTGGTTGTTTCTTTTTTCAACAAAATTAGTGTATAATAAGAGACAGAAAATAGCACAATAATCGCAACTGATTGAACAATTAGCCTATAAAGATCTATTTGGATAGACCAGAACTCAGCCGGAAACCCTTCGTATGTTGTTTCTCGATAGCTTGATGAACCTGGTATAGTAGGAGGAGAATAAATCATAGAATAGCCTGCCTGTCTAATCGTATTACGATTCCTCTCGTGTCTACTTACGAAAATCCAAGGAACGAATAGAATATTAATAATGAATAAAATTGTGAAAATCCATATACTGATAAGTTTAAATTTTTTCATAAGTTATTGTCTATTTGATTGTTACAAATTTAATAAAAATCTGTAGCATATACGAATGGAAAAAAATGATTAATACAAAAATGGATTTTTTATTGCCAAAACCACATCAATCTCCTGCCCATGCTGCAAATCCTCAGAATACAAAATTGAACAATCTGCCTCCAACGCTGCCGCCACAATCAGACTATCGTAAAAAGAGAAGCCGTACCGCTCGGCAATCTGAGATGCCCTTTGTATAGTGGTATAGGAATTGGTGTGCACTTCATTATTCTGTTCCATCTCATGTAACACCTGCCTTATATCCTGCCAGCCGAACCTGAACTTTTTATACAGTACATTAGCGGCTTCCGTAAAGACCTGCGTACTAATAACGGTTTGTTCATTCATTATGATGAGCTGAATATTTTGCTGCTTCGGTGTATCCACACTAGTGTGGGCATAAATCAACAGGTTGGTGTCCAAAAAGACCTTTTGATTAGCGTTCATTGGCTTCGTCTCTGTTGAACCGGTAATTTATTTTGAGTTCTTCAGCCACATTCAAAACCGTAAACGATACCTTTTTTGGGGTTTTTTGGCGACCTCTTCAATGACAAAAGCAATAATTTCTATTTGCTTACCCAAAAAATCATCGGGCAGGGTAAGCATCAAATTGTTGCGGTCGGCGGTAAGAATGGTTCGTATCATGACAATCTGAATTTATACAACTCAAGTTCCGCTTGTCTATCACCTTACCTCTTTGGCAGGTTACGCTCGGAGTTGAGTATCTGATCAACTTTGATTTAAAGACACTACAAAAATAGCGATTAAGTATGCTTTGGTCAAATTTTTGTATGAATAGCACAACCCATATTACAACCCAAATCGCCGCCCGGCGTTCTATACCTTACAGGGGGTAGATGCTAAACCCCGAGAAATTCTTACATTTGCACGGCATCCGAAGCACAAACAGCGCAACAACACATGCAGTTTTTATACCCGGCTTTTCTCTTCGCTCTCTTATCGCTCGCCATACCGGTGATTATCCACCTGTTCTACTTTCGTCGATTCAAAAAGGTGTACTTCTCCAATGTGCGCTTTTTGAAAGAAATCAAAGAAGAAACCAGTTCCCGCTCGCGCCTGCGCAACCTCATCGTGCTGGCTATGCGACTGCTGGCCCTGCTGTTTTTGGTGCTGGCTTTCGCCCAGCCGTTTATCCCCCAGGACGTAGAGGTCAAGCAGGGCGCCAAAGCGGTGAGCGTTTTTGTGGATAACTCCTTTAGTATGAGCGCGCTGAGCCAGGATGTGCCGCTGGTGGATCGCGCCAAGCAAAGGGCCCGGGAAATTGTAGAAGCCTACAGCGTAGAAGATCGCTTTCAGATACTGACCAACGATTTTGAAGGCCGCCACCAGCGACTCGTGAGCCAGGAAGACGCCATGGCCCTGATCGAAGAAATCGGCGTGAGCCCGGCGGTGCGCGAGCTGTCGAAGGTGCTGGCGCGGCAGGAGCAAACCCTCAACAGCGGCAAATACACCAACCACGTAGCCTATATCATCTCCGATTTCCAGCGAAATATCACGGATATCGGCAATTACCCCGACAGCACTTTCGAAATCAACCTGGTGCCCTGCAATCGGTGCAGGAACGCAATATATCTATCGATACCGCCTGGTTTGAAACGCCCGTGCAACTCCTCAACCAAACCGACCAACTGGTGATACGGGTGAGCAATTACAGCAGCGAAAACGCCGAAAATATCCGCCTCAGCCTGCAATATGAAGGGCAATCGAAGCCTGTAGGCGAGCTATCGATACCGGCCAACAGTACGGTGAGCGATACGGTGCCTTTCACCATACTTCGCACCGGATGGCACGAGGCCCGTCTGCAACTCACCGACTACCCGGTGCAGTTCGACGACAGCTATTTCCTGGCCTTTAATGTGGCGGAAAAGATCAAGGTGCTGAATATTTATGAAAATACACCCAACCGCTACCTCCAGTCGGCATTCGCGGGTATCAGCTATTTTGAGGCCAAATCTTCGCCAAGTCGCAGTCTCGACTATTCGCGTTTTTCTGAAAATCAGTTGATCGTAGTGGATGGCCTGCGCAGCATCAGCTCCGGGCTAGCCGCCGAATTGCTGCAATATGCCCGCAGGGGCGGCAACGTGTTGGTGTTCCCCGGCAAAGACGCCGACCTGATGTCGTACCGCAGCTTCCTCACTGCCTTTCCCGCCAACGAATTGATGGCTTTTGAAAATACAGAGCGCCAGGTGGGCAGCATCAACACCCAGGAATTTGTGTTTAACGACGTGTTTGAAAATGCCGGCGCCAACCTGAAATTGCCGGTCACGAAGGGCAATTTTAAATTTACCAACTTCAACAATCGCAAGGAAGAGCAATTGCTAAGTTACCGCGACGGTTCTTCTTTTTTATCCAAATACCCCATCGAGCGCGGCCACCTGTACATCTGCGCGGCGCCGCTCAACGAAGAGATCAACAACCTGCCCCTCAACGGCGAGATATTTATCCCGATGTTGTACAAGATGGCCCTGTCTTCGGGCCAAAAAAGGCCCATCGCCTATACGCTCGGACTGGATGAAGTAGTGAGCGCCGACCATCGCACCACCAGCACGGAAATGGTATACAAACTCAAAGGCCTGGGCGAAGAATTCATCCCCAACAACGCATCGTGGGTCCACGGTTTTTCTCACCCTCAACGAAGAAGTCAAAGAGGCTGGATTTTACCAGCTTTTTATGCAACGCGACACCATTTTGCAAAAAATGGCCTTCAACTACAACCGCAAAGAGTCGGAGCTCGATTATTACAATCCTACCGACCTGCAGTCCTGGGTGGGCGATAATGCCAAAGTCATAGACATCAACGACAACACCGTACTCACCGCCAAGATCGAAGAACGCAGCAAGGGCGTCACGCTCTGGCGTTGGTGCGTTATATTGGCGCTGTTGTTTTTGGCTGCCGAGGTATTGTTGCTGCGGTTTTGGAAATTATAATTTCACTATAATTAATTTTAACGCATTCTGACCCGCTTGCCCGATCATCCCATCCAGCAAGTCGGTGAGTTGCTGCCCCATAGGTGGAAACCTTTGCAATAGCGGGGTTGTGCCATCTTCAGAAGGAGGGGAGGTACTTCGCCGGAGGGATACGTATTACTTAACATTAAAAACATAAGCACCCAACCATTTTTCCAGTATAGGGTTTCTATGAAATTGGCAATCATAGAAACTAATCAGATAGCTTGAATTCAGATATATGCTTTTCTTTAGTGTGTCTTTTGCTTTACTTCCCTCAGGTCTTCTGATAAATACATTTATTTCCATATAGGGCACAAATTCCTTTCTACTAGTTTTGGGAATTAAGTTAACCAGCGAAACGGCATTTTCAAACGATCTGATAACCGCTGAATCTTCAATAGTAATTTTTCTGCTAAATATTGTATCTGTCTCCAGAAATTCGGGCGTTACTCTACCATCTATATGTACGTTAAAAGGAATGTAGTAGATTTCAATACGTTCAACGTTTTGAGCGTGAACACCCTTTACAAGAAAAATAGTAAATATAATTAAAGTGAAATGCTTCATTTTTAGTTCTTTTTTTCTTTTACCGAAAATGGTCCTCTGGCCTGGAATTTTCTTTTATACGAATGTGCTTTTCTTGTTGGCTGACCAAGGTTTATGGCAGCAGGATTCTCCACTCGTTCAATTACCCATTTGTCTTCCGTTATCGTAAGTCTAAAAGAGCTTTCATAGGCATTGTAAGCCTTGTTAAAATCTTCGATATTATCGAAGTCCTCAATCTTTGGTTCATCTACAGCTTGATCCCTTTTGTACACATCAAAGTAAGTATGTCCTAACTCATGCAGCAAACCTACAGATGGACTCCTGTTTTCTCCCTCATCCGTCACAATTCCCCCTTCTGGGCTCCAGCTGATATTCCCCCCTGAACCGAGTGATACTGTAGCATTGTGATCATCCCAACCTATCTCATTAATCGTTATGCTAGAATCATCATCTTTTAGTGTGTTAATTATCCCTTCCACATCAGCACCTTTTTTTGTTAATTTGTCCAAAGTTTTCACCACTTGTTTTACGAACTTGTTTTTTATCTTATCTCCTGAGCCATATCTGTATTTTTGAATCTCTCCATTTTCATCCTCATATTCAATATCAATATACCTACCGTCAGGATCAATATATTTTAATGGATTATTTACAACATAAGCATATGATGAAATAGAGTAGTAGTCCTCCCCCAGGGGATCCACCTGCCACCACCTTCCCGTAGCCGGGTCCTGCCACCTCGCCCCGTAATCATTCCAATCCAGATCCAATTCTCGTTCAGTTCCTTGCCATTGTACTGATACCCATCCCTTGGCCCGATGGGGGGCGTACCAGGGGCCTTCGTGGTTCATACCGAAGGGATAGTAGTGGTTTTTCCCGACCTCCTTGCGTCGGTACGGGACTCCGCTTCGCTGCGCCTGGGTTATTTCTGCCTCATTTTACGGCGTCGAAGGGTCATTGCGCCTACGCCTGAGCTCGGGCGCGAGCCCCACCCCAGCGAGCCTCCTCAATATTGCCGTTGAGCTCGTAGTCGAATTCCATGGCAAACAAGGGGTCTTTTCGAATGACGGTGACGCTGATGAGTTGATCAGGGCCGGTGATGAGCAGTTGAAAATAAGAATGGTATATTCCTGTCGGTTCAATCGATCTTCTTGATACTCGAAAATGCATATTCAAAAAGTGTTCTTTTATCTTCTGATGCGTTAACGTAGCCAAGCAATATGTCGCCAATAATTTGCTCACTCCAGTATTTGGTATTTGTTTGAATACCACTTAAAATAATAGTGTCTAGCAATGCTTTTTTATTGTATGACTCATGACCCATAGCGTGTCGATTTTCAACATTAAGAGATGAGCCATACCAAACGTCACTACTAATATAAACGATTGATCCATCTTTGTAGGCAAATCTATATTCACAAATCCCTTCATTTTCTATGTAATTTTTAGAGTATCCTCTTGGTATTTTTACGATAATATACTTAAATGCTTCAGAAGAAATTATACATTTAGAAAAATTTAATTTCATGATTTTGTCACTCCTTTGACTTTGATTTATCGCACAAGAGAGAACACATGCTGAAATGGTCAATGCCATTATTTGTTTTATTGTCATCTTGGCATGTTTATTAGGAAGTTAAATAAAAACGGATTAATATAATTGATAGGCCGTTTGTTCGAATCCAATAAATTCGGGCCTCCATTATAATTTTTCCTTAGTTTTTTGCCCATTTGCTCACGAATACGATTCTCCTTATACACCGCTCTTATTTCTCGAATTTCTGATTGCCCCCCATTTACTTCTGTTCTTCTTGTATCCAATAGACCATAATTGGCGTCATGAGCATGGGCTAGCTCATGTCCCAAGCTTATGGCTCCATCTCTTTGCCAATAAATGGTACCTCCATCTCCAATTTGAGTAAACGGCAAATGCCCCGCCAAAAGCTCTCTTTGATCCAATACTTGAAAGGCATAAGTGTTATTTGTGACTATATTAATCCCAAAAGAACCATGGTCATCTGGCAAGAACCGATTGAATCCGCTTTCTATAGTGAAGTTATTTTCGGATTGAGATAAATCCGATAAGATTGATCTGCCCTCATTAGTTTCATTAAGTTTGTTTAGTGCCTTGACGGTCTGTTTCAAAAAGCCTTTCATTTTTCCTGTGTATTCTGTCCCATCACTATTGAAAAGATTACCATTGTCATATAAGTAGGTATTCCCCTTATGCGCAATCCAAATACTATCGCCATTGACATCTACGAACTTAATTGGGTTGTTAGCTGCGAAGGCGTAAACTGACTGAAAATTATACTTTTCGGCGAATCTGTCGATGGATATAAAGCGCCCCGTAGCCGGGTCCTGCCACCTCGCCCCAAAATCATTCCACCCCAGTTCCAATTCCTCATTCAGCTCCTTGCCATTGTACTGATACCCATTCCTAGGCCCGATAGTGGCGTACCACGGACCTTCGTGATTCATGCCGAAGGGATAGTAATGATTTTCTTGAGTAATTTCCGCCTCATTCTCCGGAGTCGAGGGGTCATCCCATACCTCGATGGTTCCGTTGTGGTTTTCATCGGCGAAGGCGAGGCGGGTGTTGCCTATGTGGTCTTTCAGCCAATACTCGGCTCTAAAGCTCGTGAGCGTTACGCCGTACTGGTCGTAGACTGCTGTCAGGCGGCCTTCCTGGCCGTACACGGCTTCTACTTTGCCGTCTTTGTATTCGATGCCCTGGCAGTAGTCTTTGATCACACCCGCTACTTGTTTTCGCCATTTGCGGCCGGCCGCGTCGTAGGTGAGGCTCATGGTGCCGCCTCCGGCGCCGGTTTTGACGATCTGACTGGGTAAGTTAAGAAAATTGTAGGTAATAGTGATGTCTTTATGTGGATCAAACGTCATATTGCCGTTGTCGTCATACAGGTAAGCGCCGGCGCCGGGTTTGGGTTTGAAGCCTTTGTCGCGGCCCGGCAGGGGCGCTGCGTCGGCTACGCCTGTGAGGTGAGTGCGCTGGGCGTCGTAGCTGTAGGTCAGGTCGTCTATCATACCCCATTCGCAGGTGGGGCCGCCGATGAAGCCGTTGCGGCTCAATCGCTCCAGGTTGCCGATGGCGTCGTAGGCGTAGTTCCAACCCCGGTAGGTGTTGGTTTCCAGTATTTGCAGGTTGAGCGTGCCGTTTGCGGGGTTTTCGGTGAGCAGGATGTCGCCGTAGTCAGCTACCGTCACCCGGTTGAGGCCGTCGTAGCCGTAGCGGTAGTATTTGGGATTGTGACGGGTGACTTTCCAGCGGGCCTCCTCAATATTGCCGTTGAGCTCGTAGTCGAACTCCATAGCAAACAAGGGGTCTTTTCGTATTACGGTGACGCTGATGAGTTGATCAGGGCCGGTGATGAGCATTTGATCCAATACGATGTGCGGCCCCAGCAACTGGCTGAGCAGGTTCTGACCCAGGATGTATATCGTGGAGCCGTCACACAGTTGCACCAGGTACAAGGTGATGGGAAAACTCGCCGGCCGCGTTCAGCTGCGCCATCTGTCCCATGATGGAGGTCACGGAGCTGTTTTGCTGCTGTATCTCGTAAGGGGTGCAGCCAAGGGGTTCGAGGTTGCACTCCTCGGAGTTGTTGGTTTCGTCTTTGGGCGAGATGTCATCCAGTAGGCCCTGGGCGCGTTCGCTCAGCATTTGCGACAGGTTTAGCGTAGCGCTGCTGCCGTCTGTGCGTTTTACCTGGAAGGTCTGCTGGTAGCATTGAACTGTGTGCCTTGGCCGTCCCATTCCTGGGCGAATAGACTACTGGTAATAAATACGAGGAAAGCGATGAAGAATATGGTCTTGGGGTGCATATTCATCTTGATTTTTTTGGAGGTGATAACTATGAACGATTACGGCTTCAGAATAATCGATGTGTCTATTTGTTGTTTATTGTATTTGTTTTTTACTCAACAAAATACACTCCAAAATTAATAGCCTTTATGTTTTAAGTCAATACCTCGATTGGGGTATTTCTTACTTTCTTATGTTGCAATTTGATTATTACCTGGGGCAAATTGCCGATTGCCTAAAAAAATGGGGAGGCGAGATCTACTTTGTAGCCGGCGGTCTTTATGCTAAAATAAAGATATTCAACTTTTTGACTCAAAATGGCAAATACAAAGTATGACGGAAAGGTTGACTACAAAGACCTTTCACGATGGAAACTTTTCGAGCGTCTCAGCAAGAATGCTGAGTTTGATCAATTTCATCCCGATTTCCATAAAGACTTGGATTTCGGGGGGATTCACCTAACTTAGCATCCGCGCACTCTGCGCGGACTATTGTATAATTAATTTTAACGCAGAGAGCGCTAAATATAGCGCTAAGTGCGCTATTGCGCTCCTTGCGAAACCTTTGTGGACTTTGCGTTCAGAAAAAGCATGGAATCTATCGACAGCATTCGCATCCATTTTAACCCTGAGCAGTTGGGGCTACTCAACTTTTGCCTGGCCTTTATCACTTTCCGCGTGTCGCTCGATCTGAAAGTCGACAATTTCAGGGAATTGCTCAAAACGCCAAAAGCGCCGCTGGTGGGGTTGAGTTCACAACTAATCTTGTTGCCGCTACTTACTTTGGGGTTGGTATATCTCATCCAGCCGCCGGTTAGTATTGCGCTGGGTATGATATTGGTGGCGGCTTGTCCGGGCGGCAACGTGTCCAACTTTGCCGTACACCTGAGTAAGGGCAACACCGCTTTGTCGGTGATGCTGACGTCGATGTCGACCTTGGCGGCGATTGTCACTACGCCCATCATTTTTGCGATTTTTGCGCCCCTGGCGATAGGCGAGGAGGCCATGCGGGAAGATATTTATGTAAATCCGCTCGATATGTTGTGGGCCATCGTGCAGCTTACGCTGATCCCGCTTATACTGGGCATGCTGTTGCACTATCACCTGCCGCGGATAGCGGCGCGCATCCGGCGGCCCATCCGCATTTTATCGATGATCATTTTTCTGGGATTTATCGTAGTCGCTGTGTATGGCAATATCGAAAATATCAGGCAGTACCTGCACCTCGTATTTTTTATCGTGTTGATCCACAATGCGACGGGGTTGCTGGGCGGGTATTCGTTTGCCAAATTATTCGGCCTCCAGCGCGCCGATGCCCGGGCGATCTCGCTGGAGACGGGCATCCAGAATTCCGGCCTCGGGCTCATCCTGATCTTCACTTTCTTCGACGGCCTCGGCGGCATGGCCCTGATTGCCGCCTGGTGGGGCATCTGGCACCTGATCTCCGCCTTTAGCCTGGCCTCGTGGTGGGGGAGGGAGAGAGGGGGTGAGGGGGAGACTGTAGACTGTAGGACTGTAGGACTGTACGACTGTAGGCGTTCGTAAAGTCGTACAGTCTTAAAGTCGTATAGTCTTTCAATCAAACCGGGCTACGAGGTATTTTTCTTTGATCTCTTGTAACCGTGTCTCCAGGGCCGGCTGGTTCTCGCGCATAGTTTTGTATACATCCAGGGGCAGGGGTGGATAGCAGTTGGGCGCCGGTTTCATCGGTATACATGATAGCTTGTTGGGTTTCTGACAAATAGCAGGTACTTTAAATTCGCTTCCCACCTTCCAATCCATCAGGTAAGTGCCGTTAGACATCCAGAGTCTCACCAGGCCTTCTTCAGAAGTACTGAGTACATAGCCGTTTCCCGATTCGACATCCTTGATGCGGGATGGAGTACCGGAATAGCTTGTTATTAATTGGCCATTGGGTGACCAATTTTTAATTTGGCGGTCTTCTGTCCAGGTCATGAATTGGCCGAGTCCTTTGTGGGCGGTCCAGCCGTCGACCTTGCCGTTGTGAGGAAATTCGGCTACTTTATTACCTGTTAAATCCCACAATACCAGCTTATTGGAAAGCGTTCGGGACAGAATATGCGGTTCATTATTTTCAATAATAAAAACGGCATCAACAGCGGGCGCATCGGCTTGGCCAAAGGCGGCTAATTGCCTGCCGTTATTATCCCATACCGTCAGGCCGTTTGCGGAAGCGCCAACCATGCGATTGCCTGTGGGTGAAAAAGCGCAGGTATAGAAATAGGCGGCTTTATCGCCCAGCATAGCGATCAGCCGGCCTCCGTTGCGTTGCCAAAGGCCGAGGTGGCCGTCGGAGCTGCGGGTGAGTAACTGCTCGCCATCGGGCGAAAAGACGGCGTCGTATACATTGCCGGTGTGCCCGGTAAAAGTAAACAATAAGCGGCCCTTATCATCCCAAAGCATAGCGGTATTATCTCTGGAAGTGGTGAGGATTTGCTTGCCGTCTGGAGTGGCGATGGCGGAGGTGACGGGTTCGGTATGGCCTCGCAGGGGAGTGGGCACGCCGTCGCGCCAGATAGTAGCCTCATTGCCCGTTTGGGAATGTGTCACCGCTACTTGTTGCCCGTTCATGATAAAGGCATTAAGCCATTGTTGGCCGGGCAGGTGCGTGACGGAAATTTTATCGGCTTCGAGCCGGCATAGGAAAACATCTTTTTCGGTTTGGGCGGCAATCCAGTTGCCGTCGTTTGATTTAAACAGCGCATTGATCACATCGGGAATCACGGCCACGGTGCGGGTGAGTGAATCCTTCACGGCTTTTGTGAAACTGGGCAAAATAGCGTTTTGCATAGCCGGATCGTCGGCAAATTCGAGGGCAAGGAAAGCCAGAAGGAGGGCGTCGGAAACGTCGTTATTTTGTCCGGCAATATCTGACAGCAGACTCAGCCGCAGGGCTTCGGCGCGTTTTCCTTCGGCGCGGGCCAGACGAGCGTTTTCTTCGGCTTGTTTGCGGGCCTCGGCTTCGGCTTCGCGGGCATTTACGGCGGTCTGCTGGGCTTTGATAGCTTCTTGTTCGGCCTTGCGGGCTTTGTCGACAGCGATGCTGAGGTTGTTAACCTGCTCTAGGGTCGCTTGCCGGATTAGTTTATCGATGTCGTTGTTGGCTGGTACATCTTCGCAAAAGCGCGTGGCCCAAAACTGGTCGATAGCGCGGTTGTACTGACCGAGGCTTAACAGGCGCAAGCCATCCGACCTGACTGGCTCATAGCATGGGGCGGAGGACTGAGCGGGACATCTTATTGCGAAAGCAAAAACAACTATGAGGTAAACGTATTTCATGCCGTTTTTTTTAAAAAGTGAGACGAAGGCTTGCGCCAATAGCGCCGGTAACCGATCCGTTTGGGGTTTGTTCCCAATAAGGCTGCCATTGCAGGCTCATACCCTGCTGTGTACAATGCTTGTCATAGAAGCGTTGTTTTTTTCTGATCTGAATATGCCGGTAGGCATAGGTCAGCGCATCGAACCCCAGTATGGCGATTCCTACATAAGTAGCGGTTTTTGCTGATTTTCCTTGTCGGAGGCCCGGGCAAGATATACATCCGCTTCTTCCTTGGTGTTTTCATTGCTCCAAAATTCGCGATAGGTATCGTAGGCGTCTTCTTTCTGGGCGCGGTACACCTGGCCCATGCCGATGGCTGCCAGTCCTACCACTGCGGCGGCGTAATGCGGTAGTTGTTGTTTGATCGTAAAGGCGGGGCGGGGCGCATCGCAATCGAACGGGCCCATGAGTATTTTTTCGATAACGAGTTCATAGGGCCGGCCGGGGAGGAGTATTTTTTCGGTAATATCCAGCCATACGACGGGCGCCAATGGTGATTCTGCCGCCGGCATGTCGCCTTTTAACTTGAATACACTTGGATAAAAGGCCATGCCCGTAGCGTCGATGAGGTGCACAATAAACCGGGGAGATAGGCCTTTGTCCACGCCTTTAAGTTGATAATCGATGTGCAGATCGGCGTCGTTGAGTTTGATACCGGTAATGGGTAAAAATCCCGAATTGTCATTCATTTCGACTTGCAGTTCAAGCCGTCCGTTTACAACGGTTAAATTCAACCGGGCTCGTGTGGTATCGACGCGCAAGGGATAGGTTTTTTGCGCGAAAAGCGGAATACCAACGGCGGAGATGAATGTTATGATGATAAGGATACGGAGCATGTTGTTTTTATTTTTGGATAGAGACGCGATGCATCGCGTCTGTACAAGAAAAAAAAGAATCTATGCATCGCCTTTCTATTGTGGTTGATCGGGGATATAGATCCAGCAATCGGAGTAGGTTTTGGGTTCAAAAAAATTGTTATTCACAATGCGACGGCCGTCGCCGCCGGCTACCAGTCCTCTATCGCCGATGCCGACAGCTGCAGCACGAGCGCGTGGTTTACCCTGGAAAGGCGTAACTGGGCGCCAGCTATTATCGGCGGGATTGAACTCCCAGAAATCTTTTAGTGCGCCATCGCCGGCAGTTTCGCCGAGACCATAGTATGCTTTGTCGCCAATTACAAAACCAGAGGCGTATTTGCGGGCTTTACCGGGAAAGCCGGTGAGCGGCGCCCAACTGCCCTGCTCGCTGTCGTTGGCGGGAGGAGTAAACACCCAATTGTCGGATACCTCAAAAACACCGTTTGCTCCTCCCAACAAGTAGGCTTTGCCCTGGACGGTAAAGGCCGTTGCCGACGTTCTTCTCGAAGCGGTAGCAGGCAGAGGAGCTACGGGCCTCCATCGCATATCCGGGGGGCGGTTGGGGTCAAATTCAAAGAAATTATTAAAATACTCTCTATTGTTCTGGTCAATAATACGAATTCCTGTACCCACATAAGCTTTACCATTGATCACAAAAGACACAGCTTCTGCTCTGGTAGTTTGAGGAAAGTCATCTTCGAACTGCCAAGTGTTGGTGGATGGGTCGTAAACAAAAAAGGTACTTATTGACCCCACGAATCCTGGGGTAAAGTTATAACCACATCCTACGTATAATTTATCAAAAAGATAAAAAGCTGAAGTACTAATGCGCTTAGTGGATGGATCGGGAAATTCCGTAAAAGGAAGCCACGAACTTGCGGCATCGGGTTGAAACTCCCAGAAGTTGGCATCATAATTGTTTTGAAATCCGCCATCGATAGGTAAGGGAGTGCCTGAACCCAGCCATACCTTCTGACCAGTATATACAATGCAGGCCCTTGAGAGGGGAGACGGAAGTGGGCTCACCTGTTGCCAGCCTCCACCTACCCTAAAGCTTGCGGATACGCCGTAATACTCGGCGCCCTGTATTTTCAGATAAGGCTTGACATAGTATGTGATATTAAATTTAAGATTGGGCAACGGACAGGAAAACGGGCCGTCGAAACTGCGTGGCTGGGGGATATTATACGTAGAGGCTTGAGAAAAGTCGGGATTCTCGGAATAGATAATACCGTATTCTTCGATGCTCGTCTGGCGCGCTTCGAGGCCTTGTATAATACACATTACGTTGACGCTATCGTTGGCAATGTGCGCTTCTACAAAATTCACGGTAACGCCCCAAAAAAATGACATGGCCGATCCGTAGACGGACCGTTCACCAGAGATTGCATACGCTTTAAAAATATATGCTATCCAGCGAGAGTGGGTCAGAAGTCCACTCATAAAAGCCGTTTTGAGCGGTGCTGCCTAGCGAGTGGCGCCGGGCAGTTTCGGGAGAGGATTCCAACTGTTCAAGAGAAGTAGACCACACAAAGCCGTGGTCGCTCAACTGGGCTTGTTCAAGGCGGGTTAAAACCCCCGACAGCCTGATGCGCCCCAACGTTACGCTTGCCTCAGGACTGCCGGTAGTGACCTCAAAAAACGACAACTCATCGAGCTCTGGGCCGAAACAGCCTCCTATTGCGGCGATAATAGCGGTGAATAATATGACTTTTTTCATGTGTAAGGAGGTTTAGCTATTGTTTGGTCACCTTATGGGTCACCACGGCGGTTCCAATCGTTATTTTCACGGTATACATTCCAGCCGGAAGGGCTTCCATATCTACCTCCAATAGGGCATGCGTCCCAATTTGTTCGCGTCGTAAGTGCAGCGACCTGCCCAGTATGTCCAGCAATTCGACGTGTGCTTCAGCAACATGTAATTGCTGCACAGCAATATACAATTTATCGCGGGTAGGATTAGGGAAAATACGCACCTCAGCGCCTATGCCTGCTGCAGTCGTACTTGTGATCATATTTACGACAAACGTATCGAGCAGCGTACACAGATTGGCATCGGTTACGGCCAGCGCATACATTCCCGGCTGGAGGTTATTGAGGTCTTCCGATTGGAAAGTAGTGCCGTCTTCCAATCTGGTCCAAAAGAACTGTAATGGCGAAGTGCCGCCTGCGATATCTATATCGATAGCGCCGTTGTTCTGGTTGAGGCCGGCATCGGTGATGGTAGTATCGTTAAGTACGAGCAGGGGCGGGTTCAGTAGCGCCTCTGTTAGTGTTATTTCACAGCCGTTCCCGTCGGTGATAGTCGCAGAATAATCGCCGGCAGGTAGACCTGCCAGGATGGCTGTGGTATCTCCGGTACTCCATAGAATGTCAAAGCTTGGCGTGCCGCCGGTAACATCTATGGACAATTCGCCGGTTTCGTCGTTGTGGCAAAGAATCTGGCTGCCTACTTCGATGTCCGCAATAATCAACGGATGGATGTCTACCCGCACCGAATCGGCGGCGCTGCAGCCGTCGAGAGTTACCGTGAGAAAATACAGTGAAGGAGAGGTGACGACCACATCAATTTGAGCGCTAGTCTCTCCGGTACTCCATTCGTAAGTATAGGAATTATCGGTGAGGGCTTCTAGCGTAGTCGACCCGCCAAAACACACGAACTGATTTTCGCCGGCTTCGGCAATCGGGTTTTCTTTGATGACCAGTGAAACTGCCGTCCTTACTGGCGACAGACATCCGCTGATCGGGTCTATCGCTTCGGCGTAATAAGTGCCTGCTTCGGTGGCGGCATAACCTGTCGTATTGACGGCCACCGTGTCGTTGCCGGTAGGCGAGGCAAACCAGTTGACCTGTAGGCCTTGCTGCACGTCTACTATCAGTGGCGGCAGAGAATCATCTTCACAAATAACGATATCACCCTCGCTGGAGGGCTGCTCTATCAGGATACCCTGCTGCTGGCAACTGCAGTCGGGAGAGTTTACAGGCTGCTCTTTGGTACAGTTCGATCCTGTCGTCGTGATGACAACATTTGTGCCAACGGGAATATTGTCTAGCAAATAAACCTGACCACCTAAAGAGCTTATTGGGCCTTGAGGAGAGGTTACAGCCAGGGCGTCGCTTTCAAATTGAATGCTAAAGGTTTCGAGCGAAGGAGCGCAATCTACTTCCTGCACGACAAAAGTGGGGGCTGGAAATACTGAGATAGTCATGAAATCGACGCCGGCGAGACAAGGGCCTGCCGTGTTGGTGCGCAATTCCAGGGTAATTTGTCCGGTATACCCCGGTGGTGGACTATAGGAGGCATTGAGGCTGTTAGTGCCAGGGGTAAAAGAACCTCCTGAGACGGAAGAAGTCCAGAAGGCTGTTGTTGCGGTGCCGCCGATAAGTCCCGATAAGTTAGCGCTCTGGCCGGTGCAGATAGTTTGGTCCACGCCGGCAAAAGCGGTAGGCGGTTGTGTCACAAACACCGTTACGTTATTGCTGGAGCTGCAGTTATTGGCATCGGTAGCGGTGACATTGTAGGTGGTTGTATTAAAAATAACAGGTGAATGAGTTTGACCTGCACCCAGTCCATTATCCCAATTGTAGTTGATCGTTCCGCTACCGCCATTTGCGGAGGCGACAAGGGCGACTTGCTGGCCGGCACAGGCTTGCTGCGATGGTGGGGTAGTCACGCTAATAGCTGGAAAGAGGGTTATGATTATCGTGTCGCGCGACTGGCAGTTATTGGCATCCGTTGCGGTCACTATCAAATTCGTAGAGGCGGATGGCGTGACGATGATATTGGAGCCGGATTGGCCGTCGCTCCAGGTCAGGTTAATCGCGCCACTGCCTCCCACGGCGGTGGCGTTGAGACTGAGGCTGTTACCCGGGCAGATATTGGCAGACTGAGGCGCCGTGAAAACGATCACAGCGGGATGTACATTAATCATCGTTTGGTCGGTACTCGTACAGCCGTTTGCGTCAGTTACCGTTACGGAATAGGTGGTTGAAAAATTGGCCACAACATCCACAGCAGCTGTATTTCCCAGGTTATTACTCCAATGGTATTGATATCCTCCACCACCGCCTGTTGCTGTAGCAATAAGATCAATTGGTGTGGCCGGGCAGACCGTGGGATAAGTACCGGCCTCGGCAAAACCGGAGGATTGACCGTAATTGTGACCGTACTTTGTGCGGCTGGGCAAATGCCCGGAGGATCATTAGTAGTCAGCGTAAGGATGACGGGGCCGCTAAAGCCTGGCGGAGGCGTAAAGGTAGTGTTGATGTTATTGACATTCGCAATGAACCCACAGGAGCACTCAGGTTACGCTGGTTGCTGAACCTCCTATTGAGCTCGTAAGTGTCACCGTTTCACCGGCACATATTGTGGTACTGCTTACGACATTGGCTGTAGCGGTTTCGGGTTGGTTTACGGTGACAGAGATCGCATCACTAACCGGCAGGCAGCCGTTGAAGGCGCTTTCGGCCGTAAGCGTAAATAGTATGGTGCCACTATAACCGGGCGGCGGCGTATATTTACAGACTCTCGGCTGCCGTCAGGCGGCGAAAATTGGCCGCCATTCACGGAAGCACTCCAACTGACCTGGGATACAGCCCCCCCCCCGGCGCCTACCAGTGATATCGTGCCGCCGCCACAGATGTTTTGGTTGGCGCCGGCATCAACGGTAGGCGCTTCGCCGAAAAAGAGGTTAACGGCATCAGATACGGAAGAACAGGGCCCAGCGGGTCGTTAGTCGTCCACAGCAGCTGAATAGAACCGTCGAACCCGGCCGGCGGGGTATAGGTAGCGCCGGCTATTGTGGGGCCGGGGTTGAAGGAGCCGCCCGCCATGGTACTCCAGGTACCTGAAGATGCAGAACCGCCAACCTGACCGTTTAATATTACTTCGCTGTCGGTACAGGTGAGTACATCCTGGCCGGCGTCGGCGGTGGCTCTGGGTTGTATGACTAGTGTAACTACGTCAGTCGCGGAAGGACAGAAACCAGGCGGGTCGTTGGTGGTGAGGGTGAGGATGATCTCGCCTGAAAAGTTTGCCGGCGGGTAAAGGTTGTATTGAGTTGGTTAGGATTGGCAAAAGTGCCCACGGGTGCACTCCAGGAGGCCGACGAAGCCGTACCTCCGAAGTTGCCGCTGAGGGCAGCTGTACCGCCCTGACAAATAGAAGCCACTGAGCCTGCCTCAACAGAAGCGGCGGCAATGACGGTCAGGGTAAGGAAATCGGAAGCCAATGGACAGGGCCCTGCAGGGTCATTGGTCGTCAACGTGAGGTTCATATTACCGCTGAATCCCGCTGGAGGGGTATACACCGCGTTGAGGGCATTGGCATTTGGCGTGAATTGGCCGCCGTTAGAACCAGCCGTCCAGGTGGCGCTGGAGGCCGCGCCTCCGATCTGGCCGTTAAGAGCTATCGTAGTACCTGAGCAGATGGTGGCGTCGTCGCCGGCCTCCGCTTCGGTGGAGGCGTCAACCTGGAGCAGGGCGGTATCCCTTGCTGTGAGGCGGGCCCCAGCCGGGTCGTTTGTGGTAAGGAAAAGCTGGATAGTACCAGAAAAGTTGGTGGGTGGCGTATAAGTGGGGTTGAGTACAGTCGTGTTGGAAAATTGCCGCCGGTTACGCTTGCCGTCCAGGTAGCCGAAGCGGCGGCGCCGCCTATCGTAGCATTGAGTGTTACCTGATTATTAACGCAGGTACCTGTTACGGGGGCAATAGTCACTTCTGCCGGAGGGTCTGTGGTAAGTGAAATCTCCGTTCGCATGGGGTTGATACAGCCTTGCGCATTGAGGCTGCGCGCCTGCGCATAGTAGAGCCCCGCAGAATTTGGCGTATAAAATGTACCGGAACCCAGAAGCATGCCCCCGGAGGGGCTGTCAAACCAATCGACCGTAGTGTTTGGGCCGACCGATACGGATAACTCTGGTGGGTTGCTGCTGCTGCAATAGCTAGCCGGGCTTGTATTCGTGGGTTGTGCGGGCGTCGGCAGCAAGTCGATCTCGGCAAAAAAGGTATCTTTAGCCAGGCAGGCGCGGTCGGTGACAATTACATAAAAGTTATTCTGCGGGTAGGACTACGGTAATTATAGAAGTGGTATCTCCATTACTCCATCTAAATGAATACAAACTTTGCAGTGCCGGATTTACTATCGCAGCAAGTTGCAGGGAATCGCCCGGGCAGACCGGTTCGGCGCCGGCATCTACAGTTGCTTGCGGCGGCAGGCAAATTCCTGCTTGGCTGAAGCGAACTACATAGCGGAAAGTGGGGGTAGCGCCGGTTGTAACGATTTCAATTTCTGCATTTCTCGGTATTTGCCCGGGGTTAGGGTCTACAATAAATTTGAGTGATCTTTGGCCTGTTCCTGCTGCCGGGGTACCAGGGGCGCGTCTGATCCAGGAACTTACGCCGGGAGGGATATTAATCTGCCAGGTGTAGTTGGTTTGTAGCGAGACAGGATACTCATTGCCGTCAGCAGGGGGAGTAAACCGGGTAGGTGTGACTTGGAAATTGATAGTGAGATCGTTTTCGACCATACCTGTAACTACGCTATTTCCGCCAGGGGTGAAAAATTTTGTGGCAGTAACCGTTGCGCTGTCGGCAGATGCATATAATGGACTAATGCGCTTGAAATTGAGCGTGCCATTTCCTGTGCGGGTAATAATAATCAACAAGGAATCATTTGTGAGATAGCTGCACTAGTATTATCCCCCAAAAGTTTGTCTTGAGGTAAATTGAAGTCCAGCTGAGTGGTATTGTTCCAAAATTTATTCATAGCGGGGTTGGTACTCCAATAGCCGGCTTCATCTTCATAGAAAAAGGAGATCATGTCGGTACTGGCTAAAGTATAAGACGTACTCGAAATACCGACAACATGTATGGAGTCAGGTGTCTACCGGGCAGCTAGCCGCGTTGCCGAGATTATAAGTGCTTAAAATGGGCAAATCAGATGGAGTAGTATCTACCGCTGGATTATTATAGGATAAAGTAAAGGGATTGTCGGGAGGTAGCGTCTCACTGCGATTTTGAGGGGAAAGTCCCAGATCGCGATCTAATACGATAAAATATTCACCAATAGGCAATTGAATATTTAACAATGCCGCAGTATCTGATTCTGGTGGATTGTTTTCGGCGTATGCAATACAGGTTCGACCGCACAGGTAGCTAAAGAGAAAAAGCCC
This sequence comes from Saprospiraceae bacterium, assembly GCA_016715405.1. Lineage (GTDB taxonomy): Bacteria > Bacteroidota > Bacteroidia > Chitinophagales > Saprospiraceae > JABWBR01. Next base: position 93,197 of record JADKAE010000016.1, on the reverse strand, counting down.
GATGGGTTCGGGCGAATTCGCCTCTATATTTACCCCGGTGGGATAATCTATTCTGAAATTGTGGAATGATTCCCCTCCTTCATAGCTTCTTACACCGTTGTAGCATAATTCATAGTCGCCGTTAGCCACGCTCATTGAGCTGTTTTGGCCAAGTACATCGTTTACCGGTATACCGCTTTCCAAGGTGCCGGTACTGGTGGGGCATATACTGGTGGGGAAAACTGTGATACCAAAATCGCCTGTATTTCCGCCGAGGATGGCGATATAGTAAAACCCGGCGGGCATGTTGGTATACATCATATCGGCCGGGCCAAGGTATATTTGATCACAGCCGTCGGGATTATTCATGGTACCGCAGTCGCAACGAAAAACAAACCCTTTAGCGCCACTTGGCAGTATAGGAAATTGGATGTTAATATCGCCGCCATCCTCATTATCAAATACATAGATTTTACTTAGTAGTGGATTCGGCAATGCACCATTAAAGGCTGCCACTATCTGGGGGACTGTCTTTACAAGGGGCGGGGCTTCGTCTGTTAGTGCTATGGTGCCCATAAAGGGAGTACCCCTATGGATAAAAAAGTGCCTCCTACATCACATACCGAGTTGCAATATTCCCATTCTCTGGGCGTATAGCCAAAGCAAAGAGCTTCGCAATAGCTATCATAAATTACCCCATTTTTCATGCACACCGGCGGTTCACCCTGGCAGATGATGCCAGTGCAGGTGGTTTTCCAGAGGCAGATATTGTCGACATAAAAGGAATGGTTGGTATTGGCGTAAAAATTAATGGAAGCTAATTGCGATTGATTGCCAGGAGCCGTCGTCAAATATTCCAGGAATAGATGAACTCGCCGTTTACCCACAATTCGAATTTTATTGGCGCTGATGTCGATAATCTGCATGATCTCGTTCCAGGTATTAAAGGCAAATGAAAAGCTGTCGAGGTCGACAGCCTGCGCACCGATGCGCAGGTAGCCTATGCTATTGGCGTCAAACCGCACCTGGTAGGCCCTGTTGGTGGGCGTGATGTTTTGTTGGCTGTGTTTGATGCTAAAGAAGGCCTGTTTGCCGGCGGGGATGAACATATTCCATGATAAGCGATACCGGCCCTGGGTTTGGTTGCCGAGTTGAAAAAGTACATCGGGGTCTATGGAGCCGTTTTGCTCAAGTTTGAGCATTTTTCCACCGAGTAAAACGTCGTTCACTACGGTGGCATCATCAGAAGCTGTCGTTCGTTTTAGCCAACGGGCAGATTGGGCTGCCACGCCTACGCCGGAGGTATAACTATTGAGGTTATCGCATTTTACCAGATCGGCGTTGGGGAAAATGGTCGCAGCCTCGGTGCAAGAGGATGAATTGCAGTCGGTACAGGTTTCAAATTCATCCATGGTGTAGCCGGCGCAGCGGGCCTCGCATTCAGTTGCGTAGGAGTCGCCGTTTTTGATGCATTTGGGGTTGGGGTCGAGATTACAGGGTATACCAGTGCAATCTGTACTACGAAGGCATATTTTGTCGATATAATAGAGCGAATTGGAGGCTATATCCCAGAAATGGAGCGCACCGAGTTGTAAGAGGTTGCCGGCAGAACCGCGGTTGAAATTCCAGGCGTATATAAATTCGCTATTAATCCAGAGTTCTGCTTTGTTGGCGTCAAGGTCAATGATCTGCATCACCTCTACCCAGGTATTGTGCTGGAAGAAAACTGGCTTCAGGCGCGTCAAACTCTCATTTCGGGCGTTCAGCCGCCTACCCCGTTGTCAAAATTGACCTGATAGGCTCAGTTGGCTAGTTCGCTGCCCATTTGGGTGTGCTGTACGCCATAATAAGCCTTTTTCCCGTCGGCACATACATCAGCCACGACATCCTGAAACCGCCCTTGTGTCCGGTTTTGAGCAGATACATGGCATTGACTCTTGGGTTGATATTTGTTCTGCGGGTTGGGCTTTTCCACTTTTAATACCCGGCCCGCCCCCGAGGGATTGTTAACGACTACGGCATCGTTGGCATCGCTGAGCCATTTTTCCCATAGAGGAGATTGGTTAGAAATTCCGCTAAGGGCATAGCTTTCAAAATCGTCGCATTGTAATACCGGGCCCAGCGCGGGGTCTAAACTGCTTTCATAACAAGAGGTATTTGGTGAGCCGCAAATATTACAGGAATTGGTCTGGGTGGTTACCGATAAGGTGAAGGGGCCATCTACTCCCGCAAATTTGCCGTCGACCACAATGCGGTAAGTACCGGTACTAAATAAACCGCTGATCTCTTCGTGGTTGGGGCCGTCGTTTCGCGAAAAACAGAAGTCGGAAAAAGTATTACAACTGTTGGTTTTAAAAACAAATAAGTCGAGGTCGGCATCCAGGTTGTAGAGGTTGAAGGTGAGCAGGGTAGGGCCCGACACGGTGAGGGTGAACCACACGTCGGAGCCGTTGTAGTCGGCGTTGCCAGGGTTGTTAAGCAGGCATATACCAGGCATCTGGGAGTAAGTATCGTAATTGGCGTGGTTGCCCGCGCCGCCCGAATTCCAAGTGAATTGATAGTCGCAGGTGGCTGTCGTTAGTGGTAAGTTACAACTCGACACCGGCCCAAAACTAATGCTCCAGCTAAGTAACACGCCATCATCAATGCCCACCGCGTCGTCGCAGACTTCCAGTTTCCAGGTGCCGTTTAGCGTAGAGAAAACTGTATTTGGGTTGCCTTCCGGCAAATAGGTGCCCGAAAAGGGGGCAAAGCCGGTAGAGATGTTGCCGTTGGGAGCTAAAATATTGTTAAACACAAAACCCGTATTGGAATAATTGGCGCCGTTGCCGCCGTTGTCGGTAGAAAGCTCTACTAACACGTTGCCGGGCCCCGCAGATATATATCCAGGTCGGAGGTACGGCTGTGGTTGATGTTGACCGTTACTTGGGTTAGCCTGTATGCCAGGGCGCCGGCTGAAACCGGAATGGTATTGGCCGGGATGATAATGTTGGCATTGGTCACTGTCGGACAAGAAGGGATTGCCAGGTTCGGTGAAGAAGAAAAGTTATAGGCCTGTTGGGCGATAGTGGCGCCAGAAAACAAGCAGAGCAAACTAATAATGACAAATGGTGTAGATAGTTTTTTCATATCAACTCAGGGTTTAAGGCTTTTTTGAAATTCTATAGCCACAGCAAGAACAGTAACTACATTACGGACACCACAATAGGAAAGAAAAAGTACTGAGAGGCAGTAAAAGACAATGATAAGGCCGATTTTCATGGTATTGGGGTTTTAGTGTTTTTACAAATATATGCATTTTACAGGATTAGATACACAACATTTTACACAACTATATCAGCCCCAAATTCTTAATATCAGATTGTTGGCATTGATTACCGCATGGTGTGATTATTTTTAAAAAAATCGCCACCCGTCTAAAAATCCAACAGTCCAACAGTCTGATATAGTCGCAAAGTCGTAAAGTCGCCGTTTCGACTCCGCTCAACGACCGGACCAGGATCGTAAAATCGTAAAGTCGCCGTTTCGACTCCGCTCAACGACCGGGCCAGGATCGCAAAGTCGCAAAGTCGCAAGGTCGCAAAGTCGTAAAGTCGCAAAAATCGCCCCCTCGCCGTTTCGACTCCGCTCAACGACCGGACCAGGATCGTAAAGTCGTAAAGTCGTAAAGTCGCAAAGATCGCCCCCTCTCTCACTCTCCCCCTCCCCTCCGGGCCTGCTCCAGCAACCGCCGGGCCTCCTCCGATTCCGGGTTTCGCTTGAGCGCTTCGCGGAAGTTCTCGGCAGCACGCTGGTATTGCCGGGCAGTCATCATAGCCTTGCCGTTGTCTAAAAACTTCTTGTATTGCTGTGCCTTATCTTTTTCGGTGCGTTTGATGAGATCTTCAATGCGTGTGTCTGAGCTCAACTGCCGGGCTTTTTCATAGCGGGCAATGGCATGGTGCAATTCGCCGGCAGCTACGAGGCTATCGCCGGCGTCTACCTCGAGTTGGGCCTGTGGCCAGGTTTCCTGCAGTTTGTCAAATTGTTGTTGGGCTTCCGGGCCGGCCTCCCCGACAAAGGGCTTCGCGTTTTCCAGTTGTAGTAGCGCCGCGTCGTATTCACCTTGCAATTTTAGCGTTTCGGCAGTTTTTATTTGGGCGTAATAGGCCGTTTGGGCCAGTTTGCGGCGCGCCCGGTTGGCCACTTTGGTCTGCCTCACGGCCAGCAGGGCGCCGGCCAGGGCCAGGGCTGCCAGCGTGAAGCCGAAAAAGGCGAGCCGCGCCGTCTGCTTGCGTTTGCGCTGTTCGGCCAGCAGGGCGGCGTGTTCGGCGCTTTCGGCGGCGGCCTGGCTGTTTTTGATAAATTGCTTAACCTCCTCGTCGAGGCGGTACGACAATATGGGCAGGTATTCTTCGAGGGTGTTCAATTGCCGGCGGGTGAGGTATTCGCCGGTGTCTTTGAACTCCTGATGGTTGGTGAGCAGGCGGTTGAGCACTTCGTTGGCGCGGCGCTCCTGCTCGGTGCGCTGGCTGTCGATGAGCGCAGCCAGCGAGTCGTGGGCCAATTCGATGTTGTCTTCGCCGAGTCTCAGCAGGCGCGCCGCTGCCAGCCGTTGGCAAATAAAGTCTACAGCTTTCTCTGAGAAACCCGTTAGCAGGGCCATGACTTTTTCTTCAAGCTGCACGTGTTCGCCCACCTGCCGGTAACCCACCGGACGTTTGGTGCCCTGCTCGGTGACGAATACGTCGAGTACTTTGCGGACGGCCTCTTCAGGGAGGCTTTTTTCCTGGGCCCTGACGTCTTTTTCGAGCCGGACGACCTGCTCGGAAAGGAAGCGCCCCAATACGTCTTCTATGCGGCCAAAACGCTCAATTTCGGCGGTTGTGAAGGTGAGCGGCGGCAGAGCATCGCCCGGTTCTTCTTTGCCGGAATAGGTGCGTGCATAATCTTCGCGGTACATCCGGTCGAGGTACACCTGCAGGTAGGGCAGTTGTATGCCCGATTTGCCCGCGCTGATGTTGTCGTAGATCTGCTGGACGTTGGTGTCGGGTTTTTCCAGCTTGATATTAAACTGCTGGCAGGAACGAGTGATGACGCTCGATACTTTTTTGAATCCCATGGGCTCCACGCGCAGGCGGTGGTCGTACAACATGGGAATGATTTTTTCAATATGGTACAATTGCCCGATGAACTCCTCGCGCATAATGAGCAGGATTTTGCAGGGCAACTCTGCGTCGATAAGGCTCCGTATTTGCTTGGCAAAATTTTCCTGTTCTTCGATACTTCCAAGAATAAACAGCTCTTCAAACTGGTCGAATATAAGATAAACCGGGCGCAGGTAGTATCTAAACAGCAGGCTCACCGTGTCGGGAAGGGTAGCGCGGGGCTTTTCGCCATTTGGCATGGCTTTGGCCAGGGCATCGGCCAGCGAGCGGTTGATATCGTCGTTGCGGCGCAGGAAAAACGGGTACCAGTCGGGGCCGTCGAAGCGGCCCGCCAGTCCGCACTGTACCAGACTGGTCTTGCCGGTGCCCGACAAGCCGTAAATGAGCGCCAGCGGGGTCTTAAATACCGTGCTGTAAAGCGCTTCGGTTTCATCTTCGCGCCCGAAAAAGACGTCTTTGTCCGCCAGCGTGAAGGCATCGAGGAATTTGAATGGACTCTTCATATGGCCTTCTGCATGGGTTGGTGAAACAACAACTGGGCAAATGCGTCAAATTGGGCTTTTATTACCGAGTAGTTTGCCTGTTTGGCTATTACGAGCGGAATGTCGCTGGGTTTGTAAATATGGCGGTAGGCGTAGGCGTCCTGGTCTTTTGCATATCTTTCAAAAAAATGCAGCTTGGCAATAGACGCTTTTTCGTCAAAAGCGTTTTCGTCGATCACAAAAGGCGTGAGGTTGAGGAATTTGGGCCCTCCCTGTTGTTCGCGCAATAGCAACACCGAGGTATTGTCCATGAAGCGCTCCATAATCTGGGGCTCCTCTGCCAGTCCCACAAATCGCTGCACCAATCTTACGATGGTGTGTTTAAATCGCGCTTCGCGCAAATGCCGCGATTTTACTACCGAAATATTTTTCACCGAAGCGAAGGTATAGCGGCCGATGAAACCCGTTTCGCCCAGGATGATGGCCAGCTTTTCTTCAGCCATGATGCAGAGGTTGTCGGCTTCGGCTTTGCCGGGTGTGGCGCCTGCAATTTTTCGCTTCATCGACTCCATAAAATGCCAGGCTTCGTAAAACGGCTGACCGGGCTCGGCAATTTGGCGCAGGTGCGACAATTCTTCGAGGAAATAGGGGATGTTTTCTTTGTCAAATAATATCCGAATATTTTTGACAAGCGGAAGAAAGTCGTAAATCCGGCGCTGTTGGGGCGTCAGGGTGAGGAATTGCTTCACCTGGCCTCGCAGTTCGTCGGATATTTGGAGTGTGGGGCGTTCGCTGAGGGCATCCCAAAGTTGCGCCAGCATGATATAAGCAAACAGGTCGATGATGGTTTCGTATACGGCTACCATCTGCCGCAGCCGGTCGGGGCCTGGTTTGTCGTAAAATACGCTATTAGAATCTGCGGCTTCCGGTACTAATAGTTTGCGCACTTGTTCGCTGATGGGGTGAGGCAGGGCTTTGAGGATCGCTTCGCGTTTGTCGAGTATGCTGACCTCCACGCCCATCGATTCGTTTTCTTTGATCTGGCGTATAGGGTCATTGTATTCGGCAAGGGCGTTCACCATGCTGTCAACCAACATCAGGTTGGGTTGGTATTCACCGCTGCTATAGCCGTAAGGTATGTTAGGCAGGCTCCATTCCAGGTTTAGCGAGGGGTCGTTTTTCCAGAAGATACCCCATAGCGCGCTGTCGGCGTTATCTCCGTCCACATCGAGCCCGCGGTGAAAACTCACCTGGCCGTCCATAGTCAGGATTTTGGCTTTGGCGGCTTCGAAGGCCTGTTCCACGCTTTCCTGGTTGGCAAGCGAGCGATAAAACTGAATGGAAAATTCGGCGGCTTTTTGGTCTTCTACCGGGGCATGGGTGGAGATGACCACCGGTATGCCTTTGTCGAGCAGGCCTTTTACTTGTCCGGCAGTGGAGCAGCCGTTGAGCACTACGAGTTGCAGTCGCGGACAGCGTGCCAGAAATTCGGCGATGCCCACGGCATGGGCGTCGGGGCCTTCGAGTTGCAAACTCCCCGGTCCCGCATGGCCGCTGTAGTGAAATACGACGATGTTGTCTTTATAAAGGTCGAGGTATTCCGTTATGGAGTTCAGGTTGGTAAAGGAATCCCGGTGAATGAGAAAGTGCTGCTGCGCCTGCCGGGGCGCCAACAGGCCGTATAGGTTTTCGTCTTCCCGTTGTAAGGCGGGCAGCGGGTTGTCTCTGTCGTTGGCAAAGGCCAGGAATAGGATGTCCATGTTTATGTTTATGAGGGTTTATGAGGGTTTATGAGGGTTTATGAGGGTTTATCTGTCAATCTAATATACACCACCATTTCAATTCCGGTGGTCTATTTTTAGATTCGGCGGACAATGAGACCGATTCATCGCCCGATTTTTCAAAAAATTCGATGCGGATGGCATTGAGGCCTTTGAGCAAGGGAACAGCCCCGCCAACTTCGCGGGCGCCGTGCAGGCCGTCGTTATCCACCACCAGGCGGTTGTTGACGTAGAGACGGCTGCCGTCGTCGGAGGCCAGGATAAATCGATAGATATCGTCGGCGGGAATGTCTATGTAGCCTTCGAAGACGATGCCGTAATGGTCTTTGCCGGCCATGCGGCCCGTACCAGGTGAAGGCAGAATCTCTTCTCCTACCGGTTTTAGTGCCCTGAAATCGGGCAGTTTGTCCCAGTTGCCTTCGTAATAGGCTGCCTTGATGCCGGGCACGACGCCTTCAAGAGATGCCGGCGCCGGCGGCGTCACCCTGGTAAATTGCTGCTGCGCCGTTTCACTCACGGGCGTTTTGCCTACAAAGGAGCGGGCTTGTACGAGGGTGTTTTATTTATATTAAAGGTCCGCGATATACCGACGATTTAGGCCCGGGCGCCGTGCCATCGGTCGTGTAGCGCAACACGGCTTTGCCCTGTCCGCCGGGCAGACTAAGGGCCACCTCCATCGTGCTGATGAACTCGGTATGGTAGGCTTCGATCTGCGGGGTGTGGAATACCTCGGGGGCGCCTTTTATTTCTACTACGATCACGGTGTTGATCGGATCAGGGGCGGCAGAGGGCAGTTGCAGGCTGAGCGAAAATCCTTTTTTCCGGAAGGGGACGGCTTGTCCGCCGGCCAGCAAATAGGCTTTTGTGACGGTATTGCCCAGGTTGTGTACTTCCAGCAGGCCGCTTTTGGGCCAGTCGAAGACGTGAAAATAAAGCCTGCTGGTTTTGCCCAGGTTTTTTTGGGTGACCCGCCCCCAGGCGGTGTGGTGGAAAGGACTGGCCGAAGTGCCATAGATCGACTCGCCGTTGAGGCGCATCCAGGCGCCGATATCGCGCAGCCGGTCGATGCTCTGTTGGGGGAAGGTTCCGTCGGCTTTTGGGCCTATATTGAGCAGGAAGTTGCCGCCCTTCGAGGCAATGTCGGCGAGTTTGCGCAGCAGGTCTTCGCTGGTTTTGAAGTGGAGGTCGTTTTTGTTGTACCCCCAGTTGTCGTTCATGGTCATGCAGCTCTCCCAATCCACGCCGGGAAGCCCGGTTTCCGGGATTTCCTGTTCGGGCGTGCCGAAGTCGCCGGCGTATTCGCTTGAGGAGGTCATGCCGGCCATGCCGCCGCGTCCTTTGTCTACCCGGTTGTTGACGATAATATCAGGTTTGAGGCTGCGCACGTAGTTGTAGAGGTCTTTGCCGTCGGCATGGGTCCAGAATTCCTCCCACTCGCCGTCGAACCACAGCACGCCGATGTCGCCGTAGTTGGTGACGAGTTCTTTAAGTTGTTTTTTTAAATAAATAATAAAACGAGCCCTATCCGCCCCGGCTAGCGGGCGGTCTGTTTCCCAACCCCTTCGCAGGGTATAGTCGGGGTGGTGCCAATCCATGATGGAATGGTAGAAGCAGAGTTTCACGCCGCCGATTTTTCGGCAGGCGTCGGCCAGTTCTTTGAGAATATCGCGGCGGAAGGGCGTGGAGGCCACGTCGAAGTCGGTTTCTTTGGAATCCCACAGGCAAAAGCCGTCGTGGTGTTTGCTGGTGATAACGATATATTTCATGCCGGCGTCTTTGGCCATCTGTACCCAGGCTTCGGCGTTGAAGGCGGTGGGGTTAAACTGGTGCACAAACCGGTCGTAGGTTTCCAGCGGTATCTGTGCGGAATGGCGTATCCATTCGCCGTAGTTGGTGGCGCCGTTCCACTCCCCGGCGGGAATGGCGTAGAGCCCCCAGTGGATGAACATGCCGAAACGGGCTTCGCGCCACCAGGCCATGCGCTGGTCGCGCTGGGCAGGGGGTTCCGTTATGGCGGGAGTTTGCGCGGCTCCGGTATAGAGCGTTAAGGCCAGTATGCCGGCCAGGGTTAGTCGGTACAAGGCAGTGGGCATGGGTTTTGCATTTTATTTTGTAAATATAATGCAAACCTCGTCAATACATCACAACCGTTTGGCGCAAAGAAACGCTTTGATTTTCGCCGCTGAGCAGCAGTTGACAGAAAACGGCTTGCCCTTTGGCAGCCTGCGAGAAGCGCAGATCAAAGCTGTGTTCGCCGGGCTGCAGGATTTCATCCACTACGGTGGCAACTACCCGGCCTTGGGCATCATAAAGCACAGCAGTGACTTGCCGGCGGTCTTGTAAGGTAAATGACATTGTAGCCGTGCCTGGGGCGGGTTGGGAAATATGCGAAAATCGTAGTCGCCCGGGTTGGCATTTGACACACCCGTTGGGATACAGGGCGCCGTCACGTCGCTGCAATAAGCGCGGGCAGCCAGGGAGCAGTCGAGCACAAAGGGATTTCGCTTCCCTTCCTGGTAGTTGGCGATCAGGTGGGTGCGCTCCCATTCTTTTTCATCAACGGGGTCGAGGAGGTGCCACTGGCAGAGGGTAGGGCGCTGCTGCCAGAAAAACTCGGCGTCGGCAGCGTCGGCCTCGGCGCGGTACATGGTGTAGAAGTAAAACATAGCCCTGGCCACGTTGCCTTTGTAGTCTTCGCGGGGTTCAAACTGGCCGAGGCGCTGTTCGCTGTATAGGTCTATATTAGAGGTAGGCATACTCGAACTACTTTGGGTGCGGTATAGCCACAGACTGGTTTGCTGGTCGGCAATTTCAGTAAATGGAAAGTTATTGCGCGCCAGGTTGGCGCCTAACCGGGCAGGTACCAGGTGGTGCATGTCGCTGAGGGCGTTGCCGCTTTCAGCGCCTTTGCTGCGCGGATAGGTGTGCTCGCAGATGATGCCGTTGAGCGAGCCGAATTGCAGGAGGTGAAAAACGGGGTTGTCTTCGTTGGGCGGCAGATACAAGGTGTGGTCGGTGTATACGCAATGTATGCTGTCGTTGTCTTTCCATATTTGCAGGTACATGGCGTCACGGGCATCGTCGTAATTAAGCACCGTGGCGGGTTTGAATTCCTGTACCAAACTTTGCAACAAAGCAGCCCCCTGCTGGTTGGGGAAAACGGGTTCGTGAAGCTGGGAAAAAACGGGCGAATGCGCCGCTGCAATACATCCTATAATCCAAAGGATACGATACAATTTATTCATTATCAAATTTTTGAAAAATGAAATTAGAGATAAGGCCGAGACCGGATAATTGGAGAAAGGCAGATAGGTGCTTGAATAATAAGGCTATGCAAAGAAAAGGAATAATGCCGATAAAGGCAACCATAGGCCCGATTTTTCGACCTAACCCTGCCTGAAACGGGGCAACCACCACAAGGCCGATGAGCAGCCTGCTAATAAAATGACGGCAGCTATGGCGCTGAGTGGATGGTATTGCCACCACCAGGAGATGTATCCGGGGTTTTGGATTTGCAGGGTGTCGAGCGTTGGCCCTGCCGACAATAGCCCGGCGCGGCCGGCCAGTTGCACTTGTATGGCGTTTTCATGCCATTGGAGGCTCACTATTTCCAGCGATTTGGCCGAGGCTAATCTGAGAAATTCGCCGTTTTTTAACGACAAGCGGCGGTACGGTTGGTTTTGTTTATCCACAAACTGTATGTCGGCGCGTTGGATGGAGCTGGTAAATTCGCCATTGCCCAAAGGGCGAATAAAGGCGACACTATCGATTGACAGGTGTTGTTTTTCCACGGCCCGCCGGTTGTTTGCCGGCGATTCGAATAGAAGGGATAGATTGTCGCCCCGGCCACTAAAACGCAGCTCTGCTGCTTCCCCGTGGGGCACGAATATTACCCCCGAGGCCCAGTCAACAGACTGCATCTCACCGAGACCCTTGAGATCAACAAAGCTGCATTCGAAACTCAGACTATCCTGGAAGTTGACAATCCCCGACGCACTGCCCGGCTGGATATCGAGGGCGATTACGCCGCCGGCTTCTTCCTGGCTTTCGGGCATTGTGATAGTCACGCGGCTATTTGCTTCCCAGCTGATTGACTGGAGATAAACGGATTCGAGGATCAAATTCGATTCATCATTGCCGTAGGCATGTGACATTTCGATTTGGCCTTCGCCCACTTCGTAAGTCCGGGTACTACCCCCCTCATCGCCAAGTCGCAGGCGCCGGGCGGGCAGGCTTATCATTTCAAAATGACTGATCTGAAATGCCCCGAAAGCCTGATCGACATCAAAATCTGTAGATTCTTTAGCCGTAAATGCCAGCCTGTTGAGGGTCATATCCACTCGCACAGGCACATCGGGTTTGGGTTTCGATTGCAGCCACAGGGCGCTCAATATTACAAGGCCCCACAAAGCTAGCAGGATGGGAAGGCGGTAGCGATGCAAAAATACCTGCAGGTCGAGCCTGGCCACTTGAAAACCCGCCACCGGCGCATCAATATGCGACGGAAGGGCGCCTGCTACATACAGCAGCGCGTTGTGGAGCTGGGTGAAGAGCAGTTTTTCGTCTTGTTTCGACAAATTTCCATCCCTTTTATCCTGCTGCGGACGCGCGTAATCGGCGGCATGCAGCACCACCTCTTCATTGACCTCGGGGGCGAGCTGTCCGGCTATTTCGCGCAAAAAAGCCAGCGCCGCATCCGTGCGGTTGATGGAGATGAGCTTCCTGATGTAATCGGCTGCCTGCATGAGCGCTTAGGGGTTCGTGTGATAAAAATAAAAACGGAAGGGCGTTTTATTGGTCGTATTGCGCTCTTCGAGCAACAAAGTGACCGTAACCCAACCCGTGTAATTCCGCAAGTTACTTTTATCTACAGCAATCTGAAAAACCGCGCCGCCCAGGTTTTTGCCGATCATACCTGTCTGGGCTATTTTGGCCTCTGGGGGTACGCCGCTGTATTCGCCTTTATATACCTTAAACTGGCCTCTGGATATACTCTTTGCCAATCGAAAAACGGCTTTGTATTGCTCCGACAACTTCGGCGAAGCCCCTTGGTAGACGGATAAGGGCAACAGGTAATTGCTCTTTTTGCCGCGATAGCGCAGCATTACGCCAAGGTTAGAAGCCGGAACAGTCAGCTTTTTGAGCATTCCATCGGCATACCAGGGCCCGAAGACGTTAGCGCCCTTTTTTGTTTTTGCCGGTTTGGATTGCATCCAGTAAAAACCTGTGATCCTTTTTTCTTCCGCTTTTAATAAAAAAGAATCAACCCCGGGCGCATAAAAAGCAGCCTGCATTTGCTGTTTTTTGCCGGTTTCGTAAGGCTCGAAATAATCGTAAAATGAAATGATTTCGAGTGATGCGCCTACTTCGAGCGAATAAACGCCTTCGATGTAGTTGTCTTTTTCTTCTTTTACAATCAACTTCTGGGCTTGTAAGGCGGGGGGCACGCACAACGTCCACATCAGCACTGCTAACAAAAGTTTGGTCTTCATGTATTTATGCTTGAGGTTTATTTTTTAATAAAATTGTAACAGTTTAGTGCATGCGCAGTTTAGCGATAGGGTTTAGTGCCTTCGGCAGTTTAGCTAAACCCTACTAAACAGTTACAAATTAATATATTATCTTTACACAGGTGTAATAACCCGGCGTCAATTATTAATGCGACAATGGGTGCAAATATTACGCTACCAAAAAAAGCAATTGGAAAAAGGTAACGAAAGGCTATAGCAGGTATTAACTTTCGTGTACTTCTACACTCCAAAAGATGCATTACCATGAAAAACCTGTATTTCCTGCCGCTGTGCGTAGCGATGTTTATGGGATACATTCCCGAGTCGCTTTCGCAAAATATCCTGCAAGGCGTTGCTTTGATCAAAACGGTTAACCAGGAAGGTTCCGAGGGCGAAACCGGCGCCGGCATCGTATCCGGCCGCACAGGCGATCAGTTGTTTATCGTCACGGCCTATCATGTAGTAAAAGACGCCCAATCCATTACCGTAAGGCTCAATCAGGCAAGCTGGACAGAATTTCCTGCAACGCTCCACTACCAAGTCAGCGAGGAACTGGATATTGCCGTGGTGGTTGCCAAAATTCCTGCTAATGCGCCCATCAACTACTACGAATTCCGGCGCGGTAATATCGAGGAATTGAAAGTGGACCAGGCGGTGAGTTGTATCGGTCATCCATACGGCGCGGAATGGACGTACAACAAGATGAATACCCTGACCAATACCCGGCTGGGAACTTACCAACTTGGATTTTCGAGCCTGGGCGTCAATCCCGGTTTCTCAGGAGGCGCCCTGGTAGAACGCAAAAAGGGCCGGCTACTGGGATTGATCACCGAAGTAAGCAGCGGCGCCAGCGCCACGGCCGTCAATATCGACGAAGTGATCAACTACCTCCAAAAATGGCGCATCCCCACCAATTTTCTGCTGCCCTACAAGGAACCGCTGAATCCGCTTACATATGTATTTGGCGGACTGGCGGTGGCCGGCGTCGGGGCAGGCCTGTATTTCAACAAAGACGGCGTGGACCAATACGAGATTTACAAATCCAACCTCGACGAAACGGCGCCGGTTTACCAGGGTTTGTCGCGCGACGACATGCTGCAAAAGGCCAAAGACGATTACAAGTGGCGCAATATATCCTACGCCGCTTCGGGTGGTTTTGCCGTGGCGGCTGTATTGTGCAACGTGATCAAGAAAAACAAAACAAGAGCCGCAAAGCCGTCGAAGCCAATTCCCAATTTTTTCAGTCAGGTCGACTTTTTCCAGGAATCCTCACAAACAGGTATTCGCTTTACCTTCTAAACCACCACCCATGAAAACCAATTTCCGCTTCATACTGGGAGCTTGGCTCCTGCTCGCCGTTTTTTCGTGCGGCGAAGAACTCAAAGAAATCGCCTCCGTGCAGTCGCCCGCGGTGACTACGGGCGCTTTGACCCCGCCGATATGACCGCCTCCGGGCAGCTTATCGCCCTGGGCGACGGCATCGTGCAGCACGGCCATGTGTGGTCGAGCACCAACAACCCGCCTACCACCTCCGATAACGTCACCGAACTGGGCGCCTCCACAAGAACGGGCGTTTTTACCAGCGAGCTGGAACTGCTGGAGCCCAACGCAACCCACTACATCCGGGCGTATGCCATCGACGTACACGGCCGGTCTTTCTATGGCGAGGTCATACTGATCAACCCCACCAGCGGCGTGACGGCGGCGTTTACCTTTGAAAATCAAGTGTACAAAGCACCTGCCAGCGTTACTTTTACCAATAATTCAGTCAATGCCAATAATTTTAAGTGGTATGTAAATAACGAACTTATAGCCCCTACCACCAATTTTACCCACGTATTTCAACTGCCTGGCTTGTATACTGTGAAGCTCGTGGCTAGCGGCGACCTGGGAAAAGACTCTGTTACTAATAATGTGAATATCGAGTGGAATACCTTTGAGCTGCCACTGCCCGAACTAAGTTATGCCGTAAAGGTATTGCCGCTCAACGACGGCGGCGCCATGGTACTCGGACTGAAATACACCAATGCCTCGGAATTGCACAGCGACATTGCGCTGCTAAAAATTGACCGCCTGGGGCAAACGGCCCAGGGATTTCCGAAATTCTATGGCGACTCCAACTTTGACATCCCAAGTGATATGATCAAATTATCAGATGGCACGTTTGCCATCGTCGGCTCTGTTTTCAACAGTAGCGTTGGGAATTCCGATGCACTTTATCTCCGCGTTGACATTAATGGAAATAAGCTTAACGGGCCTATCAGCCTGAGTGTAAGCCCCAACAACAGCAATGAGCAAGCCTTAGGCGTAGCGGAGACATCCTCCGGGAACGTATTAATCACAGGCAGTGCATCCAATATCGCCGCCGGCGACCTCGACGTATTTGTCGTGAGCGGACCGCCTTCGTTCGGCGTTTTTGGCATCGCCCCCAAAAAGATTCCCCTGTCCGACAATGAAATCGGCTATGCCGTGACCACAGATGCCTCAGGGAATATCTGGATAGCAGGCTCGAAAGGCCCAATGGGTAATCCAACCGATGTGATGCTGATGAAACTCGACGCATTTGGTATTTTAGCGGGCGGTTTTCCGAAGACTTTTGGCGGCAATGAATACGACATTGCCTATGCCATCACCGCTTTGCCCGGCAATACTTTCATGCTCAGCGGCAGGAGTGCAGAGGATATTTATTTGGTAAAAGTAAATTCCAGTGGAAACGCCGTAGCGCCTTATCCGCAAAGCATCCATGACGGCGGATCGGAATTGTCTAATGCCTTGTTGTCATTGGCCGATGGGACATTTGTTTTGGCGGGCGCCAAAAATGGGGACGCCCTTATACTCCAAGTTAACAACAACAACCAGATCAATTGGAGTGAAACTTATGGCGCCACAGGCGACGATTATTTTGAGTCGGTTATTGCCACTCCTGATGGCGGTTTCCTTGCGGTAGGCACACAAAACGAATCGCTTTTTATAGTAAAAACCAACAACCTGGGCAAAACCCAGTAAAACACAACCGTATGAACAACCATTTTCGGCTTATTACCTGTGTGGCTGCTGTTGCTTTGTGCCTGCCCACAACAACCTACTTATTCGGACAAAAACAGAACGTCGATTTTGCCACCACTACCTTTGTTAAACATTTTGAGAGCAAACAAGCCATTCCGGCTACAATGGTAATAGGTTCCACCGCCGGTATCCCGCCGTTTAACTGGTTTTTTTGTGAAGGGGGCGGATGTACTCCCAGTGCCGTTGGCTCGGGTACGCTTCCGGTCGGCGGTGCAAGTACCGGCGTTACGATCACTTTTACCAATAGCAATGCCACCGTCACGGTAAACAATGCGGTGGAAGGCGAATACCCCTTTACCATACGACGAACCGGAGGTGGTGTTGCCGGCTTCGCTCAGCGAAACTATCGCCTGATAGTACGCCCCGCCCTGCGCATGATTTTCGTGCTCGACCGCTCTGGCAGTATGGAGTGCGCGCCTTCTGCACCTGCAGCGTCCTGGCCCGGGTGTATCATTGCAACAGGGCATCGGTGGGACGCCCTTAAAACAGGCGTGAAAAATTTTGTCGACAAATTTCAAACGAACAACGAAAATGCCCTGGCTAACGACAGAATGAGCGTGGTGTATTTCTCCGGCGCCACCGTAGCTCCTGCGGGTACTTTTGGCGCCTTAATAAACGTAACTGACTTCAATACAGGTGTCACGTCTAATATGGGTTCCGCGCCCGCTCAAAATGGGTCCGACCCTGTGCTGGGCCGCGACGGTACCAGTATCGGCGCAGGAGTGCTGGAGGCCATCAACTCCCGTTTGGGAGGCGTGGAAAATAACAGCTTCAGAGAAGTCATCGTAGTATTCACCGACGGCGAACAAAATGCAGCGCCCAACGTGGTCACCACGGCTACTACCCGGGAGATCCAGGCAGCCGATGCATCAACGCTCAAAAACCTCAACGCCACTAATCTCGATGGCATTGAAATCTATACGGTCGGCGTGGGCACCATTCCCGCTTTTACAACCCTGCTTCAGGAACTGGCCGGCGGCGCTTCAGGGTATTTCACCACCACAGCTGGCAACGAGGCCGGCTTTATGGGTGAACTAAGCGGCAACGCCTTCAACGAAATTTTCAACAAATTCAGTCCGCAGCACATCAAATTCGAACAGCAAGCCATTACCGGCGCCAATACGCTGGCCGTTAACTGCAACAAAAATGTAAGCCGCCTCTTTTTTGAAGCGCATTTCGACCGGCCATTCGCCGGTTCGCACACCAGATTTGAAATATACCGCAACGGCGTAAAATTCCCATTGGAAAAAGCACAAGCGCTGGTTACGCCTTTTTTAATTACCTATACTATTGATTTTCAGGAACTTCCAGAGTATACGAGCGAAGGCGCATGGGAGTTTAAGATGCTTATCGAACAAGGTAGTTATGACCCGGAAGATATCTACCACCCGGGGCCGCCGTCGGTCAAGCTTTTTGCCACCGCCGACGACCACGAAATAGATATGGAGACTAAGGTAGGCAACACGCCCGTGGTGGCCGGCAGCAAAGCCCCGATAAGCCTCACCCTCTCGCACCAGGGCAATCCTATAAAAAATGCAGTTGTAAAAGCCCGTATCATCAAACCCAGCGTAGATGTGAGCGACCTGCTGGCCCGCGCACAGGTAACCGGGCCCCTGCCCGACAACCCCGAGTTGGGCTCCTGCGCCGGCCGCACCCTGGCCTGGCTTCAGGCCAACAACCCCGGCGCCCTCGATTCGCTCAAGATATACTTCGGCGATACCCTCACGCTGCCCCACAAAGGCGACGGCAAATACGAAGCCGTCTATGGTGATTGGGCGGTCACCGGCGTGCACAAGGTGATCTTCTCCGTGGTAGCCGAAGACGCCGCCTACGGAAAGCTGGAAAGGATGAAAGACCAGACGGTCAACGTGCGTATAGCACCTGTTTTGTACAAACAAAAGGAGCGCACTTATAATAAAGACGGCAGGGTATCTTACCTGGGCCTGCGCCCCCAATATGAATCGGAAGGCCGTACGTATTACGTTGGCCCGGGTTACGGTTATGCCTTTAGTGTGAAAGGCGCCGGCGTTGAACGAGTGACAATTAATGACGAATGCGGCGGCAAATACGGCCTTAGCGTGCAGGCAGAAGGCGACCCCAAGGTGAAAGTATATTTGCTCGACGAAGAGATTTATCGCGGCAAATTGTCGCGTTTTGATAAGCCCTATATCAAACACAAGTGGGGCATCAGCGCGCATGCCGGCATTACCAGACCATTAGGCAAGCTGGACTCCCTGTACGTCAACGGCGGCTTTTACGCTGAAATAGACGCCGGCTACCAGTTTACGCCCAATTTCTCGCTGGAGGGCCGGGGCGGATATTACGGGTTTGACCAAAACTTTTATGTCCTCGGCGCTACGTTGTACGCCAAAGGGCAGTTCCCCTTGTCGAGTAGTGG
The DNA here is from genome assembly GCA_016715405.1 of Saprospiraceae bacterium. Taxonomy (GTDB): domain Bacteria; phylum Bacteroidota; class Bacteroidia; order Chitinophagales; family Saprospiraceae; genus JABWBR01. Next base: position 74,834 of record JADKAE010000016.1, on the reverse strand, counting down.
CCTTTCAATGTCGTTGGCTGCTGGCGCCGGTATTTACAAACCCAAAAATACGGATAGCTCTGGTGGGTATAGTTTGCGCCTGGCCTTGCACTGGGCCGCCACCTCCCGTCTGGATTTGTCGCTGGAAGGCGGTTATTTCAACCTCCCAACACCCGATTACCAGTTTCTGACAGCAGGCCTGGGGCTGAGGTACAGGCTCTGATGAGACTGTACGACTATACGTAGGACTGTAAGACTATACGACTGTACGACTGTACGACTGTACGACTGTAAGATGCCGATTAACAAGCATATCGTCCTATAGTCGTACAGTCCTATAGTCGTAAAGTCCTATTCAATGCCTGGCTTGATATTAATTTTATCCTTGATAGACTGGACGAGGGCGGGAGAGGGTTTTCGGCGGTGTATGCGACTTTTGATAAATTCGCGGAAAGCTTGTTCCTGGCTGAGGATTTGGAGGTAACTGGGGTTGGACTTAATCTCATTGAGCAATTCGCGTTCTGCGGCTTCATTGAGTTCATTGTCGAGGTACAAGGTTACTTTTTTAACCAGATCGAGATACTGCTGATCTTTCATGGCACGTGTTTTAGTCATCCGTTGTTCCTCTTATCTGCGGTTTAACAACAAGCAGCAACAAAAAGGCACTTCACTCCTTTGAGGCTGCCTGCCAATGGGAACCCCGGGAGGGGTGCTGGCACAGGAACCGGTAAAAAAGAGTGAAATGCCTTCATAATCTTCATGCTGTATGTAAACCAAGCCTTTTGCGTATCCCTTCGAGCCATTTCCCTCAGCTTATAAAAGCCGGGGGAGCAGCAGTATTGACAGTTTGGCAGGGGACATGGGCTGCAAGGCGCACAGTTTTAATGGTTAACGGATAACAGGTTATCAAATTCGTTACGAACGGTAATCTTTATAGCCCTGCGCTAAAGCGTAAGCGCTGAGTTTTTCTTTTACTAAGTTGCGTGCACGAAACAGACGGGAGCGCACCGTGCCCACCGGAATGCCAATAATAGCGGCTATTTCTTCGTAAGAAAAACCTCCTATATCTGACAATAAAACGACGACGCGGAAATTGACAGACAAAGAATTGAGGGCGTTAGTCACCTCATCGCCCATCGAATTGTCGAATATCTCGGTGCGCAAATCGTCGTAACCGGCTTTCGAGCCCTCGTTTTCGCGGTGCACCAGCGCTACTTCCTCGTAATCCACATGTACAGGCCTTTTGCTGCGCTTGCGGTAGAGGTTGATAAACGCATTTTTGAGGATCTGGAACAACCACGCCTTGGCGTTGGTGCCGCTCTGGAACGTTTCGATAGCGCGGTATGCGCGCATGTACGTGTCCTGCACCAGGTCGTTCGCATCGTGCTCATTAAAGGTTAGGTGGTAGGCAAAAGAATATAGGGCATCTAAGTGAGGCACCAGCTCCCGATCAAAGATGCGGTCTAATTCTTCTTTTTGCAGGGTCTCTTGTGTCGTTAGTACGCCCATGATAATAGCGTTTTATAAAGTTGTTAACCCAAGCCCGTTTCGATTAGTTCCCCACGTAGCATTTTTTTATGGGATTCTAAACCCAATCGCTAAACTGCCGAAGGCACTAAACCATACTAAACCCTAAAACACCACCAACTGAATCCCCTCCACGCTGTGTTCAAACCATTTGAGGGGGGCGATCACTTTATCGCCGGTGAGGGTATCGCATTTAAAAAAGAGGTAGTACAACTGGCGGTAGTCGCCCAGGCGGTCGAGCAGTCGCTGCATACGCTGCTGGCCGGCGTCGGATTCGTGGTGTAGAAACTGCATACGCCAGGCGTAATAGGCTTCGTCGTGCAGTTCGATAATATCCAGTAAACCTTCATCCGAAAGGTGTTGTTCCATATATCGACGGGCCAGCATGCCGTGGTGTTTTTCCCAATTGCGGGGAAAACTCTTATCTTCGAGATACTTAAACGTATCGTGCGCAAAGGCGATGATACGCAATTGATGGCGTTGACGGGGTTCGATGGGTAGCTCTTCGATATTGTGAAGTACCTCGGCCACGTGTTTATACACTTCGCCTTCGGGGTGGCCGTAACGGGGCACGCCCCACAACAAACCCCGAAGGAAAACGGGGTCTTGCAGCAACAGTCCTTCCAACTCGCTTTCGGGCCGCAGCGTCTGTACCATCGCATGCGACACCGCATTCCAGCCCTCGGAAGGCGCAAGCGTTGACCCATGATCAAAGGAAGACATGCGTTACCATTTTTTTGCTGTTAAGATCCAGTTAAAAGCCCCTGTTTTGGGTAACAAACGGTCACTTTCTGGAGTTATTTTATTCATGTCAATTTTACGTTCAGCAAAATATAAATAAACAGGAATATGAAGCAGGTAACAACCATGATTTTTGCCGGTATGTTGGGCGGCGCCGTGACATTGGCAGGTTTGGGTTTTTATAATTATCTGTCCAAAGACGACATTCCTGCCTCTGCACTGCCGGCCCGGCAGGTCAATTTTGTAAACAGCAAGCCCGGACCAGCCTCCGTACCGTTCGACTTTACCCAGGCCGCGTCTGCAGCTATGCCGGCGGTGGTGCACATCAAAGCAACCGCCAAGCCGGCTACGGCAAACAACAACCTGAGCGAAAGTCCTTTCCGCTTTTTCTTCGACGACGATTTCCTCTTCCAGCCCGGCCCCCAATCGGGTACGGGCTCAGGGGTGATCTACAGCAGCGACGGTTTTATTATTGCCAATAACCACGTGGTGGAAATGGCCGACGAACTGGAGGTGACGCTCTACGATAATCGCACCTTTGATGCCAAGGTGATAGGCACCGATAAAAAACAAGTCGCAACGGCTCGTTCCAAGGCTATTCTTTTGCTATTCCAATCAACCTGGCTACGCGTATTGTAGACGATATTATCGAATTTGGCAGCTACCAGCGCCCGCTGCTGGGGGTCAATATTTCAGAACTCGATAGCGATGCAGCTAAAGATATGGGCATCTCTATCAGCCAGGGCGTGCTGATCGAAAGCCTGGTAGACGGCGGCTCGGCCCAATACGCCGGCCTCCAACCCAAAGATGTGATCGTGGGCGTCAATGGCCGCGATATCAAAACAGTACCCGAATTACAGGAAGCCGTCGGCCGCGCCAAAGTAGGCGATGTGCTGAATGTAAAGGTGAACCGCAAAGGCGATGTGCAAAATATCGCCGTGCGGCTGAAGGCAGCGCAGTAGGCTGTTCTCTGTTCTCTGTTCTCTGTTCTCTGTTCTCTGTTCTCTGTTCTCTGTTCTCTGTTCTCTGTTAAAGTAAAACTGGCAAAGTTAAGGAACGGATAACGGACAACAGAGAACGGACAACCGACAACCCACCTACCTCACCACCGCCACGCCACCCGTCTCGGTGGCCTTGCGGGGTCTGTTATTCTCTACCACCGTATATTCTATCCACCACACATATACGCCGGCACTCACCGGTTTGCCTTTGTGTTCGCCATCCCAGCTCGCACTGGGGTCGTTGGTTTCATACAATTGGGCGCCCCAGCGGTCGAAGATGCGCAGGCTGTAATGGTCGAGCGGACAGTCGCTCAGCGGTCGGAAATCGTCGTTGATGCCGTCGCTGTTGGGCGAAAAGCCGGTGGGCACGTATACGTCGCAGTATTCGCATTCCCTGACCAAAACCTGGTCGGTCACCTGCTCACATATGTTAGACACCGCCACGCTGTATATGCCCGGGCTTTTCACGGCCAGCAAGGCACTCGTAGAACCGTCATTCCAGAAATAATCGGCCAGCGTGCACGCGACCCAATTCGGTGCGAATGGAATCGAGGATGGTCACGGTCACCGCAGCATCAAAAGTGCCGCAGGCGTGCGTGACCGTCACGGCATAGTCGCCCGATCGGTCGATGAGGTATATGGGGCTGGTGGTGCCGTCTTGCCATTGATACGTGGCGCCTTCCACGGTTAGATCGTATTCAATGGTTTGCCAGGGGCACAAAATGGTGTCGTTGCTCAGCGCCAGTTTTGGCGGCGAGATATAATCGACGCGCAGGGTATCTTGTTGCGATTCACAGGGTGTGGTGACGGTCACGCCATACAATCCCGGACTGTCGATGCGAAAAACGGGCAGGGTGCTGCCGTTTTGCCATTGGTAGGTTCCATTGGGGTGCGATACGTCGAGGTCCAGCGTTTCCCCATCGCACAATACCTGGCGTGGACCCAGTTCGAGGTTAACCGGTGGGATATAGTTCACCTGGATCTGGTCCTGCACCACGCCGCACACATTGGTAATGGTGACGGCATACGTGCCGGCGCTACTGATGGTGTACAAAGGGTTAGTAGATCCGTCTTGCCAGGTATATGAAGCGAAAGGCTGCGTCAGGTCGAAAGGCAGCGTCTCGCCGGTGCAAAGCGTCTGGTCGGCGCCCAGGTTGAGCTGCGGTACGTCGAATAAGGTGACAATTTCCATATTATCCGAACCACTTCCGCAGGGGGTGGTCACGGTAACGGTATAATTGCCGGCTACGGTCACAGGCAGGGTAGCGTTCGTACTTCCGTCATCCCACAAGTAAGTGCTATTGGGCGTAGTGGCGTCTATGGTGAGCACATCGCCGTTGCACAACAGGGAAGTATCCACGCCCAAATTGATCGCTACGGGGATGGGTGTATTTACGCTAAAAGGAATAGATGTGCTCGCTGCGGGGTTGTCGCACAGGTCGAGTACCTGTGTAGTTCCGTTGGTGGTCATTTGGAGCGTAAAATTGCCCATTGAGCTGATGGGGGGCGTTACGGTAAGTGAAAATTCTTTGGCATGGGCGTTGTTACCGCCTATGCAATTGGGACTGAGCAGGTTAACCGTATAGGGGCCGCCCGGACCTGTGAGTTGAAAGTTGGCGCTATTAATCGTATTGCACAATATGAATTCGCTAAAAGTAATATCGATCGTATTTTGACCGCAAGACACGGGCGTAATAATCGTATCAATTTCGGGTGAAACCTGGTCAAAAATGCCGAGACCCGTTGACGGGCTAAAGTCAAGTTTATACCCAAAAGTAGAGCCGGTCCAGTTTGACACCATTAATACATAAGTGCGGCCTTCTTCCATGGGAATAAGGTCGTTGAAAGGTGTAAAACCATTAAATTGGGTAGGCGGATTAGAACCGCAGCCGGCGCCCTGTTCGTCGTACGGAGTCGCCCCGGTGGCGCCGGTAGGGCCGTGACAACCGCCTCCGCCTGAGGCGTTGCAGCTCACCTGTAAATTTTGGTTAGTAAAAATATCCTGACAGGTTGCATTCGTGATATCAAAAAGCGTCCAGTCGTAGTCGTCGTTCGAATTGTTGGGGGTAATTACAAATCCCAGGTTGCCGTCTTGTGCGGCGGTAAACACGTACCAGATCGAGTTGAGTTCGCCGGCGGTGCAACTGATACTGGTATTGATTTCATTGGGATAATTGCCGCTACCCTGGGCGGATACCGATTCGGTATACACCGGCTGGCACACGGGAATGGCGCCCAGACAGTCCTGGATAGTAGGGGTTTGGCCCATGGTTTGGATGCAGGCAAACAGCAAGGGCAATGCAATAGTAAGAGTACGCTTCATAGTGGGTGGTAATGCTTGGTAATGGATGTGTGGGTGAAAATTACAAATCGTCGCGAAGTTGTTCGAGAAAATGTTTGAGGTGTTGAAAGCGCGATAGCCATTCCTGTTTTTCCTTTTGCCGTTCGCGCTGCTGGCGCAATTCCTGCTTGGCGCCTTCGAGTGTAAAGCCGCGTTCTTTAACGAGGTGAAAAATGGTTCGGAACTGCTCGATATTCTGGGGTGTAAATTTGCGGTCGCCCTTGCTTCCCTTGTGGGGTTTGAGGAGGTCGAATTCTTTTTCCCAATGCCGGATTAAAGAAGGAGACACCTTGAACATAACCGCTATTTCGCTGATGCTGTAATAGCGCTTGAGCTGCTGTTCTTCTTCATCAAAAATGGGAAGTTGCTCCATACAATGGCGTATTTTGGGCTTTTCACAATAGATAAAGGTAAGCATAATAAATTATTCTGCAAACCCAAGGAGAAGGAAGCGTGTAATGCGGGGAGCAAACAAAAAAATGAGTCATCCCGGACTGGTGCCGGAATGACTCATGCCTTGCCGTACAACTACGGGTAGTTGTTAGGCGATGCCGTTGATGTGGCGGGTCAGGCTGCTTTTGAGGTTGTCAGCCTTGTTTTTGTGCCACGTATTATTTTTCGCCAATTTGTCGATCATGCTGATCACTTTGGGCAAATAGGTCTCTGCCTCGCCCTTGTCAGTCATGTCGCGGAGCTTCTTGATAGCCGTACGCGCCGTCTTCTTGTAATAACGGTTTGCCGTACGACGCTTCTCGTTTTGACGTATTCTTTTTTCTGCTGATCTATGGTTTGCCATAATGTGTACTTTCCAGCTTCTTTAATTGCTTCTTGAATTCGGACTGCAAATATACGGGTTAACTGGAATTTACCAAGTAAATTTCTTAGATTTTTCTGTTGTCAGTTGTCGGTTGTCAGTTTTCTGTTCCAAAAACAAGAAAAAGAACAAATTTAAAGAACCGACAACCGATAACCGACAACCGATAACAGTACCACTGATTGGCCTAAATTCAGAAAAAAAACATTACCAGCTCCCACGGATTTGTTGCAATTTTGCATTTTCGTGCGCGTTTTCGCAAAGAACACCAACAAACAGGCTTTACACGTTGTTTCGTTTTAAAAAAGCAGTTGAAAACATCCTTTTGACATGGGCGATTTCTCATTTATTGCAAATGCACATCCGGCATATATCGAATCGTTGTACCAACAATACCAACGCGATCCGGAACAAATAGAGGCCAGCTGGCGCACTTTTTTTCAGGGTTTTGATTTTGCGCAAAGCGTCAACGGCGTGCCGGCCGGAGAGGCCGGCGGTACGGCCGTAACCAAAGAACTACAAGTGCTGTCCCTGATAAAAGGCTATCGCGACAGGGCCCACCTGCTCTCCAATACCAACCCGATACGCAAGCGGCGCGACCGCAAGCCCGCGCTGAGTTTGGAGGATTACAGCCTCAGTGACGCCGATCTGGACACCAATTTTTATGTATCGAAAGAAATAGGCCTCGAAAATGCTACCCTGCGGCAAGTGGTCGACAGGCTCAAAGCAATCTATTGCGGCAGCATCGGCTTTGAATACCATCATATCGGCGACCGCGACAAGCGGCGCTGGCTGCGCGCCCGTATCGAAGCCATTGACCCGGCTCGCAGCTACGGCCTATCGCTCGAAAAAAAGCGCCGCATTCTCGAAAAACTCAACGGCGCCGTCATCTTTGAAGAATTTTTGCACAAAAAATACGTGGGCCAAAAACGCTTCTCGCTCGAAGGCGGCGAAACGGCTATCGTTGCCCTCGACGCCATCATCAACCAGGCAGTAGAAGACCAGGTAGAAGAAATCGTGATCGGTATGGCCCACCGGGGCCGCCTCAACGTGCTGGCCAATATCATGGGCAAAACCTATGGCCAGATCTTCAACGAATTTGAAGGCACCGCCGAACCCGACCTCAGCTTCGGCGACGGCGATGTGAAATACCACCTCGGCTTTTCTTCGCAAATTCAAACCCCGCAAGGCAAAACGGTTCACCTCAAGCTGACGCCCAACCCCTCCCACCTCGAAGCCGTCAATCCGGTAGTGGAAGGTTTTTCGAGGGCTAAAGCCGATATCCTCTACCACAGCGATTTCGACCGCATATTGCCCATCCTCATCCACGGCGACGCCGCCGTGGCCGGACAAGGCGTCGTATACGAAACCGTGCAGATGAGCCAGCTTGAAGGCTATTATACCGGCGGCACCCTCCACCTGGTGATCAACAACCAGATCGGTTTTACTACCGACTTCGACGACGCCCGTTCGTCTACTTATTGCACGGGGCCGGCATCAGTGGTGCAGGCGCCGGTCTTCCACGTCAACGGCGACGACCCCGAAGCCATGCTGTTTGCCGTAGAACTGGCCGTCGACTACCGTCAGCAGTTTAACTCCGACGTCTTCATCGATATGCTCTGCTACCGTCGCCACGGCCACAACGAGGGCGACGACCCCATGTTTACTCAACCCGAAATGTACAAGATCATCGCCGGCCACCCCAACCCGCGCGAGATCTACTCCAAAACCCTCATCGATCGCGGCGACCTCGACCAAAAACTCGCCGAAGAGATGGAACTCTCGTTCTGGGGGCACCTCCAGGAACGCCTCGATCTGGTGCGCGAAACGCCGCTGCCTTATGTATACCAGGAGCCCGAACAAGCCTGGCGCAAGCTAAAAAAGCAGGCCGATCCCAAAGAATTCGACCATTCGCCGGTAACTGGACTCGAAACAAAAGCACTCGAACGCATCCTGAAACACCTGGCCTCCGTGCCCGATGGATTTACCCCGCTGCCCAAAGCCAGCCGCGTGCTGGCCAGCATGCACAAGTTGCTCAACGATAACAAACTCGACTGGTCGCTGGGCGAAATGGCCGCATACGGCTCTATCCTGCTCGAAGGTAAAGACGTGCGCATGAGCGGACAGGATGTGAAAAGAGGCACTTTCTCGCACCGGCATGCCGTGGTGTATTCGGCAGAAACCTACCAACCTTACAACCGCCTCAACAGCCTGAGTAAAGGCCAGGGAAAATTCCGGATATATAACTCGCTGTTGTCGGAGTTTGCGGTGCTGGGTTTCGAATACGGCTATTCACTGGCCACTCCCGACGCGCTGGTGTTGTGGGAAGCCCAGTTTGGCGACTTCTACAACGGCGCCCAGACTATCGTAGACCAATTCATCTTTGCCGGCGAAAGCAAGTGGCAGCGCATGAGCGGTCTGGTGATGCTGCTACCCCACGGTTACGAAGGCCAGGGCCCCGAGCACTCCAGCGCGCGCCTCGAGCGCTTTTTGCAAAATTGCGCCGAATACAACGTGACGGTGGCCAATGTAAGCACGCCGGCCAACCTCTTCCACCTGCTGCGCCGCCAACTCGCCCGTCCTTTCCGCAAACCGCTGATCGTGATGTCGCCCAAATCGCTGCTGCGACACCCGAAATGCGTGTCTCCTGTCGAGGATTTTACCGGCGATACCCGCTTCCTGGAAGTGATCGACGACGCAAGTGTTAATCCCCGCAGTGCAAGCAAGGTGAAACGCCTGCTGCTCTGCACCGGCAAAGTATACTACGACCTGCTCGACCGCAAAATCAAGGACAAACGCGACGACGTGGCCATTGTGCGCATAGAACAACTCTATCCGCTGCCCGAAAAGCAGATTAAGCAGGTGTTGAATAAATACAAAAACGCCAAAGTCTGCTGGGTACAGGAAGAACCCCGCAATATGGGCGCCTGGCAATATCTGCTGGTCAACCTGGCCGAGGCTGCCGGCTTTACGCCTGTCACCCGCAAAGCCAGCGCTTCGCCGGCTACCGGCTTCAAAAAAGTACACGACCAGCAACAACACGATATTGTGGATGTTGCGTTTGGAGGAGAGTGAGGGAGGCTGTGAGTGTGAGTTTTTGCAACTTATTTAGAGCAAGTACGTTCAAAGGGAAGAATATCTTGCATCTTTAATACCATACGCTATGAGAAAGCGGGGCATACTCCTCATTGCCTGTGCATTATTTTTGTGCAGCGCACCGGCGCTATACGCGCAACAGGCTAAATTAAAAAAGGCGCAGAAATATATGGAACTGCTCGACTACAAATCGGCGGCAGACCTGTACATGCGCATTCTGGAAGACCACGACGTGCCCGAAGCCAAAATTAACCTGGCGGAAGCCTACCGCAAACTCAACGACTACACCAACGCCGAATATTGGTACCAACAGGCGGTGTACCTGCCCGAGGCAAAACCTATTCACTATTATTACCTGGGGTTGATGAAGCAGCGCAACGGCAAATGCGAAGAAGCCCAGGAGTGGTATAGCCGCTTCCTTACACTCAAACCATACGACGTGCGCAAGCCGCAACTGCAAAAGGCCTGCGATTATATCGACCAACTGCTGGTAAAATCGGCTACCGCAACTACCACTGAACCACTCGAACTCAATTCGTCTTTCGACGACCTCGGCGCCGCGTTTTATCGCGACGGATTGGTATTCGGAACTTTTCGTTCACCCAATGGCTCGGCACAGCAATATCTCGACCTGTATTTTGCCGTCATGACGCCGGACTCCTCCAACAGCAAAGGATTTGTATTGGGGACACCCGAAAAATTCGCCCCCCAGCTCAATACGCCCGTTCACGAAGCCATCGTGACTTTTAGCCGCGACGAAACCGAGCTCTTTTTTACCCGCAACTATATCGTGGAAGACGAATCAAGCCGGGAAACCGTGATGCGCCTGGAGATCCTGCACGCGCAGCAAACCGGCCCCGATAGCTGGGGAAAACCCCAAGCCCTGCCTTTTTGCAGCCCGCGCTTTTCGGTGGCGCATCCCTGCCTTAGTCCCGACGGCAGGCGCCTCTTTTTTGCCTCCGATATGCCCGGCGGCTTCGGTGGCAAAGACCTCTACGTGTCTTTCCGCGATAGCGCCGCCTGGGGCCCCCCTGTCAACCTCGGCCCCAATGTGAATACCGAAGGCGATGAGCTGTTTCCCTATTACGCCGAAGGCCAGGGACTTTACTTCGCATCCGACGGCCTTTTCGGCCTCGGCGGCCAGGATATCTATTTCGCTCCCGAATTAGACGCCGGAGAATGGGCCACCGCCCAGAATATGGGATATCCTATCAACAGCTCTTATGACGACTTCGGCCTGATTGTACATACCGACGGCACTTACGGTTTTTTTACCTCTAATCGCGCCGGCGGGGCAGGAGAAGACGATTTATATTATTTTCGAAAAACAAATATCGATACGCGCTCCCGGACTCAACTGCGCGTGGTGGATGCCGCTACCGGCAGGCCCGTTGCCGGCGCCGGATTGGCCTCTTCCTGCGAAGAATCTCTCGTGTTCACAGATGCCGATGGCAACTATGCCACACTGCTGGAACGCGGGCGCTGTTGTACCCTGCGCGTGGAGGTCGATGGCTACGAACCACACACGCTGACCGTTTGTGCCGGCGAGCGACAGGAGATCCCTCTTGTGGCGTTGCCTGAACAGACCCCTATTCAACCCAAAATACTGACTCTCACCGGCATGGTCAGCGATCTGGCCGGCGGCGCACCACTCCAGGGCGCTGTGGTGACGCTGTTAGCCAACGGCTGCTCTGCGCCTCCTCCTGCGATCACCGATGCCGGCGGCGCTTTTTCATTGGAGTTACAACCCCATTGCTGTTATGCGCTGCGCGCCGAAAAAGGTAACTATTTTGCCCGCGTACTGCCCGACACGATATGCACTGATAACTGGGGCGAAGCCGCCCAGTCAACCCTTAATTTGTATTTGCAACCTTTTGTGGCCACTGCCGCCACGGTCAGTACTACCCAGCAAACGAGCGGCGATTTTGCAATGGGTATACGCACCGACCACCAAAACGATACCATCCCATTTTTGCTGAATCTCTACTACGACCTCGGCCGCAGCAGCGTGAGAGCAGAATCGGTACCCGAGTTACTCAAATTGTTGCAACTACTCACCGACAATCCCAAGCTCATCATAGAGATCAGTTCGCACACCGACTCGCGGGGATCTGATGAATACAACCTGCAACTCTCCCAACGCCGCGCCGACGCTATCGTCAACTGGCTGACATCGAAAGGCATTCCGGCATACCGGCTCAAGGCCAGGGGCTACGGCGAAGGCCGCCCGGTGAATAAGTGCGAAGACGGCGTGCCCTGCAGCGAAGTACAATACCAGATGAACCGCCGCACGGAGTTTAAGGTGCTGGGCGCCTCGGAGTAAGAGGGAGAGAGGGAGGGAGTGAGAGAGGGAGAGATACTTGTACACGTATAATCTCACCCTCCCACCCTCCCACTCTCTCACCCTCAAACACTGTAATCGGTGTTCACCTTATTTGCCTATCAAGATAAAAAGGCGACCAAAAAATGGGTGGCTATACTCGCCGTCTTCAATCAATTGCAACTTGGCTTGTTGCAAAGCCGGCGCAAATGCATTTGTTCCCGATATAAGGTGGAATTCGTAAAAAGCGATCATCAGGTCGGCGCTGGCCTTGTCCTGTACCTTCCAGAGCGAGGCCAGCAGGTTGTTGGCGCCGGCATAGAGAAACGCCCGCGTGAGTCCCAGCAAGCCTTCGCCGCCTGAAATGCGGCCCAAGCCGGTTTCGCAGGCCGACAAGGCCACCAGGTCGGCTTGCAGCGACAGGTTGTACACCTCGCCGGCGGTGAGCAGTCCGTCCTGGCCATCCAGCGTATCGGGGTATAACAGGATGCCCGACAGATCGGGGTATTTTTCATTGATGAGGCCGTGGCTGGCCAGGTGGACGAAGCGCCAGGGTTTTGCCAACTCGGCGCGCAGCTTTGCCTCGGTAGAGAAAGCATGCAACAACACCGTAGCCGGCAAGCGGCGGGAAGTAAACAGTTGGCTCACCGCTTGCGTTTCCCTGGCCGTACCCGGCAGGGGTTTTACCCGTTGGCCGCTCAAAGCGCCGCCGCGGAGATCGGTTTCGAGCCTTTCGAGAGCGGTGCGGGAGGCCAGGGCGTAGTCGTCGGGGCTGAATTCTTCTTCGAAAACGGGGGCGCAACCCAGAAAGCCCTGCGTATCATCGGAAAGCTTCGGCGCGTTGGCCCGGCGGTAGCAAAATGCCGCTGAAGGCGAATAAGATACGGCGAAATCGCGCAGCAGGTATGCCAAGCTGCTGTAATCGACGAGGCCTGAGCCGGCGGGGGCTTCGCGCAATAACGTTTCAAACGGCAGCTTAACCAGGGCATCGTCGGGCGCCAGGATGAGCTTACTGATCCCCTCCTCCCATTCAAACGGGAAAAGCATTTTATACAATAGCCGCGCCTTTTGCAAATACACGTCGTCGAGTTGGAGGGTAATGCTTTTGCGCAAACCCTCCTGGTGAGCGTAAAAATCGGCGCCGACAAATTGCTCGTGCACAGAAAAGCCGGTTTTGGTTACCTTGAAAACGTACAAGGCAGAATCGGCGGTAAAATAGGATACAAAGGCCTCGTCGGGTTCTAATGCTGTTTGCAGGGCGCCCACGGTGGGGATACCTTTTTCGTATTTCAGGTCGTAATAGAGAGGATAGTTTTTTTCCAGGTGGTCTACCAGGGCGCGGTATTGCCGGCTATTGGTGAGCAAAGCCTGTTGCAGGGCGAGCTTGGTGAGGCTGTCGGGGCCGGCGGCTAATTGCTGCTGAAAATTGACCATCAAAGCCCTGAGTTCGTTTTCTTTGTTTGCCAGGGAATCGGGCAGACCCGCAAATTGGGTCGCTTCGTAAGCGGCCACAGAAGAGAGCAATACGTTGGCTTTGCAACGTTCGGCGTAATAAAAAGCTTCTTCGAGGTGGCGCGGGTTGCTGTCGAGCCGCCACATAGCCATGTTGTTGGCAACAGCGACAGAGGAGAGCCGCCAGGTTTCCTTGGCCAGGTTGATTTTGTCTTCTTTGGACACCAGAATTTGTTGCCGGTACAACAGCAGGGAGTCGGCCAGGCGGTAATACAAAGCGGCCAGGCGGGCATTGTCGATGGGGGCATTTTCTATACCCAACACGGCTTTTGCCTTGAGCAGACAGGAATTAAATGCGTGTGGCAAACTGAAATAGGCCTCCGGCGGCGGATCGGCGGAGAATGTGGCGGGGTAGTTGGCCTCGAGGGCGCGCTGAGCCAATGCAAAGGCCCGCCGCGGCAAACCTTGTTTGATGCGGGTGGCGGCCATTTCGTTGAGGGCGTAGGCTACCCGCTCGTGTCGATCGCCGAGGCTGCTCGTATATCCCTTGAGCGCCTCTTCCTGGGCTACCAGCGCTTGTTCGTAATCACCCATTCGCAGGTAGGTATTGCCGATATTGCTGTATACGTTGCCGCGTTCCATAATAGCATCGGGATAGTGGCGGAGCACTTCAAGCGCTTCGTAGTGATACTGTAAACTGCTATCCTGGCGACTCAGGGCGGCGTAGTCCATGCCCATATTGGTGAGCAGCGGTTCGAAGCGAAAGTCGATACTGTCTACTTGCTTGCGAAACCAGCCCATAGCGGCTTTGTTTTCGTCGATTGAAGCCCGGTAGTTGCCCTGCAGGGAAAGCGTTGACGCTATATTTAGGGCGACAAACGCCAATTTTTCGGGATTCGCCTCGGGTTGGCGTTCGTATATGAGGCGAGCCTGCTGTAAATGGGCTAAGGCTTCTTCAAAAGCATTGATATATTGGTATTCAACCCCCAGATTCTGGTATACGTCGCCGATGAGCTCGTCGTTGGCCTCGGCGTCGAGCTGATAAATGCGCATGGACTTTTGATAGAGCTCGATGGATTTTTTGGTAAGGCCCAGGTCGCTGTACAGGGTGGCCAGGTTAAAAATAGAGATGCCGAGGTGGGGATGGTCGGGAGGCAGTACCTCTTCTCTTATCGACAAGGCTTCCTGGTAGTATTGCAGGGCGATGTCGTTGAGCCCGAAAGAGCGATGCGCCGCTCCGAGGTTGTTGATTACCAATGCGGTGAGAGCGTGTCGGGGCCCTAATTCTCTTTTCCTGATTTCCAGCGCTTTGTTGTATTGGGCTATTGCCTCCGAAAATTTATATAAACCGATATAACAAACCCCCATGAGATTGTGCGTAGAGGCGATATCAAGCCAGGGTGGAGGCAGCATGGATTGCCTGAGCGCAAGGCATCGCATCACCCATTCCAGGGCTTCTGCATTATCCCCGCGCATTTGCAAGGAGCGGCCCAGGTGGTAATACCAGGGCGCAAGCAAAGGGTGAGAATCGCCCAGTTGTGCGCGGGATGTGGCCACGATTACATTCATGGCTTCGATAACCGGTGAGAAATAGCCGTTTTCGTATACGTACTGGTAGTCGCTTAAATGCTTTTGCAAAAACAGTTCGTGAAAACCGGCTTGTTGGTATAACCTGGCAGCTTCCAGCAGGTACCAGCCTATACTGTCTTCCAGACCCTCGTCTGCCAACACGATAGTGCGTTCCAGATAGGATTGAGCCAGGGTTGTATCAGCGGGGGATTGTCCTTGGGTTTTGGAGAATGGCGCAACTATCAGGCAAAAAACCAATATATTGTATATCAGTGGGGTAGGTTTTCTCATAATAACCGGGGAGTTTGTAGAAAATAAATATACCGCATTTTAAAAATATTCAAAAATTAATTTTTAAAAATCGCACTTTTAAGAAAAAACACTCCGGTATCGTCGATAATTCCATCTTATTTATCGTTAATTGTTGATTGTAAGCACCTGCATGCTGCATCTTTGATTCATTAAAAACCCGGCAGGGATCTTCAGCGCGAATGATCAGACCGAAGAACAAATGGATAGTATGGGGGATTAGCATCTTCAATGCCTTGCTGATGCTGGCCTTTTCGTTGTATTGGTTGAATTTGCCCTATACCTTTGGCGACGAGGCCTTCCTGATCAAATGGTCGTCGTTGCTCAAAAAATCGTTGCTGCAGATAGACCCCAAACCGAACCCGGAAGAAGTACTTTTTGTAGACGTATCGGGCAACAAAACGGTTATTGACGGGGTGGACGAATTTGGTGACAAAAGCCCCTATAACCGCATTGTAATTACGGACAGGGAGCAGCTTACGCAATTTTTTGGCCTGCTCAATCGCTATCGCCACGAAGTGCGATTCGTAGTGTGCGATGTGTTGTTCGCTGAATCTACTACGGCAGACAGCCTCCTGCAGGTCAAGGTAGACAGCCTGGGCGATAAATTATTGGGCGTAAGCCACCTCAATAAAAGCGGAAAACACACCCGCCCCGTAATTCGAATGCCTTACGCAGTGTCGACTTACAACGCTACCCAGGGATTGTTTTTAAAATACCCGCTCATGTTGGGCGATAGCTTGAAAACGCTGCCCCTCGTGATGTATGAAAAGTTGAACGGCGCGCGGTTTGAATATCAGGAAGGCTGGCTGTTCTATCAGATCAATGGCCGGCGCAGCCTGCACGCGCCGATTATCGACTTCAAGCTGCGCCAGTCCGACTTTAAGGTGGGACAAACGATGGGAGAAGCCAATTTTGCCGTCTGGCCGATGGGAACCATACTGGAATCGCAGGAATTTATGGACGATGAGAGTATGAGAGCCTTTTTTAAGGGCAAATTGGTCATCATCGGCGATTTTATCAATGATGTGCACCGCACACCTTTGAAAAACTGCCCGGACTCGTATTGCTGTACAATGCCTACCTGACGCTGGTGTCGGGTGAAAATGCGCTAACCGGTTGGTGGCTGGCGTTTTTATTCGCGGGTTTCCTGCTCTTGTCGTATCGCATCTTTTTCGACCTGCAAGTCATCAAGCCGGCATGGCTGGTAAAAATATCCCGGTCGAAATTCTGGCGGGCGATAGTGAATACAGCCGACGAATTAACCATACTGACCATCATTACTTTTTTGTCTTACTTTATTTTCCACAGGCATATCAATATTTTGATTTTGCTGATTTACCTGAAAATAGTGGAATACCTCTGGAAAAAAACGCCTGTGTATTTGCAGGCTAAAATGCCCCAAATGTTTAAACGAAAACACAGGGCTACTACCTAACTCAAAACTATGATTATGAAAAGTGGATTGCTTGTTTTCGTGTGCCTGGCTTGTTTTCTGCCTGCACAGGCGCAGAGTTATTTCGTGGTATCGGTGAAAGATTCGGTGATGGTCGAAGGCCGATTGCTGCAAAAAAGGACAAGATTGAGTCAGACGCCAAAATTCATTTTTCGTCAAAAGAAGCTTTCGCCTACGTGATGTCGCCCGGCAAAGGGTATTACATTCTAAGTCCAAAAAGATGAAAAGCCGGGTAGCGCGCGAGTTTGTCTTGTCGCTCAAAGAAGCCCTGCTGCCCCCCGACGATTTTTACGCGACCAGCGTGCGCACGTTTTCGGAAGAAGAAGGATTTTCTTTTCCTACCGTTTACGAGATGCAGGCTTTTTTCCGGGGCAAAGTATTGCTGATAGGCGAAGCTGCATTCAAACTACCCCCCGATGCATTTGTGCTGGATGAAGCCCACTATTTTTCGTTCGAGTTGGAATTGTCGGACGGCGTAATAATCAAACGCGGCCCTGTAAAGGACGGCAACCTGATCGTCAGTGACAGCCTGCGCTATATCGGCGGCCACGTGCTCGACCCCGCCGTTATCAAGGCCGTCCGGTTATTATATCGCGACCAGACCACCGGCGTTGCGCAGCAAATCGGCGTGTTCCAACTGGCATGCCCCGACCGGCAGCTTGTTGCCGACGAGTTGCAGCAGTTGTACCAGTCGCAATCGAATGCACGGCCTAACTCGTTTTTGCACGACCACGCCATGCCTTATCTGCAAACTTGTTATGGGAATGCCCATCCCCTCGTCATAGCAGGTATTATCGAGGAAATGGGCAAGCGGTAATTTACGACTGCGAAATCCTCACCTTGGCATTCGTCTTCGGATCGCCGATATCGAATAGTGTGCTGTTAGGATCGTTCGGGTCTGTCTTTGGCACAATCAGGGCGAACACCTGGAAGTCGCCGGAGGCCCCACCGTATTTGAAATTGGCGTTATTATTGATCACGGAGGGATTGTTGTTTCTGTCTCTCACAATGTCTACTATTCCCAATAAGTTGTTGCTGCCATCATACAAGTGTAGCCACACCATATCTTCGAGCATGCTTTTGCCATTGGCATCGGCCTCAATCGACAGGTTGACCGATTGGTTATTGGCCGCGCCGCCGTTAAAATTGGAGTCTTTTATACTTGCTTTCAATACGGTGCCCTGATTGAGCATGGGATCTTCATAGAAAACATTTACTGACCCCTTATAGGCTAAAATATTATTTGTAGCCTGGTTGGGAGTAAGTGTAAAAGCCATGGTGACCGCATTTGTGCCCTGGAAGTCGGAGCCGGTGCCGTCGCCGGCGCCTACAATGTATTCCTCTTTCAGCGGATTACTACTGATTACCCGGTTGTATTTCGGAACCAGCAAAGCGACGAATTGCACGAAGCCGTTTTTTTGAAATTGAGTAACGACACTGGACTGACTGCTTGTGAGATGCGCCCAGGCAAATAATCCGGTATCGTCGTATTGATATTCTACATATACCAGCACATTGCCCAGTATGATAGGCGATTGTATTTGAACATCTATAGGTTTGCTGCCTACTTTGACCGGGATTTTTGTTACAGCAGACGAGGCAATTGAAATAGTACTCATAAACAGAGGTAGTTTTATTGTAGTAAAAATAATAATATTACGACTGCGAAATAGTCACCTTGGCATTCGTCTTCGGATCGCCGATATCGAATAGTGTGCTGTTCGGATCGTTCGGATCTGCCTGGGGCATGATCAGGGCGAATATCTGGAAGTCACCCGAAGCCCCGCCGTAATTGAAATGGGAGTTGTTGTTGATGACCGTAGCTCTATTAGAGCTATCTCTTGTTATGTCTACTAAGCCCAATAGGTTATTATTCACATCGTATAGGTGAATCAATACCATATCTTCGAGCTCACTAATCCCATCAGCGTCGGATTCAATACTTAAGTTGACAAATTGATTATTGGCAGCACTGCCGTAAAAATAGGCGTCTTTAATACTTGCTTTTAACGTAACGCCCTGGTTGAGCATGTTGTCTTCGTTAAAAGACGTAAGATCGCCGTTATAGGGCAAAATGTTATTGATGGCCGGGGTTGGTGAAAGCGTTATGGCCATTGTTGCCGCATTCGTGCCGGAGAAATCCGAGCCCGTGCCGTCGCCGGCGCCCACAATATATTCAATTGAGAGAGGTAAACTGCTGATTACCCGGTTAAATTGGGGCACCAGCAAAGTCACGAATTGAATAAACCCACTGGTAGTAAACTGGGCGCCAACACTGGTTTGGCTGCCTGTTAAATGCCCCCAGCCCCATAAAGTACCGTCGTTATTGTGACATTCGTAATATACCAACACGTTTGGCAAAATGATGGATACTTGTAATGAAACATTGACGGGTATCCTGCTTACATTAACGGGTACCTTAGTTACTACAGACGAAGCAACTGAAATCATTGTCATAACTGAGTAGTTTATTGTGATGAATAAAAAATGAAGGTGTATTATTCAAAAGTCGAATACACGGAATGCGGCTATCTGAAAGAAAGTGGCCAAAAACGAAAAAAGGAAAGAGGCAATATCTTTTTTGTTTAATTAGGAGAGAAGCAAGAATTGTTGCTAAAAGTATTGTGTATTTTGTATTACTTCAAATTTTCAAATGAAAATTTTTAAAAACCGCAGGAAAATTTTATTTCAATTAACATGTAATGATTACTTTTCAGTGGATATAAACCAATAATCAACTCACAGACTAACCCCGGTATGAAAAAACTAATCTCCCTATTTGTGTTGCTGGCCTCTACGGCCCTGTTGCAAAACGCCTGCGAGACCACCTCTCGTTTCGACCTCAGCCGATCGGCGCCGTTTGACCTGGAAAAAAAACAGATCACGCCGCTGAAGTCTATCGTTATCAAACACAACGACCTGGCTTTCGCCTCTAAACTCGATATCATCCGCAACGCGAAAAAATCGCTGCGCCTGATGTATTATATTTTTAACCCCGACGAGAGCACCTCCTACCTTACCCAGGAGCTCATCAGCAAGATCCGCGCCGACAAAGACTTCCGCATCAAGCTGCTGGTCGATTACCACTGGAATTACAAAAACCTCGACTTTTTTCGCTACCTCGAAAGCATACAGCCCCATGGCGTGCAACAATTCGAAGTGCGCTTCTACAATCGCCCTACCATCAACGTCATCAAATTTGCCGAATTTATGACACTGGGCTGCGATAATATGCTCGAGGCAGACAGCACTTCGGCCAGGCTGGCCTGCTCGGCAGAAAAACAACGCCTGCTGGCCCGCTTTGACGCCATGAGCCTCAAACAAGCCGAAAATGCGATGAGCGACGCCGCCCGTACTTTCCTGGTCGGACTTTATACCAAAGATCCCGACGGATTGCTATACGCTATGCAAATGGGCTACGCCCGCACCATCAAACAAATGAGTAGCGCCGGTGTGGCGCCGGCAGCCATCAACGAACAACAAAAAGCCCAACTCCAGCGCGTGGGGCAACTCTACTGGCAATCGCGCTTCGGCGACTCCTCGCAGCGCCTCGGCGCCAAAATCCAACTGGGCCTGGCAGGCCTTTTCTTCGGCAAACAACTCAACCCTTTTATCAACGCCCTGGAAACATACCTGCCCTTTACCCTCAAAGACGCCGCCGACGCACCCCTGTTGCGCCATGCCGACCTCGACTACCTTACCGACTATTCGCACCACAAACTCATCCTGGCCGACGAAAATACCGCCCAGATCGGCGGGCGCAACGTGGAAAACTCATACCACATGAGCCCCAATACGCTGACCGATAAGTATATCTTTATGGATACCGACGTCTATATGACCCTGGATCAAACAAGCGGCAGGCAAATGGCGACCTCTTTTGAAGACATCTGGGGTTTTACCGATATGGTGGCCACTACCGTCGATATCGAACGCCATGCACCCATTGCCAAACTATACGCCATTAAAAAAGCGACAGAAGCCGCAGCGCAATCCTGCGAAGGCAAAGACAAAGCCGGGCAAATACTGTGCTCCGGACAGATAGTGGCCGACTACCTGAGCCAAGATGCCTACCCGCTCGCCCTCGAGCGCCAGGCCTCCTGGAAAAACCGCGTGGCGGAAGCCGCCGCCGCTTATCAAAAGGACTACCTCATGCGTATGCAACCCCATAAAAACTGGACCAACCCGCAGCAGCTCTTCGATAGCAACAACGGCTACGTACAAAGCCAAATGGTGGACAACAACCTGCATAGCTTTAGCTATTTTGTCATGGAGCGCAAACCCATGTATTACGTCGAAAACCTGCCCTTCGACCAGTCGACGCAAGCCGACCCCGCCAAGCGAAAACGCCGCTACGGCGCCCGCTACGGCCAGGAAGTCGAAAGCGGTAAACTCATCCACAAAACCTGGACTGACGCCGTCAACAACGCCTGCCGCGAAAGCGCCCAAAGCAGTCAGCCAGTCGAAGTAATTATCCACCAAGGCTACTTTTCGCCGCCGGCAGGACTCATCCATCTGATGGATAAAATGCTGGAAGCACAGACCATTTGTCCCAACGTCAAGCTCAAAATTTACACCAACTCGTGGTCATCCACCGACCTGGCGCCGGTCAATTTCCTGGGGCGCCGTCAGCTCTTCGCCCTGTCGCAGGTAAACAATACCAACGGCGATAATTTCCAGTATTTCGAATACCAAAAAGAAGCCCTCGACCGCGTAGTGGCCGAAAAATACTTGCCCGAAATAGCCGGCTTATTGCCCGAAAAAGCCGGCACGCGCTCGTCGTTTTCCCTTCACTCAAAAGTCATGATCTTCGGCAACGATATCTATATCGGGTCGGCCAACGCCGATGTGCGCAGTTACGAAATGGATACAAACAACGGCGTTTTTATCCCCAATGCCCCCGACCTGGTGGCTCGCTATAAGCAATATCTGAAAGAACTGGAAGACAACGCCATCGTAAAACCCGCCAAAGAATCGTTCCAATTTGCCGACGAAACAAGCCTGCGCGCCAGAGAAATGGAAGACATCATGGCGCTCGTGAGGCGCTACGGTATGCAGTCGAAAGTAGAATCGGAAGAGCGGCGCCGCGATTTCAAACGCTCCATCGATCAGATCGACGCCCTTATGCAGGATGCCTACCGGCGCACTCTCGACATCATACGCCAGGACGCCCTCGACCCGAAGTCGCCCTTCGATAAGGCTTTTAAGATGATATAGGCGCTTTCGCGCAATTTCAAGTTAGGTAGGGCCGTTTTGTGGTTTGTTATGACAAGACAGCAAATCACTTGGCGGTTCCTGCTACCAACTTTTTTAGCTTTGTGTGGATATACCGCAGTATGGGCTCAGCCGCATCAATCCGTTTTACCCCTACAACAGGGAGAAGCGCTGCGTAAATCCCTCGTAAACGACTATAAGCCGCGCAAAGTACTCGACTATCGCTCGGCCCGCGAGTTGATGTACACAACCATTTACAACGAGGGCGACAGCGTGCGTTGCGTTTATAGCGGCCATGCCCTTTACCTGGCCCCTTCAGAAGATAACCCAGTCAGTGAACTACTGCGTTTCGGCTCTCTGCAAGGTATCATCACCGAACACGTGTACCCCCGCAGCAAAGGCGCCCGCGAGGGCAATGCCAAAAGCGATATGCACCACCTGGTGCCTGCCCGAATGGGGGTAAACGTAGCCCGCCTCAACCACCCCTTTGGCGAAGTGGACGACAATAAAACCGAACGCTGGTTTTATCGCGACAAGTCGATTCGCGATATGCCTGCTCACTTTAAAGATGCCTACAGCGAAAAAGGCTATAATACTTTTGAGCCCCGCGAAGACTTCAAAGGCAACGTGGCCAGGGCCGTGTTCTACTTTTACACCATGTACAAAACCGAAGCCCAGGCAGAAGATGCCGCCTTTTTTGAGCTCCAACGCGCCACACTGTGCCGCTGGCACCTTCTCGACCCTGTGGACGACAAGGAATGGGCGCGCACTTTTCAGATAGCCCAATACCAGGATGGCAAACCCAATCCTTTTGTGCTCGACTGCACGCTGGCCGCCCGCGTCTATTGCAGCGATACGCCCGGCGCTTGCATTCCGGCTACCGACGATTCGGGAAAATGACATTGGGGTGCGTGTTTATGGATTTTACCTGCTATTTTTACCGCCGCTTTGGAAGGGTAAATAAAGCAGAGCAGCAATGAACACCACGAATAAATACATTTGCATACATGGCCACTTTTACCAGCCGCCCCGCGAAAACGCCTGGCTGGAAGTGGTTGAGAAGCAGGATTCAGCGGCGCCTTTCCACGACTGGAACGAGCGTATCAATTTTGAATGTTACGCACCCAACACGGCTGCCCGCATTCTCAACGAGGAAAAACAGATCGTCAAGATCGTCAACAACTATACCCGCATCAGCTTCAACTTCGGGCCCACGCTGTTGTCGTGGCTCGAAACCGCCGACCCCGCCACCTACCAGGCCATCCTCGATGCCGACAAGATCAGCCAGGCCCGCTTTGGCGGCCATGGTTCGGCAATGGCCCAGGTACACAGCCACCTCATCCTGCCGCTTGCCAACCCGCGCGACCTGGAAACGCAGGTCATCTGGGGTGTCCGCGATTTTGAATTCCGCTTCGGCCGAAAACCCGAAGGCATGTGGCTTTCAGAAGCCGCCGTCGACACCGCCACTCTCGAAGTACTGGCTGCCCAGGGCATCGCGTTTACCGTGTTGGCCCAGCGCCAGGCCAAAGCGCTGCGCAAAATAGGCGAAACCCAGTGGAGAGAACTGCCAGGTGGCGGCATCGATACGCGAGAGCCCTATTTGTGCAAACTGCCATCCGGACGCAGCATCGCCCTGTATTTCTATCACGGCGGCGTGGCCCAGGGCGTGGCTTTTGAGGGTTTGCTCAACAACGGCAAAGGTTTTGCCTTCCGGCTACTGGATGCCTTCGAAGACGACGACGCCCCCCAACTGGTGCACATCGCTACCGACGGCGAAAGCTACGGCCACCACCACCGCTACGGCGAAATGGCCCTGGCCGACGGCCTCAATTATATCGAAGAACACGGACTGGCCACTATTACCAATTACGGACAATACCTGGCCAAATTTCCGCCCAACTTTGAGGCGCAGATCCACGAAAACAGCTCCTGGAGCTGCGTACACGGCGTAGAGCGCTGGCGCAATGACTGCGGCTGCAATTCGGGAGGCCGCCCGGGCTGGAACCAGGCCTGGCGCAAACCCCTGCGCGATACGCTCAACTGGCTGCGCGACGAACTCATCCCGATATACGAACGCGAAGCAGGTCGCCTGCTCAAAGATGTGTGGAAAGCCCGTAACGATTATATCCAGGTGTTGCTGCAACGCAATGAGGAGAACCTCGAGCGCTTCCTGGCCAAACATACCCGCCGCAAGCTAAGCCCCCAGGAAGTCCCCAACCTGATACGCCTCATGGAGATGCAACGCCAGGTCATGCTCATGTTTACCAGTTGCGGCTGGTTTTTTGACGAGGTATCCGGCATCGAAACCAACCAGATCCTCCAATATGCTAACAGGGCTATCCACTACGCCCACCAAATAACCCAGGTAGACCTGCACGACGAATTCGTGAGGCGACTGGAAACCATCCCCAGCAACGAATACCCTAATGCCGCCGTGGGCTACATCAAACATGTCATTCCCGCCCGTGTCAACCTGGAGCGCGTAGGCATGCACTATGCCGCCTCTTCTATTTTTGAGGAATACCCCGAGCGGCTCGAGTTTTTCAACTACATTGCCGAAAGCGAAGTCTTTGAGCGGCTCGAAGCCGGCAGCCTGCGTTTGGCGGTAGGTCGTACTATCGTGCATTCCAAAATCACGCTTTCGCAAAAACACTTCAGTTTTGCGGTGGTCTACTTAGGCCAGCACCACATCATCGGCAATATCTCGCTCGACATGGATCGCGGGGTATTTGACGAGATGAGCCGCCAAATTACCGCCGCTTTTCGCCTGCCCGACCTGGGCCAGGTGATCGGCCTGATGCAGCAATATTTTGGCCCCGAAAAATACACCATTCAGCACCTCTTCCAGGATGAAAAACGCAAGATTCTGCGCCTCATCACTAACAAAAGCCTGAGCCATGTAGAGCAGTCGTTTCGCGACATCTACAACGACAACTACCAGCTCATGCTCAGTATCACGCAAAACGACATTCCCGTTCCCGACGCATACCTGAACGCCGTTTTTTTTGTGGTCAACCACGATTTACACCAGTATTTCGAAAACGGCGCCCTGCATATCCGCGAATTGCGGCGATTGGTAAGTGAATACAAGCGCTGGCAGGTGAAATTAAGCGATAAATCTTCGCTGTTGCTTTCTGCCGGCGAACGCATTTTTAAAGAAATAAAAAACCTCGAAAACGAAGGATTGAGCCTGGTACAACTGAACAATCTGAATACCGTCATGGAGATGCTCAAGCAATTGGGCCTGACCCTCGATTTTTGGAAAAGTCAGAATTTGTATTTTTCTTTATTAAAAAGTTTTAAAAGCGGCGAACGCAAATTTCCCGACGGCGAATGGGAGGCTGCTTTTTACCGCCTGGGTGAGTTGCTGAGTGTGTATACGGGATAATTTTTATTAAAAAATCGTAACTGTTCTAGGAGGGTTTAGCGATTGGGTTTAGCTGTATGTTTAGTTAACTAAACCCTAACCCTAACGCTAAACTGCGCACGCGCTAAACCCTACTAAACAGTTGCAAAAAATCACAGCAATATGGCCATTCAACAACCATCCAATGGATTTTCAGCCTATTTGCAGCAACTTACGATTTTGCACGCATCGCTTGTTATGGGCGTAGCGCTGATGGGGATAGTCATGTATTTTGTCGCCAGCCCAGCTACCGGGGGTAACGATACTTCTACTCCTTTTTTCAACTGGCTGGCCCCGGCAGTAGCCATTGGAGGTATTCTGGCCAGTTCTTTTATGTTTAGGATGCAAGTGCAAAACGCACAAACAAAGGGCGACCTGACTGACAAACTGGCCGGCTACCGCGCGGCATCTATTACCCGCTACGCGGTTATCGAAGGCCCAGCCATTTTGTGCTTTGTAGCCTATTTCCTGGAAGGACAAATGCACTATCTCTACCTCGGCGGCCTCCTGTTGATCGTCCTCTTTTTGTACCGCCCCAGCAAAGACCGCATCATCAACGACCTGGCCCTGAATGCCAAGGAACAGGCTGAGTTGGGAGGGTGAGAGGGAGGGAGGGAGAGAGGAGTGCTGCCGCTGCTGCCGCCCATCCCGGGTCTCTCGCGCACAAGCGAAGCTCGCGGTGAATATCCGCGTAAAACTGCGGCGACCCGGCGAGCAGGGAGATTCCCTCTTTGACATCCAATGCCGTCGGCTCCACCCAGGCAGCATCATAAGGACCGAGCTGCTCTGTCAGTCCCCCTACGTTAGTAACTACCATCGGAATGGCCGCACGGATCCCCAGGGTGAGGATACCCGATTGGGTCGCCTCCGTATACGGCAATACCAGGATATCGTGCGATAGCAGCAATTGCGCCATCTCGGTTTCGCTGAGCCGGCGGTTGATGCGGTGTACGCCCGGGGGTGGGGCGGGTTCGGCATAATGTGACAGGCCTGCTACCGTGATATCTCCGATGATGTTTGTCGGTAGGTTTTGCAATGCTTCGTAAAGTAGTTCCAGTCCTTTGTAGGGACCTATGCGGCCCAGCATTAGCAGGCGGGGTAGGGGAGCGGGTATTCGGTTGGGCGGGGCCTCCAGCCCTGGCAAGGGTAGGAGGCCGTGGGGGATAACGGAGCTGCGGCCCCGCAGCGACAGCCGCTGAACCGCCGTAACCCGGGCAAATTCACTCAAAAAAATAACCTCATCGGCAACCCGCATACTGCGGTCCTGCCACCACTGGTCGAATTGCTGCCGGCGCTCGCCGGCGTGCAACACGCTGTCGTGCACGGTGAGTATGGTCTTTACGCCGTGCAGACGGCACCAAAGCATTATTGGCAGATTCCAGTGGTGGAATACGGGGAAATACGCAACTTTGCAGGAACGGCGAAAATCGCGGCGCAGGCGTAGTAGTAAACGCGGCAACACCCAAAGCGACTGCCAGGCGAATTCGAGGGTATTGCGGTAAGATGCTACGGGTTCACTATGCGGCAAGGGTTCGCCTTCGGCAAAAGCAGAAGCATATACGCGCACCGGTAGCGGAAAAAACGCGAGCATTTGCCGCGTATAGGGCAGGCAACCCCGGCGGGTGAGCGCAAAAACCAAAACGGGCTTATCGGCCTTTTCCATAAACCAAAGTTATACAATCTCGCATTGTGAAGAAGATATTAATTGTGGCAGGTACGCGTCCCGAAATCATCAAGCTGGCGCCGGTAGCTCACGCGTTGGGCAAGGTGGCCACACTTTGCCTGGTCCATACCGGGCAGCACCGGGAAATGGGCGCCGCCGCATGGCAGTGGTTCGACCTTCAGCCCCACTTCGATCTCGATGTGATGGAGGAAGACCAGCCTTTGGCTGTTTTGCTGGGACGCCTGTTGCAAGCTCTTCATCCCGTTTTGGCGGCAGAAAAACCCGACCTCGTCATCGTGCAGGGCGATACGGCCAGCGCCCTGGCGGGGGGCCATGGCGGCCTTTTATCAGCATATCCCCGTGGCGCATGTAGAGGCCGGCCTGCGCACCTTCGACCCCTCGCAGCCCTTTCCCGAAGAAATGCAACGCGTAGTGATCAGCCGCCTGGCGAGCTTTCATTTTGCGCCCACAGCTCAGTCCCGCGATTTTTTGTTGAGGGAAGGCATTCCCGGCGAACAAGTTGTCGTGGCCGGCAATACCGTGGTGGATAGTCTGAAATGGCTGTTGGAAAGCGGCAAAGGCCGGCTGCCGGAGCCTGCACAGGATGCCCTGGCACAGGGCCGGCGACTGGTGGCCGTGACCGCCCACCGCCGCGAAAACCAGGGCGAAAGGTTGTTGGCACTTTGCGAGGCTTTGAAATCATTGGCCGCCCGCCAAGATGTGGAGATTATCTTTGCCGTGCACCCCAGTCCCGGCGTGCGCCAGACGGTATACGCGCAATTGGAGAACCAGCCAGGCATACGCCTATTGGAGCCCATACCCTATCCCGATTTTATCCACCTGCTACATGCCTGCCATTTTATTATCACCGACAGCGGCGGTATACAGGAAGAAGCCAGCATGTTAAACCGGCCGGTAATCCTGCTTCGCGAGGTGACCGAACGCCCCGAAGCCGAACAAGCCGGCGTGGTGAAACGCGTATCGCCCCAAGCCCTGCTTGAAGAGGCCAATCGTTTGATGGATGACGCGGCGTATTATGCCTCGCGCTGCCAGTCGCCGGCGCTTTACGGCGATGGCAATGCCGCTTTGCGGATTAGTCAGGTCATAGCAGTCAGGGCTTAGGGCTTAGTCGCTAAGAGCTGACCGCTAAGCCCTAAGCCCTAATACCTGCGAAGCATTTGAACTAAAACCCGTATTCGTGCATTTCTACAAATAGAAATAACAAACATTTCATGAAAAATGTCATCATCATAATTGGGGCCGTCCTCATAACCTTATTTTTTTGTTTTTGGAAAATGCCGGATCTCCCCGTAGTTGAGGAAAAACACGGTGTTGCTGCCATTATGGATACTCTGCCCACCGATGCCCTGAGCAATTACTGGTACCAGGGCAAAGCAGAAGTGACCCGGTATGAATTGATACAGCATCGCTATCGCGGTTTGCACAAAGGCGAGGCCGTGATGGTATTTGTAACGGAAGACTTCCTAACCGATAAACAGGTTAAAAACGAAAAATACACCAATCCCAATAGCTTACTCGTGCTCAAAAACAATGCAATTCGCAAGTTTGACACAGGGATCTACGACTATTCGGTGATGGGCTCAGTGTTTACGCCGGTGGGGCGTGCCGACTACCCGCATACGCTCAAGTTGACCAATACCGTGCAGGAGTGGTGCGGACAAACCTATTTGCAAGCCAATCTAAAAGATAATTTATACGAAACCAGCTCGTTTTCGTATTTCGAAAACGAAGCCGACGAACGATTCAACGTGCCCGCTATTCCGCTGGAAGACGAATTATACAACCGCATACGCATCAATCCCGACAAATTGCCCCAGGGCGAAATCGAGCTGCTTCCGGGCGCCATGTACGTGAGGTTGATGCATATTGATTTCAAACCCTTAAAGGCGGTAGCCGCGCTCGATACTTACAAGGGTAAAGAAATAAAAGGAAAAGGCCTCCGCGTATACCGGCTGCAATATCCCTCGCTCAACCGAACCCTGGAAATCATATTCGAATCGGCGCCGCCGTATCGCATCGCCGGCTGGCTGGATACCCATCCATCCTTCGACAAACAAATGCGCACCACGATTGCCCGCAGCACGCATACCACGCTGACTGATTACTGGAATAAAAACAACGTAGGAGACGTATCCCTTCGGAAAAAACTGGGATTGAGCACCTATTAGTAATCGTCTCTAACCCAGTCTTCTTCGTCTACCAGGGGCCAGATGCGGCCTTCTTTGGCTGGTTTGTCGCTGTCTTCGATAGTGAACAGCTCCACTTTATGGCGTTTTCCCTTCAATTCAATGATGCCCACCCGCATAAATTGCATACTGTGCGGCGGCAATTGCAACTTGTCGAGCAGATATTTCGACAACAAAATGCCTACGTCATAGCGGTTGCAGACATCCTGGATGCGGGAGGTTGTATTGAGCACATCGCCCGAAAAAACGATATCTTTTTTGATAACGCCTATTTCGCCAATCGTGACCATGCCGCAATGCAATCCCGCTTTGAATTCGGGCACCAGGCCGTATTTCTCGCGATATCGCTGCGATTGTTTTAAAATAGCTTCGCGCATGCCGTAAAAACATCGGATACAATTGGCTTGCCTCAACCCGCGCTCAATTGGCCACGAAATAACAACCTCGTCGCCCACGTATTGGTAAATTTCGCCACCCGCATCTGTAATGGGATTGGTGATATCGCGGAAAAAGTCGTTGAGCAGGTTGAAAAACCGGATATGCCCCAGCCGTTCTGCAATGAGTGTCGACGATTTCATATCGACAAACATAAAAATCCGTTCTTCTTCCCTGGGCTTGTGATAACGCCCCATCAACAAGTTGAAGAATACGCCGGTGCCGTATTTTTCATTTACGTGCAAAAAAACAATGGTCAAAAACACTACCAGCGACCAAAAAACGAGGCTGCGGTAATAGATAGAACTGTGCAACAATGCCGAGGCTTCCTGCAGGATGGGCGGCGAGAGCGGGCCCAGGCCCGAGCGAAGACTCAATAATAAATCGTAGGATATAGTCGTGATGCCAAAGTTGAGCGTAGAAAGCACCAGGCTGTTGATCAATATCGCGAAACCAAAAGACTTGGTGCGCACTCTTTCCCGCAAAAAAAACAACAATACCGAGCCCGACAGCAATCCGGCAAAAAATGCCGAAATAGCGCTAAACCAGAGGGATTGATTGAAGCGATAAACCTCCGTAGGGTGCATATACAAACTATTGGCCAGGGCATGGGTATTCAGGGCGTCGAGCAAACCCATGAAGGTCCAGGCCACCGCAATCCAGGCCACCAGCCTAAGTTTAATCCCCAATTGTCCACGGAATAACCGTTTCATCGTAAATATCAGTTTAGCGATTGGGTTTAGCGATTGGGTTTAGCGACTGGGTTTAGAAGACTAAACCTTATCGCTAAACTGCGAATGCACTAAACTGCGAATGCACTAAACCATACCTCCTAAAGGGCAAAGATGGGAATTCCTTTACGTTGTGAGAATGCTTGCCACAAATATTCCGTTGAAAAGCCTACATTTGAGCTATGTTGAAAATCCGCGATATGCAACCTCATTTGTTTGGAATAGATACCGTTTTGCTTACCAATCGCACCGTATCCAGGCGTTTTCGCGAAGGCGACGGCGCTGCTTTTTTTGATTTATTGCAGGACAACTCTGCTGTGCTTGGCGATGAATTCGCGGAATTACTCGAAGAGGCGAGCGATAAAGAACGTGCCGAGGCTTATGTGCGCCGCAAGTTGTCGGACTGGCTGCTGCATAAGCAGTTTATTTTCGGCATATGGGATAACAAGTCGGCCCAGCAGATCGGCTTGATGGGTTTTCTCCATCCCGATTGGTCGGTGCCGAAGGCCGAGCTGACTTGTTTTATTCACCGCGATTTTACCCGTAAGGGCATCATGACGGAGTGTCTTACCGCTTTGTTGCGCTTTGGTTTTCAGCAGTTATTGCTTGAAAAAATATACGTACAAACCGCGATGGACAATTACCCCTCCCAGCGCTTGGTGCGCAAATGCGGATTTCGACGCGAAGGCGACCTGCGGTTTGAGCGCAAAAAGCCCACCGGCGAATACGTTGACGTTATGCTGTTGGCGCTCACCCGCCAGGAGACGAGCTATTAATAGCTATCGAGTTTTTTGCGTACGCTGTCTATCGCTTTCTTTTGGTCTTCAATTTTTTGTTGCGCTAACTTTTGCTCTTTATCATTCTGCTCGATATCCGACTCTGCTTTTTTGATAGCCTCTTTGGCTTTTTCGATTTCTTTGTGGTAGCGCTCATTGGCGTTTGCCAGCTTTTTTAGCTCGCTTTCCAGTTTTTCAAGTTGTTTTTCCTCTTGGGCCAGCGCTTCTCTCGTTTGGGCTTTAGCTATTTCTGTCGCAAAGCGGTCGAGCAGTTTTTCGGCCTCGTCGTATTGGTCGCGGTAGCCTTCTCTGCTGAGAAATGTGCCACCCAGGTCAACCCAAAGCGTAAATTCTACGTCGTCTTTGCTTTCCTTGATGGCCGCATAGAGGTCGACGGGATTGCCCAATCCCAGGGTAGGCACGCGGGCGTCGTCCGACATCCATTCTTCGGCTTTGCGGTTCCATTTCGATTTAGAGCCGTAATTGTCTTTGACAAAATCGGCCCAGGTATTTTCCACTAATTTAGCTTTTACATTGCTAAAGACGACCTGCATGGCGGGCTGGGCGCCAAGGCTCATATTTTGGGTGACGGGCTCCACGTCTATTTGCGCGTGCACGGCTACAGCCCAGCATGCCAGCATACTGTATAGGAATAATTTTTTCATGGTAGGTTGATTTTGATGTTTTGACGCAATACCTTACTGATAGTAACAAAGAAAAAAACTCCCGGGTTGACAGTCATCAGCCCGGGAGGATAAAACAGCAGGATATATTCGCGTTGTTATAGACTAGAGTTGGCTCACGCGGCGTACCACCTGGTACAATCGCGTGTATTCATTGACTTCTTCCACAAAGGGATCATATTCGAGGTGGTTGGCAGAGATCAGTTTCAGGTGCGTAACCTTACCCCTGTTATTGGCGATGCGTTGCACGTATTTGACCCATACGGCGCCGTTGTGTTTCACCGCGTAAATTTTGTTTTCTCTGATTTCGTGAACGCCTGCTATTTCCCGGCAGATCACAATATCGCCATCCTGGATGACGGGGTCCATACTGGTGCCGCTGATAGGAAATGCCACCAGGCCGTTGCCGGTGAGCCCGGGCAACATAAAATACTCGGTGTCTTCGGTTTTAAAACTCCCTGCGTCAACCGCCGTACCGGCAAAGGCTTCTACGGTAGTAAACATGATATTGCCACCCATGCCCTTGGGCATGTCGTAGGCTGTTTCGGGCAGGTCAAGGCCAAATGGGGAGCCTATACCGTCGATGAGGAATGACTCGTTAACGCCAAATTCATGGCAAAAAATGCGCGCCTGGCGGTAGTCGATACATCTTTTATCATCAGCGTTGAGGTATGCTCTGATGATATGGCCGTACCCCCGGTTACCCAGTATCTTTTCTGCCAGGTCGCCGATCCCCTTGCCATTCCGGTCATTTTTTACAATGATACCCCGTTCTTCGAGTTGTTTGAAGGATTTGATGAAACGCTCGTTTAATTGGAGCCTGTCTTCTCTAATCATATGTGGTGCAATTAGCTTCTTTAAACAAAAACCAGTGAACTTGCACGCAAGATAAAACAAAAGGTATTATCAAACAAATTTTTTTATTATTTTTTTGCACTTGTTTTTTTTTAGGGCGTAGCAGTCAGGGCTTAGGGCTTAGCAGTTAGCAATTAGCAGTTAGCAGTTAGCACTCAGCAGTTAGCAATTCGCACT
This sequence comes from Saprospiraceae bacterium, assembly GCA_016715405.1. Classification (GTDB taxonomy): domain Bacteria; phylum Bacteroidota; class Bacteroidia; order Chitinophagales; family Saprospiraceae; genus JABWBR01. Next base: position 42,082 of record JADKAE010000016.1, on the reverse strand, counting down.
CAGTTGCTAAGCCCTGACTGCTAAGCCCTAAGCCTAATGAAACCTATTATCCAGCGATTGCAGCACGCAATCCCAGAGCACCTCGTAGGGTACGATTTCCAATTCTGCGCTTTGTTTGGCGCTCACCAGGGGGGCGTCTAGCAGCAGGTCGTGAAATTTTTTGGCCTTGCGTACTACTCCGTTTTTGTGAAAGTTGGCCTGTGGAAGTGTGAGCAACATTTTGATAAAACAATTGCTGCGGTAAGTATCGTCTTGCCTAAGATGGCGGTGGGCATACATGTTGAGCGACTCCATGCGGTCGATGATCTCGTTGTATTTGCCCTGCTGCAATAAAAACAATACCTGCAGGATCAGTATGGAGATGTTGGTTCCCTGCTTGTCTTTCGAATAGGTGGGCACCTCATTGATAAAGCGGTTGATGCGGAATACGCTCTTGTGGTCGTGTCGCTCCGGTTTGATCTTGTGAATGCTGATAAAGTAGTGGATGAAAGCCTCTATCACCCGCCAGTATTCCAGGATGTTTTGGTGCAGATGCGCGTAGTTGGAGTGCTGAGAGGCCATCTTATATACTTTGTAGGCCTTCGTGTATTGATTGGAATGCAAACACAAAATCAGATAATATAATAAGGTGTTGTACCAGGTCACCGACCCCTCTGCGTTGATCTTGAGCAAACGCTGCGCAATAGCTTCCCCCTCTTTGTGCTGCTCAAGCCGCAAATGACATGCCAACGCATGGTTCAAAAAGGAGTTGAGTATGGTGAGATTGCTGGCCGACGCCTTGCGCGCCTGCTCAAAATAAGCCAACGCCTCTAAACTGATCTTTAAGGTGTTCGCATAGTCGTTTAGGATTTCGTAGCGGAGAAGGGAAACTGTATAGTACTGGGAATAAAATTTATAAGAACGATATTCTTTAGCTACTTTATCCAATTCTTCATAATACTGTTCAGCCATTACAGCCATCTCTAATTTTGTAGCTTTAGAGCGCGCAAAGTGCTGAGTTATTTCATTTCGGTACATTTCTGATAAGGTCTCTGCACGATAAACCTCTGAATATTTGATAAATAATTCTTTATGTTTGATATTTTTTTAAATCTCCAACTGCATGGCCACTTTACTCAACTCAAATATTAGATCCGTAAACTCAAATTCCTGGGCTTTTTTCAGCGTATACTCTGCCAGGGGGATGGCTGCCGAACGGGCATAACGCCCCAGCATAATCTTTACCGCGGTGGTGTATTTGTAGCAAGTATAATAAGCCCGCTGGTAATCGTTGAAGCTGGGTTGGTTGGCGTCGATAAAAAAAAGCGTATTGATGAGTCGTTCGCGCAACTGCCGTTTGAGGCGCGCAAAATATACCGGCTGCAATTCGCCTTCCTCGTAAAAAAAGCGGGCGGCTTCTTCTTCGCTTTCAAAGCGGTTTTCGGCAATGGCCTGGTAGAGCTGCTGCACCTTGGTGTGCGCCCGGCCGGGCATGCCGGCTACCTCTATTTGCTTGATTTTGTTCCTGGAAATGAGATCGATAAGAGGTTTTAGGTCTTTCATTTCGGTTCATTTTTAAATCAATACAAACAATATAGCACATTAAAAATCAGTTTTTATTCATTTGCTTTCGCAAAAATAACGATTTATGCTGTGTTTTAAAAACCTCAAAAAGTTATATACCATTTGGCACTATCATCATAGTTTTAAACATCATTTAAAATGTTTAAAAAGATTACTTTTGCCTTATCATAGTTGGTAAAGGTAGATTGCCAGGCTTTAAGCGCTCTCTCTGTGTGTGGCTGGATGAATATTTTCAGACAGCTTATGTTCCCCTTAAATTCACACAGAAATGAAATTACTCATTAGCGTGTTAGTAGTCCCCCTTGCCTTTGATGGGTCTAAAAGCCTATCAAAGGCCTTTTTTTTGCCCTGACATCAGCAGTCTTTTACTGTCTGAGGTTTTGTTTCTTGTTATTTTGGTGTAGTGCTGACGTTTTATTCATGGTACCCAAGACACCGGGTAGATGAATTTATTTCAGCGGAGGTATAACGACATCCAACAACCAACCAATTATCGAAGGTAAGACTTTTAGTTACATGCGGCAAAGCGGCGCCTCATATTTAATTTATGTCAATGCATCGGGAAGAAGGAGAAAAAGGGGAAGGAGGGGAGTAAAACAAAAAGACCGGGCAGCCCCTTCCTTTGATCAATTAACTGGTTCAAGTGAGTGTAAAGCAGGGGCTGCGCCAGTCGCTCATACATCAAGCAAGGTTAAAACGAAAGAGGATTGGGAAATGCTGCCTAGCGTGGGTTATAAGTGGCCACCAAAATTTTCAATTCGCCCAGATAACGTGCTTTTACAGGTGCGCGGCGCTTTCTGTTAGTGGCGGTAAAAAACTGGTGATTCTCGAGGAAGTTGACCTGGAGGCGGTTCCAGGCTTCTTCGGTGTGGAGTACGTTGAAGGCTTTGAGTTCTTCAAATAGGGTAGCGCCGATGGTATAAAAGTCGGGACGGCCGAGGTAGTCGAGGTCGGCGTCGCAGAGAATTTCTTCGAAGCGGTCCTGGGGGCGTTGGGGTATCTTAGTAGCCATGATCATGCCGCAGATGCGACTGATATCGGTGGGGGAGAAACCGAACTTCGGCAGGTGGGCGCGGGCGATATCGCAGCCCAGCTCTTCGTGGTTTTTGTTATTGACGGTAAAGCCGCAGTCGTGAAAAAGGGCGGCGGTTTCGAGCAGCAGCGTATCGGCGGGGGGGATATTTTCGAGGGTACAAAGCTCGGAGGTAACCTCAAGCACGTCGAGTGTATGGTGCAGGCCGTGGTAAGTGAGCCTTTGAGAGAGCTCGCGCTGCATCTTGTCGATGATAAAAGCTTTGGCTGCCTGGTAATCCATACAAGTGGGTTGAGGGAAGCGTTGCCGCGATAGTTCAACAACAACGCTTCCCGGCGGAGGCTTATTGTTTGGCCTGGTCTACCAGCATCACACCCGAAGCCATAAACTTGAGTTCTACTTTGGGTTGGGTGATGGCGTCGATTTCGGCCTGTGGTTTGCCCTCGTCTTCGGCGTAGTGTTTGAGTTCATCTACGGGAGTGACTTCGCGGTAGGCGTACCCTTGCATGATGACCTCGCGGCCGGCGATATCTTTGGGCATAAAAAACCCATAATCTTTGAATTTGACAAACATCGGTTCCTGCGATGGATTTTTAGCAGAAACGATATTCATCCAGCAGCCTTTTGCCTGGCATACGCCTTCTACTGTGCCGCGCACCTTTACGGCCAGCGAATCTTTGCCGTCCAGCTTTTTGAGCAGGTTGTCATAAGAGATGGCGTCTTTAGAAGAAATAGGCTCGCCGAAGGTCTGTCCGGTAATCGGACGCGTGCTGTTGCAAGCTGCCAGCACGACACACAGGGCCAAAACCGGGCCCCAGGTTTTTAATACACTTACCATGCGCATAATTAATAAGGTGTTAATGTAGCATGCAAAAGTAAGCTTTCCGTGTAAATTTTTTCTTAAAACGTTTTTGCGGTGCAATAAGGCCATATAAATATAGTTTATTCATAATAGTTTTCAACATACAACTACTACACATCAACACAATCCCTGCATAAGGGTATTATTAGCACGGGGAGGCATATTGCTTTTGCAAACCAAAAACCGTTTTCTATTGCGCCAACCGCTACACGCAATTATTTCAATCTCTTTCGCCTGAGCTGCCCTGTTTGTGGCAGCCTAAAAAAGACATCATCATGAGAGCAATCCTCCGTGCGAGCGTGTTGGTCGCGTTGTTCATTCCCGTGGGACTACAAGCACAGTATAAGTGCCTTAGCGGCGACTGCTTCAACGGCTATGGTACTGCTGTTTTTCCCTCCGGCGGCAAGTACATCGGCGATTTCCTCGAAGGAAAAATCCATGGCAAGGGTATCTTTTATTTCAGCGATGGCAATAAGTATATTGGCAATTGGACCGACCAGTACCGCGAGGGTGACGGGCGTTTTGTGTTTGCCAACGGCGACGAATATTTTGGAGAATTTCACCTCAATAAGTTCGGCGGCCGCGGAGTGATGAAATATGCCAATGGCAATCGCTACGAGGGCGAGTGGCAGGATAACTGGCAACACGGCCAGGGCATCTTCGTGTTTGTCAATGGCGACCGCTACGAAGGGCAGTTTGTGATGGGGTATTTTGAAGGCATGGGGCGTTTGGACTACGCCGACGGGTCGCGTTACGAAGGGCAATGGTATAAAGGCAAACGCCAGGGACAAGGCGCCCTGTATTACGCCGATGGCCGCCAGATAGCCGGCCAGTGGACAAACGACTCCCTGGACGACGAAACGGAAAGCGTAAAAACCGTAGAGGTGGCTTATGAAAAAGTGGATAAAGACCCCAAAGTGAAAATATGGGCCGTCATTGTGGGCGCTGCGCGGTATGTACACATGCCCGTATTGCGCTACACCGACGACGATGCCTACCAGATTTATGCTTTCCTGAAAAGCCCGGAAGGCGGCGCCCTGCCCGATAACCAGGTGAAAGTGCTCATCGATGAAGACGCCACCCGGAAAAATGTGATCAGCACGATGCGTATGGTGTTTTCGCGTGCCGACGACAACGATGTGGTCATGCTTTATTTCTCAGGACATGGCCTGCCCGGCGCTTTTTTGCCCATAGATTTTGATGGATACAACAACAAACTTACACATGTGGAAATTAAAGATGTACTTCGCCAAAGCCGCGCCAAACACAAACTCGTGATCGCTGACGCTTGCCATTCAGGTACTCTGTTTGCCGCAAAAACTCCCCTGGAAAGCACACTGAAAAAGTATTACCAGGCATTTGAAGATGCCAAAGGCGGCATGGCGCTGCTCATGTCGTCGAAAGGCGAAGAATATTCGCTGGAAGACGGCGGCCTCCGGGCAGGCATTTTTAGCCATTTCCTGGTGCGCGGCCTCAAAGGCGAAGCCGATATTAATGTGGATAATTTGGTTACCATAAAAGAACTATTCGTTTTTATCCACCGCCAGGTTCGCCTTTATACGGCCAATGCGCAAACTCCTTCCCTCTCAGGAAACTACGACGAGGGTATGCCGGTGGGAGTGGTGAGGTGAATACGAATTGATTGCGGATTTGCGATTTCGAATTCGATTTATCCTGAAAAATCCGCAATCCGAAATCCGCAATCAGAAATGAATCGCATTTTTTCTTAACTTAGCCTGCAAGAATGGGCTTTTCTGTCAAATACACCATATGTTAAAACCCAAACGCAGCATGAAACATGTTTTACCCATCTTCATCTTATTCATATTCTTATTCTTATCAACCTGGAGTTCGGCGCAGTGTATTTCGGGGGATTGCAAAAACGGCAACGGCATTTTGATATTACCTGATGGTTCCAAATATGCCGGGCATTTTGCCGACGGCCAGATAAAGGGCGTAGGTACCTGTTATTATACCGATGGTAGCAAATACCGCGGGGAGTGGAGCGCCGGCAAACCCGACGGACAGGGGATAAAAACGTATAAAAACGGTGTGCGCGAAGAAGGCGAATGGCGAAAGGGCAAATTCATCAAAACACAAACCACCAGTTGGTCGGAAATAGGCGTAAAAGGCAATGCAGAGCTTACGCCGGCCCAGACCGGATGCGTATCAGGCGATTGTTACAACGGTACGGGTATTTACATTTATCCCAGCGGGGCGGTATATATCGGTGAATTTCGAAATGGAGAAATTCAGGGTATCGGTGTTTGTTATTACTCCGACGGCTCCAAATACCAGGGCGAATGGATGAACCGGTACCCCGAAGGCAACGGCACTAAAACATATGCCGACGGCTCCAAGCGCACTGGCAGTTGGAAGCGTGGACAACCCGTTGACACCGGCGGTAAGATTATCGATGCTTTGGCCCTGGAAAAAGAAAAATCCAATGACGGCACTACCGTGCAATCGGGGTGCTTGAGCGGCGATTGTGTAAATGGCCAGGGTGTATTCGCCTATCCCGATGGAAGCCGCTACGAGGGTTATTTTCGAAATGGCAAACCCAACGCCGGCGGCACGTTTTTTTATCCCAATAAAGACAAATACGTAGGCAATTTTCGCAACGGTCTCCGCAACGGCAACGGTACGCTTATCCAGGCCAACGGCGCCACTACCACCGGAGAATGGCGCGAAGGTGAATTTGTAGGAAAAGGCGCCACTACGAAAATGGGCTGTATCGAGGGCGATTGTGCAAACGGTTACGGCACCTATGTTTTTCGCGACGGTCCCAAGTATATTGGCACGTTTAAAAATCATTTGCCCGACGGCAAAGGCGTGGTGTATTACCCCAACAGCGAGCGCTACGAGGGCGATATGGCTAATGGCGCTTTTAACGGTTACGGGACGCTTTTTATGGAAGACGGCACCCACGTAAACGGTTTCTGGAAAGAAGGCACCTATCTGGGCGCTAAAAATCCCTACGCCATCGCCCAGGAAGACGTAACCAGTCCCAAATACCGCAAAACTATGCCCGACCTCAAAGTGTGGGCCGTGATCATCGGCGTGTCGGCATACAACCATATGCCCGTTTTGCGCTATCCGGATGACGACGCGTACCGCATCTTTGCGTTTCTGCGCAGCCCGGAAGGAGGGGCTTTGCCCGAAGAACAAATCCGCATCCTGGTGGATGAAGACGCTACCAAGCGCAACATCAAAACCACAATGGAGGATATCTTCGGCAAGGCGGGGCCCAATGATCTGGTTTTCTTTTACTTTTCCGGACACGGCCTGAAAGGTTCTTTCCTGCCCATCGATTTTGACGGCGTCGACAATAAATTATACCACGACGAAGTCAACGATATCCTGGCCAGCAGCCCTGCAAAATACAAACTGGTGATTGCCGATGCCTGCCACTCCGGTAGCCTGTTGGCTATGCGCGGCGACAAAGAACCCAGTATACTCAATACCTATTACGAAACACTCGCTAAGGCAAAAGCCGGCTCCGCCCTGCTGATGTCTTCCAAATCGGAGGAAACTTCACTCGAATCAAGCGGACTTCGCCAGGGGGTGTTCAGCCACTTTCTGATACGCGGCCTCAAAGGCGAAGCCGATAGCAGCAAAGATAAGATTGTGAGCGTACAGGAGTTGTTCGATTATGTGCAAGCCAATGTGCGCTCGTATACCGGCAACCGCCAATCCCCGATTATGCAAGGCGACTACGATCCCAGGATGACGGTGGCGGTGCTGAGGTAGTGTGCAAATTAAAATTTCCCTTCCGCTTTGCGCTTGCGCAATTCGGCGATAAGATATTGCTGAAGACTGCCTAATAATTGGCTTTCTGCTTCCCGCAGGGCAAACTCTGTATTTCTCCGTTCGCTGAAAAGCAATTTGCCTTCTTCATATTGCACCCGATCCACGGCTGCCACATCGCGGGCGTTGCGCAGGGTGAGTTGAGCAGCCTCATATTGGCTTAGGGCGTTTGATAAATCGAGCGACGCGCTTTCAATTTCATAAGTCAGGTCTTCTTGTATTCGGCTCAAATTTTGCTGATTAATGATGCTTCTCAGCCTGTAATTTTCGGAATTACGGGCTTTTAGCCGGCCGTCATAAAGCGTAAAAGAAGCCCGCAGGCCCATATAGGCGAAAGGAAACCAGCGTTCCCATACGGCGAAATCGTCGCTTAGATGTTGAAGTGAAATATTGCCGTAAAGATCTACGCGCGGCAGGTATTTTTTTGATTCCAGCGTTTGTTGTTGCCGGTTGATACTTAGAAGGTGTTGCTCGGCTTTTACTTCGAGCCGGTTGGCCGCCAGGGAGGCTGCAGGAACCGGGCTTTCTATTTCTGACGGGCTTGTGTTAATGGCCAGAGGAGCCAGGGTGGGGAGCTCCCCAGCGGAAAGTCCGATCAGCCGGGCAAGTTGGAGGCGGTTTCGTTTGAGGTTGTTGGTCGTTTGGGTGAGGGTGGCACGTGCGGTTTGTACGTCGAGTTCGCTCTTTTGCACGTCTATGGCCAGCGCAGTGCCGTATTCAAACCGCTGTTGTGCTACGTTGCGCAGGTCTTGTGCACGTTGTAGCCGGGAGGTAGCAAGCGCTTCCTGTTCCTGTTGGAGTAAAACCGCGTAAAAAGCTTCGGCGGCAAGTAGTTTTACATCGATCGTTTGTTGTTGTAGCGTTGTAGTTTCTGCCCTGCGTTGTTCCTGCAAAATAGCCGAGCTAGTTTCATAGGTGGGATCCCACAGCGCATAGGAGGCATTAAGGCCGAAGCCGGCGTTGAAGAGCGTGCCGAACTTCACCTCGCGGTCGTCAACTACAGGTTGGCCTGGAGGGGTAAACGCCGCGCCCGGGATGATACTGGTTTGCAGCAGGGGGTTGACGCGCAGGTCGCCATCCAGCGTGATTTTGGGCTGCCGGGCTGCCTTCAATTTCTCCAGTTCATTGTCGGCTATCGCCTCTTTAACCATCTGGTTTTTCAGGTCGTAGTTATGGGCAACGGCTTTTTCCAGCACCATGTCCAGCGTTAGCGCCTGTGATTGTGCGGGGTTTGGGGCGGCAATCCAAGCGATTGCTATTCCCGAAAGGAGCATATTTTTTATCATAAATACATGCATAACGATAAATAATCAAATGTTTATCCCCGGAAAATGGCAGAGGGTTCGAGCGATACAATTCGCCGGATGGCAAAGAAGCTGCCAAAAAGGGCAATCGATACCGTCATGACGAAAAAGCCGAATCGCAGCCATAGTGGAAATTCAAAGATGGTACCTGCCTGTGCGATTCCTTTTGGGAAACCCAATACAAGTGCATAACCGATGACAAAGCCGATAAGCGCCACGATAAGCGCTTGTGTCAGGATAAGCCCCGCACATAGCCGTTGGAGGCGCCTATAGCTTTGAGCGTGCCGTAGTCGCGCAAGCGGTCAATAGCGCTTGAATACAGAGTAAGACCAATAATGACAAAACCGGTAATAAGCGCAAAAGCGATGAGCGTGCCCACCGATAAAGCAATACCGCTTGATTTGAGTACGGCATTAACGGTAGACCGGGAAAATTCTTCGCTCGACCATGCACGCACGCCGTTCATATAAGCATTGATATTGGCGATCACCTGTTGCTGCGCAACGCCATCATCCCATTTTACCAAAAAGGCGTTTGCTTTTTGGTTAGAAAAATTACCCAGATAGCGGGCGCGTTCGATGGTAGTGAAAATATAAATGCCGCCGAAGCTGCGCACGCCGCGAGTATTGCCGGCGATGAATACCTTTTTGCCGTTTATCTCAAAATAGTCGCCTATGATAGCATCGCCCAATGCGTCGCGGTCAAAAAATTCTGTGATGATAGCGCCGTCTTTGAGCAGGTCGGAGCGATTGCCGGTGCTGAGGTTCCAGGGGCCGCCTGCGCATTCGGGGTAGGTTACGCCGATAAGCGTTACGCCGCTTGATTTGCCGTTGGCGAATTTGGCCGATCCGCCGGCCAGTACCAGGGGGAACGCTTTTTTTACGCCGGGAATGCTTTCTAATTGCCGCCCGAGGCGCATATCGAGTATGGAAAGCGCATTTACATTTTCTGTTTTTTCGTCTACCACCCAGATATAATCGGGGTTATTGCGCACCAGGGAAGACATCGCATCGGTGAGAAAAATAAAAATGCCCGACTGCTGGCCAATGAGAAATACGGAGATCAGCACCCCGGCAAGGGCGCCAATAGATTTTGCCTTATCGTATAGCAAAAAGCGGATAGCTGTTTTGAACATAGCGACTTATTGCAGTTGTATAAGACATTCTACCCGGCTCCCAATTAGCACGGCGTCGTTTTTATCGAGTGCGACGTGTACTTCGCGTACTCGTCGGTCTTCGAGGTTATCGGGGCTATCTGAGAATAAAGACTTTTTCTTTAAATAGGGCGCTACATAAACCACTTTTCCGGTGCTGATGGGGTCGAGTTCGCCTTGCAACCTGATGATGGCTTTTTGTCCGATTTGAATTTTGCCGGCAAATAGCTCGTCGATTTCGGTGACGGCCTGGTAGGGGCCGTCGACGGCAAATTCGCCGAGGGCGGCATTATCGGATAAGAACGTGCCCGGTTTGACGTCGGTAGACAGAAACAAACCCGTTAGTGGGGCGCGCAGGCGTTTCCGGGATACGAGCATATCATAATAAGATATGTCGGATTGCAATTCGTTGAGCCGGCCTTGCTCGCGGGCGATCTGGGCTTCCTGGGCGGCTACTTGTTTGGCGATATCATCGGCGGCAAAGCGACTGTCATCTACGTTTTGTTGGGTAGCGGCGTTGCCTTTAAACAGCCGTTGGTTGCGTTCCAGGGAATTGCGCGTTTCGGCCAGTTTGACTTGCAGGGAAGCCAGCGTGGCTTTTGCTGCATCAATTGCGGCGCGTTGGGTTTGCAGTCTGCTTTGCGCCTGTCGCAGTTGGGCGCGTTCTATTTCATCGTCGAGTTGCACCAGTACATCGCCTTTTTGTACGCGCTGGTTTTCGCTAAAGCGCACGTCGCGGACGTATCCTTTTTCGGAGGCGTTGAGCGTGATAATTTCCTGTGGGGGTTCGATGCGGGCCAGGCCCATTACTTCTGAAATAACTAAGGAGTCGGGCTTTATGGCAGCGGCATCGGCGGCATTAGCCGTATTTCCCTCTTCTTTTTTGTCGCAGCCATAAACCAGCAAGAACAAAGAAAAGAGGGGGGCTAAGCAAGCAAACAGCGGTAGGCGTCGATTTTTCATGTTATGAAGTTAAAAATCATCTAATGGGGATACCACGCCGTTATTCACTTCAACGATGCGGTGGGCGTATGCTTTGAGGCGGGGGTCGTGGGTGACCACGCAAACAGACTTGCCATTGTCGGCCAGGTCGCGCAATTCCTCCATCACAACGCCCATCGAGTCTTTATCCAGGGAGGCTGTGGGTTCGTCGCAGAGGATGAGTTTCGGATTGGTTACCAGCGCTCGCGCGATTGCGATACGTTGCTGTTGGCCGCCTGAAAGTTGTTTGGGCAGGCTGCGACGGCGGTCGAGCATACCCACCATCGACAGTGCTTCTTCGGTGCGGGTGCGGACTTCGCCGCCCGAAAGACCTTGCAGACGCAGGGGCATCATGACGTTGTCTTCTGCACTGAGCGGAGCCAGCAAGTTGAAATTTTGAAAAACAAAACCTATGGTATGCAATCGGAGGCGTGCCAACTGCCGCTCATTGAGTTTGCCAACTTCCTGACCGTCAACCCACAAATTGCCTGTACTGGGGTAAATCACGCAACCTAGCAGGGAAAGCAAGGTAGTTTTACCTGAGCCGGAGGGGCCAATGATGAGTAGTAATTCTCCTTCCTGGATAGACATTGTAGTAGGCTGCAGCGCCATGATCTCCTGGTCGCCCACCTTATACAACTTACTCACCCCTTCCAATTTAGCTACCATATATAACTAGTTTATTTTTTTGCCAGATAAACCCCCGAAAGGATAAGCGCCAGCCCAAAAAAATGCCAAAGCGAAATCGATTCGCCATCGCTAAAACCCCACATAATAGAAATGATGGGGGCTACGTAGCTCACCATAGAGGAAAAAACGGGGTTAGTCCATTTTACTAAAATAAAAAAGAAAACAGAGCCCAGCACGGTGCCGAAAATGGCGAGCAAAAAGATATAACCCAATGCTTCGGCAGCATGTGGATTATGCTGAAGTATATCGACAAAATCGGTAGTAAACAAATAGATTAAAGCAGGAGTGCCCACCATGGCAAAAGAGGCGGCACTGATAGTTATAGAATCGAGGTCGCGAAGCTTGAAGCCTACGGTATTCACGCTGGCCGCATAACATATCGTAGCTATAACCACGAGCATGCTGAAAAGCGCGCTGCCGCCCAATCCACCTTCGCTGGTGATGTATACCAGCAGAATCGCGCCGGACAAGCCGATTAATACGCCCGCAATTTTAGCCCAGGAAGCAGCAGCCCGGAAGAGCAATACGCCGAGCAGTAAGGTGAATAAAGGCGTAAGAGAATTGAGGATTCCTGCCATGGCGCTGCTGATGCGCGTTTGGGCATTGGCAAAAAGAAAGGCCGGTATGCCGCTGCCGCACAATCCTACTATTAGCAACCAATGCGCCCTGCGCCAGTCGACCAAACGCCAGCGAATCACTAATACAGGCCATAGCGATAATGCGGTAATACCAAGTCGCAAGCTGGCCACCTGATCGGGAGAGAATACCGCCAACCCCCGTTTGATGAGGATATACGAACTGCCCCACACCAGGCTGAGCGCAGCCATGATAAGCCAGCTTTTTGTAGAGACGGATACGGTGTCAGCTCCAGGTGTAACTCCCGTTTGTGCTTCAGCCAAGGGGTATGATTTGTAGTTTAGCGATTAGGTTTAGCGACAGGGTTTAGCGATAGGGTTTAGCTAAACTGCGAATGCACTAAACCCTATCGCTAAACTGCGAATGCACTAAACTAACTCAGATTAATACAGCCTCTGATTCGACCCACTGCCTTTAGAGGCTTTAGCTACGCCGGCGAAGTAAAACTGGACGCCCAGCGACAGGTCGAATTGATTAGAGAAGGTTACCGTTTCCGATTGCACACCCATAATATCAGTATTGAATTTGCTGCGGGAGAAATTGTATTTCACCAGCGCCTCAAGGCCGATCGCGTCGTCAGAAAAAATGGTAAACCCGGGACCGACGCCCACGGCAAAGATATTCGTTTGAATATCCTGGGTGGGAGAGTTATTGGACGAGTTGCCGAATCCAAAATTTACCTCAAAAAAGAAAGCTTTGTCTTCTCCCAGCATGGCGTAATAGCGGGCAAAAGGACCAAACAGCAGGTCACTGTCTTTCGATTCTTGATTTAGCGTCGATTTCTGTCGGCTAAACGTGTAATCCAGGCCGATGCCCAGCGCCAGGTTGTCTATAACCATATATCCTACCTTTGGCGTGATGTTGAACTGGCTGGATGCAGGGCTGTCCGGATTGCTCGTACTACTTCCATCCGTGACTTTGGAGGTAGCGGCCGAAAAACCGAGGGAAGCGCCCATGATGAAGTTGCCACGCGCGGTAAATTGCGCGAATAGCGCATTGCCCGCCAATAAAAAGGCGAGCGTAAGCAGACAATTGGATTTCATTTGTGATTCAGCTTTGTTAGTAAGTTGGGCAAATATATAATATAACGCTAAAATTTCGCCAGATGGGTATCCTGCAAGGCACTCATTTTATTAATAATTAAATTTGAGTCGCACAAAAATAGCCTGGATAGGGCTGGTATAGCGGTTTTCCTGGGTGTTGAAAACGAGTTGGCCCACCATGTCGAGCGTCCAATTGTCCATGATAGACAAGGTAGCTGTAGGATTAATAAATAAAGCGTGTATGTCTACTGGGCTGTAAATCAAAGCGATACCTCCGTTGAGCAAAGGTGTGAAGGGGTAGGCGGCCTGCACAAAAACGGCATGGCGATAGGGGTACAGGTTTTTTGCCGACAGGCTGAAGTTAAAAAGACCGGTGATAGGTGCATCTAAGGCTCCCAGGCTATTATACAGATATCCTCCCTGGAGGTAAAGCGAGTTGTTGAAAGCATAATCGAGACCCCCGGTGGCGGCAAATGCATCGGCGCCGTCATTCAGTATGGGTTTGAACCAGGTGAATTCTCCTTTGAAACCTATGTCTTTGATGCTACCTGCCCAGCCGCCGCCCAATGCCAGGTCGCCACGGGATAGCCCTGCCAACACTTGGAAGTCGTATTCGCTGCGGTTGAATTTCCAGAGACCTGCCATCACGGCTTCGTCCCAGTGGTCGAAGGCCTTCACCGCCAATTCCAGGCTCGAGGTTACGCCGGTGTAATACCGCACGCGCAGGGCGTCGCTGCCGGGGCGCTCTTCGTAGTCGAAGTCGGTAAATGAAAAAGCATTGAAGATGTCATTGGGATTCCACACGGTGCTGATGCCCCAATTGACGCGCTGCCGGCCCAGCCTCACTTCCCAATTGCCGGCGGTATATTCGGCATACAGGCGGTCGAGCATAGTATGCAGCACAAAGCCGTTGTCATCGAGCAACACCCACGACAAGTCGAAGTAGTCGTTGTTGGCGTTGTCTACCCGGTCGGCATAACCGGGCGTACCCCGCACCAGGTCGCCAAAAAACAGGCGGTTGCGCAGTTCGGCAGAAACGGTGAAGCGGCTATTGGGCAGCCATTTTACATTGATGCGGTTGTGTACGAGGTTGTCCTGCAAAAAGGTATCGACGAGTTTAAACTGCTGAAAATCTGGATATGCGTTGTTGAAAAACAACAGGGTTTGCATGTTTTTGATGTAGCCGCCGATTTCCCAGCGCGCAGGCATGGTGTCCTGGGCGACTGGGCGAGGGGGGGAGGGGGGGAGGGGGCGAGGGGGGGACGGGCGACTGTACGACTGTGCGACTGTACGACTGTACGACTGTATGAGGTAGAGAGAGCCAGGGAAATAATTACAATTATGAAATATAGGCGCAACATGGCGTTTGGCGGTTAGTGGGTGAAAAATCACAGCCAGTTTCGGCGTTTAAAATACAGCAGGGTGGAGGTAGAAGACAAAACCATGAGAAACAGGGCAAAAGGATAACCGATATGCCATTTCAATTCTGGCATAAATTGGAAATTCATACCGTACAAGCTGGCGATGAGGGTAGGGGGCATAAACACTACCGTCGCCACAGTAAAAATCTTGATAATGCGGTTTTGTTCCATATCGACCAGGCCCAGGAACGTATTTTGCAGCGATTCGAGCCTGGCGAAATTAAAAGAAGTGTGCTCCAAGAGGGAGCCGGCGTCTTTGATAATCACGCGAAGCTTTTCGCGTTCGTCGTGCGGGAAAATATCGCTTTTCAAGAGGGCCGAGATCAGGCGCTGCATTTCGCTGGTGCTTTGCCGGAAAAGAATGATAAGTTCCTGCAATTGGTTGATCTCGATCAGTACGTCCTGGTCGAGGCGTTTGCTGAGGGTGAGGCTTTTGCTGGCGGCGTGGATTTTTCGCGACAGGTCCTCAAGGAAGTCGGCTTCGATATCGATGCGGGTTTCAAAGAGCAGCAAAAAGATATGATATCCGTTGATATGGGGTCGTTTGCCGAGGCGAAACGAACGGATCACCTCGTCGAATGAGCGCAGTTCGATATTTCGCTGGGTGACCAGCAGGTTGCCTTTCAGGATAAACGACACCGGGTCATTGGCATACAGGCCGTCGCGATGGAAGATATAGGTTGAGTTGGCGTTAATTTCGTCGCCGTTTTCGAAATACTTCGAGCTGCTCTCAATTTCCTCGGCTTCCTGGCGGGTAAACAGTTCGATATTGAACTTGGCCTCTATGAGATCTCGTTCATCGGTGGCGGCGTTGTACAAGTCGATCCAGACGACCTGGGCGGCGTCGGTGAGGGCAAGTTGCTCCAACTCGGTGGTGGTGGAGAGTCCGGTAGCCGTTTTATATACTGTAAACAACATCCGCTTGGATTTAAATCGACTATAAAAGTAATGAAATCTGCGGTCTTAATCGCGTTTTTCATCGCTTGCCACGGCGCCGTCTACGAGGGTAATCACCCGGCGGGCGCGGTTAATCACGCGTTGGTCGTGGGTAGAAAAGATAAACGTAATTTTTCTTCCCGGTTAAGTTCGGCCATAATATCGAGCAGGTTTTCGGTCGATTTGGTGTCCAGGTTGGCGGTGGGTTCGTCGGCCAGGATGAGGGTGGGGTTGGTCGCCAGGGCGCGGGCGATCGCCACGCGCTGCTGTTGCCCGCCGGAGAGTTCCCCGGGGCGTTTGTCCATTTTATCATCCAGGCCCACGGCGTGAGAAGTTCTTTTGTCCTGGCTTCCCGTTCGGCTTTGGGTCTTTGCTGGAGTAGCATCACGAATTCTACGTTTTCGCGGGCTGTCAATACGGGGATGAGGTTGTAGGCCTGAAAAACAAAGCCGATGTGTTCTTTGCGGAAGTCGATGAGCTCGTTGTCGCTTAATTCCGTGATCATATGGCCGCCCACTTCCACCATGCCTTCGCTGGGTTTATCGAGGCCTCCGATGATGTTGAGCAGCGTAGATTTGCCCGAACCCGAGGGACCCACGATAGCGGTGAATTCGCCCTCCTTGATCTCCAGGTCGATGCGTTGGAGGGCCAGAACCGGCATGCCGTCCGGGTCGTATGTTTTGCTGATACCTTTTGCTATGATGACGCTCATGTTGTGGTGATTTTAAGTGACAAGGTGACAGGGTGACAGGGTGACTGAGGTTTTAATTGTTTCAAATTTTGCGTATGGCTTCTACGGGGCGCAGGCTGATGGCTTTCCAAGCAGGATAAAGCGAAGCCAGCAGGGCGGTAATCATTACAAAAATACCTGCCTGCCAGTAGGTTTCAGGAGGTAGTTCAAAATAGATAATCTGTTCAAGTCCGTACAATCGCAGGCTTTCGGAGTAGGCCGAGAGGTTGATACCTTTGCGCCCCAGATAGAGCATAGAAACCCAGCCAAGGCCCATGCCCAGGGGCGCCGCGATGAGCCCCCAGCATCAAGGCTTCAAAAACGATCATGCTGAATACCCGGAGTTTATTCATGCCGATGGCCATCAGCATGCCGATTTCGCGATAGCGCTCCAATACGGCCATCAGCATGGTATTGACGATTCCAAATACGAGGGCCAGCATAATAATGCCGAGGTATATATACGACACCGTATTGATTTGCGACTCGTACATTTCCAGGTCGGGAGAGATCTGGTGGTAGGTTTCGGAGAGCAATCCCGGAAATAGACTACGCAGGGTATCACTCACCGCTGCGGCGGTTTTGGGGTCGTGAAGCATGATGGCAATTTCCTGAATGACATCTTCTGCGGGGCTGCCGGGCGCAAGCAAGGCGGCCATATCGCTGTGCTCTACGAAAATATGGGTTTCGTCAAAGGGCTTGTTGCCGCTATCAAAGATGCCCGCCACCCGAAAAGCGCCGGTGGTAAGCTCGCCACTTGTTTCCTGGAAGGTGAGTACGAGTTTCGAGCGCATTTTGATGTGCAATTTATCGGCCATAGCCACGCTGATAAGCACCTCATTGTTGCGGTCGGGCAGAAAATAACTTCCCTCCACTATTTTTTCGCGCAGGGTGGTCACTCCCGCTTCCTGCTCGGGGTCTATGCCCTTGATCTGCACGCCCCGCGCACCTTTAGGCGTGGAAGCCATGCCGTTGACTACAGCGCGGGCACTGACAGCTTTGATACTTGGCATGTCGCGAAGCCGGTCTGCTACGGTTCCGGGAGTTTCCACCATAAACCGGGCATCGTAGTCTTCTTTGAATTGGGGGTGGTGCATTTGCAGGTGCGACACAATGTTGTCTACCGCCGAACGCACATAACCCCTTGCCATGCCGGTAGCAAAACCGGTCATAAACAAAGCTGCCCACACTCCAATGGCAATGGCGCCGATGACTACCAAACTGCGCGTGCGGCTGCGCCAAATATTTCTCCAGGCGATTAGTGGAATCATTTTTTTTCGGTTGTGGGTTGTCTGTTCTCTGTTCTCTGTTGTCTGTTGTCTGTTCTCTGTTCTCTGTTCTCTGTTCTCTGTTCTCTGTTCTCTGTTCTCTGTTCTCTGTTCTCTGTTCTCTGTTCTCTGTTCTCTGTTCTCTGTTCTCTGTTCTCTGTTCTCTGTTTAAGTGTAATTAGAAAAGATAAGGAACGGATAACCGACAACGGATAACCGACAACGGATAACCGACAACAGAGAACAGCACATCAATCTCCGCGCATAGCGTGGACGGGTTCGAGGCGTTTTATTTTAAAAATGGGGTAAATGGCCAGCACGGAAGTCAGCAACAACACGATGATGGCTTGCGTGAGGAAAACCTGAGCATTAAACGCTGCCGGAAAAATAGGTTCGAAGCCGAATTTTTCGAGCAAACCGGCATAGTCGCCTGTAAACCGGATGGGATTGACATAAAAATACCAAACCACCGGAAAACTTGCGGCGATGCCTACGAGTGCGCCGAGCATACCCAGCAATATGATCTCGAGCCAGACCATAAAGCCGAGTGCAAAACGGCCCATGCCGATGGCTACCAATACGCCGAATTCGTATTCGCGTTCTTTGGTCATCATCAAAATAGTGCCCAGGATGCCAAAGGCAATTACGAGGTATAGGATAAAATAGACGATATAATTGCCTGCGCTGTCGAGGGCTTTAGCCTGGAGCAGGTCGGGCATCATCGCGGGCCAGTCCATGACCTCATAGTGTTCGGGGTCGAGCTTGCGTTTCAGGGCCTTTACTACGGGCGTCACGTGATCTTCTTTTGCTATGTTGACGGCCAGGGAGGTGACCAGGCCTTCGGCGCCGTAAAAACGCTGCGCGGCGAGCAGGGGCAGGTAAACCATCTGCTTGTTGAGTTCGGGAGAGCCGAAGCGGACTATGCCTTTGACCGGGTATTTGGCGGCGGCATTAACGCCGTGGTAGCCCTGGCTCACCAGGATAATGGTGTCGCCCACATCGAGCTTGAGCCGTTTGGCGATACCTTCGGCCAAAAGGGCGGCTTCATCTTCCGCCGCCAGATAGTCGCCCCGCTGCATGCGCTCGGCCAGTTTGGTCATCCGGGTTTCAGCCTGGGGATCGATGCCGATCACCAATACGCCGACGGTGTTATTGCCCGTGGAGGCCAGTGCAAAAGATTCGAGCCTCGGCGCCAGTCCCTTGATATGAGAAGAGGCGGCGGGCAGCGTGGTGAGATGGTCACCCAGGACAAAAGCCTTGTCAATCGACTGTTCGTCCCAATACCCTTTTTGGTGTATTTGCACGTAGCCGAAGTAATAATTCACCACGTTTTTGATCATGTGCCCCCAGGCGCCTTTTTGCAGCGACTCCATGAGCGACGCCAGGAGTACGGCAAAGAGGATAGAAGCTATCGTGATGAGTGTACGTCGTTTATTGCGCCAAATATTGCGCCATGCCATTTTGATCAACATAACAGGGTCATTTCACTTTTTTCATTTGCTGTACCGAAAAGAAGCTATCGTTCATGGGCTTGTCAAAGTCGAGCGACAGGTATTCAATAATTGTTTTGTTGCCTGGCTCGTCGGCGGGCACTACCTCCATAACAGAGGGCAATACTTTGCCGCCCAGCGTTTTTACCTGTTTGCCGTACATCGTGTTGACAAGGTAGTTGTCTTCGTCGTAAAATTCAGCTTTGAGTTGCATATACTCGGCCTTGTCGATCCATACGACCACTTTGCCCCACACGACGGCGGCGCTTTCTTTGGGATCCATCTGGATTTTATAGCAACTGCGCCCGTCGATGGTTTCCGTACCCAGGAGTTTATGGTTGTAATCTTCCACAGTAGAAGACTGTTTGACAAGGTCGTCGTTGGTAAAGTCGGAGCCCATCCACGACTGGCTCATCATTGAAGGAGGTAGTTTGATGGTGCGGTCGATGGTGGGCTGCCAGTTCAGATTTCGCGGCCTCTTTTGAGGAATGCCGCGCCTTTTTCGCGGGCGGGGGCCAGGATCAGGATGAGGGCGAGTTCGTCGCCTTTCGACCAGCTTTTGAGTTTCAATTCGCGCTTCCAGGTAGGGCGCACGATCGTCATTTTCATCTCGGCCAGACTGGTTTTGCCTTTGAGCTTGGCGTCTGCTTTGGCTATGATGTCTTTGGCTTCGGGGTCGCCGGCGGCAACGCGAGGGGAGAGGGGAGAGGGGGAGGGGGCGATTCTTTTGCCCTTTCGTAGGTAAATGATAGTGTGCCTATTGTGATTATCAGGAAAAAGAGCAAGCGTGTCATGAGTGCTGTTGTTTTGAGGTAAAAATTGATTAATAAAATGGTTGGCGATATCATCCACGGGGAAATCGTTTTCCAAAACCATATAATAAACGAAAATGCCGTCCATGGTCGCGCCAAACAAATAGGCGTCTTCCAGTGGAGTTTGGCTGCCCATACGTTCAAACAAAGAAACCGCCAATTTGATGTTTCTTTCGCGCTGGTTTTTGAGTAATACTTCTAAACTTTTCATGGCCTCTGTCTGGAAAGCCAGAGAAGTAATGAGCTTCCAATAGTGCAAATTGCTTTTTACCATCGTTACCGATTGCCTGGCGAGCTGCGTCAACACCAGCCTGGGGTCGAGCGAGGGGTCTTCGAGCACTTGCAGGATATCTTCACCGCTGTTGATGGCGTCATTTACGATGGTTGTTAATAACTCTTCTTTGCTATTGAAATAATTATACATCAACCCTTTCGAGATGCCCGCCTCCCGCGCTATGTCGCTGATGGAGGTGTGGTGGTACCCCTTATGCGCAAACAATTCCAGCGCTGCCGCTTTGATGGCATTAACGCTGCGCTGCCGCGCCTGGGCTGATTGTATTTTTGATCTCAATTCTATTGATTGACTGTTCGGTCATTCAAAGATAAAGCGCAAAGTCATACGTGTCAAGGGAGACTCGATGAAAACGGGGAAAATTTCGATGAAGGGGGCCTTTCCCAGCCAGCGGTCTGACCGCTAACTGAGCAGGCCTCGCTACACAAAGTGCTTCAGCATAATTACTTCGCGTTGGGTAAGGCGGCGCCAGAAGCCACGGGGCAGGTCTTTTTTGGTTAGTCCGCCGTAGTACACCCGGTCCAGCTTGAGCACTTCGTAGCCGAGGTGCTCAAAAATGCGGCGCACGATGCGATTTTTGCCGATATGGATTTCCACGCCCACTTCGTCTTTTGAAGCGCCGTCCACGTAATCGATGCCGTCGACTTCAGCCACGCCGTCTTCGAGGGTGATGCCGGCTTTGATTTTTTCCAGGTCAGTTTTGGAAAGGGTTTTATTGAGCACTACGTAGTAAATCTTCTTCACCTTATGGCTGGGGTGCGCTAATTTTTCGGCCAGGTCGCCGTCGTTGGTGAGCAGCAGCAGGCCTGTCGTATTGCGGTCGAGGCGGCCTACGGGAAAGATGCGTTCCGTGACCTTGCTTTTGAGGATATCCATCACCGTTTTGCGGCCCCTGTCGTCGGTCACCGTAGTGAGCACATCGCGGGGTTTGTTCATCAGGATATACACCTTGCGGCTTTCGGGGCGAATGAGGGTGCCCTTGTAGGTTACCTTGTCGTTTTCGTTGACTTCCACGCCTGGTTCGATAATTTTCTCTCCATTAACCGTTACCAGTCCGTCGCGTACATACGCAATAGCCTGGCGGCGGGAGCAAATGCCGCAGTGGGCGATAAACTTATTGAGCCGCATAGGGAATTCCGATACTTTGTCGGAGGGCACCGTTTCGCGGTTCCAATTGCGTTTGGGCTTGGCAGTGGTCGTCTTACGACGAGCAGGTCTTTTCATAAAATTGGTATTCAACTTGTTGAAAGGGCAAAATTACGCAAAACAAACGGCGAAAATTAGGATAACCCGCGCTATCATCGCAATTTTGTGGTAATAACTATTTTGTCTGCTCAAAATGACCAAAACTACTTCAACATATGTGGCTATCATGGCAGGTGGAGTGGGCTCCCGCTTTTGGCCGTCAAGCCGCACCTCGCATCCCAAACAATTTCTCGATATCCTGGGAGTAGGCAAGTCTTTGTTGCAACTCACCTACGAGCGTTTTTTGAATCTGTGCCCTTCCGAGCACATCTTTATCGTTACCAACGGCATCTACCGCGACCTGGTGAAGGAGCAATTGCCTGCGCTGACCGACAACCAGATACTCTGCGAGCCTTCGCGCAATAATACGGCTCCGTGTATCGCTTATGCCGCGCTGAAAATCCAGGGCCTCGACCCCGATGCCAATATGATCGTGGCGCCTTCCGACCACGTCATCATGCAGGAAGGCGCTTTCCTCGAAGCGCTTCGCGAAGGGCTGGCCTTCACGGCTGCCCACGATGCGTTGCTTACCCTGGGCATCCAGCCGAGTCGCCCCGATACGGGCTACGGTTATATCCATTTTGAGCGGACAGCCGCCGAAGGGCGGGTTCACGCCGTGCGCCAGTTTACCGAAAAACCTCCACTCGAACAGGCCCAAGCGTTTCTTGCTAGCGGCGATTACCTCTGGAATGCCGGTATCTTCGTGTGGCGGGTACAAAGCGTAATGGACGCCTTTCGCCACCATGCCACTGCCATTTACGACATACTTGGAAAAGGCCGAGAGGTATATAATACGCCGGCTGAACAAGCGTTTATTGATACATATTACCCTTCTACCCCTAATATTTCGGTCGACTTTGCCATTATGGAAAAGGCGGCTAACGTATACACCATCCCTTCTTCCTTTGGCTGGTCGGACCTCGGCACCTGGGCTTCCCTGTTTGCGGAATCGCCCAAAGACGAGCAAGGCAACGCGGCTTTAGTATCGGCGCATCTGCTCGACGACACCACCGACTGCCTTATCAAAGCCAGGCCTGACAAGCTGGTGGTCATCAAAGGATTGCATGATTTCATCGTGGTAGACGAACCCGATGCGCTATTGATATACCCAAAAAATAAAGAACAGGAAATCAAAAACGTGACGGAATCGGTCAAACAGCGCTTTGGCGACCGTTACCTGTAACGCAACTATGAGAAAAAAGACAATCGCTATTGTAGACAACTCCACCTGGAATATTTACAATTTCAGGTTGGGGTTGATCAAACAACTCAAAGCCACCGGTTATGATGTGCTGGTCATCGCTCCTGTCGACGAGTATATCCACTACCTCAACGAAAGCGGCATCGTCCGCCACATTCCCCTGCACTATCTGGCGCCGCAAAGCAACAACCCCTTGCGCGACCTGGCACTGGTAGTTGAACTCTGGGATATTTACCGCAGGGAAAAACCCGACCTCATCCTGCATTATACCATCAAACCCAATATCTACGGCAACCTCGCCGCGTGGCTGGCCGGCGTAGACGCCATGTCAACCATTACCGGCCTGGGCTATACTTTTTTGCATCGCAGCCTGATCAACAGGATGGTGCCTGCCTTGTACCGCATCGCCTTTAAGTACGCCCGCCGGGTAATATTTTACAACCACGAAGACCGCGATCTTTTTATAAAAAAGGAAATTATCGCCCCCCACAAAGGGCATATTATTCCGGGGTCGGGGGTCAATGTTAATCATTTTAGACCGCTGCCTTTGCCCGACGACTCTTCTTTTGTGTTCCTCTTCATTGGCCGGTTGTTGTACGACAAAGGTTTGGCTGAATTTGTAGAGGCCGCCCGGCAAATCAGGCAACAATACCGCCATGCAGAATGCTGGGTAATAGGCGAGATAAATGCCAAAAACCCCGCAGCAGTGAGCAAAGAGGATATGCTGCATTGGATGGAAGCGCAAGACATTCGTTACTGGGGCGTTGTTGCCGATGTGCGCCAGTATATCAAGAAAGCGCACGTGGTGGTGCTGCCCTCCTACCGCGAAGGCGTGCCTCGCGCCATACTGGAAGCGATGGCTATGGGAAAACCCATTATCACTACCGACGTAGCCGGCTGCCGCGACACCGTTAAAGCCGGCCTCAACGGCTTCCTGGTGCCTCCGGCCAATGCCGGCGCCCTCGCCGAAGCCATGCGCAAAGCCCTGTTGCTTTCAACCGATGAGTATGCTTCTATGGGCGAACTGAGCCGCCAAATCGCACTGAGCGAATTTGACGAAAAACTCATCACCCACCATTATATCAATTTAATCCGGGATATTCTGCACCAGGGCCCGGCGCTTCCTGCCGAACTGCCGGCATACTCGGAAACAAGCGGTTAACGTGGGGGTTGTCACCCTGTCACCTTGTCACCTTCTTGTTTCCTCTTCAACCGAGGAAGAAACACAGCGAAAAGCGCCACGGCCACTGCAAAAAGAGCAATAGGCAGCGCTGATCCTCTTTTTTTCGATTTGATAAAAATAGAGGGATTCCCTGATTTGTTTGTCGGCAATAAGCTGGTAAAAGGCGTCGTCACTGAGGTCGGCGATGTAATTGCGTTCGCCTTGCTGGTCAAATTTGCCCAATTGGCGGTATCTGTCAATATTTTCATTGAAGTAATCCCCCGAAGCAATATAATAATACAAAAAGCCGGTTTTTGTAGGCTCCAGGATATTGATTCGCCAAAGACTGTCATTTTCTTCTTTTGAGCAGAAAAAGTAACTGTCCTTGTGTTTTTTTACGAGGAGGTCACTGTCTTCGTTATCTTTTCCGGATGAATAGATTTTCTTTTTGTTGAAGCTATATACGGTAAGGTCTTCATTATCTGTAAAGTGATAATGGCCGTCGATGAGTTCCACTGTTTTTTTGTGGCTCATTTCCACCCATTTTACGGTATCCTTGCTGGTCTGGCGCACTTTTCCTTCGCACATCAGGATATGGCCGGCAATGTCCCAATTCACGTCCACACTATCGTTTTTGATGGCGCGGGGGTATTGGAGTAAATCTTTTGCGCGCGTACTGATGAACGAACGCATTTGCACTTCGCCCGGGGCTGTTTTTTCCAGTTTGATATACTGCATCGTCTTCTTTCGTCAGCTCAATATCAAAAACCGTCGAAAGGAAGTACTCCGGCTTTTCTGCTTTTTTCGCAATAATTTCAAAGAATCTTTGGATGTAATTTCGAATCGCTGACAAAAAAATACGCCTTCCAGGAAATGGGGTATTTTTTGCAATTCCTCTGCTTGTTGCGGCAAAGGGTGGTAGTATTTGAGTTCGTTGCAGGAAAGTGTAAAAATGAATAATCCGAGTCCGACATAAAGAATGGAGCGTTTCATAAAGGTTGTTTTTGTATCTAACGCGGCGGAAAGGCTGGTTATTGGTACCGGCTGTCGGCAGACGGCTGCCGGAAGTCGACTGTCGGCTGTATAAATCGGACTATCGAATATTACCGGTTCTGTATTTTACCGCAGGGGAGTTGGGGGGGAAATGGGGGGGGGGAGAGGGGGGGGGGGGGGGTTGGGGGGTGACCTGGCCGGCAACTGGGGTTAGCGAAGCAAACAGTTCCTGTCTTTTGGTCGAATAAGCCAAGTATTGTTAGGGGTTTAAGCGGGACACACGCCAAAGGGGACAACCAGCGTTCGCTTTCTTTAAAGGGCGTGGGGGCTGAAAATATCTTATATTTATCCACCTCTTTTGAACTGTGGAAAGGTTCTCTTTTAGCGGGTTGAGACATTAAAGATTTAAAGGCGTATTTCCAACAATTTACCAGAGATCAGACTATTAAGTCGCATAGTCGTACAGTCCCACCGTCTCAAAGTCTCAAATACGGCTTGATGCGTTGCAGCGTCTCCGCCGGCAGGGCATGCAGGCGTTCCAGGTCTTCAACTTGCCGGAAAGGGCCGTGTTGTGTGCGATAACTGACAATGGCCTTAGCTTCGCGAAAACTGATATAAGGGTGCGCATTAAGCGCAGCTTCATCGGCGGTATTGATGTCGATCGTTTGAAAAATGGGCGACCAGTCGAGTAGGGGACGGATGAGTTGGAACACGCTGTCGGGCAGTCCACGGTCTCTGCTACCTGCTCGATGCTGGTAAAGCCGCCGAGTTTGTCGCGGAAGCCGGTGATCTTCCGGGCAAAGGCCGGACCGATGCCGTCGAGTTGCTCCCAGTCGGCAGCGGTGGCGCGGTTGATGTCCAGGCGAATAGACGCTTTTTTATGGAGGCAAATTTTGCCGGCGCAGGTGGCGCAGAAGGTGCGGCCTGCGTTTCGGCTATACGAACCCAAGGCGCCAGTTGCTCGTACTTTGTAGGGGATAGTCCGTAGATCTTTAAGAGGTCTTCGGGGCGGCGAAAAGCGCCGCCTTTTTTGCGGAAGTTGACCCATATATGTGCCGTTTTGGCCGGTAAGCCCAGGGTAATCAGATCTTCGTAAGTAACCGTATTGGGATCGAACCAGGTGAGTTTCGCCGGCGCCTCTGGGGTGCGATGCGCTTTTTGGCCGGCGCCTGGTATGCGGATATAGGGTTCTATCCTGTTGTAATCCTCGGCCGAGAGTGTGTATATTTTGGCAAAATCGCGCGGCGCAAAAAAGCGCCCTCCTTTATCGCGATAGCGCGCGATGGAACCCGCAGTGCGCTCGTCGAGGCCCAGTAAGCGAAAACTATCGGTGGGTAAGGTATTGGGATTAAAATAAAAAAGTGCGCGGGGAGCGGCCGGCGCCCTGCGGGCAGTCGCCGTATCGGCGATCAATTGCTCAAAAGCAGTGAAGTCGACAGCATTTGCTGGCTGCCAATAGCGGAATAAGGCTGGAATGACCAACAAAACGAGGCAAAACAAGGCAAGCGTGACGATGCCGTTGCGCTCGGTTCTGGTAAAGTAAAAAAACGTTTTCCATTGCTTTTTCATAGGGTTATTGTTTTTATTAAAAATTATAAATCAATAACAAAAGCACCCTCTTCTTTTACATCGACAAATACAATACCCGCCTTCTCGCAAGCTTTTTCCCAGCGGTCTACGCGCCTGTAACTGTTAGAGGCGTCGGCGATGATACCGCGGCGAATAGTGTAGTGTTGCTGCAGATCCGCAAGCGAAATAGCCGGATTACCACTCAACAATAGGTAATCTACAACAAGGGTAGCGGGAAGCGTCGCTTGCCGGTACGAACTATCGATGATGGCGATGGTGATATCGTAAAATTGCATGCGCTGCTTGTGGTAATGTAAAACATCCGATTGGAATACTCCTTTTTCTGTGTGGATAGGGATGAGTTCTTTGATCAAGTGTTTTCCCCGGCAGGCGATGGCGGCTTTATGCAATGCCGGGTGACTTGAGGGTAGGGTAGCATAGGAAAAAGCGGCCTTACCGTCGAATACGTCGATCATCGTGGCGCGCGGCACGTGGTAGATTACTACTTTGCGTTGATGTACAGCTCTCCAATGGGACAGCCCCCTGTCGGCTGCGGCAATGAACAGAAAAATCCCCATCCAGACCAGCCACTTACCTCTGCGGCTCAACACAGATGCGCCCAGCATGAGTAGTGCGGTGTAAAGGGCCAGTACGCCCAACTCGCTGATCCAGGCCTGTTCGGCCACCGCCCCGGGCAGGTCGCTGATAGCAAACACGGCTTTGTTGACCAGCCAGATAAAAGCGTGAAACCCTTTTCCAAGGATAGTAGAAACGGCCGCTACCGGATGCAGGGCCAGCAGCGCGCCACCCATATAAAGCAGCAATGTGGATGCCGGTACTACCACCCAACCCGACAGCCAGAAATAAAAGGGAAATTGGTGAAAATAGTACAGGCTGATGGGCAATGTGGCGAGTTGCGCAGCTATCGACACACAAGTAAGCCGCCATAAGTAATCGGCCCAGCGCGGTGTGATATGCCAACACAGGTAAAGCGGTTTGTCGAATATCAAAATGCCTGCAACAGCCAGATAAGACAACTGGAAACCGGCGTCCATCAGCAAGTAGGGATTTGCGCAAAGCAAAATAAAAGCGGAGGCGGCAAGCGTATTAAATGGCGAATGGCGGCGTTGAAAAGACTGCCCCAGAATGAGAAACGAAACCATGGTAGCCGCGCGAAGCGCTGAAGCGGAAGCTCCTGTAAAAATAGCGTAAGCCCACACGCCTGTAATGAGCAGTGCCGCTCCGGCGTATTTGCCCGGTCGCCCCAGGAATTTGAGCGGATACAACAACCAGGCCAGCGCCAGCCACACGATCGCTACGTGCATACCTGATACTGCCAGCGCGTGCATGGAACCGGTGCGGCTATAAGCTTGGGTCACCTCATCGGTCATGGCGTCTTTGGCGCCCAGGATGAGGGCGCAGCCCACCGCCCACTCGTCGTCGGTAGGCAAGTATTGGCGCAGGATGGCCACGCATTTGGAGCGGCTTTGTTCTGCCAGTTGCAACAGGTTTTTGCGCGCGCCGGCGCCTGCCCGCTTCCATTGATCAGCCCCTACGACAACCTGGTAATGGTAGTTGCGGTAATGCCAATATCGCGAAAAATCAAAAACTGCCGGATTGAGCGGCGCTGCGATGCGTTGTATCCTCGCCCGGCGAAAAACGATCGTATCGCCCGGCTGGAGTATAGCCGTGCTATCGCGAAGATTGACCAGCAAACGCCCCTGGCATGGCTGGAGCGAGGAGGCGCCGATAGCGAGCAGCCGTGCTTGCAGCCTGAAGCCCGCGCCCTGCACTTGCATACGTTGAACGACGGCCAGCCCATCGGTGGCCTCGAATAATTGTGAGCTAAAATGGCGGGGCAAATGAGATTCATTGTGACACACCGCCAATCCATAACCCAAAGCAGCCAACCAGAGGTTTGTCGCCACTCCGAATACCCAGCGCAGGGAAAAGGGCCATTTGCGTTGCGAAAGCGCAACGAATATGGGATAAGAAAGCAGCACCCCAACTAAAGCGGACAAGCCCACAGACGGATCGTCGACCCAAAGCGCCACCACGATACCCGAACAAAAAGGTACCAGCAGCCTGACAAACGGCACTGTGCGCTGCGTTTTCATTTGGGAATTGGTTTGCATACAATTTAAGCAGGCCTTCAGAATCGAATAGCGCGATGGGGCATTTATTTTATAGTTTTTATTGCGAAACAATGTCAATGTGTACATTTTACACTAATTCAATAACAGGGATACGGCAATAAATAATTATTTTTAGCCCGGCATATTCCTAAATAACAGGCATGACCTCATTCGATAATTTTTTCAAATCTGCTTTCACGGTAGACAACGTGATATTCGGTTTTGATGAAGGCGACCTCAAGGTGTTGTTGATTCAACGCGGAGAAGACCCTTTTATGGGGAAGTGGGCCTTGCCTGGATATTTCGTTTACCCCGACGAAGATCTCGACAGTGCAGCCTATCGCGTATTAAGAGAGCTGACCGGACTAAACAACGTATACCTCGAGCAGGTAAATTCTTTTGGAAAAGTGGACCGCCACCCTTTTGGACGGGTCATCACGGTAGCTTATTATTCGCTCATAAAAATAGAAGATTACAAACTATCGCCGGCCTCTATTGCCCAAAAGGCAAAATGGCACGCAGTGGCCGATGTCAAGGAATTGGGACTGGCCTTCGACCACGACGAGATTCTCAAAGCTTGTTTTCAGCGGCTCAAACTGGTAGTGCGTATCCGTCCCGTGGGTTTTGAGTTGCTACCCCCCGGTTTACCCTTACCCAATTGCAGCATTTATACGAGGCCATTTTGGAAACCGACCTCGACAAACGCAATTTTCGCAAGAAGATATTATCGATGAATCTACTCGTCGACCTCGAACAGACACAAGAAGGCGTGGCGCACCGGCCGGCTCGATTGTACCAGTTTGACAAGCAGAAATACCACGAATTCCTCTCGGAAGGATTCAGCTTTGAAGTAAAAGAAAGCAAGAAGAAAGGCGGGATATCGCAGTCGGGCTTAGGGGGCTTAGCAGTTGGCGCTGAGCCCTCAGCCCTGAGCCCTGCCTGCCACGCTCCTCCCCCATTCGCATTCCACACCTTAATAGCCGTGATGGCCGGATTGGATTGCCGCAAATCAGCCAAGTGGTTTTTCAGATTTTGGGTATTTCCGGAGAAATCAAACAAAAACGGTTTGGCTAATCCTTGGGTGGGATAATAGCGAAGACTCAGGTTATAATTATTCGGATTGATCGTAAAATGACCGTAATAGCCTTGTGGATAATCGGCCTCGTAAGCGATATCGCCGATAGCTTCTACGATACTATTGGCCGTATTAACCTCGGCGGGTTGCGAATAAGCTACATACCCCCAGATGGCCGTTGCCGGAACCCGGTGCAATTCGCGATGCAAAAACTGCAGGCCTTCTTCCGTTTCCATAGTGACCTCGTATTTATCGTAGCTCACTTGCAGTTTACCCTCGTTGATGATCGTATTTTTAAGTCCGAGCGAAAGATTGTAAGTCGCTGCCGACAAAGCTCCCAAATTGATATTTGCTTGTGCAGGCGCCATACCGGACTGGCAATCACTGGGCGCTACAATATCATCGAGTGAAATAGCCATATTGGCGCCATAACGGTCATTCTGATATGCAATAGTTGCATTCAGGCAGGGTTCGTTTTTGATGGTGGTGACCAATAGCCGGAGCTCCCGGCTGGTGGGAGATAATTCTTCCCATAGATCGATATTAAATTCTTTTTCGATTTCAGGGACAATGATCGGGTCCTTGTCTGAATCCAGATTACAACCACAGGTAAGGGCTGTAATCACTATACTGTACATAAGCTGTCGATAGTTCATAACGTAGTATTCTAAATGGGTAACGGAAAAAAGGCTCAAAAGCTGCCTTCATCGGAGTAATAGATGCAAATATAGCGCGCAATAGTTGTTACAGCCTTAAAATAGATTAAAAGTGAATCCTCGTGGCGTATCTTCGCCAATAAAAATATTCCTCATGGCGCTTATCAAACCGGTTCTCGGCGTTTATCCGCAACACGGCGAAGACTGTTATTTTGCTGAAAATGCTACTATCGTCGGCGATGTAGTAATGGGCGACCAGTGCAGCGTGTGGTTCCAGGCGGTCGTACGTGGCGATGTCAATAGTATTCGCATAGGCAACAAGGTAAATATTCAGGATGGCGCCGTCATTCATGGCACCTACCAGCGCGCGAGTACCACCATTGGCAATAATGTGTCAATAGGCCACAGGGCCATCGTGCACGGATGTTCCCTCCACGACAACGTATTGGTGGGCATGGGCGCCATCATCATGGACGGCGCCGTCGTAGAGTCAAATGTTCTCATCGGGGCCGGAAGCGTGGTGCTCGAAAACAGTCGGCTGGAATCGGGGCATATCTATGCCGGTGTGCCCGCCCGAAAAGTAAAAGCCATCAGCGAAGCGCAATTCAAAGACTCTATCGAACGCATAGCCAATGCCTATATCATGTATTCGGGCTGGTTTAAGGAGGAATAAATAGCGTTTGATACAAAATTGAAAACTTTTGCGACATTATTTAAAACCTGCCTTCCAGGGGGAATATACCTTTGTGTCGTCAAGTGAATGATTTTACCGGCCGGTAAATTTCACGACGTTATCAAAAACTGTATTACATCATCAATTTTGCACACCATGCTAATCAGAATCAGCTTGTTAGTGCTGTTAGCCATTACAGCATCTTGCGGCGTTTCAAAAAAATCGCCGCCCACCGAACTCTACAATCACTGGACACATTCACACGAAGAAGACAGCGCTGAAGCGAAAGTTTTCAGACCCTCTACGTATGCTTTTCCGCTTTCGAGAGGGCGCGAAGGCTTTGAAATTAAAGCCGACGGAAGTTTCATCCGCTACGCCATCGCCGCCACCGACGGAACCGAAAAAATGCCGGGACAATGGAAAATGAAAGGAAAGGGAGTGATCGAGGTTACGCTCGACAACAAAACTGTTGCACCCTACGAATTGGTTCTCGTTTCGGTAGAAAAAGACAAACTCATCCTCAAACCTTAAAATGAAAAACACCATGAAATCTGCACTTAATTCCTTTATATACCTATTACTTGTCGTTATCAGCTTACCCTAAACTTATACGGGCAATCTAACGACGCCTATCCTGTTCGTTTTGGCAAACGCCCCGGCATGGGGGCGCTTATACTCCGCGACAAGCTGCACCCTCCTACACAACCATCGAATAGCCTGTATGTGAAAATGCCCCAGCAACGCACCTGCGAAACCATGGAAGACGATGCGGAATTGCGCGCCAAATACCCTGAGCTGGGTACGCTGGCTCAGTTTGAAGCGCGTATGGCCCAATTGGTGGCCGCTCACCGTCATGAACTGGAATCGCGTGATGAAGTTGTGTTGACCATACCCGTCGTGGTGCACGTGGTCCACAACGGCGAAGCCATAGGCGCCGGCGCCAATATTTCGCAGGCGCAGATCATGTCGCAAATCGACGTACTCAACGAAGACTATCGCCGCATGGGCGCCGGTTTTAATAATCATCCTTCCGGCGCTGACGTAGAGATCCAGTTTGCTATGGCCGTAGTAGACCCTCAAGGCAACCCGCTGGCCGAACCCGGCATTCACCGCGTGAACGGCAACAGGCCTGCCTGGGAGCGCCAGGCCATCCAGGATGTGCTCAAGCCCAATACCCAGTGGGACCCCAACCGCTATATGAATATGTGGACCGTCGTTTTTGGCGGCAATGATGCCAACCTCCTGGGGTACGCCCAATTTCCCAGCCTCTCTGGCCTGCCCGGCTTTCAGCAAAACGAAGGCGCCGCGCAAACCGACGGCGTGGTGATCCGCTATAACTCTTTTGGGCGCATTGGCAACATAGAAGCGCCTTATAACGGCGGCCGCACCGCCACCCACGAAGTAGGCCACTGGCTCGGCCTGCGCCACATCTGGGGCGACGGGGACTGCTCTGCCGATGATTTTTGCGCCGATACCCCCAATTCCGCCCACCCCAATTATCAATGCTCCGCAATCAACAGCTGCCCCGATGCCGTTAGCGATATGGTAGAAAACTACATGGACTATACCCCCGACGGCTGTATGAGCATCGTGACCAACGATCAAAAAACGCGAATCCGCACAGTGCTGCAAGTGAGCCCCCGGCGCAAAGAACTGACAACCTCAACCGTTCATATGGGCGGAGGCGGCAACCCCGGTATCCCCAATGCCGTGTTTACCGTAAACACCCAGAACATCTGCACGGGGTCTACTGTACAGTTTATTGACCAATCGAGCAATAATCCCACTTCCTGGCAATGGGCCGTGCTTGACGGCGCTAATAACGTGCTGGCTACTTTTACCGGTCAAAGCCAGACCATTACTTTTAATACCGAGGGCGTCTATTCGTTGCGGCTTACGGTTTCTAACGCCAATGGTACTAGCAGCCGAACCGAAAAGAACTACATTACCGTGTTATCTAGCACGGGGCCGGCTGAATTCCAGGAAAATTTTGAAAATACGGCCAACCTGCTCCCCGACTGGGTAGTGTACAATCCCGATGCCGATCGCTCGTTTACCCTCGCAAATGTGAGCGCTTACGGCTTAGGCAGCCATAGCATTATGTTTGACAATTACAGTACCGATGACGACCCCACCGGAACTATCGATGCCCTGGTAACCCCGCGCATTAATCTGACCAACGTAAGCAATCCGTATATTTATTTCGAACACGCCTATGCGCAATACGGCGGTCAGTATACCGATACACTGGTGCTGCTCTATTCCACTAATTGCGGGCAAACCTTTACGCCCTTTTTTGTCCTTGGAGGTGAAGATCTGGCCACAGCCCCGCCTACGGAGAGCTTTTTTGTTCCCTCTAGTAATCAATGGAGTTGGAAACAGGTTTCTCTCGACTTTTTGAGCGGGCAATCCAATGTACATATTGCGGTAGCCAACCTTTCGGGGTGGGGCAACAACCTGTATCTCGACCAAATTGCCTTTATTGACGGCGATGACTATACCAACGACGCTTCAGATCCCGACTTTGCCACTTCGCACCAGGTGGTTTGCGCCGGAGATTATGTATCATACGTGGACTATTCCAGCAATTTTCCAACGGTTTGGAATTGGCAGTTCGAGGGTGGTTCGCCGTCAAGTTCAACCCAGCAGCACCCCAATATCTATTATAATTCGCCGGGTTTGTTCGACGTAGCTTTGTTTGCCGGCAATTCCCTGGGCGGTTCTATCATAACGGCGCCAAGTTATATTCAGGTATTGCCCCTGCCTTCGGTAGATGTAAGTGTTAACGCAAATGTTATTTGCCCGGGTGAACCCGTTACTTTCACCGCTACGGGCGCCGACGAATATGAGTGGTACGACGACCGCGGCACGATTATCGCCACTGGTGAGCAAGTAACTGCCGTATTATATGAAAATATCGTGTTTACTTTGGTAGGGTATAGCGATGCCGGCTGCAGTAGCTCTGAAACGTTCCTGGTCGAAGTCACTCAAACACTCACACCATCCATCAGTGTGCAGGGTACGGTACTTACGTCCAGCCAGGCATTGGCCTATCAGTGGTATTTCAACGGTCAGCCAATATCGACGGCGGCAGGTGGCAACCAACAGTCACTATTGGCGCAAACGGCAGGTAATTACGCCGTTGAAGTACTATATGCATCAGGGTGCACAGCGGTTTCAAATGAAATATTCTTCAATCCTTCTACTGGCATCGACCCGCGCGACGTAGCCACACCGTGAGCGCATTCCCCAACCCCACCACAGGTGATATTACCGTAAGGATGGATAATGACCTGCAGGGCAATCTTGTATTGCAACTCACCAACTACCTGGGGCAGGAAGTATTGCGCCAGGAGGCTTCCAAGCAAGGCAATCAGTGGGAATTGCCCCTCCAATTAGCTGATTTGCCTACCGGCTGCTACCAATTGACGATCACCAATGATGTGTATTCTGCGGTGAAGAAGATTGTGAAGCGGTAAGGGTTAGCGGTCAGGGCTCAGGGCTTAGCAGTTAGCGCTAGGCCCTAAGCCCTGAGCCCTGATTGCTACACCTCCATAAACTCAAACGGCGTAAACGGCACTTGCTCGTCGAGCATTTTGCGGAAAGCGTAGTGCACGCGTTCGGGTTTTACACCCAGACTGAAACAAGTTTCAACCATCATTTTATTGTGCCCCCTGATGGTGGGCAGATAAAAAGCGGTATAAGTGCCGGTATTGGCATCATTATGTAAAAAATCGACCATCAGCGGGAAGACGCCTTTGCGGTGGAAGTCGGGGTGAATGCCAAACGCCACGCCTTTGGCGATCTTTTTTTTGGCGGCGCGTAGGCGCCACAGGAAACCTGGTATTTTCCAAAAGCTGAGCTTGCCTTTCACCGGTTTGAGATATTCGTTAATATCGGGCATCATACCGCAAAATCCGACCGGCTGGTTCCCTTCATAGGCAAAACACACCATGTTTTTATCCATGACGGGGCGCAATTGCTTCAGCATATCGAGTATCTGATGGGAGTGCAGGGGTTTGAAATAAGGAAAGGTGCGAAATGCTTCGTTGTAAACCTGGCGCAGATGGTCGGCATACAAAGGCAGGTTGTGCGGATCGATACTTCGGGTAGTAAGGCCGTATCGTTCGCGAACGCGTTGGGCCAGGGCATGAATGCGTTCGTATGGCATTTCTACCACAACGCCTTTCAGCGTGAGTATTTGCTCATAAGGCCGGTAGCCGAATGACTCAAAAAAGCGGCGATAATACGGCTGGTGGTAGTTTTCCTGATAAAGCGGAGGAAACTCGAAGCCTTGTACCAATAAGCCCCAGAATTTATCGCGTTCGCCAAAATTGATAGGGCCGTCTATGGCTTTTACCCCCTCAGCCGCCAGATATTGCTCGGCTATCTCAAAAAGCGCTTTTGCACAATCCTCGTTGTCCACACACTCAAAAAAACCGATGCCGCCAGTGGGAAAGTCCTGCTGGATGTTGCGCTGCTTATCGATAAATGCAGCGATGCGCCCTTGGGGCTTGCCGTTGTCGTCGAGTAATACCCACAACTTGCAAATTCCGTTTTGAAAGGTCTTGTTGGTAGCGGGATTGAATACTTTCTCGACATCAGACTCCAGCGGACAAATCCAGGTTGGCGTATGCTGGTATACGATATGTGGCACGCGGTGGAATAATTTCCAGGTTTGCCGGTTCCCTACTTCAAGAATGCGCATAAGGCTTTAATTAATCGCTGTATCGCGGCCTCAAAATTAACGATATTCCCCCAACTAACCTCTTCTTGCCCGCCATTTGTTCCCAAAGAACACCGTTTGCCCCTAAAAGGAAACCGGTTACAAAAAACACCTGCCGTTTTCTAAAGAAAACATACCGTATTCTTATGTAGCTTGACCATTGCATAAACAGTCGTTTCTTCACGTAGATATGCCCCTTATCTTTGTTCCAAGTTTTCTCATAGTATGTTTAATTTTCCTACACCTGGTCCCTTCTGGGGTGTAGGAATTTTTTTATACCCCTTTGTTGCTCGTTTGCGCATTCCGTTCCTTTCTATCTGTTCCCTTTTCTAACTCAAAACCACCACATCACAGGCAGGGAGAGCCACTGCGTAAAAGCTGCTTTTATGCTTTGATAAGTAGATTACATTTGCACTGTGTAGTTTTCTCATAGTATGTTTTGTGCTCCTACATCCGAAATAGCCTCCCCTGATGTAGGAGCTTTTTTGCCAACCTGTGACCTTTATCCACAACATTACTGTCCCATTCTTTGTCTAATTTCCGATATTTGTTGCTGCTAAAATGGTAATCCCTTAAACGTCATAGCTATGAGATATCCTCAATGGTTGTGCTGCGGTGTTTTGGCGTTGTGCCAAATGACTGTAAATGCACAAATATGGAATGGCGCCGACACGCTATACGGCAATGAATGGATTCGTTTTGACCAGTCTTATTTCAAATTCCAGATAACTGAAGACGGCCTTTTTCGCATCAGCGGACAAGCCCTGGCCGCCGCAGGTATACCCGTGGCCGATGTCCAGGCGGCGCAATACCAGCTATTTGCAGAAGGACGCGAACTGCCTGTTTTTGTCAGCACGGCCGGCACTTTGGGCGACGGCGATTTTATCGAATTTTACGGCCTGAAAAACCGCTCTTCTTTCGATCGACACCTCTTCGCCGCTCCCGATGACGAACTTTTTAACCCCGAGTTTAGTATGTTTACGGACTCGGCAGCGTATTTTCTCACCTGGGCGCCGCCAGGAACGCCTACGCTGCGTTATCAAAACACAGCCAATGATTTGACTAATCTGCCGCCTAAAGAGAATTTTGGCTGGGTAGAGCTTGCAACTGTTTTATTTGATACGTACACCTACCTGTCGCATCCTGTAGCCGGTGAAGCCCTTATCGAATCGGTTTTCGACAAAGGAGAAGGGTTTGGTGGAAAATCTTTACCAACCCGCG
Organism: Saprospiraceae bacterium; assembly: GCA_016715405.1. Taxonomy (GTDB): domain Bacteria; phylum Bacteroidota; class Bacteroidia; order Chitinophagales; family Saprospiraceae; genus JABWBR01. The sequence goes on along the minus strand of JADKAE010000016.1, from coordinate 5,405 downwards.
AAGTTATCCTCCAGCCCCGCCATATTTATACCGATGCGGGAATTAACGCCCGCTTTGACCTTCGCCTTTTTGCCTCAAACGCCGAACATCACCTGCTCATCAAATCCAACGATCAGGTGGTGATTGACCAATCTTTTAACGGCTATCACCTTCAAACCTATACTTTTGAAAAACCGGCCGGTACGCTTGTCGCAAATACCGAAAAGGTAAAATATGAGGGTGTGTCCGGTAGCGCCGATAAGTATGCTTTGGCTTTCGCCAAATTGAGATATCCCCGGTTGTTTAAATTTGAAAACCTGCCGGCTTTCGCTTTCCAACTGGATGGCAACGGCGCAGCCCAGTATCTCGAAATCGAGGAATTCGCCGGCGGAACTTCACCTGTGATTTACGATCTGACCAACAACCTGCGCCTGGAAGGTGTCAATCAAAACAATATCTATTTGTGCAAATTGCCCGCAGCGCAGGGCACACGCCAGTTGCTCGCCGCCAACCCGCAAACGGGAATCCGGTCGATTACAGCGCTTCTGCCGGTCACTTTTACAGATTATAGCCAGGCTGATCACAATTTTATTTTGCTTTCGCATAAAAAACTTTTCGCCGACGCCGACGGCAACAACTGGGTGCAGGCCTACGCCGATTACCGCGCTTCAACGGAAGGCGGCGGCTATAACCCGGTCGTGATCGATATCCAGCAGGCTTACGACCAATTCGGCTACGGTATTCACCGTCATCCCCAAAGTATCCGCAATATGGTAGCTTATGCCATTCACCAGTGGGAGGCGCCCCAATATTTGTTTATCGTGGGCAAAGGACAAGAATTTAACAATGTGCGTACAGCCCAGCAACTGACGACCTTACAAGCCTTTATGCTGTTGCCCACCTTCGGGTTTCCGGGCGCCGATAACCTGCTGGCAGCCACGCCCCAAAGCGCTTTGCCCCGTATTCCGGTGGGCCGCCTCGCCGCTATGAACGCACTCGATGTAAAAAAATATCTCGAGAAAGTAATGGGCATGGAAAACCCGGTTTCCAACGACGAAAGCAGCCGCTCCTGGCGCAAACGCGTAGTTCACCTCGGTGGGGGAGGCGCCGCCGCCGAGCAATCCCAGATCAGGAATAACCTCAATGCCATGGCCGCCATCCTCGAAACCAGTGCGATGGGCGCAGAAGTGCATTCATTTTTCAAAACCAGCTCAGAACCCGTACAACAATCACAGTCGGAGGCAATGCGCAATTTCATCGAGCAGGGTATAGCTATCATGAACTTTTTCGGCCACTCCAGCCCCTATGGCTTCGACCTGAGTATCGACGACCCCGCCAACTACAACAACGAAGGCAAATACCCGATGGTGATGTCGCTGGGCTGCTATTCGGGAAAAACTTTTGTGAATTACCGCAGCATCAGCGAGCAATTTCTTATTCAGGAAAAAAAAGGCGCCATCGCCTTTATGGCTACGACCGGTTTCGGACTTTCTAATGAGCTTAATAAGATCGGGCGCACGCTTTATAGCAAGCTGGGCAACGAACGCTACGGCCAAAGCCTGGGCAAAGCTTTCCACGACTGCTTGCGCCAATACGACAACCCCGCCAACTGGGTAGGTCTGCGGGTGCTACTCCAACAGTTTACCCTCAACGGCGACCCCTCGACGGTGATCACTCCGCTGCAAGGCCCCGATTACAAGATAGACCCCCAAAGCGTGGCGTTTAACCCCGACAGGCCCAACGCGCAGGACGATAGCCTGACGCTCTCTTTTCAACTTGTAAATTTGGGTAAATACCAACCCGACAGCGTGCGCCTGGAAATACTGCGCCAACTACCCGACGGCTCCCAGATTGTCGCCGTCGACCAAAAGATAATTGCGCCGCCCTTCCGCGCAACCTACCAATTTACTATGCCGGTATTGGGCAAACCGGCCGTTGGGTTTAATTATTTTTATATTCAAATTAACGGCGACGCAGTCGCTGTGGAATGGCCCCAACCCGAAGCCTCTCAAAACAATAACTTACTGGGCGCCGACGGTTCGCCCGGCGTAAGGTTGTATATCTTCGCCAACGGTGTGGAAATATTGGAGCCTGCGCCGTATAGCATTGCTAACCAAAGCAATATCGTATTGTCGGCGTCAACAGCCGATGCCCTGGCGCCCGCACAGCGCTATATTTTTGAACTCGATACGACGGCCCTGTTTAATAGCCCGGCATTTTTGCGATATGAGGTAAACCAGTCCGGCGGTTTGCTGCAATGGTCGCCGGCGGTGGACTGGCGCGACAGTACGGCCTATTATTGGCGGGTGAGTGCCGATAGTATTGCCGGACAGGGTTACGTGTGGTCAAACGCTTCTTTTACATACATAGAAAACAGCCCGGCAGGATGGCGCCAGGGCCATTATTACCAGCTCAACGACGACGAACGCGAAAACGTGGACTATCCGCCCACTACCCGTACTTTTGCCTACCGCAACGACCTGCTCGAATACCGCATCCGCAACGGCCTGCTTACCGCTACTAACCCCACGGTGGATGTGAATAACGATACTTACTTCTTTATCAACGGCAATAATACTGTCAAACGCGGTGTAGTGGTGTATGTTTTTGACTCGCTGACCCTGGCGCCATGGTTCAATACCCGGGTAGTAAGCCCATCTACAGGATTGTATGGTTCATTTTATCCTACCACTTATGCCCACCCTATCTTCCCTTTCTGGACCCGCACCGCCACCGAACGGGAAACCCTGATGCGATTCCTGCGCGACTCCATACCTGCGCGCAACTACGTCATCGTGATGAGCCTGCAGTCGCAGCTCGATGGCGAAGACTACGACCCTGAATTGTGGGCGGCAGATTCAACAACCTTTGGCGTCAATTTATTCCAGATACTGGAACAGCAAGGCGCCGCACTCATCAGGCAAACCACCACGATCGGCCCGCGGCCGTATTTCCTGATGTACCGCCAAAACGACCCCACGTTTGAAGTCAAAGAATGGCTGTCGGAAGATGGCAGCACCATCCAGGAAACCTTCAACGTATTTCGACCCTGGACACAGGGCGCCATCCGCTCTACTCGCATCGGCCCGGCGCAGCAATGGGGGCAATTGACGTGGTTTCGCAACTCGGTGGAGCCCCAGGATCAGGAAAAACTCGAACTATACGGCGTAAAACCCGATAACAGTGCCGTCCTGCTGGCGCCTTCCATTGTCGCCGCCGATACAACCCTGGGCTGGATTGATGCCGCTGCGTATCCTTATCTGCAGCTTCGCTACGCCCATTCGGACCCGGTGAACCGCACGCCGCCCCAATTGCAGCATTGGACCGTATTGTTCGACGAGCTGCCCGACGCAGCCCTGGCGCCCAACCTCGAACTGGCCTTTCAAAAGATACCATACAGCAGGGTGAACCACTGTTGTTGAGCCTGGCGGTGGCTAATGTCACCCAGCCTGACATGGACAGCCTTTTGGTCAAATACACTATCATCAACAGCGTGAACGAAGAAATCAGCCGCTTGATCCGCTACGCGGAATTGCCGGGCGGCGACACCTTGCTGTTGAATTTCAGCGCCGACACCCGTTCGCTGAGCGGCCCCAATCGATTGCTCATAGAAGTCAACCCGGGCCCCGACCAACCCGAGCGCTACGATTTTAACAACGTTGGATTCGTCAACTTTTTTGTCGACCGCGACAGGGAGAACCCCCTGCTCGACGTCACCTTCGACGGCATTCACATCATGAACGGCGACCTGGTATCGGCCAAACCTTTTGTGCTAGTGAGCCTCAAAGACGAAAACCGCTACCTGTCGCTGTCAGATACGGCAGTACTCCAGGCCTTCGTGCAACGCCCTGGCGGCATCGACCTGGAGCCCCTGGATTACGCCTCGGGCGAACTGCGTTTCCTGCCGGCCCCCGGCGCCGGCCCCGACAATTACGCCAAACTGGAATGGACGCCGCATTTTAGCGAAAGCGGAATATACACCCTGTTTGTGCAGGGGCGTGACGCCACCGGTAATGCGTCGGGGCAGTTGAACTACAAAGTGAGTTTTGAAGTAATCACCGAAGCCCGCATTTCCAATGTATTGAATTATCCCAATCCGTTTTCCACTTCCACACAATTTGTGTACACCTTAACCGGCGAAGAGCCGCCCGCGCAGTTTAGCATACAGATCATGACCGTGTCGGGCAGGGTAGTGCGCACGCTCACCCAGGCCGAGTTGGGGCCGCTGCGTATCGGCACCCACCGCACTGATTTCACCTGGGATGGCACCGACGACTACGGCGACAGGTTAGCCAACGGCGTTTACTTGTACCGCGTATTGGCTAAAGACAGAAATGGCAAGGAATACGGCCACCAGTCCGGCGCCGCCGACGCCTATTTTAAGGGTGGAATGGGTAAGTTGGTTATTTTGAGATAGTAACCTTGGTAGTATCAGCTTGGCTACTTCCCTGCGGCGCAGCGTACCGCCCGCGTCTTTGCCCTCTACGGCAACGTATAACACGATCCGGTCGTCTTCTACGTGGGGGATCGCGCGTTGCATTTCGCGCTCAAACGAAGCAAAGGGGTCAAGTTCATGGCGCATTGCGGCAAGCTGGGTTTTTACCCATGCATAGTGGCCGGGATGCCGCAGCGTTTTGTAGTCGAGCGAGCGCACTTTGCCTTCCAGAAAATCGGGCAGGTCGGCAGCGCCGCCGGAGGTCAGGTCGTCTTCGTAGGCGATACCGTTGATGATGATCGTGCCCCTTTCAGAGAGGGAGTGTAATTGTGTTTTTTTGTAATCGCGGATTGCTACGGCATCCTTGACATATTCGGTGGCTACGCCGATGGGGCTCCAGGTAAAGCCATAGAAATGCGGAGCCACGGCATGATCGGTAAGGGCGCCTACCTTCATCTCGATTTTGTCCACTTTATCGACGCCAAAATCCCGGCAAAATTGCTGAAACATGCCGTGTGCCAACACGTCGATATAGCCAGGAGCGATGCCGGTTTGCAATACAAACCCCGTGTCTGCATCCTTTGCCAGGTCCGTGATTTGGTTGGTCTCTGCCACGTATTCCGTCATATTGGCGTAGTGCAGGTGGAAGGCCTTGGCCAGCCGGGCCATCTTGGGGGCCATGCCGCCCGGCAGACAGTCGAGCAAGATATCGGCCTGCTGAAAGATGGTCCTCATTTCATCGGTAAGCGCATCGGCGGTTAAGTGGAATGCATGCACTTTAGAGGGCTTGGTAGTGCCCGACTCGATCCACTTGGCCGTCTTTTGAGCATTTTCCAATGTGCGATTCCCGATGTAGAGGGTGGGAGTGACTTCGCTCCATTCTGCGAGGAGCAAACCGGCTGCCTCGGCAATGCCGCCGGCGCCGGCTATGATGATGGAATAGTGCTTTTTCATACCCGTAATATAATAAATATTCGGGAGGAAAACAATG
>JADKAE010000015.1 GCA_016715405.1 Saprospiraceae bacterium | reverse complement strand
GCATTTGTATTCGTTGGGTAAATAGCCGAAGTCGATGGCCTCGAAATAATACGCCATCGTCAATTCCTTGCGGGCGGGGTCCACGAATTTCATTACGCGCTCCACATCTCCCACGGCTTCGGCCACTGTCGCCACGTCGTATTTGCTCAGCACTTCGCGGTTCATCTCCTGCATGTAGTCGTGCAGGTGGGGTCCGCTGGCGTAATACATGCCCCATTGGCCGTCGTATTCAGCAGGAAGTGGGGGGAAGGTGGTATCTTTTGAAATAAAAGCAATAGCGTCGAGGCGGAAGCCGTCGATGCCTTTGTCGAGCCAGAAGCGCATCATTTTGTAGATCTCCTGGCGCAACTGCGGATTTTCCCAGTTCAGGTCGGGCTGGCCGTCGGCGAAATAGTGGAGGTAATACGAATTGGTGGCTTTGTTGTATTCCCAGGCGTCGCCTTTTTCGTCAAAAATACCCCAGCGGTAGGGTGGTTTGCCTTTTTCGGCGGGCCACCAGTGAAAGTAATTGTAATAGGGGCTGTTGCGCGAGCTGCGCGCCGACTGGAACCACTTGTGCTGGTCGCTGCAATGGTTCACCACGAGGTCCATAAACACCTTGATGTTGCGGTCGTGCATGCCTTTGAGCAGCACATCGAAATCCTCCATGGTACCGAATTCCTTCATGATATTCTGGTAGTCGGAGATGTCGTAGCCGTTGTCTTTGTTGGGCGAGGCGTAAATGGGGTTGAGCCATACCATATCGATGCCCAGGCTTTTTATGTAATCCAGTTTGGAAATAATGCCCGGCAGGTCGCCGATGCCGTCGCCGTTGCTGTCTTTAAAACTGCGGGGATAGATTTGGTATACGACGGCTTCTTTCCACCATTGTTTGTCGAGGGTGTCGGCGTTGGAGGTTTGTGGTGTGGTTTTGCTTTCGGGCGATTGGCAGGCGGCAATCAATAAAATAATGCCAATAGCGCCAAAGAATAGGTAGAAAATGGATTGCATGCGTTGGGTGTTTGGGGTAAAGATAGCGTTGTTAGAGCAAGTATGCGAATACGCTTTGGTCAATTATTTCCGGCCTTATCCATTAATTGTTGGGCTTCTTTATTAGAAGGCCAAATATTGAGTGCATTGTGGAGATTAACGCGAGCAGATCGAAAGTCTCCGTCATTCATGGCTCTTTGGGCATTATTGAGAAAAGTATAAAACACGGTTTCCTGTTCTTTCAGTTTAGTCTGGGCAGACGTGATATAACTGCTATTAGGATATTGTAATATATAATTTTGCAGTTCGGGAATAGTTCTGGCTTCCTCAAATAACATTAGTTCTCTATCGATCTTACCGGCGCCTGGCGTAATCAAGGATGCTACAAACGGGATTAGTTTTATCAGGATGATTGCGGCAATTACAATGATGCCTGCCCCAAATAAATACTTACGGATTTTTGTGTTTGGCAAAAGTTGGGGATGGCTCTGTGTTATCGACGATTCCGCTAATTGTTTGATCTCCAATGCCTCAGGGTGGTTTGGATGAATAACGAGTGCCTCATATGCCGTAGCGGCGGCCTTGCTCCATGCCTTTCGCTGGATAAATTGATTAGCGCGTTTAACCAACGTGTCAAACTTTGTCTGCTGTTCAATTTCGCTACTACACCTATCAATTTTGCATTAATACTCGCGAGAGATACAGAAAACTCGGCTTCGTGTAGTGTCAAAAGTTCTTGCCAGGCGGAGCGGGCTTCTACCCAATTGGCAACGTTGAATAATTGGCCGGCTTGCTTAAGTTTATTTTCGAAGGTGGTGCGGCGTTGCTGAAAGGCTGTTGTAGCTGTTTCCTGATCATGTTGTTGTTTGCAGTCGGCTAAATCTCGCTCCAGTTCCTCTTTTTGTGGTTCAAATCCAGGTTTAAATAGGTCTATTGCGTCCATATATGCGGCTTGCGCTTCGGCCCAGCGGTGTTGATCTCGTAGGTGATCGGCAGCCTGGGTGGCTGCGTACTGACGACGATCTCGTTCCTCTACTTGTAACTTTGCCAGTTTTTCGATAATCCCTGTCGTGATTTCGCCGATACTTTGTGCTATGTCTGTAAAATGCTTCATCTTGAGAAGCCCATTGTGTAATCGCTTTCCTTTGGCAGGAAGGGCTTCTATTTTGCTAAGCGGGGTCATATTCCATGCGCATGGTCTCAAAATAATGGGTACTACTCTTGCTTCTCCTCGTTCGTGTCGTTCGAGAGAAACAGCAACTTCCCTTTCCATAAAAATAATCGGAGGCAAGTGAATCGGGGCTTACGAGGAGCAGGATAATATCGGCTCCATATAGCCGTTTTTTGATTTCAACTTCCAATCGTGACCGGCTTCGATATCATAGTCGTCCCAGACTTGTGCCCGTCCCGTATTTAGCAAGGGGCGCAGGAATTTTTTCAACTCATCTTTAAAGTGAAGATCGTTGTGGGCATAAGCGATAAAAATATCCACAGCCGTTTTCATGGGGAGTTGTGTTTATTGTTCCTTAAAGTTACGAAAAAAAAGAAAATATCAATTCTGATTGCGATACGATTGTATCAATACTGCCTATTGTTTTGTGGATTGATATTAATCATTGTTTTTATTTTATAAATTATGCATATTAAAGGGTGAAAATTTACTACACCCAAATGGCAGATATGGTTTATTTGCTCATCTAAAAACCAGAAGTCATGCCGTTTATTCCAGACATTTATACAGATAGCCCCCCTTCAGTAACAGCCGATGAGGAGAGGATGTATGTGGCATATAAAGTATTAGGACGGGGCAACATCGGTCTTGCCAAAACTGGTAATCCGGATGTTTCCGGCGAATGGAATAATGTAATACTACCGGAGGGGGGGCCGCCGATGCAATATATACTTACTACTTTTAACCCCGCTATTTCAGCGTGCAGAGAGGGGGTTGTGTTGATTTATAAAGGGCAAGATGATAATCGTTTATGGCAGCTATTATTGGATGGCCCGTCAGTCATACCACGAAGATCTTTCCCTTCTGTTGAAACAGATCGTGCTCCGGCCATGAATTGCCCGTATATCGTCTATCGCAATTTGCAAGATGATCATCTTTATGTGTTTAGACTAGAGAGTATGCCTCCCCAAGCGCACGACTTACCCATGGGGCTGCTGATTGAAGATGCTGCGACAAACCGGACACCTGCTATTGCACAAGTTACTTTTGGCGGAAATTTTGTATTCATTGCTTTTACAGATAGGCATGATGGTTCTATTCGGTATTTCTCTTTCCCGACAGAGGGTGCACCTGGGCCGGGGAGAGGGCGTATTATTGAGACAGTTCCGGGAATTCATTCTGATCATGGTCCGGCATTAGCTGGTTTGGGGGGAATGCTCTATTTAGCCTATAAATTTGAGGAGAGCCGTCAGGTTGGTATTGCCAGCTTCAATGGACGATTTTGGGTAGATCACGGTGCGGTAGCCGGTTTTGAGACAGATGTAGAGCCTGCATTAGCCGTTTTTAATAATGAATTATATCTGTTTGTGTGCCATCCGGGGGATAACAGGATATTATACGAGAGATTGAATATGGCCCTGCTAAATCGTGTATTGGATATTGGATTTCGGCCTAATCCCAATGGTTTTTCATTCGTCAATTTTGCAGAAGGTTCACCAAATTGGGAAACTTTTCGCGATACCTTCGGGCATAGTGAAATTGATGAAGCCGCTGCCACTGCCATTTTGATGTATATTTTATCAGGAGGAATGAGTTCAGTTCCATATATTTTCTGGGGATTTTATGGGATATATCTGAGTTTGTTAAACGGAGATTTGAACACAGGTATGTGTACCGGTTATGCCGCGCTAAGTCTGAGGCGGTACATGGACGATAGGCATTCTACGTTATTTACAGATATTCCATCTGTGATTGCTGCGGATGAATTACCTGCCGGGATTCGGCGGGAATTGACGATTGCATTTGGCCGTTTATACGGTGTGCCTATACTTGAGCATTTATATGAGCAATGTGAACGCGGCCTCGGTAATATTTCAACCGTTTTCAGAGATGTAGAACGCGATTTCATTAGTGGATCGGGGCGAGATACAGGAAGGATCATATGTTTTGTCCCTAATGGAGGTATCGATGGTATAGATATGGAATTTTTTAATGCATTGCCACAAACACATGCGGTGACACCGTATAGAATTGAATACCCCGCACCTGGCTCAGGAGACCCCATCAGGATGTATGTATACGACTGCAATAATCCCGGTAATGGTAGTGTTAGTAATCCGGGTAATAGCTATTTTGAATTTAGCGACTTGGATACAGATAGTCCTCAATTTCAGTTTTATACGGGTGATACCACGAGTAACCTTGATCCCAATCTCCAAAGTTCAAATGGATTTACACTAGCGAGCCTCACGCTTCGAGAATATCTGGATGCAGACGTTGATTTACCTTTTAGTTTCCTTGGAGAAGCTATTCTCGATATTATTTTGAGCCCAGTAGATTTAAGAATTTACAACTCGCAAGAAGATGACCGGCTGTATGAATGGGAAAATATATTGGCAACTTCGGGTTCATTTCACTATACCCTTCTTCTAATGTCTTTATCTTGCCAAAAAAAGACTATACCCGGGAAATCGTAGGCAAAGCCAACGGTCCATATCGATTTATATCCTTAGACCCAAGTGGAAACAACCTGATGATCAGCAGTAGTGCAAAAGGTGGTACAAAACCTCAGTCAAAAAATTGAAAATCAGTTCTAAAAAGGGGATTATCACCTTGGAAACAACCGATAAATTAAAAGCATTTAATTTTGTTTTTTCAAAAGCCGATAAAGATGAAATTCGTCAGGTGACATTGCAAAATGTTTACCTGAAAAAAGATCTCCCGCTCACTATCAAAATCAGCAATAGGCTTACTAATATTAAAAGTTCATCTTATGATTTTGAAAAACCGATTTCACTTCAGGCAGTCAAATTTAAAAAAGGAGATAAAGCGGTTAAGTCGATACAAACAGAAAAACCGATTTCTCTCGATAGAGTTATGAATATCAAGGTTAATTTTGGAAAAAACTGGCATTTAAAAGCGCTAAAACAAGATGCATGTTCGAAAAATATTATATTTATTTTATTGTATTTCGGTTTTATACCTTAAAGGGTGTCTCCGCTTCCCGCTTACCTCAAAGTAATACAATCCTGGTTTTACTTTTGGGGCACTGATTACTTTTGTGAACTCAATATTGCGCTGCCTTTTCTTCTCATTTGATAACCTGTCGTGAGCAATTACACGGCCATTCACATCTTTTAGTATAATGTTAAGTGCATTTCCCTGTTTGCTAATAAAATTATATTCAATGGTTATGTCGGCAGTTTTATCCCAGTGTAGGAGTTGATACTCGACAGGAACTTGGTCTATTTTACCATTAACCAAATCGAGCGCAATTGCTGGATGAGCAGGATGGACATTCCAAGCGGAAGATAATTTTTTATCATATAAAGAAAATGTCGTCAATGTTTTATAAATATGAACAAAGGCATGTCTATCAGGTATTGAGAAATCCGGAAGCGGTTCTGCGGGTACCAGTTCTATGCGCTTTTCTTCATAAATCAGGTGAATTTGGTAAAAATTGCGCCTATTGTGCCTGCTGAATACGCAAAATTTTAACCTATTGGAAGGGGAATATCTGATAGTATTTTCAATCACAATTCTGTCAATAGCGTTAATGCGTCTCACCCCCCCATCATCAAAGATGGAAATATCAGAAGGGTTTGACCAGCTTGTGCCGGAGACCCAAATAGAAAGTTCGCCCCTTTTCAGTGGGGATGAAATTGCGGGTAAAACAAGTTCAAAATAATCATCATCTCCTGTTACATGAAAATTAAGGTCGCCGATAATTTTCTCTCTCCCAATGGCAGAAGCTTCATATGTTATTTCCGCTCTCTGCCGAAAGCAATTATTACTTTCAAATCGATCTGGATCAATTGTAGAAGAGCCGTTGTCAATCATTGATAAACGATACAAGTTGGGATAACTACCAGTAGTAGTAATGTCAATAGCATAATAGCCATCATTCAGCCCCCCCCGGTATGGCAATTCCGTGCCTCCGCCATCGTTTGACACAATAGCCCTTGGTGCTTCGGATTCAAACAAAGGTGATATATGTAAATCTACCTCTCGGTAGTCTTCCAATAAAAAATACAACACGTCATTATCCGATTCTTCTACATTTAAACAATAATCCTGACCTAATCTGACAATTGTGGGTCTTCCACCGAACTCGGTTCAAGAATATCCGCCCAGGTTTAACGCCAGCCTCATTCGACGCGAGTCTTATGGCGGCATAAGCGTCGACAAGTCCGGTAGATATTCTTGTATCGGTGGACGTATTGGCCGATGTTTCCAGTATTCGCCTGGTTTCATCATTGTTAAGTTCAGGTGCGATAGATTTCATTAATGCAACAATACCTGTTATGTAGGCAGATGAAAAACTTGTACCGTTGCCTGCACTCAACGAATGGTCAGAACTGCTTGAATTAGCAGCAGTTGGCATGCTACCTCCGGGCGCCCAAATATTTACGACGCTTCCATATCCTGAAGAAAGATCAGCTCTTTTTGTGGCAAGATCAAAATTACCCACAATAATGGGGTGGCCTAATGAGCCGGATTCGGCGGGTATGAGCGATACTTCATCCAAATCATCGCCAGTATTCCCCGCTATAGATACAATAATTATACCGTGTCGTAAGGCTTCATCAATTGCATCAGAAAGCGATTCATCGCCGTCATACCTGCAAAACAACCCACAGACGCTCTCAGAAATAGTGCCTTGGCTCAAATTGATCACATCAGCTCCCCAGCGAATGGCCGTATAAATCGCCTCTGTAGTGCCATATGTATCGTACGATGCCCTCAATGCCAGCGGTCTGATTACCTGAGCGCCTGTACCTGCCCCTCCGAATCGATTGTTGATCCTGGCGCAGGCATAACTCATTACTTCATTTCCATGAAACCCACCGCCGGCCCAGAGCGATATGCCGTTGGGGTCATCATCGTCGTCAATTAAATCCCAGCCATCGAAAAAAGGGAAATCCGCATTAGCTGAAAAACCCTGATCGATAAAGGCCACTGAAGTACTATTTTCACTAACACAAAAGACTTCAGCAAATTGCCAGGCTTTTATCAGGTCAATATCGCTATCACTTAGGATCGGTTCCCGATAAGCATTCCAAAAGCCTTCATTAGCTAAAGCAGGGTTAGGAGCGGAGTTAGCTAATTTATATTCCTGGCTACTTTCAGTTGGGCAGCTTGAAGGAGGGATGACAATATTCGGCATAACCTCGTAACCGTTATTGCTTTCTTCAATTAACAATGCCAGAGTTGTCAATAAACCAGGAGATGATATTTTATACTGCCCTTTTTAATCCCAGTTTTCTGCCTTTCTCAGAAAGAGACGATGCGGTAATGTTTTTATATTCAGGACTAATTTCGAGTAGCACGTATCCACTTGATATTGCAGTTGGCCTTGCCGCTTCCATCAGATACTGAGGTGGATCAGGTATCATTCCATTTTCGATGATAGTTGCATGCCATTTTGTCAATAAACCTCGAGTTAGGCTTCCTGAGCTTTCTTTTAAAACCACTTGCCTTTCAATAATTTCATCTCTTTTTCCGTTTGGGGCCTCAATAACACCGATTGTATATTGTCGACCTTTTCGTTCAATTCGTTCTTGAGATGTTGGTAGTATCGTCTGATCAATAACAATCTTGAATGGTTTAAAATAAGTTGTATTTTGTTTAATGAAACATCCCCCTATGTAACAAATCATGCATAGGAAAATAATTATAGTCTGCCTGTTCATGATGAGTTCCTTTTGCCAATTAAGCTGATACCTTTATTTCACGCTCAAAACGATAAAAGCAGAAAGGGTCGTTGTGAAAACATTCGGTACATCTATACACTCTTTGCAAAAACTAGTCATTTCCTGTATGGAGAAATTTTTGGTGGAGGTAAATGCATCAAGGTGAAGCCAGAATGCTATCACTAGGCCCTTTAATCCTCCAATTAACCATCAGATAGGCCAACTTTATCCAGCGTTAAATATCCCAGTTGGGAATGACCTTGAATTAGTTTGTTTTCAATACCTCTGACATTATGGATTCTGTCAGGTTACTCAAAAAACAATTTAAAATGTTTTTTCTAAAAATGCAATGATAAAAGTTGACCAACCTCACGGTAGCCAGCGGCGAAACGTGGATCGGCCAAGTGTCAGACGGGGTGATACGGAATTGGTCTAAACTTGGTTAAGGGGGGGGATCTCTTCGTTACTCCGGTTACGGGTTCATCGTTGGTGGTTTATTAGATTTAGATGTTGTTAAAATAAATAAGTTCAATAATTTTGGTAGACTAATAAATCAAGGCAGATGAGAGGAAGGAAAAAACGCAGAGGCTCTTCTCTGAGAGGTTGGTATCAGCGCTCTTCCAAGCCGGCAATTGAAGCCGGGACCGGCATTCGCGGCGGTGGCAAATATGGCGCCACCTGGTGGGGTCAGCAGTGGTTGCGGTCATTTGATCAGATCAGCGACTCCAACAGATTGCCGCGGGGGCGTACCTATGCCAATAACGGTTCGGTACGGACTATTCAAATTGACGGAAATACCATTGATGCACAAGTACAAGGGAGTTATTTATATGATATAAAAATAGAAATCCCCCTTTTTTCTTCTAACCAACAAAAACAGATCAAAAAAATAGTAGGTGACAACCTCGATTTGTTGGCGCGACTACTCAATAGGGAGCTACCCACAGCGCTCGACGAAATATGCGCAACAGAAGGCATCGATATTTTTCCAAAATCCTGGCATACTTTTAAGGCTTCCTGCTCTTGTCCCGATTGGGCAATGCCGTGCAAACACATGGCTGCAGTAATTTACCTGATCGCAAATGAAATCGATAAAAATCCGTTTGTGGTTTTTTCGTTACACGGATACGATTTACCGGCTTCGCTCGAAAAGGCCGGTTATAGCGTTCCGGTATCTTCCGCATCAAAAATAACAAAATTCGAGGAGCTACAGATTTTGCAGAGCAAGGTCAGGAGGGGGCTTTTCAATTCGACCCGGACTTACTTGATGCGATCGACTTTTTCCGTAGTGCCGGAGTGCAGAGATGATTTATTGGCCATTCTGTCCGAACGTCCTGTATTTTATCCTTCGGGAGATTTTAAGGCGGTGCTAAAAAAGTATGGACGCAGGTAGCAAAAAAATTGACACAAAAGGCGAAGTGCTACTCGATGACTGGGTTTACCTCCAGGCGGAAATCATCGAATTTCACATAGATACTTGTTATCGCTTCCTCTCTTTTAGCGTGTGGGATGCTGATGACAACATTTTATTTCAGACAGAAAAGCTCGTCGAAGCAGAACAATGGCTTGCCGGTGTGCCCGCCGGGCGATTGGCGGAATTACCCGACGAGCTTCGCGCCGTATGGTTGGCGTGGCGGTTTGCGCAATCGCTCGCCAAACAGAGCGCCATGGTACCCCAATTGCTCGATGCGGGCCAATTAGGGTATAATATACGATGGTTGCCTGCATTGCTCAATGAAACGGTTGCCGAGTCATTCCAACAGCTATCGGCCCTGTTGCCCCGCTGGCAAATCGTCATCCGGACGCAGCAGGAAGAATGGGCGCCTACCGGCGAAGACTATCCGCCGGCTTTGCTTTCCATTTTTTTGACAGAATGGGTGAGCAAGTTTAACGGATTGGATTACCCAACCCTCCAAGAGGAAGTAAACAAGTTGTTTTTTGAGCATAGCCAGGTACAATTTGACAAATTTGAAACTAAAGAACAACCTACGGCCATTGCCTTATGGCTGAATCGTTTTTTTATTTCGAAAAAAAATATCGCTCCCATATTGGAGGTGAGTGAAATAGGAGATGAATTGTTCGGCGTTAACCTGCTGCTGGAAGATAAATCTGCGCCCATGTCGGCCCCTACGACTTTGAACGAAGTATTTTCTGCGGGCGAATGGGCAAAAAAACGGATGGATGTGTTGCGCGATTTATCGGTGCTGGCAGAGTTTTTCCCGCGCTACGCCAATTGTTGGCTGATAAAGGACAACAAGCGTTGATATACCCGGCGCGCGACTTTGCGGAGGTGCTGCTGCAAACGTTGCCCGTCATTCGATTGTTCGGAATTCGGGTGATGTTGCCCAAATCGCTATCCCGCATCTTGCGTCCGCAGTTGAGCCTGCGCATGAGCGGTTCGAGTGGAAAGGTGGCGACGAAAAGCGGCATCAGCCTTGTGCAAATGCTCCAATACCAATGGCAGGTAGCTATTGGCGAAGGCGATTTGAGTACGGAAGAATTTTTACAATTGTTGGAGAAAAGCAAAGGACTGGTCAAATTTCGCGACGAATATGTATTTTTTGATGAAAAAGAAACCAAAGCGCTGGCCGATAAGCTGGCGCGTCCTCCCGTGCTGAAAGGCCCGGAATTGCTACAGATCGCGCTGAGTGAAGATTATGAAGGCGTCAGGATAACGTTGTCCGAAGAGCTACAGGAATTAATCATAGAACTGAGGTCGATTGATCTCACCGCGCTACCTGCGGGTATTCACGCTACTTTGCGCCCCTACCAACACAGGGGTTTTTCCTGGTTGTGCAAAAATGCGCGCATCGGCTTTGGCAGCATCCTGGCTGATGATATGGGCTTGGGCAAGACTTTGCAAGTTATTACAGCCTTGCAATATTTTAAAGAAGCGGGCGACCTCAAAGCAGGCAATCAGGCCCTGGTTGTGGCCCCTACCACGCTGTTAACCAATTGGGAGCGGGAGGTGGCGCGTTTTGCGCCGGGGTTGCAAACTTTCATTTATCACGGGCCAGGCCGCTCGCTGACAGGCGCAAAAAATGCCGATCTGGTGCTCACCAGCTATGGCATAGTCCGCAGCGACCTGCTCAAACTGGAAAACAAAAGTGGCTTGCGCTGGTCATCGATGAAGCACAAAACATCAAAAATCCCGATGCGGAACAGAGTAAAGCCATAAAAAAGATACCATCGGTAATCCGAATTGCGCTCAGTGGTACGCCGGTAGAAAACCGGCTCAGTGAGTACTGGAGTGTATTTGATTTTACGAACAAAGGTTACCTGGGCGGGCTCCAGCACTTCAAACAACAATACGCTATTCCAATTGAAGGAGAACGCAACAAGGCGGCGTTGAAGCGATTCCACCGGGTTACCCAGCCGTTTGTTTTGCGGAGACTAAAAACGGACAAAAGTATCATCGACGACCTGCCCGACAAGGTAGAGCAAAACCAATTTTGCACGCTCACCCCCGAACAGGCGGCCCTTTACCAAAGCGTGGTTGACAAAACGATGGAAAAAATTCAGCAAAGCGAAGGTATTGCCCGGCGCGGCCTGGTGCTTAATTTGATCATGGCCTTGAAACAGGTTTGCAACCACCCGGCGCAATACCTCAAAAAGGGGCGCCCGACCCCCTTCAAAGCGGCAATGCCCACTATTACTCGACTTACTGGAGCAAGCCTTCGACAACGACGAGAAGGTGCTGCTATTCACTCAGTTTCGCGAGATGGGCGAATTGCTGATTCCCATGATCCACCAGCGATTTGGCATAGAAACGCACTTCCTCCATGGCGGGGTGAGCCGCAAAAACAGGGATTCGATGGTAGAAGATTTTCAAACGAAGCGTTCGCAACGGCTACTATTGCTTTCGCTCAAAGCAGGTGGCACGGGGCTCAATTTAACGGCAGCAAGCCAGGTTATTCATTACGATTTGTGGTGGAATCCCGCCGTGGAGGCGCAGGCTACCGACCGCGCTTTTCGGATAGGCCAGCAACGCAATGTGCAAGTGCATCGGTTTATTACCTCTTCTACTTTTGAAGAACGCATAGATGCTATGATCCAATCCAAAAAAGAATTGGCCAACCTCACGGTCGCCAGTGGCGAAACGTGGATCGGCCAATTGTCGGACGGGGAACTACGGAATTTGTTTAAACTTGGTTAAAGGGGGTTATTTCTTCGTTACTCCGGTTACGGTCGTATAGTCCTACAGTCCCGATCGAGATGTCACCTTCCCTCGTGCCTCGGGAAGATGACACCTCTTGCCTAGTCGCGCACGAGTCGTACAGTCGTATAGTCGCACAGTCCCAAAATCACGCCCTCACCTGCTGCATCTCCTGTTCGCGCAGGAATTGGTTGATCGCTTCCTGGGCTTTGGCATAGCCGTGGGCCATGCGGCGTTCGTAGAGTTCGGGGTTCATGGCCAGCGTATCGCCGAGTGCGCCGGGGTCGGGCTGGATAATCATGGTTTCGAAGCTGCGGAACGGCCTGGCTGCGCGCTGTCCGTTTTGGTGGTTGTAATCCATGAGTTTGACGCCGCGTTCTTCGGCCTGATCGACCAGGTCGTTAATTTTGAGGAACATCGCGAGGTCGTTGTCAAAGATTTCGGTGATGGCGATGTCGTTGAGGGCACGCAGGGCTATGCTAGCTACGTTGCCTTCGCTGAAATCTGCCTGATCAAGGCCGCAGTTGCAGTTGATAATGATCACGCGGTACTCCACATCGGGGTCGTTATCCCTGTTGATGGCCGCCACCACGTCGCCGAGGGGCGATACGTTGCGGATGCCGCCGTCTACCGAGTTGACGGCGGCGCGGCCGGCGAAGCCGATATTGGGTACGGGCGGCCAAACCACCGGCATAGCGGTAGAGGCGAGTACGCCGTTGACGAAATCTTCATTGCTGGTAAAGTCGCTGTGTAACACTGAGTGGTACTGGCCGTCGTCGAGCGATACGAAGCCGCAGTAATACTGGCTGCCGTTGATAGCGTTTTTGTCGAGTTGCTGCCGCAGCTTGTCGCGCAGGGGCGTATTGTCGGCTAGTCCGCGCAGGGCGTTTTTGCCTTTTAGCAGAGGTTTTAATGCCTCTCCGATGAGGTTGGCAATATACTTTTCCCGCTTTTTGCTACCCATAAAAGCCAGCTTGATCATCTCGTCGAGGCCTATTTTGGGGAGTCCAAAACCGGGGCACAGGGTTTTGAGTTGTTCCATGTCGGGTTTGAATTTGGGCTCGTCGCTGCCCGATTCGGCGTCGATAAAAGGAGAGGTAAAGATCTCCTTGGTGCCGTTGACGGCTACTTTGACCCAGAAGTCGTTGAGGGCGTCGAGTTTTTGCATGGCCAGCAGGGCGCCGTTGAGCGATCCTACCGATACGCCGGCTACGATGTCAAAAAACATATGGCCGTCGGGGAATAACCGGTCTGCCGATTGCGATAGCGCGTTGATAGCGCCCAGTTGGAAGGCGCCTTTGAATCCGCCTCCGCTCAATACGATTGCATGTTTAACTTTCATGGTTGTGGTTTTTTGGCACAGGAAGTGGGTTTCTCATGGCCTTTTGTAGTGGTTTATTCGCCGACGCGGCAAAAATTACCAGGCGGGATGAATTTTTTTTCGCGCCTCCCCAAGATGTGCTATCTTAACCCCAAAAAAAGAGCATATGCCGCTAGCCAAACCTTTTAACCTGAAACATTGGATCGATGAGCACCGCCATCTGCTAAAGCCGCCGGTGGGCAACCGCCAGGTATACCACGGCAACGAGGACTATATCGTAATGGTGGTGGGTGGGCCCAACGGCCGCAAAGATTACCACTGGGAAGACGGCGAAGAGCTGTTTTACCAGGTAGAAGGCGATATCACAGTCAAGATTTTCCACGAAGACGGCACGCCCGAAGATATCCATATCCGCGAAGGCGAGATGTTCCTGCTGCCGCCCCGCATTCCGCATTCACCGCAGCGCCCGGCCAATACCGTAGGGCTTGTAATAGAGCGCTACCGCAAACCCGGTGAAATGGACAAGCTGATGTGGTTTTGCGAAAAATGCCACCAGAAACTGCACGAGGCCACCTTTGAGATGACCGACATCGTGAATCAATTGCCGGTGGTGATGCGCCAATTCATGGATTCGGAAGACCTGCGCACCTGTAAAAGCTGTGGCGCCGTGATGGAGAAGATGTAGTATGTCGACAACCAAAAAAACTTACTTCGCGTCCGATTTTCACCTGGGCATCAACGCGCGCCTGCGCAGCGCCGACCGCGAAAAGCAAATCGTTCGCTGGTTAGATACCGTTGCGCCCGAGGCCGAAGCGATCTACCTGGTGGGCGACGTATTCGATTTCTGGTTTGAATACCGCACGGTCATACCCAAGGGCTATGTGCGTCTGCTGGGCAAGCTGGCCGAGTTGACCGACGCCGGACTGCCCGTGTATTTTTTTACCGGTAACCACGATATGTGGGTATTTCGCTTTTTTGAAGAAGAACTGGGCATACCCACCTATCGCCAGCCTATTGTACGGGACATCCACGGCAAAACCTTTTTTATCGGCCACGGCGACGGCTTGGGCCCCGGCGACCATGGCTACAAGTTTATCAAACGCGTCTTTGCCAATCCCTTTTGCCAGTGGGCCTTTGAACGCCTGCATCCCAACTTGGGCGTTGGCCTGGCCAACTACTGGTCGGGGCGCAGCCGCGCCGCCGCCCCTGATGCCCGGCAATTCCTGGGGCCCGACCGTGAATGGCTCATTGCCTATTGCGAGCGCAAAATCCAGACCCAATACGCCGACTATTGCGTATTCGGCCACCGCCACCTTCCCATCGACTACACGCTAAACAACGGCCGCAGCCGTTATATTAATCTGGGAGAATGGCTTCACTACAACTCCTACGCCGTTTTTGACGGCGAACAAATGAGCTTGCAATTTTTTGAAAATGAAAACGGCAAAATTTTTGGCAATACACCCCTGGCTTTTTCGCAGCATTAGCATTATCTGTTGGCTGGTGGTGGCAGAGGTAACAGCTATGGCGCAAGCGGCTGATACCGCCGCCCCTTTGCGTAGCCTGGCATTTATCGAAGGCCGTTTCACCCTCATGACCACCGACCCGCTGCAGCAGGTCTATGTAGTGGATGACAAGAACAGCGTATACAAATACAATCCTGCCGGACAGTTACTCTTCCAATACAACGACAACCGCCTGGGCCGCCTCGGCGCAATCGACGCGAGCAACCCCTTTAATGTATTGTTGTACTACCCCGACTACCAGGTAGCCGTCACGCTCGACCGCACGCTCAACAAAACGGGGGCTTTCCAACTATTTCAGTTGGGCCCGGTAAACCCTGTGGCGGTAACCCTGTCTATGGATAATCACCTGTGGTTGTTTGACGAGATATCCTCGCAATTGCGCAAGATAGGCCACGAAGGCGTCGAGCTGGCCCGCAGCGACAACCTGAGCCTTTTGCTGGGCGCCAGGCCCAACCCTGTACAGCTCTCCGCTCACGGCAATTACATCTATGCAGCCGACCCCAACCTGGGCATACTTGTTTTCGATCTTTTCGGGCAATACGACCGCCTCATCCCCTTGTCCGGTGTAGATCAATGCCAGGCTTTCGACTTTTTCCTGCTTTGCCGCCGCGGTGAGCTATTCGAGTTGGTAGATACCCGCACGATGGAAAATAAGGTGTTGGCGCTGCCGGCGCCGGGCGTCTCGCTGCGGGTGGAGAGAGGAGTTTGGTTTGTATTGATGGAGGAAGGGGTTGGGGTGTTTGGGGAATAGGGCGACTTGGAGAGGGGGGGCGTTAAATCATTTTTGCTACCAGCTCTTTTAATAATTTATATCCGACCATGGCTGTCATATCATGTACGTCTCTCATCGGGTTATATTCTACAATATCTGCGCCTACGATCTCAACCGGAATAGCTTGAATTATTTTGATCAATTCTCTGGTTGTCATACCGCCCGGTTCGTGGTGGGAAATACCCGGGGCAAATGCGGGGTCGAGCACGTCTAAATCCAAAGAAATATAAAGGGGCGATTGGAGCGTTTGAATAAAATTAAAATCGAAATCCTTCATCTCAATGGTTTTCACGCCAAATCTCGTTATCTGTTCTCTTTGGTGCGTATTTAATGTGCGGATGCCGACCTGCGTCAGTGAATTTATTTTTCCACTTTCCATGATTCTTGCAAAAGGCGAAGCATGAGAAAAAGGATTATTGTCGTAATTGTCGTATAAATCGCCGTGGGCATCCAGATGCAGGATGTTTAGTTTCTCGTATTTATCCGCAAAAGCCCTTATTACGGGATAACTCACCGAATGATCACCTCCGATAGAAATGACCTTGCTATTGTCTTGTATCAGGTTATGTATCGTATTTTTTATCGTGTTAAATGCTTTTTGGGGATTAGCATCCTCAAAATAAATATCGCCGCAGTCTTGATAATTGTAATTTTCCTTTATTTCCAAACCGCTTTCTGAAAATGCATTTGCAGAACCTTCTTTGTCCATTAACCGGATGCGTTGCGGGGCATAAGCCGGACCTCTGAGAAAAGAAGAATTTGCGTCGAAAGGAATGCCGATAATTTTTATCATGATTTTATAGCTTTCTTTTTGCCCAACTTCATAATACCAGTCTTTCCAGACTCGTTGAAGCATACCTGGCATCTATTACCTCGGATAAGATAGGGAAATAGCTATTACTCCGCTAGTGCAAAGCCTTAGCGGAGTAATAAGCCTTAGCGAAGATTTTGATTATAAAAAAGCTCGCCCGTGGGGTTTAATTACTCTTCCCCTCCCTTCTCCTTTACCCGCCTATTCTCACAGCGGTCGCACAGATCGGTGATATTCTTCAATTCCCTGGCCTGGGCAACGGTGCCTTCAAATATTTCGGTGGTCCTGGCGGAGTTGATATAAGAGCAATCCTGGTACAGGTGATAACTCTTGCCCGATTTGGTCCAAAACACGTGGTTTACGCCATCCATGAGCGTTTCGACTTCTCTTGTCTGGTCGGCGTATTGCTCCTGAGAGGGCGGGTTGAAATCCACGCCCGTGATACCCGCAATCAGCATGGCTACTACTGCAATGGTGCCAACCAGTCCTTTTTGCTTGCCACTCAGGTCTTTGTTTGTGAAAATGAGTATCACGAGGGGCAAAAACGCAATGATGCCCATGATGGCGCCCAACTGGTTCTGGATGAAAAATTTGGTCTTGTCCTTTTCAGAAGCGGGATCAAGCCGGTTCGATTTTTTCCAGAGCATGGAGCCTACTACGGCAAAAATCAAATCCACCACGATCATGACGATGAGCCAGGTGGTATTGATGGGCACTTTTTTGAGTACAAGGATGGCGCCGACTTCAAAACCGATGGCTGCAATCCATGAAAGAATGGCAAGGATGCGCAGGGTTCTGGCCTTTGACTTGCTCTCGTCGCTTGCCACAAAAGTATTTGCAGCGGTCGTTTCTCCGCCTTCGGCCCTGGTTAATTTGATTGGCTTTTTCCTGTCTTCCATAGTCGTTCAATTATGTGAATAGTGTTTGTGAGAAAATTCATCAAGCGCAAGCTATAAATATAGTTATGTTTCTATGAATATCGCGAGGCACAGCGGTATTTTCCACACATACGGGCCATGCTTAATTAAAAATTGCTAAAAAACCCCTAAACTTGGGCATGCGACCATTTACCACCATCGCCGACGTCGACCGCATCGCCACACACCCCGTGGCGGTGATTCGCAATTTGCAGATCACGCAGAGTTATCACGAATTGTCGGCGGCAATGACCGGGCGGCTCGGCGCCTGCGCCAACTGGTGCACGTTTGCCACCTGGGCTTCGAAGCAGGCGGGAAATACCATCCGGGGCGAAGACCTCTCGCGGTCGCTGCAACAGTTGCTGGCCAATGCGCCGGTGCTCAACGATGCCATGGTCAATCTGGTTGATACGATCATGCTGGGCAGCAGTCCGCCCGACAAAAAAGGCCTTCGGAAGCTGATATGGGAATTGATCAACCCGCAATCTGCCGCCGACCGGGCCGGCGACGCCGTAGCCCGCGGCAACCAAAAAGTTTACGCCGAGATAGGCCGCGAATTTGCCCGCTTTATCGAAACCTGCCTGTCGGATGAAACATACAATGAAGCGCATATCACCGGTTTCTGCGAAGCATTGCGGGCGGGTGATCCACCCGACGGGCAGCGCTATCTTCAGCAGGCTTTCAGGCGCTACTACCAGGCCATGTTTGAACCCGACGCCCAGGCCAAAGCCGAGCTGAGCTTGATGGCCAATATCGAAATCGGTTTTCACGAGCAAACGCGCCTGCAGCCCGAGATCGCCGAAGCGCTCGAAGCGTCGGTAGCCGAGCCACATCAGTTCAAACTACGCCTGCTCGGCTGTCTGTTTCCCCGCAGCAGTTGGATTGTGTATTTTAGCATAATACTACAGCGCCTGCTGGGCCGGCCCACCACCCTTGACAGGGCCATTACCAATTTTTTTGACGCGGCTCGCCGGCATATCCGGATCATCCTCTCTGACCACATGATGGCCCTTGGTTTCCCCAAAGCCGAGACCCTGAAATTGGGCGACGACCTGAAGGCCAATTTTCCGGCGATTTTGCGACAGCTAAAAAATCCCGATCTGAAAGCCATGCTGGCACAGGTAGACCCTACCCCCGACAGCATGCGCGACACCGGCGCAGCGGATTGGGCCGATTTGTACGACCGCCTGCATTTTATCGTCGATTTATTCCGGAGTTCCCACCTAAATCCCGATCTGTTAGAACCGCCTTTTTGATGCGGAGCAGACGGAGGATATTTTGGAGGGGAGCTTGCCGGGAGGGAGGTTGTGACTTTAGGACTGTACGACTGTAGGACTTTACGACTGTAGGACTGTACGACTGTACGACTGTACGACTTTACGACTGTAGGACTGTACGACTTTGCGAGCAGTCGAGGCCATCAATATTTCACCAATTTTTTCACCCCGAATATCCCTGCCCTGTCGGTCCATGTAAAAAAATAGGGGCCTGTAGACAAGTCTGAAAGGTCAATGAAGCTACTTTGTTTTAATACGCCTTTCCTGACTATCCTGCCCATCAGGTCGCTTAATTGCCAATCTATTTCATGCTGGAAATCGGTTTTGACCCGCACAAAATCACCTGCCGGGTTGGGGAAAATGCCCAGTTGAGGAAGGACAGCCGTCGGGCTTGCCGTTTCCAAAACACCGGTTTCGAATACCTGCGCGGTGTCGAGGTTGGTCACCTGGATATTGTCAAACCAAAAGCCGGCATTCTGAAGCGGGGAATGTTCGGCTACGATTTCAAAGCGGTCTACGGCGGCCCAGTCGAAGTCGCCCTGCGGGTTGTACCAGGTATCATCTTCCCAGGCGCCGTGTTCGGTGAAGTCTGCAAGCGGGATATGTATGTGGTGCCAGTGGCCGTCCCAGGGAGCGTAACTTTCGTCGATAGTCACCCGCATGCGCCAGGGGTGGTCGTTGGGGGTGTCGGTGTCGGTATCGATAAAACGCATATCGAATTCCAGCCCCGGCGTATTACCCCGCACTAGAAAGTCGAGGGCATACCCTTCGCTGAGCAGGTATGAAAGGTCTTTGTCGGGGCGGAAGTCAAAGCCGATATTGTTGTATTGGGCCGCGCCGGTCCAGCGAATACAATAGTGGCCATTATTGGGGAGGTCTTGCGAATAAAACTGGAGCGAACCGCTGCTATAACTCGATTCGTAAATTTTGGCGCCGATGTAGTCGGTATAGATAGGAAAACCTGTGCTGTCGGGCGTAAGTACGAATGGCGATTGGGGGGGCAGGTTGAAGCCCAGCGCTTCGAGCATCGGCACATTGAGGTCGTGGTCGAAAAGGCCGTCGCTGCCGGCTTCGAAGAGCCCGAAGCCGCCATGGTAATCCCACATGGTCCAGGAGATGTCGTTATCTTCGAGGTACTGCCTGACCACCTGGTACCAGAATACCCGGTCGTCATTGTCGCTATTGGGCATGAATACGCCCATTTCGCCGCAAAAGATGGGCGCCTGTCGTTCTTCTCTGAACTGGATGGCGATATTGAGTAGCTGTTGCACCCTGGCCACCGTTCCGTCGTTGGAATAATTGTTAAACGCATCACCCACCCAGGTGCCTGCGAATGAAGGGGGCATCGAGGGCATGCCTGCCGCATTGTACGGGAAAGGCATATCTGCCAGGGGTACCAGCGAAGGCGTCACCCAACTTGCGCCCTGGTGTGTAAAGAGGAAGGGATCGTAGAAATGAAAGGTGTAAATCAGCTTGTCGTCGCTGTATACAGGCATATCGTCGAGATTGTAGTAGCTGTTCCAGCCGGCCCCGCCGACGATAATCCAGTGCGTATTGTCAACGGCGCGGATAGTCTGCACCACGTCCTGCTGGATGGCGTTCCAGAGCGCGTCAGAAATGCCGTGTGGTTCGTTGAGGATTTCGTAGTAGATCAGGTCAGAACGGTTTTTGAAATGCTGGGCCATTTGCAGCCACACCTTTTCGAGGATGCCGCCGACGGCAGGGTCTGTATCTGTGGAGGGATCGAAAGTATGGTTGTCAAAAATGAGATGAAGGTTCAGCTCTTCGGCCCAGTCGGCCACCTCGTCGAGAAACCCGAGGAAAAGCGGATCGAGGGTATAGTCGGGCGCGCCGTTGGTCATGTAGTGCAGGTTGATGGGCAGGCGTATCACGTCGCAGCCGAGGCTCTGGATTTGTTCGAAATCCTGTTTGGTATTTTTGAAAATTGTATGTCCTGGGCGCTGTTTGCCTGGAGCCAGCCGGTGAGGTTTACGCCTCGGTTGAAGGGAGCATTTTGAGCAATAAGCGATTGGACGCCGATGAACAGGCAAAGGATTGAAAGTCTGTGTATCAACTTTATGGCAGAATTAGGCGGCATCGGTTTTGTTTTTTTGACAAAAAGCTAATTTCGGTTTTTTTTTGATTTTTATCGACTATCCGCTAACCCAATTTACGCATCAACCCATAAACAAACTTACAACTGACGCTGAAAAACCGGCATCTTGACGACATGCGAGACAACTTCCTTCCGCTTTGACATATCTATTGGATAGTTCCCTCTCAGCTTTTTTAAACAATAAAATGCATTCA
Organism: Saprospiraceae bacterium; assembly: GCA_016715405.1. Classification (GTDB taxonomy): domain Bacteria; phylum Bacteroidota; class Bacteroidia; order Chitinophagales; family Saprospiraceae; genus JABWBR01. Next base: position 192,201 of record JADKAE010000015.1, on the reverse strand, counting down.
TAAAAAGCATCAATAAAAAAGCTCCTCTTCGCAATGTAAAACCTTTGATTATCCTTTTTAGTGAATTTTTGAAACTGAAGCTTTTTTTCCACAATTCCCTGTGAGCCTGCAATAGTTCAGCGGGTGTCAGATTATTGGGCTGAAACGCTACATTGTAACCGTTGTAATAATTCCACCCCCTGTCTTCCAGCATTCTGTCTTCTACCTTTAATTTTTCATATAATTCAGTGCCTTTAAACGGCGTCATAATACTCAAAAACGGCACGTCGATGCCTATTTCCATTAGTCTGTCTGACATAGAGACTATTGCCGCATAATCATCATTATCAAAACCGGCAATAAAACCCGCCATTACTGCAATTCCCCTTTTTCTGATTTCAGTTACTGCTGTTTTGTAATTTTCAAATTTTGTTTTGTCTTTTGTTGGCATCTTTTAAGAAGCTACCCCAAAAAGATTCAATCTCCAGAAAAACTCCGATACATCCTGATTTTTTCATCAAATCAAGCAGCTCGGCATCCTGGGCTATGTCCATGCTGGCCTGGGTAAGCCACCACTTTTTAAGCGGTATCATTTCTTTAAGCAAGGATTTTATGTAGGGTCTCCGGATGGTTAAATTATCATCCCAAAACCAGACAACCTTTCTTTGCCACCAGTAAGGGAAATCGTCATACGAAGCATCTCTTATCACATCTTCGACAGGGCGCAATCTAAATCCCGGATTTAAAGAAGGTACCGTGCAAAACGAGCAAGAGAAAGGGCAACCTCTTGTTGCTTGCAGTACTTTTTTTATAAAATATTTGTTAGGCAATAAATCATAGCGGGGGGCCGGTAAATTTTTCATATCACAAGGAGTGCCGCGATAAATATTTTTCAATGTCCCTTTTTCTGCGTCATGTAGTAATAATTCCCACACATTTTCCGCCTCTCCTGTGACAATAGAATCAAAATATTGCAGCGACTCTTCCTCGTTATAAGTCACATGAGGCCCTCCTCCAATTACCATTTTATTTTTCTTCTTGTACTCGCCGGCAATATGATATGCGGCATTGGCAAAACCGCTAAAAAAAGAAATAGCGATTAAATCGGCATCTGAATCAAAATCTATCGCTTCCACTTGCTGGTGAATTACTTTTACCTCGTGTTTTTGAGGCGTAATTGCCGCTAAATGTATCCCCGTTATGGGAGGAACAAAATCTTTTTCGTGCCCAAATTCATACCGCTGAATGTAAGCTACTATTATGTCGATCTTCATAAGAGTGGGTTGTGGAAATTATGAATTTAAAAGTACTTTGAAATTCAAAGTTAATATACAAACCCAAACTTTCCAAGTTTACAGCAAGGAAAGTGTGAATATTCCCGAAAATCCATAATCTTGGCTTTATGAATCAGAAAATAGCCCAACTTGCCCTGGTCGTAAACGACTACGACGAAGCCATCGCTTTTTACACCCAAAAGCTGCATTTTAGTCTCGTAGAAGACACCCGGCTCAGCGACACCAAGCGCTGGGTAGTGGTAGCTCCTCCAGGAGAGGGCGAATGTAAGCTGTTGCTGGCCCAGGCCGCCAATGAGGAGCAGAAAAGCCGGGTGGGTAACCAAACCGGCGGACGCGTGTTTCTCTTTCTGCACACCGACGATTTTGACAGAGATTACCAGAATCTGCTCGATCAAGGAGTCCAAATTATCAGGGAGCCTTCGGTGGAAGCCTACGGCAAAGTCTGCGTTTTTGCAGATTTGTACGGAATTTGTGGGACATGATTGGGTGAGGGGGCGAGGGGGAGATTTGGCGAGGGGGCGAGGGGGCGACTGTACGACTGTACGACTTTACGATCAGGGGAACTTTTCAACGTCCTGAACTAAACCCAATCGCTAAACTGCGCATGCACTAAACTGCGAATGCACTAAACTGCGAATGCACCAAACCCTATTAAACAATTAAAAAACCATACCATGAAATTAATACTAAACCTCGTAATTCTGATCTTTTTGATGGGTAGCCGGGTGGCTGAGGCCCAGCCGCTTTTCCAAACCGGAAGTCCTTTCATTCAAACTTTGTGTATAAGCCCTGATGAGCGGACTATGGCTGTAGAAGGCGAATCGGGAGAAGTGGCGCTGTGGGATATTGGGGCGCGCAAAAAAACGACTACACTGAAACGACGGGCCACTATCCGCAATACCGATGAAGAAAATCCGATGACGGCCTTTATGCCATTCGTATTTAGCGCCATAGGGCGCAGTTTTTTCACACCCAACGGAAAACACCTCATCGTATGCAACGACAAAGGCGTTGCTGCCTGGGATATTAGCAAGCCGCTCCCTGTTATCGATTTTTTTGCCGGCCGGGATTTTTACGACGTGAGCAAAGACGGCGCCTTTATTGTTGTGGTAAAAGCGGCTACCGCAAATGAAGATGACAATGCCGCCAGTACGGGCCGCGGGTACAGCGGCGATGAAATTGTAGTATACGACCTGACTGCCGGAAGCAAAAAGAAATTGAAGTATCCACCACTTCCGAAGTAAAAAGAATAAAAATTATTCCCGGTACGACGCAAATACTGGTCGTAGGCGTTGAAGGCGAACTGGTCGTTGCAGACTGGACAACGGGGGCGGTAACGGACGAAAAATCTGTTTATGACGGCGAAGGATCTTACGAAGGCCCCGGTTATATTGCTGAAGAAGAATTGATGTTTTTCAGCAGCATGTCGCTCGCCATTCACCCCGACAAGCCGCTTATTGCCGTCACCGACCAGCAAGACCAGCTGCATATTTACAATTACAAAACCCACCAAAAGCTGCATACTATCGGCGTCAGCAGTTTTATGGGTATGCCTGGATTTTATTTTGAATACCTGCAATTTTCGCCCGACGGCAAATACCTCTTTGGCGTTAGCAAAACGATGGGTAGCGCTTCTTTTCGCAATGTGAGCCGCTTATGGAATGTGGAAACGGGTAAGGAAGTGAAAAAATAGAAGCGGAGGCTATTAATTCCGGATTTATGTTTAGTCCCGATAAGCAGTTTTTCGTGCTGGGGCAAATGAATTTTGACAAAAAGGAAAATACGACGGTTACCGTATTTAAGTCGTCGAATCTTGAGGAGGTAGCCACTTTTCCGGGGCGGGGAGCTTTTGCCTTTTTTTCCAATAATAACAGGCGACTGGCGTATGTCGATGGCGCGGGAATTAATATTTTTACAATAAATACAGCATCCGGAAAATAACTCCCCGAAAAATGAAATACATATTCTTCGCGCTCTTATCGGCGTTAGGCGTCGGCTACGTCTCCGCGCAACCTAACTTGCTCATCCAGCCGATGAGCCTGGCGCAGCCGGTTGCTTTTCACCCTACCCAGCCCAAAATTTTATTTAATGGAGCAAGTACGCTGGTAATATGGAATTGGGCAACCGCAGAATCGATTGTCATTCCGCATCACCCGGCCATGACCTCGCGGGCACTGAGTCCGGATGGTCGTTTATTTGCTTTTAATTCAGGTAATAAGGACAATTACAAAGTCACTATACTGGACACCGATGACGGCAGCGTGAGGAGCGTTATTCCTTCAGAAAGCGATATGCCAGGTATTCATTTTAGCAAAAATAACGCCTATCTCATCCTGGATAAAAAAGACGATATCGCGGTTTTTGCTATAGAAACTGCCGCAAAAGTGGGGTCATTGGAGAAACCCCAAAACAGCGATAAAATGACGGCAGCCGTAATGGATGATACGTTGATTTTAGCCGGCAAAGACCGGCTTACTTTTATTTCCTTGCCCGAATTAAAAAAAATCCGGCATTTGGTAGTACAAGGAAATGCGATGAATTTCTCCGACGACGGGCGTTATGCTTTTTATTCTGAAAATGACGAAACTTTGGTTGTAAATACCTGGACGGGGGCGGTTGTAGGTAGCATTCCCCAGGAGTCGATGTGGCTGGATTTCCCTTTCTCAATGCTCCGTCGGTGAGCCCCGACGGTAGTAAAGTGGCTATTTATTACAATTATAGTGAGAAAAAGCTGGGCATTTATGATTTGAAATCGGGAAAACAACTCCACCTGCATAACCTCTCGCAAATCATATCCCGTACTTTGGGTATTTATTTCCAGATAGATCCCGCCTGGAAATTCTGCGCTTTTACCAACCAGTCGAACGGCCTTACCTTAATCGATCTTGCAACAGGTGCTATAAAATGTGAAATATACAATACCGGTCCGCTCGACTTCGCTATCCACACTCCCGAAGGCTACTACATGGCCACCCGGATGGGCGCCTCCCATGGCGTGGCTTTTGAAAAAGACGGTCAACTTTACGATTTTGACCAGTTTGATTTGCAGTTTAATAAACCCGATGTAGTATTGGCTAAAGTTGGCCAAACGCCCCCGGCGATGGTCGAAGCTATGAAAAAAGCCCGGCTGAAAAGACTGCGTTTGCTGGGCTATGAAAAAGAACCCGATAATTTCGACCTGCACGTGCCAGTGGTGGAGTTAACCGGCGACTTACCCCCTTTTACCGAAAAAAGCACCTTGAATTTATCGATTTCTGCCGCTGATTCTAAGGAGTTTTTAGACCGGGTTATGGTTTATGTAAACGGCGTTCCTTTAATGGGGAATAATGGTTTTTCTATTAAAAATCAACAGCTCAAAAAATACAACAAAACCATTGCTGTCCCGCTCGTGGCCGGTGACAATATCATTGAAGTGGAGGCATACAACGTAAAAGGCAGCCGCTCCCTGCGCGCCCAGCAAACGGTGCGCTGCGAAATCCCCGTCGCTAAACCCGATCTATACCTCGTCGCCATCGGCGTATCGACGTATGCCGACGCCGACAAAAACCTGCGCTACGCCGCTAAAGATGCCAAAGACCTGATCGATTTATTTACCCAAAAAAATAAGTTTTATAATAAAATAAACACCCTGAATATTTTGGAGGGCGACTTTTCAAAAGCGGCTTTTCAAAAAATAAAACAGGCCTTGGCACAGTCCCAAGAAAAAGACCACATCATTGTCTTTTTTGCGGGCCACGGATTGGTAGATAGCGCATTGGATTATTACCTGGGCACTACAAACGTTGACTTTAATAATCCTGCACAAAACGGCATTGCCTATACCGACATAGAAAACCTGTTTGAAGGCATCCCCGCGCGCCACAGGTTACTGTTATTAGACGCCTGCTTTTCGGGAGAAATCGACAAAGAAACCGCGGTATTAATCCAAAAAGAAAACACCCAGGCCGGGCCAATCACCTTTAGGTCGTCCGACCAGGGATTGGTGGCCGGCAATACCGAAGCCGAGCGCGTTTACAACCTGATGCGGCGCTGGTTTGTCGACCTCAGGGCGGCCACCGGCGCCACGGTGCTCACGAGTTCCACCGGTTTGGAATTCTCCCGGGAGGGCGAGCAGTGGAAAAACGGCGTTTTCACCTGGTGTCTGCTCAACGGTCTGCGCGACGGCAAAGCCGACAAAAACAAAGACGGGCAGGTCATGATCTCCGAATTGCGCGATTACCTGGCCGAAGAAGTCCCCAAGCTGACCAGCGGTGGGCAGCGACCTACCTTTCGGGTTGAGAATTTGTTGAAGGATTGGCGGGTGTGGTAGGTATTTCTGTTTTTATTTCTCTAAACCCCTTGAATTTTCTTGTTTTTGTTTCTCCTGTCGCCCAATCGCCAATAATCACTCTTTGAATATCAAACGTATCCAACCAGGCATAGTCTGGATTTTGTTCAATAAAATAGGAGAGCAGAATAGTCCTTTTCGTGCCCGCCATGATGTCGTCTTTATTGGTAACTATAAATTCATTTATTTCGCGTTTGTTTAGCTGCAGTGGAATGATCCCGCAGTACACGTCGTTTTGTCCTTCGAATAAAGAAAATCCAGATGTTGAAAGGTCTTTGGGTCGGCAGATAAAACAATGCCCCAATCCAGATACATTTGATTTGTCTATTGCATAGCCGTTGTCGGTTATTACTTCAAAAGTTTTTGGGTCGGCTTTTTCAATTTTTATACCTAAGTAAAAAACAGCATTTTTGTCAACGGCGTAGTTTTTGTTTCTCAACACTTTAAACGTCTCGCTATCTGCCGATTCGACTAATTTCACTCTTCGCCCGACTGATTCGTCGTACGAAACCCAAACCCAAGTTCCGTTCTCATGTTGATACCCGCTGCTGCACGACGTCAGGAAAATGAGAAATAAAAGGAGGGCAAGTATTTTTATTGGTAGTTGTATATTCATGTGTGGCGGAATTATTTTACTCAAAGGTAGTTTATAAAAAAGCCACAGACATTTTCAGTCTGTGGCTTTTTATAAAAATATAGTAGCTCGAACTATCTGACTATCTCACCTGAATTTGGCCGGTGCTACTGTATGAATCTTTCAAATGAGTTCCCATTAAATTTACACGCCTGTCTCGTGTGCCAAGCCATAAGTCTCCATTGTTATCTTTGTAAATGGAGAACAGGGTAATGTCTTCGCCCCCGGCCTGTACAGGGTAATGGGTGGTTCTTTTTCCATCGTATCGCCATACGCCATTGGCATAGGTTGCTATCCATAATTCATTGTTGTTGTCTCTGGCGATGGACATATACTCCCAGAAATCGCTGTTCGGGCTTCCATCTAAATTCCCGATGCTTTTTTCCCTGCTGTAAAACGTATGTTTTTGGGAGTTGCTCCCGTACACATGATATCGATACGCTGAATTGAACCAGAAATAACCGTCCTTATCTTCTATTATTGAACGAACACCATTGGAAGGGCCGTAATGAAGTTCTGTTACATCCTCTTCAGAAATCCAGTCAAATGATTTTCCATTGTAGCGACAGGCGCCCACGGCGGCAGTGCCAAACCAAATATTTCCTTTGCTGTCTTTGTAAATGGTGTATATAGCATAAGGATTGGAATAGGTTGGGTGTTTTGAAATCCAGTCTTCGCCAAGTTTGGTTCTGGGAATTGCAAACTGTATAGGACTTTACCATCATAGCGATAGACCTTCCTCCAAACTGCAAGGATTTAAACCACAAGTCACCGGGTTGTAATTTCCATTCAATACTTTCCATAATGGGTAGCGGGCTGAATTTTTGTCCATCGAATTGGCATACGCCTCCACTCGTATTGAAGTAAATATTTCCCCATTTGTCTTCCTGGATATCTTCAACTCTATTATGTGGCAATCCACTCTTCGTGGTATAATGAAGGATTGTTTTTCCATCATATTTATACAACCCATCTTGCCAGCTTGCGAACCAATAATTATTCTTCGAGTCCTGATAAACAGTCATTATGTTGTTGCCTGGTTCTTTTACGGTATCCCCCCAGGCAATAGGCGAAAGTGGGTCGCTCAAGGCATTGTTTGATTCCCGGGAGGTATTTTGTCCGCTGCAAGAATTGAGAATGGCTAAAATGAAAAGCAATGTACAGGCAGGTGTGTACAAACAGACTTGCTTCATTTGTTGAATTTTTTGTTTTCAAAGGTAGGGTGAAGCGCTTTGTTTGGGGACTTATCAATTGTAAAAGAATGTAAGTGGGGTGTAAATGTTTCAGAAAGGAGCTTAACCATTATATATTCCTACCTGCCTTCTATCACCAGAAATCCCTCAGCGACAACACCTTGAAATCATACTTTTGCAACAGTTATTTTTATTTTACCCAAGGTTCTTTTTCGATTGCATTCATGAATTTCTCACCATCATAAAGGCTTATTCCTTGCCAAGTACCAAACCAAACCTGTCGTTTGTTATCCTCAAAAATACTTTGAACCCCGTTTGTGGTTAATCCGTTTTCAGTAGTGAATTGGGTGAAATTAGCTCCATCATATCGGTACACACCATGATTTTCAACCGAAAACCAAATATTGCCTTTGCTATCTTCATATAAATTTCCTATTTCTACACCTTTAATTATTCCATCTTTGGTGAAGTTGTTGAACGTCTTCCCATCAAATTTACTTACACCTCCATAGAATGTTCCAATCCAAATATTTCCTTGCTTGTCCTCCAATATATCCGCAGCATTATTGTCGGTAAGTCCATTCTTGGTGGTTAAATGAGTAAATTCACCTTTATTGTATTTGAAAACACCATTTCCATCAGTCACAAGCCAAATGATTCCATTTTTGTCTTCAATAAATTTTAAAACCAATTTATCAGATAGCATGTGCTCTGGATTTTCGACCAGTGTTTTTGGCAATGAAAAGGGCACAAAATTTTTTCCGTCAAAAAGATTAACTCCTTGAATCGTTCCAACCCAAATTAGTCCGCTTTTGTCAATTGTTAAACCCCAAATTTCATTATCGTGCAATCCTTCTTTTTTTGAAAATGTTGTAAACTTTTCGCCATCGTATTTTACGAGTCCCTCGGAAGTTCCAAACCATACATTGCCTTCTTTGTCTTCTACAATTTCTCTAACAGCCATATATGGGCGGATTCCTTCGATTGAAACTGTTTCAAGTGTTTGTCCATCGTAGCGGATAATCCCATTTCCATTTGTTCCAAACCAATAATTCCCTTTTGTATCCTGATACATAGACCTGACAAATTCTCTTACCATTCCATTTAAATTGGTGTGAATTTGCGGAAATACTGTATTTTGCTTTAAGACGGTAGTTTGGTTCTTTTTGGCGTTTTCTTCCTTTCCTGTATTTTCATTTACTTGTCCATAGCAAGAAGAAAGAAGAAGTGCGATAAACACAAAAGTTAGAATTCTTGACGAAAGGGGCTTTTTGCTTTTTATTTCCGGCATAAATTTATTTTTTATTGTTGCTAACACCCGTTTCCCGGAACACGTCTAAGTTGCGAAGCTACGAAGCTCTACATTTTTTCTCACAAAATCAAGCCTGCATAATCCGGCGCAAAGTGGACAGCCATAGCCGGTGAAAGTGAACAGTAAACACAGGGTCAAGAGTGATCATTTTTCCGGAGCAAACTGAACAGCCTACGTCAGGGATATGAGAATTAAAAGGGGGGCTAGTATTTTAAGTGGTAGTTGTATTTTCATGTGTGGCGGTATTTCTCTTGCCATGTTTAGATTGCTTTTTCAACTGCCTTCACGATTGTTTTTTTTACTTTTTCCCAATTTACTTTTTTATCCATGACGTCTAATTCTCCGTCCAAATCGGCATCATCAAACCAGATTAAACTTTTATAGACGTGAAAAAGCGTTGAATGCTTGAACATTTGGGCATACCAACTCATCATGTCTGTGAGCGAAAAACGCTGTAACAAAAAATACAAATCAAAGAAATCCTTCTTTCTGCCCCGGCCCATGATGGCATCTATTTTCATGCAGGCGATATCCTTTATATTTGCCATACGGATGCCATCCATCACCAGAATATCCTGTGCGAAAGGATAGCGGAATCGAATAAAATCTACTTTGATTCCCTGTATTTCTGCTATCAGTGTTTGTTTTTGGAGATGCCTTACTTGCGGTTCATAGCCGGCTTCATCCAAATGCTTCAACATGGTGTCCGCTTCAAAATCACTTTGAGGGAACATATCCAAATCAATAGACTTCCTATGTCCTATTTGTAAAGACAGGGCAGTACCGCCTACCAGGTTGAACAGGCCTAAGGCTTCGTCTGCCATGAGCCTTTTCAATAATCCCAATGTGACGGGTTCGACTGTTTGAGTATGTAACATCTGAAATTGTTGATGGATTCGTGAAAATACGCCGCGCAAAACGACAAGGTCTGTTTGTCTAAATACCGTACCTGCATGATTTCTTCTTTTATGGTTTGCTTACCATAATAGGCTTTAAGCAAAAACCAATCAGACAATGTGCCATGCGTCAACGTGCGTTCTATGACAAACCGCTTGTTTTTCTCAAAATCCAACTGCGTCTTGTCCACGTCCCAAAACAGGGATGGACTAAAATCCTCCACTTTCAGCTCCTTTTTCATGGCGCTTCGTTTTTGTTCCTTTTGAGTGTGTCCTCTTATTTTATTTTTGTGACGTATTGGCCGTGTGACGTGGGCTATGTTATGTTTGTATTCGAGATAACACCTGTTTTCCGCAATACCCTATGCTGCGAAGGTCAGGGTTTTTATTCACAAAATCAAGACCGGTAGAGGCGCATAATTTTGCGCCTCTATACGCCCCCTATCTCCAGAAACCCGCGAAAATCTGCCGGCGACAATACCTTGAAATCATGTGCCGGATAGGCCTCGGCAAAGGATGAGGGGAGCTTGACTGTGCGCGAGGGATTCCACTTCATTTCAAACGCGGCGAAACGGCCGTCGCTTTCTTCGAGGTAGTCTATTTCCTGCCCTTGTTTGGTACGCCAGAAATAGGTGTTTACAAAATGGCGACGGGCATAACGGTTGCGCTTGAGGCGCTCGCTGATCAGGAAGTTCTCCCAGAGTGCGCCCTTGTCCTGGCGCAAATCGAGGGGGGCAAAGTTGCCGACGAGCGCGTTGCGGATGCCGTTATCGTAAAAATATACCTTTCGGGTAGTGGAGATCTCGTTGCGCAAATTCCGGCTGAAAGGGCCCAGTCTGAAAATAACGTAAGCCTGCTCCAGGGCGGTGATATAATTGGAAACAGTCTGCTTGTCAACTTTCAGTAAAAGGGAAAGCTCGTTGTACGACACTTCTGAACCTACTTGCAAAGCCAGCGCTTGCAGAAGTTGCACCAGTATCTCCGGTTTTCGGATGGGAGCAAACGACAGCAGGTCGCGGTAGAGGTTGTCGGAAGCAAGCCGGGCCAGGACTTCCTTTCGTTGCCGGGCTGCGTCAACACTTCTGGGTACATGCCGTATATCAGGCGTTGTTCGAGGCCGCTTTCGGCGGTGAAAACGCCGGCATGGCCCGTCCATTCCTGCCAGCAAACGGGGTAGAGGTAGTATTCAATCTTCCTGCCGGTCAGCGGTTCCTTGATCTGGTTGGCCAACTCGAAAGAAGAAGAACCCGTAGCTACCACTCGCGTATGGGGAAAATGATCGGCCATCAGTTTGAGGGTGATACCGATATTGCGGATGCGCTGTGCCTCGTCGAGTACAAACAGGTCGTATCCTTCCAGTATGGGGCGCAGGGCTTCGATGCCTATATCTGTAAACCGGGTACGAACGGTTGGGTCATCGCCGGTCAGGTACAGCGTTTTCCCGCTTGCCTGCTGTATAAAACGCTTCACCAGCGTGGTTTTTCCCGTCTGCCGGGGGCCGAGCAGTATAATCAGCTTGTTTTGAGGCTCCGACAGGATCTGCGTTATTTCAGATTCGATATACCTTGAGATCATACTTTTGGCGATTATAATCCCCAAAAGTAATAACTTTTAGCGATTATGATCGCAGAAAAGTCGATATTTATATTAGATGAATTGGAATCCGGTTCCTGCACCACGCCCATGTTTTGTGAATTGAGCTGATTTGAGCTGGGCTTTTTGATTTTTGAGATCGGATATTTTCTTTCTTTAGGGTAGCGCTAAGTGTGGCATACCCGACGTGCCAACCTCTTGGGAGGTATGAAAACTTATGCATTGCCGGGTAAATTATTCTTTGATCGTTTTTTCTGCGTTAAATAGGCTTATTACAATTGGTTTGAGTAAGTTTTCTATTTTCTCTCTATTTTTTGCTATCCAATCGTCAACCTCTGGTTTTTGAGTCGATAAATCGACCATTACCTCTTTTTTTTCTTTTTCGCTAAACGCTTTAGCTCTTCTAGCTTTCTCTTCCCAAGAAAGCTCAACTATCCCACCTGTGATAACCAATTCATCTATATCCTCATCATATTCAATTTCATCATCGTTGTAGTAGATATTCTGTTCCGGAATGACTATACCTCCTCTGGCCAAAACCATGGCATCCCGCACATTTACTTGCTTGATAGTGCTTTCATCCAGAACAACTCCTTCCAGGTTGTTCCCTTTGTTCACCCATTCAACCGCTTCTTTAACCGTTAGAACTTTCATCGCCATGATTTTTAAATTTGTGCTCAAAATAAAGATTTCTCTCGTCTTTGTTGGCCTGCCGGGCTGATATAAGCCGAACAACCAAGCCTCTAAGTGTATAAACAACGAGAAGTATAAATTTGGTTGCCGTTTTACCTATTCTGATAATTCGATATTCCCCATTACGACTCGCTTCCATTTCAACCCCATCAGGGTCATCAAATATGGTCTTTGCTTCTTCAAAATTGATCTTATGCTTTTCTACATTTCTCCGATTTTTATTCTCGTCCCACTCAAATTCCATGTCAAATGATTTTTTCGTTGTCGATCCGGTATTCTACATTTGGGTTCATAATTTGTTTTTGATTTCACCCACCACCCGTTTCCTGCAATACATCCAAGCTACGAAGCTCCGCATTTTTCCTCACAAAGTCAAGACCATGTAGAGACGCAACATTTTGCGTCTCTACATGGCTCGCAACCCCCCCGGTCCTCCAAATACTGCCGCTCCCTTTCGGGCGTATAGCCGAAAGCTACACCGGGAAGAAGCCGGCTCAGCGTAGTGGAAACGAGTTTGAGTTGCCGGGCGGGAAGGCTCACGACAATCTCGCTGCCGTCGTCGAGGCGGATGTGGATGTCGCCCCGGTTGATCATGTTTTATGCCAAAGGGCATGACGGCCAGATTGATCGTATAAACCCACGATGCGGTGGGGTTGGCGATGCAGCAACTGATGAACAGCGGATGGCTCTCCAAACGCCATATTCGAATGGCGCTGTACATCCAGTAAAGGCCCAGCAGTAGAGGTGACAGGGCAATAACGGCTAACACTGCATGCTTTTGAAAAAAACAACCAACCCAACGCTATCCCCAATGCCAGGATGGTGAGCGCCGCAATCATTTGCATGCGGCTCTCCCGTTGTGCCGCCCTGAACAGGGCCAACAAACCTGGGTGTCGGTATAGCGATGGGTTATGCATAGATTTTAGTAACAGTTTAGTAGGGTTTAGCGATAGGGTTTAGCGATAGGGTTTAGATAACTAAACTGCGTATGCACTAAACCCTGACGCTAAACTGCCGAAGGCACTAAACCTACAAAACATTTTATTTCACCACCAGCGTCTGGATAGAGTGGGGCAGGCTTGTCACTTCGGCGGCCTTGCCGGCTATCCAGAGGCGGTAAGACATTTTTTCCTTGCTCTGGTTCATTACCACAACCACAATTTGTCCGTCGGGGTTCAAAAAAGCGGTGGTCAGCAGGTGCCCGCGGCTGGTGGAGCTGACGATGCGCTTGGCGCCCGGCTTGATGAACTTGGAGAAGTGGCCGATATAATAAAACGAATTCATGTAGTACAGTTTGCCCGATTTGGTATCGGCGTGCAGGGGGGCAAAGCAGAAGTTGCCCACGTGGTTGGGACCGCCGCGTTCGTCGAGCAGGATATTCCAGTCGGTCCAACCCACGGTGCCGTTGTTGAAGTCGTTGATCATCGAGCGGCCGTAATCTTCGCCCCATTTCCAGTCGTTGATCTGTGGCATGTGGAAGCGCTCGACGCAGCCTTCGGTAAAGATGAGGTTGGTTTTGGGGAAAGATTCCGACACGCGTCTGACGTTGTCGAATATCTCGCCGCCGCCGGTCCAGTCTTCATACCAGTGAAAGCCGATACCCCACACGTATTTTGCGGCTGCGGGGTCGCTCAGTATGGTGCTGGCGCGCTGGTAGATCAGGTCGCGGTTGTGGTCCCAGGCGATGAGCTTTTTGTTTTTTAAGCCCGACTTGTGAAGCGTGGGGCCGAGGTGGTTTTTGATAAAATCGCGTTCTTCTTCGGCGGTAAAAATGCAGGATTCCCAGGTTTGTTTGGCCATGGGTTCGTTTTGCACGCTAAGGCCCCACACCGGTATACCCGACTTTTCAAGGGCTTTGATGTATTTACGCAATAATTGGCCCAGCTCTGGAAAAACTCCGGTTTGAGTTTGCCGCCCTGCAGCATGCTGTTGTTGTCTTTCATCCATGCCGGCGGGCTCCGGGGCTCACATCAGCGGAATCTGGCCGCCTGCCGCCGCGATGGCCTGCTTGATGAAAGGCAGGCGGTATTGCTCGTCATGGGCAATGTTAAACGTCTTTAGCGCTGCGTCGCCCTCATCCACATAGGTATAGCTTCCGCTCGAAAAATCGCAGCTGTGGATGTTGGTGCGCAACAGCGAGTACCCGATGCCTTTTTCTTTATCGAAATACTGCTGTAATACTTCCTGCTGCTTGTCTTTGGGCAATTTAGCAAAAGTCTCTGCCGAGGCGTCGGTGATAGCGCCGCCGATGCCGAGGAAAGTCTGGAAAGTCTTCGTGGGATCGACAAATACACAGGGCTGCGTTTCGAACGGCTGGCCAAAATCGCTGAATTGTAAAGTAGCTGTGTTCGACATCCGGTAATCGGTGCTGTCGGCAGTGGTATACACCACGATCTGTTTGCCGGCCAGATCAACCACCCGCATGGTATCCGATGTCGGAAACGTAAAAGCGAGCATCACACAAAGGCCGGAAAGAAGCAATATCCTGTTCATGATGAGAAACGGTATTTGTGGAAATAATAGGGTGAAGATACGGAGGATTTAGCAGTTAGCAGTTAGCAGTCAGCACTTAGCGGCTAAGACCTGATTGCTAAGAGCCAAGACCTAATTAAACATTTTGTTTTTAAATTTGTATTTCTACAAAAAAAAAGCGTACTTTGGCAGTCTTAAAACTGTCGTAATACCATTATGTCGCAAGTAACTTATACCGAAGATAACATCCGTTCGCTGGACTGGCGCGAGCATATACGCATGCGCCCCGGCATGTACATTGGCAAACTGGGCGACGGCTCGTCGGCCGATGACGGCATTTATGTGTTGCTCAAAGAAGTGATCGACAACTCGATCGACGAATTCGTGATGGGTTATGGCAAGCAAATTGACATCGACATCCAGGAGGGGAGGGTCACCGTGCGCGATTACGGCCGTGGCATACCCCTGGGCAAGGTGGTCGATTGCGTAAGCAAAATCAATACCGGCGGAAAATACGATTCCAAGGCCTTCAAAAAATCGGTGGGGCTCAACGGCGTGGGTACCAAGGCGGTCAACGCCCTCTCCGATTATTTTAAGGTGCAGGCTATTCGCGAAGGAAAAACCAAAATTGCGGAGTTCAACCAGGGCGAGATACTGAAAGACCACAAAATCGGCAACTCCGGCGAGGCTACCGGCACCATCATCGAATTCCAACCCGACGCGTCGGTGTTCAAAAAATTCCGCTACCGCCACGAATACGTGGAAAATCAATTGTGGAATTATGCGTTTCTGAACGCGGGCCTGAAGCTCTACTACAACGGCTCGGTATTTTTTTCCAAAGACGGCCTGCTCGACCTGCTCTCGCGCAAAACCAGCCAGGAGAGTCTGCGCTACCCCATTATTCACCTCAAGGACGCCGACCTGGAGATCGCCATGAGCCACGGCAACCATTACGGCGAGTTTTATTATTCGTTTGTAAATGGCCAGAATACCACGCAAGGCGGTACGCACCTCAATGCCTTTAAAGAGGCGGTAGTAGAAACCATCCAAAAACACTTCAAAAAGACTTACGACCGGCGAGATATCTTGTCCAGCATCGTAGCGGCCATCAGTATCCGGGTAGAAGAACCCGTTTTTGAATCGCAAACCAAAACCAAACTGGGCTCCAGCGATATGGGGCCGCAGGGGCCGAGCATACGCACGTTTATCGGCAATTTTGTCAAAGAACAACTCGACAACTTCCTGCACCGCCATGCCGAAGTGCGCGAAGCGCTTGAAAAACGCATCATCCAGTCGCAGCGTGAGCGCGAGGAGATTGCGGATATTAAAAAACTGGCCAACCAGCGCGCTAAAAAAGCCAACCTGCACAACAAGAAGTTGCGCGACTGCCGCCTGCATTTCAGCGACGGCCCCCGCACTACTTCCGAAGACTTGCGCCTGGCCACTACGATATTCATCACGGAGGGTGATTCGGCCAGCGGCTCCATTACCAAGGCCCGCGACGTACAAACGCAGGCCGTCTTCAGCTTGCGCGGCAAACCGCTCAACTGCTACGGGCTCACCAAAAAGGTAGTCTACGAAAACGAGGAATTTAACCTGCTCCAGCATGCCCTCGACATCGAAGACATGCTCGAAAGCCTGCGCTACAACCGCGTGGTCATCGCTACCGATGCCGACGTAGACGGCATGCACATCAGGCTTTTGCTGCTGACATTTTTCCTCCAGTTTTTCCCCGACCTGGTGCGCAACGGCCACCTCTACATCCTCGACACCCCGCTTTTCAGGGTGCGCGACAAGCAAAAGACGTTTTATTGCTATAGCGAAGAAGAAAAGCAACAGGCTATCAAGCAATTGCGCGGCAAACCGGAAATTACCCGGTTTAAAGGCCTCGGCGAAATATCGCCCGACGAATTCAAAGACTTTATCGCCGAGAATATCCGCCTCGAACCGGTGGTGATGAACGAAGAAACCAATATCGACGACATCCTGGAGTATTATATGGGTAAAATACGCCCGCCCGCCAGGATTTTATTATCGACAACCTGCGCGTGGAAAAAGATGAAGTGCTCAATAACGAAGAACCCGCTGCCGTCGAAGTAGCTACCGCAGTATAACTTTCTAATATGCCAGATAAGCATTTTCTCCTTGCGCTCCTGTGTTGTGCGCAAGTAGTGCTATGTGCACAGCAGCCGGCAGTCATCCCGCAACCTGTGCGGATCGACCTGTCGCCGGAGCTTGCCCCTTTTGTGTGGCGACAGGCACGGTTTATTGCCGTTGATCCTCGGCAGCCGGACATTCAAGCTCTGGCTGTTGAGCTATCGGAAATACTCCAACCCTACACGGGGTATCCGCTTCCAGTGGTAACCCCGGCGCCTGAAAACCAGCCCGGCATTGTTTTACAGCAAAACCCGCTGATTGCAGGTGAAGAAGCATATCGCATCACGAGTAGGGCCGGGTTATTATTAGTAGAGGCGGCTACGCCTACGGGTATATTTTGGGCTATACAAACCCTGCGCCAGCTATTGCCGGTAGAACCCACTATCGAAGCTACGCTGCGGGTAATGTCCATTGAAGATGCGCCGGCCTACCCCTGGCGTGGCGGCCACCTCGACGTAGGCCGCCATTTCATGCCGGTGGGCCAGGTGAAGCGCTATATCGATATGTTGGCTTTTTACAAATTCAACATTTTTCACTGGCACCTCACCGAAGACCAGGGCTGGCGGATAGCCATTGAAAAATACCCCAAACTCACGGAAGTGGGCGCGTGGCGCAGGGAAGCCGACGGCAGTCGATACGGCGGGTTTTACACCCAGGCAGAAATCCGCGAGGTTGTTGAATATGCCCGCAAGCAGCATATCATGGTCGTTCCCGAAATAGAAATGCCAGGCCATTGCATGGCGGCATTGGCTGCATATCCGCACCTGAGCTGCACCGGTCAACCGCTGGAAGTGCCCTCGCATTGGGGGGTGATGCAAGATGTATTTTGCCCTGGTAAAGAAGCCACCTTCTCTTTTATTGAAGACGTCTTAACGGAGGTCATCGCATTGTTCCCCGCGCCTTACCTGCATATCGGCGGCGACGAGGTCCCGAAGAATCGCTGGCAAGCCTGCCATGACTGCCAGCGCCGGATGAAAATGGAGGGCCTGCCGGACGCCCATGCGTTGCAAAGTTATTTCATACGCCGAATCGAACAGTTCCTGCAAAGCAAAGGCCGGCAACTTATCGGGTGGGATGAAATACTGGAGGGTGGAGTGAGCCCAAATGCGCTCATCGAAGTATGGCGGGGCGATGAACAAGCCCGGGCAGCTGTGGCGAATGGCAATCGCTACCTCAAAACCAGTTATTTCGACGGGCACCCCGGGGCGTATACGCTTGAAAAAGTGTACCATTTTGAATTATCAACTCCTGGATTTTCCTCCGGGCAACAGCAACGTTGCCTCGGCGCGGAATGCTGTGTATGGACAGAGCACATCCCGGAATACAAGCTGGAACCCATGGTGTTACCCCGGCTGGCGGCGCTCGCCGAGGCAATCTGGAGCGACGGCAACCGCAACTATTCGCAGTTTAAAGAAAAACTGGCTACTCATTATAAGTGGTACGAGCGCATTGGCTGGCAATACGGCCCTGAAGACCGTGCTTTGTTTCAATCCGATATCCGTTTCGATAGGGCTTTCCGGCGGTGGATTATCAGCGCTCAAGCCGGTTTGCCGGGAATAAACGTAAGCTATTGGCGAAAAAGCAATCGGCAAGACGTGGGATATTTTACTGATTCGCTGCTTATCCAAACGCCGGGCAAATACACCATTCAAGCCAACAGAAACGGACGCCCTTTTGCAGAGCCCATGCAATACCACACCATGACGCATCTGGCATTGGGTAAACCGGTTGTTTTTGCGCAAGCGCCTCATTCGAATTATGGCCCCCATGACAAATCCGGTGGGCTGAGCGATGGATTGATCGGCGGCACAGCCTTCAACGACGGCGTTTGGCTGGGTTGGTGGGGCAATGATGTAGAAGCGGTAGTCGATTTGGGAACATCCACTGCTATCAGGTGAAGTGAGCGTCAATTTTTTCAGCAAAGTATTTCCTGGATATTGCTGCCGCGCGAAGTAGAGATTCAATTATCCAGCGATAGCAAAACCTGGGAAACCGTTCATATCCAAAAAATACAAGTAGACCCCCGCGATATGTCGGTGCGACAATTTCGAGTAGCGTCGCAACATTCACAACCGTTAAAAGCTCGCTACGTACGCCTTAAAGCGTTGAATTACGGCGATTTACCGGCAGGGCACAATGGAGCCGGCGGAAAAGCCTGGGTTTTTGCGGATGAAATTGTGGTGGAATAAAGGGTTTATGAGGGTTTATGAGGGTTTATGAGGGTTTATGAGGGGGGGTATTAACTTTCATCGACCCTCATCGACCCTCATCGACCCTCATCAACCCTCATCAACCTTCTAAACTGCTATTTTCTGACTTTTTGTCTGAAATCTTGGCTTTCTCCGCCAAAATCCCCCCTTATCGGTGCATATTTGCAGCATAAATAAGCGTGGCATGATACTTGACTATATGCAACGGACAAGCGGATGCCATGATCCTGTCAACTTGGCACCATGAAACCCATTCAAAAATCCAAACATCAACCATTGCACGAGACAACTATGTTTGAAGAAATATTTGCCAATCAGTCATTTGAGGAAGATGCTGATTTTCTACCCTTAATCTCGATGGGAGAAGAAGAAGAGACGCAGGAAAACGAAGATTTTCCTGAAGTTTTACCGGTATTGGCAGTAAAAAACACGGTACTTTTTCCTGGTATAGTCATACCTATCACAGTAGGTCGCGACAAATCGATCAAAGCAATCAACAAGGCTTACGAAGACGGGCGCACCATTGCGGTATTGTCGCAAAAAGACAGCAACGTTGAAGAACCTGCCGCCGACGATTTATACACTGTGGGCACGATAGCGCGTATCCTGAAGCTGCTGCGCATGCCCGACGGCACGACCACTGCCATTTTGCAGGGCCGGCGCCGGTTTTCGCTGACGGAAATGCTGCGCGAATCGCCATACCTGGAAGGCCGCGTACAGACGCTCGATTACAAAAAGCCCGAAAACAAGCTCGAATTTGAGGCGCTCACGGCCTCCATCCTCGACCTGGCGCGGCAGATCATCGAATTGTCGCCCAATATCCCATCGGAGGCGATGGTGATGTTGCGCAATATCAACAATACCAGCTTTTTGCTCAATTTCATTGCCTCGAATTTGGGTTCGAAATTGCCCATAAAGCAGCAGATACTGGAAATTAACGACCTGCGCGACAAAGCCGATACCATCCTGCGCCAATTGCACAATGAGTTGCAATTGCTGGAATTAAAAGACCAGATCGAAAACAAAGGTTCGCGTAGATATCGAGAAGCAGCAGCGCGATTATTTCCTCAACCAGCAGCTCAAAACCATACAGGAAGAGCTGGGGCAAAACCCGCAGGAAGATGAAATTCTGGTGATGATAGAAAAGGCCAAAAGCAAAAAATGGCCCAAAGAAGCAGCAGACACTTTCCAGCGCGAAATTGGCCGCCTGCGCCGCATGAATCCGCAGGTTGCGGAGTATTCCGTGCAGATGAACTACCTCGAGTTGTTGCTCGAACTGCCCTGGAATGAATTTACCAAAGACAATTTTAACCTGAAAAAAGTAAAAGAGGTACTCGACAAAGACCATTTCGGACTAGAAAAGGTCAAGGCGCGTATCCTTGAACACCTGGCGGTACTTAAGCTCAAGGGCGACATGAAGGCGCCCATTTTGTGTCTGGTGGGCCCTCCCGGCGTGGGCAAAACCTCCCTGGGGCGGTCTATTGCCAAGGCGTTGAAGCGCAAATTCGTGCGCATGTCGCTGGGCGGCTTACACGACGAAGCCGAGATCAGGGGGCACCGCAAAACCTATATCGGCGCGATGCCCGGCCGCATCATCCAATCGCTCAAACGCGCCGGCGCGGGCAACCCGGTATTTATTCTCGACGAAATCGACAAAGTTGGCAAGGACTTTCGCGGCGACCCTTCTTCTGCTCTGCTTGAAGTACTCGACCCCGAACAAAACTCGACTTTCCACGATAACTACCTCGAACTGGAATACGACCTCTCGAAAGTGCTTTTCATCGCTACGTCCAATTCGCTGAGCACCATCCAGCCCGCACTGCTCGACCGCATGGAGATCATCGAAATCAGCGGCTATTCGCTGGAAGAGAAGGTAGAGATTGCCAAGCGCCACCTGGCGCCGCACCAGCGCGACGAACACGGCCTCAAGCCGCAACACGTCAAGCTGAGCGGCGAGGTCATCGCCAAAGTCATCAAAGAATACACCCAGGAGTCCGGCGTGCGCTCGCTCGACCGCCAGATTGCCGGCATCATGCGCAACATCGCCAAAAAGGTGGCGATGGAAGAGCCCTACAACGTGCAGGTAAAACCCGAAGACCTGCACGAGATGCTCGGCCCCACGCGCTACGAACCCGATATGTACCAGGAAGTGAATAGCTCCGGTGTCGCTGTAGGTTTGGCCTGGACTTCGGTGGGCGGCGAAATACTCTTTATCGAGTCGAGTCTCAACAAAGGCAAGGGGCATCTCACCCTGACCGGCAACCTGGGCGATGTGATGAAAGAATCGGCTACTACGGCGCTGAGCTTTATCAAAGCCCATAGCGAAGCCCTGGGTATTACCCCCGAAACGCTGGAGCAAAGCGATATTCACGTACACGTGCCCGAAGGCGCTATCCCAAAAGACGGTCCTTCTGCCGGCATTACTATGTTGACGGCGCTCACTTCGGCTTTCACCAAGCGTCCGGTGCGGCCATTCCTGGCAATGACCGGCGAAATCACGCTGCGGGGAAAAGTACTGCCGGTAGGCGGGATCAAGGAAAAATACTGGCCGCCAAACGCGCAGGCATGAAAGAGGTCATCTTGTGTAAAGACAATAAAAAGCACGTGGACGAGATTACACCCGTCCTATATTAAGGGCTTGAAATTCCACTTTGTAGAGCGGATGGAGCAAGTACTCGAAATCGCGTTGAGCAAAAAGGAAAAAAAATAATTACATTTAACAAACTTTTTGCTCCCATTTGGAGTCCTATTCATTAGCAAAAAGCACAAGTGATGAGGTTTAAGCATTCAATTCTACTATTCGGCGTTTTTTTTCTAATATCCGTTGCGCTGCACGCCCAAGAGGAAAATACCAGCCTGGTGCAATTTACGGGCATGGTACTCGACGGTAGCACCGAAGAATTGTTTCCGGTTCCCTATGCCAATATCCTGGTAAAGGAGAAGGGGAGGGGAACGTATTCCGATTTTAAAGGTTTTTTTTCTATCGTGGTTGAAAAAGGCGACGTGATCGTCTTTTCGGCTATCGGCTATAAAACGGTGGAGTACAGGATACCTACCGACCTCAAGGACAATCGCTATTCCATAGTGCAATTGATGTCCCAGGATACAATCAACCTACCTGAAACGGTGGTTTTTCCATGGCCCAGTCGCGACCATTTCAAGCTGGAATTCCTCGCGATGGACGTCACCCCCGAATTACAGAAAAAAGCTACTGAAAACCTGGCGAATGATATCCTTGTCAGAATGCGCAACGATGTGCCCAAAGACGGCGTTGAGCACGCCAATTACTATATGCGTCAGCAAGCCCGAGAGTATTACTACATCGGGCAGGCGCCTCCTATGAATATCTTCAATCCCATCGCCTGGAAGAAATTCTTTGATGCCTGGAAAGGTGGTGAATTTAAGCGAAAAAATTAGCCTTATAGCTTCTTATCTAACCGCCTGCCGCCAACGCTCCAATTTAGGCAGGCCCATTGTCATGAATTTGGCTATAAAGCGGGGATATTTCATCTCAACCAATTTGTTTACCACAAATTCGCGCATTTCATTGACGTTCATGTTGTCCACGAATTTGCCGTCTTTGTAGCAATAGCTGCAATACATGGTTGACTTTGACCCATCGGCGTTTGAACCGCCACCCTGAGGGTCCTGGCTGAGCGGCATCATGCAGCTCTGGCAAAATTTATGGGTCTTTTCCATTTTTTGCGGTTTGGTTGGGGAGCAATTCAATTAACAACGCCCTTCTGTAGTACGTACACTACTTTTCCCTTCTTTTCTATTTCTGTTTCAGAGTCGGGAACCGATTCGTACAAATACAGCGATTGATCCTTTATTTCAAACACAAAACAGGTACCATTTAGTTGTTCTTCCCCTTCGAAAAAACAGATGTAATCGAAACTATTCTGAAAGGCATCAATAAAGTCGGTAGTCACGCGATACTTAGTGAAATTGCCGAGGCCGCTGGTAGCGCCTTCGGGGGTAAATGTGACTTGGACTGGCGCTTTGGCGCCTTGTGTGAGCTGGTACGTCCCGGATATAAGCTTTTCATTTACCACATATTGCAGGCCCCAGGCCAGGTCGTCATCGGGCTGATAATTCCTGATTTTGGTAAACAAACGTTTGTCGAGTAACTTACCGTTGGGGTCGTAGTGATACAAGGCCAGTTCCCTGTTGTCGGGGCCGCCTTCGTAGCCTAATTCATAGGAATTGGCGGGCACCTCAAAATCAGGTATGCTGGTGGGCAGCGAATGAGCCCGGCGACCGGTGGAAAAATGCACGTAAAAACTAAAGCCCTCGTGGTTATTCCAACTGGCGTCGATAAGCATACTATCGCCTTCCGCTTCCGTACCCGCGATAAGAGCCACCAGACCTTGTAGTTTGGCGTGAGATTTAAACGGCGATTTTGTCTGTTGGACATCCTTGATATAGTCGGTCATGGCCCATACCCCGTTAAAAATGGGGATAAACTCGTTTTTCAGGCTATCCGGAGAGGGTGGCTCGGCGGCTTCTGAACTTATTTTGGGATCTCGGGTGCAAGCCGCGAACATCAGGCAGGCAAGAATAGAAATACAGAGGCTTTTCATGGCAAGTTGTCAATTTTGCCTGCAATATTAGAAAGAAGGGGCGGGATATGCAAACGACAACATAAAACAACGTGAACCGCTTGCCATATCAAGGCAAATACTTTATCTTTGTCGTCGCTTTTAAAAAAAGCAGGTCCCTTAGCTCAGTCGGTTAGAGCATCTGACTCATAATCAGAGGGTCGTTGGTTCGAGCCCAACAGGGACCACGAAAATTAAGTGTGGGTATATGATCACACTTCAACATCCGGGATTGCTTCGCAAGGAAGCATTTATTGATGGGAAATGGGTAAGCGCTGCAGATGGTTCAACCTTTAGCGTAAATAACCCTGCCAGCGGCGAATTATTGGCTGAAGTGCCCGACATGGATGCCGCCGATACCCGGACGGCCATAGCTGCTGCCCATAGCGCCTTTCCTGCCTGGCGGGCTGCCACAGCTGCCACGCGTGCCGGCTTACTCCGGCGCTGGTACGATCTACTCATGGCGCACGCCGATGACCTGGCCTTATTACTCACCCTCGAACAAGGTAAACCGCTTGCCGAAGCCAAAGGAGAAATAACCTACGGCGCTTCCTTTATCGAATGGTTTGCAGAAGAAGCGCGCCGCGTGTATGGCGATGTCATTCCCGGCCACGCGGCCGACAAGCGCATCGTGGTGATCAAACAACCCGTAGGCGTAGTGGCGGCTATCGCCCCCTGGAATTTTCCCAATGCCATGATCGCGCGAAAAGTAGCGCCGGCACTGGCGGCGGGTTGTACTGTAGTGATCAAACCGGCAGAGGCTACGCCGTTATCGGCATTGGCCATGGCGGTGCTGGCCCAGGAGGCCGGGATTCCGGCGGGCGTGTTGAATGTCGTGACGACCAACCGCCCGGCGCTGGTGGGCGCCGAGCTAACGGCCAACCCAATGGTGCGCAAGGTTTCGTTTACGGGGTCTACCGCGGTAGGCAAACTGCTGATGCAGCAATGCGCCGGTACCGTCAAACGCCTGTCGCTGGAACTGGGCGGCAATGCCCCTTTCATTGTTTTCGACGATGCCGATATCGACGCGGCGGTGGAAGGCGCCATCGCCTCCAAGTATCGCAACGCCGGGCAGACCTGCGTGTGCGCCAACCGAATTTTGGTGCAACGCGGAGTGTACGAAGATTTCGCACAGCGACTGTCAGAAGCTGTCAAACTTCAACGTGTGGGCCAGGGTACGGAACCTGGCGCCACCATCGGTCCGCTTATTAATATAAAAGCACTCGAAAAAGTAGAAGCCCTGGTAGCCGACGCAGTATCAAAAGGCGCGCGGATCATGACGGGCGGCCGCCGCCACGAACTGGGCGGCACGTTTTACGAACCCACCATCTTGTGCGATGTAAGACCCGATATGGCGCTCTCCCAACAAGAGATTTTCGGCCCTGTAGCGCCACTGTTTGTCTTCGATACCGAAGCAGATGCTATCGCTATGGCCAATGATACGCCTTACGGTCTCGCCGCGTATTTTTATGGTCGCGATGTGTCGCGTATCTGGCGCGTAGCCGAAGCGCTCGAATACGGCATGGTAGGCATTAATACCGGTCTGATCTCTACTGCTGTAGCGCCTTTCGGCGGAATGAAAGAAAGCGGCTTTGGCCGCGAAGGTTCCTATTACGGAATGGAGGAGTTTTTGGAGGTGAAATATCTTTGTATGGGGTTATGAGGGTTTATGAGGGGTTATGAGGGTTTATGAGAGTTTATGAGGGTCGATAAACCCTCATAAACCCTCATAAACCCTCATAAACTTTTAATTAAACGAGTACGCTCCCGTATTCACATTAAACACCACCGTATACGTACCGGCGGGGACGGGGATATTAGGTCCATTATTAACGCCGACGCCGGCTGGATAGTCAGCAGCGCCCCAGTTAAACTTCCAATCGTCGTTGGCGCGGAACTTCACTTCGCCATCCACCAGGGTAACCGTTAATTTCACCGTCGTTGGATCAGCAACATCTGGATCCATATTCGTATCATCGCTCCATCCGCCGGGGGTGGCAGAGCCGATGATACCAATAGTAGTGGGCGTAAAGCTATAAGCGCCCGTATTGGAATTAAACGTTACGAGATAGATACCTGCCGTAGCGGGGATATTAGGTCCGTTTTGCGTACCGATGCCGCTGGGGAAATCGGTTGCGCCCCAGTTGATATCCCAGGCGTCATTGGCGCGGAACTTCACCTCGCCGTTGTTCAATCCAATAACTGCACTCCAGTTGCCATTGCCGTCATCGAGCATAGTGAAATCGGAATCCCAGCCACCGGGAGTAGCTGAGCCGATAATGCCTACGGTTGTGATACCTGCATCGGCTACGAATTTATATTCGCCCGTGCCGGGTGCAAAAGTCACTTTATACCTGCCGGCGGGGACGGGGATATTGTCGCCGTTTTGGGTGGCAATGCCGCTGGGGAAGTCGGTAGCGCCCCAGTTGACGGTCCAACTGTCGTTAGCTCTGAACTTGGCTTCACCGTCTACAAAATCGAGGGTTACCTCAAAGACGCCGTCGCCGTTGTCGTCATTCATATTAGTATCGGTATCCCAGCCGCCTGGTGTGGCCGAGCCGATGATGCCAATAGAGGGGAAGCGCAGGAATTCGAGGTCGTAAGCCAGCGTTTTGTCGTTGAAGGTCACCTTATAATACGCGCCGCCTTCGGGTTCGTTGAAGTTGATATTGGCGCCAAAGGCTTCAGCTACGCCGTCGGCATCGTTATCGCCCCAGTTGTTGCCCATGAAAGTGGGGTATTCGGCAAACTTAAAGAAGTCGCCGGCTCCGAGTTCTACTTCGTTGAGCACCCAGGTATTGTCGGCTACGAGGTTAAACTTGTATTCGTCGCCCTGGAACTGGTTGAAGCTGCCCAGGAGGTGCAGGCCGTTGATATTGGCGGCATAGAGCACGGCGGGCGTAAAGGTATAGCGCAGGGTTTGGTCGTTAAAGCGGATATGGAAGAAACCCGAAGGGCTGCAAGCCGAGTTGGGTCCGCCGTTGGTAGTAATCTGTACAATACCGTCGCATTCGGGATCGCCCCAGTCCTGGTCGCACCAATTTTCGCAGTTTTTAAACTTCCACTGGGTGCCGTTAAATTCCACGTTGAGGGCTTCCCAGGTGTAATCGGCTACCAGGGTAAGTTCAGTAGCGCCCCAGCCGTTAAATTCGCCGGCGATGTACATTTTGTCGTTATTGGCGGCAAAAGGCAGGTTGGAGATTTCAAACGTCGTGGTGCGTTGGGTAACTTGCCCTTTGCTGTCGGTTACGCTGATCGTAATCGTATAGAGGCCTACTTCGAGCGAAGCGGCGTTAAAAGTAGTGCCTAAGATTTCGATAAAATCCTCGGTGCCTGTCAGCGATTTGGTAGCCGAAGCCAGTTCCGCATTGGCGGAGTCAAAGAGTTTGACCGTAGCCGAAGAAAGCGGAGAAACGGTGCCGTCGGCAAAAACCACTTTCACATTAAAATCGCCTTTAACCACCTTGCTGGCATCAGCAGGGCTCACGCTGAGTATCCCGGGAGGGAAATCGGTAAGCGCGGTAACGTCGAGTTCATCCTTTGTACAGGAGAAAATCATGACGCCGCTCAGTATAAGCAGCAGTTTTAAGATATTTTTCATCATGTCAAGTTGTTAAAATTCAACCATTAATAGCCAAAGTTCTGTTCCAACTTGGGGTTGGCCAAAATTTCGGATGCGGGAATAGGATAAAGATCGCGAAAGGCTCCAGTCAACTTGCCTTCTTTTACGCCGCCTTTCCAGGGCCAGATGCCGTTGTCGGTAAAGCGGTCGTAGCGGATGAGGTCGGTTCTGCGGTGGCCTTCCCAGTACAATTCGCGGCTTCTTTCATCGAGGATGAAATCGAGGGTCAACTCGTTGGCGTTGATATTGCCGCTGGCGCCGTTGTAGGCCCGCTGGCGCAGTTCGTTGATGTAACCTGTAGCGGTATTGGCATCGCCGCCCTGGCCGTTGCGCAAAACGGCTTCGGCGTACATCAGGTAGGCATCAGCCAGGCGGAACATCGGGAAGTCGGTGTCCGGATGGTTGAGGTCGGCGCCGGCCTGGCCTTCAGAAGTAACGTTGGAGTATTTGGGCACAGCATAGCCATCGCCAAAATTGCCAATCGCGTTGATATCCTTGGTTTGGCCATCGGTATAGAAGATAGCCCTCTCGTCGGTAGCACCGGTAAGGTCGGAAAATAGGTCGACGAAAGATGCGGTTGTGCGCAGGCCGAACCAGGCGCTGTTTACACCGTACAAGGCGGGATCCATGCTACCGCCGAGGGGTGCGTGAACCAGATAAGTGGTGCCGCCCCAGGTTTGGGTACTCAGGCCGTCGAATACAATAGGAAATATGATCTCGTTCGAACGGTCGTTGTCGGCCAAAAAGAGATGCTGGTAATTGTCTTCCAGGCTATACGCACCCGAGTCGATAATTTTTTTGCAAGCGGAAATACAGTCGGTATAGCGGTTGGCGCCGGCATATACTTCTGCGTTGAGGTACAATTTGGCTTGCAGCATCCACAGGGCGCCACGGTCGGCGCGGCCGTATTCGTTCTGACCTGGAGCAACCATATCAGCTTCTATGGTTTTCAACTCGCTGTCGAGGAAATTAAACACCGTAGCCCTATCGGCCTGAGCAGGAGGATCAGAACCCACGGGCGAATCTTCGGTATAAAATGGAATATCGCCAAACATATCGATGCCGTGCCAATAGCTGAGTGCGCGCAAAAAGCGGGCTTCGGCGCGGAAGGCTTTGATGTCCTCGCGAGTTGAAGCGCTTACGTTGCGGGCGTCGAGTTTGGCATCGGTGGTTTCGCGCAGGAATTCGTTGGCTTGCGAAACCTGGAAGAAGATACGGTAATACGTGGCGCGGACGAATTGGTTGGCAGTGGTCCACACGTGGCCGTGCAGGTCCTGGATGCCTTCGTCACCCCAGCCGATTACGGCTTCTTCGGTGGGCAATTCCTGTAATTGCCAGAATTGGCGCA
Source organism: Saprospiraceae bacterium (assembly GCA_016715405.1). Taxonomy (GTDB): domain Bacteria; phylum Bacteroidota; class Bacteroidia; order Chitinophagales; family Saprospiraceae; genus JABWBR01. The sequence goes on along the minus strand of JADKAE010000015.1, from coordinate 163,869 downwards.
GGTAGTTGGAAAACCCTTCGTCGAGGCTCGAAATATCGGCATTGCCGGCGGGGCCTTGCTGGCCGGTAACGGCGATACCTGAATAAATACGAGCCAGGAAAGCTCGGTAGGCCGCTTCGTCGTTAAATAGCACAGCGGCAGTGGTGCTACTCCTGGGCTCGAGGTCAAGGTCGGTACACGCCGCCATAACCAGGAGTAAGCCAACCATTGCGAATTTTATTAATTTTTTCATAATGTCTTTTTTTAGTACTTAGTTAATCATCGAATGCAGTCCGCATGGTGATTGAACTGATTACAAGCCAAGGTTGAGTCCGAAAATAAACGCTCTTGATCTCGGGTACAAGTTATTGTCGAGGCCGTTGTTCACTTCAGGATCGAGGCCGGAGTAATTCGTGGAAACGAACAGGTTCTGGCCGGTAGCGTACAGGCGGAGACTGGGTCGACCGGGTTTGCTGGGTATGTTGAAACCAAGCGTGACGTTGTCCAGGCGCAGGAACGAGCCGTCTTCTACGTAGTAGTCTGAGAAATACTGCGGAGTTTGGAAATTGGTTACCAAAGCCGAAGTATGCATGTTATTGAGGAAAATATCGCCTCTTTCGTTCACGATATTAAAATAGCCGCCGTTTGAAGCATTGTTGTTGTACACGTAGTTGCCGGCATTAGCGCGTATCGTGAAGCTAAGGTCAAACGCTTTGTAGTTCAAAGACGAAGAGATGCCGATGAGATAATCGGGCGCCGGTTTTTCAAACGGGCGTTTGTCGAGGTCGTTGACTGCGCCGTCGCCGTTGACGTCTGCATAGATGTCGGCCAGGTTCACAGCCCCGTCGTCGTTGTGGTCTATACCGTCCTGGAGTGGGCTGCCGTCGGCGCCGTACAATTGCTGAAACACGTAAAACGAGTTGACAGGTTGGCCTACCTGGAGGATCTGCACAAAGTTGCCTACACCGCCTGAGATACGGCCGGTGAGTACGCCCTGGTTGGAGATCTGGTCGATGGCCAGCACTTTGTTTTTGTTTCTGGCGGCGTTAAAGCCTATGTTCCAGGAGAAATCTTTGGTGTCTACTACAAAGGCGTTGAGCGAAAGCTCGATACCGCTGTTTTCCAATTCGCCGATGTTGGTAAGAATGCGGTCGGTGAGGTTGGTACCTGCGGGAATATTCACCGTAAAGAGCAGGTCGTCGGTTTTTTTGTAGTAATATTCGAGTGTACCGCTGATGCGGCCGTTCATCAGTCCAAAATCGAGACCGATGTTATATGAAGCCGTTTCCTCCCATTTCAGGTTGGCATCGTAGCCGTTGGGGCGTACGGTGGTAACGTATACCGGCAGGCCGTTTTCGTAACCGAACTGGTAGCGGGCGCGTACGTCGCTATAAGTATAGGAGGGAATATATCCGTAGTCGGGTATAGACTCATTACCTGTGATACCATAGCCGAGGCGCAGTTTAAGGTCGGAGAAGACACTTTTCAAGCCGTCGGCAAAAGGTTCTTCGGTAATACGCCAGGCGACTGCTGCTGATGGGAAGAGGCCCCAGCGGTTGTTTTCGCTAAAGCGGGAAGAGCCGTCGCGACGCAGCGTAACGGTAAACAGGTATTTATCTCTGAATGCATAGTTGGCGCGGCCGAAAAACGAGATCAGCCTGTTTTCAATTACGAAGTTTCTGGCTTCGAAATTAGCCGCCGGACTGGTGCTGTTTACCCCGAAAATATCGGTAGAGAGGTTGTAAGCGCGGTAGGAGGGATATTCCTCGTCGAAATCCTGATACGAATAGCCTGCGGTAAGGTCTATACGGTGGCTGTCGCCCAGGTTCTTTTTGTAGTTGAGGTAAGTTTCGAGCAGTTGACTGTTGCGGCTCGGGTTCTCCAGGTAGATTTCGCCGTTAAAGTTGGTAACCAGCGAATTGGAGTAGGTAGTGGGTACAAAGCGGCGTTTTTTGCCGTTGAGGAGGTCATAGCCCATGTTGAGTTTGGCGCTCAGTCCGGGGATGAGGTCGTCAAATTTGTACTCTACTTCGATATTGCCCAGTGATCGTATATTGTTGCCAAAGTCTTCGATTTGTGAGTAGGTAGAAACCGGGTTGCGGGGCGCCAGGCCGATGCCGTATTCCCAGAAACCTGCGAAGGCTTTATTTTCGGGATCGTATACCGGTTGGGTGGGGTCGAAGAACCAGGCTGCGCCGATTTGGCCTTGATCAAAATTGTCTTTGTAAAGGCGCCGCGGAGGTTGACATTCACGTTGAGTTTCTTGTCAAACATCGAGTGGTTGTAGTTCAAAGCCACGCTGGTGCGGCGGGTATCCGAACCTTTCAGTACGCCGTCGAGTTCCTGGTAGCCCAATGATGCGCGGTAGCCGATATTTTCGGCGCCGCCGGTAAAGCTCAGCGAGTGGTTGTGGCCTTTAGCGGTTTGGGAAATTTCTTCAAACCAGTTGGTAGAAGCGTCGCCCAGTTTTTCCAGGCGGTTGGGCGCTACAAAGGTCACCACGTTGCGGAATTGTTCGGCATTGAGCACGTTGGGTTCGCCGGTAAATTGGGAAGTGGTGTAGTACCCTTCGTAGTTGAGGCGGCCCGGGGTGTCTTTTTTGCCTTTTTTGGTAGTGATCATGATAACGCCGTTGGCGCCTCTCGATCCGTAGATAGCCGTGGCCGAGGCGTCTTTCAACACCGTATAGGTCTCGATATCGCTGGGGTTCAGGAAGTTGAGCGGGTTACGGCCGGCTGAGGTGCCTTCGTTGTCGATGGGCACGCCGTCGATCACAAAAAGCGGTTCGTTGCTGGCGCCAACGGTAGTACCCCCGCGGATGCGGATAGAGATACCGCCGCCGGGTTCGCCGCTGCTCTGTGTGATCTGCACGCCGGCAACCTTACCGGCTACCAGTTGTTCAGGAGATACGATAGCGCCTTTGTTGAAGTCTTTTTCGGTGATGGCGTTTACCGAGCCGGTAGCGTCTTCTTTTCTTACGCTGCCATAGCCGATAACCACCACTTCTTCGAGTGCGGCGCCCGCCTTGAGTTGTACGTCGACAACGTTGGAGGCGCCCACTGTAACACGCTGGGTGGTGTAACCCGTGTAGGAAAATTCCAACACAGTGGAACCCTGTGGTAGACGGAGTGTGTAAGAGCCGTCAAAATCAGTAACCGAACCCGAAGAGGTGCCGACTACCAGGATATTGACGCCAATGAGTGGATCGCCGTTGTCTGCATCAGTGACTTTGCCAGTGATTTCTCGCTGGCCAAACATGTAGCCACTACTCAAGAACAAACAGCAAGCCAAGAGTAGCAATGACTTTAGCCTAAGTTTCATACGCGTGAGTAATTAGGTTGATCAATAAGAACAAAATAATGCAAAATTATTTTGCACTTGCGTGAAATTTAATTTCACACACAATAGCAAAGATAATAAAGAAACTTTAAACCAGCCTTCGCTGATTCGTGCCTAAAATTAGCATAACAGCTTGTTTTTTTGGGTGAGAATTGTCACTTGCCGGGGTTGATGAAAATCAGTGAACAGTGAACAGTGAACAGTGAACTGCTTCTTGATCTGTTCACAGTTCACAGTTCACTGTTCACTTCAAAAAAAACAGTACTGGCGCTTGATTAAGTGAAAAATAATTTATTACTTTGTCTTTCAAAGTACTTTATATGGCTGCAAGCAAGCAACAGCACATCGATACCCTGCAGGAGATCAGGTCGCTCATGGAGCGTTCTTCGCGGTTCATTTCCCTGAGTGGATTATCGGGCATTTTTGCCGGAATTTGGGCTTTAGCAGGCGCCACGGCGGCCTATATTTATTTGGATATCATGCCGTTTGATCGATATAAATTTTACTACACAGTGATCGAGCAGGGGCGGGCGTGGGGGATCAGCTTCGAGCAGTTTTTTGCGCTCGACGCCCTCATTGTATTGTTGGGTGCGCTCGGCTCCGGAGTCTATTTTACGACCCGGCGGGCCAAACGCAGAGGACAAAAAATATGGGATCCCGTTACCCGTCGCTTAATTGTAGAATTGGCCATTCCCCTGTTTACCGGGGGAGTGTTTTGTCTGATTTTGCTATACCACGGCGCCATAGGGTTTGTCGCGCCGGCCACCTTGGTCTTTTACGGCCTCGCCCTGGTCAACGCCAGCAAGTATACCCTGCCCGACGTTCGGCTGCTAGGTTTAAGCGAAATTGTGCTGGGGCTCATTGCGTTGTTCCGCATCGGCAACGGCCTGGAATGTTGGGCCGCAGGATTCGGGTTGCTGCACATCGTGTACGGCGCTATGATGTATTATAAGTACGAACGAAATGTGGCCCAGTCATGAAACACATTTCTACCCAACTCAACAAGGCTTTTGACCACCGCATCAGGCTCGGCCTGATGTCGGTGCTGATGGTCAACGATTGGGTTGACTTTAATACGCTCAAGGAACTACTCGACGCGACCGACGGCAACCTGGCCAGCCATGTCAAGGCGCTGGAAGCTGAAAACTATATCGAGGTGAAAAAACAATTTATAGGCCGTAGGCCCAATACTTCGTATGCGGCTACAGCCTTGGGCCGGAAGGCCTTCAATGACCACCTCGACGCGCTCGAACAGCTGCTCAAAGCGCGGGATTGACCGATATTTTTTTATCCAATAACTTTGTAATTCAAAGTACTTTATGAAAAGAGATACCTTGTTTTTTCTGGCTGTAATAGCCGGTGCTGCGCTGTATGCCTGGCTATTCTGGAGCGAATCGATGGGGCTTAATACTGTATTGGCAAGCATCTTCATACTTGGCGCAATGGGCAAGTTACACGCCGGCTTATTCCGGGAAACCGCAGCGCGGTGGGCAGGCGCCGGCTTATTGTTTTCGGCAGCAATAGTAGTTGTCAACAATAGCCTGATCGCCAAAGGAGTGCATATTGCTTCCCTTGCGTGGTGCGTAGGTTTGGCACAGGCGCCTTTTCTGCGTTTTGTCTGGTTTAGCGGATTATTAGCTTTATACGGCGTATTCAGGGCGCCGCTGGCCATGGTCTTTGAAGTCTTCAGGGGCAGAAAAAAAAACCTGCATTGGCGAACGTTGTGGAATCTCGCATTGATAACCGCGATTCCCTCTTTTGCCGTTTTGTTTTTTTTCTGGTTGTATTACTTTTCCAACAGTGCCTTTGCTGCCCTGGTCGACAACGTGCTGAAGTCGGTGGAGTATTGGCCGATTTGGCAGTGGCCGCTAGGGCGTTTGATTCTGGCCTTGCTGGGCGCTTCGATCGTGTATGCAATTGGCCGGGACAACCCGTTGGCCGACAAACTGGAAGCCTTTGAAGCCAACCAGTGCCAGGAATTAGAGCGCAAGCGCAAAAAAGTGTGGTGGGGCCACAGTACGATGGCGTTAAAACAGACCTATAAAATATCATTTTTCACCCTTATCGCCCTCAATCTATTGTTGCTGGTAGTTAATCTCACCGACGTAGCCACTGTATGGTGGGGCATCGTGCCCGAAACGCCCTACGAACTAAGTCAGTTTGTGCATACCGGCACCTATTTGCTGATCTTTTCCATCCTGGTTGCGTCTAGTTTTGTGGCGCTTATTTTTTGGAACAACCTGAATTTTTTTCCGCATAACGTCCCCTTAAAAACGGCTGCCATGATTTGGTTGGCCCAAAACGTGCTATTGGCCCTGTCGGTGGGTGCGCGCAATTACCACTATATTGCCGGTTACGGCTTAGCCTATAAGCGCATCGGTGTGCTGGTGTTTCTGCTGCTCACGGTTATCGGGCTGATCAGCTTATACTTGAAGGTACGCGACCGCCGGTCGATGTTTTACCTCTTGCTTACCAACACCTGGGCCTGGTATATCGTGTGGATGTTGTGCGCCACGCTCAACTGGGATGTGCTGATTACGCGTTACAACCTGCGCCATACGAGCGAGCGCGTTGACTTGCCCTATTTGATCAATGACCTATCCGACAAAAATCTGTACGTGCTTTATCAAGAACAGGCATTGATCCCTGCCAACTCCTACGAAGCCCAACAACTCGACAAAAAGCGCCTGGGCTTCGAGCAGCGCCTGGCATCAAATACGTGGCTATCGTGGAATTGGGCGGATGAGGTCAACCGCCGGGCGCTCAAAGCGTATAAATCCGGGCCTCATAAGGATGCAACGACAGAGTAGTCGATTGCTCACCGGCGGGGGCGGAATTGCCGAATATCCATTGTCCGGTTTGTATGCCTTTGGGCAAGGTATACGACAGCGGCTCGCTGCCGAAGTGCAATACCACCAGATACCGTGCCTCACCTAGCGTTCGCGTGTAGGTGAACACCTGCGCGTGTGAAGGGTCAATATCGGCGAAATCGCCGTAGATCAAAGCCGGCGTCTGCTTGCGCAAGGCGAGCAGCTTGCGGTAATAGTGGTACACCGAATGAGGATCGGCAATAGCCCGTTTTGCGTTGATGGTTTTGAAATTGGGATTCACCACAAACCAGGTTTTTCCGCCGTGCTAAAGCCGGCATTGTCGCCATCGTCCCATTGCATGCAGGTGCGCGAGTGGTCACGGGTGGTGTGCAGCATATGATACATAAAATCGGCGGGGTCGCCGTTGTTTTGTACCACCTCTTCCTGCCAGGCGTTGCGGACCTGGATATCGTCAAATTCTTTGATATCGGTAAACGGGTAGTTCGTCATACCCAGTTCGTCGCCCTGGTAGATAAACGGCGTGCCCTTCATCGTGAGCAGCAGGGTAGCCAGCATTTTGGCCGAGGGCTCGCGGAAGGCCGGGACGTCGTTGCCGAAGCGGGAGACGGGCCGCGGGTTGTCGTGGTTGCTTAGGAATACCGTTGGCCAGCAGTGGTAGTCGAGGCTCTTTTCGTAGCGGGCAAAGATGGCTTTCAGCTGGGGCAGCTCAAAGGGGCTGTATTTCCAGAAAGCCCCGGCTCTGTCGAGGCCTACCAGGTCGAACTGGAAGATCATATTCAGCTCCTTGCGGCGTTCGTCGACGAGCAGGGGTGTTTGCTCCAGGCTTACGCCGGCGGCTTCGCCCACCGTCATGGCGTCGTATTTCGACAGCACCTCGCGGTGCATCTCCTGGATATAGTCGTGCAGCCTGGGCCCCGAGGCGTACACCTTGCCGAAATCGCCGTCGAAACCGGCGGGATAATCGGGGAAGGCGGGGTCTTTAGAAATAAACGGGATCACATCCATGCGAAAACCGTTGATGCCCTTATCGAGCCAGAAGCGCATAATATCGTAGATCTCGTGGCGCAGTCGGGGGTTGTCCCAATTCAGGTCGGGTTGTTTCACTGCAAAGAGGTGCAGGTAATACTCGCCGGTAGCGGGGTCGAGTTGCCAGGCGGAACCGCTGAAATACGACAGCCAGTTGTTGGGCGCCTGGCCGTCTTTGGCGGGCCGCCAGATATAATAATCGCGGTAGGGGTTGTCCTTCGACTTTCGCGACTCCACGAACCAGGCGTGTTCGTCGGAGCTGTGGTTGGCCACCAGGTCGAGTATCAGCCGCATGCCGCGTTGTTTTACGCCGGCCAGGAGCTGCTCAAAATCGGCCATCGTGCCGAATTCATCCATGATGGCCCGATAATCGGAGATATCATAGCCGTTATCGGCATTGGGCGATTTAAAAATGGGGCTCAGCCAGATGACGTCGATACCGAGGTTTTTGATATAGTCGAGTTGCCCGGTGATGCCGTTGAGGTCGCCGATGCCATCGCCGTTGCTGTCTTTGAAGCTGCGCGGGTATATTTGGTAGATGGCGGCTTCTTTCCACCAGTGGGGGGTTATTGCTGAGTGATTTGTTGTGTCAGGCATGGTATGCTTGGATGGTGTGGTGATTTTGGAATGCGGACTATCGCAAATGTAGAATTCCTTGACCAAATCCGCAATTTTCAATTTCGGATTGCGGATTGCGGATTTAGCCTGGTTCAATCCGCAATCCGAAATCCGAATTCCAAAATTCCCTACCTCAACACCCCCTCCAAAACCCTTTATCCGACCCATTGCCATTATTCTTGTAAATCACGGTCAGGTTGCCGGTGGCGGGCATGTAGATGACATTGGCTTCGATGCCGACCGAGCCGCCGTTGTGACCGAAAGCGATGGCGTCGCCGAAGCGCCAGAGCTCGAGGCCGAGGCCGTATTCGCAGAAGATATTGTCGCAGCCTTGCAGTTGTACCGCTTTCATCATTTCGAGGGAGGCGGGCGATATCAGTTGCCCCTGCATTAGGGCCAGCAGGAACGTCTTCAGGTCGGCGGCGGTGCTGATGATGCCGCCGTCAGCTTTGCCGTCGGTGTCGGCGCGGTCCCAGCGGCTTACGTCGAGTAGTCTGCCGTCGCCATACAGGTCGGCATAACCGCGGGCTACGTTGCGGTCGTCGCGCTGCTCGAGGTAGGTGCCCGTCAATGCCAGCGGGATGAAGATGAATTCGTCGAGTACTTGTTGCACGGTTTTTCCGGTGACGGACTCTATGATCTGTCCCAGCAGCCAGTAGTTGGTGTTGCTGTAAGAATAGGCCGCGCCCGGCTCGAAATGCAGGGGTTTGCCGTACACGTATTCCTCCAGCAGTTGGTCGATGCTTTTGTCGTCCATGCGCTCGGGGTCGTCGACGAGGTCGAGTTGGTAGCGGATGCTTTCGTTGGGCGGGTCGACGATGCCCGACAGGTGGCCCAGCAGGTGGCGCAGGGTGATCTGGTCTGCCTGGGGGATTTTACCCGTCACTTTGGGCAAACGCGTGCCGAGTCTGTCGTCGAGGCTTAACCGCCTTGTTCTACGAGTTTCAGGACAGCCGTGGCGACAAAAGTCTTGGTGATGCTGCCCACCCGGAACGGCGTGTTGGTGCGCATGGCGGTCTGGTGCTCGAGGTTTGATTTGCCTACGGCGCCTGCCCACAAGGGTTCTCCCTGGCGGTATACGAGCCATATAGCGCCCGGCGAGTTGGTGTTTTTGCGGTAAGCCTCCAATTGCGCCAGATATTCCTGGTGTTTGGGATGCTCGGCATAGCTGACGTCGTCTACCACGTCGGGTTTGGGAATGAAGATGTCTTTTTCGCAAGCTGTTGCGCTCAGCAACAAGGTTGCAGCGAGGATTAGGTTTTTCATGTCGGATGTTATTTCTTGGATTTGGTGAAAATGGTTTAGCGCCTTTGGCGGGTTTAGCGATAGGGTTTAGCGATTGGGTTTAGCATGCACTAAACTGCGAATGCACTAAACCCTAACGCTAAACTGCCGAAGGCACTAAAACGGATAAAACCCCGCCCCCACATGCAGCGTCTTGTGTGGCAAAACGGGGGAACCGTTGTAATTAAAGGGCATTTCGCCGAAGGCTTCGTAGCGGGAGAACACGGTCACGTTGTGGAAGCGGTAGCCTATGCCGAGTCCGACAGTAGGCATAAACTTATGCAGGCGTTGGGAGGCCGGCCGGTAGCTATCGCCATCGGGTTCGTAGCGGCGCAGGTCGGAGATGAGGTGCAGGTAGCCGCCGCCGATAGTGGCGTCGGCGAAGAAGTCGCCGAAGAATTTGCGGTAGCCGAAGGCCGTGCTGACAAAGGCGCCTTGTTGGAGTCCGTCGTGGCGGTAGTAGCCCAGCTGGATATTTTGCAGCAGTTGGTGTCCGTCGCGTTGGCGGTAGTACAATTCGGTACCCACGCGCACCCCCCAGTTGGGATTGCGGAAAAATCCCCTGAAATTGGGCAGGCTGACCGATTCGGTAAATACGCTGATAGTGATCGGCAGGGTGTTATTGCGGCTGCCGTCCTGGGCATGGAGCCGCGGGGATGCCATTAAAAACAGGGCTGCGCCGATTAGCGATAGCGGTTTGATTAATCCTGGATTAAAAGAGTTGGATCTTCATTTTTATTAAATTTAACATGAAACAATGGTTGATTTTTACCCGCTCGTGCTGCGGTTACACCTCAACAACAAGTCAAGGTTTGAGGCACGACAAAGGGTCATCTCCGTGCAGTAAGGCAAATATGCTGGACAGCCTGCCGCAATTCAGCCGAAAGCCCTCAAGCAGCCAAAAGTGGAGTACGACTGAGTTCACGACTATACGACTATACGACTATACGACTGTGCGACTTTGCGACTATGCGATCGTGGGAGGTTTTTTCCAGGATCGTACCTTCGTAAAGTCGTAAAGTCGCAAAGTCGTCAAGTCGTCAAGTCGCCCCTTCGGGGCATTTTTCCGCCGTTTCGCGCTGCTTTTTGGCTATTCGATCCATTTAGGGTAGCGTAGAATGAGCAGTAATGTCGATTTTTGCAAAAAACCAGTTGCCATTTAAAATGAAAAAAGAATACCAATGGCTGATATTACTGGCCGGCGTGTTGTTGCTGGTGGTGTCGAATGCCATCAATTTCGGGCCGGAGGACGAGATGAGCCGGCAGCAGAAAATCAGCTATCTGCTGATATTGGCCACCGGCATTGCCGTGCAGTTTTTTTCCGTTTTTGCCGTAGGTAAATGGATGCAGCGCAGGATGCCCGGTTTGCCGTTTACTTATAAGCGCATCATCCGGTCATTTGCGATAAGCGTACCTTTATTGGCCACACTGATGACGCTTTCGGATATGTTTTTGCAATATTATTCCGACAACCCCGTATACGCATTCGGCTGGAAAACGTTGCTGCTCAATCTGACCCAGTCGGCCGTGACGGCCTTGTATATTCTGGGACTGTCAGAAGCTTTTTACCACTACGACCAGCTCAACCACGCCGAAAAAGAAAAAGACGAATTGCTGCGCATCAACCTGATGGCGCAATACGACAGCCTGAAGCAGCAGGTCAGCCCCCATTTTTTGTTCAACAGCCTCAACAGCCTGAGTTCGCTGATCTCCATAGACCCTGCCAAGGCGGAAAAATTTGTAGAAGAAATGAGCGAGGTATACCGCTACCTGTTGCAAAGCAACCAGGACGAGCTGACCAGCCTGGGCCGGGAGTTGGATTTTATTAAATCGTATGTACATTTATTAAAAACCCGTTTTGGCGAAGGGTTTCAGGTAGATATCGACGTGGCGGAGGGGGCGCGGCAATACCTCATCCCACCGCTTACCCTGCAGTTGCTGGTAGAAAACGCCGTCAAACACAACGAAACCTCTACCGCCAGTCCCCTCCGGCTGCGTATCTTCACCGAGGGCAGCGACCGGCTGGCGGTGGTGAACAACCTGCAAAAGCGCAATATTACGCTGCCTTCGGTCAAAGTAGGCCTGGCCAATATCGTTGCCCGCTACCGGCTGCTCAACCATCCATACGTAGAAATCCGGGAAACCGAGACGGAGTTTACCGTGTTGCTTCCGTTGATAGTTTAGTGAACTGTGAACAGTGAACTGTGAACCGATCAGGTAGCAGCACTGTTCACTGTTCACAGTTTCAGTTCAGTTCACTGTTCACAGTTCACACAAATATGACACTTTTTATCATAGAAGACGAATACCTGGGCCTGGAGCGGCTCGTCAAATTGCTGGGCGAGGTCGACGCGGGCCTGACAGTGCTGGGCCATGCCGAGAGCATCAAATCGGCGGTGCAGTGGTTGCAGCACAACCCCATACCCGACCTGATCTTCATGGACATCGAGCTGGCCGACGGGCAATGCTTTGAAATTTTTAACCAGGTCGACGTGCGCGCGCCCATTGTTTTACCACCTCTTACGACGAATACGCGCTGCACGCTTTCAAGGTCAACGGCATCGACTACCTGCTAAAACCGGTAAAAAAAGAGGAGTTGGCGAGGGCATTGGATAAATTCCGGCGGCTGAAAGACCAGTTCCAGTCGCCCGCCGCGGCGATCGACATCGACCATCTCATCCGGGAGTTGCGGCAGTCTCAGCAAACCAAAACCTATCGAAAGCGTTTCCTTCTCAAACAGGGCCAGCGCTGGATCAGCGTAGAGCTCCACGAAATAGCCTGGTTTACCGCCGACGGCAAAATCTGTTTGCTGAAAACCTGGGATAATCGCCGCTTTATCGTAGACTACACCCTCGAAGAATTGGGGGAGATGCTCGACCCGGCGGAGTTTTACCGGGTAAATCGCAGCTATCTGGTGCATGCCAAGGCTATCAAGTCGATAGACAATTATTTTGGGGGTAAACTCATTTTACAACTCAACCCCAAAACCGAAGCCAACGACGTGATAGTGAGCAAAGAAAAAGCCACGGAATTCAAACGCTGGATGGGAAAGTAAAAAAACGCAATAGTCATGTACGTAAAAAAGAACTACGGTTTTTGGATGACCGTCAACTGGTCGAAGCAACCCTTTTTATGGGGAGGCCTGTATGCAGCGGCTATCACGGCGCTGTTTTATTTTTTCGACCTCAACCTCTCCCTGCCCTGGCAACCCATTGGCGTGATGGGTATTGCGGTAGCTTTTTATTTGGGTTTTAAAAATAACAGTTCGTACGACCGCACCTGGGAAGCGCGAAAAATATGGGGCGGCATAGTAAACGCCAGCCGTACCTTTGGCGCGGCGGTGATATCGTTTATTCAGGGCGAAAACGCCGATGCGGTAAAAAAAGAATTAATCTACCGGCATATCGCCTGGCTCACGGCGTTGCGCTACCAACTGCGCCTGAGCAGAGAGTGGGAGCACACCGAAAGCAGGATTAAGGGCCTATACCTGCCTACGATTTGCGAAGAATACTTCAGCAATCTCGATAAGGAATTGGAGGGTTTGATTTCGGAAGAAGAATTTCAAAGTTACAAACCCAAAGCCAATATGGCCACACAAATAATGGCCAAACAGGCGCAGCGGCTCCAGGAATTGAGAGATGCGGGTTATTTTGAAGATTTTCGCCACATGGAATTCCACCAGCTTATCGGCGCTTTTTACGACGAGCAGGGGAGAAGCGAGCGCATCAAAAACTTCCCCTTTCCCCGGCAATACGCCTCTACCACTTTGTGGCTCACAATGGTATTTTCTATTGTCTTACCTTTCGGCATGCTCGACACGTTTGTAGATATGCAGAGCTGGCTGGTCTGGCTCTGCGTGCCGTTTTCCGCACTCGTAATCTGGATATTTTTCCTGATGGAAAAAATCGGCGATTACTCCGAAAACCCCTTCGAAGGCAGTTACAACGACGTGCCGATCACCTCTATCGCCAGGGCTATCGAGATCGACCTGCGCGAGATGATCAACGACAGCAATGTGCCTCCGCCCATGAAAGCTGTGTTTTGTAATACTTCTTTACCTATCAAATCATTAATATCTCGAATTGCAGTGTCCTTTGAACATTTGGCAATCTTAGCCCATTTTATCGATGTCAGCTTGCCTTCAAATCCATCCAGTATTTTGTTTAACACTTTTCTCTGTCTCTCGTTAATGATAGTTTTGAATGCTTGCTCCAAAAATCAGCTTTACAAAACTCGTGTCAAAGTTTTTCGGTTTGCATTTAAAGCATTTATCAAGCAACAAAACCACTTTATCCACTCAGTTATATCAAGGTCTCCTTTTTGACTTTTCAAGCATATCATAGTATTCTTTTCTTTCTATCCTTATTTGGGCAGACATACTATAAAATCGTTGTGTGCTCTTATCAGACTGGGCTAATAACATATCGGCTAATGCTCTTGTAATTCGCCCATTTCCATCTTGAAATGGATGGATAGTTACAAACCAAAGGTGCGCAATAGCAGCTTTTATTACTAAATCTATTTTATTTTCTTCGTTAAACCATTGCAAAAAACGGTTCATTTCCATCTCGATTAAATCAGCATCCGGAGCTTGAAAATGAATTTTCTCCCTTCCCGCCGCGCCTGATACCACTTGCATTTTCCCGGATATATCTTTTCTCCAATCAGCAACTATTATCTTGAATATTCCACTTCTCCCCATTGGGAACAATGCCGCGTGCCAGTCAAATAGTCTTTCTTTAGTCAACGGGGCAAAACAATTACGGGTTGCATCAATCATCATATCAACCATCCCGTCCACATTTCTATCGGACATAATTGTACCAGCGAATTCCATGCCCAATCTTTGGGCTATTGAAGAACGAACTTGCGCTGGATTTAATAGCTCTCCTTCGATTTCTGCCGATTTCAATACATCTAAAGTTAGGGTTTCAAGTGAAGCTTCATCTCGAAATTCAAAACCAAGTGTTTCCATTTTACCAATTAAACGCCCTTGTAGATTTCTTGCTTCGCTCGGTAGATTGACAAATTCGTCACTATTCCAGGTAAAAGTGGGCCAATTAAGTTTTGGTGTATATAATAGCTCATTCGTCTTAATATTTGCAACGAATATACAGTTAATCGTTGCAATCAAAACTATCGTTGCATTATTTGCATTGAATAGGCGTTTATTCGTTGTACGGTCTTGCTTGTAACAGGTTCGGGGCTTGGTGTCGGGTGGGTTTAGGGTACAACTTGTCCCGTCAAAGCGGAAAGCTCAAATTTACGCGTCAGCCCGCTGACGTAAAATCCGTGTTATAAGGCGTTTTTCTTCTTTCCGTAGTATTGTGTGATGTCAAATTCTGTTTCTGATATTTTATACTTTGTTGTTCCATGTGTCAAATGTTTCTTTGTATTTGTCCATTGGTAGTCTTAAAATGCCCTATAACGGTCTCTTATAAAAGCAGTAACGGCTTAAAAGCATATCGCTTTCAAGCCCACTAATTAATCAACTTCCATTGCTTTTATACAATGTTGTGCGGTTTTTATTTTTCGGCTCAGTCTTGTTAAACATGTACCGGGCAATTTTCCATTCTCCGTTTACTTTTCAAAAACGAAGAGTTCTCTATTTGCTTCAGGAATTTTGTCTCCGGTAGCATGAATAAGTGTAGTGCCTTTTGAGCTAGTTACTGCAAATGCCATGTTCCCTTCCACTCAATTTCTTCAATGAAAAATTTAATATTAAGTTGGATTTGAAAAAGACATACTCGTAAAGATTTCAAGATGCCTTCGAGCCTATTCCGATGGTGCTTCGGTTGGCTAAAATTCCATCTTTGGTGTAAAGGGTTGAGCCAATTTAGCGTCTGGCGTATTCAATGATTTTTCATACTCGCTAAGTAATGCTTCTATTTGTTGTTTTCTGTTTTCCATGATTTCAGTTTTCTGTTGAATTATTAGTTAATTCTTGATTGCTTTCGTTGCAGGAAGCCATAATTGTAATGGCAAATACCGTATTAATATTTTCATCTTAAAGTGAGTTTTGTTTGATCCAATCTTTCAGTGGTGTAAATTGCGCTGTTGAAACTTCTTTAGCCAATTGAATCCGGGAATCAGCATTTGGCCCCATGTAAGTATAAGACTCGAAATAGGCCAACATCTGGGCAATTTCTCCTGCTCCTTCAAAGAAGCTGGAAAATACTTCCATAGGTACCTGGGTAAAGCTGTACTCTTTCCCGTTTGCTTTGAAAACCGCTAAAAACATCATTGAAACTGTACAATCCGGTGGTAACGATAAATGGCTTCCACTTCCTTTCCGGGTTTAAGAACGCTCCTGCAACTACTTTTCCCAAGTCAGTAATATCTGACTGTGAATCACTCGTTTAGTTGGATCAATGGGATATCAACCAAGAGAACCGTCCTGTTGCTGTTGAGCCTGGTGTCTGTGAGGTTTTGAAAGTAAAAGGTGGCTGAACGAAATTATGTGCAAATCCTGCATTTTAACTAATTCATCAACCTTGGCTTTCGTAAATGGGAACATCATACTTGCGTTACTTATTTCCTCTACGTTTGGTAACGTTGACCAAAGAATGATCGACATTTGCCTTTTTGCAGCTGCAACCGCTTGCTTCTTGGGCTAATTCATCTGCGCCTTCCCAAAAATTGGTTCTACAAAAACACCATGGCATCTTTAACGTTGGCTAACGATTCAAGGTTTTAAATCCTTTCATCAGCTTGCTTGATATTTATCAGGATTGGGTAATGTCTTACTTTAAAAGAACCATCCTAATTAGGCGTTTACTACTCCTTTTCCTGTGGGCCAGTCCGAAATTTCTTCTCCATCTTACTTTAAGTTAACAACATTGCAAAGATGTGGGTAATCTGTATTCCCTATAAGGTGGTTTAAGAAAGAACCTTAATAGTTTGCGTCTTCTTTCGAATGGTACTAAGAAATTCAGGGGTTACGCCTAGGTTGATGCAATTTGAACATTGGTCGTTGGAAATGCGAAGTTCTGAAATCAAGATATCGCTCTTCGTGGGTTCAAATTCTGTTCTGAAGGCCCTGGCATTTTCCACCAGCACTTGAATACCCGATTGAATTTAGGGTGTCTAAAATATTCAGTGATCTTCTTTTTACATTGAGAATAACCGTTCTCTATGCTTTCAATGTAAAGCCTGCTCAGTTTTCCCATGTCTCCCAATCCACCAATTCTCGAGTGTTCTTTACCTTTTTATCCACCATATACATTCTGAAACAACCCTCAACTAAATGTGCGTTATCGCTTTTGAGGATAAGCCTTCGTCTAACTCTTCTTTCTTTGAAAACTTCTTCTACAATAGCCTTTCTTCTTCATTGAGGTGAAATAATCTATTAGTGGTTTGTTTAAATTCTATTAGTTCGAAGTGGATTTCGAAACCAACTGTCTGCAGCGCTGAACTTGGTGACAACTGTCCTGCCCAGCGGGCTCAGTTGAGCCCGTGGGAACGAAACGGGGGCCCCGCCGACAAAACGTGTTATACACCGTTCTCATTTCAGTTTTCGGTTTCAATTAATTCGCAAATTAACTCAGCCAATGTTAAATCACTTTCAATAGTCCTTTCATATCTTTCTTAAAGCACTTTTTATCTGGAGGGTTAAGATTTAAAATCAATCCTTTTTCTAACATAACAGTCTTAAAAACTCTCTTTGTGTTCGTCCGTTTCCTTCCTAAAAAGGGTGTTAAGTAATTAACATTGTCAAAATCTCTGTCAACTTCTCGCAATTGCTTTTGTTTTTGGAATTTTCTTGAAATCAGCTAACAAGAGTCAATGTATCGATAAGCATTGTCAAAATGTGTAGTTGGAAAAAATTTTTTTTCCGTCTTTGCTTATTCAACAGTCCGATTTTTCCCTGCCCAAGCGTATATGTCTTGAAATAGATGTTTGTGAATTAAAAAAAGGCTTTCAATTCCTTGATTTTAATAGGATTCTCATAAAGTTCGTGTAATCGTTTAGTTACAGCACCGCTCTCAACAAAAGTAATACATCTGGGTCTGTAATGTCCTGTAGATTTCTTAATAGTCTGTTTTAGGGATAAATATAGTCGGGGTCTATGTATTTATAAGATTTAGACATAGGCCTTTCTTTGTCAAATGTCACCAATTCCACTCAGTGGCATTTTCCCTGTCACGTAGTCTCGTATTGTCAATGCCTTTCGGTGTTGGATCTCAAACATATTACTTCCTAAAGCATTCCTTTGTGCTTTCTATTCTAAGTCCAAAATTTAACCCCATTATGGTCAGATTTCTATTGTATTAAACATATTGTCAGATTTTAAATTAACTACAAATTTACCAATTTTCCTGCATCTTTCGTATGCGTTCTGCGGTTTTAGAATGGTGCATAACTATTAGCCCTGCATCCGCCGCCGTCATCCCCAACTCCGCCATAGCCCCAAAGTCAAAAACGGTGGCGGATGCGCACAACGGTTCCCAGTTTGCGCTTCACCCGGCTGACGCAAAACCCGTGTTATAGGGCGTTTTTCTTCTTTGCCGTAAGTATTGTGTGTATGTCAAATGCTGTTTCTGATATTTTATACTTTACTTTAAATGTTTTTTATTTCGTCAAATTGTGTCCTAATGAGTTGTGCTTTTAAGTCGTCCAAATTATGGAAATGAAAATAAACTCGTCCGCCTTACCAAACTTTAAAATCAGTTTATTTGGGTCTTCTACGAAACTTAGATATATCAAGCCATTGTGGTTTAGTAATCGTAAAGGTACAATCAGTTCGTTACTTTCAATGGCGATAAATGACAAACAAAACCCGCAATAATTCCATCATATTTTGTGTCAAAAGGTTATTTGTCGGCTGTCCATTAACAGCAAAATGTGCGGTGGATTATTCAACTTTGCAGGATTCAATCATATTTGGGGAAGTATCAATTCAAAGATCAAAGTCGGGTCTTTGGGATAATAGATATTTAATTGTTCCGGGAATAACAATTTCCAATAATTTTGCATTTGGTTTTTGTCAATGGAATTACAAATGTGATTAAGGTGTCATTGTAAGTCTAAGTCCAATGTCTTGGTATATGGCAATGTTGTTCAAGTGTCAAATGTTTCTTTGTATCTGTCCATTGATGTGGTCGTCTTAAAATGCACTATAACTCGTTTCTACCTACTCCATAGCGCCAATAAACTCAGTATTGGAGATAGCCGCTACATAATATCGGCAACATCGCGATTTTTTATAAAGAATCGAATGGAGAGGCGATCTTACCTCTCACCTCCTCCCTTTCCACCGTACTGCCTCACAAACAGCCCCGCCAACCGATCAACGCGATACGGAGTGCATCAGTTGGGCGGGAAGAAAATAACGCATAAGGTCGGTGCGGTGGAAATACCGGCGGCTTCGTAAGGGGTAATCGGCGTGTTTAAAGCCAATAAAACGAGGCGGAAAAGGCGCGCCGGGGCCCCGGACCAGCGCAGGTTACGAGCATAAACCGCCGCGAAAACCGACGACTTGGGGGCCAGCGCTGCGTCCATGGGGAGTAAGTACGGCACTTCGGATTTTACTAAAAACAAACGGTCAAGGGCCTGCGGGCTTTTGCAATAAAAACATATTGCTCATCAGTTAAATGAACACAATCAACTTTCAGTAAATCAAAGCGCATGGTATCAAAAAGAACATCCAACCTTCTCCGATGTCATAGCTTCAGTCCGATATCAGATTTGGCGAAAACAGAAATTATTAACATCCCTGTTTAAAGCTGATGTACATAATTTAAAAGCTAATCTTTTCAAACAATTGATTCTTAATGCTACTCGAGCTGCTTAAATGGCTAAAGTCCAGTTCAGTCGTTGGGAAGAAGCGACTGAAGCCGCCGGTACGGTGAAAAGAAAAAAATACCGCTAAATTTTTGTATTTCCCCTGTAAGTCCCTTACTTTTACACCACTATATTCCCGAAACACGTTTTACGCTGTGAAACGAAAACCGATATTTATGTCCCAAAAGCATGAACACTCCAAGCTCCATCTATTATTGAACCTTCCAGCGCTGCATTGCGGTAGCGCACGTTTCCCATGCTCCGCACACCACAACTACCCATTCCCTGATATGGGTTGATTGTACGCCATACCCAATATCAACTGATTGAAAGTCAACGAATTATAATCAATTTCCATGAAAAAGCCTCCCACTGCCTCCCCTTGCGGCCTCGAACGCCATACCAACCCTTTTTCCTCATCCCAATCTTTATTTACTATGAGAGCAACTGCTACACAATTCTCACTTGTTTTATCTTTCCTTTTCGTTGCGTTGTGCAGCGTATTGTCGCTACAGGCACAAACAACCTTATACACCCAGAACTTCAGTGCTTTCAGCCTTGGAACGGGTATTTCGGGCAACGATGGTTCCGTCTGCGCCACCGCCAATACAGGCCCTGCTGCTGACGGAACTACCGGCGCCCCTCTCGGCGGTGGCATTGCCTGGCAGGTCACAGCCCCACCGGCCGCCTTACCCAATGAATGCAGTTTCATCAAAGTGGTCAGTGGAAGCGGCAATAGAAGGTTTCATGCCAAAAACCTGCGTGGCCTCGAAGGCTGCTTCCGCCTGAGCGGCATCAATATCACCGGCTATCAGGCCGTAGTGTCCTTAGATCTCGGCATTTTCGCAGGTACGATGGAAGCCGGCGACAGCGCCATCATAAAAATATATGTGGACGGCTCCCTCACACCGGCGCTCACACAGCGATACGGCTTTGTATCGGCAAATAGTAGTTTTGCCACAACCTTTGCCTCACCTGGAGGAACCCCCTTCACCGGTTCTACCTTGATGTGAGGGTATGTTTTCGCAGTGGAGAGCTCGCGCCCGCAGTTACCGGCGCAACCGAAACCTGGTACTTGGACAATATTGTCGTCACGGGCATTGCTTGTGCCACTACGGTAAATGTTTCAGGTGAGCCCAACCCCTGCTTGGGAAGCACCCACATCTATTCTATTGTATCGCCTCCAGCCAACCACTCCTTTTCCTGGTCATTGGTTGGAGGGGGAGGTACCATTACGCCGGCGATGGATAACCTCAGCGCCAGCGTAACATGGAATGATGCCGGCCCTCGTACGGTTAGGGTAACCGCAATAGATAATCTCACAAACTGCATAAGCGAGCACGATTATAACATTGTTGTGCGCAGCGGACCCACGGTCACGGCCATTGCCGATTTCGGGCCTTTCTGCCCGGGCACCAACTTTCCGGCCATCTCTCTGAGCACCACGCCCCTCAATAACAGCGTGAGCTTCTCCTGGACCGGCGGCGCGTCCATCGGCATCCCCGACGGCAGCGACAATACCGCGCCTTTTGAAATTCCAGGCTTCGCTGCGCAAAATGCAGGCGGCACTGCGCTGGCGCCCTCAGTTTCCGTTACCGCTACCGACAATGCTTTCGGATGCACCGGCACAGCCGAATTATTTGCTGTCACCGTTAATCCTGCGCCCGATCTGGTGCTCAACGGCGCTCCGGCAGTATGCTCCGGCAGTACCTTCGATCTCGCCACGCTCATTGATACCAATCTCCCCAATGGAGAAGTCGAAGATCAGAACAGCGTAGGCAGTCTCGGCTTTCTGGTTTATACAACACAACCTTACATACTAGCCAATCAGTTGAACAACCTGATGGTTTCTCCATCTGCATCCACAACATATTATTTTGTAAAGCCTACGCTGGGCGGTTGTCTCGACGACCTCGCCGTGTTGCTTCAGGTGCAAGGGCCTGTTACCATCAACAGCATTTCTGCCGATGAGGTAATTTGCGCCGGCGACGATGCCTCCTTCACCGTGAGCGCCTCCAACGCCGGCGACGGCACGCTGCTCTATCAGTGGGAAGTCAATGACGGCATGGGCTTTGTTGACGTAACGAATGGCGGCATCTACAGCGGCGCCACTACGGCAACGCTGAACATCACCGACGCCACCATTGACCAAAATGGCTACCAATACCAGGTGAAAGTGTCCACATCAGCGTGCCCGGTGCAGACTTCCAGTTCACGCACGCTTACCGTGAAACCCCGCCCGGCGCTTCAGGCTACCATTAACGGCGTGACAGTGACGGACAACTACGACGGCGTAGATGACACCGGATCCTTTACGGTTTGCAACTCCGTTCCGAATAATATCTCCATCAATGCCTTTACCGATTTGAACGGCGTAATGCAGGCCGGGCAGGTTAAGGTACTTCAGGAGGTGATGCTGACCAATGTCGCGGCGCCTTTTTGTAATGGCTGCGTGGCTTTGTTGAGCACATTCACGGGAGCAATGGGAACCGCTACATTGGTGGACCCCTCTATGCCGGGTACGCTTGTACTGAAATTTCGCGCCTTCTACGATGACAACAATAGCAATACATTAGATGCAGGCGATTGTGCCGGCGACTGGGTCATCTACACCATAACAGTAGGCAATATTCCCAATGTGAGCGCCACCACCGATCTGCCTCTCGGCGGCGGTATTTACGCAACTTGCTCGGATGAAGACTTCACCATCACAATAGATGGTACAGGCAATCCCGTGGGTACCACTTACAGCGCCGATTGGTCTCTTTCCCCTGTGTCCGGTACACCCGACCTGATGTTGGTGAGCGGCACAGGCGACTTTGCCAACAAGCCCACTACGACCTCAACTTCTTTTACGCTTACCGGCTCATTCATCAACCCGGCCCCGAACGTCAATTCCATTCAGATAGATCTTATTATTACCGCTACAACGCCCGATGGCTGTACGAATACCTTCCCGATGGTCATTTACCTGCGACCGGAAATCAGCGTTACGGGCATCACCGGATTGCCGGCAACGGTTTGCTCCGGCGAAATGACGCCCGTTGCCAATGTGGCCATCAGCCTGCCCAGCGGTACGCGTAGCATTACCTGGGCATGGAGCGGAACGGACATTACGGCCACGCCTGCTACCGGCGGCCCGGACAATTCGGCTCCTTTCCAGGTGGGCGCGACCACTCTGCTCAACAACAGCGGAGACCCGCGCACCGCCACGCTGACAGTGACCCCCAACCGAACCTACGCCACACCGGTAGCGCAGCAATGCCCCGGCGACGAATTTGATATAACCGTAAGTGTAGAGCCTGGGCCGCTTGTAGCGAATCAAAGCAAGACCATCTGCTCTGATGAGCCTTCCGGCGTAACACTCGGCACGAGCACCAACCTGGTGCCGGTCAACACCTATAATATAACTTCCATCAATGATGGAGGATTGACGGCAAGCGCCGGCGCTCCGGCTACGGGCAGCGGTTTGGCTGCCAACGTCATCGCTGACGATGCCTGGACCAACACCACCAACGCCAATGTTGATGTCATTTACACCATCATACCGGTGAGTGCCGCCGGCTGTCTCGGCCCGGCCTTTACCGTGACCCTCACCATCCGTCCCGAACCGGTAGTGCCTTTCCAATCGGGTGATATGGCCTGCTCGGATGTGGCGATAGATGTTAAATTAGGCAACAGCAACCCCTTTGTCTCGGCTTTTAACATCACCAATATTGATGCCAACGGACTGGCGTCCAGTGCAGGCAACCCGGTGACGGGAACCGGCTTCTCCGACGACGAGATCGAAGACGATGCCTGGACGAATACCACCGGCAGCCCGGTGAATGTAATTTATACCGTCATCCCGGTAAGTTTGGACGGTTGCCTCGCGACTTCTTTACCGTGACGGTGCAGATCAAGCCGGAGCCGGTGGGCGCCGCCGACGCTATCATGACTTGCTCAGACGTGGCGCTCAATTATGATCTGGTAAGCCATGTACCGGGTACGGGCGAATTCACATATACTGTGGTTTCTTCCGACGAGACGAATGTGCCCGCCGAAGCGCCTCGTACAACAGCTTCCTCTGCCAACATAACGCATACTTATACCAATACCACCGGAAGCGATGTTACCATCACCTACACCGTGACGCCCATCGGCCTCAATGGCTGCGCAGGCGATCCTTTTGACATAACCGTAACGGTTAAATGGGAGCCTGTGGCAACCAACGATGTCGCGATGACCTGCTCTGATGTAGCCCTGAACTACGATTTGGCCGCCCATGTGCCGGCAGCAGCCACCTTTACTTATACGGTGGTATCTTCTGACCAAGGGAACGTACCCGCCGGTGCAGATCGCCTCTCCGCTTCCAATGCCAACATCACAGATACTTATACGAATACGACCAATGCCGATGTCACCATCACCTACACGGTGACGCCCATCGGCGCCAATGGCTGCGCAGGCAATACCTTTACGGTGACAGTGACTGTTAAGCCGGAACCAGTTGTCGCCAATGTTTCAGCTGCCAATATTTGCTCTGATGATCCCATCGGATATGTACTGCCGGCTACCGATGACGACGGCTTGTCAATCACTAAATATGATATTTCGGCCAACGTGGATATGGACCTGATCGGCACGGCTACCGAAGGCAACGGCATCACGGATATCAATGCCATTGCCGGCGACTCCTATACCAACCTGCAATCCGTCGGCCGCACGGTAGTTTATACCATTACGCCTTATGTCGGCGACTGTGCCGGTACGCCTTTTACGGTGACTTTCAACATCCGCGCCGAACCGGTGCTCAATCCGAACCTCAATACGATGGTTTGCTCGGATGAGCCGGTGGCCATCACTTTCTCTATTGACAATACTATCGGCTTCCAGAATCTAATGAACATTACCGGGTACGATCTCATTTCAGTGACCCCAGACGGGGGCTTGGTGGGTGACCCAGGCAATGCTGTTCCTGGAACGAACCTCTCCGCATCGGCCATTGCCGCCGATGTGTGGACCAATACCACTACCGGTACGCTCAACGTAGTGTATCGCGTGGCGCCGCGCCGCAACTTCGGCTGCCTCGGCGACGAAGTGGACATCATCGTGATGATCAAACCGGAGCCGGTTATCAGCAGCGTCACGGCTACTGCGGTTTGCTCCGATTCACCCACAGGCTTCACCTTGCCGAACGATCAGGATGGTCCGGCAGCAGATCATTATATCATTACGGGCATCAATACCAACGGCCTGATAGCCAGTGCCGGCAACCCGCCGACGATGTTCCCGACCGGCAGCATTACGGCTGCTGAGATCGCTGATGACGCCTGGACCAACAACAGCGGCGCTACCGTCAACGTAGTTTATACCATCGTGCCGGTGAGTGCCGACGGCTGCAAGGGCGATCCTTTCACCGTAACAGTCCCAATTCAGGCTGAACCGATTGTATTGGCACAGACGAAAACGATCTGCTCCGACGAGCAGGTGGCACTGCAGCTCGGCAATTCCGTGCTGCCGCCTTCTGTATCTTTCTATCAGATCACCGCCATCAATAACGGCGGGTTGACGCCCGGCGCCGGCAACGTGACGCCCGGCAACGGCCTGTTCAATACGGCCATCCAAAACGATACCTGGACCAACACCACCTCTGCACCTGTGGATGTAGTGTACCTCGTTATCCCTTACGGCAGCAATGGCTGCGCCGGCAACCTGTTCTCGGTGACCATCATGGTGAACCCTGAACCAGTGGTGGCTCCCACCAAAACCAGTACAACCTGCTCCGATAGCCCGATCAATGTGCAGTTTTTGGGGTCTTTGAACGGCGTTCCAGCTGCTAGTTATAAGGTTACGGAGCTTGTAGTAAGCCCAGGCCTGACACCTAATCCGGGCAACCTCGACCTGTCCATGCTGCCGGTAAGCGGCTTGACTGATATGGCCATCAGTGCGGATAGCTATAACAACGAAACCAACGGTAACCTTACCGCAACATATACCGTAGTACCGGTGAGCGTCGATGGTTGTGAAGGTAATCCTTACACCGTAACCGTGACCGTTAAGCCTGAACCGGTGGTGGCCGACCTCACAGACGGCGTTTGCTCAGATGAACCCATCGGCGTACTGCTGCCTGATCTGGACGATGACGGATTGGATATTACTACTTACGATATTACCGCTGTGGCCGCAATGGGGCTTATCGGCTCTCCGACCACGGGTATGGACATCACCGACATCAACGAGATTGCAGGGGATGTATTCAACAACCCCACTTCCGGTCCATTGGATGTAGTTTATACGGTGACGCCGTATGCAGATGGCTGCGCCGGTACGCCTTTCACCATTACGGTGACCATCAGCCCCGAGCCGGTGATTGCGGATGTGCCCTTGGTGAATGTTTGTTCAGACGATGCCATTGGTTACGTCTACCAGCGCTAACCGATAATGGTGCCCCTGACTACTTCGACATCGGCAGTAGTAGGTCCTCAATCTTTCAGGAACAGCAACTACCGTAGGTACGGGCTTAAGCAACTTGAACGCCATTGCCAACGACGCATTTACCAACCTGACCAACGGCGGGCTGACGGTGGTTTACACCGTAACGCCTTTCTCCAATGGCTGCCAGGGAGCTGATTTTACCATCACCTTCAACATCCGCGCCGAGCCGGTACTCAATCCGAACCTCAATACGATGGTTTGCTCGGACGCGCCTGTCGGAGTAACCTTGACTTTGGCGACTCTCCTGCCGGCTTCCCTACCGTGACCGGGTATATATCTCGTTTGTAACGCCGGATGCCGGCTTCGTCGGTGCAATGGGCGCAGGGCCTCCGGGCAACAACCTCCTGCATCTGCCATAGCTGCTGATATCTGGACCAACACGACCAGCGGCACGCTCAATGTGGTATACCGGGTAGCCCCCAACCGCAATGGTTGTAGGCTGCCTCGGTGACGAAGTGGACATCATCGTGATGATCAAACCCGAACCGGTAGTAGATGATCAAGGCCCGGAACTCGTTTGTTCTGACGAGCCGAGCGGCGTTATGCTGGGCAATGATATAGACGGTCCTGCCGCAGTTACCTACAACATTACGAACATTGAGTACAATGGCCTGACGGCAAGTGCAGGGTCGCCTACCTTCCCGGTTCTCGGCGTAAGCGCCAATGCCATTGCCGGCCACGCTTATACCAACAAACTCAATACCAACGTAGATGTGGTGTACACGGTCGTGCCGGTGAGCGCTGACGGCTGCGAAGGCGATCCCTTCACCGTAACCCTCCGCATTCGCCCCGAGCCGGTGGTTGCCTTCCAGGAAACCATGATCTGTTCTGACGAACCCGTCAGTCTTATCCTCGGCGACGATGTCAACGGGCCTTCCGTGTCGCTCTACAACATTACCAATATCAATCCCAACAGCCTCACCCCGGCATGAGCAATGCTGCTACCGGCCCGGGGCAAGCCAATAACGCCATCCAAAACGATACCTGGAACAACCTCACTCCGGGTACCGTCAACGTCATTTACACCGTAATACCTACCGGCAGCAACGGCTGCGTCGGCGATTTCTTCGCCGTGACCGTTATGGTGAAACCAGAACCGGTCGTGGATGATCAAATGACTACCGTTTGCTCGGATGAAATCACCGGAGTTACACTGGGCGATGATGTGGACGGTCCAAGCGCCGCTACCTACAACATCACCGCCATCAATGACGGCGGCCTCACCGCCAGCGCCGGCGCACCCGCAGTAGCGAACGGATTAGCTGCCAATGTCATTGAAGACGATGCCTGGACCAATACCACCAATGCGCCGGTGGATGTAGTTTACACCGTAGTACCGGTAAGCGCCGACGACTGCGAAGGCGATCCTTTCACGGTAACCGTGACGGTGAAACCCGAACCGGTGGTGGCCGACCTCACAGACGGCGTTTGCTCAGATGAACCCATCGGCGTAATACTGCCTGATCTGGACGATGACGGATTGGATATTACCACTTACGATATTACCGCTGTGGCCGCAATGGGGCTTATCGGCTCTCCGACCACGGGTATGGGGATCAACGACATCAACGAGATTGCAGGGGATGTATTCAACAACCCCACTTCCGGTCCATTGGATGTAGTTTATACGGTGACGCCGTATGCAGATGGCTGCGCCGGTACGCCTTTCACCATAACGGTGACCATCAGCCCGGAACCGGTGTTCAACAATGTTTCTACCATCAACGTATGCTCGGATGATGCGCTGGGCTACACTTTGCCGGCTACTTCCACCAATATGCTTCCGCTGACGACATTCGACATCAGCGCAGTGGTAAGTCCTAATCTTTCAGGAACAGCAACTACAGGTACGGGCTTAAGCAACTTGAACGCCATTGCCAACGACGCATTTACCAACCTGACCAACGGCGGGCTGACGGTAGTTTACACCGTAACGCCCTATAGCAATGGCTGCGTAGGTACTTCCTTTACCATTACTTTCAACATCCGCGCAGAACCGGTACTCAACCCGAACCTCAACACGATGGTTTGCTCGGACGCGCCTGTTGGAGTAACCTTCTCTTTGGCGCCTCCTCCTACCGGCTTCCCTACCGTGACCGGGTATAATCTCGTTTCCGTAACGCCGGATGCCGGCCTCGTCGGTGCAATGGGCAATGCAACTCCGGGCAACAACCTCCCTGCATCTGCCATAGCTGCTGATATCTGGACCAACACTACCAGCGGCACGCTCAATGTGGTGTACCGCGTAGCGCCCAACCGCAATGATGTAGGCTGCCTCGGTGACGAAGTGGACATCATCGTGATGATCAAACCGGAGCCGGTAGTAGCCAATCAAGGCCCGGAACTCGTTTGCTCTGACGTGCCGAACGGCGTTATGCTGGGCAATGATATAGACGCTCCTGCCGCAGTTACCTACAACATTACGAACATTGAGTACAACGGCCTGACGGCCAGCGCAGGGTCGCCTACCTTCCCGGACCTCGGCGTAAGCGCCAATGCCATTGCCGGCCACGCTTATACCAACAAACTCAATACCAACGTAGATGTGGTGTACACGGTCGTGCCGGTGAGCGCTGACGGCTGCGAAGGCGATCCCTTCACCGTAACCTCCGCATTCGCCCCGAGCCGGTGGTTGCCTTCCAGGAAACCATGATCTGTTCTGACGAACTTGTCAGCCTTATCCTCGGCGACGATGTCAACGGGCCTTCCGTGTCGCTCTACAACATTACCAATATCAATCCCAACGGCCTCACCCCCGGCATGAGCAATGCTGCTACCGGCCCGGGGCAAGCCAATAACGCCATCCAAAACGATACCTGGAACAACCTCACTCCGGGTACCGTCAACGTCATTTACACCGTAATACCTACCGGCAGCAACGGCTGCGTCGGCGATTTCTTCGCCGTGACCGTTATGGTGAAACCAGAACCGGTCGTGGATGATCAAATGACTACCGTTTGCTCGGATGAAATCACCGGAGTTACACTGGGCGATGATGTGGACGGCCCAAGCGCCGCTACCTACAACATCACCGCCATCAATGACGGCGGCCTCACCGCCAGCGCCGGCGCACCCGCAGTAGCGAACGGATTAGCTGCCAATGTCATTGAAGACGATGCCTGGACCAATACCACCAATGCGCCGGTGGATGTAGTTTACACCGTAGTACCGGTAAGCGCCGACGACTGCGAAGGCGATCCTTTCACGGTAACCGTGACGGTGAAACCCGAACCGGTGGTGGCCGATCTCACCGACGGCGTATGCTCAGATGAACCCATCGGCGTAATGCTGCCTGATCTGGACGATGACGGCCTGGATATTACCACTTACGATGTAGCGGCGGTGGTGGATCCGGGATTATCCGGCTCGGCTTCGGCGGCCACGGGTACTGCTAATATCAACCTTATCGCCGCCGACGTCTTCACCAACACGACCAATGGTCCGCTCGACGTAGTTTATACCGTGACGCCTTATGCCGACGGCTGCGCAGGCACGCCGTTTACGATCACTGTAACCATCAGCCCGGAACCGGTGGTGGCCAATGTGCCCGCTTCTCCCATTTGCTCCGGCGAGCCGATCAGCTTTGTGTTGCCGAATCAGGATGCCGACGGCCTGCCGCTGACTTCCTACGACATCACGGCGACGGTGCATCCGGATTTGACGGGAACGGCAACTACGGGTACCGGTATCACTGGTGTGAATGCCATTTTCAACGATGTCTTCACCAACCTGACCAATACAGCACGCCAGGTGGTTTATACCATTACGCCCTACGCCAACGGTTGCGCCGGGGCGACCTTCACCGTCACCTTCAACATCCG
Source organism: Saprospiraceae bacterium (assembly GCA_016715405.1). Taxonomy (GTDB): domain Bacteria; phylum Bacteroidota; class Bacteroidia; order Chitinophagales; family Saprospiraceae; genus JABWBR01. The sequence goes on along the minus strand of JADKAE010000015.1, from coordinate 134,711 downwards.
ACCTGAACCGGTTATTGCAGACAAAACAGGTATGGCTTGTTCCGACGTAGCCATCGGTTTTATCCTGCCCAATATGGATGACGACGGCCTGAACCTGACCGCTGCCGATATCTCCGCTGTAGCAGCTCCGGGCTTAGTAGGTACACCCAGCACGGGTACCGGCATTACCAACGTCAACTTCATAGCCGGGGATATATTCACCAATACAACTTCCGGTCCGCTTGATGTGGTCTATACCTTCACGCCTTACCGCCAGGGTTGTGCCGGAGAGCCGTTTACCATCACGATTACCATCAAACCCGAGCCGGTCATTGCAGACGTGACAGCACCGGCGGTTTGCTCCGATTCTCCGACAGGATTTACCTTGCCGGATGATGTAAACGGGCCAAGCGCAGCAACCTATAACATCACCGCCATCAATACCAATGGCTTGACATCCAGTGCCGGTTCTCCGACCGTAGCGAACGACTTGGCCGCCAACGTCATCGCCGATGACGCATGGGCGAACGTGACCAACGCCACGGTCAACGTGGTATATACCATCGTGCCGGTGAGCGCTGATGGCTGCCAGGGCAATCCTTTTACGGTGACCGTGCCCATTCAGCCCGAACCGATTGTGGCTTTCCAGACCAAAACGGTATGCTCCGATGAAGCGCTGAACTTGCTGCTCGGCGCCTCGCTCAATAGCACAGCAGTGGCTTTCTACCAGATCACCAGCATCACGCCCAACGGCCTGATTCCGGGACCCGGCAATGCTATGGTAGGCAACGGCCAACCCAACACTGCCATCCAGAACGATACCTGGACCAATACAGGCAACCTGCCGGTAAACGTCAACTATGTGGTGATTCCCTGGGGCAGCAACGGTTGTCAGGGCAATCCTTTCGGCGTCACCATCACTGTGAATCCCGAACCGGTGGTGGCCAACCAAACCGATATGCAATGCTCGGATGCCCCCATCGGCATTACGCTCGGCGCGAGCACGAGCGTGGCTGCGGCTACTTATAACATCACGGACATCAACAGCAACGGCCTGACGGCTAGCGCCGGATCTCCCGTAACAGGTACCGGATTCAGCAACTCGGAAATCGCCGATGATGCCTGGACAAATACGACCAATGCATCAGTAGATGTAATCTATACGGTAGTACCCGTAAGCGCTGACGGCTGCGAAGGCGATCCCTTCACCGTAACCGTGACCATTAAACCGGAACCGGTCGTAGACGGCCAAACGCTCGGCGTATGCTCCGACGAGACCATTGGCGCTGTATTCGGCGACGATGTGGACGGCCCGGCAGCCGCTTCTTATACCATCACGGCAGTAGACATAGCCGTAGGGCTTACGCCGGATGCAGGCAACCTCGACATCAGTTCACTGCCATTGAGCGGTCTGAGTGCCAATGCCATCGAAGGAGATATTTATACCAATGCCACTACCGATCCCTTGGACGTAGTATATACGATAGTGCCCGTAAGCGCAGACGGCTGCGAAGGCGATCCCTTCACCGTGACGGTGACTATCAGTGCCGAACCGGATGTAGCCGACCAAATGGCTACCGTATGCTCCGACGAGGCCATCAGCGTAATTTTGAACGACGATCCTGACGGCCCGGCGGTAACTTCTTACAACATCTCCGTGACCGACGACGGCGGGTTGACGGCTTCCTCCGGACCGACTACCGGCTCAGGGTTTGCCTCCGACGCCATTGAATCCGATGCCTGGACCAATACAGGTACCACGCCGGTGGATGTAGTTTACACCATTGTACCGGTAGCCAACGGCTGCGAAGGCGATCCTTTCACCGTCACCGTGACCATCAACCCGGAACCCGTGGTGGATGAACAAAACGGCATGGCCTGCTCCGACGCAACCATCGGCATTACGCTGGGCGCAAGCACGAGCGTGGCTGCTGCTGATTACAACATCACGAACATCAACAGCAACGGCCTGACGGCAAGCGCAGGCGCCCCGATGACGGGTACCGGTTTCAGCGATTCGGAAATAGCCGATGACGCCTGGACCAACACCACCGGCGCTACCGTGAACGTGGTTTATACCGTTGTACCCGTGAGCAACGAAGGTTGCGAAGGCGATCCCTTCACCGTGACGGTCATGATCAAATCCGAGCCGGTAGTAGCCAATCAGGCGCAAGCCGTTTGTTCGGATGTTCCGACAGGCCTTACCCTCGGCGCCAGCACCAACGGCACGGCTGCGGCAACCTACAACATCACGAGCATCCTCAACAACGGCCTGATCGCTACCGCCGGCGCTCCGATAACGGGCATGGGCTTCGCGGCCAATGTCATTGCCGATGACGCCTGGCGCAACCAGAACATCGCACCGGTGAACGTAGTCTATACCGTAGTGCCTGTGAGCGCCGATGGCTGCGAAGGCAATCCCTTCACCGTAACCATCACGGTATCACCGGAGCCGGTACTCAATGTACCCGGCGCGGCCATAGCTTTATGTTCTGACGAAACGCTCGGCAGCGTATGGCCCGGCATATCTTCTATCAATGCCCAGCCGCTCGGATATATCAATGTGACGAGCGTGACGTTCTCGAGCATGAGTCCGAATTTTATACCCAACCCCGGTAACGCGGCCTTCCCGGCCAATGCGGTACCGGTGAGCTACTTCAATAACGACAGCTATACCAACCTCACCGGCGGCGGTGTAACCGTTTCCTACACCGTTGTAGGCGTTACACCCGGCGGATGTGCGAGCGATCCGGTGGTCTATGAGTTCCAAATCCGCGCCGAACCGGTGTTGAATCCGAATTTGGACAAAACCATCTGCTCCGGCGGTAATACCGATTTGACGCTATCACTCGATCCGAGCATCGGCTTCCAGACGGCCAACGGTTATCAGATCACCGCCATTAATGCACAACCTGGCCTTTTGGGAGGTATGGGCAATGTGACGCCCAATACCATCCTCACCTCGCCGTTCCTGCTGGACGATATCTGGACCAACGACACCGACGGTCCGCTGACGGTGACTTACTCCATCCGTCCGCGCCGTGCCAACGGTTGCTTCGGCGATGTGGTAGATGTAGTAGTGACGGTGGAACCCACGCCCGTGGCCTCCTTGGTGCTGACGTACAACAACCAGGATGAAACCATCAACGCCGACAATCATCCATCGGGCGACGACTACAAACTGACCATCTGCTCTGGTGAAAACCTGACCGCAATGGGCACTACAACCGTGACGCCGACGCCAAGCAGAGACCTGTGGGTGGAAGTGCAATTGAACGACCCCGACAACGTGTTGAATCTGGGCATTAACCCCACTTTCTACGCACCCATCGGGCAGTTGGCCTTCAACCAGGACATTGTCAATACGACCAATGCTCCTTATGTGATCAGCGCCACGATCACGCCTTTCATCAACTTCAACGGCAACCAGGCCATTGACGGCGGCGAGTGTGAAGGCGAATCCTTCGGATTGATCATCACGGTGAATCCAGAGCCGGTAGCTGTAGCCACACCTTCCGATACGGAACTTTGCGACGACGGCAGCTTCACGGTGGGTTTGAATACCAACGGCTCATCCGTAGCCGCAGACCAGTACAAAGTGACCACTACGGTCTCCGATCCGGGTCTGACGCAAACCAGCGGCAACATGACCATAGGCGGTACAGTGATGCTGGCCGGCCCCACGAACACGATCAGCGGTACCTTCAGCAATGCGACCACCAGCACCCAGACGGTAACTTATACCATCGTGCCGGTGAGCGCCGACGGCTGCGAGGGCGATGCAGTGACTGTGGTAATTGAAGTTTGGGCGCGGCCTTCCACGGCCCCGACGCCTGAGGCCATTTGCCGGGGTACCATAGCCATTATTGATCCGGGTGTGACACTGGGTAGTGCTGCTATCATGTCCTACAAATGGACCTACCTGGGCACCACGGCAAGCAACTTCCGCATCAACGGCGGCGGCTTGCTCAACCCGCTTTCTCCGACCGGTACTATGTTCACAACCACTACTTTGAGCATCAATACCTCATCGCCTTTGGCTACTACGGGCCTCATCTGCTTTGAATTGGTGGTAAACGATGTCAACGGTTGTGTGTCGGAGCCGGTAGAGATATACATCGAAGTGAAACCCGTGCCCAATGCGGGTACGAACGGCAGCTTCGGTCCGGTTTGTGAGACCTTCGGCAATATCAACCTGACCAGCTTGCTCGGCGGCTCGCCGCAGACAGGCGGCACCTGGACGCCATCCATGAGCAACCCGGCGGGCGGCACCCTCATCGGTCCGAACTTCAACCCGGCAGGCTCGGTTGGCGGTACGTATATGTTTACTTATACCATAGACAATGGCGCTTGTCCGCCCGTATCGGCTACCGTGACGGTCATCGTGCAGCCGAATGCCAATGCAGGTCAGTTTGACATCGTAGCCGACAATGACGTGTGTTCCGACGAAACGAACTTCGACCTCTTCACGCTGCTGAACGGATACGACCTCGGTGGCGCCTGGAGCGAACTCACGAGCAGCGGCGCGGGCCTCAACCCCGCCACCGGCGAACTCGACCTGAGCACCGCCCTGCCGGGCAACTACACCTTCCGCTACACCGTAGTGGTAGGCCCGACCGTGTGCCCCAACCCGTCTGATTTTGAAGATGTCATCCTCAATATCATCGCGCCGCCGGCGGCCAATCCGATCCTCGGCAACAACATGCCCTGTATCAATAGTACGGCCAACTACGCGCTCACCACACCCAACAACCCCGGCGTGACCTACGCCTGGGCGCTCAGCGGCGGCGGTACCATTACCACTCCGCTCGACGGCAACACCGCAAGCGTGAACTGGGGTAATACCCCCGGCACCTACTCGCTGACGCTGACGGAAACGCGTCTGGGTTGTGAAACGGTGAATGAGTTGGTGGTGGAAGTGAAGGAGACGGTGGCAGATTTCAATTCTGCTGTGGGCAGCATGGACGGCCTGACGATCAACTTTACGGATGCCTCAACGGGTAATGCCTCAGTGTGGTTCTGGACTTTTGGAGATAACACTTCAAGTGCAGATCAGAATCCATCGCACACTTACGCTTCTTCGGGTACTTATACGGTTTGCCTGGAAGTTACAGGAGATTGTGGAACAGATACTTACTGTGAGGACATTGTGGTTACTTTCAATCCGCTCACGGTTTGTGATAATATTAGTTTGAGTGCTGGTTTGAATTTGATCTCTACCGATGTCATTCCTGCCGATAATTCCATTGCTTCTGTTTTTGCCAGCTTGATTAGTTCTAATAATCTCCTGTTTATTCAGGGACGCAACAGTTCAGGAGGGGTAGTTGTCTTTGATCCAAGCCTTCCTCCTTTCTTGAATACCCTTACTCAAATCAATCCGGGAGAGGGCTACTTTGTCCGTGTAATTAATCCTGCGACGCTGACTATCTGTGGGACGCCAATTGATCCGGCATTCAAAAAGAATCTGAATGCAGGGATAAATTTGGTCGCTTACGTTCCTCAAGCCAGCTCTACACCTGCCGCATACTTCGCCAATCTTATTTCAGCCAATAATCTTCTCTTTGCCAGAGGCTTTATCAATGGGTTTAAAGTCTTTGATCCTGCACTGCCTCCATTCTTGAATACTTTGACTAGTGTTGATAATGGGCTTGGCTACGAAATCAGGGTTGTAAATCCTGTATCTGGCACAGGTTGGTTGCTTGGAGGTGATGAATTTGAGATACGGAATGAAGATGAGTTGAAACAAAAGTCAAAGTCGATTCACTACGACATCGTTGCTGCGGTTTCAAATCTTCCCTCATCAGCTGTTGGTAAAACGGTGTATCTGATTTCCGAGCGAAATGAAATCCTTGGAAAGATGGAGATCATGCCAAATGGGTACCTTTATACTACGCCAATTTACGGTTACGATCCCACTGTCGAAGGAACTTCCAATTTGCAACCTGGCGACAAAGTTTTGTTCCAATTTGAAGGACAAGTCATAGATGTAGGGCTGGTGTTCTATGGAGACAAACGAATCAACTTAGTTGAAGTCAAATTTTCCGAGGACGCTTTTGTTACTAAGGATGCCATTCTAAATGATTTCGAGGCATATCCCAATCCATTCTCCTCAAATCTTAATCTTTTACTTGATGTCAACTCTAGTGGTAGAGTGGCCATCCACCTACTCAATACGCTAGGTCAAAAAGTAGAGGTAATTCTTGAGGATGGCGAGTTAGGGGTCGGCAGATATGAATTCAACTGGGATGGCAAGAACCTGGATGCAGGGATGTATTTTGTACAACTCAGAGTTAATGGAAAACCTGTAGCAATTCGTCCGGTCATAAGGCAAGAGTGAGATTGAGCTAGGGCAAGGAACTGAATCCAACGGTTTCTTGCCCTCTCTCTACCAATTATTTTACCAATCAAACATAGTAAAATGAAATACTTCTTATCTTCAATTCTACCTCTTCTTTTTTGTGTTAGTTTGTATGCCCAACCCCCAGGTTTCAACTACACAACACAGGCTTGCGCTGGTGATGCTTTTGGACTCTTGGGTGTCATTCAAATAAACGGAGTGACTCCTAGTAACGGCTCTTGGATTGCTATATTCGACGAAACTAATATATTAGCTGGATCTTCCCTTTTAAATATTTCAGGCGGAATCGCCTATATTCCAATAACCCAAGTTAATACAGACGAAAATGTGCCTCCTGCCGCCCCTAATTGTGCGATGGTAGATGCTGGTATTAATGGTTATCCGGGTAATCCTGAAAAGTTTTTTCTCGTCGTATGGAATGCTGCCGACATGAAATACTATCAATTTCCAAATGATGGAATGCGCACATTATATGATTTCATTCCTCAATCTCCATATATCCAAGGATTTACGAACTTTAATACAGTCTATAATTTAACGGGGAACGGTTACCCAACCTTACCTGAGCTTTTCAACATGATGCTCCTCCCCATCGAACTCCTCTACTTCCGCGGCGCCCCCAAGGATGCCGACGTCCTCCTCGAGTGGGCCACTGCCTCCGAGCAGAACAACGACTTCTTCGAAGTACAGCGCTCCACCAACGGCCGGGATTTCGAGGTCTTGGGCAAGGTACCGGGAGCGGGCACGTATTCGGGTTTGTTGACGTACGACTTCACGGATCGCCATCCCAAGTCGGAAGTGAATTACTACCGTTTGCGGCAGGTGGATTTCGACGGCGCGTTTGAGTATTCGCCTGTCGTGAGTGTCAAGGCAGAGAGCAAAGAGCGCGATATGGCCTTGTATCCCAATCCTGCGGGGGAATATATGGAGGTGAGCTTGCCGGCGGAGTGGTCGGAGAGCGAAACGGAGCTGATCCTGCGGGATATCTCCGGGCGGGTGCTGCGCCGGGTGCAGTTTTCCAATGTGGACGGCCTTATGCGCATATCAACGGAGGACTTGCCGGGCGGGTATTATACCTTGCAGGCTTCTAATGGCCGGGAGCTGCTTTCGGAGCGGGTGGTGGTGATTGGGGAGAACCGTTAAACGGACTTAGAGAAGTATTTCTTTAACATAAAGAGAGGGCATCGTACACAGCGATGCCCTCTCTTTTTGTGCCGGCGGGCTGTTCCCTCCTATGTTTTCGGGTGCGGTTTGCCTATGACGAAGTGTGGGACAATTGGGTGCCTGATATCCAAGCGGCAGACGGACGACTGTTAATGATTTACAACCCCCTACTCGAAATCCTGGACTCCAGGGAAGAAGGCGAGTGCTGGATTACGCTGAAAAGCCTGCTATCAAATGTTTGATGTTGGATTGTTGTGTTGCAGGTAAAAAACGCTGCAATACTCCGTTTACCTCTGCGATTAAAAAAAACTATTTCACCTCCCTCCCTTTCCACCGGTACTGCCTCACAAACAGCCCCGCCAGCCCAATCAACGCGATATACGCGATGTGCATCAGTTGGGCGGGAAGAAAATAGCGCATAAGGTCGGTGCGGTGAAAATACCGGCAGGCTTCGCTTAAGAGGGCGTAATCGGCAAGTAGTTTAAAAGCCAATAAAACGAGGGCGGAAAAAGGCGCCAGTGCCAATCCGAGCAGGATGCCCCAGCACACCACGAAGACCAGCGCAAGGTATACGAGCATAAGCCCGCCGCGAAAAGCCGACGACTTGGAGGCCCAGCGCAGCCGCTGCGCCCAGAACCCGGCGAGGGAAGGCTGGGGAGGAGTAAGTATGGTAGCTTCCGGATTTTTTATAAAAAACAAACGGTCAGGGTACCTGCGGGCAATTTTTTGCAATAAAAACATATCATCGCCCGAGGCTACGTGGTCGATACCGGCAAAGCCGCCTACTTCTTCAAATACGGCTTTGGGGTACGCCAGGTTGGCGCCGTTGGCCAGCAGCAGTTTGCCGCTGTAGATGCCCGCGCCGGTGAGCACCATCATGCCCAGGTAGTCGAGCGACTGGAAGTAGCCGAGCAGGTTGCGCTCGCCGTGAAAGGCCACCGGGGCGGCCAGGAAGGCCGGCTGCTTGTCCTGATACGCTGAAGCCAGCAACGATAACCATTGCGGCGGCGCCAGGCAATCGGCGTCGGTAGTGGCAATGAGCTCGCCCCGCGCCAGCGATACGCCGTAGGCGAGGGCCTGCTTTTTTTGCGCGCCCGGCGCAGTCACCACCCTGATGCGGCCGTCGTGCAGCGCCCGCGCGCGCACCGCCGTATCGTCTTCCGAGTGGTCGTCTACTACAATAATTTCGTATAAAAAAGCGGGATAGCTTTGCGAAAGCAGCGATTGTAAACAAGCCTCGATGTTCGCCGCTTCATTGCGGGCCGGCACGATCACCGAAATAAACAACTCGGGCGCGGCTTGCGCAGGCGGTCTCCACTCCGGTAGGCGGCGCCACCACATCCGTATATAGCCGATAGCCACCAGGTAGGCTAACCCGGTGGCTATCGCAGTGAGGAGGAATGTATCGGGGAGGGGCATGGGTTCTCTGTTCTCTGTTCTCTGTTCTCTGTTCTCTGTTCTCTGTTCTCTGTTCTCTGTTCTCTGTTCTCTGTTCTCTGTTCTCTGTTCTCTGTTCTCTGTTAAGTTTAACTGGCAAAGATAAGAAACGGAGAACCGACAACGGATAACGGATAACAGAGAACCGACAACGGACTACTCCCTCCTCCGCTTTTCCTCGTATTGTATCGGCGGCACCAGCTCTTCGCTGTCCACCTCCTCGTAATCGATCAATTCGCCTTCGCGGCGGATGCGTGCTTTTTCCTGCGCCTTGTCGACCTTTTTCAGCATAATTGCTTTTGCCAGCAAAAAGGCGGAGATAATCGGGAAGCCTAAAACCGTCAGAATACCTGCGCCGATACCCATCACGGGGTTGCGTTTCACGAGTGCAAGTACCCATTGGAGGTATCCCGTCACCACGCGATAGTTGATAATAAGCGTAGCGATCAGCATAAAGGGCGCAAGAAAGTACAATATGCGGAACACAAATTGGGCTACATAAAACATACCTATGAGGAATACGATCATCAGGACGATACCCACGATGGAGTTCACCGGATTGCCGTTCAAATTGGGCGACTTTTGTTGCATAGTGGTTGCATTTATTTAATGGTACAAAAGTACGACACTATTGATAGAAATTAAAAAGTGATAGACATCTCCGGATAGATTTTCGATGAGTGGCGGGTTGGGGAAAAAAAATATCGCTGTTTAAAAACAAAATGTTTTAATTTGCTTGCGCAAAATTTTACAAAAGGAATCTAATTCCAACTACTATGAGTAAAACTGAAGGGAAGGGCATCGTAGTGCCCGTGATCCCAATAGCGAGGCTATCGCTTCAACTGCCTTTGTTTTCAGCTGTGGCTGCCGGATTCCCTTCTCCGGCCGACGACTACCTGCAAAAACGCCTGGACCTCAACGAATACTGCATCCGCAACCGGGCGGCCACGTTTTTTGTGGAGGTCGAAGGCGACTCGATGACCGGCGCCGGCATCTACGAAGGCGATATCCTGGTGGTGGACCGCTCGCTCGAATACAAAGCAGGCGACGTGGTGATCGCCTACCTCGACGAGGGCTTTACGGTCAAACGCCTGATCAGGGTAGCCGGCCGCTGGTACCTCAAACCGGAAAACCCCGGCTACGAGCTCATCGAACTACTCGAAGGCATGGAGGTGGTGATCTGGGGCGTGGTGACTTACGTGGTACACAAACCCTACGAGTTATGAGCCTCTTTGCCCTGGTGGATTGCAACAATTTTTACGCGAGCTGCGAGCGGGTCTTCAACCCGAAACTGGAAAACAAGCCGCTGGTGGTGCTCTCCAACAACGACGGCTGCGTGGTGGCCCGCAGCAACGAGGCCAAAGCCCTGGGCATCCCCATGGGCGAGCCGCTGTTCAAACTGCGCGAGCTGATCCAAAAAGGGGAGGTGGCGGTGTTCTCCAGCAATTACGCGCTTTACGGCGATATGTCGGAGCGGGTGATGAGTATCCTGCAGGACCACTGCGCCGACGTGGAGGTCTACTCAATCGACGAGGCTTTCCTGGAGTTGATGTTTTACCAGCAAACCGAAAGCAGCCTCACCGACTACGCCCGCAATCTGCGTGGCAAGGTGCTGAAGTGGACCGGCATCCCAGTCTCCGTGGGCCTGGCGCCCACCAAAACCCTGGCCAAGCTCGCCAACCACATCGCCAAAAAAAGGACCGTCGAAGGTGTGTTTTACCTCGACCCCGGCCACGATATCCTACACGAACTCGACATCGACGAACTCTGGGGTGTGGGCAGCGCCTACAAAAGGCGACTGGCCGCCGTCGGCATCGACACCGTGGCGCAATTCGCCGGCATCAGCGAATCGTGGATGCAACAGGAATTCGGCGTGGTGGGCCTGCGCCTGCTCAAAGAGGTGAAAGGATTCCCCTGCTACGGCCTGGAGCCGCCGGTCACCGAGCGCAAAAACACGATGGTCTCCCGCTCTTTCGCCAAAGACGTGTACGACCTGGAGCCCCTCGCCGAGGCTATTGCTATCTATGCTACGCGCTTGGGTGAAAAATTGCGCCGTTACCGGCAAACCGCCGGCGTGATTACCGTTTTCCTGTGGGCCAACCGCTTCAAAAACAAACGCCCCGACGGTTTAAGTTGCTTTTCGCGAATGGTGGAGTTGCCCTTCGCTACGTCGAATACCAACGAACTCATCCACTGGAGTGTGGCTATGGTGAAAAGCCTGTACGAAAAAGGCACCAACTACAAAAAAGTCGGCATTCTCGCCGGCGAACTCAAGCCCGCCGGCCGGCTGCAGACCAACCTTTTTGTGCCCGAAACCCAACTCCTGCGCTCTGCCGAACTGATGAAAACCGTCGACCAGATCAATCAGCGCATGGGCCGAAGCACGGTCTATTTCGCTGCCTGCGGCCATATGCCCGATTTTAAATTAAAAACGGAATGGCGCTCTCCACGATTTACAACCAGGTGGGAGGAGTTGCTGAAGGCGGGTCTCAAAATTTCATCTTCTGTATCCTCACCGCATTGAGTATCGCCAAAAGTGCCACGCCAACATCCGCAAAAACAGCCTCCCACATCGTTGCCAAACCACCTGCGCCCAAAAGCAAAACCACGACTTTTACCCCAAAAGCAAGGGCGATATTTTGAAAAACGATGCTTCTTGTGGCTTTCCCGATTTTGATAGCGGTCGCAATTTTGGAAGGCTGGTCTGTTTGAATTACCACATTAGCGGTTTCAATTGCCGCATCGCTGCCCATGGCGCCCATGGCAATGCCGACATCACTCAAAGCCAAAACGGGCGCATCATTAATGCCGTCACCAACAAAGGCAATGACTTTGGTTTTGTCCTGTTTTAGTTCTTCTACTTTTTGGACTTTCCCTTCGGGCAATAAATCGCCGAAAGCCGTGTCAATTCCAATCGTTTGCGCTACTTTTTGGGTGATTGCATTTTTGTCGCCGCTCAACATGACGATTTTCGTCACGCCGTTTTGGTGCATCGCTTTTATGGCTTCGGCGGCATCGTCTTTGATTTTGTCGGCAATCAAAACGTAACCAACGTATTGATTATCAACGGTAACTATCACGATGGTTTCTACGATGCCGTCCAATTTCTCATCATAAGCAACCCCAAATTTTTGCAGCAATTTGGTGTTGCCGGCCAGCACGGTTTTGCCGTTCACCATACCTTTCAAACCATGCCCGGAAATTTCCTCCACCCCGGTCGCCTGATATTGCGAAGCATCGTTTTTAGTAAATTCGGCTATCGCTTTGGCTATTGGGTGCGTTGATTGGCGTTCAATTGCCGCCAGCATTTTCAGCAATTCCGCTTCGTCCAAAAGAAGGCTTACAACCTCCTGAACTTGAAACACCCCTTCCGTCAGCGTTCCCGTTTTGTCCATGATAACGGTATTCACCTTCGTCATCAAGTCCAAATAATTCGAGCCTTTAAACAAAATGCCGTGCCGGGAAGCCGCTCCGATGCCACCGAAATAGCCCAACGGAATAGAAATAACCAAAGCGCAAGGGCATGAAATCACCAGAAAAACCAACGCCCGATAAAGCCATTCATTAAACACATAATTGCCCGCCACGAAATATGGCACGACCACCAGTGCAACCGCCAAAAAGAACACAATCGGCGTATAGATTTTAGCGAATTTCCTTATCAAAAGTTCGGTCTGCGCTTTGCGGGCGGTGGCATTTTGAACCATATCGAGGATGCGGGCGAGCGAACTGTCGGCGAATTTTTTCGTCACTTTCAGTTCGATGACTTTATCCAAATTCAACATTCCCGCCAGCACGGTTTCGCCTTTTTCTATGGTTTTCGGCTTGCTCTCGCCGGTCAGGGCTGCGGTATTGAAACTACTGTTTTCGGAAAGCATCTTGCTGTCGAGCGGTACTTTTTCGCCCGAACGAACTTGGATAATATCGCCAATTTCGACGGTTTCGGGTTTGACGGGCTGATAATTTCCATTCCTGAAAAGATTGGCAAAAGTGGGGCGCACATCCAACAGGGCTTTGATGCTGCTCTTCGCACGATTGACCGCCGCACTTTGGAACAACTCGCCGATGGCATAAAACAGCATCACCGCTACGCCTTCCGGGTATTCGCCGATAGCAAATGCGCCGACCGTTGCCAAAGCCATGAGTGTAAATTCGGTAAAAAACTCGCCCTTGCTGATTGCCCCGAACGCCTCCTTTATCACTGGAAATCCGACGGGCAAATAAGCGACGACGTAAAAAGCTAAACGAATGTAGCCTTTGAAAAACGTCTGCGGGATGTAATGGTCGAGCGCAATGCCGAGCAACAGCATGGTCAAACTGGCGATTGCAGGCAAATAATGTTTCCATGCTGCGCCTTCGCCGTGTTCATGGTCGTGGTCGTGCCCGTCGTCGTCGCTGTGCTGTTCTTTCAGCAAGTTGGCGGCGTTGGCGTTGGTGTAGATTTTTTCTTCCAACGTGCAGCAAAGTTGTTTGCCGTCTTTGTCGTAGATGTGTTGATGTTGCATTTTTTATTGAAAAAGGATAAGCCGTTTTATTTGAAACGGCTTATCTGAGTTAATTTGAGTGAAAATTCAATGCTCATGCCCCCCGCCGCCTTCCGATTTCGTCAGGTGCGATTGCAGGTAATAAGCCCCTTTGACCACGATGTTTTTTGCCGTTTCCAAAGGCTGCAAAAGGGTCGTTTGCACATAGCCGAGTTGCGAAGTCCCCGTTTTCACTTCAATCCGTTGAAAGTGAAACTCCGTGCCCTCGGCAGTTTTTTCTTCCTCTTCCAAAACGAAAATGAACTCTCGACCCTCGGCTTTGATAATCGCATCCACCGGCAGCGCATCTAGCGAATTACTGCCAATATCCACCAGCGCATTGACGTACATTCCGGGGATTAGCAGCTGTTTTTCGTTCAATATGTCGGCGTGGACTGCCACCGATTTCGTCTCGTTCTCGAACGACTTGCCGACGCTGAAAATCTTCCCCCGGATTTCCGAACCGTCCTGATTCGTCAAAATAAAACGCACCGTTTGACCGGGCTTCACCTTGAACAAATCCTTTTCATAGACCAGCAAATCAACGTGCATTTTCGAGTTGTCCACGATGGAAAAAAGCGGTTTGCCGACCTCGGCTGCCGCTCCAATCGTCACGTTGATGTCGGTGATGTTGCCTGAAATCGGGGCGGTAATTCGGATGATTGGCGACGAGGAATTGCCCCCAATCTCAATATTTTGCCCCAAAATGACGATTTGGCTTTGCAAAGTCTTGATTTTCGCCTCCTCCATTTGCAAGTCGGAACTGACTTTTTGGAACACCTTTTTGGCGTTCACATTCTCGTCGGTCAGTTCTTTTTGGCGGGCAAATTCGAGTTTCAGGTACTCCAAATTCGCCTTTGATGCGGTCAGTTCCTGATTGAGTTTTTCCCGTTCGAGGCGCAGGTTGTTGTAGGCCATGCTCTGCATCGTTGCCAGCACTTGCCCCGCTTTCACGGCTTGCCCTTCGATGACTTTGATGGTTTGGATAGTCCCGGAGAGTTGCACGCTCACCTGCGCCTGATTTTGTGGCGGCAGTTTCGTGTAGCCGTTGGCATTAATGACCTCGCTTAAATTCTTCTTTTCAAAGCCACCCAAAACCAGCTCGGTCGCTTTGTACTGCGCCTCGTTGAGGTGGACTTCTTTGAACATTGGGTTTTCTTCGTGCCCGCCTTCTTCGTGGGCGGCTTCGGTTGTTTCGCCCGCATGGTCGTCGTGACCGTCACCTTCGGTGTGGACGTGACGAAAAAACAATGCCCAAATGAGGATTCCGAAGAGGGCGGCGAGGGCGATGCCGCCGTATATTTTTACATTTTTGTTCATTTTTATTGATTTGATAGATTTTCCAAGTTTTGAAAACTTGGAAAGTCTGGGTCATTATTGATTGATAAGAAATTGGATGGAAACCACCGTCTGGTTGAGGCTGTTGATTGCCTCCAAATACGAGCGTTGGATTTCCAGATTGGTTTGCAAAGCCTGCGCATATTCCAGATAGCCGATGTCGCCGCTTTGATAGCCCCGACTGGCGTTTTGGACAATGGATTTCGCATTGGGCAAAGCCGTGTTTTGGTGATACGCCACGTTGTTTTTCCAAAAACAAACTGTCCGGCGGACTGCCGCAATTGGCTTTGCAACTGCGTTTGCAGGTACTCGCTGTGCTTTTGTTGCGCCAAAACCTGCACGGCTGCGGCTTCCGTCCTCGCCCGATAGCCCTTTGCCCCAAAAATGGGAATTGAAATGCCCGCCTGAAAGCCCTGAAAACGGGGCGTGGCGTTGTAATTCACCACTTGCCCGTCCACTTCCTGCGCCCCGGCAATGGATTGGATGAAATAGCCGGCCCTGAAATCGGGCAGTCGCTCGGCGTTTGCCAGCCGTTTTTCGGCTTCGGCAAGGGCGATTTGGTTTTGGACAAACTGGAGTTGAGGATTATTGTGGACGAGGTTCGTGTCCAAAATTTCGGCAAAAACAAGCGGCGAAAACTCCGTTTCTGGGATTGAAAGATCCCCACGGGTTTTTAGCCATTGCTGCAATTTCATTTTTCAATTTCAATCAAAAACTTGACTTGAAAAGGCTTTGCTGCAATTGTTGCTGGCGGGTTTTCGGCGGTCGTCTTTTCCAAAAGGTTGCTTTCGCCCGTTTTGAATTTCAAGGAAGCTGCCCGCACGAATTGCTGCAACAGGCTGTCCTCCCGCACCAAAACATTTTCCAATGCCATTAAATATTGGGTTTGAAACCAACTTTGGCGGATTTGAAAAGCCAGTTCCTGCCAACCGATTTGCAGGTTCGCCCGAGCGATGCTCGTTTTTTGGGCAGCCAGATTTCGCCTTGCTTTCAGCAAAGCGGGGTTCGGGATTTCCTGCGAAACGGAGAAATTGTCGTCGAAACGGCGGCTGTTGAACTGCCCTAACTGCACCCCGAATTCGGTTTTTGGAAAAATGCCGGCAGCCCGCTGCATGGCTTCGTACGACTGGATTTCAAAAGCGTTTGCCTGCAACAATTGGTTATTTTTGTACGCCAAATCCAATGCTTCGGGCAGCGTAAGGGTCGGGTTTGGGCGTTTGTTTTATCGAAAACAAAAATGACAATCGGCATGGCTTTTTTGCGCCTACCTTTTAGTTTTCCTCAAAAATGTAATACAAAATCGGCAGCACGATGAGCGTCAGAAGCGTGGCGGTTATCAAGCCGCCGATGACCACTGTTGCCAGTGGTTTTTGCACTTCCGCACCTGCCCCGGTGCTCAAAGCCATGGGCAAAAAGCCGAGCGAAGCCACCGCAGCCGTCATGATAACGGGGCGCAAACGGACTTTTGTGCCTTCCCTGATGCGCTGCAAGACGTCCGCTATGCCCTCGCTTTTGAGTTGGTTGAAATAACCAATAAGTACGATACCATTCAAAACCGCCACGCCAAACAGGGCGATGAAGCCCACGCCCGCCGAAATCGAGAACGGCATCCCCCGCAGCCAGAGCGCAAACACGCCGCCGATGGCGGAAAGCGGGATTGCGGTGAAAATCAGGAGCGATTGTTTGATGCTGCTGAAAGTAAAAAACAAAAGGACAAAAATCAGCGCAAGCGCAACAGGGACGGCGACGGAAAGCCGCTTGTTCGCCTCAACGAGGTTCTGGAACTGACCGCCGTAGGTGGTGTAGTAACCGGGCGGCAAGTTGAGGCTGGCATCGAGTTTTGCCTGTATTTCTTTGACCACGCTTTTCACGTCCCTTCCCCGTACGTTGAAACCGATGACAATGCGCCGCTTGCCGTCCTCCCGGCTGATTTGCGAGAAACCTGGTTCGAGGGTGATGTCCGCCACTTGTTCGAGTGGGATTTGGCTGCCGGAAGGGAGTGAGACGAATAGGTTTTTGAGGTTGAAAATATCCTGACGGCTGTCGTTTTCGAGACGAACCACGAGGTCGAAACGTTTTTCACCTTCATAAACAACCCCCGCTTTTTCGCCCGCAAAACCTGTTCGGACGACCTGATTTAAGTCGCCGACGTTCAAACCGTACAAAGCCAGTTTGTCTTTGTTGTACTTGACCGTGATTTGCGGCAAGCCGGAAACAGCTTCTGGACGGGCATCTTCTACACCTTCCACGCTCTGTATCATGGGCATGGCTTGCTCCGCCAAACCCGCCAACAGGTCAATGTCCTCGCCGAAAATCTTCACAGCCACATCGCTTCTCACGCCCGTCATCAGTTCGTTGAAACGCATCTGAATGGGTTGTGTAAATTCGGTCGTCACGCCCGGAATGTCGTCAAGGGCGTGTTCCATTTTTGACATCAATTCTTCTTTTGTATGGGCGGAAGTCCATTCTGATTTGTCTTTCAAAATGACCATCGCATCGGCGACTTCCATGGGCATGGGGTCGGTCGGCACTTCTGCGCTGCCGATTTTGGAAACGACCTCCTTTACTTCGGGAAAACTTTCCAACAAAATCTTTTCGACTTTGGTGGTCGTCTCGATTTCCTGCGAAAGCGAACTTCCCGGCGGGATGATGATGTGCGTAGCAATGTCGCCTTCTTCCAAAGTTGGGATAAACTCGCCGCCCAATTGGTTGAACACGAGCATCGAAACTGCAAAAAGCGCAACGGCAATGCCGACGACCGAGCCTTTCATTTTCAATGCGCCCTCCAAAAGCGGCGCATAAATCCGGTAGCAAAAGGCGATGATGCGGTCGGAGATGTTCTGCGTATGCCCCGTTTTTTTGCTCAAAAACAAGGCTGACATCATAGGAACGTAAGTCAAGGGCAAAATGCAAGCCCCTAAAATGGCGAACGAAACGGTCTGCGCCATGGGTCGGAACATCTTGCCCTCGATGCCGACCAACGCCAAAATCGGGAGGTAAACAATAAGGATAATTAATTGCCCAAAGGCGGCGGACGACATCAATTTGTGGGCTTCTTTTTTCACCAGGCCGTCCATTTCGGCGGCATTAATTTTGCCCGTCGGCATGGTCTGCAATCGGTGAACGATGGCTTCGACGATGATGACCGCCCCGTCCACAATCAGCCCAAAGTCAATCGCCCCGAGGCTCATCAGATTGCCGCTCACACCAAAAAGATGCATCAAGCTGACCGCAAAAAGCAAGGACAAGGGAATGACCGAAGCCACGACCAAGCCTGCCCGCAAGTTGCCGAGCAACAAAATTAGGATGAAAACGACGATGAGCGCACCTTCCAATAGATTGGTCTGGACAGTCCCAATGGCGTTTCTGACCAATTTCGTGCGGTCGAGGAATGGCTCCACGTCCACGCCTTCGGGCAGGGATTTTCGGATTTGTTCCATTTTTTCCTTGACCAGCGTGACGACTTCTGCGCTGTTTGCGCCTTTGAGCATCATCACCGTGCCGCTGACGGCTTCGCCCTTGCCGTCCTTCGTGGTCGCTCCGTATCGGATGGAACTGCCAAACTGCACCGTAGCCACGTCCCGCACCAAAATGGGAATGCCGTTCTGGTTTTTGACGACGATTTTTCGGATGTCCTCGATGCCATTGACCATGCCAATACCCCGGATGAAGTATGCGTTGGGCTTTTTGTCAATGTATGCGCCGCCGGTGTTCTCGTTGTTGTGTTCGAGGGCTTCGAGGATTTCGGGCATGGTAGTGTTCATGCTGCGCAACTTGTCGGGCTGCACGGCGATTTCGTACTGCTTGAGCATCCCGCCAAGGGTGTTCACTTCTGCCACGCCTTTCGTGCCGATGAGTTGCGGTTTGATAATCCAGTCCTGCACGGTGCGCAAGTCCATGGCGTTGTACTTATCCTCAAAACTGGGTTTTGGGAACACGACGTATTGGTAGATCTCCCCCAAACCTGTGCTGATGGGCGCCATTTCGGGTATGCCGAAGCCTTGCGGGATGTTGTCCTCCGCTTCTTTGATGCGTTCGGAAATTTGGGTTCTCGCCCAATAAATATCCACGTCCTCCTCAAAAACGACGGTCACGACGCTCAAACCAAAACGGCTGATGGAGCGCAGTTCGACAACTTTGGGGATTGGTTTTACCGCCTGCTCGATGGGATAGGTAATGAATTTTTCCACTTCCTGTGCCGCCAAAGTGGGGGAAGAAGTGATGATTTGCACCTGATTGTTGGTGATGTCGGGCAGTGCGTCAATGGGCAGCCGGGACAACGAGTAGATGCCCCAAAGCACCAAAGCCAGCGTGAACAAGCCCACGACGAACTTATTCTTTATGCTGAAAAAAATGATTTTATCAAGCATTGAAAGTTAGTTTAAATTGAACAAAATGCTCGAAAGCAGTGGCCACGCCATTGCCTTTCAGCGGGTTGCAGCGAAGCCGCACCGGACTTTTTTTTGTTGCAATCTAAACTTGGGGAGGGCGGAAAATGGCAGCGAGATGCGCACTTTGCCAATCAAGAACGTACTGGAATGCGCATTTTACTTTAAAATTAGAAAAAAGTGGCTTGAAGTGCCATTTGAAGGTTTTGGCTTGGGCAATAATCTGTCCACAGCAATTGCAAGTGCAAAACGGGGGGCAAAAGTCAGCCCCGGTCTCGTGCGGGCAATCGGAGTGTTCGTTGGTTGCGAGGCTTGCAAATTCAGCACTCGCCGGAGCGTTCATCTCGTGAACATCGGAGCATGGCACCATACTCAATGCGAAGAAGTAGAGGCTGAAAATGAAGCAAGAGGATTTCATTATATAAGCAAACGTGGATTTGGGAGATTTGTTTTATTTTATTAATTGGGGATAACTATCTGTTCGATCTCGCTTTAGCTGCCGGAGCAACCCATCTCGTTACTGGAGATAAACCTTTGCTGGCCAAAGATGAAATAGCAGGTATAAAAATCATTACCCTTCGGGCGTTTCGGGAGTTGTTTGGAGAAGGATAGACCTGCAAATAAAAAAACCGGCTACCCGAATTGAACCAAGCACCGGTTTTTTAGTAGCGCGGGGGAGGCTTGAACTCCCGACCTTGCGATTATGAATCGCACGCTCTGACCAGCTGAGCTACCGCGCCATACATTTTTCCAAAAGCGAGTGCAAATATAGGGGGTTTTAGTTTTTCACGCAAGCAAATTAGTATTTTTACCCTGAAGATTCAATTTAGCACTGCAATGAAATACTACACGCCGCTTACCCTGCAAATTTTAAAAATAACAATAGCCCTTGTATTGCTACATACATGGGCGGATCTGAGTGCGCAAAAACCTTATTTCCAGCAGGAAGCGCACTATCGCATCACCGCTGCGCTCGACGACGAGCAACACCGGCTCAGCGGCGCCATAGAAATCCGGTACGTCAACCACTCGCCGGACACCCTGCGCGAGTTGTATATCCACTTGTGGCCCAACGCCTACCAGGAGCGCAGCACGGCCTTTGCCCGGCAGCAACTCGATGCGGGCAGTACGAAGTTTTATTTTGCCAAAGATAGTGAGCTGGGCGGCTTGAATAATCTCGATTTCAAAGTCAACAGCCAGGCCGTGGAATGGCGTTACAAGCCCGGCAACCCCGATATCGCCATCCTGCAGTTGCCGGCGCCGCTACTCCCGGAAAGGGAAGTAACCCTTGTCACCCCCTTTGTGCTCCAATTTCCAGCCTCGTTTTCGCGGCTGGGCCACGTGGGGCAATCGTACCAGGCCACCCAGTGGTACCCCAAGCCGGCCGTATACGACCGCGAAGGCTGGCACGACATGCCCTACCTCGAAATGGGTGAATTTTATTCCGAATTCGGTTCTTTTGATGTGAGCCTCACCCTGCCCGAAAATTACGTAGTGGGCGCTACGGGGGTATTGCAAACGGAAAGCGAGCGCGTTTTCCTCGACAAAAAAGTGGAGGACACGCGTGTTATGATGAGTAGTTTTACTACCGACAATACCGGGCAGGACACCTTTCCGGCGTCGGCAAAAACGACCAAAACCATCCGCTATCTGGCAGAAAACGTACACGATTTTGCCTGGTTTGCCGACAAGCGCTTTCGCGTACAGCGCGGCGAAGTGGTATTGCCCTCGGGCCGCAAAGTAGACACCTGGGTGATGTTCACGCGCACCCAGGAAAACCTCTGGAAAGACGCCATTACTTACGTCGATCGCTCGGTGCGGTTCTATTCGGAGCTGGTGGGCGAATACCCCTGGCCCCAGGCCACCGCCGTACAAAGCGCCCTGAGCGCCGGCGGCGGCATGGAATACCCCATGATCACAGTAATCAGCACGGCAAGCGGCGCTTCTTCGCTCGACGAGGTGATCACCCATGAAGTGGGCCACAACTGGTTTTACGGCATCCTCGCCAGCAACGAACGCGACCACGCCTGGCTCGACGAAGGCATCAACACCTATTATGAGGGCCGCTATATGCGCCGCTATTACCGCGGTGGCGGCACATTTTCGGGCCTGCCCGCGTTTGTCACGGGCGGCAGCGCCTACGAACTCGACGAACTGGCCTACCTCTTCCAGAGCCGCCGCCGCCTCGATCAGGCGCCGGAGACGCCCTCTGATGAGTTGACCCGCGTCAACTATTTTTTGGGGGCTTACGCCAAACCGGCAGCCGCCATGCGCTACCTGGAAAACTACGTGGGTACGGCGTATTTCGACCAGGTGATGCAGGACTACTACCGCTCCTGGCAATTTAAACACCCCCGGCCCGCCGATTTCCGGGCGCACTGGGAAAGGCCACGGGCAAAGACCTGAGCTGGCTTTTGACGGCCTGCTCTACTCCAACAAACATATCGACTACAAACTGGCCGGCGCCCGCACAGTGGGCGATACGACCTGGGTGAAAATCAAAAATGCGGGGCAGATCGCCTCACCCATCCAGCTCGTAGCCATGCAAGACAGCCAGGCCGTGCATTCGCTTTGGGTGGAAGGCTTCAAAGGCGCCCGGGAAGTAGCCCTGCCTGCCGGCGGTTACCGGCATATTATACTCGACCCCGACCGGATTACGCTCGATTTTTACCGCAAAAACAACCAACTGCGCACTACCGGTCTGCTGCGCAAAGTAGAACCACTCGCCCTGCGCCTGATACCCGGCCCCGAAAACGACCGGCGTACAGACCTATTCCTCTTTCCGGCGCTGGCGTGGAACCACTACGACAAAACCATGCTGGGGCTCGTCTTTTTCAACCACAGCGTATTGTCGCGCCGGCTGGAATGGGAGTTGGCGCCCATGTACGCCAGTGGCAGCAAGCAACTCAGCGGCGTAGCGCGGGCTATGTACCATTTTTACCCGGCAGGGCGCCTGCTGCGCCGGGTCACCGTGGGCGCCGGGCTGCGGCATTTCCGCTACGACAGCAACGACAGATTCGACTACCGGCTGGGCTACCTGCGCGCGGCGCCCTTCCTGCGCCTGGAATTAGGCAAAGCGCCGGCGAGCAATTTTTACCAAAATATCGAATGGCGCACCATCATCCTCAACCGCGAAGAGGCACAGTTTCAAGGGATTTCGGGCGCTTTTACCGGTAAAGAATGGTTTACCGACTACATCCACGAACTAAGCTACAACGGTGAAAACAGGGGGCCGCTTTACCCCTTCCGCTACCGCATCGCCCTCGAGCGGCAGCAATACAAAGACTTATCGGGCGACCAGCGCTACCTCAAAGCCTCTTTCGAGTGGGCCGGCCGCCTCAGCTATGCGCCTAAACGGGGTCTTCACGTGCGTTGCTTTGTAGGCGGCTTTCTCGACAACACCCGCCGCGATGCCGGCGCCATATACGCGGGCGCTTTCAACCTCGTCTCCCAGGGCTTCAACGACTATCGCTTCGACGATTATTACTTCGGCCGCAACGAATCCGAGGGCATCTGGTCGCAGCAAATCAGCCTTCGCGACGGCGGCCTCAAAAACGTCGTCGGCCAGGGATTCAACCTGGGGCGCAGCAATAGCTTTATAGCCGCATTGAATTTTAAAGCCGACTTATGGCGCAAAATTCCTGTCAAACCGTATTTTGATGTTGGTTATTTTAAAAATGCCATGCCCACGGGCAGTGATGACACCTTCAAAGACCAACTGCTATGGAGTGGCGGACTGATGGTCGACTTATTCGGCGGCGCTATGGGCTTATATTTTCCCCTGGTCAACTCGAAAAATATCCAGGATCGCTACGCCGAACGCGGCACTTATTGGTCGCGTATAGCGTTTCATATAGACCTCCAGAAAATCGACCCCTGGCAGTTTGTGGAGGGAATTCAGTTTTGACTGTAGGACTGTAGGACTGTAGGACTTTACGACTGTACGACTGTAGGACTTTACGACTGTAGGACTTTACGACTGTACGACTTTACGACGAACAATGATCATATAGTCGTAGAGTCGTAAAGTCGAAAAAATCAAAGTATCATGCGTATCTCATTGATTATCTCTGTATTCATAGTATTGATCCAGGCCCCATCGTGTACCCAGCCGGCGAGTGCCGGCGAGCGGGAGCAGGAGCAGCCGCAGCAACAGTCGCAGCGGCCACAACAGCCGCAGCCTAAGCGCCCGCAACCGGTGGGTAATTACGCGTCGTATCAACCCTTGTTTGAGCGTTACGACCGCTACAAAGAGACCACTATCCGGCAGCGGCGGTTTAAAAACGCCGATATTGTACCGCTGTTGCAAAAACTGGGTGCGCCTTTTCAGGTAATGGAAGCCGGCCGTTCTATCGAAAACAGGCCTATCTACCGGGTACAGGCGGGGCAGGGGCCCGTTAAAGTGCTGCTCTGGTCGCAAATGCACGGCGACGAATCGACGGCTACGATGGCTTTGTTCGATATATTCCGCTTTCTGAGCGCCAACGACGAATTTAACGACCTGCGCCAGCGCCTGCTTTCCAACCTCACCATCGTGGCGCTGCCCATGCTCAACCCCGACGGCGCCGAGCGCTATTCCCGCCGCAACGCCCTGGGCATCGACCTCAACCGCGACGCCCTGCGCCTGCAATGCCCCGAATCGCAGTTGCTCAAGCAAACCCGTGATGACCTCGATGCCGACTGGGGTTTCAACCTGCACGACCAGGGCCGCTACTACGCCGCCGGCAAAAAGCCCAAGACGGCTACCATGTCGTTTCTGGCGCCAGCCTACAACGAAGCAAAAGAAATCAACGACGTGCGCGGCAACGCCATGCAGCTCATCGGCTGGATGAACGGACTGGTGCAAGCATACCTCCCCGGACAAGTAGGCCGCTACGACGACGAGTTCGAACCCCGCGCTTTTGGCGACAATATCCAAAAATGGGGCACCAGCACCATCCTCATCGAATGCGGCGGCATGCCCAACGATCCCGAAAAGCAGTATATCCGCAAGGTACACTTCGTCTTATTGCTCGCCGCACTCGACGCCATTGCCCAAAAGGAATACGAAAACACGGATTTGGCCGCTTACGAGCAAATTCCATTTAACGAAAGTAACTCCTTCCACGACCTCATCTTGCGGGAAGTGGAGATCGATTTTAAAGGCGAATCCTACCTGGTCGACGTGGCTTTTCAACGCAGAGAAGTAGCTGTCGACAAAAACCGCGATTATTACTACCGCGCAGAGATCAGCGAATTTGGCGACCTGTCGGTGTTTTTCGCCTACGACGACTTTGACGGCAGGGGCTATAGGGCCGTGCCCGGCAAAACATACAGCCGCACCCTCGGCAACGCCGACGAGATCAAAAGCCTTGATGCGCTCGACCTCCTGCGGCAGGGTTACACCAGTATTCGCCTGCGCGATCTGCCCGATCGCACCAAAATGGATTATTTCCCGTTCAAACTGCTGGCCCCCGACAAATCAGACGATACCCGCATCGCTATTGGCAATAATACCTCCCTGCTGCTAAAAAAAGGAGACCGCGTAGAAGCCGTAGTGGTTAACGGCTTTTTATTCGACCTGAAAAAAGATGCAGAGGTAATCCGCAAATTGATCAATAAGATATAATCTGTTCTCTGTTCTCTGTTCTCTGTTCTCTGTTCTCTGTTAAGTATAACTAGTAAAGATAAGGAACGGATAACAGAGAACGGCCGCCACCCGCCACGGAACCGGGGACGGACAACCGAGAACAGACAACCGAGAACAGACAACCGAATTATATGCCCCGCTGGATCCTATTATTACTGCCCTTGTTGCTGCCGGCCTGCCAAAGTCAGCGGCAACAAAAAATGCTGCGGCAATCGGCCGCAGCACATGATGAAGCATTGATGTATAGGGAAACATTGATGTCGGAATTAGCCCAACTCACACAGCGCAAAAACAGCATCAATATCCAGGGGCGGGCCTTGACCGAGGCAGAGATCCGCTTCGTAACAGAGGTGGAAAACCTCGAAGATGCCTGGTATCAACTCGAAGAACATGCGAAGGCGCCCGAGGACCAATCGCAAGCAGCTACCCTGAAATGGCATACCTCCTATCGCGATTCGGTGCGCGCGTTATCGCAGCGCGTTCATTTGCTATCACAGTCGCCATGAAACACTCGCGGTTAGCAACGAAGTACCGAGGCCCAGTTCGCCAAACGCCCACCAACGGCCCTGTATTTGGCGTCGCGCGCCGACGAGAGCCGTGAGAGCCAGGTCGCCCGATACCGGTTTGAGGCGCTTGTGGGCCGTCAGGTCATCCCATTTTCCTTCCAGCATAGCCAGGCGGCTGATGCCGTAGCCTAGTGTGAAGCCGCCGTAAATATCCCAGTGATCCACGCGATCGGTATGGGCCAGGAAGCGAACGCCCATCCATGAATAGCTGTTCTTCCAGCGCAACACATTGCCTTCGGGGCCGTAAGTGGCGCGGGCTTCGGTATCGGAAGCGCCCACAATTAATCCGAGGCTGACATTTTTATTTAAAAACAAATCGGCAGAGACAGAAACAGGGGGTGTCAGCGTTTTTCCGCGGTCTTTCAAAAAAGTGGGCAATACGCCTACTCCCACGCCAATGTCTAATTTCGCGTTTTGGGCGAATAATACGTTTGCGGTCAATAGTATCAGGGCCGTGAGGCAGAGGATTGGGTATTTGTTCATGATTAATTAGATTATGGGTTGAGAAAGGTTTAGTGCCTTCGGCAGTTTAGCGATAGGGTTTAGTGCATGCGCAGTTTAGCGATTGGGTTTAGTGCCTAGGGGTTTAGTGATGCGCAGTTTAGCGTTAGGGTTTAGCTTTCTAAACATACCGCTAAACCCAATCGCTAAACCCAATCGCTAAACCCGCAGGCTAAACCTTCTTTATTGATTGCGATATGGAAATCTCCGGGCGAGGCTGCGGGTAATATTTTCAATGACATCGCGGTGTGAGCGATTCCAGTAGGTGGCTTCGCTGCGGTCGGTAGCCCACACGGTTACTCCTTCGTGGCCGTCGAGGATAGCGCAGGTGCTGCGCACTTCGCTGGTGCGGTTGTCGGGCAGGAAAATCCACCAGGGGTTATTTGAGAAAAAGATCGCCAGCGTAGTAGCCAGTCCGAGGCCGAAAGATTCCAATTCCGTAAGGAAATACTCCTTTTCTACCGTCGTATGCACTACCGCGTCCACGCCGAGTATAGCGGCCAGCCGCTCTGGGGGGAGGTCCCAGGATTCCCGGATGCCGATACCGGCTTCTTCGAGTTTGCTATTCGTTTGGCTGTAGTGTTGTATATTGATAGCGATATCGTTGTATTCCACGCCGCTGCGCTTGGCCAGTTCGGCGTACAGCGACATCTGGAACGCGCGGCTTTCGGCTTCCTCAATGATCTTCATTTGCTCTTCGCTGGGGCGCTCGCGCAAGCGGCCGTAGGTGATCGTCTGTACCGGTAGTATGGCTATGGTTTGATGGCGGTTGGCAAAATAGTCGTAGTCGCCGGTTTGGTAGTAAGCGCGGCTGCAGGAAGCCAGGCTCAATATGGTTAGTGCGGCAAAAATAAGAGTGCTTCTCATGGCGGATGATTTTTAAATTAGTTTGTTTTTGCTACATTCGCCTACTTTTATGCACGCCGGTTAGCTTGCCGGACAAGTCGCAGGTATTTTTAATGTTTTTTTAACAAATGCAAGGGGCAGACAAAGACTTACAGGCTAAAGAATTGGAATGGTTGCACAAAGCGCCCGATCGCTTACTGGCTCATTATCAGTTTATTATAGAGGCTACTGTGACGCGTTTTGCGGCGCGCGGTTTTTTGCTTTTGAAGAAAAAGAAGAAGTCGTACAGGAGATTAATCTCCAATTGTGGGAAAAAAAAGCTGGATCGCATCAAAGCACAATACAACGGCAGCGTGTATTTGCGCACTTATTTTTCAAAAGTGGTTTATAATGCTTGCCTTGAAATAGCGCGAAGCCGCCGGCGCCAGCCCCGGTTTTTATCCGACGAGTTGTTGCAATTTACCGGCGACAATACAGCCGGCGCATTCGAGCAGATTGCCATTCGCGATGAATTGCACCGCCTCGAGGGTTTTTTCCGCGGCCTGGCAGGCAAACGCCTCAAATCAGAGCTTTGCCTCAAGCTTTTTGTGCGGTTTATTTTGTCGATGCCCGACCTGAAGTGGTTCGAAGGTCCCAAAACCCAGTCGGCCACTGCAGCCATCCGGCAGCATTTTTTTGAAGCCTACGACCACCTGTCGGATAAAGAGGTTTATGGCATCATCGTAGACTTGTTCAACATCCTCGAATCGCGCGATACCGATGCCGACTCTTTGCGCAAATGGGTGCAGCAGTTGGCCGACCGCCTCATCAGGTTGCTCAACGGCGATCCACCTGTGTCGGCCTACGACCGCGAGGCTTTAAAAATATTGTTGCGGTTGTTTTTTGAGCAAGCCAGGCCCGAAAGTGTTAATTATTAAAACGAAAATCCGGCTTGACACCGTTAATGCATATACATTTGAAAAAAACAAATGGCGTTGAACTACTTTGATCAGCACGGACATCTTACCGACGAGGGCATAGCCCGGTATGCCGAGGCGCTCAGGCAAGACGCTGTCGACAAACTGCCCTCTGCTATTGTGCAGCATATCGAGCAATGCGAACCCTGCCATGGCCAGGCCCTCGATTTGTATGCGCTTATCGCCGATGCTGATTACAGCGCGTTGGGCGCCCTGCCGGCGCCGCAGGCTACCGTGCGCCGCCTGTGGGTAGTGCGTGCCGCAGCCGCTGCTGTTTTTGTAATGTTATCGTGGCTGGCTTACCGTTTGTCAGTACCCGCGCCACCCACACCGCCTGTTGTAAAGGTAGAGACCCCCGTTGATACAACAAGCCAAGACTCCCCGGGCGCATAGCTCAACCCGATAAGCCGGTTACGCCAGCCCCGGCCACTCCTCGCGAAAATACCCCGCAATACGCTGACGCTTCGTTTTATACCCCCGCCGACAACATGGAAGGCATGATCGTCTCCACCATGCGAAGCGGAGGATTTGAAGTGACCGCGCCCGCCAACAGCGACACGATCGCGCGGGCAGAAGCACTGCGGTTTGCCTGGAAAAATGCCCCCGAAGGAGAATTGACCCTGATTATTTTGACAAACAAAGAAAAAGAAGTCCACCGCAGTTCGGTAACTGCGGCAAATTACTATAGTTTTGAAGCTAAGCTGACACCCGGGTTGTACTACTGGAAGCTGGAAGACGCCTCCGACCTCCTGCACGTCGGCAAGTTTTATATTCGCTGAATCACATGAAGAAAATCCTCCTTGTCGCGCTCTGGTTTGTCCACTCCTGGCTGCCCGCCCAACCCTGGTTGGAACAGGCGCAATCCCTTACAGACAGCGGCGATGTGATGGGCGCCGGCGCCATCCTTCGCGAGTTTATCCATGCGCATCCCGATAAGTTGTACGACTTATCCAGGGCGTACTTTCTGCTTAGTTACGACCTCATGGTAGCCGGTGATTACAACGGCGCCCTGGAGGCCAACGATCGCAGCCGCCAGATCCGCGAAGAACTGCTCACCGGCGAAGAAGAAGAAAACTATATGCGCGCCGGCGCGATTTATTTGGCCATGGGCGACTACGACCGTGCCATTGACTTCCTGCTCCAGGCTAAACGATTACCCATCGACGACCCCCATATTTTTTCGCTGATAGACGGCTATTTGGGCTCGGCATACCTCGAATTGGGGCAATACGAAAAAGCCGAACACCACTACAACCAATCGCTCGAAACACTTCGGGTGGAAATGGGAGAAGACCACCCCGACGTGGCTATTACCTTTTACAACATGGGCAGGTTGTACTGGAAGCTCAAAGACCAGGAAAAAGCCCGGGATTACTGGGATTCGGCCCTGGGGAAAGCTATAGGTGCCGACAATTTTTTGCTTGCCGGCCAGTTGTACAATGGCTACGGCGAATGGTTCAGCAAAGTCAATCCCGAGTTTGCCGCCGGTTTTTACGACGACGCCTACTCCACGCTCGAATCGCACTACGGCAAGCGCCACCGGGAAACGATACGCACCCGTATCAACCAGGAGCGTTTGTTTATATCTATCGACAGTCTCGACATAGCTCGTCGTTACCTCGATGAAGCTATCAGCTCCGAACAAGGGGATATGCCGGCGCAAGCCGCACCCGACAGGCTGCTGCTCGCCACGGCATTGCAACTGCGGGCCGCACTGGCATTGCGCGCCGACAACACGGCAGCCTTTCAACAAGCGCTGGAGGATAGTCGTGCCGCCATTGCCGCTATAGAATCGCAGTTGAGCGTTTTGCTGGGCAACGACACGCGCCTGCAGCTCTTGCAGCTGAGCCGCCAGTGTTATGCCACCGGCATCGAAAGTGCCATGTTGCTTTATGAACAAAGCGGTGACAAGCAATACGCCGACCAGGCCTTTGAATTGTCGGAACGCGGCAAAGCTTTCGTCTTGCGCGCCGACGCCCTGGCCCTGGACGCCTTGTCCGACAGCTACCCCCGGCTCAGTTCCCGCGAAAAAGAATTACTGCTTCAAATCAGAAGCTGGGAAGCCGAATTAGCCATGTTGCCCCAGCACGAAGAAGGCATTCGGGCATTGGCGCAAGCCCGAAGGGCACTGCAATCTTTTGCCGACTCGGTGCGCATTGCGGCGCCCGATTACTACCGCCTGCGCTGGAATATACAGGTAGCCGCCCCGGCACAGATCCAACAATCGCTCGACCCCGAAACCGCTTTGTTGTCGTATTTTATCGGCGATCAAAACTACTACGTGTTTGCATTTTCGAGCGACGACTTCAAGGCAGAGCGGCTGCCGATTGACTATGTGGGTTTTAAAAAACCTAAAAACGCCAAAATCCTCAACCTGATGGCGCAGGCGGGCCCTGCTCCGGGCACCGGCGCCGGCACCTATTCCAAATACAACTTAGGTGGAGGCCTGCCCGACATGGCTACTGCCGTCACCGGCTTTGTAGACGGCGTAAAAAAGGTAAACATAGACTATTGTATCTTTTACGGCCACAACCTGTACATCAAACTGATTCAGCCGGTGATATCCGTTCTGAAAAAGAAAAAACACCTGGTATTCATTCCCCACGACGTATTGTGGCAGGCGCCTTTAGAGGCCATACTAAAAAATGCGCCTGAAGAAAGCGACGATAGCAAAGACAAGGTCGGTTTTGACAAACTCGACTATTTGGTGAAAGACTACACCGTGCAATATTATTATGCCGCCACCGCTTATCAGCAGCATCAAAAGGGGGCTGCGCCCTCCAATCTGAATGCATTTTTGGGTATTGCGCCCGTTTTTGACGAAACGGCTGGCACGGGATATATCTGGGAGAGTCGCCAATTTGCTTTCGACAGCACCTACCAGTCGCAGGAAAACCTGCGCAGCACGGTTACCATTGACGGCCGCCAGTTCCAGGCCTTGCCTTATTCGGCCGAAGAAGTAACCGGGATCGCCAGGTTGTTTGCCGCCGGCCAGCAACAAAGCATGGCTATGATTGCCGCCGAGGCGTCGGAAGCAGAATTCAAAGCGAGGACAGACAAATACCGCTACTTGCATCTGGCTACCCACAGCTTCGTATATACGGCGAACCCTGCCTTGTCGGGTATTGCTTTTGCACAGCCCCGTCAGCCCGATGCGGCAGAAGACGGTATCCTCTACGCTGCCGAAATTATCAAGTTGAAGTTACCCGGCAATACCGTGATATTGAGCAGTTGCGAAAGCGGCGCCGGTCCGCTCTATACGGGCGAAGGCCTGCTGTCGCTGAGCCGTGCTTTCATCGAAGCCGGCGCCGGCAGCGTCATCGGCACGCTGTGGAAGGTATACGACCAGCCTACAGCCACACTGATGAGTGCTTTTTACGATGACATTATCAAGGGCAAAAGCGAGGCTGAGGCCCTGCGCGCAGCTAAGCTGAAATTGATCAAAAACAAACAAGCCGCTGCCCCCCGGCTGTGGAGCGCCTTTGTGCAGGTGGGGAGATAGGGAGAGGGGGGGAGACTGTACGACTTTACGACTTTACGACTGTAGGACTGTAGGACAGTCGTATAGTCGCAAAGTAAAAAACCTAAGGAATATGACACCGTCTATTTTGTTAAAGTATGCTCAGTTGCTGGTGCATTACTGCATGGAAGTAAAGCCTGGCGAGCGCTTGTACGTGCGCAGCACCACACTGGCGGAGCCCTTGGTGCGGGAAGTATACCGTGTGGCCTTGCAGGCCGGCGCCAATGTAGAAGTCGACCTGGAATTTAGAGAGCAGGGGCGGTTGATGCTCACCGAAGCCAACGAGCAGCAGCTGGGGTATGTGCCCATGTTGTACGGCGAAGCCATGAATTCGTTTGATGCTTATCTTTATATCCGGGCGCCTTCAACTTGCGGGAAGAGCAGAATGTGGATCCCGGCAAGGCGAAGCTGCGCCAGGAAGCGCCTGAGGTGCGCAGCAAAAATACTTGAACGCACGGCTACCCGCTCGCTCAAGCGCAACCTGTGCCAGTACCCCACGCCGGCCAGCGCCCAGGAGGCGGGTTTGTCGCTCGAAGAATACGAAAACTTCGTGTACGGCGCCTGCCGCCTTACCGACGACGACCCGGTGCAAAGTTGGCTCGGTACGCCGCTCGCAGCAGCGCATCGTGGACCGGCTTAATAGCTGTGAAAACGTGCACTACCTGGGTGATGGTATAGACATTCGCTTTTCTACCAAAGGCCGCACCTGGATCAATTCCGACGGGCAGACCAATATGCCGTCGGGCGAAGTGTATACCTCGCCGGTAGAGGATTCGGTTAACGGCGTCATTCACTTTACCCTGCTGCTATATACATGGGGCACGAAGTAGAGGGCGTCACCCTTTGGGCAAAAGACGTTATATTGAAAAATGGGAAGCCCGCCGTGGCAGGCGCTGCTCGACCAGGTATTCCAGCTCGATGGCGCCCGCCGTTTTGGAGAAGCCGCCATTGGCACCAATTACGGTATCAACAGGTTTACCAAAAACATCCTTTTTGACGAGAAAATCGGTGGAACCGTGCATATGGCAGTAGGCCAATCGTACCTCCAAACCGGCGGCAAAAACCAGTCGTCTATACATTGGGATATGATAGCCGATATGACCAAAGGTGGCGAAATACGGGCCGATGGCGAAAAAATTTACGAAAACGGCCAATTTCTGATTTAGAAGACAGCACCCAATACGTTGTTATTATCTGAAAGGTGCGAATTTTGCAACCCTATTGCAAGGCGTATTGTTTTTTTACATAACTTGCGCTTCGAAACACTATGCGGGCAGTTTCCCGAAACCGATGATATGATACATACTGCCCGTGTGCTTTTACGGTAGCCAGTATGCACAACATTTTTAATTTAAATAATTTACACCAACCGTGAACACCGAAAGTATAGCATTTTTAGAGTTAAAGTACGGCAACATTTACGGCGGATACCCCAACTTTTACGCGATAAGCGACATCACGCTCCTCGTTTTTGAAAAAGGCACCAACAAAATCTTTATTGAAAGCTGGAGCAACAATGCCAATATCGACATCGTTAGCGTGTATTCAAAAGTAAACGAGCTGGGTCATACTATTGGAAGGGGAAAAGAAGTAATCAATCTGCGCACAGGGCGTCACAAACCCTATGAAGAAACTTTCCGGCTTGAAGAAGAAGATCTCAAGTTTGCTTTCCAGAATTTGCGGCCAACCAAAATGCCGATCAAAAATTTCCTGCTCAAAAATCTGAAAAAATACCGTTTCCGCGATATCATCGTTTTCGACGGCCGCCGCGATGTGTTCCTCTGTGAACGCGCAGGCGTCAACTTTGGCAGGTACAATATCATTGATTTGCAGAAAGAGCTCAATAAAGAAACAGATTATCTCTTTTCGCTCAATAAACTGGCGGTGGTCATTAATTTCGACCTCGACCGCTCTTACCTGCGTTCACACAATCTCGAATACTGGCTGCACCCCATCGCTGCCCGGCAGATCATGCCCAAAACAGCCGCTTATGACGCTGCCCGCCTCATGATGATCTACAACGAATATACCGAACATCACGAGGACTTTATGCGCAAGGCCGCTTTGGTGATTAACAAGATACAGAATTCTAAGGCGTAATATTCCGACTTTAGGACTATAAGACTGTACGACTATACGAATCAAACTGTCGTACAGTCGTACAGTCTTATAGTCCTAAAGTCGTAAAGTCTCCCTATTGTCCATCATCAGGTGGCGGTTCTTCCTTGTTTTTATTGCCGAACAGGATCTTTCCCCAGAAGTTTTTCCGTTTTTCCCTGCGGTCATCGCGTTTTTGGTCGCGTTGGGCATGGTTGCGCAAGCGCTCGGCATATTGGGCAAGCGATTCGGATTCTTCGCGGGGATTCTCCTCAATGATTACCTTTAGCTGCTCCTGGTCAAATTCGTCGAACAGTTGGTTAAATTGCTGCCAGTCGTCCATGCTTTCGCCTTCCTGAAAATCAACCATAACGGGCATTTCTTCGAGATAGGGCGGACAAGCCATCAGGGCTGCCAGGGAGTCGGGCAGGGGTGGGAAATAACTGTTTTGCCAGTTTTTGAGCCCGCCGTCTTTGTATACATTTCGCCATAAAGCTCCCCCAGATGGGCAATGCGGTATTGGCGGCCTGGCCGGCGTTCATGGAGCGGAAGTGCACCAGCGGCGTTTCAGCGCCTATCCATACGCCAACTACCAGTCGGGCATTAAAGCCCAATAGCCAGCCGTCGGAGTGATTTTGCGTAGTGCCTGTTTTGGCGGCTACCTTGCCCCGCAATCCGAATTCGTAGCCCAGCCTGCGCGCGGTACCGCTGTCCACCACCGATTTCATCATGCGGATGGCCATCAGTGATTCGTCGGGGGTGAGCACTTCCGGGAAATTGTTCGGATTGGGCCGGTTGAATTTTACGATCACTTTGCCATCGGCAGTTTCTACGCGGTCCAGGTAATGCAATGCCGGCCTGCGGCCCTGGTTGGCAAAAGTACCGTATACGCGCGCCATATCGTACAACGAAGCTTCTACTGTTCCCAGGGCAATAGAGGGATGGGCGGGAATTCTTTTTTCAATGCCCATATCGCGAGCCAACTGGCGCACCTGGTCGAGACCGGCGCGCATCAACAGCGCTACACTAACCGTATTGACCGATTTGCTCAATGCCCCTTCCATGGAATAGACTCCACCGTAAGTGCCATCGGCATTGCGGGGCTCCCAGCCGTTGAAATCGTCGTAAGCGGTGAGTTGATTAGGGATATACTCACAGGGCATCACGCCGCTGCGCAATGCTTGTGCGTATACCACCGGCTTTATCGTGGAGCCTACATGGCGTACCGATTTGACGTGGTCGTATTTAAAAAAGGTATGGTCGATGCCGCCCACCCATGCCCTCACCAGGCCTGTTTGGGGTTCGACGGCCAGCAGCCCGGCATGTAAGATCGACAGGTAGTATTTGATAGAATCGAGCGGGCTCATGTCTTTTTCGATCTCCCCTGCCAGCTAAACAGTTTCATTCGAATGGGCTTGGAGAAGATTTGCTCGATTTTGGCATACGAAACACCCTGTTCCTTCAGTGATTTATAGCGGTCAGATTGTTTCATGGCCCACTCCACGACCGCTTCTTTTTCCCAGGGTTTGTTTTTGGGCCAATTTTCGAGAAATCGGCGCTGCAATTCAGGCATGTACTCCCGTACAGCCTGTTCGGCGTAGCGCTGCATGCGGCCGTTTATGGTGGTGTAGATTTTGAGGCCGTCGGTATAGAGGTTGTATGGGCTGCCGTCGGGTTTTTCGTAGTCTTTCAGCACCTCTTCCAGTTCTTGTCGCAGGTGTTCGCGGAAATACGTGGCCAGCCCTTGGTTGTTGCCTTCTTTGAAATACTTAATCTCCAGGGGTTCTGCTTTGGCAGCCTCGCATACGTCGGCAGCGATATAGCCGTATTTCTCCATCTGGTTGAGCACCGTATTGCGGCGTTGCAGCGATCGATCGGGATGTTTTACGGGGTTGTACAGCGTAGGGCCTTTCAGCATGCCCACCAGCACGGCGGCTTCGTGGAGGGCCAGGTCTTTGGATGATTTATCGAAAAAGCGCTGGGCGGCTACTTTGATGCCAAATATGTTTTCGCTAAAAGAAACGGTATTGAGGTAGAGATTGAGCAATTCTTCTTTGGTGTATATGCGTTCGAGCCGTCGGGCTACAAACATTTCTTTGATTTTGTTGACCAGCATGGAAAAGAACCAGTAATCGCCACGAGGGTACAGGTTTTTGGCCAATTGCTGGCTCAGGGTGCTGCCGCCGCCGGCAGAATCATCGGAGAGCAGGATGGTTTTGACCAGCACCCTCACCCAGGCCCTCAAATCTATGCCGCTGTGTTCAAAGAAGCGGGCATCTTCGGTGGCTACGAGTGCGGCGATAACATTGGGGGATATTTCGCCAAAGGAAGCGTTAACCCTGTTTTCGACATAGTATTTGCCGAGCAGAACCTCATCGTCGGCGTATACTTCTGAAGCCTGGTTGTTTCGTATGCGGCTCAATTCGCCATAGGTGGGCAAGGCGCCGAAAACGCCTTTATAGATCATAAAAGAGAAAAAAACGAGAAATACAAAGCCGGTCACAAAAGCGCCTCCGCCCAATTTGTAGAGCAATTGCCAGCGGGATTGGGTTGCTGCCCAGTTGGTAAACCGGATGTACCAGGCCCGGCGTTGCAGCCAGGCCAGGGCGCTGGCTATCACGGGCTGCCTCGACACTCGCTGCAAACCCTGAGTAATACGCGTTTTGGCTTGTTGCCACCGGCCCGGCCCAGGGGTATTCCGATGATCAGGCGCCTTTCCTTCCATTTGCTATTAAGTTAAAAACAACGACCTATAACGGCGTTTTGCGCTTGTTTATTTTGTTTTTTTATTAAACAAAATCCTAAATTAATGGTGTTTGATCGTTTATGTTTAAGCGGGTTGAAACCCGGGCACTGAACCCGGGGTTATATTTTGAATCAAAAATAAAAATGTTTATCTGATTGAAACTACCCGTTAAATACGCCATGCTTTCGACGACTAATTCGGGGGAGACGGGTTGATTGATTGAGGCGTGGCCCAGGGGGTGGATGAGGCTGAACAGCCATTCGTCGCCTTCATTTTTTTTATCCTG
The DNA here is from genome assembly GCA_016715405.1 of Saprospiraceae bacterium. Taxonomy (GTDB): domain Bacteria; phylum Bacteroidota; class Bacteroidia; order Chitinophagales; family Saprospiraceae; genus JABWBR01. The sequence continues at coordinate 98,377 of JADKAE010000015.1, read as the reverse complement.
CGCGATGAGTTCCAAATAATCTGGAAAATCATTTTTATCAAGTAGTTTGGGTTTGTACAACTTGACAAGGTAGCTGCTTATGTCGCTGAGTTGGTCGGAGGGAAGCCCGAGCAAGTGATGCGACAGCCAGGTTTCGCAAATCATACCTATGGCGATGGCCTCTCCATGTAGGAGGGACTCAAGCGACTGTAAAGCCCGGCCTTCTACTGCGTGGCCGATGGTATGTCCGAAATTGAGCGCTTTGCGGGCGCCTTTTTCGTATGGGTCGGCAGACACGATTTGTTGCTTGATGAGCAGGGAAGGCGCCAGCAATTCACTCCAGTTTACCTGGTCGAGGTTTGTGATGCGGCGAAGGCGTTCCCATTGGTCGGCATCGGCGATAAGGCTGTGTTTGATCACTTCGGCATAGCCGCTGCGCAACTCGCGGGGTGGCAGACTTTGCAGGAAAGCCGGCTCGATAAATACGCCGAGGGGATTGCGAAAAAGCCCGATGCCGTTTTTCAAAGCGCCGAAATCGACGCCGAGTTTGCCGCCGATAGAGGCGTCTACCTGCGACAACAGCGTGGTGGGCACTTGTACGAAATCCATACCGCGTTTAAACGTAGCCGCGCAAAAGCCGCCCATATCGCCGATGACGCCGCCGCCGAGGTTGATGACCAGCGAGCGCCGGTCGGCGCCGGCGTCGAACATTTGCTGCCAGATGCGGGTGCAGGTGTCAATATGTTTGAACGATTCGCCGGCAGGCACGGAAATGATCGTCAGGTCGCGGCGCTCTAGTTTCTGGCGGAGCAAGGGCAAACAGTGGCGCCGGGTATTGCCGTCGACTATGACGAGCAACTTGCTTTGGGGGCGCGATGCGATGAGTTGGTTGAGCGGCGCCCAGCAGTCGCCCACGTGTACCTGGTAATTTCCTGCATCTATAATAGGCATATTGCAAACGTGTGTGGTGCGAAGATAGCACATTGGTATTATCTTTGCTAAAACAAGGATACAACGATATGGCAATTATAGCGCTTGAAGACGTTCATTTTACGCCCCGCACGGTTTCTATGAAGAAGAACAGATATTGGGCAACGAGTTTGTACTCGATGTATTTGTGGATGTGCGCATCGACGCTGCCGCCGAGGAAGACGACTTGTTTCAGACCCTCAACTACGAAACCCTGTTTTGCTTTGCCAGGCAGAGATACGCAAACCCGCCCAATTGATTGAAAATGTGGCGCAGCGCATGGTTGATCGCATCGAAGACCATTTCGAGCAGGTGCGCGGCGTAAAGCTCAAACTTCGCAAGTTACATCCTCCCCTCGGCGGCCGCGTGGGCAGCGCCTCTATCGAAATAACTACCGGCATTTTTGACCTGCCCAGCCTCCGCACCCTGCGCATACTGCGCAAATTGTCGAATAACCTGAAAGAACTCAGAGAGGATTAGGGGAGGGTGAGAGTGTGAGACTTTGGGACTTTGGGACTGTTGGATTTTTAGTATCTCTCCCTCTCTCACTCTCTCCCTCTCTCACTCTCTCCATCCTGGGCGAGTCTCAGCGCGATATCCGGGCTTTCTGCCAACCAGGCAGCGTTGTCTGTTTTTTCATAAACCACGACGGTAAACTGCTCGGGCTTGAGGCCTCTGTCGCGGAGATATTGGCTGATATATTCTATTCGGGCATCAAGCTGGCGCTTAGGGCGGGGTTTTATGCCAATGATCAGTTTTTGGCCTGCGAACCAGCGCACGCCTTTGGCAATTACCGACATATGGGCATACGAGAGATATTCGGGGCGAAAAAAATCGGTATCGGCTTTTTCTTCGAGCTCCAATTTTTTGGAAGAAAAAATAATGTGCGGCCCATGAAGTGAAATATAGCGTTCGAGGGCTTCTAAAGACGGTGGTGAAAGCGTTAGCACTTTGCCTGCGTCTAATGGCTCTTCCGGTTGATCTGTGCAGGGTATGGATACGATATGAGAGGCATTGTCAACTAGAATATGGCCGTTATACGCGGCTGCCAGCGGATTGAGGTAATACGCGTGTAGCGTAATATAATACACTGGTTTTTGCGGCCGGAATACCAGTTGGTAGGCTTGCCAGTTTTTGTGTTTTACCACTGCTGTTTCGGCCAGCAGCTGTCCGGCCTGGCAAAAGCCGCTGCCGCCCCAGATAAAAAGCTGTATAGGATTGTTGTAGCGCACCTTGCCTGCGTGCCTGCGTGCGTAATCGACGTAGTGAGGCGATTGAGCGAGGTAGACGGTCCACTCGTAACATTTGCCTGGTTCGAGGGGTTTTTCCAGTTTTTGTCCGATGGCATCCCAGGTATAGTTTTCTCTAACTACCAGGCTCATGTAGTAGCGTTGGTCCTTAGGCGCCATACGCACATCGTATTGCCCTGGCTGGATCGCTGCCGGGGCTTCCGACAGGAAACCGCAGTCGACCCAGCCGGCCGTATCCTGCGAAAACAGGGCCACATCGGCTTCAAAGGAAGGATTGGAGATAAATACCGTGTCGGCCTGCGAGCGGGCATTGTCAAACGGCCAGGCCAGAGCCGGCACAAGGATTGTTGCGATCCACCATTTCATATTTTATACATTACCGGGGGAATTGGGATTTATCGAGGCCCGGAATAATTTTCAGGGCGTTTTTATAATACAATTTTTTCAAAATATTATCGGGCAATTCCAGTCCGTACATACGCCAGAAGGCGTGATAGCGCTTGTAGTAGGGGAAATATTCATCGGCGGTTTCGAGCACCCTGAAATAGGTGGGATATTCCTCGGGGTGGTAGGCATCTTTGCCGAAAAGTACGCGGTCCTGATATTTTTCAAAAAACTGCCGGGCAGCGCGGGGTTGGCGGCCCAATTCGGCGATCACGGCGCCGATTTCCACGTATACATTGGGCATGTCGTCGAGTATGCTGCCCAGGTGCTGCAGGTCGTTGGGAAACCAGCCCATGTGAGCGTTGATAAAGGTGGTGCGGGGTGTTTTTGAAGATGTTGTGTTGTTCGGCCAGTATTTGCTCCCAGGGCGCGGGGTCGTCGTGGCTGCGCTTGCGGCGGGGTGCGTTTTGAGTTCGAGCCAGCGTTCGTTATTGGCGTCGAAGGGTTCCCAGAACTGCTTGGGGTCGCCTGAATGGATTAGCACAGGGATGCCCAGTTGGCCGCATTTTTCCCATACCGGATCGAGGCGGGGGTCGTCGATGGTAATACGCTGACCGCTTGAATCCTTGTGGTCCATGCCCTGGCTTTTGTAAATTTTGAGGCCTACAGCGCCGTTTTGCACGTCGTATTCCAGTTGCTTGATCGTATTTTCCAGCCAGTCGGGGTCTCCGATGCTGCGGATTTCGATATTGGTAAACAGGGCTATGCGGCCCTGGTAGCCGTATTTTTTGATATTGTCGGACATGGCTTTTAAGGCTGCGCCGCCCCTGCCGCTGAGGTTCACAACGATGCCCATATTGAGCGAATCCATTTGTCCGATCAGTACGCTGAGGTCTTGATCGGCCATGCGCCAGTGGTGGCTGTGCACGTCGATAAAGGGGAATTTGGCGCGCGTCACCTGGTGTTCGGGTACTACCAGCGTGGAAGGCGGGTCGTAGGCCTCAAAATCCATACGCATGCTGGTGTCTACTTTAAGATCCTGGGCATTTAGCGAAAGCGCAAAAAGGATAAAGGCAAACAGCGTGTTCATTTTTTTTCATAAAAGTATCTGTTTAGGAGGGTTTAGCGGTTGGGTTTAGCGGTTGGGTTTAGCTGAATGTTTAGATAAACTAAACCCTAACGCTAAACTGCGTATGCACTAAACCCTAACGCTAAACTGTTACCATAAAAAAAAATTATCGGGTGAATCAATCTTGTTCCAATGCCTTGGCAATAAGCCGGTGAAAATGGTGCACGCATAACTCCATCGTGGGCGAATAGCGGCCGCTGTCGTAAAAGCGCGACTGGATGCCCTGCTGCACGCTTTGCACCACAGCTTCGTCTTCCAGTTCCGTAATATCGAGTTGGTTTCGTTCGCGGTCGCGAACACTATCGGCGAAGTAATACGTGCGAAAGCGCACTTTTGTTCGGTTAAACGAAAGCGGTTCTACAATATTGAGCGACAATCCCCAGGGGTAGAAATTGAACATCAGGTTGGGGAACACCCAGAAATAATAGGCATAGATGCGCCGGCCGTAGTCGGGAGAACCCTCAGGGGGAGAAAAATAGGGCTCATCGGCTTTAGCGATAGCTTTTGCAGGTTACAATACGGAAAAAGCTCGTATTCGTATTCTCCAAATTCGATGGCTTTGTTGAGCGCGGGGTGTACAAAGGGAATGTGAAACCCTTCGAGATAATTGTCGCAATACAAGGCCCAGTTGGCTTCTACCTCATAGTCCTGGGAGTGCTGCGAAGCTAATTCCAGCGTATCTAAAGGCAACCAGGAAAGGCGTTCCTGGATGGGGCGCACCATTTTTGAAAAAGAAACTTCGGGTTGCAGCGAAACGAACAGCAAGCCCATCCATTCAGACAATGCTATTTGCCGCAGGTTGTCGTTATCAGTAGGAAAATCTTTTACTTCTTCAAAAGCGGGCATACTTTTAAAAGAACCATCGAGTCGGAAGCAGCGGCCGTGGTAGCCACAGGATAGCTGTCGATGTTCGCCGGGGGCTTCGGCAATAATTTTTCCGCGGTGGGTGCATACATTTGATAAACAATAGGTACGCCCATCGATGTTTTGTGTCAATACCAACGGCTCGTCGAGTACCCCTTCTAATAGGGTGAGCGGGAAGTATTGTCCGGGGGCGGCAATTACCGACGCATCGGCGGCATAGTGCCAGCAGGTAGACCAAATTTTTTCTTTCACCGCCTCGAAAACGGCAGCGTCGCGATAAAAAGCGGCCGGCAGCGTTGCTGCCTTGCGTATATCGGGGTGAATTTGCAATTTAATCATGGCATTTAAGCGTAATCAATCCAGGCAATCCATGGGAATTTCCCGAAAGGACATTAACAATGATCTGGGCTTTGGAACAAAAATAACCGCTTCCGGCGAAAGATTGATCAATAAGGACGGTTCTTTCAATGTGTTGCGCAAAGGCAGGCGTTCTTTTGCGCTATACCAATGGCTGGTGGAGATGTCCTGGTGGCGTTTTTTACTGGTGGTGGTGGTCTTTTTTATATTTATAAATGGGTTGTTCGCGTTGCTTTTTGCTTTGTTGGGCAACGGCGCGTTTAACGGCGTGGAAGACGGTGACGAATGGCACCGTTTTGCCCATGCTTTTTTTCTCAGTACGCAAACGTTTACTACGGTAGGTTAGGGCGCTATTAGTCCCAAAACGCCGGCATCCAGTCTGCTTGCCGCTGTTGACGCGCTCGTAGGCTTGCTCAGCTTTTCGCTGGTTACCGGCTTGTTGTTTGCCCGGTTTTCGCGCCCCAAGGCGCAGATCATCTTCAGCGACCACGCGCTGATAGCCCCCTATCGCGATATGACCAGCCTGCAATTCCGGCTGGCCAACCTGCGCAATAACCGCATTATCAACATGGAGGTTACCGTTACGATGAGCTGGTTGGAGCACGATGGAAGGGATTCGCGCCGCAAATTTTCACCCTTACCCCTTGAACGCGAGCGCGTGGTGTTGTTGCCGCTCAACTGGACCATCGTGCATCCCATAGATGAAGAAAGCCCGCTGTGGCGCAAGACGCCCCAGGAAGTAGCTGACATGGAGGTGGAGCTTATTGTGTTGATTGCCGGCTACGACGAGACGTTTGCCCAGCAGGTACACGCCAATAGTTCGTATACTTACCGCGAATTAACATGGAACGTCAAATTTGCCCCGATGTACTATAACGACGGCTCGCGCGTAGTACTCGAACTGGATAAGATCAACGAAACAGTATCTGTGTGAATGATAAACAGTGAGCGGGTACAGTGAGCTGTTAAAAAAAATCACTCTGAAATATGACTTTTGACAATAAGAGCTTGATTAGAAAGGTTTTTCTTTGAGAAGAATAACATCGTCAATAGCAGAGCCATGAAAGAGATCACCACCATCCTGTTTCCCACTGATTTTTCGGAACCTGCGCAGCACGCATTTAAATATTGTTTGTGGCTGGCTGAAAAATACAGTGCGCAAGTCCGGTTGTTGCACGTCATTTACCCGGAATACGAGGCCATGGATCTACCCGTGGTAGCTACACAGGCAACGCGAGCCAAAATCAATGCGGCGAAAGAAGCCCTACAGGCATTTATCGACCTGGGGATGGCGCAAGCCAAAGCAGGTGGCTTTGGCCAGCAGGTGGAAATTGTTACCGATCTCGAGATCGGGGGGCCGGTAAACTCCATTGTACAAGTGGCTGAGCGCGACGAAGCCGATCTCATTGTATTGGGTACCAGGGGCGAACACAATGCCCTGGAGCGCACTTTCGGCAGTGTGACCACCGGCGTAGTGGGCCGTGCGCATTGCCCGGTGTGGATAGTGCCCGAACATGCCCAAAAAGAAGATATTCATGTAGCCGTATATGCATCAAATCTGGCCGATTGCGATCCTTATTACATTTGGAAAGTAGGTAAAATGCTGGAGCCTTTCAGCCCTGTATTGCACTGCGTGCATGTCAATATGGACGGTTCGGTAGAGCGTGTACTCGATTTTGCCGATCTGGGGGCCATTTTTGCTCAAAAAGTGCCTACTTTGCAAATCAATTTCCAAACCCTGGAGGGCGATACGGTGACCGATGCCATCGAAGAATTTGCCAACAATTACGATGCCGATCTGGTCATTATGCTATCGCCGCATTACGGATGGGTAGAAGGCATCTTCCATCGCAGTCAGACCCGCAAGATGGCGCTGCATACCCGAGTGCCGCTCCTGGTGTTGAAGGAAAGGAATAAACGCACCTGCATGGACATCCTTTACAACCGGGTATTTCTGCAACACGAAACCGGCCACCACCATCCCGAAAATGCCAAGCGGCTGGATTATTTCACCGATTTTCCCGATACGCCCCTGCCCAACGGCGAATCGCTGCTGGGATTGGTACACCGCAGCGATTATATTGAAAGGGTAAAAGAGATGGGCCTTTGGGGCGGCCATCTCGACGAAGATACCGTAGTGGGCACGCTTAGCTATGAGACGGCTTGTTATGCCGTAGGTGCGGCCGTATTAGCTGCCGAACGGCAGGCTTTGCCATTGTACGCCCTCCCGGTCACCATGCCTATCCCGCCAGGGCTTCGGGTTTTTGCTTGTTCAATAATATCGCTATTGCTACCCAATACCTCGTTGATCAGGGCAAGCGAGTTTGTATCCTCGACATTGACGGACATAGGGGTGACGGCACTTCTTTTATTTTTTACCCCACCGACAAGGTGCTTTTTTTGTCGCTGCACCAGTATCCGGCCTTTCCGGGAAATGGTTTTGTAGACGAGATAGGCGAGGGGAGGGGTCTGGGTTTTAACATCAACATCCCGCTGCCGCCCGGCGCTGCCGATGATATTTTCTCGATGCCTTGCAGCACTATCTGCCGGTAATGCAGGCTTTTCAGCCCGATGTAGTAGCGGTTTCAGCGGGATTTGACGCGCATCGCTACGACCTGTTGCTCGACCTCCACTTGTCGACCAATACCTATTATTCGGTAGGTAAATGGCTTGGCGAGCGATTTCCGCGTATCTTTGCTATACTGGAGGGCGGTTACAATATCGAAGAAATGCCCAGGTGTCTGCTCAATTTCGTAGCAGGCATTGAAGGCAGGCAGATGGCTTATGAAGCCGATTTTTCTACCTCGGGCATGCGGGTTTGGGAAACCTACGAGATGTATCTGCACGCCGGCATGGCCAAGCTGGAGCCTTATTGGAAGTTTTAATACACAATTGATATAACCAGGAGCGAGGGGGAGAGGGCAATGCCATTAAGTTAAGCTTATCATGTTTACTAAACTTCCGAAAGTTTAGTAAACATGCCTCCCTAGCAACTAATGGCATTGGGGGAGAGGGGGCGAGGGGAGATCAGGGTAATTGTCGCCCTTTCGCCCTCTCCCCCTCGCCCCCTCCTCCTGGATACTTTCACCGCAACATGCGCAAGCAACCTGAACGGCTTTTCCAACCAGGTACCATAGCTGTGATTGGCGGCACCATGCGCGAATCGAGTCCGGCTTTTCCATTTCTAAAAAACCTGCTCGACAAAGGTTATGGCGGGCAGATCATACCCGTAAACCCCAAACACCGACAGGTAGGAGAGCTTACTTGTTATAGCGCTATTGCCAAAGTGCCTGTCAAGGTTGACCTGGCGATCGTGGCCACACCCGATTATGCCGTATTAAAAGTAGTAGAAGAATGCGGCCGGGCCGGTGTCGGCGGCTTGATTGTGGCGAGTTCTCCGGGTGAAAACCTAACCCAGAAGGAGGCCAACCGCGAAGCAATCAGCCAGTTGGCCAGGCGCTACGGCATGCGCCTGTTGGGCCTCAGAGCCTGGGCTTAATTAATACCAACCACAAACTCAACGCCACCCAATCGCGACAGGAAACGCGCAAGGGCAATCTTGCCTTTATCACACAAAGCGGTTCGTTGGGGTTATCGGTATTGGACTGGGCCGTGGAGCACCGCATAGGTTTCAGCTATTTTGTTTCACTGGGGGAGACTGCCGACGTCAACTTTGACGACCTCATTGATTACTTCGGTTCTGATTCGCACACTTCGTGCATCCTGATTTACATGGAGCACCTCAGCGAAGCCCGGCGGTTTTTGAGCGCAGCCCGTGCCTTTGCCCGCACCAAACCCATCATCGTATTAAAAGCCGGCAGGAAAACCAGCAACAGGGAAGAAAGCCCTTACGACGCCGCTTTTCGGCGGGCAGGCATCATCAGGGTGGAAACAGTAGCCCAACTCTTCAATTGCGCGCATTTTTTGGCTTTGCAGCCGCGCCCGCTGGGCAATCGCCTGGCAGTAATTACCAACGCCGACGGCCCCGGCGCCCTGGCAGCCGATTATTTGCACCTCAACGGCGGGAAACTTGCCGCCCTCGAAGAAAACCACGCTCCAGCAATTGCGCGAAATAGCCCCTTCTCCTTATCCTGTAGTGAATCCCGTCAACCTTTACGGATTTGACAGCCCCGAGGCCTACGCAAAAGCTCTGACTATCTGCCTGCAAGACCCGCAGGTGGACGGCGCCTTGCTGGTACTCACGCCCTTATTCGTCACCCAGCCGGAAGCCGTGGCGGATGCCGTTGTCGAAGTGGCGCAACACACCTACAAACCGGTGATTGCCTCGTGGATGGGCGAACGCGAGGTGCGCAAAGCGCGCAATGTGCTGGAAGCAGGCAAAATACCCAACTACCGCTTCCCCGAAAGCGCTGTGGATGCCTTCCTGAGAATGTACCGGCACCACCGCAACCTGCAACTGCTGCAGGAAGCGCCGCCGGCTACGCCTGCCGAATTTACGCCCGACAAAGACCGCGCGGCTAAACTTATACAAGCGGCAATGTCAGCAGGTCAAACCGAGCTCGACCAGGACATTTGCCGGCAGTTGCTGGATTGCTACCATATTCCCATGATCGAAGGGGCTAATATGGCCGAGCACTACCCCTTGCTTTTTGGCTCGAGAAAAGATCCCACATTTGGGCCAATCATTCGCTTCGGACTGGGCGGTCCCGGCGCGCACGTATACCGCGATTGGCGCTTAGGACTTCCACCGCTCAATATTCCGCTGGCGCGCCGCCTCATTGAAAACACCCGCATTTATCCCCTACTGTGCGGAGAAGGCGGCGGCGGTGGCGTCAAGTGGAAGAGCTCGAAGAACTGCTGTGCCGTTTCGCCTACCTCGTGATGGATTTTCCGGAAATCAACCGGATCACCGCCAACCCCGTTCTTCTCAACCGGAGAGGCGGCGGGGTCTCTTCCGTAAAAATGGAGCTGGAGCCTTCCGGATTTCAGCGGGGCGTCCGCCCATACGACCACCTCGTTATATCGCCTTATCCGGCGTATTACCGCAGGCAGGTAATGCTCAAAAACGGCAAACCCGTAGTGCTGCGGCCGATTCGCCCCGAAGACGAAGAAATGGAGATCAAAATGTTTGAACTGCTCTCCAGAGAAACCCTTTATTTTCGCTTTTTCGGTTATGTACCCAAATTGACCCACGAGTTTATAGCTCGCTTTACGCAGATCGACTACGACAGAGAAATGGCCATCATTGCCGAACTGGAAGAAAACGGTGAAAAAAAGATGATCGGCGTAGTGCGCATCATTTCCGACGCCTGGAAAGAAAGTGCCGAATACGCTATCGTAGTAGCCGATCCCTGGCATGGACAAGGATTAGGTAGCCTGCTCACTGATTTTATCCTCGATATTGCCCGCGATATGGGCTTTCAAAAAATCACCGCCAACGTATTGGCTACCAACAAAGCTATGCTTCGGCTGTTTGAGCACAAGGGATTTAGCATAAAAAGAGAAGATTATGAGGTGTATTACGCCGAACTCCCTTTGATACCAGAGTAGATAAAACCCATTATTAATTGACATGATATACTTTCTTTTTATTATTGGATTTGTACTCTTGATCCAGGGTGCAAAATGGCTTGTGGCCGGGTCCAGTCTTATCGCCAGGTGGTTTGGCATCTCTGAATTGGTAATCGGATTAACCATCGTATCGATGGGCACGTCGATGCCGGAACTCACCGTCAACATGCTCGCCAGCTTCAAGGGTAATGCAGATATTGCTATCGGCAACGTGTTGGGCAGCAACATTGCCAATGTGTTTCTCATTCTGGGCGCCACGGCGGCCATTGCGTCTTTGCCGGTGAGGCGCAGCACGTTGATCAACGAAATCCCCTTTTCACTGGCGGCAGCGTTGCTCATCGGTTTTTTGGCGAATGTGACTATCGGCTTCAATGGCCTGTATGAATTGGAAATCAACAGGATAGAAGGTGTTATTATCTTTTTTTTTCCTGCTTTTTGTATATACACCTATGACTTGAGCAAGCAGGATATGCAGATGGAGGAAGCTCCTGTGCGTGACCCCTCGGAAAAAGAGTGGAAGGCTGCGTTGAGTATTGCAGGGGGCGTCCTGGCTTTGTTTTTAGGTGGTAAATGGGTAGTAGAGGGCGCCGTCCACCTCGCGCAAATGATAGGCATGAGTCAGGCTTTCATAGGCCTTACTGTCATAGCCATCGGCACCTCCTTGCCGGAATTGGTCACTTCCGTAGTGGCTGCCCGTCGGCAAAGCGCCGATATCGCCATAGGCAACGTGGTAGGGTCGAATATCTTCAACCTGCTTTTTATCCTGGGCGTCAGCGCCACCGTGAGAGCGCTGCCCTTTCAGGATCTATCTAATATTGACTTAATGGTGGTCATCTTTTCCAGCACGCTGCTGATCGTTGCACTAATCACCACCAGGAAAATGCATATCCCCCGCCTGCACGGCTTTGCTTTTTGACGCTTTATGTGGTGTATCTTTGGTATCTTGTTTCACGGGGGTGAGGTTTTCTGTTCCCACAACCGATAACCGATAACCGATAACCGATAACCGACAATGACAATTTCCACCTTAACCATCAACCCCGCAGTAGACAAAAGCACCTCGGTAGACCGGGTGGTGCCCGAGAAAAAACTGCGTTGTGAAGAACCCGCCTGGGAGCCCGGCGGCGGCGGCATTAACGTGTCGCGCGTATTGCACCGCCTGGGTGAAGAAGCGGCTACGATCATCACTTCGGGCGGCCCTATCGGCCTGCTGCTGGAGGAATTACTTAAAAGAGAGGGCGTGCGCTATCAGGCTATACCAATCGAAGCCTGGACGCGGGAGAGCCTGGCGGTGGTGGAGACGTCTACCGGCCGGCAGTTTCGCTTTGGACTGCCGGGGCCGGAACTGCAAGAAATGGAATGGAAGAAGAGCCTACAGCTACTGGACGAGCTTAACCCCCTGCCTACTTACCTGGTAGCCAGCGGCAGCTTGCCCCCCGGCGTGCCCGAGGATTACTACGCCCGCATTGCCGACTGGGCGCGTGCCAAGGGCGTTAAGCTGGTGGTGGATACTTCGGGTACTCCGTTGACACTTGCGCTTGAAGCCGGAGTATATCTGATAAAACCCAATTTAGGCGAGCTGGCTTCGCTTTACGGCAAGGAAACGATCACGGGCCACGAACAGGAAGAATTGGCGCATGAACTCATCGTAAAGGGCAAAGCCGAGCTGGTGGCTATTTCACTCGGCGCCCGCGGGGCTATGCTGGCCCATAGCGGCGGCTTTGTGTATGCCATGCCCCCCACGGTAATTGCCAAAAGCACTATCGGCGCCGGCGATAGTATGGTGGCAGGGCTCGTGTGGGCGCTTTCCCCAGGCCTCTCTATGACTGATGTGCTGCGCTACGGCGTGGCCTGTGGGACGGCCACTACGATGCGCTCCGGTACCGGCCTCTGCCAGAAAGAGGACGTGGAGAAGTTGTTTGAGTGGATGAAAGGGAGGGCCGTATAATGACGAATGACGAATGACGAATGACGAATGACGAATGACGAATGACGAATGACGAATGACGAATGACGAATGACGAATGACGAATGACGAATGACGAATGACGAATGACGAATGACGATTTTTTTATTTATTAATTGAAAATCATTCGTAATTCGTAATTCCGTAATTCAAATTTCATCAATTCCCCGTCTCTTTCCAGGCTAAAATGCCGCCATCCAGGTTATACAGACTGGTAAAGCCCTTTTCTGCCATCATTTTGCAGGCCTGGCCGCTGCGGTTGCCGCTACGGCAGTAAATGAGGTAAGTCTTGTTTTTGTCCAGTTTATCTACTTGTGCGGCGAAATCGGGGCTGCGGAAATCCAGTTCGGCGGCGCCGTCGATTTTGCCCTGGGCTATTTCTTCGGGAGTGCGCACATCCAGTAACACGATATTTTGTTCCTGCATTTTTTGTTTAAATGCGGCCACGTCGATGTCCTGGTAACCCTTTGTATTATTTTGTGCCTGGCAGCCCCACAGGCCGGCCAGCATGATGAATGCAAACAGTGGTAATATTTTCATTGTAAAAAAAATTTAATGTAAACGTAACTGTTTAGTAGGGTTTAGAGCATGCGCAGTTTAGCTATTGGGTTTAGCGAATTCGCGTAAAATCAAGGATCAAACATCAAAAAAAATTCCCTACTAACCCCTGCTAAACAGCTACATGTAAACATACAAAAAATGTATCACACACTCTCTCCCTCCCACACTCACTCCCTCTCAAACACAATGCTCCACATGCCGCGCAGGTCGCCTTCGGCGTAGCCGATAGCCTGGTCGGCGGGGTACGTTTTTTTAATCGCCTCGTGATCGGCTGTATTCATTGTTTCGCCCGGTTTGCCGTGGCATTTCATGCAAAGCGGGAGGACGGTGATTGGCGCTGCGAAAGCCACCTCGTTATCATTCAGTGCTTTGACGATCGGCTGCAACGCTGCATTCTGTTGTGCCTGGGCTTCGTATTGCATCAATATCTCCTTCTCCCAGGGGGTGGGGGCGTTGGCCGTGTTGCGTACTTTCAGGCTGGTACGGCGTATAGTGGCATTATTTGCCTTCGAGAGGCTGTCGAGCAGGGGCAGTGCGGTCACGCTGCAAAACGGCGCTGCATAGGCTATGCCGCCTTGTTCGATAGCCTGGCTGAGCCGGCTGCTCAGGGCGGCAAAGGAGGCCCTGGGTCAGGCTTTTCCCTTTGCAAATGTATGCCTGTGTTTCGGCATCCGTCAGCGTGGCCGGTGCTTTTGCTGGGCGCAGCCGGACGAGATTAGCGCCATGATGGGGAGGAGGAATTTCATGATGAAAATTTTTGATTTTAGCAGTCAGCAGTCAGCAGTTCATCGCTAAGCCCTAACCCTGACCGCTAAGCCCTAATTCGCTTGCAACACATATTCCTGGAAGTGATTAGCTTCCTGTTTTTTAGAAAAGGCATCCACGGCTTGTTGGTTGCTCATAAAAGTGGTCTTCGCCGATCACGTCTACCAATCCCCAGCGGCTGAGGGAATCGCGCACGGGGCCGATTACACTGGTAAAGCTCACGGCTATGCCGCGTTTGCGGGTATCTTTCACCCATTCTTCGAGGGCGTGTACGGCGCTGCTATCCATATGGCTGATACTATCGGCATTCAGAACGATTAGGCGGAGCGCGTTGCCTTTGCCGGCGCTAAGCTCGTCCATTTTATCTTTAAAATAATTGAGGTTCGCAAAATAAAGCGGACCGTCGAAGCGCACCACGAGCACATCGGGGCGAAGTTCGAGGTTTTTAAAGCGCTCCACATTGCGATAGAAATTGGAATCCGGCACCCTGCCCAGCACAGCCACGTGGGGGCGGGTAGAGCGATAGATCACCACGGCCAGTGAAAGTATTACACCGGCGCCGATGCCGGTTTCGATACCCAGCGTAAGGGTAATCACAAACGTAGCCAGCAGCATCCAGAAATCGGAGCGGTCGTTGCGCCACAGTTTCAGGGCTTCTTTATAGTCTATCAATCCGGCCACTGCTACAAGAATGACGGCTGCCAGCACGGCATTGGGGAGGTTGTAAAACAAGGGCGTTAAAAACAAAAGCGTCAGCACGATCAGTGCGGAGCTAATCAGCGAAGCCATGCCCGTTTGGGCGCCGGCCTGGTCGTTGACGGCGGTGCGTGAAAAGCCGCCGGTGACCGGATAACCTTGGAAAAAGGCGGCGCCGATATTGGCCACACCCAATCCGACGAGTTCCTTATTGGAATTTACTTCATAATTTTTGTGCTTAGCCTGGATGGCTTTCGCTACGGCAAAACTTTCCATAAAGCCGACCAGTGAAATAGTCAGCGCCGTAGGGATCAACACCTGCCAGGTGCCCATATCAAAAGCGGGAAGCGAAAACCCGGGTAATCCCTGTGGGACTTTGCCCACGATCTTCACGCCCATCTCGGCCAAACCGCCGACCCAGACGGCGAGAATACCCGCTACCACTGCCAGCAGAGCGCCAGGCAGCGCTTTGTGAATATACTTGGCGTATTTGATCACCACGATACTGATGAGGCCTATGGCCAGGGACAGCCAGTGCGTTTCGCCGATATGTTGCGCGGCTGAAATGACAATTTCGTGGGCGTGTTCGCTATTGGGCAATTTGATGCCCAGCAAGTGCTTCAACTGGCTCAGTCCGATAATAATGGCAGCTGCCGAGGTAAAACCGCTGATGACCGGGTGCGATAAGAAATTGACCAAAAAGCCCAGCCGGAATAAGCCCATGCCGAATTGGATAATACCCACCAGAAAAGCCAATGTGACCGCGAAAGCAGATACACCTCGGGGCCTGCGGGCTGCAGGGCGCTGATTCCTGATGCCGTAAGCAACGATACCATCGCCACCGGCCCCACCGCCAATTGTCGCGAAGTACCCAGCAAAGCATACAGGATCAGGGGAACGGTTACGGCGTAGAGGCCGTGAATAGGAGGCAAACCGGCCAGCATAGCATAAGCCATACCCTGTGGGATAAGCATAACGCCTACCGTTAGCCCGGCAGATAAATCTCCCTGCAACCACGCTTTTTTATAATTGGGAAGCCATTCAAGTGCAGGTATCCAATTTTATCGACATATGAACTTCGTGTATTTGCCCGCAAAATTACGCCCTATTGTGATTTGGATACGTGACGAAAGTCACAGTGACTGGTTTATAGGTTTATAGGTTTATGGGTTTATGGTTTATTTCATGTAAACCTATAAACCTATAAACCCCAAAAAAGTGTATCTTTGATACCACGCATGCATTATAACAGTAAGGTGAAACATATTGCCATCTTCGCCTCGGGAACAGGTAGCAATGCGCGCAAAATCATTGACTACTTCGAAGGCCATCCGCAAATCAGGGTGGCAGTGGTGGTGTCCAACCGCCCTGACGCGCCTGTACTTGGCATGGCCGAATCCAAAGGCGTTCAAACTTTAGTTATCAATCGCGACTATTTATATCATAGTGAACAATTGCTTGCAGATTTGGGCCGGTACCCGATTGACCTTGTCGTATTGGCCGGATTTTTGTGGTTAGTGCCCCCATATCTGGTAAAAGCGTATAGAGGTAAAATAGTTAATATACATCCGGCGTTATTGCCAAAGTACGGAGGCAAAGGTATGTATGGCAGTCGCGTGCACGAAGCCGTAAAAGCTGCCGGAGAAACGGCAAGCGGCATTACGATACACCACGTGAACGAACACTACGACGAAGGCGACATCATCCTGCAGGTATCTTGCCCCATCGGAAGTGAAGATACGCCGGCGACAATTGCCGGAAAAGTACAACAACTGGAGTATCAGCATTTTGCCCCGGTTATTGAATCACTCCTAATCGGATAAACATACAAAACGGTTTACTAACACAATCTTATCGCAATGAACAAGACAATCGCTCTATTAACCCTGACTTGCCTGTTGGCGACGGGCCTCCAGGCCCAAACCTGGCGAAAACTCAGCAGCACCGCTGATGAACAACTCAAACAGGGTAATTATGCGCAAGCAGCAGAAAACTACGAAAAAGCCTGGCAGAAGAAGCAAAAGAAAAAAGAGCTCATCTTTAACGCCGGCGAAGCCTACTACATGATCAAAGACTATCGCAAAGCCGCCGAAGCCTATCAGCATGTAAAAGACGAAAACGACAAATTCCCCCTTGTAGGGCTAAAATACGCCCGAAGTCTCAAACAAGACGGCCAGTACGAAAAGGCCAAAATGGAGTTTAAGAAGTTTATCGACAGCTATGCCGGCGAAGGCAAATCGGTACTCGAAGAAATTGTTCAAACCGAAATAAAAGGCTGTGAACTGGGGCTGGATTTGCCCTCCCGTGCCGACCGTAGCATTGAGCTGAGCTTTGCCGGCGCCAATGTCAATTCAGAAGCCGCCGAATTTGCACCTTTCCCCATGTCTGATGACCTCCTCTATTTCTCTTCGGCTCAAGGGGCCGGGCACGCATCTATAACGCCCAGAAACAAGGCAAGAGCTGGACTAAAGCCTCCATTCCTGCTAATTTCCCGGTGATTCAGAACGGCCACTACGGCAACGGCAGCCTCACTCCCGATGGCGAGCGCTTCTATTTCACCATTTGCAACGCCGACCAGGCCTGGAACGACCTCAATACGCGCTGCGAAATTTTTGTCATCAAACGCACCGACAGCGGCTGGTCAAGCCCCGAACGCCTGCCCGATTATGTCAATATGAACGGTATGACAGCTACCCATCCGTATGCTTCGCATGAAGGCGGACAGGAAGTCCTTTACTTCGCTTCCAACCGCGAAGGCGGCCGCGGCGGCATGGACCTGTGGTATGTCACCCGCGATCTGGGCGGCGACGACAACGACTTCACCTTCCCCGTCAACCTCGGCGCTTCGGTGAATACCCTGGGCGATGAAGTCACCCCGTTCTTCGACGCGGAGGAGGGCATGCTCTATTTCGCCTCCAACGGCCACGCTTCTATCGGCGGTTTTGATATTTTCAAATCGAGAGGGTCCGAATCCAACTGGGTTAAACCCGAAAATGCCGGACTGCCGATCAACTCCAGCGCCGACGACCTCTTTTTCGTGAAATCGAAATCGGGATTCGGGGGTTTTCTGGTATCCAACCGCGTTTTCGGCAGCGATAAAACCAATACCCGCAATGCCGATATTTTCGAATTTACGATTGGCGGTCGTCGCATTACGCTCAAAGCGAACGTATACGACAAAACCAACGGCGAGCCGCTCAAAGATGTGAATGTATACCTCTACCAGGTATTCGACGACGGCACGGAAAACCTGCTTATCAATAAATCATTTGCCAGCGGCGCTTATCTGTTTGAATTGCTGCCCAATCGCACATTCCGCGTAGAGGCTACCCGCGACGGCTACCTGTCGGGTACCTACCAGTTCAGCACCAACGACCCCCAAACCTATACTTACGGCCAACCGCTTACGCTGGATAAGCTGGACGTGACGCCCGACAAGCCCACCGTACCGGATACAGGAACGGCTGGAACAGTTAAACCCAAACCCGGCGGAAAACCCGTGGTTTCAGAACCAGGCATCCCCGGTGACGTGTATACCGCGCGCGGTATTTCCGACAAAGATAACCTGGAATACACCACCTCTGCGCCGAAACACCCCGGGATGTACTACAAAATCCAGTTGGCCGCTTTGAAAAATTACGACGCCGGCAGCAGCAAATTTGAAGATGTGAAAGCCCTCGGCCGCCTCGATACCGAAAAACTCAAAGGCGGCAATAAACTCACGCGTGTGCTGCTGGGCGATTATTTTACAGCAGATGACGCCAAAAACATGCTTCGCGATGTGCGCAACAGAAAAGGTTTTGAAAATGCATTTATTGTGCAATATCAGGACGGCGCTCGTTTCGGCAAGGTTAATTTAGATTAACTGTTTGGTGGGGTTTAGCGTTAGGGTTTAGCGATTGGGTTTAGCTGTATGTTTAGTTAACTAAACCCTTTCGCTAAACTGCGCATGCACTAAACCCTACTAAACTGCTATCTAATTATTAAATAATATGGATTATCCTCGGCTAGACAGAACACACTTCAAAGCGCAAACATTTAGGGAAGCCGACAATCATCTCGATTATTGGCTCTCAAAAACTCCCGAGGAGAGGCTCCGTGCGGCTTATTATCTTATTAGCGTAGCTTGGAATTTTCCGCTAGACGACCCTCCTCGTTTGAATAGAAATGTATTCTCTACAAGGAAACAGCATTAAAATGTCTAATATCTTTAATCCTGATTTCAGAGATTTTATTAGAGCGTTAGACAAATGTGATGTAGACTATATATTGGTAGGTGGATACGCCGTAATTCTTCATGGTTATTCCCGTACAACCGGAGATATGGATATATGGGTAAGAAGAACCAGTGAAAATTATCACAAGGTTGTCAAAGCATTCAAAGAATTTGGGATGCCGGTTTTTGATATGAGCGAAGAGAATTTTTTGAATAATCCTGCAATTGATGTTTTTACATTTGGGGTTCCGCCGGTGTGTATTGACCTAATGACTACCTTAAAAGGCCTTGAATTCGAGTCCGCATTTCAAAACTGCACGGTATTTCAGTTGGAGGACATTTCTGTAAGAGTAATACACATTAACGATCTAATTCTTGCAAAGATGAAATCTAATCGTGCAAAAGATCAGGATGATATTTCACATTTGGGATTCTCCAAGTAGTTATATATGTGACCTATTTGAGCTACTGCGTCATAAAGTCGCAGCGCAAAAAAGTTGGATAAGCGGCCTTTTTCGCGTATATTTGGATATTGCTTTTTTCACATCAATAACATTCTCAAATGAATCTTATAGATCTCCTTCAAGGACAACTTTCTGGCGGACTTGTAGACCAGCTCAGCCAACAAATAGGCGGCGCCGATCGCGAGCAGACGGCTACGGCTGCTCAGGGCATCATTACCACCCTGGTAAGCCAACTGGCGCGCAATGCTTCTACGCCTGAAGGCGCCCAATCGCTGAACAATGCACTAGAACGCGACCACGACGGCAGCATCCTCGATAACCTCTCAGATGTATTGACGGGCAACGTACAGCCGCAGAATCAAAGTACGGTGAACGGCCTGGGTATTCTTAATCACGTATTGGGCGACCGCCAGGGCGGAGTGGCCAATATGGTGAGCCAGATGAGCGGCCTCGAGTCGGGCAAAACGATGCAATTGATGGGACTTCTGGCGCCCGTGGTAATGGGCATGCTGGGTAAGGCAAAAAACCAAAACGGCCTGGACATAGGTGGTATAGCTAACCTGCTCAATGGCACTGTGAACCAGCAGCAACAATCAGGCAATCCTACCCTGAATATGATCACGCGCTTCCTTGATTCAGATGGAGACGGCAGCGCCCTCGACGATATTGCCAATATGGGCATGAAAATCCTGGGGGGATTGTTTAAGAAGTATGTCTCTGTTACCGGTCTCTGTTGTCTGTTCATTATATTACAGATAACCTACAACCGATAACAGACAACCGGCTATTGTTCCTCCTCCGCCTCTTTACTCCCTCCTAGTTTTCTTAGCCGCGGCTTCGTTTTCGCGCATTCCCTCCTTTAATTCCGATTCCAGTGTATTGCGAGCCGTATTAAACTCGCGGATACCACGACCTAAGCCGCGCATGAGTTCGGGAATTTTCTTGCCTCCAAACAACAACAGGATAGCAAACAGCACGACGAGTACCTCGGGGCTGAAAATATTCCCAATAAAAATAAGGGTCATTTCCATAGTACTATGTTTTGAAAATTGATTGCAAAGTTACGGGTTTTCCATGGGATGTCTGCTAATAAGATGTTAATAGCAGCCGGTGGTTTAAATTGCTTCGCAGTTTAGTGCCTTCGGCAGTTTAGTGCATGCGCAGTTTAGCGTTAGGGTTTAGTGCTTGCGCTGTTTAGTGCTAAACCCAATCGCTAAACCCTAACGCTAAACCCGCCAAAGGCGCTAAACTATGGTCCGTGCCCTCCGCGGACACCGCCGCCTGTCTGATGCGCAGCAATCTCTCCAGCAGGCCTTCGAGCCGGTCGAGGGGGAGCATATTAGCTCCGTCGGATTTTGCTTCGGCGGGTTTGGGGTGGGTTTCGATAAAAAGCCCGTTGACGCCGACGGCTACGCCGGCTTTGGCGATCGTTTCGATGAGGGCGGGCCGGCCGCCGGTCACGCCGCTGCTTTGATTGGGTTGTTGCAGCGAATGCGTACAATCGAGCACCACAGGCACCCCAAATGATTGCATCACGGGGATGCCGCGAAAATCGACTATCAGATCCTGGTAGCCAAAAGTAGTACCGCGTTCGGTGAGTATTACTTTGGAGTTGCCGGTTTGCGCCACTTTATCCACGGCAAACTGCATGGCTTCGGGGCTCACAAACTGGCCTTTTTTGATATTGACCACCTTGCCGGTGAGGGCGGCGGCCTGGAGCAGGCTGGTTTGACGGCAAAGGAAAGCGGGTATTTGCAAAATATCGACATAGGGCGCTGCCAAAGCAGCCTCGTCGTCGGTATGGATATCGCTTGTAACGGGCAGGTCGAATTGTTGGCCTACTTTATGCAAAATACGGAGGGCCTCCTCGTCGCCGATGCCCGTAAACGAGTCGAGGCGCGAGCGGTTGGCTTTTCGGTAAGAAGCCTTAAAAATATAAGGAATACCCAGGCGGTGGCAGATATCACTGACTTTTTCGGCTACCTCCATGCAGAGAGCCTCGCTTTCTACCACACAAGGGCCTGCAATGAGGAAAAAAGAATTATTGTCGAGGTGTTTCAGTCGGGGGATGAGCGATAATTCCATAAACGTCTGTTTTTATGCTAAAATCTTAACCATTTCAAGAAGGGTAGGGTTGAGTTCTGCGTTGTGTTTGATGGCTTTTTCGAAAGGCACGTATTTAATGGAGCGGTGCCATTCGCCGATCATCACGCCTTTTTGGCCTTCCATGAGGGCTTTTACAGCGGCGATACCCATGCGGCTGGCGCGCACGCGGTCCATACAGGTAGGGCGGCCGCCCCGTTGCAGGTGGCCCAGGATACACACTTTAATTTCGTAGCGGCTAAAGCGCTTCTTAACTGCTTCGGCCACCTGAAATGCGCCGCCGGCGTCATCACCTTCTGCTACCACCACAATGCTGGCATTTTTCTTTTTCTGAAAATTTTCCTCGAGTGTTTGGATGAGCTTGTCGATACTGGTTTTGCTTTCGGGCACCATTACGGCCTCTGCACCCGAGGCGATGCCGCTGCTGAGGGCGATAAAACCTGCGTCGCGGCCCATCACCTCTACAAAAAACAGGCGGTCGTGGGCGTTGGCGGTATCCTTGATATTGTCAATCGCATTCATCGCCGTATTGATCGCCGTGTCGTAGCCTATCGTAAAATCGGTGCCGTACAGGTCGTTGTCTATGGTGCCGGGGCAACCCACGATAGCCAGGTCGGGGTATTCCTGCATAAATACCTGCGCGCCGGTAAACGTACCGTCGCCGCCTATGGCTACAATGCCTTCGATGCCTTTTTTCTTGAGTTGCTCGTATGCTTTTTGGCGGCCTTCGGGAGTCCTGAAAGCATCGCTTCGCGCCGATCGCAAGATCGTACCACCCGTTTGTATAATGCCGCTCACCGAATTGGCGGACATCTTTTTAAACTCGCCTTTAATCATGCCCTCATAGCCGCGTTTGATGCCATACACGTCCAGTCCAAAGTGGATTGCGGAGCGCACAACGGCTCTGATACAGGCATTCATACCCGGGGCATCACCCCCCGAAGTGAAAACTGCAATCGTTTTCATATACTGTAAATTTTAAAATCAGGGCGTGAAATTGCTCATTTTTTTTGACTAATGAGCGCTTCCTTTGTCTAATCCTCCTGTGTTTTTAACGATACTATAATGATATACAGCCAAAAAATGTAAACTTTGCGCCGCCTGAATCATTCTTATTAGTGTGAACTGACGGTAGTTGGAGTAAAATAGGATCAATAGAGCTAACATGGTTTGGTTTTGGATAGGTTTTTTATTATTGGTATTCACTTTGTTGGCCCCTCGACCTGGGGGTGTTCAATAAAAAATCCCACGTGATTAGCGTGAAGGAAGCTTTGCGCTGGACGAGTGTATGGGTGACGCTTTCCCTTACTTTTAGCATTTTCGTGTATTATGCCTACGAACGGCATTGGATTGATAGCGACATGAGCGGTACTCAGGCCGTATTGAAATACCTGACGGGCTACCTGGTTGAGCAATCTTTGAGCATGGACAATATTTTTGTCATAGCGCTCATCTTTGCCTATTTCAAGGTACCGCAGATTTATCAGCACAGGGTATTGTTCTGGGGTATTCTCGGCGCCTTGTTTTTTAGAGGCGTATTGATCGCTTTTGGCGTGGTGCTGATCAGGGAATTTGAATGGATGACCTATGTGTTCGGCGTCTTTTTGCTTTATTCGGCATACAAGATGCTCGACACGGGCGAAAGCGTGCACCCTGCGAAGAACCCGGCCATTAAGTTTGTCAAACGTTTGTTTCCGGTGAGCAAGCATTTTGAAGAAGAACACTTTTTTGTACGCCGCCGGCATATCCTGGCCGCGACCCCGTTGTTTGTGGCGCTGGTGATGGTAGAAACCACTGATATTTTGTTTGCGTTTGATTCTATCCCCGCTATTTTTGCCATTACTACCGACCCTTTTCTGGTTTTTACGTCCAATATTTTTGCTATATTGGGCCTTCGTTCTTTGTATTTTGTATTGGCTTCTTTACTCGATAAATTCCGGTATCTCAAGTATAGCCTCGTAATAATTTTGTTTTTCGTAGGCGTCAAATTATTACTCCAGCACCATATCGAATTTCCGGAATGGCTATCCCTGGCAGTAATTTTCGCCTCACTGGCTTCGGGTGTCGGTTTCTCGCTTTTGATAAAAGAAAAAGAACCCGTAGAAGCAGAAGAAGAGGTGATAGAACCCTGATTTTTGGGTTTTACTTGAAATATTTGAAAATAATCGCCGTTAATTAGTGCATTGCTCAACCGGATTGGAATGAAGGTTGTTTAGCTACCCGTGTTGTTTATTTAACAACCGGAAGTATAGCAGATTCTAAATTATCTTAACTTTGGCCCTAAATTTTAGTGCAGATGGAACCTACTGTGAATCGATATCCTGACACTGACCTGGATGAATTCCGCCAGATTATTGTTGATAAACTGGATAAGGCCAGGATAGAACTCGAGGACCTGAGGAAACAAGTCCTCGAAATTACAGAAAACGCGGAAGGCGATTTCGGCAGCGACTGGATGGATGACAGCAGTATTGCCAATGATCTCGAATTGCTCAATGAAATGGCTATACGCCAGCGCAAATACATTCAGGATCTGGAAAATGCCCTGGTGCGGATCAAAAATAAAACCTACGGCATTTGTGTCGTAACCGGTCAGCTTATCGACAGAAAGCGCCTGCTGGCAGTGCCCACTACTACCAAAAGTATAGCTGCCAAACTGGACGACAAACCCAAGGCTATGCCGGTAGAAGACTTGCCCCCGAAACGCGAAGTGCCTTCCGACAGCACTTCTCCCAAAATTATTACCAAAATTATTCGCAAACCCACTTCCGAGAAGGGCGGCGGTACTAAAAAAGATGTCGACGATCTGCTCGACGATTTTACCGACGACGAATCTTTCTGGGAAGACCTCAACCTCTCCGATATCGACCCCGATACGATCGCCGACGATACCAGCGAAGAGACTACTACTTACGACCGCTACGAAGAAGACGATGGCGGCGATGAGGAGTGAGAGAGTGTGGGAGTGTGAGAGTGTGAGATACAAGAGAGGCGCAGTTAGCATTTAACTGCGCCTCTCCTTGTTTACCACCACTTAGATCTCTCCCTCTCTCACTCCCTCCCTCTCTCTCTCCCCCTTCAGGGCCTTCACCTTCTCCAGGGCTTGCCCGATATCCCAGAGCAGGTCGTCGATATTTTCTACGCCGACAGAGAGCCTGATCAGGTTTTCGGTGATGTGCAGTTCTTCGCGTTCGGCGGGAGGCACGCCCGCGTGTGTCATTGTGGCGGGGTGTTGGGCCAGCGATTCGGTGCTGCCGAGGCTCACGGCCAGCTTGACCAGGTGCAGGTGGTTGAGGAAGCAGAAGGCTTCTTTTTCGCTGCCGCGTACGTTAAAAGAGATCATAGCGCCGGGTGAGCTGCACTGGCGGCGGTAAATCTCGTATTGCGCGCCGTCTTGTTCGGTGAGCAGCCCAATGTAGTGCACCTGTTCTATCAGGGGGTGTTTGGCCAGGTAGGCGGCTACCTGTTGGGCGTTGCGGGCTTGTTCCTCCATACGCAATTTGAGGGTTTCGAGGCTTCGCAGCAACAGCCAGCCGGTCCAGGGGCCGGCCATGTTGCCCAGGAAAGTGCGCAGCGTCTTGATGCGCTTGATGAGTTCGTGCGAGCCCAGGCAAGCGCCGGCGATAAGATCACTGTGCCCGCCGATGTATTTGGTGGCGGAATACAACACCAGGTCGGCGCCCCACTTCAGCGGATGCTGCCAGAGTGGGCCCATGTAGGTATTGTCGACAGCCACGTACACCTTGCGGCCGCCGTCGCTAAACGTGTCGGCGATCTGTCGCATGAGACTGATATCAATCAATGTATTGGTGGGGTTGGCAGGCGTTTCGATGAAAATCATGGCCAGCCGGCCGCTGTGACCGCTGCGCTCTACCATCTGGATAATCTCCGACATCGTCTGCTCGGGGTGAAAGCCCAGGATGTGCACGCCCCATTGTGTGAGCACTTCGCTGATAAAGTGGGAAGTGCCGCCGTATAAAGGCTGGCTGTAGAGAAGCAGGTCGCCAGGCTTGAGAAATTCGAGCAAAGCCGTACTAATAGCCGACATGCCGCTTTCGAACACGGCGCATTCCTCTGCCTGGTCCCATAGCGTAAGCCTGTTTTCCAGGATTTCCAGGTCGGGATTGTTCAGGCGGCTGTAAATCAGGCCTTCCTTTTCTCCCTCACGGCGCTCGCGCAAGCCGTAAGCCAGCTCAAAAAAGGCCTTGCCCTTTTCGGCACTCTGGAATTCAAAGGTGGACGTCTGGAAGATCGGACACTTGACGGCGCCCTCCGACCATTCGGGGCGGTAGCCGTAAGACATCATGAGGCTCTCGGGCCTGAATTGGTGCTTTTTCATGGTGGTAATTTTTTGTGGTTTAGTAGGGTTTAGCGCCTTCGGCGGGTTTAGCGATTGGGTTTAGCTATTCCTGGGAAGTTGCCGGATTGGTTTAGCGATTGGGTTTAGCGGTAGGGTTTAGCTATAAGTTTAGTTAACTAAACCCTAACGCTAAACCGCGCACAGTACAAATTTACAGGGTATTGGAATAAAATTCTACACTACATTTAATAAGAAGAAAATAATCATATTTTTATGTTTTATTTAAAAAATATTTTCTAAAATAGATTTGCGAAATTTTCATTTTTAGAAAAAAAAGACATGAAACCACTCGACCCCACCGACCTGCGGATATTAAACCTCTTGCAGGAAGATGCGCACCTGACCAACAAAGAAATTGCCGCCCAACTGGGGCTTACCACTACGCCTGTATTCGAGCGGGTAAAGCGACTGGAAGAGGAGGGTTACATCAGCAAATACGTGGCGCTGGTGGACCGTGCCAAGCTGGATTACGCGCTGGCGGCTTTTTGCAACGTGCAGCTCAAAGAGCATGCGCGCAGCTACCTCAAGCAGTTTGAAGACGAGGTGCGATCGTTGCGCGAGGTGATCGAATGCTACCATATTGCCGGCATGTTTGACTACCTGCTGAAAGTGGTAGTCAAGGACATGAACGCCTATCAGGATTTTATCGTGAATAAACTGGCCGCGCTCAACAATATCGGCAATGTGCAGAGTTCGTTTGTGATGACGGAGGTGAAGTATTCTACGAGGTTGTGGGTTTAGGGATAGCAGTTAGCGGTCAGGGCTTAGCAGTTAGCGGTTAATCGCTAAGTCCTAAGCCCTAAGCCCTAAGCCCTGCTAAGACCTAAAAGCTGAGACCTGACAGCTAACTGCTGATAGCTGTCCATGAACCTTTCCCCACCTATCTTGTTGACTCTTTGTCAAAAAAAAACAAACAGTTATTGTGTCAAAACGCATGAATAAAGAAGAGTTTCTGGCATCCGGCTTATTGGAAAAATACGTGCTGGGGTTGGCTACAATGGAAGAACGCGGAGTGGTGGAGCGTTTTGTAAAACAATATCCCGATATCCAGGCCAAGTTGGAGGCCTTGCAGCAATCTATGGGCGACTATGCGGAAACGCTGACTGCGCTGCCGTCCAGGCAGAAAAAAGCGGCGCCAAGCCGTCTGTGGTGGTTGACGGCGCCTGCTTTTCTTGCGCTGGGGTTTGTATCCCTTTGGGAATATCGCCAATGGGGCCTGGCCACGGAGCAGATCACCCGCTTGTCGGCTGAATACGCCACTTTGCAGCAGAGGTGCACCCAAACACAAGCCCAACACGAAGAAATTGCCCGCCTGCATGCTTTTGTACATCACCGCCATACCCGGGCGGTATACCTACACGGAACAGCTGTGTCGCCCGAGGCTATTGCTATTGTATATTGGAATAAAGAAGCCCGCCGGGCTTTTTGCAATCCCGGATCGCTACCCGCGCCGCCCCCCGGCAAACAATACCAGATCTGGGCAGATGTAAAAGGCGAAATGATCAATATAGGCCTGCTTACCCACCCCGGCGACGATATGCAAACGATACAGTTTATCGACCACGCCAAAAGTCTCAATATTACCCTCGAACCCGCCGGCGGCAGCCCACACCCTACCGTGGAGTTGTTGTATGTGAATGCGAAGGTGTAATGTTATCGGGTTTAGAAGGGTTTAGTGCATTCGCAGTTTAGCGATAGGGTTTAGCTGAAAAATCGCCCCTTCGACAGTCGTACAGTCATACAGTCGCACTGTCACCCCTTCTCACCCTCACTCCCTCTCACCCTCACTCCCTCTCTCCCTCCTTCTCAGCAGACTCAGTGAAAAACGAGGTAATCTTCTTAGCAGCGGCCATGCCGGCTACCTCGGCAATTTGGGCTGCCGTAGCGGCGCGTAGTTTTTTCACCGAGCCGAAATGCGACAATAATTTCTGGGCGGTTTTTTCGCCGATACCGGGAATATGGGTGAGTTCGGTGCCCAGGAAATTGCGCGAGCGCTGATTGCGGTGGAAAGAAATAGCGAAGCGGTGGGCTTCGTTGCGGGCTTGTTGGATGAGTTTGAGCGACTCCGATTTTTTATTAATCAGCAGGGGCACGGGGTCGTCGGGGAAAAAGATCTCCTCCAGTCTTTTGGCGATGCCGATCACCGTGACGCGGTCGGCGATGCCGAGTTTGCGCAGGCTTTCCATAGCGGCGCCGAGCTGGCCTTTGCCGCCGTCGATAATAATGAGTTGGGGCAGGGGCTGGTTTTCGTCGAGCAGGCGGCGGTAGCGGCGGAACACCACCTCTTCCATCGAAGCAAAATCATTGGGGCCCTCTACGGATTTCACATTAAAATGGCGGTAGTCTTTGTTGGAGGGTTTTGCGTTTTTGAAAACCACACAGGAAGACACCGGATTTGAGCCCTGGATATTGGAATTATCGAAACACTCGATATGTAGGGGCGCGGCGTCCATGCGCAGGTCTTCCTGCAGGGTGCGCAGGATGCGCTCGGCGGGCGTCTGCTTTTT
This sequence comes from Saprospiraceae bacterium, assembly GCA_016715405.1. GTDB lineage: Bacteria > Bacteroidota > Bacteroidia > Chitinophagales > Saprospiraceae > JABWBR01. Next base: position 70,275 of record JADKAE010000015.1, on the reverse strand, counting down.
GGTTTTGCCGGCTTCTTGTTTTTGTTTTTGGAGGAGGTGGTACTTCACATTTTTTTGCGACAGCTCGAGCAGTTTCTTTTTGTCGCCGATTTTGGGCACCGTAATCGCCACCTCTTTATCGGCGGTTTGCAGTTCGAAAGGCACGAGAATTTCGGGGGCCAGGCTGTTGAAGCGTTCGCGGATGATAGGGATAGTGAATTCCAGCAAGTCGCGCTCGTCGTCGTCGAGGTTTTTTACCAGTTCCTGGGTATGGGTGTGAATAATGGCGCCGTTGACCACGCGGATATAATTGATATAGGCTTCTTTGTCGGAGGAGGCTATTGAAAACACGTCAACATCGCGGATAGTGGTGCTCACCACCGTAGATTTGCTCTGGTAGTCCTCGAAAGCGCTTAGTTTGGCCTTGATCTGCTGGGCTTTTTCAAATTCGAGGTTTTCGGCGTGGCGTTGCATTTCCTGTTTAAAATGCAGCACCACCGCGCTAAAATTGCCGCGCAGGATATTTTTGATCTGGCTGATCTTTTCGTTGTAGGAGGCTTCGTCTTCCAACCCTTCGCAGGGGCCCATACAGTTTTTGATATGGTATTCGAGGCAGACCTTGAACTTGCCGGCAGCGATATTTTCTTCTGAGAGCAGAAAAGAGCAATTGCGCAGCGGGAAAAGCTGCTTGAGCAGGTCGAGGATGTCTTTGAGCCTGCCTTTAGAGGTATAGGGCCCAAAATACGTGGACCCGTCGCGGATGACGCGGCGGGTAATCATCACCCTGGGGAATCGCTCTTTTTTGATGCAGATATGCGAATACGACTTATCGTCTTTGAGCATCACGTTGTAGCGGGGCAGGTGTTTTTTGATCAGCGTATTTTCGAGCAGGAGGGCATCGGTTTCGGTTTCTACAATGGTGTATTCGATGCGATGGGCATTGCGCACCATGAGGCGGGTGCGGTGCGCGCGATCCAGTCGCTCGCCGAAATAAGAGATCAGGCGGTTGCGCAGGTTTTTGGCCTTGCCCACGTAAAGGATCGTTTCGGTTTTATCGATAAACCGGTAAACCCCGGGGTCTTTAGGTAATGTATCGGCGATAAACTTGAAATCGTCGGTGGTCATGGTCTGTTCTGTTCTCTGTTCTCTGTTCTCTGTTCTCTGTTCTCTGTTCTCTGTTCTCTGTTCTCTGTTCTCTGTTCTCTGTTCTCTGTTCTCTGTTCTCTGTACTCTGTTCTCTGTTCTCTGTTAAGTATAACTGGCAAAGATAAGGAACAGAGAACAGAGAACGGACAACGGAGAACAGCTTTACCTGGCCCGGATCCATTCCAGCACCTTCTGCGTGGGCTGCGAAGCCACCTCGGCGGGGAGGTCGATGCGGGTGCGCGTTTGCATATCCACGGCTATGGCGGCATTATCGCTGTCGCGAATCACGATATAGCGATTATTGCGGGCGCTGCGCGAGGTTTCCGTTTTGAGCGCCGAGGGTTCGGGAAGCAACGGATTGATCATAAACTCGTCTTTTTCAATATTGTAGGCCGGCACAATAGCCTGTATGCCTCCGGAAGCGGAGTTGAGCAGGAAAAGCGAGTTATACTTTTCGTCTTCGATTTTGAACTCGGCGTAGGGTATTACGGACTTGGGCTTTTGTTGGTTGGAGAGGTCGAAGGCGAAAGAACCATAGTCGCGGGCGTAGCCCACCAGGTATTTTTCCCAGAGCTCCAGGCGCAGGATCATACCCGATTGGGCGTCTACGCCATAGCGTTCATTGGCAAAAGTGGGTTTGAGATTGGGCAGCAGCTTGCGTCCGGCGGCATCGTAAATGTACACCGTGCTAAAGCCACGAATGGCTATCAGGTTGCTGGTGTGGTTGTAAGTGATTTCTGCCAGGTAATAGGGGAAATCGGGGCTTACGTTCACGGGTAAGACCTTGCGTTCGATGAGCCGGCAGTCTTTGGTGTCGTATACCTCCAGTATGCGGTGGCTATCGCCGTAATTGGCATCGTAGGTAGTTGAATCGGCTACGATGCATAGCCACAGGTCTATTTCGTGCAGCCAAAGCTGGTTGCCTTCCAGCATTTGTCCCGATGCTTTGCAGTTGTGCGTGCGGGGTGGCTGTTTATTTTCTGCCTGGGTCGGCACGGTATCAGTGGCAGTTATACCGGTATTACCGGATTGCTGGGAGGAATCGCCGCCGCCGCAAGCTGATAAGAGTAAGGTTAACGAGGCGATAGTAAGGAGGCGCCGGGAAAGCGAGTACCCGTTCATGTCAGTATGGTTTTTAAAAAAAATTGGCTGATAGCCATTCGTTTTAAAGGTAGCGTTTTTTAACCTATTTGTAGAAAATAATTCGAGCCTATGGGCGAATATCTCAAATTCGCTACGCCGGAGAATAATTTTAACATTTAAATACGAAAAATTTCGTAGCAGAAACTTGACAATACGAAAAGGTTCGTACATCTTTGCACTACGAAGCTTTTCGTAATTAATAAGATCACAAAATGAACGACCAGATACCCAAGCCGACAGAGGCCGAATTGGAAATACTACAAGTGCTGTGGCAGTATGGGCCGTCTACCGTGCGGTTTATCAACGACAAGCTAAGCGAGCAGCGCGAAGTAGGGTATACCACCACTTTAAAGCTGATGCAGATCATGGTAGAAAAAGGCATATTGGTTCGCAACACCGACAGCAAAATACACGTGTACAGGGCGGTGGTGGGCGAATCGGACACGCAGCAGCAGTTGCTCGATAAATTTGTAGAATCCACCTTTCGGGGGGCGGCCATGAAGATGGTGATGCAGGCCCTCGGGAATCACAAAACCTCGCCCGCGGAGTTGGACGAGATCAAGGCATTGATTGACAAAATTGAAAAAGAGCAAAAATAATACCCGGGACTTATGCAGATGATAAACACCCTTTTTACGGAAGAAATGGTCGAAGCCCTGGGGTGGACCGTCCTTCACTCGCTGTGGCAGGCGGCCATTGTAGCGGTAGCGCTGGCCATTTTTATGTTAATCGGCCGGGGCAAACCTGCCCGCCTGCGGTATGCCTGGGCCAATGTAGCATTATTAGTGGTATTTGCCCTTGCCGTATTCACCTTTGTCAGACTGTACGAACAAACCCCGGCGCAATTGCAGGTAGCGCAGCTATCTGTACAGCAAGCTGGGCCGCAGGCTGCCCCGGCAGTGGGTGCGGCCGCAGACATATCCACCTTCCGGCAGCGGTTCACCGATTATTTCGAAATGCATTTGCCTTTGATAGTGGCTTTATGGCTGGCCGGCATGTGCCTTTTTCTGTTGCGGCTATTGGGGACCTGGCCTACGTGCAGCGCTTGAAATTCAGCCAGGTCAGCACCTTGGGGGAAGAATGGCAGGGCATGCTCGAGCGGCTGTCGTCGCAGTTGGGTATGCGTGTGCAAGTACAGTTGATGGAATCGGCGCTGGCACGGGGGCCCATGGTAGTGGGGCATATCAAGCCATTCATCTTGCTACCCATTGGGGCGGTCAACGAACTCAGTCCCGAGCAGGTAGAAGCCGTATTGGCGCACGAGTTGGCGCATATCTTTCGGAACGATTACCTGTGGAACATTGTACAATCGGCCGTAGAGATCGCCTTGTATTTTAATCCGGCGGTATGGTGGATTTCTGCCGTAATCCGCGACGAGCGCGAGAGCAGTTGCGACGACCTGGCGGTGGCCTTGTGCAGCAACTCGCTCACCTACGCCAAAGCTCTCGTGAGCCTGCAGGAAATGCAACAATGGGCGCCGGCGTACGCCATGGCATTTTCGGGCAAAAAACGCCGGATGTTGCACAGAATCAAGCGCATATTAAAGCAACCGCAAAATAAGTCAAACACCATGGAAAAATTAATTGTCACCTGTCTGTTACTTTTACTGGTTGGCGGGCTTTCTATCGGAGCCCGTCAGCCCGAATTTGACATTGCCCGTAAAGGCAAACCGGCCGAGATGTTAGTGGATTCACTGCCCGACGGAAAATTAAGATTAAACCTCACACACAAGGGCAAGCAAGTGGAGGCTCGCGTAAATGAAGGCGCGATAACCTATCTGAAAGTCGATGGCGAAGAAATTCCCGCCAAAGATTACGCGCAATACGAGCCCATGCTGGAGGATATCCTTGGCGATATGCCCGTGCCTCCGCCGCCGCCGGCTCCTCCTGCGCCTCCCGCGCCACCGGCGCCGGGAATGCCCGAAATACCGGACTTCCCTGAAATTCCCGATTTTCCGGCCGTAGCGCCATTTTGGAATAACGACATAGCAATCAGGTCATTCAAAAATTTCAATACCCGCAAAGACGACAAGGGCAACACCGTGATCGAAATAGAGGGGGGGGAAGGCAAGCCGATGAAGCTGGAAATTGATACCAAAACCGGCGTTATATTGCTCGACGGGGCGCCGCTCGAAGACGGCCGCACCGCAGTCATTACCGATGCCCCGGAAGCCCCGTTTGCATTTGCTTTTCCAAACATGGACCGCCTCCATATCGACCACGAGGCCCTGGCCGGCATGCTGGCTGAAGAAAGACAACTGCTGCGCGATCAGGAAGGCGAAATGCGTATACGCCGCGAAGATATGAAGCACATGCGCGAAGAAGCCCTGCGCGAGGCAATGAGGGCACAAGAAGAAGCCAGGGAAGATCGCAGAGAAGAGATGCAGCGTTTGCGCGAATCGCAACACGAACTGCGCCAGCAGGCTCTGATCCAGCGCGAACTTGCTTTAGCACCGGTACTGGATGGGCATATCATGGGCTATTTTGACAAATCCGGCCTGGTAAACGGTCAACTGGAAGAAATCCTGGAAGCTCACCTGCTTGAAGACGGATTGATCAACAGAAAAAGCGGGTACAAGATGGAGCTCACCGGCGAACACCTGAAGGTGAACGGCAAAAAACAACCGGAAGCGCGGCACAATAAATACAAGCGCCTGTACGAAGACTTCTCCGGCCTCGACCTCACCAGGAAGAGCCGCATCATTATTGATACGAGGAAAGCGGAGTGAGAGTTGAGGCTTTGTCTGCCCGCGTTCTGTTACATTGATTCTCTGGTTAAGTTTGAATGGCAAAGATAATGAAATTCAATGTTTTCCAGTGATTGCAAGTAATTCAAGACTCACGGAATACCCACAAAAGTATCGACGCCGCTGGGTTGCAGCGTAATCGCGTAGACAATGCAGGCAATAAAGATGAGGAAAGCAATGACGAGGTCAAATGCAATTACGTTCTTGGGATAATCTCGGTTCATAGGAATGATAATTTGTTATTCACAGACAGCTCTACATAGCCGGCCTGGTTAAAGGCGAAGCCGTAGTATATTTTTACGAATTTGGTGTAGTATGATTCGTTAGCAGCCTGGGTATTGCAAGGGGGTAAAGTTTTGGCAGCCAACCGTGGAGAGATACAACGCATTTACTCCTTAAATGCAAAAATGCACAAATTTTCTGAATTTACAATAGTTATTTATCCAACCATTTTAAAAAATCATTTACCCGTTCGCGACTAACAATCTTTTCCTGCTCAATAGCTGCTCCTACCGGCCCTGCGCCTATTCAATTATTGGGTTATCCGGTTATTTGATGTTCTGATAACCGGATAATGAGAAATATCTTATCTTTGCTCTGCATCTTTTTTAGTAGGAGACCCTTCCCATATATTTTGTCGTGTCTATCCCATGAGTCAACATGTGATTGTAATAATCCGGATGGAGCTGCCGGAGCTATATATACATACTTACTATTAGATTACTACACATAGAAGAGACCACCCTTTTACGCCCATTTTTGGATGTTATGGTGTAAAAGTGATTATATTTGGACTAATAGCAACAACTCATGAAACACCAGACGACTACGCATGTGAGGCTGTCTATTCATTTTTCGATATATCTGTTTATGTCGGTGGGGCTTTTTATTTCTGCTCCGTCCCGATTGCTTGCACAATGCCCCAATCCCACCGGATTATCTACGTCGGGCATCACAACCAATAGCGCCGGCCTTAGCTGGACCTCTAATAGCACGCCCACCGACAACTGCTGGGTGGTAACACTCGGCGGTAGCGGTATGGTAGTTAACGCAGCCAACTGCCCCGACGGCGGCCAGGGCCTGTTCACGACTACCGTTTGCTACATCAACAACGTAGTGAGCTTTTCTGCTCCTGTTACCAGCATGACGGTAGTGGGCTCTCAGATCACGATCGGCGTTGGTGGTTTGCAACCCGGCACGACGTACAACTGGTACGTAAGCGAGACTTGCGACGGCATTGCGCCGCCGTTTAACGTATCGGGCTGTGCCGGTCCTGCTGTATTCCAGACGCTGGATGCACAGTACACGGTGAGCGCTACGACGGTGAAGCCTTCGTGCCCCGCAGTGAGCCCGGGTTATGTGCCCAACGGCTCGTTTACGGTAACGGTGACCAACGGCACAACCTGCGCCGGCACCTACACGATTAACGCTACGCCGGTTGCAGGCTCAGGCCCGGCAGGCGCGCCGAATCCTCCCCCCACTACTGTGGTTAGCTACATCGGTTTCCCTGCGGGCGCTTACTTCTTCGGCAACGCCGGAGCGGGTTGCTACACGGTAACGGTAAACGAGACGGGCACTTGTAACCCGCCGACCGATCCTGTGGTGATCGTGGTATGCGTACCCGACGGCATGGACATGGTTGCACCTGTATTCTATGTAACGGACGTACTGGGTAACATTCTTGCCGACAACGACCCGCTGACTGCCGCCGGCACGACGCGCAACTTCGGCAACGTACCCGTACCGGAAGGCGAATGCGGCCGTCAGGACGAATACTATGTATACGGCTTTGACAACTGCGACGGTTTTATCGTAGCATTGAACGCAGTAAGCGCCACGGCAGTGACGGTTCCGAACACGATCATTCCGCCCACGCAAGTGAGCGTAACGCCCGACGGTTTTGGTTTCTACCTGGTAGACGTACACTGGAGCACGGGTACCTCAACGGTATCGATCTTCGGTCGCGACGCAGCAGGCAACATCGCCAACAACCCTGCAGGTTTGCAGTTGATCATGACGGTTCCGGACAACACGGATCCTGTGGTGACGATCATCGGCAACTCTCAGTTTACGATCCCGGTATGCGCCACGAGCGTAACGGGTGTATTGACGTTCCAGGTTGATGACCTGTGCGATCAGGACAACGTAAACTTCGCCAACCTGATCGTAAACTTCGGCGGCGCTACGGGCGTGCTGAACTTCACGGGCGGCAACTACCGAGAATACTTCGTGACGTTCCCGGCAGCGGGCAACTACCTGATCTCCGCATTCTACACCGACCAGTTTGGTAACCAGGCTTCATCGATCAGATCATTACGGTACAGAACGCAGCAGCCAACCAGCCTCCTGTAATCCAGGCTAACGCTGAGACGGTAACGCTGACGAGCTTGCCAGAACTCGGCTACTATCGTATATAGCTTTACGATCTCCGACGACTGTGCGCCGATCAACATCGCGCAGGTACAGTTCAACGGCGGCGGCTCGGGCCTTCCCAACCTCAACGGTGCTGGCTTTTCTTCACCGACCAGGTAGGCGGACCGAACAATGTATACTTTGAAGTATGCAAGGCACGGTAACGCCGGGCACGTTCTTCCCCTTGATCACGTATCAGGGCGTAACGGCCAACCCGACGATCACGGTATTACAGGACGTCAACCAGCCTGCCGACATCATTCTGCCGGGCAACCTGACGTTTACGGTACCACAGTGCCAGACCAACGTATTGGCTACGGCATCGATCACGATCATCGACGATTGCGACAACCCGATCAACCCGGCCAATGCCGTGTTCACATTGGGTGGCGCACCGTTGACGCCTTCGTTTGTGAACGCAGCAGCAGGTTATTTCGAATTTGTACTTGACCTGACTCAGGCAGCTAACGACGGCGACCTGCTGGTAGCTCGTTACACGGATGCCCAGGGTGCACAACGTTTGGTAGATGCATTGGTTACGGTGAACGCACAGCCCGACAACTGGGCGCCGATCATCGTGTATCCGGCACAGGATCTGATAGCCGTTTTAGACCCGTGTGAAGCGCCGCAGGCCACCTTTGTTTTTCAGGTGACTGCAGCGGATAACTGTAGCGGCAACGTATCGCCGCTTATATCGGTGACACCCACCACGGGAATCACCCTAACGCCGCTGGGCTCAGGCGCCTGGCAGGCGATAGCTGCGCCCGGCGATTACCAGGTACTGATCAGTGCCACTGATGCGGCGGGTAACACGCGGTTGGAGGATTTTGGCATACACGTAGAACAAGACGCTACACCCATAGCTGATATAGGGTGCAGCGACACAATCAATATAGTACTCAACGAGCAGTGTCAGCTTCTCGCCACGCCGGAAATGTTGCTGGAAGGCAATTTCGGTTGTTTGGAGGCAACTGATTTCAGCATTCAGGTACAGGATGAAGACCCCACCAACGGCGCCATAGTAGACGGGTGCGGTATATTTTTGTACGAAATAACATTGGTACAGCCGATACCCGGAGGACTTGCAGGAGATTTTACCACCTGCTGGGGATACATACACGCAAAAGATCAAAGTCCGCCGGAGATTACTTGTCCGGCAAACACATCACAAGCCGCAGTAGCTCACCAGGTACAATTTATATCGGAAGTATTGACGAGTAGCGATCCGGGCATAGCATTAGCTGACCACCTGTGTTTTCTCGACTTTATCAATCCCACGCCTGGCCAGCATTACTACGATCTGTATAGTTTCACCGTGACGACTGCCGACGTATACACCTTTGATCTGGCTACCACTTGGGGTGGGGGCTGGGCGGCCTTATTTCAGGGTAATTTTAATATAAATAATCCATGTGAAAACATCATTGCCCAGGGCGATTATGTATTTGACGGAACGCTAACCAGCTTTTTCCCCTTCGACCCGGTGGTGCGCATAAGCCTGCCGTTGGTGCCTGGACAGACTTACACACTGATGACGTCGGCCAGTGGCGCTTTTGGCACGGGGCTCACCGGTGGTTACACCTGGGGGGTATACAGCGACGGGGCCGGCACGCTTAACGGCCTGCCGGTAGAAACCGAATTGGTGGTGCGCGATTTGCTTTGTGAGAACTGGGGTAAAATCACCGTAGACAGTTTGCCTGCTCAGGTACCGCGTTGTTACAGCGTAAACAAAGATGGACAGATATTATGGCCGGCCAACAACCTGGAGCGGCAGAGGCTGGAGCAATTGCTGGCAGTGCTTTCCTACACGGGATATCCGGGTCAGCCCAATGGGCCGTCGGTAAGTGATAACTGCGGCAATATAGAAATTTGCGTAAGCGACCAAATAAACCTTAACGGCGATTGCGGGGTAATAGAATTGGTGCGAACCTTCGGCGCCACCGATGAAAAAGGAAACACCGACGAATGCCAGCAGGTCATCAGCATTCGCAGGCCGGCGGTAACCGATGTCTTTTTTCCGCCGTTTACCACCTATGTGGAGTGCGACGAACAATACGAGACAGATGCCAATGGTCACCCTCACCCCTCGGTTACGGGTTATCCATTTGTGATCACGCCATTTGGATTTAGCGATCTCGACCAGACATTCTGCAATTTGGCGGCTTCCTATTTTGACTATCCGGTAGCTTTTATTTGCGAAAGCACCTATAAAATAAGACGGGAATGGACCTTGTTCAATTGGTGTGCCCCTTCCTCTTCGGCGACATACAGCCAGTTGATCGGCGTAGGAGATTTTAGTGGGCCGGTGGTATCTTGTCCGGTGGTAATAGACGACTGGGATGGCCTGTCGGATTCCATTTTATACAGTACAGGGCCTTTTGATTGTACGGCCACCTTTTGGGCGCCATTGCCCGAAGTGAGCGACAACTGCTCGGATTGGTCCGTGTTGACCGAAGTAGTGACGGGGGTTGGCGCCGAAACCATTGTGTTGGCCAGTGTGCCTGCCGGAGCTACGCAGCGCTATGTGGCGGGCATACCGGAGGGGTGTCACCGTTTTCGGTACACCGTAACCGACGCTTGTGGCAACGCAACAGTATTAGAATGTGAGTTTTGCGTACTCGACCTCACGCCGCCCATCGCCATTTGCAATGATGCGCTCAATATTTCAGTAGGCGGTCAGGGATATGGCAGATTATACGCCGAAGAAGCCGACGAAGGGTCGTGGGACAACTGCGGGATAAGCAGCTACCAGATCAGGAGGCAAATTACAGAAGATGCCGATTGCCAGCCTGTGGCGCCCGACTATACCCCTTGGGCGAGCTATATAGATTTCAGTTGTTGTGATGCGGGCGATTCGGTATTAGTAGAGTTGCAAATAACCGATATCAACGGCCAGAGCGACGTATGTTGGTTTAAAGTGTGGGTAGAAGACAAACTAAGGCCCTTGTGCATTGCGCCGCATGCGGTTACCGTGAGTTGTACGGATTTGCCCTATAGTTTTGAGGCAAGCGACACGACCCAGTTGCAGGCTTTATTTGGCAATGCGATGGCCAATGACAATTGCCCGGGCGCATACACTGTAGAATTGCCGCCCTTACTCAATCTGCACGATTGCGGCTACGGCGTAATCATACGCCGGTTTAGAGCGATAGACCGCTTTGGCAACCAATCGGCTGCAGAATGCCAGCAGATGGTGGTTATCGAAGAGGCACACCGTTACGAAATCCGATTTCCTGCCGACGCCTCGGCCAATTGCGGCATACCGGCGCCCGACACCATTCATTACTACGAGCGGGCTTGCGACTTGTTGGCCGTCAGTGCCAGCGATGAATTTTTCTCTGCTTCGGGTGATGAGTGTTATAAAATATTCCGCACCTACCGCGTCATCAACTGGTGCGAATACGATGGGCAGAGCGGCCCGGTAGTCATTGGCAGAGACGAAGACTGCGACGGTGTACCTGGCGATGAAGCCGTGTGGGTATTGCGGCGTGAAATTGGGCTGGGGTATATAGACCGCGATAGCCTGGAGGGGAATAACGTGCCCGCTGCCGGAGAAAAACCGACGGCATGCGACGGCGCCACCAACCCTGCCGGTTTCTGGCGTGCCACGCCTTCGATTGGATATTGGGAATACACCCAGATCATCAAAGTATACGACAACACCCCGCCGGCTATTTATTTCTCGCCACCCGACCCGTTCTGCAGTTATGACAACGTAGGTTGCGATGCGGAAATAGAATATCTATTCCTCTTGTTTGAGACCTGTACGCCGCAGGACATCGAATTTCACATCTACTTAGACGAAGGGGATGACGGCATCATCGATATGGATCTCACTGACTTTGAGGTCATTCACGGTCAGTACCCCAAGTTCAAAGCCGTATGGGAAGTACCGATCGGGCACCATTCTTTTTACTTAATAGTAGAAGATGGATGCGGCAACGTGAATGAAACCCATATGCCATTTGAAGTAGTGGATTGCAAGGCGCCTTCGCCCATTTGTATCAATGGATTGGCCATAGACCTGATGCCGATGATGCCCCCTGCCGATGCTGACGGCGACGGCGATATAGATACCGGTGCGATTTCGCTTAGCGTCAACGATTTCATCGCCAGTCCGATTACCGATTGCTCTTCTCCAATAAAATACTCCATACACCGCATCACGGAAGTACCACATCCAGGGCCTACTTCGATCATGCTGACCTGCGACGACAGGCCGCACCAGGTTGTGCGTATTTACACATGGGATAGTGCGTTTAATCCTTATGCCGTGCAGCCTGACGGAACGGTAGGAGGGCCCAATTATGATTATTGCGAGACCTACGTATTGGTGCAGGACAACGTATTTAACGCCTGTGGCGATACGCCGATATCCGAAATAGCCGGCATAGTCATTACCGAAGACGACGAACCTGTGGAGGGTGTACAGGTACAGCTTAGCGGGGCGGAGAGCCAATCGATGACCACCCTTGGCGACGGGGCATATCAATTTTCTGCATTAGCGCAGGGGTACGACTACACCGTTACGCCTTTCCTCGATCAAAATCCGCTTAACGGCGTATCTACCTTCGATTTATTGTTAATGACCAAGCACATTTTGGGCGTGCAATATCTCGATTCGCCTTACAAGATGATAGCTGCCGATGTGAATAAATCCGGTACCATAACCACGTATGATCTTATTCAATTGCGGCGACTCATCTTATTCATCGACTCTGATTTTGCCAGTAACACCAGTTGGCGGTTTATACCTGCGGCTTATCACTTCCCGAACCCGGCCAATCCCTGGCAGGAAGTCTTTCCCGAAATCATCAACATCAATGATTTGGCGGGCGACCTGGGCGGGCAAGATTTCATCGCCATCAAAATTGGTGATGTGAACGGGAACGCCGTCACCGGCTTGGGTGCAATAGAAGAGCGGGACAAAGAAGGGATATTCCGTTTGTCAGCAAACGAGCAATGGCTGGAAAAAGACAGCACCTACGCCGTTACATTAACGGCTGCTGAACTATCGGGCATTGTTGGTTTTCAGTTTACTCTTCAATGGGATACCACGGCATTTGCGTTGACGGGGGTAGAAGAAGGATTGCTTGGCCAGGCCCATATAGGGGGGCTTTTTGGAGGAGCGGGCATACTTACCGCAAGCTGGAACGAAGAGCAACAAAGAGAAAGTGGGCCATTGCCTATGTTTACTATGCATATCAAGGCGCACCGGGAAACCTGGCTTGGGCAATTGCTGCATATCAGAGAGAATGGGTATACACCGGCGGAAGCATACGGGCGCGACGGCGCCTGGCTTGGGGTAAGTATAGACTTCAGCGGTGCTGAGTCTGCTGGAAAACTGATGTTTACCAATCAGCCGAACCCTTTCAGCGAGCAGACCTGGTTGCAGTTCTACCTGCCTGTTGACGACAGGCTTACCCTCTACATTTACGATGCAAATGGCGTAGAGCGATATAAGTGGCAGGGCGAGCTGACTGCCGGTTGGCACCGGCGAAGCGTAAGTGCAGCCGAGATAGGAGAGGGGAGCGTGTTTTTTGGTCGTATTGAAACCGCTTCGGGCAGTGTCGTGGGCAAGTTGATCAAAGTAGCGCCTTAGGTTGTGGAGTTAGATTAATTATTAATAAAACGTAATGATTGATGAAAAGCATTAATATTTAAATCACAAAATAATACGATACGGCACACTTAAATACGAAATATGACCTGTTTATAGGGTGTGATGAAATATATCGGTGCATGATAGCCTGTCACAAAAAAAATATTTTTTTATTGTTTATAGTTCTAAAATAGCATTTTTAATATATATTTGCACGGTAATTGTTTCCCCTTAATGAAAAAGCAAGATAGGTTTGGCACCTGATTGCTTCTCCCCTAATCTAAAGCATTCGTGTTCTTCCTCATGTAACCATGATGAAGTAAGTTTCCCCTGAAATGCATATAACTCATTCATGAGTTATAGGGATAATTTTTTGTTACAACATACATAAACAAACACTATGGACAAGCGTTACACTTCGCAGTTTCTCTCCTTTATTTCTATGGGCGGGGCGCGTGGGTTGGTTATCGGCAGATATTAATAAAATGCTGGTAGTCAATTTTTTGTGTCGGCGTTTTTCATAGAAAACAAACAGTAGAATTCCCCTTAATTGCACGGACTCCGGCGGGTTAGGCCCTGTCGGGGACAGGTAATTAGTTGTTTTGAAACGGCTTGTTACAAGCTGTTACGGTAGACAAAGCAGTTGTCTTACCGCTGTTATTGCAATGTCTCATAACAAAATAATTCCAAAAGCTTTAGTTCAGCACTCAACCCTTTTACTATGAACACTTTTACCGAACAACGTTACATGAACAACATTTACAAATCTCAGATTTTTAACAAAATGGGCAAGACAAACAATCTTTCGTTGCGGGCATGTTCCGGCATCATGATGCTGATGTTTTCAGCCATTTCCATTGCAGTGAGTGGACAAAACACTATTGTCGGCATGGCAAATGAAGCGATTGTAGCGGATTGCGATGCGTTGAATATCATTTCTGTTTCCAAGACGGACGTGTCTGCTTGTGAACAGGTAGATGGACAGTTACGTGTTCGGATAAACGATCAAAATCCGGGGACTTCCCTATATACTGTGAGTTGTGTATTTGGGCACAAAATTCATGAATTCACGGGGTTGCCGGCTCAAAACGGCGTAATAACCCTGAGTGGATTATATCCGGGGCGGTACGAAGACTTCCGGGTCACCAACGAGTCGGCCAATTGCCGCTCGGCGGAGTACGGGCAGTCGTCTTTGATCCATCACGGTTGCGACCTGATGGCGGGGCGTACCGGCTGCGGTACGGGCACGGTTAGTTATACCAATTGCGAAAGCAATGTGATCAGCGTCAGCCAATCCAATTTTTCAGCCAACACCTATATCTTTCTTGATGATGACTACGTAGGGTGTATCGGTTTTGTAAACGGCAGTTGCCAGATCCAGCCTTCAATGAGCGTATTTTGTTTAAATTACAATAAAACAGCGCCCACGCCGGCGCAGGGTTATCCTTACGGTACGGCAATATTCACCAGAGTAGTGGGCGCAGCTAATGCCGGGTATTCGGAGCTTACCGCTGAACGTATCAACTGGGTTATTTGCAATGGTACGCAACTTGGATACACAGAGGCTCAGATGAACTCGGCGATATGGTACCTTACCGGCACCAATGCCAGTTGCAACACGTTGTGCGGCGACGCCATCAGTGCCGTTCCTTCGGCGCAGGGTGGCATTGAAGAGCAGATGATTTTTTATATACCAAACAATACAAGTTTACAGCCTTTTGTGGAACGCACCTGCATCACGGCACAAACGTGTAATTTAGTCGCTAATGCCGGTTCAGACAAGACTATTTGTAGTGGAGGCAGCACAACCCTGACTGCTTCGGTTACTTCGGGTAGTGATTGTAACCAGTATGCCCAAAGCATAGCACATTATATAGGCAATGTTACCAACGTCAATGCGTCTGTTGGCGCCCCTGACGGAACGGGAACCTTTTTCTCATCAACCAGCACGTATACACGCGTTGTCTGGGATATGGGTCAAACCATCAGTTCGGGCTCGGAGGTATGTTTAAAAGTAAAAACATCGACAACAGGAACAACCAATATTAAAGTATGGTATGGTGTAAATGGCATAAATCCTTCTTCAGGAGGGTATACTTTAATTAGCAGTGAATCTTTTTCGAATACCACCTACCAGGATTTGTGTGTCACTTTACCGGCCAATTGCCGCTACATAAAAATCACATATGAAAGCGGCACGCCTTTTTATGTAGATGCGGTTTCAAAAACCTGTCCTTGTACAACTTCCTATTTGTGGAGCACGGGGGCTACTACGGCAACTATCACGGTAAGTCCCGCTTCTACCACCACCTATACGGTGACGGTAACCCAAAGCGGATGTGGTGTAACGTGTACGGATACCGATCAGGTAGTGGTGAATGTGACAGGTACACCTTCTATCACCGCGCAGCCTGTGGGCGCAACGATTTGTACAGGCGGCACACACACGATGACGGTTACAGCTACAGGCGGCAACCCGCCGTTGGCGTATCAATGGCAATCGAGCCCGGATGGTACTGCCTGGACAAATATCAGCGGGGCGACCAATACTTCTTATACCACGCCTTCGCTAAGCAGTACAACGCGGTACCGGGTTATTGTTAGTCCTTCCGGTACAGGTTGTTCATCGGTCACATCCAGTCAGGCCATTGTGACGGTAGTTTCTGATCCTGCTATAACCACTCAGCCGACCAACATTATTGAGTGCGTGGGCGGGCAATTATCATTTGCCGTGACGGCTACGGGGGGTACGCCAAACCTGGAATACCAGTGGCAAAGCTCTAGCAGCGCTATAGGACCCTGGACCAATATTTCGGGCGCCACATTGAGCACCTACAAGCCGGCAAGTACAACTGCCGGTGTTACCTATTATAAGGTAATAGTAGACGCCAAAGGCAATGGATGCGGCACTTCCACTTCAACGGTCGTATCGGCTACTATCGTGGCAGATCCTTCCATTACTACCCATCCGGTAGGCGCTACTATTTGCGGGGGCGGCACGCACAACATGAGTGTTACCGCAGCCGGTGGTACGCCTTCGCTGACGTACCAATGGCAATCGAGTCCCACGGGTAGCACCTGGACAAACATCAGCGGTGCAACTACCAGTTCCTATACTACATCCGCACTCACCTCAACGGTGTACTATCGGGTTATAGTAAGTGCCAGTGGTGAAGGTTGTGGCAGTGTAACCTCTAATTCGGCTGTCGTAAACGTTGACGACGACATCACGATTTCCGCACCTCCGGGCAGTGCCTCGATCTGTTCGGGCAGTACGCACACCATGACCGTGGCGGCTACTGGCGGCATACCTCCGTTGTCGTATCAGTGGCAATCGAGTCCTAACGGCTCAACCTGGACAAATATCTCCGGTGCGACCACAACCAGCTATACAACGCCTACTTTGACGACCACTACCTATTACCGGGTATTGGTAAGTTCGAGTGGCACCGGTTGTGGTTCGGCAACTTCGAGCACTGCGACGGTAACCGTGAATCCTTATCCGCAGGCGACCTTCACCTCTACACAAGCCGGCTGTTCCAGCAATAATGGTAGTATTACGTTTAATTTCCCTGATAATCCCAATTTCACCCAAATTCAATTTAGCTTGAATGGGGGCAGTACCTACCAAACGGCTGTAGCCGATAACAGTGGTTCTGTTACTTATAGCAACCTGGCAGCAGGTACCTACAACCTTTATGCGCGTTGGGGAACGGGCGTTTGCCCGGTTAGCCTGGGATCGGTGACCATCAGCAATACCGCTGGGCCGCTGGTGAACATAGCATGTCAAGACGACCCCATATTGAACCGTACGGCAGGCAACAGCAGCCAAACTTGCGGCAGCAACGTTTACGGTTTCTGGTCGGGTAACCTGGTGAGCAACTGGACGAGCCAGCAACACTGGTCGGTATCAGGCGGCAGCTTCCAGGAATACGCCAACGGTACTGCCGTGCTGACCATGACGGCTACCAATAATGCAAACGCCAACCTGGTCTTTAACATAACGGCGGTATTTAGCGGGCGCACCTATTCGCCTCCTGCGGGAAGCCCGAAAGAGAGCACGCAATGTATCGGTGATATCAACAATAGCAATTGGTACTACTATACCAGTGTAAACGGCAACATGATCGGCGCAAACGCCTTAGCGGGTGGGGTAGTCGAATTCACGCGTTTTGGTGAAGCCTTCCAAATGGGTACGGGCGCCAACCTCAACAATGCGGCGGTATTTGGCGCTTCGGGCTGGTTGACTTTTGATATTAAAAAACATCCTTCTTCGGGTACTAATTTTAACACCAACCCAGGCCACGGCGATTTCAATATGAATATGTCGGGCGCCATGTTGGCCAATACGCCGCCCGATTGTTTGAATATATGCGTGGGCGAATCCACTAGCTTGACGGCAAACGCAGCATCTGGTACGGCGCCTTATTCGTTCTTGTGGAGCAATGGCTCGACAAGCTCTTCCATTACAGTAAGTCCGGCAACTACCACAACTTATTCGGTTACCGTTACGGATGACAATGGTTGTACCGCTACTGACCAGGCCACTGTTACGGTTTATCCCGTAGCCACGGTTAATGCTGGTCCGGACCAAACGATATGCGTGGGCGCCACGGTTACCATGGCCGGTACTATCGGCGGTGCTGCGACAAGCGCCACCTGGACCTCTTCGGTTGCAGGCGGAAGCTTCAATCCCAATGCGACTACTTTGAATGCAGTATATACGCCGCCGGCAGGTTATACAGGGGTAATTACCATGACACTTACCACAAATGACCCAGCAGGTTCTTGCCCTCCTGCCGTCGATCAGATGATTATTACCATCATTGCCGATCCTTCGATTACGGTACAGCCTGTAGGCGCAACGATCTGCGACGGCAGCACGCATACCATGACGGTAACTGCCACAGGCGGCACGCCGTCTTTGACGTATCAGTGGCAGTCGAGCCCGGATGGCACAACCTGGACGAATATCTCAGGTGCAACGAATACAACATATACGACACCAGCACTGACGAGCACGACGCGTTACCGAGTAGTAGTAAACGCAAGTGGCGCAGGTTGCGGCAGCGCGACGTCGAATGCAGCAATCGTAACGGTAGTAGCCGACCCGTCGGTAACGGTACAACCGGTAGGCGCCACGATTTGCGATGGCGGTACGCACACGATGACGGTGACCGCTACGGGCGGCACGCCGTCTTTGACGTATCAGTGGCAGTCGAGCCCGGATGGCACAACGTGGACGAATATCTCAGGAGCAACGAATACAACATATACGACACCAGCATTGACCAGCACGACGCGTTACCGAGTAGTAGTAAACGCAAGTGGCGCAGGCTGTGGTAGCGCTACCTCAAATGCAGCAATCGTAACGGTAGTAGCCGACCCGTCGGTAACGGTACAACCGGTAGGCGCCACGATTTGCGATGGCGGCACGCACACTATGACGGTAACTGCTACGGGCGGCACGCCGTCTTTGACATACCAGTGGCAGTCGAGCCCGGATGGCACTACCTGGACGAATATTTCGGAGCAACAAACACCTCATACACAACTCCTTCTCTTACCAGCACGACGCGTTACCGCGCAGTAGTAAGCGCAAGTGGCGCAGGCTGTGGTAGCGCTACCTCAAATGCAGCAATCGTAACGGTAGTCGCCGACCCGTCGGTGACGGTACAACCGGTAGGCGCCACGATCTGCGACGGCGGCACGCACACCATGACGGTAACTGCTACGGGCGGCACGCCGTCTTTGACCTACCAGTGGCAATCGAGCCCGGATGGCACTACCTGGACGAATATTTCGGGAGCAACAAACACCTCATACACAACTCCTTCTCTTACCAGCACGACGCGTTACCGCGCAGTAGTAAGCGCAAGTGGCGCAGGCTGTGGTAGCGCTACCTCAAATGCAGCAATCGTTACCGTAGTAGCCGATCCGTCGGTGACAGTACAACCGGTAGGCACATCGATATGTGAAGGCGGCACGCATACGATGACGGTTACCGCCAGTGGCGGCACGCCGTCGTTGACGTATCAGTGGCAGTCGAGTACAGATAACGTGACCTTTAGCAATATATCAGGTGCAACAAATACAACATATACCACGCCGGCTTTGAGTAGCACGACCTATTACCGTGTAGTAGTAAGTGCAAGCGGTGCAGGTTGCGGCAGCGCAACTTCCGCGACGGCTACGGTGACGGTAAATCCGGGATTGAGTATCTCCGGCCAGCCTTTAGGCGCCACGATCTGCGATGGAGGCACACACACTATGAATATTACGGTAACAGGCGGCACACCGCCGGTAAGCTACCAATGGCAATCGAGCAGTGACAACGTGACTTTTACCAATATATCGGGTGCGACAAATACGTCTTATACCACACCCACTTTGACAAATACCACATACTATCGCGTACAAGTTACCTCAAGTGGCGGCGGTTGTAGTGCAGTGACCTCAGCAGTAGCTACGGTGACAGTAGTAGCCGATCCGTCGGTATCGGTACAACCGGTAGGCGCCACGATTTGCGATGGCGGCACGCACACGATGACGGTAACTGCTACGGGCGGCACGCCGTCTTTGACGTATCAGTGGCAGTCGAGCCCGGATGGCACTACCTGGACGAATATTTCGGGAGCAACAAACACCTCATACACAACGCCTTCTCTTACCAGCACGACGCGTTACCGCGTAGTAGTAAGCGCAAGTGGTGCAGGTTGCGGCAGCGCGACGTCGAATGCAGCTATCGTTACCGTAGTAGCCGATCCGTCGGTGACGGTACAACCGGTAGGCGCGACGATCTGCGATGGCGGCACGCACACGATGACGGTAACTGCTACAGGCGGCACGCCGTCTTTGACGTATCAGTGGCAGTCGAGTCCGGATGGCACAACCTGGACGAATATCTCAGGTGCGACGAATACAACATATACTACCCCAGCATTGACCAGCACGACGCGTTACCGCGTAGTAGTAAGCGCAAGTGGTGCAGGTTGCGGCAGCGCGACGTCGAATGCAGCAATCGTAACGGTAGTAGCCGATCCGTCGGTAACGGTACAACCGGTAGGCGCCACGATTTGCGATGGCGGCACGCACACTATGACGGTAACTGCTACGGGCGGCACGCCGTCTTTGACATACCAGTGGCAATCGAGCCCTGATGGCACTACCTGGACGAATATTTCGGGTGCAACAAACACCTCATACACAACTCCTTCTCTTACCAGCACGACGCGTTACCGCGCAGTAGTAAGCGCAAGTGGCGCAGGCTGTGGTAGCGCTACCTCAAATGCAGCAATCGTAACGGTAGTAGCCGATCCGTCGGTGACGGTACAACCGGTAGGCGCGACGATCTGCGATGGCGGCACGCACACCATGACGGTAACTGCTACGGGCGGCACGCCGTCTTTGACATACCAGTGGCAATCGAGCCCGGATGGCACAACCTGGACGAATATTTCGGGAGCAACAAACACCTCATACACAACTCCTTCTCTTACCAGCACGACGCGCTACCGCGCAGTAGTAAGCGCAAGTGGCGTAGCATGCGGAAGCGCTACGTCGAATGCAGCAATCGTTACCGTAGTAGCCGATCCGTCGGTGACTGTGCAACCGGTAGGTACATCGATATGTGAAGGCGGCACGCATACGATGACGGTAACTGCCACGGGCGGCACGCCGTCTTTGACGTATCAGTGGCAGTCGAGTACAGATAACGTGACCTTTAGCAATATATCAGGCGCAACGAATACATCGTATACAACACTTGCCTTGACGAGCACTACCTATTACCGGGTAATCGTAAGTGCAAGCGGTGCAGGTTGCGGCAGCGCAACTTCCGCGACGGCTACGGTGACGGTAAATCCGGGAGTGAGTATCTCCGGCCAGCCTTTAGGCGCCACGATCTGCGATGGAGGCACACACTATGAATATTACGGTAACAGGCGGCACACCGCCGGTAAGCTACCAATGGCAATCGAGCAGTGACAACGTGACTTTTACCAATATATCGGGTGCGACGAATACGTCTTATAGCACACCTACATTGACGAATACCACATACTATCGCGTACAAGTTACGTCAACCGGCGGCGGTTGTAGTGCAGTGACCTCAGCAGTAGCTACGGTGACAGTAGTAGCCGACCCGTCGGTATCGGTACAACCGGTAGGCGCCACGATTTGCGATGGCGGCACGCACACGATGACGGTGACCGCTACGGGCGGCACGCCGTCTTTGACGTATCAGTGGCAATCGAGCCCTGATGGCACTACGTGGACGAATATTTCGGGAGCAACAAACACCTCATACACAACGCCTTCTCTTACCAGCACGACGCGTTACCGCGTAGTAGTAAGCGCAAGTGGTGCAGGTTGCGGCAGCGCGACGTCGAATGCAGCTATCGTTACCGTAGTAGCCGATCCGTCGGTAACGGTACAACCGGTAGGCGCGACGATTTGCGATGGCGGCACGCACACGATGACGGTGACCGCTACGGGCGGCACGCCGTCTTTGACGTATCAGTGGCAGTCGAGCCCTGATGGCACAACCTGGACGAATATCTCAGGTGCGACGAATACAACATATACTACCCCAGCATTGACCAGCACGACGCGTTACCGCGTAGTAGTAAGCGCAAGTGGTGCAGGTTGCGGCAGCGCGACGTCGAATGCAGCTATCGTAACGGTAGTAGCTGATCCGTCGGTAACGGTACAACCGGTAGGCGCCACGATTTGCGATGGCACGCACACGATGACGGTAACTGCTACGGGCGGCACGCCGTCTTTGACATACCAGTGGCAATCGAGCCCGGATGGCACAACCTGGACGAATATCTCAGGTGCGACGAATACGACATATACTACCCCCGCACTGACGAGCACGACGCGTTACCGCGCAGTAGTAAGCGCAAGTGGCGCAGGTTGCGGTAGCGCTACCTCAAATGCAGCAATCGTAACGGTAGTAGCCGACCCGTCGGTAACGGTACAACCGGTAGGCGCCACGATCTGCGACGGCGGCACGCACACTATGACGGTGACTGCTACGGGCGGCACGCCGTCTTTGACATACCAGTGGCAATCGAGCCCGGATGGCACAACCTGGACGAATATTTCGGGAGCAACAAACACCTCATACACAACTCCTTCTCTTACCAGCACGACCCGCTACCGCGCAGTAGTAAGCGCAAGTGGCGCAGCATGCGGAAGCGCTACGTCGAATGCAGCCATTGTAACGGTGGTAGCTGATCCTGCTATTACGGCTCAACCCGTGGGAGCTGCTATATGTGTAGGTGGCACGCACATGATGAGTGTGACGGCCACGGGGGGAACACCCTCGTTGACCTATCAGTGGCAGTCGAGCACAGACAACGTCAACTTTAGCAACATCCTTGGAGCTACCAATAGTAATTACACCACTCCGGCCTTGATGAATAATACGTATTATAAGGTAATAATAGGCGCTAGCGGGGCAGGCTGTGGAAGTGTCACATCGGGATCCGCAACGGTGACCGTAAGCCAGGGTTTGAACGTAATGGTACAACCGGTTGGTGCAACAATTTGCGAGGGTGGTTCTCATACAATGAACATCACCGTAAATGGGGGTACCCCGCCAATTAGCTACCAATGGCAGGTTAGTCTGGATAACATAACCTTCAATAATATATCCGGAGCTACCAATACGACTTATTCCACTGGTGTATTAACTGAGACGAGACATTATCGCGTTGTGGTTAACTCAGCAGGAAGCGGCTGTGGATCTATAACGTCTGCCGTCGCAACGGTGACCGTAGTGGCAGATCCTTCTGTGACCTTACAACCTCAGGGCACAACTATATGCGCAGGAGGTACGCATACGATGAATGTGACCGCCACCGGTGGCACTCCCGCCTTAATGTATCAATGGCAATCCAGCCCCGATGGCACAACCTGGACGAATATCGCGGGTGCTACTAATACATCCTACACAACTCCGGTATTGACGAACTCCACGCAATACAGAGTAGTTGTGAGTGCAATAGGTAATGGCTGCAGTAGCACCACATCTAATGCTGCAATAGTAACTGTTGTTCAGGATCCAACTATTAATATACAACCAGTTGGAGCGACAATTTGTGCCGGCGATAACCACACCTTGAGTGTAACAGCCAATGGAGGAACGCCTTCACTGACTTACCAATGGCAATCCAGCTCCAACGGTACGACCTGGACCAATATTGTTGGCGCAACCAATACATCGTATAATACGCCTAACCTGTTTACCAGCTCTTATTACAGGGTAATTGTCAATGCAAGTGGAGTAGGCTGTAATGAGGCAACTTCTTCAAGCGCCCAAGTAATAGTGAACCCCGTAGCTACCGTAAATGCAGGTATGGACCAATCCATCTGCGGTGCACTCGATGCCCAACTTTCCGGATCTTTCGGTGGTGCAGCTACAAGTGCTACGTGGTCTACCAACGGTACAGGCACGTTCTCACCCAATAACATGGCGATGAATGCTGTTTACCAACCCAGCGCAGCAGATGTGGCCGCGGGGGCGGTAATTCTTACGCTTACCACAAATGATCCGGTAGGCCCTTGTCCTCCCGTATCTGACCAGGTAGAGATTACGCTGATTCCAACCGCCACATTGGGTGATTATGTATGGGAAGATATCGACGCTGACGGCATTCAGGATGGCAACGAACAGCCTATCCAGGGTGTAACCGTTAATCTCTATGCAGATGCCAACACAGATAATATTCCCGATGGGGCACCTGTTCAAACTGATATTACAGATGTAAATGGTCTGTATCTGTTTGTTGATCTCTGCGCTGGAAATTACATCGTGGAATTTGGTACGGTACCCAACTACAATAGAACAATTCAACTGAACAATAATAACGACGATTTATTGGATAGCGATGCAAATCCATTGACCGGCCGCACAAATACGATTAATCTTGTATCCGGTGAAAATGATTTGACTAACGATGCAGGCTATTATCCTGTAATCGATATTAATGTTCAAAAATCTTTCGTATCAGCTTCTTTGCAGCCTAATGGCACTTATAATGTAACTTATTCGATTGCTGTTACGAATAATGGCGGCCCAGGCCAATACGACCTGAAAGACACGCCGGGCTTCGACAACGACATCGCTATCAACTCCGCCAGCTTTACGAGCAACGCCCCGGGTAATGGCGGCAGCGCACTGACGCTGGTGGGTAATATGTGGACATTGGCAAATGATCAGCCAATTATAGCATTTGCCACACACACCTATACGCTGGTAGTAAACGTAAGCATGAACCTGAACGGCGGCGGCGGCGACGATCAGTACACTTCTTGTGGAGAAGGTACGACCACGCCTCAACCGGGCCAGGGCCTGTACAACCTGACATCGGTAGACACCAACAACGACGGTACGCCGGAAGATACGGACGATGCCTGCGGCGACCTGCCGGCACTCCAGGTTAACAAAACCTTTGTCAACGCAGTACTCCAGGGCAACGGCACGTACAACGTAACATACACGATCGCAGTATCAAACGAAGGCGGCGCTGGTCAATACGACCTGAAGGACACGCCGGGCTTTGATAACGACATCGCTATCAACTCCGCCAGCTTTACGAGCAACGCCCCGGGTAACGGCGGCAGCGCATTGACGCTGGTAGCCGGCATGTGGACATTGGCTAACGACCAGGCAATTGCGGCCAACGGCACGCACACTTATACCTTGGTGGTAAATGTAAGCATGAACCTGAATGGCGGCGGCGGCGACGATCAGTACACTTCTTGTGGAGAAGGTACGACCACGCCACAACCGGGCCAGGGCCTGTACAACCTGACATCGATAGACACCAACAACGACGGTACGCCGGAAGATACGGACGACGCCTGTGGCGACCTGCCGGCACTCCAGGTTAACAAAACCTTTGTCAACGCAGTACTCCAGGGCAACGGCACGTACAACGTAACATACACGATCGCGGTATCAAACGAAGGCGGCGCCGGTCAATACGACCTGAAGGACACGCCGGGCTTTGATAACGACATCGCTATCAACTCCGCCAGCTTTACGAGCAACGCCCCGGGTAACGGCGGCGGATCGCTGACTTTAGCCGGCGGCATGTGGACACTGGCGAACGACCAGGCAATTGCGGCCAACGGCACGCACACTTATACCTTGGTGGTAAATGTAAGCATGAACCTGAACGGCGGCGGCGGCGACGATCAGTACACTTCTTGTGGAGAAGGTACGACCACGCCACAGCCAGGCCAGGGCTTATACAACCTGACCTCACTTGACACCAACAACGACGGTACGCCGGAAGATACGGACGATGCCTGCGGTGACCTGCCGGCACTCCAGGTTAACAAAACCTTTGTCAACGCAGTACTCCAGGGCAACGGCACGTACAACGTAACATACACGATCGCGGTATCAAACGAAGGCGGCGCTGGTCAATACGACCTGAAGGACACGCCGGGCTTTGATAACGACATCGCTATCAACTCCGCCAGCTTCACGAGCAACGCCCCGGGTAACGGCGGCAGCGCATTTACGCTGGTAGCCGGCATGTGGACATTGGCTAACGACCAGGCAATTGCGGCCAACGGCACGCACACTTATACGCTGGTTGTGAACGTAAGCATGAACCTGAACGGCGGCGGCGGCGACGATCAGTACACTTCTTGTGGAGAAGGTACGACCACGCCACAGCCAGGCCAGGGCTTATACAACCTGACCTCGCTTGACACCAACAACGACTGTACGCCGGAAGATACGGACGATGCCTGCGGCGACCTGCCGGCACTCCAGGTTAACAAAACCTTTGTCAACGCAGTACTCCAGGGCAACGGCACGTACAACGTAACATACACGATCGCGGTATCAAACGAAGGCGGCGCCGGTCAATACGACCTGAAGGACACGCCGGGCTTTGATAACGACATCGCTATCAACTCCGCCAGCTTTACGAGCAACGCCCCGGGTAACGGCGGCGGATCGCTGACGCTGCTGGCGGCATGTGGACGTTGGCCAACGACCAGGCAATTGCGGCCAACGGCACGCACACTTATACCTTGGTGGTAAATGTAAGCATGAACCTGAACGGCGGCGGCGGCGACGATCAGTACACTTCTTGTGGAGAAGGTACGACCACGCCTCAACCAGGCCAGGGCCTGTACAACCTGACATCGGTAGACACCAACAACGACGGTACGCCGGAAGATACGGACGACGCCTGCGGCGACCTGCCTGGCACTCAGGTTAAGAAAGACTTTGTCTCAGCAGCACTCAAGCCAACGGCACGTACAACGTAACATACACGATCGCGGTATCAAACGAAGGCGGCGCTGGTCAATACGACCTGAAAGACACGCCGGGCTTTGATAACGACATCACTATCAACTCCGCCAGCTTTACGAGCAACGCCCCGGGTAACGGCGGCGGATCGCTGACTTTAGCCGGCGGCATGTGGACACTGGCGAACGACCAGGCGATAGCCGCCAATGGCACGCACACGTATACCTTGGTGGTAAATGTAAGCATGAACCTGAACGGCGGCGGCGGCGACGATCAGTACACTTCTTGTGGAGAAGGTACGACCACGCCTCAACCAGGCCAGGGCCTGTACAACCTGACATCGATAGACACCAACAACGACGGTACGCCGGAAGATACGGACGACGCCTGCGGCGACCTGCCTGCACTGGACGTAGAGAAAGACTTCGTCTCAGCAGCACTGCAAGCCAACGGCACGTACAACGTAACATACACGATCACGGTATCAAACGAAGGCGGCGCTGGTCAATACGACCTGAAGGACACGCCGGGCTTTGATAACGACATCGCTATCAACTCCGCCAGCTTCACGAGCAACGCCCCGGGTAACGGCGGCAGCGCATTGACGCTGGTAGCCGGCATGTGGACATTGGCTAACGACCAGGCGATTGCCGCCAACGGCACGCACACGTATACCTTGGTGGTAAATGTAAGCATGAACCTGAACGGCGGCGGCGGCGACGACCAGTACACTTCTTGTGGAGAAGGTACGACCACGCCACAGCCGGGCCAGGGCTTGTACAACCTGACATCGATAGACACCAACAACGACGGTACGCCGGAAGATACGGACGACGCCTGCGGCGACCTGCCTGCACTCCAGGTTAACAAAACCTTTGTCAACGCAGTACTCCAGGGCAACGGCACGTACAACGTAACATACACGATCGCGGTATCAAACGAAGGCGGCGCTGGTCAATACGACCTGAAGGACACGCCGGGCTTTGATAACGACATCGCTATCAACTCCGCCAGCTTTACGAGCAACGCCCCGGGTAACGGCGGCGGATCGCTGACGCTGGCCGGCGGCATGTGGACGCTTGCCAACGACCAGGCGATAGCCGCCAACGGCACGCACACCTATACTTTGGTGGTAAATGTAAGCATGAACCTGAACGGCGGCGGCGGCGACGACCAGTACACTTCTTGTGGAGAAGGTACGACCACGCCACAACCAGGCCAGGGCTTATACAACCTGACATCGATAGACACCAACAACGACGGTACGCCGGAAGATACGGACGATGCCTGCGGCGACCTGCCGGCACTCCAGGTTAACAAAACCTTTGTCAACGCAGTACTCCAGGGCAACGGCACGTACAACGTAACATACACGATCGCGGTATCAAACGAAGGCGGCGCTGGTCAATACGACCTGAAAGACACGCCGGGCTTTGATAACGACATCGCTATCAACTCCGCCAGCTTCACGAGCAACGCCCCGGGTAACGGCGGCGGCGCATTGACGCTGGTAGCGGCATGTGGACATTGGCTAACGACCAGGCAATTGCGGCCAACGGCACGCACACTATACTTTGGTTGTAAATGTAAGTATGAACTTGAACGGCGGTGGTGGTGACGATCAGTACACTTCTTGTGGAGAAGGTACGACCACGCCACAACCGGGCCAAGGCTTGTACAACCTGACGTCGGTAGACACCAACAACGACGGTACGCCGGAAGATACGGACGACGCCTGTGGCGACCTGCCTGCACTGGAGGTAAGAAAGACTTCGTCTCAGCAGCACCGCAAGCCAACGGCACGTACAACGTAACATACACGATCGCGGTATCAAACGAAGGCGGCGCTGGTCAATACGACCTGAAGGACACGCCGGGCTTTGATAACGACATCGCTATCAACTCTGCCAGCTTTACGAGCAACGCCCCGGGTAACGGCGGCGGATCGCTGACTTTAGCCGGCGGCATGTGGACGCTTGCCAACGACCAGGCGATAGCCGCCAACGGCACGCACACTTATACCTTGGTTGTAAATGTAAGCATGAACCTGAACGGCGGCGGCGGCGACGATCAGTACACTTCTTGTGGAGAAGGTACGACCACGCCACAGCCGGGCCAGGGCCTGTACAACCTGACGTCGGTAGACACCAACAACGACGGTACGCCGGAAGATACGGACGATGCCTGCGGCGACCTGCCGGCACTGGACGTAGAGAAAGACTTCGTCTCAGCAGCACTGCAAGCCAACGGCACGTACAACGTAACATACACGATCACGGTATCAAACGAAGGCGGCGCTGGTCAATACGACCTGAAGGACACGCCGGGCTTTGATAACGACATCACTATCAACTCCGCCAGCTTTACGAGCAACGCCCCGGGTAACGGCGGCGGATCGCTGACGCTGGCCGGCGGCATGTGGACGCTTGCCAACGACCAGGCGATAGCCGCCAACGGCACGCACACTTATACCTTGGTTGTAAATGTAAGCATGAACCTGAACGGCGGCGGCGGCGACGATCAGTACACTTCTTGTGGAGAAGGTACGACCACGCCACAACCAGGCCAGGGCCTGTACAACCTGACATCGATAGACACCAACAACGACGGTACGCCGGAAGATACGGACGATGCCTGTGGCGACCTGCCGGCACTCCAGGTTAAGAAAAACTTTGTCAACGCAGTACTCCAGGCCAACGGCACTTACAACGTAACATACACGATCGCAGTATCAAACGAAGGCGGCGCTGGTCAATACGACCTGAAAGACACGCCGGGCTTTGATAACGACATTTCTATCAACTCCGCCAGCTTTACGAGCAACGCCCCGGGTAACGGCGGCGGATCGCTGACGCTGGCCGGCGGCATGTGGACGCTTGCCAACGACCAGGCGATAGCCGCCAACGGCACGCATACTTATACTTTGGTTGTAAATGTAAGCATGAACCTGAACGGCGGCAGCGGTGACGATCAGTATACTTCTTGTGGAGAAGGTACGACGGCGCCGCAACCGGGTCAAGGCTTGTACAACCTGGTGGGAGTAGATACAAATAACGATGGCGAACCAGACGATACGGATGACGCCTGCGGCGACCTACCTGCATTGAGTGTGGAAAAAGACTTCGTGAGCGCGGTTCAGCAGGCTAACGGCACTTATAATGTGACGTATACGATCACGGTTGCAAACGAAGGTGGTGTAGGTCAATACGACCTGAAAGACACACCTGGTTTTGACGACGACATCGCGATCAACTCAGCCAGCTTCACGAGCAACGCGCCAGGCAACGGCGGCGGCTCATTGACGCTGACAGGCGGCATGTGGATCTTAGCCAACGATCAGGCTATCGCCGCTAATGGTACGCATACCTACACATTGGTAGTAAACGTATCCAGGAATCTGAACGGTGGCGGTGGCGACGATCAGTATACTTCTTGTGGAGAAGGCACGACAGTACCGCAGCCAGGTCAGGGCTTGTATAACCTGACAGCTGTTGATGTAAATAATGACGGCACACCGGAAGATACGGATGATGATTGCGGCGACCTGCCAGAACCGGCTTCAATTGGTGATTATGTGTGGGAAGACACAGACGGCGATGGTATTCAGGATGCTACGGAAGTTGGCATTGGCGGAGTACCCGTAACGCTTACAAGTACTTTAGGTTTAATTTTAAATACTTCAACACTTCCCGATGGCTCGTATGAATTTACGGGACTCGAACCGGGTACATACAAGCTGACGTTCGGCACACCTGCCGGCTATACGCCGACAGCACCCGACCAGGGTGGGAACGATGCATTGGACAGCGATGCAGGTGTAGGTGGCATGACGCCAAACGAAGTATTGACCTCGGGTGAAAATAATGATACCTACGACGCAGGCTTCTATCAGCTGGCTTCGATAGGCGACTATGTATGGGAAGATACGGATGGCGACGGCGTACAAGACGGGCACAGAAGCCGGCATCGGCGGCGTACCTGTTACATTGACAGGCACGACAGGCGACGGCCAGCCCGTGACGCTGACGACGACGACAGCGCCCGACGGTTCTTACCTGTTCGATAACCTCGAACCTGGTACGTACAAGCTGACGTTCGGCACACCTGCCGGCTATACGCCGACAGCACCCGACCAGGGTGGGAACGATGCATTGGACAGCGATGCAGGTGTAGGTGGCATGACGCCAAACGAAGTATTGACCTCGGGTGAAAATAATGATACCTACGACGCAGGCTTCTATCAGCTGGCTTCGATAGGCGACTATGTATGGGAAGACACGGACGGCGACGGCGTACAAGACGGCACAGAGGCCGGCATCGGTGGGGTACCGGTCATATTGACAGGTACGACAGGCGATGGCCAGTCGGTGACGTTGACAACGACGACGGCACCTGACGGTTCCTACGAATTTACAGTTCTTGAACCGGGCACCTACAAACTGACGTTCGGCACGCCTGCGGGTTACACACCTGTGGCAGCTGACCAGGGCGGCAACGACGCATTGGATAGTGACGCCGGTGCAGGTGGCATGACGGTCAACGAAGTGCTGACCTCCGGTGAAGACAACCCGACTTACGACGCAGGCTTCTACCAGCTGGCTTCGATAGGCGACTACGTATGGGAAGACACGGACGGCGACGGCGTACAAGACGGCACAGAAGCCGGCATCGGCGGGGTACCGGTCACGTTGACGGGTACGACGGGCGATGGCACGCCGGTGACGTTGAACACGACGACGGCTCCCGACGGCTCCTACCTGTTCGATAACCTCGAACCTGGTACGTACAAGCTGACGTTCGGCACACCTGCGGGTTATACCCCGACGGCAGCAGACCAGGGCGGCAACGACGCATTGGATAGTGACGCCGGTGCAGGTGGCATGACGGTCAACGAAGTGTTGACCTCCGGTGAACACAACCCGACTTACGACGCAGGCTTCTACCAGCTGGCTTCGATAGGCGACTACGTATGGGAAGACACAGACGGCGACGGCGTACAAGACGGCACAGAGGCTGGCATCGGCGGAGTACCGGTCACATTGACGGGTACGACGGGCGACGGCCAGCCGGTGACGTTGAATACCACGACGGCTCCTGATGGCTCCTACCTGTTCGATAACCTGGAACCAGGTACCTACAAACTGACGTTCGGCACGCCTGCGGGTTACACACCTGTGGCAGCTGACCAGGGCGGCAACGACGCATTGGATAGTGACGCCGGTGCAGGTGGCATGACGCCGAACGAAGTATTGACGTCCGGTGAAAATAACACGACCTACGACGCAGGCTTCTACCAGCTTGGCTCAATAGGCGACTATGTATGGGAAGACACAGACGGCGACGGCGTACAAGACGGCACAGAGGCCGGCATCGGCGGAGTACCTGTTACATTGACAGGCACGACAGGCGACGGCCAGCCCGTGACGCTGACGACGACGACAGCGCCCGACGGTTCTTACCTGTTCGATAACCTCGAACCTGGTACGTACAAGCTGACGTTCGGCACACCTGCCGGCTATACGCCGACAGCACCCGACCAGGGTGGGAACGATGCATTGGACAGCGATGCAGGTGTAGGTGGCATGACGCCAAACGAAGTATTGACCTCGGGTGAAAATAATGATACCTACGACGCAGGCTTCTATCAGTTGGCATCGATAGGCGACTACGTATGGGAAGATACGGATGGCGATGGCATACAAGACGGCACAGAAGCCGGCATCGGCGGAGTACCGGTCACGTTGACGGGTACGACGGGCGATGGCCAGCCGGTGACGTTGAACACGACGACGGCTCCTGATGGTTCCTATGAATTTACAGGACTCGAACCGGGTACTTACAAACTGACGTTTGGCACGCCTGCGGGTTACACACCTGTGGCAGCAGACCAGGGCGGCAACGACGCTTTAGATAGCGATGCCGGCATGGGCCTATTGACGTCCGGAGAAAATAACACGACTTACGACGCGGGCTTCTACCAGCTGGCATCGATAGGCGACTATGTATGGGAAGATACGGATGGCGACGGCGTACAAGACGGCACAGAAGCCGGCATCGGCGGGGTACCGGTCACGTTGACGGGTACGACGGGCGATGGCCAGTCGGTGACGTTGAATACTACGACGGCACCCGACGGTTCCTACCTGTTCGATAACCTCGAACCGGGCACGTACAAACTTACATTCGGCACACCTGCGGGTTACACCCCGACGGCAGCTGATCAGGGTGGCGATGACACGCTGGATAGCGATGCCGGCGTAGGTGGCATGACGGTTAACGAAGTGCTGACCTCGGGCAACACAACCCGACCTACGACGCAGGCTTCTACCAGCTTGGCTCGATAGGCGACTACGTATGGGAAGATACGGATGGCGACGGCGTACAAGACGGCACAGAAGCCGGCATCGGCGGGGTACCGGTCACATTGACGGGTACGACAGGCGATGGCCAGTCGGTGACGTTGACAACGACGACAGCACCTGACGGCTCCTACCTGTTCGATAACCTCGAACCGGGTACATACAAAGTGACGTTCGGCACACCTGCGGGTTACACGCCTGTAGCGCCTGACCAGGGCGGCGATGACACGCTGGATAGCGACGCCGGCATGGGCGGCATGACGCCGAACGAAGTACTGACGTCCGGAGAAAATAATACGACTTACGACGCGGGCTTCTACCAGCTGGCTTCGATAGGCGACTATGTATGGGAAGACACAGACGGCGACGGCGTACAAGACGGCACAGAGGCCGGCATCGGCGGAGTACCGGTCACGTTGACGGGTACGACGGGCGACGGCCAGCCGGTGACGTTGAACACGACGACGGCCCCTGATGGCTCCTACCTGTTCGATAACCTGGAACCAGGCACATACAAACTGACATTCGGCACACCAGCGGGCTACACACCTGTGGCTCCCGACCAGGGCGGCAACGACGCTTTAGATAGCGACGCCGGCATGGGTGGCATGACGCCGAACGAAGTATTGACGTCCGGTGAAAATAACACGACCTACGACGCAGGCTTCTACCAGCTTGGCTCGATAGGCGACTACGTATGGGAAGATACGGATGGCGACGGCGTACAAGACGGCACAGAAGCCGGCATCGGCGGGGTACCGGTCACGTTGACGGGTACGACGGGCGACGGCCAGCCGGTGACGTTGACAACGACGGCAGCACCTGGTTTCTACCTGTTCGACTACCTGAACCGGGCACATACAAAGTGACGTTCGGCACGCCTGCGGGTTACACGCCTGTAGCGCCTGACCAGGGCGGCGACGACACGGTGGATAGCGACGCCGGCTGAGGGGCATGACGCTGAACGAAGTACTGACGTCCGGTGAAACTACCCGACTTACGACGCGGGCTTCTACCAGCTGGCATCGATAGGCGACTAGCGTATGGGAAGATACGGACGGCGACGGCGTACAAGACGGGCACAGAAGCCGGCATCGGCGGGGTACCGGTCACGTTGACGGGCACGACAGGCGATGGCCAGCCGGTGACGTTGAATACGACAAACGACGGCCCTGACGGTTCGTATGAATTTACAGGACTCGAACCGGCACGTACAAACTTACGTTCGGCACGCCTGCGGGTTACACGCCTGTAACGCCCGACCAGGGCGGCGATGACACGCTGGATAGCGACGCCGGCATGGGTGGCATGACGGCGAACGAAGTATTGACGTCCGGAGAAAATAACACGACCTACGACGCAGGCTTCTACGAGCTGGCTTCAATAGGCGACTATGTATGGGAAGATACGGATGGCGACGGCGTACAAGACGGCACAGAGGCCGGCATCGGCGGGGTACCGGTCACATTGACGGGTACGACGGGTGATGGCCAGTCGTTGACGTTGAATACGACGACGGCTCCCGACGGTTCCTACCTGTTCGATAACCTCGAACCGGGTACGTACAAACTGACATTCGGCGCCCTGCGGGTTACACGCTCTGGCGCTGACCAGGGCGGCAACGACGCATTGGATAGCGACGCCGGTGCGGTGGCATGACGCCGAACGAAGTAATGACGTCGGGTGAAAAATATGACCTACGACGCAGGCTTCTACCAGCTGGGCTCGATAGGCGACTACGTGTGGGAAGACAAGGACGGCGACGGCGTACAAGACGGCACAGAGGCCGGCATCGGCGGGGTACCGGTCGCATTGACGGGCACGACGGGTGATGGCCAGTCGGCGACGCTGACGACAACGACGGCTCCTGACGGCTCCTACCCGTTCGATAACCTCGAACCCGGGTACGTACAAGCTGACGTTCGACACACCTGCGGGTTACACCCGTAGCGCCCGATCAGGGTGGCAACGACGCTTTGGATAGCGACGCCGGTCATGGGCATGACGCCGAACGAAGTATTGACGTCCGGAGAAAACAATACGACCTACGACGCAGGCTTCTACGAGCTGGGCTCGATAGGCGACTACGTGCGGGGAAGACACGGACGGCGACGGCGTCCAAGACGGCACAGAGGCCGGCATCGGTGGGGTACCGGTCATATTGACAGGTACGACAGGCGACGGCCAGTCGGTGACGTTGATAACGACGACGGCACCTGACGGTTCCTACGAATTTAGCAGGTCCTGAACCGGGCACGCCATAAACTGGACGTTCGGCACGCCTGCGGGTTACACGCCTGTAGCCCCGACCAGGGCGGCAACGACGCATTGGATAGTGACGCCGGTGCAGGTGGCAGACGGTCAACGAAGTGCTGACCTCTGGCGAAGACAACCCGACTTACGACGCAGGCTTCTACCAGCCGGCTTCGATAGGCGACTACGGGTGGGAAGACACGGACAACGGCGACGGCGCACAAGACGGCGCAGAAGCCGGCATCGGCGGGGTACCGGTCGCCGTGACGGGCACGGACGGGCGAGGCACGCCGGTGACGTTGAACACGACGACGGCGCCGACGGCGCTTACCTGTTCGATAACCTCGAACCTGGTACCTACAAGCTGACGTTCGGCACACCCGCGGGTTCTAGCCCGACGGCAGCAGACCAGGGCGGCAACGACGCATTGGACAGTGACGCCGGTGCAGGTGGCATGACGGTCAACGGTAGCGCTGACCTCCGGTGAACACAACCCGACCACGACGCAGGCTCCTACCAGCCGGCTTCGATAGGCGACTCACGTCCGGGAAGACACAGACGGCGACGGCGCACAAGACGGCACAGAGGCTGGCGATCGGCGGAGTACCGGTCGCATTGACGGGTACGACGGGCGACGGCCAGCCGGTGACGTTAGTACCACGACGGCTCCTGATGGCTCCTACCTGTTCGATAACCCGGAACCAGGCACCTGCAAGCTGACGTTCGGCACGCCTGCGTCGGTTACAGACCCGGCAGCTGACCAGGGCGGCAACGACGCATTGGATAGCGACGCCGGCATGGGCGGCATGACGCCGAACGAAGTATTGACGTCCGGAGAAAATAACACGACTTACGACGCGGGCTTCTACCAGCTGGCATCGATAGGCGACTATGTATGGGAAGATACGGATGGCGACGGCGTACAAGACGGCACAGAAGCCGGCATCGGCGGGTACCGGTCACGTTGACGGTACGACGGGCGACGGCCAGCCGGTGACGTTGAATACCACGACGGCTCCCGACGGTTCTACCTGTTCGATAACCTCGAACCGGGCACGTACAAACTGACGTTCGGCACGCCTGCGGGCTACACGCCTGTAGCGCCCGACCAGGGCGGCAACGACGCATTGGATAGCGACGCCGGCATGGGTGGCATGACGCCGAACGAAGTATTGACGTCCGGTGAAAATAATACGACCTACGACGCAGGCTTCTACGAGCTGGCTTCAATAGGCGACTATGTATGGGAAGACACAGACGGCGACGGCGTACAAGACGGCACAGAGGCCGGCATCGGCGGAGTACCGGTCACGTTGACGGGTACGACGGGCGACGGCCAGCCGGTGACGTTGAATACCACGACGGCTCCGATGGCTCTTACCTGTTTGATAACCTGGAACCGGGTACATACAAACTGACGTTCGGCACGCCTGCGGGTTACACACCTGTGGCAGCTGACCAGGGCGGCAACGACGCTTTAGATAGCGATGCCGGCATGGGCGGCATGACGCCGAACGAAGTATTGACGTCCGGTGAAAATAACACGACTTACGACGCAGGCTTCTACCAGCCGGCTTCGATAGGCGACTACGTATGGGAAGACACAGACGGCGACGGCGTACAAGACGGCACAGAGGCCGGCATCGGCGGGGTACCGGTCACGTTGACGGGTACGACGGGCGACGGCCAGCCGGTGACGTTGAATACCACGACGGCTCCCGACGGTTCTTACCTGTTCGACAACCTCGAACCGGGCACCTACAAACTGACGTTCGGCACGCCTGCGGGTTACACGCCCGTGGCTCCGACCAGGGCGGCAACGACGCATTGACAGTGATGCCGGCATGGGCGGCATGACGCCGAACGAAGTGTTGACGTCCGGTGAAAAAACACGACCTACGACGCAGGCTTCTACCAGCTGGGCTCGATAGGCGACTACGTATGGGAAGATACGGATGGCGACGGCGTACAAGACGGTACGGAAGCCGGCATCGGTGGGGTACCGGTCACGTTGACGGGTACGACGGGTGATGGCCAGTCGGTGACGCTGACGACGACGACGGCTCCTGACGGCTCCTACCTGTTCGATACACTCGAACCGGGCACGTACAAAGTGACGTTCGGCACACCTGCGGGTTATACACCTGTAGCACCCGATCAGGGTGGTGACGATACGCTGGACGCCGACGCTGGGCGGCATGACGCCGAACGAGGTACTGGAATCCGGTGAAAATAACACGACCTACGACGCAGGCTTCTACGAGCTGGGCTCGATAGGCGACTACGTGTGGGAAGACACGGATGGCGACGGCGCTACAAGACGGCACAGAGGCCGGCATCGGCGGCGTACCGGTCACGTTGACGGGTACGACAGGCGACGGCCAGGCGGTGACGTTGACGACTACGACGGCTCCCGACGGCTCCTATGAATTTACAGGACTGGAACCGGGCACGTACAAAGTGACGTTCGGCACACCTGCGGGTTACACGCCTGTAGCTCCCGACCAGGGTGGCGATGACACGCTGGATAGCGATGCCGGAGTAGGCGGCATGACGCCGAACGAGGTACTGACGTCCGGAGAAAATAACACGACCTACGACGCGGGCTTCTACCAGCTTGGCTCGATAGGCGACTATGTATGGGAAGATACGGACGGCGACGGCGTACAAGACGGCACAGAGGCCGGCATCGGCGGAGTACCGGTCACGTTGACGGGTACGACGGGCGACGGCCAGCCGGTGACGTTGAATACCACGACGGCTCCCGACGGTTCTTACCTGTTCGATAACCTCGAACCGGGCACGTACAAAGTGACGTTCGGCACACCTGCGGGTTACACGCCTGTGGCGCCCGATCAGGGTGGCAACGACGCATTGGATAGCGATGCCGGAGTAGGTGGCATGACGCCGAACGAAGTACTGGAATCCGGAGAAAATAACACGACCTACGACGCAGGCTTCTACCAGCAGGGCTCGATAGGCGACTACGTGTGGGAAGACACGGACGGCGACGGTTTACAAGACGGCACAGAGGCCGGCATCGGCGGAGTACCGGTCACGTTGACGGGTACGACGGGCGATGGCCAGTCGGTGACGTTGACCACCACGACGGCACCTGATGGTTCCTACCTGTTCGATAACCTCGAACCGGGCACGTACAAAGTGATGCGTTCGGCACACCTGCGGGTTACACGCCCGTGGCTCCCGACCAGGGTGGCAACGACGCATTGGATAGCGATGCCGGAGTAGGCGGCATGACGCCGAACGAAGTATTGACGTCCGGAGAAAATAATACGACCTACGACGCAGGCTTCTACCAGCAGGGCTCGATAGGCGACTACGTATGGGAAGACACGGACGGCGACGGCGTACAAGACGGCACAGAAGCCGGCATCGGCGGAGTACCTGTAACATTGACAGGTACAACGGGTGATGGCCAGCCGGTGACGCTGACGACAACGACGGCTCCTTATGGTTCGTATGAATTACAGGACTCGAACCGGGCACGTACAAACTTACGTTCGGCACGCCTGCGGGTTACACACCTGTAACGCCCGACCAGGGCGGCGACGACTCACTGGACAGTGACGCCGGCATGGGTGGCATGACGCCGAACGAAGTACTGGAATCCGGAGAAAATAACACGACCTACGACGCAGGCCTTCTTCAAGCTAGCTGAAATAGGCGACTTCGTGTGGATGGACTTGAACGGCAACGGTATCCAGGATGGTGAACCAGGAATTGGCGGTGTTCAGGTGACACTGACGGGCACGACTGGTGACGGTCAGAGCGTGACACTGAATACTACGACAGCTCCTGACGGTTCTTACCTGTTCGATAACCTCGAACCGGGAGACTACGTAGTTACCTTTATCGCGCCTCCGGGCTTAGTACCTTTGCACCTGCAAACCAGGGGAGTCAATGACGCGCTGGATAGCGACGCCGATGAGATTACGGGTCAAACGACCACTATTACACTGGTTAGTGGCGAAGTGAACCATACCATTGATGCTGCATATTATCCACCTGTTGACCTTGAGGTTGAAAAAACTTTCGTATCAGCAGTATTGCAGCCTGATGGCACGTACAATGTTACTTATACCATTGATGTAATCAACACGGGTTCCCCGGCCTCTATGATCTTGTAGACCAAACGGGCTTTTGATAATGATATTACAATCAATGCAGCGTCATTTACCTCCACAGTACCGACCAACGGCGTCTTGAATACAAGTGGCAACTGGACATTGGCAAATGATCAGCCAATAGTAGCATTTGCCACACACACCTATACGCTGGTGGTGAATGTAAGTATGAACCTTAACGGCGGTGGTGGAGACGATCAATATACGTCCTGCGGCGAAGGCACCCAAGTACCGCAACCAGGCCAGGGCTTGTACAACTACACGTCGATAGACACCAACAACGACGGCACACCGGAAGACGACGACGATGCCTGCGGCGACCTGCCTGCACTGGACGTAGAGAAAGACTTCGTTTCGGCAGCACTACAAGCCAACGGTACGTACAACGTGACGTATACGATCACGGTATCGAACGAAGGAGGTGTAGGTCAATACGACCTGAAGGACACGCCGGGCTTTGATAACGACATCGCGATAAACTCAGCCAGCTTTACGAGCAATGCACCGGGCAACGGCGGCGGTTCGCTGACGCTAGCGGGTGGCATGTGGACGCTTGCCAACGACCAGGCGATAGCCGCCAACGGCACGCATACCTATACGTTGGTGGTGAATGTAAGCATGAACCTGAACGGCGGTGGCGGCGACGACCAATATACGTCCTGCGGCGAAGGCACTCAAGTACCGCAACCGGGTCAGGGCTTGCATAACCACACGTCGATTGATACTAACAACGACGGTACGCCGGAAGACGATGACGATGCCTGCGGCGATCTGCCTGCACTGGACGTAGAGAAAGACTTCGTCTCAGCGGCACTGCAAGCCAACGGCACGTACAACGTGACCTATACGATCACGGTATCGAACGAAGGCGGCGCGGGTCAGTACGACCTGACAGACCAGGCGGGTTTTGATAACGATATCTCGATCAACTCCGCGAGCTACACTAGCAACGCCCCGGGCAAGCGGCGCTCTTGCCGGATCGGTCCGTGGACACTGGCTAACGACCAGACTATTGCGGCCAACGGCACGCACACCTATACGCTGGTGGTGAATGAAGTATGAACCTGAACGGCGGCGGCGGTGATGACCAGTACACATCTTGTGGAGAAGGTACGACCACGCCACAACCGGGCCAGGGCTTGCAACCTGACCTCGGTAGATACGAACAACGACGGTACGCCGGAAGCCACGGACGACGCCTGCGGCGATCTGCCTGCACTGGACGTAGAAAAGACGTTTGTTTCAGCGGCACTGCAAGCCAACGGCACGTACAACGTGATCTATACGATTACGGTATCAAACGAAGGCGGCGCGGGTCAATACGACCTGAAGGACACGCCTGGTTTGACAACGATATTGCCATCAACAGCGCTTCATACACTTCCAACGCGCCGGGCAACGGTGGCAGCGGCCTGACGCTTGCCGGCGGCATGTGGACTTTGGCGAACGATCAATCGATCGCAGCCAATGGGACGCATACCTATACTTTGGTTGTAAATGTAAGCATGAACCTGAACGGCGGCGGCGGCGACGACCAGTACACTTCGTGTGGAGAAGGTACGACCACCCCGCAACCGGGCCAGGGCTTGTACAACCTGACATCGATAGATACCAACAACGACGGTACGCCGGAAGCCACGGACGACGCCTGCGGCGATCTGCCTGCACTGGACGTAGAGAAAGACTTCGTCTCAGCGGCACTGCAAGCCAACGGCACGTACAACGTGACTTATACGATCACGGTGACTAACGAAGGTGGCGCGGGTCAATACGATCTGGTAGACCAGACCGGTTTTGACAACGACATCACGATCAACTCCGCATCGTTCACTTCCACGGTACCGACCAACGGCGCTTTGAATGCAAGTGGCAACTGGACCCTGGCCAACGACCAGGCGATAGCCGCTAACGGCACGCATACTTATACGCTGGTAGTAAACGTAAGCATGAACCTGAACGGCGGCGGCGGCGACGACCAGTACACTTCTTGTGGAGAAGGCACTCAAGTACCGCAACCGGGCCAGGGCTTGTACAACTACACAGCAGTTGACGCCAACAACGATGGCGTATGGGAAGACGACGACGATGCCTGCGGCGACCTGCCTGCACTGGACGTAGAAAAGACGTTTGTATCAGCAGCACTGCAAGCCAACGGCACGTACAACGTGATCTATACGATTACGGTATCAAACGAAGGCGGCGCGGGTCAATACGACCTGAAGGACACGCCTGGTTTTGACAACGATATTGCCATCAACAGCGCTTCATACACTTCCAACGCCGGCACGGCGGCGGCGCTGACGCTTGCCGGCGGCATGTGGACTTTGGCGAACGATCAATCAATCGCAGCCAATGGGACGCATACCTATACTTTGGTTGTAAATGTAAGCATGAACCTGAATGGCGGCGGCGGCGACGACCAGTACACTTCGTGTGGAGAAGGTACGACCACGCCCCAGCCGGGCCAGGGCCTGTACAACCTGACCTCACTTGATACCAACAACGACGGCACACCGGAAGCACGGACGACGCCTGCGGCGACCTGCCTGCACTGGACGTAGAGAAAG
Source organism: Saprospiraceae bacterium (assembly GCA_016715405.1). Classification (GTDB taxonomy): domain Bacteria; phylum Bacteroidota; class Bacteroidia; order Chitinophagales; family Saprospiraceae; genus JABWBR01. The sequence goes on along the minus strand of JADKAE010000015.1, from coordinate 28,638 downwards.
ACTTCGTCTCAGCGGCACTCCGCAGCCCAACGGCACGTATAACGTGACCTATACGATCACGGTGACTAACGAAGGCGGCGCGGGGTCAATACGACCTGGTAACCAGACCGGATTCGACAACGATATGGCGATCAACTCCGCATCGTTCACTTCGACGGTACCGACCAACGGCGCGTTGAATGCAAGTGGTAACTGGACACTGGCCAATGACCAGTCGATAGCAGCCAATGGCACGCATACCTATACTTTGGTTGTAAATGTAAGCATGAACCTGAACGGCGGCGGCGGCGACGACCAGTACACTTCTGTGGCGAAGGCACGACGGTACCGCAACCAGGCCAGGGTTTGTACAACTACACAGCAGTTGACGCCAACAACGATGGCGTATGGGAAGACGACGACGATGCCTGCGGCGACCTGCCTGCACTGGACGTAGAGAAAGACTTCGTCTCAGCGGCACTGCAAGCCAACGGCACGTACAACGTGACTTATACGATCACGGTATCGAACGAAGGGCGTGGGCCAATACGATCTTACGGATCTACCGGGCTTCGACAATGATATCACGATCAACAGCGCCAGCTTCACAAGCAACGCTCCTGGCAACGGTGGCAATGCCCTCGCCTGGACCCTGGCCAACGACCAGGCGATAGCAGCTAACGGCACGCACACTTATACGCTGGTAGTAAACGTAAGCATGAACCTGAACGGCGGCGGCGGCGACGACCAGTACACTTCTTGTGGAGAAGGCACCACGGTACCGCAACCGGGCCAGGGCTTGTACAACTTCACGTCGATAGATACCAATAACGACGGTACGCCAGACGACGATGACGATGCCTGTGGCGACCTGCCTGCGCTTGAACTAGAGAAGACCTTCGTTAGTGCTACTTCCAACGGAAACGGCACCTATAACGTGGTCTACAATATTACAGTCGAGAATACAGGTGGTCAGGGTCAATACGACCTGACAGATACGCCCGTTTACGATCCGGACGTGGTCATCAATAGCGCTTCGTATACGAGCAATGCACCGGGTAACGGCGGCAGCCCACTTGCCGGAAACGGCCCATGGACACTGGCGAATAACCAGCCAATTGCCGCACAAACTACCCATACCTATACCCTGACGGTAGTAGTCGACCTCAACCGTACAGATGGTATCGGCAACGAAGTATACGATAAGTGTGAATATGTGAATGACGAGCCGCAGGAAGGTGAAGGCCTCTTCAACCGGACTTCTGTCGATGCAAACAACGACGGTACGCCCGAAGATGAAGCAGATGACTGTGGTGATCTGCCGTTGATCGACCTTGAACTGGACAAGAGCATTAGCAACTCAATGCCTAATGTGGGCCAGAACATTGTGTTCACTATTGTGGTCACCAACCAAGGCCCTGCACCCGCAACCGGTGTAATCGTTACCGATCAAATCCCCAGCGGCTATGACTACGTAAGCCATTCCGGCGGTACGTATAATCCCGCAACAGGCGAGTGGAATATAGGCAACCTGGGTGTTGGCCAGTCGACAACCTTGCTGATAACTGCACAAGTCAACGCGGCTGGTGTTTATGTTAACCTGGCGGAAGTGACATTCGCTAACGAAGAAGACGTGGACTCTACGCCGGATAATGGGGTAGATACCGACAACGACGGCGACGTAAGCGATGACGACGGCGATGAAGACGACGGCGACGGCGTAGAAGTCGAACCCAACCCTGTCATTGACCTCGAACTCGACAAGAGTATCAGCAATACCACGCCGAATGTGGGCACTAACGTGACCTTTACTATCGTGGTCGTCAACCAGGGCCCAAGCGATGCCACCGGCGTACAAGTTACCGATCAGTTGCCCAGCGGCTACACATACGTCAGCCATTCAGGCGGCGCCTACAACCCGGCAACAGGCCTGTGGAACATAGGTAACCTGGCTATCGGACAATCCGTAACGCTGAACATCGTGGCTACGGTACTTGCTACGGGCAACTATGTCAACCTGGCCGAAGTAACGTTCGCCAACGAAGACGATATCGATTCTACGCCTGATAATGGGGTAGATACCGACAACGACGGCGACGTGAGCGATGACGATGGCGATGAAGACGACGGCGACGGCGTAGAAGTTGCACCCAACCCGATAATCGACCTCGAACTCGAAAAGAGTGTCAATAACGCAACACCGGCAATTGGCGAAAATATCACCTTCACGGTGGAAGTAACTAACCAAGGGCCAAGCATTGCTACCGGTGTAATCGTTACCGACCAACTACCTAGCGGCTATACCTATGTGAGCCATTCCGGCGGAGCTTATAATGCAGCTAATGGCCAATGGAATATCGGTACGCTCGGCGTAAACCAAACCGTAACGCTACAAATTACGGTAAGCGTGAATGCAGCCGGCGTCTACCTGAACCTCGCTGAGGTGACCAACGCCAACGAAGACGATATCGATTCAACGCCCGATAACGGCGTAGATACCGATGGCGATATGGATTATACCGATGACGACGGCGACGAAGATGATGGCGACGGCGAGCTGGTTACACCTTCGGCTGTAGTTGATCTCGAACTCGAAAAGAGTGTGTCGGCTACTTCCGTTACGGTCGGCCAACAGGTGGTATTTACCGTAACAGTTACCAACCAGGGCCCAAGCGACGCTACCGGCGTACAGGTTACCGACCAATTACCCAGCGGCTATAACTACGTGAGCCATTCCGGCGGATTTTACTCCAATGGACAATGGGTAATCGGCTTCTTGCCCGCAGGTGCATCGGCTACTATTCAGATCACGGCTACTGTTAATGCTACCGGCGACTACCTCAACCTGGCCGAAGTAACGGCCTGCAACGAGGACGACATCGATTCTACACCCGGTAACGGTGTCGATACAGACAATGACGGTAACGTGATCGACGATAATGGCGACGAAGACGACGGCGACGGCGCCGAAGTTATTCCCAACCCTATCATTGACCTCGAACTGGACAAGTCAGTTAATAAGTTCCTTGTCATTGAAGGTGAAGAAGTAATCTTTACGGTTTCGGTTGTCAACCACGGCCCAAGCACAGCTACCGGCGTACAGGTAACTGATCAGTTGCCCAGCGGCTACAACTACGTTAGCCACTCAGGTGGTACCTACAACCCGGCAACAGGCCTTTGGGATATAGGTACGCTTGCCGCAGGCCAGTCGACTACACTCATCATTACAGCTACCGTAAACGAAGACGGCGATCACCTCAACTTGGCCGAAATCACAGCGCGTAACGAAGACGAACTCGACTCTACGCCCGCTAACGGCGTCGATACCGATAATGACGACAACGTGATAGACGACGAAGACGACGAAGACGACGGCGACGGCGCTGAAGTTCAAATACAATGCAATATTACGGCTGTTGTGAATAATATTATTTGCAACGACAACGGTACGGCTACAGCCGCCGACGATACCTATACCTTCGTGGTGACGGTTACCGGCACGGGTGAAAGCAATAGTTGGAAAGCCAACGACCCGAATTCGACTTCCGGTGTTTACGGCGTACCAACCGTATTTGGCCCATATCTCGTAGCCAACGGCAACCTGAACTTCTTTATCGAAGACAACGTAACCCAGGGCTGCCGCGATTTCGTCCAGATCAACGCTCCGCAGGAGTGTTCTATACCTTGCGACGTGGTCGTAACGTATAGCAATGTACAATGCAACGACAACGGTACGCCCAGCGATCCAAGCGACGATACGTTTACGTTCGATATTACGGTAGATAACCCGAATGGCTCTACCTGGTCGGCATACGCCAATGGGGTGCTCGTGATAGATGGCCTTAACTACAACCGTACCGAACAACTCGGCCCATTCCCGATCAGCGCAGGCAATGTGACGGTTCTCGTAGAGGACAACGAAGACAACGACTGTTTCGAAACTTTCGCTGTGCTGCCGCCTAATACCTGCTCCGATGAATGTAATATCGATGTAACCCTGCAGGGCGATCCTGTGTGCAACAACAACGGCACACCAGGCAACCCGAACGACGATACGTTTACCTTTACGGTTGTTGTGAGTGGGATGAATAATAGCAGTGGTTGGACGGCCAGCAATGGTGCTTCCGGTGCATACAACGTTCCAGTAGTATTCGGACCGTACGCTATCGCCAATGGTCCGGTATCAATAACGTTTGCGGATAACCTTGCACCGGTTTGTAGTGAAGTGCTTAACGTCACGCCGCCGGCAACTTGCTCCGACCAGTGCGTTATTACGGTTACTCAAATCGGACAGCCGTTGTGTAATAACAACAACACACCGTTTAATCCAAACGACGATACCTTCACCTTTACGGTGAATATCAGCGGCGCTAATGCCGGCGCCGGCTGGACGGCAACGGTGGGTGGCACAATCGTCGGTACAGGCACTCTATCCTGCTACCCTCGACGTAGGACCGCTGCTCATTGGCAACGGCCAACCAGTGATGATCGTGGTAACGGATAACGGCGAACCGACAACGCTTCAATGCCCTGTTGGTGAACCCGCCGACAACTTGCTCCGACTTCTGCCGGATTACGCCGATTGTGACTTCCGGACCCGTCTGCAACGATAACGGCACTCCAGGCAATCCGAACGACGATATTTTCTACTTTACGGTAAATGTGAGCGGTACCAATACAGGCAACACCTGGAGCGCTACAATTGGAGGTCAAACAGTGGTATCCGGCCAACCCTACGGCCCCTATCAGTTCGGCCCGTTCCCAATCAGCAGAGGCCCTGTGGCGATGATGTTCACCGATGACGATAACGATAATTGTTTCGCTCCGCTAACCGTGAACCCACCAGCCAACTGCTCCGACCAGTGCCTTATCACTACTATATTGCACGAACCCGGAGGAATTGCTTGCTACAACAACAATACGCCTTACGATCCGACAGATGATGTATTCTTCGTGATCCTGAATATTAGCGGCTTTAATACCAGCGGCGCATGGATATCTAATGAACCTGGCTTTACTACGCCAACTCCATACGGTATTCATGCTTTCGGACCTTATCCGATCAGCGGCGGCAACAAAACGATTACCGTGCATGACGCCCTTGACCCAGATTGCGAAGCCTCTATATTTATACCTGCGCCTAGATCCTAGCGACGATACGTTTACGGTGCAAGTGACAGTGGTAGGTATTCACAACTTTAGCCCGCTCGGCTGGCGCCAGGTATTCCCCAATGGTACCTTCGGACTCCAGGGACAATACGGCCAACCCACTACTTTCGGCCCGTATCCTATTAGCGGCGGCCCAGTGGATATCCGTGTACGCGACCGCGGTAATGCAGGCTGTACGGTAGAATTTACGCTGACACCTCCAGAACCGTGCTCCGATACACCGCCAACAGCTGCACTCGGCGACTTCGTATGGCACGATAGCAACAGCAACGGTATCCAGGATGGTAACGAACCCGGTGTGGCCGGTGTGACGGTAACCCTCACTACTTGCGCTGGAGCGTTTGTGGCTCAACAAACGACCAACGCCGACGGTGAATACCTCTTCACAGGCCTTGATCCCAATGTGGATTATATCGTGACGTTCTCCAACCTGCCCGCAGGCTTCCAGTTTGTGACGCCCAACGCAGGCAATAACGATGCCGTCGATTCCGACGCCAATCCCACCACAGGCAGCACAACCTGTATCGACCTCGATCCGGGTGAAACCGACCTCACATGGGATGCAGGTATCCATACGATACCGGCTTGCGATATCGAGGTAGATTTGGTAGACGTGAGCTGCGCAGGGGAAACGACCTTTACGTTCTCCTTGACTGCCACCAATAGCAATAGCAATGCCGGTTGGACGGCTTACCTCAACAATACCGCTGTGGCCTCCGGCGCCTACGGCTCGACAGCTACTTCTATCGAATTGCCGTCGAACGGCCAAACGCTGACCATCGTGGTTCGCGATAATGCCGACCCGACTTGCAGCACGACGCTGACCGTTAGCGCTCCTTCTGACTGCGATGATGATTGCTCGATCAACGTATCGATTACCAATGTGATTTGTAACGATAACGGCACACCGAATAATGACGACGACGATACCTACACGTTTAGCCTCCTCCTCACCGGCCAAACCGGCACCTGGACGGCAAGCAACGGCGCAACGGGTATCTTTGGCGTACCGCAAACATTCGGTCCGTATCTGACAGGTCAGGATATTACCTTTACGGTAGTAGGCGACGCTAACAGCTACTGTATCGCAGCAATCTACGTGTCTTCTCCGCCGCCTTGCTCGGAACCGGAATGTACTATCGAACCGCAATTGATCAGCGTACTTTGCAATGATAACGGTACGCCCGACAATGACGATGACGATAAGTATACTTTCACGGTACTTGTAACCGGCCAGAATGGTAGCCTCGGCTGGGTAGCCCTGCTGCCCAACGGAACACCCGCAGGCACAGGATTCTATGGCGTAACAGCCAGCTTCGGCCCCTACAATATTGCGAATGGCAATACGACGTTGACGTTTGTTGACTGGGTGAATGCCAACTGCAACGCTACGCTCACAATACAGGCACCACAACCCTGCTCTAATGCTACTTGCAGCCTTACGGCTCAAGTGACTGACGTGGACTGCAATACCAACGGTACATTCAACTTTACGGTGGTAGTGACCGGCGCCAACGCAGGTACGACATGGACAACTGCCGACGGCAGCGTGAGCGGTACATTCGGCCAACCGGTAGTATTCCAAAACTACCCGGCAAACGGCCAGCAGATCAATATCGCCATACAGGCGGCAAACGATGCATCCTGCCAAACGACGATATCGCTTACGGCGCCCACAAATTGTACCGACAACTGTACTGTACAGGCCTTGGTTGATAATATCGTTTGCAATGACAACGGGACGCCCGATGACTCCAGCGACGATACCTTCACCTTCCAACTCATGGTTCAAGGCGGAAACGCCGGCTACGGCTGGACTTCTACTATCGGTGTCAACGGCCAGTATAATACGATGGTGACCTTCGGCCCCTACGATATCAGCGACGGCGATATCAACTTTGTGGTGTTCGATGTATTGAACGATAACTGTATGATGGCCGTGTATGTCAACGCGCCAGAGCCATGTTCAGCTACCGATTGTGTGGTACAACCCGAAGTATTGGAAGTGGTTTGCAACGACAACGGCACCGACGACAATCCTGCCGACGATACCTATACCGTGCTCGTTAGCGTAAACGGCGCCTTCGGTAGCCCGGCATGGCACGCCTTCGACCAACTCGGTGAATTGTATACCGGCTCTTACGGCGATGAAGTCGTATTCGGCCCCTACAATATCAGCGACGGCGATGCAACCTTCGAGTTCCACGATATGATGAACGACGAATGTGGCGTATCGATAAGCGAAATGGCGCCTGCACCCTGTTCGACAGGCGACTGCCAGATCAACGCTACGACTTTCAGCGAAATTTGCGACGATAACGCCACGCCACTAGACGCCACCGATGATACCTTTACTTTTGAAGTTACCGTAACCGGCTCGTTTACTTCCCCACTAGGGTGGATAGCCAGCAACGGTACAACAGGCGCCTACGGCCAACCCGTTACCTTCGGTCCGTTCCCGATTGGCACCGTGACGATTACAATTACCGATCAGGGCAATAACAATTGTACGACCACCGTATCGGCTGACCCGCCGCTGCCGGAACTCAACTGCCCGGATGATGTAGAACGTATCATCAATGCCGATGGTGAATTGGTTGACCTGATCTGTACGGATGTGGACTCGATCTTCAACAACCCGGCTAGCCTGGCACTTACCGGCCAACCCGAAATCGTAAACGGCTGTGGTATCGATGAGATTTCGTTCTCTGACGAACTCATCGAAAATAGCTCCTGCGACGAGATAATTATCCGCAGAACGTTTACAGCTACTACGATTCTCGGTCAAGTGCTTACCTGCCAGCAGGAGATCATTATCCGCAGGGCTATCTTCAACGATGTAGTGCCCCCAGCTGACGCGACCTTCGGTTGCACCGACGCCTTCCAGGAAGACGCCGACGGCCATCCGCATCCCGCAGTGACCGGCTACCCGGCAGTGCAAACTGCCTTCGGCCTCTATCCGCTGGATCCTGACTATTGTAACCTGACCGCTACTTATGCTGACTCGGTAGTGAGTGTGTGCAGTGGTACGTATACCATCTACCGCAACTGGACGATCACCAACGCCTGCGATCCCAACAACAGCGATACTACGCTGCTACAGGTAATCGAAGTGTTAGATACGACCGGCCCAGTGGTAGAATGCCCGCTTACGACCCACTACTGCCCGATATTGGAACAAGATATTATGCTGTTCCACTCCGATCCGTTCGAATGCACGGGCACAGTAGACGTACCCTGGCCGGTTGTCACCGATGTTTGCTCGAATAACTGGACGGTAGTTACTCAGATAGTAGCCTTTAACGGCACAACGGTGCTGCACGTGATCAATCCTAATGACCCGCGTGTGATACCCGGCTTGGCTATCGGCGACTACTTCTTCCGCTATATCGTGACCGACGACTGTGGCAATACAACAGTGAAAGACTGCATCTTCCGCGTAGCCGACCTCGAAGAACCCGTGGCTATCTGCCACGACGGCCTCAATGTGTCGCTCGGCGGTGGCGGACTGGCACGCCTGTATACGCAGCATATCAACAACCTGAGCTACGACAACTGCGGTATCGAAAGTATCGAGTTGCGCCGCTACTACGTTCGCGATCCGGAAACATGCGACTCACTGCTCGTACCCACGTGGTCGGCTTGGGGCTCGTATGTCGACTTCACCTGCTGTGACGCCGGTCAATATGTTATGGTTGAATTGCGAGTTACCGATATCCACGGCAACGTGAATAGCTGCTGGTCGAATATACTGGTAGAAGACAAAACGCTACCATACTGCACCGGCCTGCCCGATTCTACCGTGAGCTGCGAAGTACTGCCGTTCAATTTCAACCCCTACGATACGCTGCAACTGCAACAGCTCTTCGGCGTACCGCACGTGGTGGATAACTGCTCGGCTGAAGCAATCGAACTGGCTCCTGTAGTGAACCTCAACGACTGCGGTAACTACGGTACCATCGTTCGCCGCTTCGTAGCCATCGACGCGGTAGGCAATATCTCCAACACGGTCTTCGACCAGTTGGTGACTATTACCAGCAGCCTCAACTACGAAATCCGCTTCCCGAAAGATACGGAAACCGACTGCGCAAATAACGCCGATACGGTTGCCCTCTATCGCCTGGGTTGCGATTCGATAACGGTAACGAACGAAGACGTGTATTTGCCCGCCATCAATGACGAATGCTACCGCGTCCAGCGCACCTACCATGTGATTAACTGGTGCGAATGGAACGGTATCGCCCCGGCAGTGGTAGTTGATCGCAACGAAGATTGCGACGCCTTGCAGGGTGAAGAACACGTGTGGGTGCTGAGAAGAGCGAACGCCGCTTATATCGACCGCGATAGCCTCGAGGGCAACCTCTTACCGGCAGCCGGAACGAAAGGCACGAGCTGCGATGGAACTACCAACCCCAACGGCTACTGGCAATTGAGCCCAAGCACGGGTTACTGGAAGTACACGCAGATCATCACCGTCCACGATACGCTGGCGCCCGCTATCAACTTCGAAACGCCACTGCCATTCTGCACCGATAGCATCGAATGCGAAGGACTGGTAACGTATCCGTTCCACGTGATCGAACACTGCTCGCCCGATAGCCTGGTCATCACCGTCCGCCTGGACGCCGATGCCGACGGCGATATCGACGCGGTGCTCAACAACGCACAAGTGCTGCACGGCGAATATCCGCACTTCACTGTCATCGGCGAATTCCCGATAGGTAATCACGCCTTTGTGGTGACGGTAGAAGACGCTTGCGGCAACGAAACTTCGGCTACGATGCCGTTTGAAGTGGTCGACTGCTACGTCGCAGACCCGATTTGCTTCAGCGGGCTTATCGTCAACCTCGCCCCTGTAGCACCCAATACGGATGCCGACGGCGATGGCGATATCGACGAAGCCGCCGTGACGATCTTCGCCAGCGACCTGGCCGAATGCAATGTACCCGAATGCTCGCTGCCGCTCCGATTCTCCGTGAATCGCGTCGGCGAAACGCCGGATATCAACCAGACCAGCCTCGTGCTGACTTGCGACGACCGCTACAGCCTTACTGTCGAAGTGTACGTTTGGGATAGTGCAAACAATCCTTATTCCATACAACCCGACGGCTCGGTAGGCGGACCCAACTACAAGTTCTGCGAAGCCCTGGTATTCGTACAGGATCCCGACAACTTGTGTGACGATTGTGAACAACTGGCTGAACTCGAAGGCATCGCAATGACCGTATTCAATAAGCCTATTGAAAACGCGCAAATGACGCTGAGCAGCTCAGTACTCACCGAGTCGACACTGACGAATGAAAACGGCCAATATGGCTTCGATGACGTACTACTTGGTCACGATTATACGATTACGCCGCTTAAAGACGACGACCATAGCAATGGCGTCACTACGCAAGACGTGATCATTATTCGCCGCCACGTACAAGGCCTGCAGTTAATTGCAACTCCGCAACACCGCATCGCCGCCGACGCCGATAATTCACAAACGATCACTATGGCCGACGTACAGGAAGTGCGTGACCTCATACTCGGCGATATTCCGGCTTATACCAACAATACAAGCTGGAGGTTCGTCGACAGAAGCTACCAATTCCCTGTAAGCACGAACCCGTGGTTCGAAGCCTTCCCCGAGTCAATTAGCCTCGACAACCTCAGCGGTTGTCTGCAAGGCCTCGACTTTACGGGCATCAAGATCGGCGACGTGAATAATACCGTAGTGCCCAACCTCAACGATCCGGGCGCTATAGATACCCGCCAGGGCGGCCTGATCTTTAATGTGGAAGATCAGCAACTGGTGGCCGGCCAGGAATACCAGGTGGCGTTTACTTCGCGCCAACTGGCAGAAATCCTGGGCTACCAGTATACGCTCCACTTCGATCCGCAAGCGGTAGAAGTAGTGGGTATCGACTACGGATTGGCTAAAGCCGAACACTTCGGCTGGAATTTTGTGAACGATGGTATGATTACGACAAGCTGGAACTGGCACGATGATAATGTCAGGGCTTCCGAAGACGCCGTATTTACCCTGATTTTGCGCGCCAGGTCGAATACCCGACTCAGCGACATCCTCGGCATCGGCTCCGGCTATACAAAAGAAGAAGCCTACGGTATCAACGGGGAAACCCGCGAAGTATCACTCGTATTCTCCGATAAGGCAACGGCTGCAACCGCACAACCCTATAAGTTGTACCAAAACCAGCCCAACCCCTTCAACGACGAAACGGTGATCGGCTTTGAATTGCCGGAGGCCACACAAGCTACCCTCTTTATCCACGATGCAAGCGGCAAATTGCTGCAACTCATCAATGGTTATTATGAGGCCGGTTATCACCAGGTTAAGGTGAATCGCGAAAATCTTCCTACGGGCGTATTGTCTTATACGCTCGAAGCCGGAAACTATCGCGCAACGAAACGTATGTTGATAACAGATTGATAAATGCTATTCGTGGGCCACGGTATTATTATCGTGGCTCACGAATTTTTTTTTCTGCCCGCCTTTTTACCCTCGCGGCAGCTTTTTTACCCTTCAACTCTACCCATACACACAACCCAGTAATACAAATGATACGCTTGGGGAAGCTTTCCCCATAGCATGATGTAAATTTGTTTCATGTGATGAGGGGGTCGAAGCCGCGCTCGCGGCTTTGGCCCACTTTTTTTTGCGTTCAACGTTTTTCCCGAAGGCGATGTTTATTAACTATTGCTAAACAGCAAAACAAAGGATTGACTATGATCGCTACCGCAATAAGCCCTCAGGAAAAAGAGGAAATCCAAAAATATTTCGGCCTCCCACTGGAAGATTTAACCCCGGAAACTTTCAGACAAATCCTTCGCCAATTGCGCGCCAAGTTTCACCCCGACGCGTTCGAAAAATTTGAAGACCCCACCGTGCGCGAGGTGATGACCGAAAATTTCAGACCATTGAACGACTGGCTGAAAAAATAGAACAGTATTTTAATGGCAAAGCCCATCCCTCCGCCCATCCCGGCGACGATGTGGTGCACCGCAATGACGCCCGCTTCGCTTTTGATAAAATGAAAATTGAAATTATTACCAGCGATAAAGACCTCAAATACCACCTATTCGGCGCCTATTACCGCTGGCTGAAATTTGGCGAGAAATTTAAGATACCCGATTCACAAGCCTCTATTATTATTGATGAAGACCACGCCGGACTCAGTATCGGCTTCCGCGAATCAGTCCGCCTTTATATCACTTTCGGCGTAAATGAGAATATTGACGAAATTACCCGCTGGCTTTTTGACAAAATTGAGGGCCGCGCTACCTACCTCCTCATCGAAGGCAAAAAAATAAATCCCACTTTTTCCGAAATGCTCACGGCTATCAAACGCGTTTCTTTGCTGCCCCCCGCCGTGTAGAGACGCAAAATTTTGCGTAGAACGCAAAATTTTGCGTCTCTACTGTTGACATTACGACAAATGTCGTATATATTTGTACGACAAATGTCGTAATTATATGGAAGAAACAGCCTGGCAACCCTCCGATGCCGAAATCGAAATCCTGCAAGTGCTGTGGGACCACGAACCCGCCACCGTGCGATTTGTACACGATCAGTTGAGTGCCCAAAAAGAAGTGGGCTACACGACTACGCTCAAGCAAATGCAGCGCATGTACGAAAAAGGTATGTTGCTCCGCACCGAATCGGGCAAAACCCATTATTACACGACGGAAATCAAAGCCCCCAAGTAAGGCAAACGGCTTTTAGCCACTTGCTCGAAAAGGTTTTCAACGGCTCGGCTATCGATTTACTGATGCACGCCATCGGACAGGGCAAACCCAAACCCGAAGAAATCGAAGCGCTGGAAAAATTCATTCAGGAGAAGAAAAAACAGCACAACAATGAATAATCTGTCATCTGTCGAGTGGGTGCAGGCTATGGGCTGGACTTTGCTGCACGCTTTATGGCAACTCACCCTTATAGGGGGCATAGCCTGGTTGTGGTACCGCCTTTCCACTACACTAAACCCCGGTAAACGTTATGCCGGTATGGTGTTTTTTTTGGTGTTGTGTCTCTTTGTCACGGGTTATACCTTTATCCGCCTTTGGTGGGCTTTTGATTTAGCGCAGGAGGGTAGTCTGGTTGCTGAACAAGCAGCCACTGTGCAACTGCCAGGGCCGGATACGGAAAGCGCAAGTACGCCCGCTTCGTTATCGGGTTGGCTGAATGCCCATTTACACTGGCTCACAATAGGCTGGCTGCTGGGAGTGACCCTGCTGGCACTACGGGCTTTTGGGGGGTACTTATTTCTGCAATATTTGCGTGTAGAGGGCGCACAAATGCCTGATGCGCACTGGCAAATTCGCTTCGAAGCCTTGAAAAAGGGAATGGGCATCAACCGGGCCGTACAATTACTCGAATCGGCCGTTGTAAAAGGGCCGGTCACTTTTGGATACTTCAAACCGGTAGTATTGATTCCGGCAGGGTGGCTGGCCAACTTCCCACCCGACCAGCTGGAAGCTCTGCTATTGCACGAATTGGCCCACGTTTACCGGCGCGATTTTATGGTCAATATACTATTGTCGGCAATAACCATTTTGCTGTTTTCATCCTGCCGTACACTGGCTTTCCGCCCGTATTCGCGAGTTGCGCGAGGAGTGCTGCGACGACCTCGCCCTTTCAGGAGGCGCCGATCCTATTATTTATGCAGAGAGTTTGATTGCTATTTTTAATAAAAAAAATCTTGCTTTAGCCATGAATGCCACTTCCCACTCAAGTCATTTCAGCCAGCGTATCCGCCGGTTGCTGACGCCGCCGGTAGCTGATCATGCCGATCGCTTCCACCTCATTCCCGTAGTAACTTCGTTTGCCCTGCTGGCCGCCGTATTGTACGCCGGGTTCCTTCAGGCTCAAACGCCCGCTGTTAGCGTAGCCGCCGATAAAATGAACGTACTCTACATTGGCGTCGATAATCCGCTCACAGTCGCCGTCGCCGGCGTGCCCAGCGAAAATATCCGGCTGCAAAGCAACGAACTCACTTTGATCGACAAAGGCAATGGAAACTATGTGGCCCTTGCCCGCCAACCGGGTACGGCCACCATTAGCGTGGAAGCCAATAATCAACCCGTCAAGCAACTGCAATTTCGCGTAAAACGAATCCCCGATCCGATGGCAGTCTACAATGACCTCACCAGCGGCGCCATTACGGCCGAAGAATTCAAAAAAAGGGCAAACCTGAGCGTGGCGCTTACCTCCGATTATGAAGGTATGTCTTGCCAAATCGCATCTTTTAGCCTCGTCTGGGTACGCCCCAAAGAAGACGCTATCGAAGTATTCGTGCGAGAAGGGGAAGTAAACGAAAGAGCCAAACAATTGATCGAAACGGCAGCCCCCGGCGATTTTTATTATTTTGAAAATATCCGGGCCAAATGCCCCGGCGGCGAAAGACCGCTTAATGCCCTGGTATTCCGCATTATTGAGTGAACTATGAACAGTGAACTGTGAACAGATCAATGTGCAGTTCACAGTTCACTCTTCACAGTTCACAGGATGTATTCACTCAATTACATCCCATATCCATCCTAGACAGCGGGTCGTTATTTGGGAAACAATTGCCCGACATAGTACGGTCGGGAGCAAACCGCTTCAGGTTGGGATCGTACAAGCCGTTTTCCAGAAATTCTACCAGATCGTCAATCTCTTTTTCGGTCAATCCCAACGGCGTCGTAAATAGGGGAGTGATCTGCCCGGCAGGTACGTCCGGATTTTCAGGTATACCGTTATTGAAATATTCCACTACTTCCCGCAGCGAAGTTTTGCTGGCGCCATGGAAGTAAAATCCAATGCCTTTCATGTTGTACAACTGCGGCACCTTGAATTTGTGCATGTCTTCCGGCCTGCCGGTAAAACCGCCACGGCCCATATTGCGCTTGTCTTCGGCCCCCGTGCGGAACACCTGAGGCCCGTGTTCCTGGTATAAATTATTGACGCCCAGCGCAAAAAACTGGTGCGGACTGCTGTTGAGCGAAGGACTGTTGTGGCACCTGTTGCATCCCGCTTTGCCGAAAAATAACATGGCGCCTCTTTTCTGCTGATCGGTCATCGCATCCCGGTCGCCCTTGAGCCAACCCTGGAAAGGCGCCTGATTGGTCAGAATAGTGCGAAAATAAGCGGCTATGGCAAAAGCGGCAGTCTTGAGTGTATAACGCTCCGAAACCGGAATTTCAGGAAATGCTTCGTCAAACATGGCCGTATAACCCAGCGAATCCGCGACGGCTTTGTTGACCACCTGCCGGTGTACGATCAATGCCCGCTCGTTGTTGGCCTCTAACCCCATCAATCCTTTGAAATTGATCTCCACCAGCGTATCCTGATGCCAGGCTGATTCTGTGCCGAGGTTCACGTTGAAGGAACCAAACGTACCCGCCCACAAGGCATTGGTCACATAAGCCAAATTTATCGAGGGCAGCGGCCGGGCGCCCTGTGCATCTACTTCGTCGCCCTGATAGTGCGGGTTTTTAAACCGCCCCTCCCCACTAAAACCAAACCCGATCGCCCCGTCGGCAATACCCTGGAAGCGCCCGGCAGTAAAGTTCCTTTCGGGAATGTGACAACTGCTGCACGAATATGCCGATTTGGATTCCGCATAGGTCGGCTCCAACCCAATACCCGTTTCAAAAAATAACATTTTCCCCAATGACACTTTAGCTGCAGTGACCGGGTTTTTCGGATCCTGGTTGGGCAAATTCGCGTAGTCGTCGCTTTTGGGTAAGATGTATCGCTCACTGTCACCTAAGAGATTGAGCAATTCTACGTCTAACGGGGAGTATGAGTCGTGGGTGCAGGCAAATACAAATAGTACAATACCCGCAAATACTAGGTACATTTTTTTCATGAGACTGAAGCTTTTCCTGTTATTCAATACGTTTGTAGCATACGTTGATATACAGGAAATGTTTCATAAAACAAAAAAAAACTGTACGACTGTACGACTATAAGAAACACTTACTTAAAGTCATAAAGTCGTAAAGTCGTACAGTCACAGTCGAATCCCAAAGTCCCAACTCACTCCGCCGCCAACTCCGGCTTGCCTTTCTTCCGCCAAGACGTGCAAAAAACTCCTTGATTTTGTCGGCGAATATATAAACGACAGGCACCACTACCAGGGTAAGGAACATCGAACTGGTAAGGCCTCCAATGAGTACCCAGGCCAGGCCGTTTTTCCATTCCGAACCGGCGCCTTTGGCAATAGCGATGGGAATCATACCGATCACCAATGCCAGGGTGGTCATGAGGATGGGCCGCAAACGGGCACGCCCCGCTTCGATGAGCGCATTATAGGTATCGTGGCCTTCTTCTTTCGACTGTATCGCGAAGTCGACCAATAAGATGGCGTTTTTGGCCACCAACCCTATGAGCATGATGATACCCAGGATGGTGAAGATGTTCAGCGTTTGCATAGCCAGCGCCAGCGCCAGCAAGGCGCCTACCAGTGCCACAGGCAACGAGAACATTACCACCAGCGGATAGATGTACGAGTCGTATAAGGCCACCATGATGAGGTATACAAACAGGATAGACGCCAAAGGCCAGTCCCAGACTCGAAAACGACTCCGCCTGGTTGCGCAGGTCGCCGTCGTATTTGATGGTGACACCCGATGGGGGTGGATTTTGCTCGATCCAGGTGGTGATCTCCTCGCCGATGGTGCCCGAAGGCACACCCAGTACTTTCGACAGTACTTTTACGGAGGGAATGCGGTCGTTGCGCTCCAGGCGCGCAGCTCCGGTGGTAGGGTTGATATCAGCCACCTGGCTGAGCTTTATGAGCTGACCGCGGGGATTCATTACGGTCAATTCTGCAATATCCTCCGCATCGCGGCGGTCAAATTCGTCGAGTACGATGTTGATGTCGTATTCGTTGTTGCCGTCTTTGTATTTGGCGTCGGTGTTGCCGCTGAAGGCAGTCTGCAAAGTCCCCCCCACCATGGCCATCGTGAGGCCCAGCTCCGACAGGCGCGCACGGTCTACCTGCACGCGCACTTCGGGGTTGCCCTCTTCCAGCGACCACTCAGGCTCCAGGGTGCCTTTGATGTTTTTTAGCTTATTCAGCACTTTATCGGCATACGCCTTCGATTGTTCGATGTCGGCACTGCTGAATATGATCTGGATGGGCGCGTCGTTGGCGCCGCCAAAAAAGGCCACTTCGCTGGAGGTGACTTCTACGCCCGGAAGTATCCCCGTGAGCGCGTTTTTGGTTTGAAGGGCATACAACGCAGTGGATACCGATCGTTGCTCTTTGGGTACTAATTTGACGTTGATTTCGGCAATGTAGGGACTGCGCTGCGCCGAGGCAAATCCCGACTTGGCGCCTACCGAGGTGAACAAGCCAGTCACTTCTTCTTTGTCAAATAGGAACGCTTCTATTTTTTGCGTCACCTGGTTGGTCTGCTGTATGGTGGCGTCTTTGGGCAATTCGACCTGGATGATGAATTCGCCCCGGTCGCCGTTGGTGATGAATTCCGTGCCGATGAATCCTTTGGTAACCAACTGAAAAGAGCTGAAAAATAAGACGAAGGTCCCCAGCAATATGATCGCTTTGTGGTTCAACGACCAACGCAGAATGCTTACATACCCCTCGGTCAACCTGCTAAGCCCACGCTCAAAGCTGCCGAAAATGATGCCGCTGAAAGTGCTGTTGTCGAAGTGCTCTTTTCGCGAAAAACGAGCCGCCAACGCCGGCGTAATGGTGTACGATATCAACAAGCTGAGCAGGGTAGACATCACTACTACCAGCGAAAACTGCCGCATGATGTTGCCCACAATGCCGGAGGTGAGGGCCAGCGGGAAAAACACGACCACGATTACAAGGGTGATCGATAAGGCCGCCAGGAAGATTTCTTTGCTGCCGTCGAGGGCAGCCTTCCGGCTCGGCTTGCCCATCTCCAGGTGCCGGTATATATTTTCCAATACCACGATGGAGTCGTCTACAAGGATACCGATCACCAGCGACATGGCCAGCAAGGTCATGAGGTTGAAGGTGAACCCGAAAACGTACATGCCGATGAAGGTGGTAACCAACGACACCGGAATGGATATGAGTACGATGCCGGCGTTGCGAAGACTGTGCAAAAACAATAACATGACCGCCGCCACCAACAAGATGGCCAGGAAGATGTCGTGCTGTACCGCATCGACGGCCTCAATGGTAAAATCGGATGTATTGTTGGCAATCGAAAACTGGAGTCCATCGGCTTTGTATTGCTGTTCCAGTTTGGTAAGCTCTTCTTTTACAGTCTCGGTAACGTCTACCGCGTTGGCATCCGATTGTTTTTGTACAAACATACCAATCGAACTCACCCCGTCTACGCGGTTGATGTCGGTAATTTCTTTTTCCGTATCCACAATTTCAGCCACTTCGTGCAAGTGTACCGGCGCCCCGCTCATATTGGCCGATACGACTACTTCGCGCAAATCTTCGAGCGAGGTGAATTTACCCGCCAGACGGATGAGCACCTGGGTGTCGTTGTTTTTGAGCTTGCCGGTGGGGAAGTCGAGGTTGGCCTGCTGTATGGCCTGCAGGACTTGAAATACGGAAAGGTTGAGCTGTTCGAGTTTGTCTTTGCGCACGTTGACGCGTATCTCTCGCTCCTGGCCCCCAATCAGGTTGATCTGCCCCACACCCTTGATCTTCGACAATCCCGGCTTGACCCGGTCTTTCATCATGTCGTAAAACTGCGTGGCCGGTAGGGTAGAGGTGGCCCCGATATTCATGATGGGAATTTCGTCGCTCGAAAATTTGGATATCAACGGCGTCTGCGCGTCGTCGGGCAGGTCGTTCTGTATCTGGTTGAGCTTGCGCTGGGCATCCTGCAACAACAAGTCGACGTTTACCCCGTCTTCAAAGTTGACCAGGATGACCGAATAGCTCTCCAATGAAGTCGACTGGATGTCGCGGATGTTTTCCAACGACGACAATACGTCTTCGATTTTCCGGGTTACGGAGTTTTCTACCTCCGCCGGTGAGGCGCCCGGGTATACTGTCGCTACCGTGATCAACGGCGCCGAAAATTTGGGGATCAGCTCGTAGCTCAATTGCTGAAAACTGAAAAATCCCAACACCATCAATACGGTGAATATAACCACCAATATCGATGGGCGATCTATGGATAATTTTATCATGGCATTTTTATTTTTTGGTGACGTCCCGGGAAATTCTCAGTTGGTGACGTCCTCGGAAATTCTCAGTTGGTGACGGCATACAGTCCTACAGTCCTACAGTCGTACAGTCCTACAGTCGTACAGTCGTACAGTCGCTACTCCACCACCTTCACCTCCACGCCGTCGCTCAGCCCCGACTGGCCCGAGCGCACCACGGTTTCGCCTGCAGAAAGGCCTTCGAGCACTTCTACATAGTCGCCGTAGCTCTCTCCGGCGCGCACCTGGCGAAGGCGGGCGGTATTTTTTTCTACTACGTATACTTTTCCGTCGAGTACGCTGCCTACGAAGGCGCTGCGCGGGATGGCCAGCGTAGCTACCGGAGCGGCAGCCGAGAACTGGACTTTGCCGTTCATGCCCGCCTTGATAAGCGAGGCGCCTGCATTGGCTACCTCTATCTGCACGGGGAAGCGCTTAGTCATGTCGGCCTGTACGTCGACAAACGTGATTACTCCGCTAAATTCGCGGCCACGGGCCACATCTGCCGTCACTTTCACACGCTGACCCTTTTTTGCGGTCACTACCTGGTCTTCGGTGAGGAACACATCAAGTCGCAGCGGATTAATGCTCACTATGTTGGCCACGGGCGTACCCGGCGCCAGGTAAGAACCATCTTCGATACGCATGTTGTTGATCGTGCCCGAAATCGGCGCTTTGACGTAGGTGTCGTCAATGCGCTTTTGCAGCGACTCGATGCCTATTTTCAGGCTTTCCACACCTGTTTTGGCTTCGTCGTATTGCTGCTGCGTCACACCGCCGTCGTTGATCAAATTGGCCAGGCGCGCCAGGTCTTTTTCCGCTTTTTGCAGGTTCAGGCGGTTGATTTTCATTTCGTTTTGGAAATATTTATTATCAACTACCAACATGACCTGGCCTTTTTGCACGTAAGTGCCATCATCAATCTTCAGACTGGTAATGCGGCCGTTTACGTCGGAGATCACCATGACCTGCTTGGAGGGCATGAAGGTGCCGTTGACGGCAAAATCGCCGCTAAACGATTTTTTCTCCACCGGGGCTACCGACACGGGGATAAAGCTGTTGCGCTGTTGCGACAACTCGGCGTTGGCCTGCATGGTAGCTTTGTTTTGTTTAAGCTTCCAGCTGATGGCCAGGGCGCCGGCCACCACGACTATGAGTATTACGATTATGCTGATTATGCGGCTGGTTGTCATCGTTGTTGTATTTTTAATATAAAAAGGGTGATTAGTTTATTTCCCGGAGGTTAATGTGGGTAATAATATTCCACGGGCATTGAGCAATTCGAGTTCGGCCAGTTTGACTTGTAGCAACGAGGTAAGGTAGTTGGTCTGCGCCTGCCGCATGCTGGTCTCCGCGGTGAGCAATTCGGTAACTGGCGCCACGCCTTCCGAGAAACGGCGAAGCGAAACGCGGTATACTTCTTCGGCCACGCGGCGGTTTTCCGCCAATACTTTCAGGTTGTTGAGATTGGTGTTGAGTTGCATCGCGGCGTTGTCGAATTGCAGCAGAAGCCCTTCGCTTGCCCGGCGGCGGTCTTCGGCTATTTGAAGCAACTCTATATTGGCTTGTTCTACTTGCGATTTTTTGCGGAAGCCGTCAAAAACGGGTACGTTGAGCCGTAAGCCGATCATGCTGAATCTGAACCAGTTGTCGCTCTTGCCTAACTCGCTGAAATCGTTGCCCATGCCCTGAAAGTTGTAACTTCCAAAAACGGATAGGGTGGGCCAATACCCCGCTTTGTAGCGCGCTACGTTGTATTCGTTGAGCACGCGCTGCATATCGAGGATGGCCAGGGTGGTCTGCTGCGAGAAATCGGGTTTCGTCACGCTCACCTCGGGCAAAATGTAGCCTTTTTCGTCTATGGTATCAGTAAGCGCTATAGGCGCGTCGAGCGGCATAGCCATGTGGAATTTGAGCGCCCGCATGATTTGCTCTACTTGCAAATTGAGGTTGCGCAATTGGGTCTCCAGATTGATGCGATTCACGCCGATCTGGTCTACGTCGATCTTTTTGGCCAGCCCGTTCTGCTGCTGCCTGGATACCATGTCAAACAAACGATTGACCTGGTCGAGGTTGGCTTCCAGTATCTGGCGTTGTTTCGACGCCAACTGTACCTGGTAGTACATTTTTGATATCTCGTAGGCCACTTCTTCTTTGGTCTTTGTGGCCACCAACTTGTTGAGGTCGTTGATTTTGCGGGTAGCCTCGATGCCCAGGAAGAAGGTTTTGTCAAATACGAGCTGACTGAGGTTCAGACCCATCGAGGTATTGAGCGTGGTGCCGAATTGTACCGCCACAAATTCTCCCGGCGCCCCGAAAAATTCTCCCGGGATCAATGAGGTCGGCAATTCTACGTTGTAGGTGAAGTCGCCGCCGATGCTGACTTGCGGGTAACCTACACTCAGTACCTCTTTGATGAATTGCTCGCCTTGCTTGATCTCAAGTTCAGAACGACGTACCAGCGGACTGTGCTGTATAGCATGCTGCGTGCACGCCGCAAGACTCATCGGCTGAGGCGTTGTCTGGGCAGTAAGCTGCGAAACAAGGGTTGTGAAGGCTATCAGAATTTGGATAGCACGGGATTTAATGATCATAAACGGGTGTTTTGTATAAACTGGCATTTAAGCCAAGATCGTTCATTTAAATGCATCGCAAGACCAAAAAGTTCACCTGCCGAAATAATATTCTGCATGGCTTTTTTGCTTTGCGGGCACAAAGGTACCGGCCTTTTGTTTGCAACGCAACAAAAAAGTAAAGAAATTTGTACAACTGTACTAATTTTTCGATGAAAGGCGGGAAATGGGGGATGGGGGTTCTCTGTTCTCTGTTCTCTGTTCTCTGTTCTCTGTTCTCTGTTCTCTGTTCTCTGTTCTCTGTTCTCTGTTCTCTGTTCTCTGTTCTCTGTTCTCTGTTAAGTATAACTGGCAAAGATAAGGAACGGATAACGGACAACGGAGAACAGAGAACGGACAACCGAGAACGGGCCTACAGCTTCTCCCTGAGAAACTGCCCCGTATACGACGACGGCACCTGCGCCAACTCCTCGGGCGTACCCTGAAAAACCAGGTAGCCGCCTTCCTTGCCGCCCTCAGGGCCCAGGTCGATCACCCAGTCGGCGCATTTGATCACTTCCATATTGTGCTCCACTACCAAAACGGCATGGCCGCGTTCTACCAGCGCGTTGAGCGCAATGAGCAATTTGTGGATATCGTGAAAGTGAAGTCCGGTAGTGGGTTCGTCAAAGATAAACAGGAGGTGTTCGGTCACTTTTTCTTTACCCAAAAAAGAGGCCAGTTTGACGCGCTGGGCTTCGCCGCCGGAGAGCGTGCTCGACGACTGCCCCAACTTCACATAACCCAACCCCACGTCGAAGAGCGGCTGCAATTTGCCTACCACCTCTTTTACTTCTTTAAAAAAGACAAGCGCCTCTTCTACGCTAAGATCGAGGATCTCGAATATGTTTTTGCCTTTGTATTGTACTTCCAGGATGTCGGATTTAAATCGCTTGCCCTTGCATTCTTCGCATTCGAGGCGCACGTCGGCCAGAAATTGCATTTCTATCACCTGCTCGCCTTCGCCTTTGCAGGCATCGCAACGCCCGCCATCCACATTAAAAGAAAAATGCGCGGGTTTATAACCCCTGATCTTGGACAGTTGCTGTTTGGTCATCAGTTCACGGATGGCATCGTAGGCTTTGACGTACGTCACCGGATTCGACCGCGACGATTTGCCGATGGGGTTCTGGTCTACCATCTCCACCTGGCTGATGGCCTTCAGATCGCCCTCGAGGGCAGAAAAAGAGCCCGGCGCTTTGGCGTAATTTTCGCCAAAATGCTTTTTGAGCGCGGGAAACAATATCTGTTTGACCAGCGTGGTTTTACCCGACCCCGATACACCCGTGATAACCGTGAGGGCATTCAACGGGATGGTGACGTCGATATTTTTGAGGTTATTCTGCCGGGCGCCTTTGATCAATAGCTTGTTGCCCGGTTTGCGCCGCACCGCCGGCAGGGGTATTTTCATGCGGCCGCTCATATATTTGGCGGTAAGGCTGTCGGCGGCTTCGCTGTAAATATCTTTGTAGTCGCCGGCAAACACTACCTCTCCGCCGTGGATACCCGCCTCGGGCCCCATATCGACGAGGTAATCGGCGTTTTTGATCATGTCTTCTTCGTGTTCTACCACGATGACGGTGTTGCCCAGGTCGCGCAGGGCCTTGAGCACTTCCACCAGCCGGCCTGTATCCCGCGGGTGCAGGCCCACGCTGGGCTCGTCGAGGATGTACATCGAGCTGGTGAGGTTGCTGCCCAGGGTGCGCGTGAGGTTGATGCGCTGAGTCTCGCCGCCGCTCAGCGACGACGACAAGCGGTTGAGGGTGAGATAACCCAGCCCCACTTCGCACATAAACCGCAACCGGTTGGTGATTTCCAGCATCAGCCTTTTACCCACTTTTTGGTCGAAGTCGTTAAACTCGATGGTATTTACAAAATCGAGTAACTCCTCCACCGGTATGTCCACCAACTCGGAGATGTGACGCCCCGCCACCTGCACATAAGTGGCCTCTTTGCGCAGGCGCCCGCCCTCGCAGGTAGGGCACAGCGTGCGGCCGCGGTAGCGCGCCAGCATCACGCGATTTTGAATCTTATAGGTCTTTTCTTCTAATTCTTTAAAAAAGGACTGCAGCCCGTCAAAATACTTGTTGCCGGTCCAGAGTAGCTTGCGTTGCTCTTTGCTGAGATCCTGGAAAGCCCGGTGCACCGGAAAATCGAATTGGTGGGCATTTTTAAGAAATTGCTCCAGCCAGAGGCCGTATTTTTCGCCTTTCCAGCAGGCGATGGCGCCTTCAAAGACCGACAGCGTTTTGTCGGGCACCACTTTGTCTTCGTCAATGCCCATCACCAGACTAAAACCTTCGCAGGTGGGACAAGCGCCGTAGGGGTTATTAAAATTAAAAAGCTGGGGCGTAGGCTCCACAAAAGTCAGCCCGTCGAGTTCAAAGCGGTTGTTAAACTCTCGTCGCTCGTCGCCGATCACATCTACCAGACATTCGCCTTCGCTTTCGTAGAAAGCCGTTTGCACCGAGTCGGCCATGCGCTTGGCGTTTTCGGGGTCGTCGTGTTGCACCACAAAGCGGTCTATCAGGATCAGCAATCCCACCGCTTTGACATCCTCCAGTCGTTTGTCGAGGAAGTCGAGGGTTTTTTCCAGCAATTCCTGGATGAGCGTGAGCTGTCCCTCGTACAATACCCGCGTATAGCCTTTTTGCATGAGCAACTCCAGCTCCAGGCGAAGAATGCGGTCTTTGTATTTATACGGTAAAGGAATATACAACTGAATACGCGCGCCGTCGGGGTATCCCTGGATAAAGTCGATGACATCGGAGACTTCGTGTTTTTTTACCAGGTTACCCGAAATGGGCGAAATCGTTCTGCCCACGCGGGCATAAAGCAGGCGCAAAAAATCGTATACCTCAGTAAGCGTACCCACCGTCGAGCGGGCATTGCTGGTGCTCACCTTTTGTTCGATAGCAATAGCCGGGCAGATACCTTTAATATAATCCACCTCCGGCTTTTTCATCCGCATCAGAAACTGCCGGGCATAAGCCGACAGGCTCTCCACATAACGCCGCTGCCCCTCGGCAAACAACGTATCAATAGTAATCGACGACTTCCCCGAGCCCGACACGCCCGTAACTACCACCAGCTTGTTTTTGGGGATGACCAGGTCTACATTTTTCAAATTGTTGGCCCGCGCTCCTTTAATATATATCGCTTCGCGCAACTCCGCTTTGCCGGGCTGCTCATGAAATACAGGGCCAATTTGCTTTTTTACCGCCATGCAAGTTTGGTATTGATAGAACGCAAGTAACTGTTTAGTAGTGTTTAGTAGGGTTTAGTAGGGTAAAATAACTAAACTCTACTAAACTGCCGAAGGCACTCAACCCTACTAAACATGTTACGAACGCATAACAAAGGATCAAAGATAGGGGTTTATTGGGAAAGAAGAATTTTGAAATGATTGTCCAATGCTACCGTACTGGCTGCTTTAGCTGCCAGAAGCCGCTTTCTTGTTCATTTTGAAAATTTTCTCCTCCTGCGAATTCTGATGCTTACTGCCAGGCAATTGGGGCGGCGGAGCCGTCCAGTCGATATATCCTGCATCCCATCCTCCCCTTCGCCCGATAGCTTCGGTGAAGGGCGGAGCGGGGTGGCCGCGTGGGCTGCGAAGTCACGCCTTCGGCGCGGCGGGGTGGGCCCCACCCCGTCACGCCTGCGGCGTGCCACCCCGCCAGCGGGGAAAGGGTGGCGCCCGTTGGGCGGCCGCGAAGTATTGAGCGTGCAAAATCGCACTAGCAAAACCAAAGCCCCCCCCTATCCCCCGCTGGCGGGGGTGTCACGCATGCGTGACGGGGGTGGCGTCCCTCCGCCAGCGGGGGATAGGGGGCGCCCGTTGGGCGGCCACGAAGTATTTAGCGTGCAAAATCGCGCTAGCAAAAACCAAAGCCCTTCCCTATCCCCCGCTGGCGGGGGTGTCACGCTTGCGGACGGGGTGGCGTCCTCCGCCAGCGGGGAAGGGTGGCGCCCGTTGGGCGGTCGCGAAGTATTTAGCGTGCAAAATCGCACTAGCAAAACCCAAGCCCTCCCTGTCCCCCGCTGGCGGGGTTTCACGCTTGCGTGACGGGGGTGGCGTCCCTCCGCCAGCGGGGGAAAGGGTGGCGCCCGTTGGGCGGTCGCGAAGTATTTAGCGTGCAAAATCGCACTAGCAAAAACCAAAGCCCTTCCCTATCCCCCGCTGGCGGGGGTGTCACGCTTGCGTGACGGGGGTGGCGTCCCTCCGCCAGCGGGGGAAAGGGTGGCGCCCGTTGGGCGGCCGCGAAGTATTTAGCGTGCAAAATCGCACTAGCAAACACCAAAGCCCCCCCCTGACCCCCGCTGGCGGGGGTGTCACGCATGCGTGACGGGGGTGGCGTCCCTCCGCCAGCGGGGGAAAGGGTGGCGCCCGTTGGGCGGTCGCGAAGTATTTAGCGTGCAAAATCGCACTAGCAAAAACCCAAGCCCCTCCCTGTCCCCCCGCTGGAGGAAGTGTCACGCTGCGTGACGGGGGTGGCGTCCTCCGCCAGCGGGGGAAGAGGGTGGCGCCCGTTGGGCGGTCGCGAAGTATTTAGCGTGCAAAATCGCACTAGCAAAACCAAAGCCCTTCCCTATCCCCCCGCTGGCGGGGGTGTCACTGCGTGACGGGGGGTGGCGTCCCTCCGCTGCCGGTGGTTGAGTCCCCCTATACGTTATCCCAAAATATACCTATATTTGTTCCAACTCAATAACCACAAACACCTGCATGACCCTTTTCGAACTAAAAGACCAATGTAACGACCTCATCGGCAAAGGCGACTTCGAGGGGACCTTCGGTCTTTTGGAGCGACATCTCGACCCGGGGCGCAAGGTGTTCAACGATGTGGTATTACTCAAAGGACGCCATTCCCTCAACCTCGATAACGAAATGCGCGGACTTGCCACCCGCGAAGAATCTCAGGTAGAATACACCCGTATTGCAGCGTCCTTGCAGCGATTGGCCAACGAACTGCAACAAGCCGATTTGGGCAACGGGGGTAAACTCGTTGAACTCCTCGATGCGATTGTGGCAGGGCTGCCTGTAGATGTTGCCCTCACCCCGCTGCACTTAGTCAACTGCAACCGCCGTAAACCTACCCGTACTTTTTGGAGCGCCTTTGATTCTTTTTTATCGGAAAATAAACGCTTTCAATACTACCTCATCCTGGCCTGCCCCACCCAGGAACCGGAAGGTTTTTCCGAACGAGCCGTCTACGAATTATTGGAAAAAGAACTGGAAAACGAACACCAGTCGATCGACTTCCGGCGGCGAGCAGACGAAAGGCTGCGCATCGAACCTATGCCCCTGGGGCACAACCTGATGGGCTGTCAAAGGGCTTTTAAGAAATATTTCAGCGAACGCTTCGGCTTGACCAACGCCGATACGGCTTTTGAAGATTATTTGCAAACCGGCCTGCCTAAATTGCCCTGGCAGTATGTGGCCACGGTATTTAAAGTGACCGCTACCGACTGGGATCAAGCTGTTATGGCTCCCTACCTCCAATGGCTCATGGACAACTTTAGCCATACCGGCCCCAATATCCCCACGTTTTTGTTCTTTTTCGTTGTGACCGTGAAAATGCCCACCAGCGAAGAAGCCGTGAGCCGCGACAACCGTGAAGCGCTCGACGGCGCTCGCGTTATTGCCGAAGCCCACCAAGGCCGCGCCATCCTGATAGAACCCCTGCCGCCCGTGCCCGTCGACGACCTCGAAGACTGGCTTGAGAAACTAGGCGATATTACCGATATTACCAAAATGCAAATCATCGACCTGCTCGCACAGCGCCTCACTACCGAAGAGTTGAACCAGTTTCAACAATTCCAGTTCTTTAATATGGAGCGTATCGAAGATTTTCAGGAAAAAATATACCGTCACCATCACCACAAATAACCCATCGCTATGTCCTGGTATTCACTGGAAAAAGCAAGCCTACCTGCAAAACGAACAAGCCGAAAGGCAATCCCTGCCACCTTTTGAACCCAACAAGCGGCTCGACGACCCCGCATTATACCAGCCGTCGCCCGAATTGGCCGACGCCATCAATGTGGCCTTGCGCCTGGGACTGCCCCTGCTGCTCACCGGCGAACCCGGCTGCGGAAAAACCCAGCTGGCCGACCATATCGCCTGGTTTTTTGACCTCGGCGACCCCTTGGTCTTTAACGCTCAGACGACCTCCTCAGCCACCGACCTGTTTTACCAATACGACGCACTCGGCCACTTCCAATACAGCCAAAATAACGACGAGCCGCTGAGCGATAAAGAGCTGGAGCGACGCTTCATCCGCTACCGCGCCCTGGGCGAAGCCATCCGTTCGCAAAGTCGCCGCGTAGTACTCATCGACGAAATCGACAAGGCGCCCCGCGACCTGCCCAACGACGTACTCGACGCCATGGACAAACTCCGCTTCTACGTGCACGAAATTGACACTCGCTACGAGACGCGCCCCGAAAACCGCCCGGTGATCGTGCTGACTTCCAACTCCGAAAAAAACCTGCCCGACGCCTTCCTGCGCCGGGTGGTGTATTTTCATATCGATTTCCCTAAACCCGACAAGATGCTGGAAATTATATCTGCCAAAATCGACGGCCTCGACGCCGCCCACATCAAACCCCTGATCGACCACTTCTACGGCATCCGCGAAGACCGCAGCCTCAAACTCAAAAAAGCCCCGGCCACCGCCGAACTGCTCCAATGGGCCGCCTACCTGCGCGACGCCGCTTTCCCCA
>JADKAE010000014.1 GCA_016715405.1 Saprospiraceae bacterium | reverse complement strand
TTTGCGACTTTGCGACTTTGCGACTTTGCGACTTTGCGACTTAGGGACCAATAGCTCTACAGGCAGGCGTCTTGCATATACCTCAGCAAAATCTCGCTGCCGGGTTTTTCAAATAAATCCGTAACCACATACTGTAGCGAATCGGGGGTTTCCATTTTTAAATAATGGAGCAATTCCAGCGAAGTGGTATAGGGTGGCGCCTTGTATTTAGCCTTGTCGAAATAGTTTTTCAAGGCCGCATTCATCTTTTCTTCCCCGATATATTCGCTCAATGTGTACAATGCCAGGGCGCCTCTTCCGTATGAGATATGGGTTTGTTCGGGAGTCACATAGATCAATGGAGCTTCATTTTCGGTTGCCGTTGTCAATCCGGATAAATACCTGTTTTTTTGAATATCCAGAAATTTTAAAACCCGCTCTCTGCCGTATTTTTTTTCATAAATTTTAGCTGTGTTATATTCCGCCAGGCTTTCCGTTACAAAAGGAGCGCCCAACACATTGGCCGGGATGACCTGCGCGCCCCACCATTGGTGCGATAATTCATGAGCAATAACATAAAACGCGAGGTCGGCGCCACCACGCTGCACCACCCTTTTGTCGTTTACAAAACGAATTTCTGAGGTTGGAATGCAATTTCCGGCAGTAGTAGCATAAGAACCTTCCGACCTGGCAAATTCTATAATATGAGCCTGTTTATAAGGATAAGGCCCGAAATGTTCAGTATGATAATCGAGGGATGCTTTGAGACCGTCCAGCAATTGCGGCAGATTATAGGTGTGGGCGGGATGGTGATATATTTTGCATTCAACTCCTCTGTATCGTTCAGAATATGTAATGTATCTCCCTGAATGATAGCCAAATACAAATTTGAAAGGGTTTTCCATTCTGTAGTGAAAATAAGCCCGTCCTTTTTCGATCCATTCCGCTTCTAAAATACCCGGCGCTATGGCAATTTGATCTTGTGATGTACTTACTATGGTTTCAAAACGGATTAAATCGGCATCAATGCTTTGGTAGTGGTTATACAACGCATCCCGGTTTTCGGGGCGTGCAATT
Source organism: Saprospiraceae bacterium (assembly GCA_016715405.1). Lineage (GTDB taxonomy): Bacteria > Bacteroidota > Bacteroidia > Chitinophagales > Saprospiraceae > JABWBR01. Next base: position 145,621 of record JADKAE010000014.1, on the reverse strand, counting down.
TCGGTTTCGGCAAAATAGCCGAACCGGGGAAATATCTCGCTTTTTAAATAAGTTCCATTTTCCAGCACATCGGAATACCGGTTATATACCGTATTGGGCCGGCTTTTAATTGAAAAAAGAAAAAGTATACTATCGTTTGGCAGTATAGGGCGATCTAGTTTGTAAACGGAAAAATTAGTCAGGCTGTCTTCCGCAATTTTTTTCCAATCCCGGTTTTCAATAGTTGTCGGCACATCATAACCCGATTTTACCAGCAGGGTATCAATTGGTTTATCGGTTTTATTGACTAAAATATATCTGCATTAGGCTTTAAAAAATTGGGATTCCGGTAGATTTCCATTTTTGCAAAAACAGCCGTAATCCGCGGTTGCCGGGTATATCGATATGCTTTATATTTTTTGTTGAAATTGCTGAATCAGCGCATTTTCTCTGTGTAATGAAAAAGGCCTGTTTTCGGGTTTATTTTCGCAATGGTACAAATACGCGCCAATGAGGATAAAACTCAATGTAAAAAATAAAATAGCAGCTGCCAATGTGCCATTAAACCTTTTTCGGGCAATGAATAGTCGTTCTTTCCAATTATGGTATAATTCCCTTTGCCAAAAAAGCAAAGTAATTCCTATAAGCGCAAAAGCTCCCGTCAACCAGTATAATTTATACCAAAAATAAACGACAGGAGCCTTATAGAAATCTTGAAAATCAGAATATTGTAAATAAAAATCATCATTCGGGGTTCTGTTAAACATAAATACATAATGCTCAATCCCAAAATCGGATAAATTAGAAATACCGAGCGCTGCCAGTACCAGGACAAATACGCCCAAAAAAGTATTGTCTAATAGTGTTTGGATAAAAAGAGCGGCCATGGCCCAAATAACGTATCCAATGAGATGTATCCCGAATAAATGAAATAAATAGTGCGCAATTTCAAAGTCGCTTATGCCGCTAAAAGCCTGTACGGCTATCCCCATCAGCATGATAAGCGCGAGCAATATCACTTGCATGCCGATCAAAGCTGATAACTTGGATAATAAAAGCACCGAGTTGGAAACAGGGGTTGCTGATACTATATCGGCGAAACGAGCAGATTTTGCCCTCTGCACCAACACGCCGGCATACAGGAAGGTGACTATTTGTATTAAAAAAGAAAAGAAAAAAACAGGATAAGCAAGTATAGTCCAGGTTAAGGGCAATATCCGCGTGTCAGTATACGGATTGATTTGCGTTAATAAAACAACAATAAATAAGCTGCCGCTTACCACCAGGCTGATAAAAGCGCCGTTGGACAGGATAAACCGCAGGTTGGTCAGCGACAATTGCCAGACGGCTTTTAGTTGTGACAACCAGGAGAAGTTTGAACGCGCTGTTATTGGTTTAAATACGCCCGTAATAACACTATTTTTTTCTCGTATTGTTGAAACACCTTTCCATCGGACGGAAGCTATGGTATGGCTAAAAGAAAAACGCCGGAAAGTGATCAAAAAAATGCACAACCTGAGGCCTGTCCAAATTATTCTGTTGATAAAAACAAAGGTGTAAGCGGCAGGTCAAAATATTGCGGTTCGCTATCGTCCAGTTTTTGGAATAGTATTGTATAGCGCTTTCGCCAAAGGGTTCCAGCATTATTCCTGCATAAGTGTCGCCTGCCAATCGGTTGAAAATTTCTTTCAGCAGCCACAACACGATCATCAGGATAAACGCCGTGTAAATATTCCGGGTTTCGAGCACCACGGCGAATACAATGCTTGAAAACAAAAGAGATTGGGAATTAAAAAAAGCAGGCTGCTTTGCAGATAAGGTTTGGCATCGAGGGAAGCAACAATTCAGGGTCGGCAAGCGGCAACATCGTAGCCAGCCACAGGCCCAGTTGTATCAATACCGCTAAAAGGATTACGATAAAAAAAGCGCTTGCAAATTTTGACAACAGGTAAGCCGCCTTGGTAAAAGGGTAAGTGTATAAAATCTCGTGCACATTGTAGCGGTAGTCTTTATAAATAGTGGCGCCGATAATTGCCGGCAGGATTAACAGTAGTAGCTTATTAAAAAACAACGCAAAATTAAACACACTCAAGGGCGAGTTGGCCAATTGAGCTCCCGAAACAGAGCCTTCTCCAAAAGCGCCCGCAGCGCCGGCCATACTTGCGAATGCAAATAAAAAGATGCCGGCGTAGACATAAAATGAAATATTCGTGAACCAATATTTCAATTCGAACTTGAAGAGTGCGTAGAACATGACAGGGTTTTAGAGCTCGCGTAAAAATCCGGCAATAACCTATACCCGGCAATATTATATGATTATTCCTGGATTTTAGTCGACGTAGTCGTGATAGGTTATTGTACCAAGTCCGCATATGCTGTTTCCAACTCACCAATAATATTAAACCATACGTCATTTTTCATGCGCCACCAATCCGGGTTATTGCGGATGGACATAAGATGTTCGGCGATTTTTGGTTGTAAGACCTGCATATAATACTCCGGAAGTAATATCACCGGTCGGACGGTAATGGGGTGATTGGCCTGTGAAGAACCCGACACGGCCAGGTATTGCCCGCCGATGATGCCTACATTCGGCGCCTGCTTGTAATTCACGCGATGATAACATCCAATAATGCTGGATTTGTAGCGGCCTACAGGATTATCGGTTTCTATTTCGACTATCCCGTCGCTATGGTAATTGGCCTGGCCTAAACACACGATTTCCGGGTTGGCCCGGAATAAACCTTTGGCTTTTACTTGCGCGGTATGACTATCTGCTTGACGCGAAAAATAAAACACCGGCTCATCCCATATGTCGATATCTTCAGAGACCGCCCAAAACATAGCCCTGTATATCGGCCAGGCTTGGCGGATAAAATGCAGGATGCGTTCGCGTTTTTCCAGGCTCATCGATTCCTCCGGGTCGTAGGATTTGCTCAGGTCGGTGCTGTTGGCGCTGATGATACCCGCTGCTTTGAGAGCGTCGTCAATTTCTCTCAAGTTTTTGACTACCTCCAATTTGACCAGATAGTTGCACAAAACGCCGATAGCTCGGGCGGTTTGTTCTTTTTGCACTTCGTTCGGTTGCTGTCTTTTTGCCATCTCTTTCATTTGTTGCAAAGAGTTGCAAATTAGTGCAAAACTGGCGGATATACCTTTGTCGTGTTCAAAATTTCAAACGCCATGACAAGAAGTACACTTTTGGTTGCTACACTACTTTACTGTTGTGCCGTTTTCGGAGCGGTTTATATTGTAAAAAATGTCGTTCATATTCCGGCGCCCTTCGACTGGTTAGTCAGTCTGGTCGTTTCCTGGGTTTTATTGGGCGCTTATTACAAATCTTTTTACTTCCCTAAAAAAGGCTACAATCTGCAACTTGGTTTTCAGGCATTTAACCCGCAGGAGCAGTTAGCCGCCTTCGCATTAATGTTGGCCGTGCCGATGTTGGCGACTTTTGCTTTTATTTTCGGGCTGGAAATCCGAATAACCCTTTTTGCCGTCGCTTTTGCACTGTCCGCCGGGCTGGCCATATTCGGCCATGAAGTTAAAATCAGAAGCGAGTATACTAATATTAATGAAAAAAGCCCGCCTATACTTAAAATTTATTATAGCCGCACCAAAGCCTGGGTAATGTTGCTAATAGCGACGCTGCTTGTCATAGCCCCCATGACGGTTTTATTTATATTAGCATACCGCCATTCCGGGTTTCAACCGGTGTTGTTGCTGCCCCCGGCTTTCGCAATTTTCATCGCCTGGATTTCCCGGCGCTATGTGCAGCGACTACGACACACGTCGCCGGTAATTACGATCAGCCCCTTGTATATCAGCTATGACGCCCCCAATAAACCATCGAAGGTAATAGACTGGAATAATATAAAAGAGCTTAGTTGGTTTGCAGACAAAAGCAATAAGCTATTGATTATAAATACAATAAATCAAGGCGAGGTTGTATTGCAAGTCAGCGGATTAGAACTGGAGCCGGCTGCCATTCATGCACTCCTGGTAAAGTATTACAACGATTACGTACACAACAATTTTTCGCCACAAAACAGCTTTGGCTTATGAATCACATTTCAACCCTTCCCACATCGCTGCATGCAGTTAGGCCGACCTGCTATGCACCACATTACGGACGCCTGGTTTTAATCCATTTACTGCTTGTCGGGTTGTTTTATCTCTTTTCTTTGCTTTTGAAAAACTACCAATCCGATCCTGGAAACATATTGGCTACGATAGCGATCAATATTCTGTTTCAGAGTCTGGGTCTTGGAATTTTGCTTTGTGTTTTTCTATACTCTGCCAGCCATTTCAGAAGAATAAACAGTTTTGATTCACCGAGATTAACAACGATACTTTTTTTGCTCGTGTCCTCAATTTTATGTTTTCCATTGATCATGAAGCACTTCGGAATCCTGGCCGATGATGTATTTTTAATAACTTTTTTATTTTCCCCCATAGGAGGGTATCTGATCTATCAGGCATGCTATTTCCTGACCAGGAAAATAATACCGGATGACGACACCACGGTTTCTTACATCCAACTGCCGATGACCGGCGAAGTGGTGGAAGGTATGCATAATCCCTATTTGCTGGTTGGCAGTTACTATATCGCCCTTCCGGAATCCTACAATGATCGTTGTGGCCAGCAAATGACCTTTCAGGTTTTGGCATTTTGTCAAAAAGCCTATATCCAGCTCGAAGAAGGCATATACGAAGAATTTGTCCACACAGTTCACCCCGATACATACAACGTACCTACGGAAGAAAGCTACGACATTGGCCAGATTCTTGGGTGAGATTAACGTTATTTTTCATTCAAAAACGCAAAAAAATGAATCATCAATCTGAGGACAAAAAACCAACAGAACCTACAAAGGAACGTACCTTTTGGGGTATTCCTATTGAAGAACTTGGTATCCCAATTTTATTATGTACAATTGGGTGGATAGGCAGCCTTTGCTATCAAGGAAAAGACGACCTCGGGATTACAATAGTAACAGTAATTGCTGTCATTGGCGTATTTTTAGTAACCGAAAAAACATATACTGGAATATTAAGCGGATCCAAAAAACAGCAAACAACCTTCACCATTTTTGTAATGCTTCTGTTTGGTCTTCTATTCTTTCCAAATGCGGTCTCATTCATTAATGGCGTAACAACAAACGGTCTATTCTCCCAACTACCGTTCGAATTTAAGTCCTGGTATTATTGGAATATAATCAGATTTGTCGGATTTAATGCTGTGATGTTAATTTTTTTACCGATTGCTATTATTCAACATCTTTCTCATGTTTTTAAAATAATAGATATCGACAATTATGAGCGCGATGATGATGAAATATTCCAATTTGGCAGCGTAGGGTCATTACTCGCATTTTGTATTTTTTTTATTGCGAAGGACTCAATTTTAAATATTTAGTAAAAACGAATTGTAAAAATGAAAACATTGTTGCGAATAATTGCCGTTGTAGTATTATTAGGCTCGCCGCTGTTAGTGGGATGGCTAGTGGATAAATTCACAGGATTTCCTATCATAGCGACATTGGGCGGAATAGGGTTTATCTTGCTTTTTATCATCGGCATGGGATTTGAGAAAGAAAATGCAGGGGGAGCCGGATGCCTGTTTTCATTATACTTCATCATTTTCCTGTTCTTCGGACCGGCGATCATTAGCCGTTTGCAACTGGCTTCCCACGATGTCAGAGGTGTCTATTATTCGGAAAACAAAACCGATTCATTGCGCATTACCGGCTCAACCAGGCATAAGGTAGTGCTTGAATTCAAGGGAGAAAAAATCGATGCAAAAGTAAAGGGGAAAACCATTTATTTAAAAGATGGAACCGTGCTGAATTACACTGAATGGGATGAGCAATCCCCAAAACCAGACGAAACCATCGTTCACTGCCAGATAAGCGGAAAACTAAAAGGGAATGCTATTTCATTGAGCAATCAATTCATTCGCATCACAACCGATTACGTCCCCGTCGGGGAAATGATTAATTAGTTCACAAAATCCATTACTATGAAAAAACAACTGCAGGCGATACTCATCGCCTTAATGACACTGCTATGCTTCCAAGCGAATTCACAACCTGTTTCACCCACTAAAACAAACCAAAATATGCTAAGCAGACAAGTCCTACTGGAGGAATTCCAGCAAATTTCCGGACGAATTTTCGAGTTGTACCGGGAAATCAACGCTCACCCCGAACTCGGGCTGGAATGCCATAAAACGGCTGAGCGGATCAAAGCGACGTTTAACGATTTAGGCATGCAGGAAGGCCGCGATTACAGGCTGTTCGGCCCCTTTGCCCAGTCGGGCTTCGCCATCGTATTGTACAACGGCGACGGCCCCAGAATCATGTACCGCGGCGATATGGACGCCCTCATCCTGCAGGACCTGACCGGCCTACCCTTCCACAGTACCATCGACGGAAGGCACCACGGATGCGGCCACCAATTACACAGCAGTCTGTGCACGGCCAATGCCGTTTTGCTGCATCGCCTGCGGAAGCACTGGAAAGGCACTTGCGCTTTCCTATTCCAACCCGGTGAAGAAGGCCACGGCGGCGCCGAAAAAATGATAGCGGAAGGACTGTACGACAAGCTGGGATTCATACCCGACAAAATACTGTTTACCCACGTCTACGACCAACTGCCGGCGGGCGCAGTGGGCTTGCGCGCAGGCGAGACCATGGCCGGCGCAGCGTTTTGGAATCTGACCATCACCTCTGAAGGCGGACATGCAGGCCGTATGGCAAGCATCAACGAAGTAGCCAATGCATTTGAAGATCTTTTCTACAAACTACCAACCAAATTCTCTCCATTTGACGAGGTATTGGTAAATATATCCGGCCGGGAAACGTCCTCGGTAATCAACGTCAATCCCATAAAGATCGTGTTGAAGCTCAGTGCCCGCACGTATCAGATGCCCCACTTGCGCGAAATTGAAAGAAAAATTGCCAATTACATCAAAGGCCTGGCTATTATCCATGAAATACCCGAAGACAGCTTCAAACTGGAGAAAATTGTGGAGTGCCAGCCGCTGATCTCCGACGCCTCTATGGAACAATCGATGCGCCGGCTCATGACTTCGCTTGTCGAACGCCCTGAACAGGTGCGCGCAATCACGCCCATTATGTCGAGCGAAGACGCACCCATGCTGGCTTACCAGATATTATTCCCCGACGGGAGCCGCCGCAATATCCCGATACTCATGATTCGCCTGGGCGTGCAGGATCCCGATGCCTATGACGCCGACTTCAAGCTAAAGCCGGGGGCCAAGGTGCCACTGGTGCATACCGGGCATTTTGCGCCTACATACGAAAAAGCGCTGGAAACGGGCGTGATAGCCATCGGCGGTGGGTTGATTGGGTTGTTTGGAGGTGAGGTGACAAGGTGACAGCGTGACAGGGTGACAGGGTGACTTGCATTCAAAGCCTTGTCACCCCCTACAACTTCACAAACCAATTCACGCTCAGCCAGTACACACTGCGCGGCGAGCTTTCAAGAAACGAACTAATGCGATAATCGGGGCCGAATTCCAATTTATTATTATCAGTAAATTGGTAGCCGAGCAGGGGGATAAGTCGAATTTCGAGGTCGTAAGATTTATCCTGCAGGGAGTTCAGGTACTCGTTGCTGATCTTGGCGTACCATTCACCGGGGTCAACCGACTCGCCGTTGAGGGGTAATTCGGCGGTAAGGCGGTAACGCAGCCTGAATGTTGTCGGTTCCCGGGGTTCAAAAGTTTGGTCGGTCGAAATGCGATGAGCTAAGCGGAAAGCGTTGTAATTGCTGACTATGGTGAATTGTTGAATTGTTCTGTGAATAACCGTAGTGCCCCGCAGGCGAAACAAATAACCGCCGGCGAGAGAATTATTCAATCCCACTTTTTTTGAAGCTATAAAAATAAAATCGGACAGGTCGTATTCAAATGCCGATTCCGGTGATGAAGAGTAATTGCCTTGCAGCGCAAACTGCCGCAGTTCGTATTTGAAGTTGACAGCCCAGCCACGGCCTAACGATTTATTCACATTGATAGCAGGTAATAAACCTACCCTGTAATCGCTTTGCGCATCTGAGTTTTGTATAAAGCTTGCGCAAAAAAAGAAGAGGATTAATAAAACTTTAGTATTCAAGATTGTCTATATTTTTAAATTGAATTTCTGCGGTGCTCAGATGTTGACCTTTTTCGTCAAATACGATTTCAAACAATCTCACCTTTCTTATTAGCCTGGTTTTTACAATTAATTCATAGCGGGTGGTGATATTTTGTGTTTTTTTGTCGTTTAAAAAATGTAATACGGAATCAGAAGCGCCTGAATGTTGCACTTGAATCTTTTTCAATTTTAAAAAAACCATAATTGGCATCGAGAAAAGCAGTTATCTGATCCTGTACTGACTTAGATACGTCATTCCATTTTACTTCTATTTCGACATCCTGTAATTCCCCCTCTACATCAAACTCAATACTATATTTCGTTTTGTGGACTTTAAATTTGGCTTCAATCGAATTGCCCACATTATTTTCTTCAAAATACCATTTTATTTTTTCATGAAAGGGAAGCGAATCTATAAATGCCTGGGCTTTTTCCGGGACGGAAGTATTTTTCAGGCGGTATTCTTTTTCGAATTTGGTTTGGGCTTGTATAACATTTAATGATAGGAAAATAATGACGAACGTTGTTATGTTTTTAGGATTCATCATTGAATTTTTTACCGCAGAGTTAAAGGAGTTTACCGCAGAGTTACGCAGAGCGTGATGCAGACTCTGCGTAACTCCTTATTACTCATTTAACTCTGCGGTTAATTAAACCACACTATTCAGCTTTTTTTATCGAAAATCCCACGGCCAGGTTTTCCCATTTGATATTGACAAAACCGACGGTATCGCGCACGACGGCGTCGAAAGTCAGGCGTTCGTTGAATTCGGGGGCAGAACCGGCTTTGGCAGCTACGCGCAGGGCGTCTTCTTTTTCGTTGTAGTTGTAGGCGCCCCATTGGTCGGCTACCTTATTAAAGATGATTACCCATTCTTCTTCACCTGGTATTGTGAGCAGGGCGTATTTGCCGGCAGCCAGGTGGTGGCCTTGTACCATTGCATCGTGGCTGATTGAAAAAGTAGTGGCCTCGTTAGCGCCGGTGCGCCATACTTTGCCGTAGGGCACCAACTCGCCCCAAATAGTACGGCCTTTTACGGCAGGGCTATTGTATTCGATGACTACTTTGAGGTCGCCAATAGCAGTTTCCATAATAGCGGGCGGGCTCGGGCGCTTCGACTTATCTTGTTGTGCAAACAGGCTTCCCATAGCCGTGCTGAGGATCAGTAATACGAACAGTGATTTTTTTAGCATGGTAGCGATATTTTGGAAATGAATGATTTTCACACAAAACCCGCCAATTGGACTAATTGTTCAAACGGGTGTGAATTTGAATGTCTCCGCTGAGCACCCGGTGCACCGGGCACATCTCCGCTATTTTGATCATGCGGTGCCGTACTTTTTCTTCCAGCTCTCCATCAATGGTAATATGGCGTTGTATGTAAGAATGTCTTTTCCCGTCGACGTCTTTGACCTGCATAGTCAATTCGGCGGTGATGCGATCGACGGGTAATTCTTTGATATCGGCATATGAGCGCAGCGTCATCACCGTGCAAGCGCCCAGCGCCGATAGCAGTAGTTGATAGGGTGCGGGGCCGAGATCGGCGCCTCCGTCGTCGAGGGGTTCATCAGCAATAATAAAGTGGCTGCCGGCAGTGAGCTCTGTTTTATAGCGGTCGCGGCCGATCACCGCGGTAACTTGGGTCATGTGGCTTGGTATTGTTATCTACTTAATGAGGGTGGCGTAGCCCTTGATTTCGATGCGGCTTCCACGGGGTTCGTCGTAGGAGACCAGCACCAGATAGACGCCCGCGGGCGCCTCGGGGCCGTTGTTGCCCTTGCGACCGTTCCAGGACTGATCGGGGTTTGTTGTTTCGAAGACCAATTCGCCCCATCGGTTCCAGATACTCATGCGGAAGTTGGTAGCGCCATCCATGATACCTTCGCCCTTAAATCCGTCATTCACCGAATCTCCGTTGGGCGTAAAGGCATTGGGCAGAAAATATCGCACTTCGGGTTTGATGTCGATATATTGGATCAGCGTATCCTTACAGCCGCTGGGATGCGTTACGATTTGCACAACGGTATACAACCCGGTATCGCGATAGGTATGAATGGGACTGGGCAGGTTAGAGGTGCGGTTATCGCCAAAATTCCACTCCCATTTTACGGCATCCTGCGACGCGTCGGTAAAAGTCACCGTCGGCTCAATGCTGCTGGGGTTGTCGGGAATGAACGTAAACCCGGCTTCCGGCGAGGGCCTTACCGTGATGAGGTCGTTGAATACGGTATCCGTCTGGCAGCCTATAGGCGAAATAATCTCCAGGCTGACGGTGTAGGTACCTGGCGATTCGTAGACATATACCGGGCTGATCTCGCCCGAGGAGCCTCCGTCGCCAAACTGCCAGGAGATATCGTAGGTTGAATCGATGGGGAACGATAAATTATTAAACCTGATTCTCGCGGGCACACAGCCCTGGAATTCGCTGGGTGATATTACGATGAGCGCCGGCACGGGATAATAAGTGATGACCCGGGTGATTTGATCCACGCATTGATTGGTATCGGTGACTTCGAGGGTTACCGGTATTTCTCCGGGTTGCTGGTAAATATGAAAAGGATTTTGCAGGGCGCTATTGCCTCCATCGCCGAAATTCCAATTCCAGGAAGTCAGGCAGCAACTACCCGTAGTTGACAAGTCGGTAAACGTCACAGGGCCGGCTACGCAAGTATCATAGGCGTAAGAAAAATCGGCTTCTATGGCCGGGAAAATATTTACAGAAATCTGCGCCGTATCGCCGCAGTCGGTGCCTGGGTTGAGAATGAGGTCGCCGGTATATTGCCCCACGCCGGGGAAAGTCACCGTAGGGTTCCAGTTATTATTGCCGGTCAATGACAGGGTGTCGTTGCCTATATGAAAGCGCCACTCAAATTGATCGATATAGATGCGCTGGAAACTTTCATTTACAAAAGAGATGGTGTTATTCCCGCACGAATTGATAACAAACTGCTGGTTATTAACCACTTCATCGGATTCAACTTCGGCTACCACCGTAGGGTCGCAGCGGGCTACGTTGAACTGAAAGTCGCGAAAAACCTTGCTTAGCAGAATGCCGTTGCGATATTCCGACACGCAGACGCCCACCACGTATTGCCCTTGCACAATGGGTGTGCCGGTAATCAGTCCGGTAGTAGGATTGATGGAAACCACCGGGCTGCCGCCCATAGGCTGGCTGGGTGTATAAGCCGGCGCCACAAAATCGACGGTATTATAGGGCGGCGGGCAAGCGGGGTTGGGGTTAGCGCCCCAGCATTGGGGGTAATTGACGGGGTCGAGCGCGGGGCCCCCGCCGAGAAGGGGCGGGCAAAACTCATAGACCAGCTGGTCACCCTCCGCATCGGTAGCGGAATGGTCGAAGCTCAGGGGTTCTCCTGCGCAGATGACCGTGGGTGGAAATTCGTCAAAAACAGGGCTGCTATTGCAAACCTGCTGGGCGGCGGGTGTTATTTCAATGGTATACGTGGCGCCTGAGTCGCCCGGATCCAGGATATTATTGATCGTAATATTGCGGCAGCAACGCTGATAAGAGATATGGTAACTCTGGTTCGATTGGGGCAGGTTGAGCGTAAACTGATAAATGCCCTCTTCCACGCAAACGTTGGGGGGAATAAGGCAGGGATAATCGGGCGCCTCGATATTTTCAACAGCCCCTAAAGGCACATTGACGCGAGTAAACCATTCATTTTGGCTCAGGCTATTGCAGGGCGTACCTTGTCCGCAGCGATAAACGGCGATAAATGCTTGCGGATCGAAATCGGCGCACATCGTGCAATTGCAGTCGCGGTAAATTTTCAAGGTAAACCTGTAATTGTTGCCGCCAAGGCACTCATAGGTCATCACCCCGCCAATAATATGCCGGCCGTAGAGGCTGGCACTGATAAACCCAAAGAAAAGTATAAGCGCAAGGCTTTTATTGCGTAGTTTCATAGCACTTTTACACGTTACGACAGGCAAAGTAGGAAAATTTGCGCAATGCGATTGCAATCTGTACAACAAATGAGCGCTTCTTTGGGGTCACAGGTTGTATAAAAAAATTGCTGTGGCAAGCTATCAAAGTATTATGCCTTTAAAATGCCACGCTTTATTATTTTTGCAGCGCTTTTTCATTTTCAAACTATCAACAGCAATACAATGCCATATCTTTTCACATCCGAATCAGTTGCCGAAGGGCATCCCGATAAGATTGCCGACCAGATCTCCGATGCGCTGGTTGATAATTTCCTGGCTTTCGACCCCCATTCTAAAGTTGCCTGCGAAACGCTGGTCACCACAGGCCAGGTCATCCTTGCCGGTGAAGTCAAATCGAATGTGTATCTCGATGTACAGCAAATTGCCCGCGAAGTGATCCGCCGCATTGGTTATACCAAGTCGGACTATATGTTTGACGCCAATTCCTGTGGTATCCTCTCGGCCATCCACGAGCAATCGCCCGATATCAACCGCGGGGTAGAGCGCGCCAACCCGGAAGACCAGGGCGCCGGCGACCAGGGTATGATGTTTGGCTATGCCACCCACGAAACCGACAACTACATGCCGCTGGCCGTCGACCTGGCGCATAAGATCCTCATAGAACTGGCTGCCATTCGCCGCGAAGGCCGGCAGATGACCTATCTGCGCCCCGATGCCAAGTCGCAGGTCACTATCGAATACCAGGACGACCATACTCCCTCGCGCATCGACACCATCGTGGTATCGACCCAGCACGACGAATTCGACCAGGACGAAGCCATGCTGGCCAAAATCCGCCAGGATGTGATCCAAATCGTCATCCCCAGGTTAAAGTCCAAGTTGTCACCCAATATCCAGCATTTGTTCAACGACCAGATCATCTATCACGTAAACCCAACCGGCAAATTTGTCATTGGCGGCCCACATGGAGATACCGGACTTACCGGCCGTAAGATCATTGTGGATACATACGGCGGCAAAGGCGCCCACGGCGGCGGCGCTTTCAGCGGCAAAGACCCTTCAAAAGTAGACCGATCGGGCGCTTATGCTACCCGTCATATCGCTAAAAACCTGGTAGCAGCCGGCGTTTGCAATGAAGTACTCGTACAGGTGTCTTACGCCATCGGCGTGGCCAAACCCACCAACATCTACGTGAATACCTATGGCACCGCTAAAGTGGGGCTCAGCGACGGCGACATAGCCAAAAAAGTAGTAGAGATCTTCGACATGCGTCCATATGCCATCGAACAACGCCTGAAACTGCGCGCTCCGATCTATGCGGAAACAGCAGCCTACGGCCACATGGGCCGCCAGTCTGAAATAAAAACCATCACCATGATGGATGGCGCCGGCAATAAAAAAGAGATGCAGGTAGAAACTTTTACCTGGGAAAAACTGGATTACGTCGATAAGGTGAAAGCTGCTTTCGGTATTGCATAATATGCGCCTGCGAAATATCGTTTTAAACGGGCTTAATCCTGTCATTATGAGAAATTCAACGTATCTGTTTGCAATTACATGCTGCTTATTTGGGCTATCGGCCTGCTCACCCAAAACGGTTCAGCAAGTGCCTCCTCCGACGACGCCAACACCGCCTGTCTCTACGGTTAAACCGCCTCAGGCGGACGAGACCTTGAGCCCTTGTCCCAAGTTCAGCGACGCCCCCAACAAAGATGAAGCCGAAACCCACTACGTATTGTACCGCGACTTTCTGAAAGCCAACGACTGGAACCAGGCTTTTGAGTACTGGCAGAAAGTGTATGCCGTAGCCCCCGCTGCTGACGGTCGACGCAATAACGTATACGCCGATGGAATACGGTTTTACGAACATTTTTTGGGGCAAACCCAGGATTCCCTCCAACGCGAGGGGTATATCACCAAACTTTTAGAGATCTACGACGAAAACGACCGTTGTTTTCCCAATACGAGCTACGCCCCCGCGCGTAAAGCCTTCGACCTGTATTACAACTTTCCCCATCGCGCCAGCCGGATGGAAATTTACAATCTGTTTAAGAAGGCTATTGACATAGACGGCGACAAAACCAGCGACTTTGTGATTAATCCGTTTACGGCTCTGCTGGTAGAATTGCATACAGAAAAGAAAATCTCCATGGCAGAAGCCCAGACCTACGCCGCCAAAGTGCGCAGCATAGTGGCTTATGGGTTGGCCAACTGCAAGGTGAAAAACTGCGAGAGCTGGCGAACAGTGGAAGGATATGCCCTGGTACGGCTCGAAGATTTTGAAACCGTAAAAGGCTTCTACGATTGCGAATATTACACCAACAAATTCTACGCCGAATTTGAAGAGTCACCCACCGACTGCGGCGTAATCCGCAATGTGTATAGTAGTCTTAAATGGGGCGACTGCTCCGAAACGGACGCAAAATTCCAGAAGGTCATTGCCGCCGGCAATAAAAACTGCGTAGAAGCCGGGCAACTGCAAATGGCCTACAACAAATTGCGCGACGCAGATTACCGGGAGGCTATTGCCTTGTTTGAAAAAGCCGCTGCTGAAGAAAAAGACCGCGCTAAAAAAGGCCAGATCTATGTGATCATCGGACAAATCTATTACGTGCATCTCAAAAATTTTCAACGCGCGCGCCAATATGCCCAGCAAGCCGCCGATGTAAAACCCAACTGGGGTGAGCCTTATATCCTGATCGGCAGGCTTTATGCCTCCAGCGGTCCGCTCTGCGGTCCGGGGCGGGGCTGGGATAGCCAGATCGTGGTGTGGCCGGCCATTGATATGTGGAACAAAGCCAAACGCGTCGATCCTTCTTCTGCCGCTGAAGCCAATAAATGGATCAACCGCTACAGCCAGTATATGCCTTCCCGCGAAGACGTCTTTTTGCGCAATCTGCAAGTAGGCGCTCCTTTCCGCGTCGGATGCTGGATACAGGAAGATACCACGATCAGGACGGCGGATTAGGGTTTAGTGAACTGTGAACTGTGAACTGAATATAGATGACAAGAACAAAGCGGAGTAGCTCCGTTCACGACCAGCAAGTATTTATACAAGTAGTACTCATTGCCAGTTTGGTGCTAGGTGTTGCACTTACTATTGTCACGGCAATACTCACCAAAGTGCTTACGCCGGGGTCTAATTTTGAAAAAGCGCTGCTGACGGGCGGCAATCTTTTTGTTTTCTGGTTGATTGTGACCAGCGCCGTGCGCACCGTAGAGCGACTGCGCAGAGGTTTACCCTGGCGAGCATTGATCTTTACAGGTCTTCTAGTCTCGGTGCTCGGTATTTTATGCCAGCAACTCATCTTCTGGATAGCCCGCCAATACGATGCAATATGGGCGACAACGCCGGGCCTGCGCGTGCTCAAATTTTATGCCATGGCCGGGTTAGTTGTTTCTCTGGTAGCGCTCATCCACCTGCGGGTTCGAAGCCGTGCCGAGGCCAGAATTTACGAAGCGCTCGTTATCGCTATCACGGCGGGATTGTTTTTTTATTTTATGAAATAACCCCACCCACTGCATGTATGAATCGACAATAAAAGCGCTCATTTCCGACGGCATAGCCACCAAACAAGCACTACTGGCTGATCAACATATTATTTCGGCTACTGAGCAAGCCGTGGAAGTATGCGTGGCGACCTTTCGCGCCGGCGGCAAAATTCTTTTTTGCGGCAACGGCGGCAGCGCTGCCGACGCCCAGCACCTCGCAGCTGAACTATCGGGGCGTTTTTATTACGACCGCCCTCCCCTATACGCCGAAGCGCTGCACGTTAATACCTCGTTTCTCACTGCGGTAGCCAACGACTACAATTACGAAGCCGTATTTGCCCGCATGGTGCAGGCGGCGGGTAAACCCGGCGATATTTTATTTGCCCTTTCTACTTCCGGCAATTCACCCAACATCGTTGCCGCAGCGCAAACAGCCTTACAAGCCGGGATGACTGTGGTAGCTATGACCGGCGCCTCCGGAGGCCGCCTTCGGGAGTATAGCAGTATTATGCTCAACGTACCCTCTGCCGATACACCCCGCATCCAGGAATGCCATATGCTGCTGGGCCATATTATCTGCGAACTTGTCGAAAAGGCTCTTTTCCCGCATCAATAAGCTTCGTATCTTTGAAGTGAAATGTTTCAAACCAAAAATCCCTTGCCATGAGCGAGTTTCAGCAAGTTGTAAAAGAAGGCACTGCCAAAGTGAAAAAAATTTCCAAACGCATATTTCTGCTCATCCTCCTGGCCGGCGTGTTGGGTGGCGCAGGTTATGTGTGGGTATGCAATTGGACCTTTAGCGAAGGCACCCGCGCCGGTTATCTGGTAAAGATATCCCGCAAAGGGGTTGTTTTCAAAACCTACGAAGGGCAACTCAACCTGGGCGGCTTCCAGGTGCCCGGCCAAAACCCAACATTGGGCAGCATTTGGGATTTTTCTGTATTAAAATCCGAGGCCTATCAATCTCTTCAAGAATTTGAAGGCGAACACGTCAAAGTGTTTTATAAAGAAAAATACAAAAATATGCCCTGGCAAGGCGATACGAAGTATTTTGTGTATAAGGTGGAAGCTGTAAAATGATGTGCTGATGTGCTGATGTGCTGATTTAATTAATTATTTTATTATCAGCAAATTAGCACATCAGCAAATTAAAAAATTAATCCACAATCAACTTCCTCACTACCCTACCCTTTTCCGTTTCTACTTCCACAATGTACATTCCGGCAGTAACTTCGATAAGTGGTATGTCGAATTCTGCCGGAGGTTGGGCTTGCTGCCAGATAGCCTGGCCGTATATGTCCAAGAGCCTTACTTTTACCGGCATGGCGCCCGCCAGCTTCACACGGGTAGAAATACTCGCCGGATTGGGGATCAGTTGCATTTGAATGCCCTGTGCATGGAGATTTCCGGTAGAGTTTGGCTCCAAATCTATTATCGCACAATAATTATCCGTGCAACTGCCGGCGAAGTTGCTGATTTCCAGGCAGATTTCGTAAACGCCGGGGGCGTTGTACACATACACCAGCGAATCGAAAAAGCCGGATAGCGTGGTGCCGTCGCCCATATCCAGTATCCAGCTTTCAGCGTTAAGCGACATATCGAACAGGATGATCTGATTTGTACCGGGTATAATCGTATAGGCAAACAAGGCCTGGCAATCCTGAGCTACACAACAGGGTCCCTCAGTCCAGGCGGTGTTGCCGCCGTAGTGCAAGGCATCGCACCAGTTGCTGTAGGTAATCCCGTCGCAGCCACACACCGGATCGTAAATATCGGGGCAGGGGTATTATCAATCCAGGATGGGTCGAAGCATTCCGTCTGACAAATACCCGGGGTCCAGCTCGTCACGCCGTGAAATACCTGGGCCACACAGGAATTGGAGTAGGTCACCCCGTCGCAGCCGCATACCGGGTCGTATAAGGTAATGCAGGCCCCCGTGGTGTCGATCAGGCTGGGATCGATGCACAGGGTCTCCGGCACGACGATCGTATCGCAGAAGGTACCGTGACAAGTGAGTCCGTTGGGCGTCACGGCCTGCACGTTGAGGCAGACCACGTACGAACCGGGCTGACCGAAATTGAGGGTGAAAGACTGCCCCGTACCGGTAATTCCGTTACTGGTGCTCCAAAACAAGTCGGTGATCTGTCCGCCGGGGAACTGGGAAGTGCTATTGAACGTCCACACTGTCAGAGAGCCTCCGGAGTTAAACCCCTCGAAATTGATGGCCAGGTTATTGCAAGCGCTGCCGCAAGGCCCCGGCGACCACGACGTGACACCGCCGTAGTTATAAGCCTCACAGCTGTTGCCATAGGTTACGCCGTCACACCCGCATACAGGATCAAAGACGAGCGGACAAGGCGTATTGGGATTGATCTGAGCGGGATCTACGCACAAGGCTGTCACTTCAAAGGCTTTGCAAACGGTACAGGGTACATTTGAAGCAGTTTGCGGGTATGTTGCGCATAGGACGTGCTCGCCCGGCCCATCAAAGGTGTAATTAAATTGCGGCCCAGTAAAAGCGACGTTGTTATCGAGCGACCATTGAATAAGCGTGGGTAATGGCGGTCCATTGGGGTCGGATTGCAGCCAGGCTTGAAAATCAACACCGTCAAGGTTGTAGGCGACGTCAAAAGGACAGTCGTCGGGGCAGTCCTGGCCCACTTCTATAGTTTGACAAAAAGTAGATTCACAGAAGGTTCCATCCGGCAGCAGTCCGGAAACCGCCAGACAAATGGTATAAGTGCCAGGCTGGGCGTAGGTGTGCACTGGGTTTTGATCAGGGGAAAACGAGCCATCACCAAAATCCCATTTCCATTGCAAATTAAATCCTCCCGGGAAATCGGATTGGTCCTGGAAAAGGATAGTCAGCCCGTCGTTTGGAGTTGGGAGGCTGGAGAAATTCACCTGCAGGTTGCTGCAATCCGTCGTCTGGCAGGGTCCTTGTGTCCAGGAGGTAACTCCGCCCTGCGAAACCGCCTCGCAGGGATTGGAGTAAGTCACGCCGTTGCAGCCGGAAACCGGATCGTAAACGGTTGGGCATACGGCATCGGGGTTGATCAGAGAGGGATCCACACATGGGCATAGCCCTACAACTACCCACTCGCAGACGGTACAGGTAGTATTACTTCCGGGTGCATTGTATACCGCGCACAAGTAATAGGCGCCCGGTGCTTCAAAAGGTGTACGTAATTTGTCCGCCGGTCCCGACAGGCTGACTATTTCCATTGACATACCAGGTAGTAGGCGGCGGCAAAACCGGCAAAATACTGATCAGTTGCGCCTGAACGGTAAGGTCATTTGTCGAGTAAGTAATCGAAAACGGGCAATTATTGACCTGAGCGGATAAGCTGGAATTTATTCCAATCACGCAGGCCAATGCGAGGGCAAGAAACAGCAATCGGTTCATAATAGATGGGATTAAGGGTGAGGAATTGATGCTGGATGTTTGATGTTGGATGTTTGATGTTGGATGTTTGATTAATTTTTTCATCAAACATCCAACATCAAACATCAAAAATCAACCTTATATGTCCACAATGATGCTCCCCGTGCCAGGCATAAAGCTGGATGGCCTCGGCAAGCGTTACTACGCGTTGTTGTTCGGGGTGGTAATAGCCGCGAAGAAGGTCAGATTCTGAAAGCGCATACAGTAAAATCACCCACTTAAAGTGGAGCGCTTCGATCAATGGCAGGGAAATCTGTATAGAGCCGTAGCTATCTGATAATTGTGCCCAAAGCGCTTCGGGGTATGGTTTAATCACTGGTTGGTCTTCGGTGAGCGCGAATTTAAACCGGAGATAGGCATTCATATGGCTATCGGCGATATGATGAATAACCTGCCGGGCCGTCCAGCCGC
The DNA here is from genome assembly GCA_016715405.1 of Saprospiraceae bacterium. GTDB lineage: Bacteria > Bacteroidota > Bacteroidia > Chitinophagales > Saprospiraceae > JABWBR01. The sequence goes on along the minus strand of JADKAE010000014.1, from coordinate 126,222 downwards.
CCGGGCGATAAGGTGTATTCAACTGAATCTCGTTGCATTGCTCTGCCAACTCGCTTAATTTGGAGGGCAATTCAGCAATGCGGAGAATGCCCTCGCGTGCTGCTAGCAAATCGGTGCGACCATCCCATTGAAACGGGCCGATGGGATATTTCAAACGATCCATTTCATCCATTTGAATTATCTCGTTTTTTTTCGGGAATAGTTTTTCAAATAATCGGGCAATACCATACCAGGTAGCGCATCTTCGCGTTCTTCGGGGGCGCCTGCAGTGTATTGCAGCGGCAGCACACCCGACCAACAAGGCCAGTTGTCGTCAGATTCTTCATCTTTGGGCGGTCCGCTGCGCATTTTGGCGGAGGTTTCTTCAATCCGAATGCCTAAAACAGCGGTACGTCTGAGTTCAGCAGCGTCAGGATGCCTTACATCATCCCATCTGCCGTCGGCAAAATGGTTAGTAAATTGAGCCAGCACATTCATCTTCTCTTCTTCACTTTCAACCAAAAACGGTTTTCCAAACATAACTACCGATCGGTAATTGATAGAATGGTGAAAAGCAGAGCGTGCCAGCACAAGTCCGTCGACGAGCGTAACGCTAATACACAAATCAGCGCCGTGTTCAATACTGCGGATCATGTGACTGCCTACCGAGCCATGAATATACAAAGTGGCGCCGATACGGCAATAACCGGTAGGCAGCATAAAAGGAAGGCCGTCCTGCACGTACGCCACATTACAATAGAGGCCTTCGTCGAGGATATCGTAGATAAGTTCCAGATCGTAAGCCACGCGCTTGGGCAAGCGAGTGGGGGTAGTGCGATCGGTAGGTGTCAGTTGAGGCATTTTGTTCGGTTTTTTATAACCCAAAAATTGCTATTTTTGAACCATTATCAAAATACAATTTACACCAATGAAAAGATCATCCCTATTTATTGCATTCTGTTTCATACTGGTATGGCAAGCACAAGCGCAAATGAAGCCACGGCTTCCACAGCGGGCTGACGCCACACGCCGGCAAGTTGAGCAGATTACCCTTAACCCTATTAAACCCGGCATTCCCACTGCGGCCAATCCGTTTGTACCTGCTTTTGTGCCTAAAGCGCATACTTTTACAGCTACCACTGGCCGGTTGCAAAACGCACAGGTGACCCGCGACCCTGATACAGGGCTTCCGGTGAGTATCATAGGTGCTATAGACTACCAGCCACTGCCCGGTGAAGGTCGCTCCGAAGCGCTTGCGCACTGCATAGGCTACCTGGAAACCATCAAAGATCAACTCAAATTGTCAGCGCCGGCCCAGGAATTTGTCGCTATATCTACCACTACCGATGAATTGGGTATTACGCACGTGCGAATGCAGCAGGTAGCGCAGGAATTCCGTGTATGGCAGCGAGATTGCGCTTCACCTCAAAGACGGGAGGGTGTATATGATGAATGGCCGTTATCAGCCTACCCCGCAATTAACCAGCTTCCAAGCCGCATTAGGGCAGCAGCAGGCGCTGAATTTAGCCTTGGCTGACGTGGCCAAATACACCAAGGTCAAATCCTTACCCGAGGCTGAATTGGCATTGATGGACGGGCCTCAAACCCAAATCCAACTGGTGGTATATCCCCTACAGCGCAAGCCGTTACTGGCCTGGGCCATCACCCTGCGCCCCAACCTGGCCTCGCGCTGGACTTATATCATAGATGCGCAAAGCAGCGATATCCTGCAACACTTTGACAACTTGTGCAAAGTGCACGGCACACATACCGCAAGTGATCATGGCCATGCTGTTCCTCCGCCCGACGGCCCTGCCACGGCCAATGCCAATGACCTATTCGGCATTAGTCGCACAATCAACACTTACCAAAAGGGCAGTTTGTTTTACCTCATCGACGCCTCCCGCAGCATGTTCGATGCGCCTGCTTCGGTATTCCCCGACGAGCCGGTGGGTGTCATCTGGACCATCAACGCGCAGAACACTTCACCTGAAAATAATAACTTTGGCGCAGCCCACATCACCTCTTCGAATAATACCTGGACCAACCCCATTGCCGTCTCTGCCCATTACAACGCCGGCAGGGCTTTTGAATATTTTAAACAAACCTTCAACCGCAATTCCATCAACGGTCAGGGGGGCAATATCATTTCGTTGATCAACGTGGCCGACCCCAGCGGACAGCCGATGGATAATGCCTTCTGGAACGGCGCTGCCATGTTTTACGGCAACGGCAGCATAGCTTTCTCTTCGCCGCTGGCCAAGGGTCTCGACGTATCCGGCCACGAAATGTCGCACGGCGTAATTCAAAACACGGCTAACCTCGAGTACTATGCAGAGTCGGGCGCTATCAATGAATCATTCGCCGACGTCTTCGGCGCTATGATCGACCGCGACGACTGGCTCATAGGTGAAAATGTGGTAAACAATAACGTATACACCTCTGGGGCGCTTCGCAGCATGTCGGACCCCCACAACGGCGGCAATAGCCTCAACGACGACGGCTGGCAACCCGCCCATTTTTCTGAAAAATATACCGGCACAGCCGATAACGCCGGCGTGCACATCAACAGTGGTATTACTAACCGCGCTTACTATCTCTTTGCCGAACAGGTTTCCAAAAATACGGCCGAACAAGTATACTACCGCGCCCTCAACAATTACCTCACCCGCTCTTCTCAGTTTATCGACCTGCGCATTGCCGTCATTCAAGCTGCTACCGACCTGCACGGCGCCAACTCAACTGTGGTCAATGCCGCTATTTCAGCTTTCAGCACCGTAGGTATAGGCGCTGGTCAGGTGGCGAATACCAGGACGATCTGAATGAAAATCCAGGCAACGAGTATGTGCTGTATACCGACGCCTTCCAGGAGCAACTCTACCTGGTGACGCCTCAGGGCAAACTGTGGCCTATCCGCTTTCTGACATAGGTCCCAGCAGCAAACCCAGCGTGACCGATGATGGTACAATAATTGTTTATGTAGATGCAGACAACACCCTGCAGGGCATTTTAATCGACTGGCAGACCGGCGAAGTAGAACAGATAACGGTCAGTTCCGAGCAAATATGGCGCAACGTAGCCATCTCCAAAGACGGCAACAAAATTGCCGCCGTCACCGTCGATAACGATCATTTTATCTATGTCTATGATTTTATCATCGAAGAATGGGGCGAATTTGAGCTGTACAACCCCACTTATACCGAAGGTGTGGAGACCGGCGACGTCGTTTTTGCCGACGTGCTGGAATGGGATCACTCGGGCGAATACCTGGCATATGATGCATTTAGCGAAATAAATACTACTACCGGCATCATCGAATATTGGGATATCGGCTTTATCCGCGTTTGGGATAATGGCGCTGCTAACTTTGGCGACGGCTATATCGAAAAACTCTTTTCCGGCCTGCCCGAAAATACGAGCGTAGCCGACCCCTCTTTCTCCAAAAACTCGCCTTATATCATGGCATTCGACTTTTTTGACGAATACGATGACGCTTATTTTGTGCTTGCCGCAAACTACGAAACCGGTGATGTGGGCGAGATATTTGAAAATATCGACCTGGGGTATCCCAATTACTCGGTAGACGACACCAAACTGATCTTTGACGCTTACGACAACCAAGACAATAGCGTTATAGCTATTACTTCACTGGCTGCCGACAAAATCACGCCGGTGGGCAATCCCACCATTTTCATCTCTGATACCAACGGTGCATTCTGGGGTGTTTGGTTTGCCAATGGCGACAGGGTACTGGTGTCGGCCAATGAGCCGATCAGCGATGAAACATTGGCTGTTTTCCCCAATCCTGCCATGTCAACACTGCACCTCTCACTGGAGGATACGTCGGATAGCGAAGTATCTGTAAAAGTAAGCGATATGCTGGGCCGTGTGCTTCAACAAGCTACGCTTCCGGTCGGCGCTGATAATAACGCCAGCCTGCAGGTAGGCAATTTGCCGGCGGGACAATACGTGGTGAGTGCACTGATTAATGGAGAATGGCGTGCGGCACGCGTGATAAAAACACCGTAATCCTTTTTACGAAGTGTATCCAAACTGGCGCAGCGAATAATCGTCGTTGCGCCAGTTTTCTTTTACTTTGACGTGTAGCTCGAGGAATACTTTGCGGTCGAGGAATATTTCGATGGCTTTCCTTGCTTCTGTGCCCAGCTTTTTCATCGAAGCCCCTCCTTTGCCTATCAGAATGGGCTTTTGTGTTTTTCGATTTACATAAATAACTGCGCTGATTCGCGCCAGGGGTTCGCCGCTATTAGTGGTAGCGTCTTTAAAATCTTCTACAGACACCTCGCAGGAATAGGGAATTTCCTGTTCGTATTGTGTCAGCAGTTTTTCGCGGATAATTTCGGCCACAAAAAAGCGCTCGGGGCGATCGGTGAGTTGGTCTTTGGGGTAATATTCGGGCCCTTCGGGCAAGTACTTCAAAATGCGGTGTAATACAATATCGGTATTGATGCGTTTCAGCGCGCAAATAGACACCGTCTCCCGGAATGGCAATCTCTCCTGCCACCAGGTGGCCAGTTGCTCGAGTTCCTCCGGCGTAGTCAGGTCAATTTTGTTGATCACCAAAAACAAGGGGGCTTCAGCCTGCCGCAGTCGCTCAAAAAGAGGGTCGTCTTCGGCATAGCGCTCGGAGGGTTCGGTGACAAACAGCATCACGTCGGCGTCTTCAAACGTGGAAGACACGTAGCGGTTCATGGCTTCGTGCATCTTGTAGCCCGGGTTATCCACGTAACCGGGCGTATCCGAAAAGACGATCTGGTAGTCGTCGTGATTTAATATCCCGATGAGCCGGTGGCGCGTGGTTTGCGGCTTATTGGTGATGATAGACATGCGCTCGCCCACCAGGGCGTTGAGCAGTGTGGATTTCCCTACGTTGGGCCTTCCTATGATGTTGACGAAACCGGAATGATGCATAGTTTGGACTTTACGACTATACGACTGTACGACTATAAGACTGTAAAAGTGTAAATCGTACAGTCGTATAGTCGTACAGTCTTACAGTCAAAATATTACCCCGGCAACCGCAGCACCTCCCCCTTCACCAGTGCCTCCACGAGGCGGAAAAGCGTTTGGGGGGTATGCGGCCGCCAGTTGATTTCATTAAACCGCTCGCCGAAATTGACGTAATACTGCAAGCGAATATCTTCGAGTTCTTCTTCTACGTGGGGCAGTGTGTTGACCAGGCAAATCCAGCCGTCGTCGTCCTTGATGTCGTCGTACCATTCTTCGTAGTAACAATCGTCGGAGCCGTGGAAAATCAACACATTATCACACAACAAAATAAACTTGTAGATGCCCTGGTCTACCATGCGGTCGATTACCTCGCGTTTCAGGTACATCACGTCGTTGTACAGGCAATCGTTCCATTCGCCGATCATTTCCATGATGGCGCAGCCCTGCTCGTAATCGGCAAACAGCACCTTTAGGTATAACGTGGCAGAGCCGAATTCATCCCATTGGGGGTGAATATAATGGTTGTATACCTTATTGGAGAAATAAAATTCGTTGTACTCCCTGCCATAAAAGGGAGACCGCTTGTCTTCCGACGCGATATATTGATCGCGCCACTGGTAATAAGGTTCAATATCGTGCATAACACCTCCGGCAGCTACCTGATTTTGATTCCCAAAAATACGGCTTATTTTTGTCAATGAAACAGAAAAACCGCCCATAGGTTTATGCAGACCCATCGCCCACACCGCATCGCCATCACCGGCCCCGAGTCGACCGGCAAAAGTACGCTGGCTCGCGACCTGGCCCCGCCGCCTTGGCGCGCCCTGGGCCCGAATTTGCGCGGTATTATTTGCCCTTGTTAGACCGCCCTTACGAGGAATGCGACCTGCTCGACATTTTGCAAGGCCAATTGCGCTGGGAACAAAACCATAATCGCCTAGCCCGCTACCTGCTTTTTTGCGATACAGATCCATTGGTCATCAAAATATGGAGCCTTTACAAATACGGCCGCTGCCACCCCCTCATCGAAGAAACCTGCCAAACCCATCGCTATGCACTGCACCTGCTGTGCCGGCCCGACCTGCCCTGGGCCTTCGATCCCCTGCGCGAAAATCCCGATATTGGCGAACGCCAGGAATTATACGATTTTTATAAAAAGGAATTAATCGCCCTCGACGCACCCTTTGTGGAAATTGGCGGCGACGCCAGGCAAAGGCTCGAAACATCGCTTACCGCTGTTCTAATCCTATAAACCTCCCGACTTCCCTTTGGTCAGTACGGGACTCCTTTCAGTCGCATAAACCTATAAACCCACCCGATTGTTATCTTTGCACCATATATCTCAATGGGGTGTCTGTGGGCACCGGTAATGTCCGGGCCGCAGTCTGAGATCATACCCTTTGTTCCCAGTGTTTGTGGAACAGGAACCTGCCCGGGTAATGCCGGGAAGGGAAAAGGCCGTTGTCCGTTGTCGGTTGTCGGTTCAGTCTGTTTCAGGAATAACTATCAACCTGAAACTCGAAACAGGCTGGAATCTAACCGACAACCGATAACTGACAACCGACAACAACCATTCCGCCCCATGAATGGTGGATTCGTTCACCGTTTAATACCTAGCGCAATGCAAAACAGGGGTACATGGCTTGTTTTTCTTTTCTTTTTGTTGTGGCAATCTCTTGCTGCACAAATATCAATTACAGGAATTATCACCGATGAAAACGGCGCGCCGCTGCCGGGCGCCAACGTATGGGTGCTCGACACGCGAACCGGGGCGGTAGCCGACGAAACGGGGCGTTTTGCGGTGCCGGGACTGGAAGCGGGCGCCTACAAGCTACAAGCCTCTTTCATTGGTTATGAAACGGCCCAAAAAGAAGTGACCGTAGCTGCCGGCGGACCGGCCACCGTGCAATTTACACTCCTCTCCCGTTCTATTCGCATCGACAACCTGGTGGTCACGGCCACCCGGGCCGGGGCCTATACGCCGATGACGTACACCAACTTATCCAAAGAAAAGCTGGAACGCAACAACCTCGGCCAGGATGTGCCCTACTTGCTGCAAATGACTCCTTCGGCCGTGGTAACCTCCGATGCCGGCACGGGCATCGGCTATACCGGCATCCGCATTCGCGGCACGGACCCCACCCGCATCAACGTAACCATCAACGGCATTCCGCTCAACGACGCCGAATCGCAAAGCGTGTATTGGGTCGACCTGCCCGACATAGCCAGTTCGGCGCAGGACGTGCAAATCCAGCGCGGCGTGGGCGCTTCCACTAACGGCGCCGGGGCTTTTGGGGCCACCATCAACCTCAATACGTCGAGTGTGCAAAAAGAGGCGTACGCCACCCTCAATACCTCCTTCGGGTCATTTAACACCTTTAAGCGCAACATACAATTTGGCAGCGGGCTGCTGAAAAACCGCTTTGCCCTCGACGGCAGGTTGTCGCGCGTCACGTCCAGCGGTTTTATCGACCGGGCGAGCGCCGACTTGCAATCGTACTATTTCTCGGGGGTGTATCTGGCGCCGAAAGCCTCCTTGCGTTTTAACGTATTTTCGGGGCACGAAGTCACTTACCAGGCCTGGAACGGCGTACCCGCCGATTATGTAGACGACCCCGAGCTGCGCACCTACAACTCGGCAGGCACGGAAAAACCCGGCGAGCCTTACGAAAACGAAGTCGACAACTACAGGCAAACGCATTACCAATGGCTGTACAACCAGGAACTGGGCCGCCACTGGCGCTTTAATACTACGCTGCACTACACCCGCGGCGAGGGATACTACGAGCAGTACAAAGCAGAAGAGGACTTAGCCGACTACCAACTGCCTAATTTTGTTATCGGAGACTCCACCATAACGACTTCCGATCTGGTGCGCCGCCGCTGGCTCGACAACCACTTTTACGGGGTGGTTTATGCGCTGAACTATGAGCCTAACGCCCGTTGGCAGGCTACCTTGGGCGGCGGCTATAGCATTTACGAAGGCAAGCACTTCGGAGAGGTAATCTGGGCCAGAACAGCGGGTCTTGGCGAACCCGGCCACCGCTACTACGACAACGACGCGCGGAAAGGCGATTTTAATATGTATTATAAAATGAACTACCAACTGAGCAAGGCTTTCAACGCCTTCCTCGACTTGCAATATCGCATGGTAGACTACATTTTCCAGGGTATTGACAATGAATTACAGGTAGTAGACCAAACCGACCAGCTCCACTTTTTCAATCCCAAAGCCGGTCTCAGCTGGCAGATCAACGAGCGGGCATCGGCTTATGCCTCCTTTGCCGTGGCCAACCGTGAGCCCAACCGCAACGACTACACCGAAAATACGCCGGCTAATCGTCCCCGCCCCGAGCGTCTCTACAACACCGAAATCGGCTACCGCCGGTCGGGCCCCAAAGCGGCCCTGGGCGTCAATGCCTACCACATGTACTACCGCGACCAACTGGCCCTCAACGGCCAGCTCAACGACGTGGGCGAATACAAGCGGGTCAATATCGATCGCTCCTACCGGCTCGGGCTGGAAGTAACCGGTGGCTGGCAAATGACGCCCCAATTGCGCCTCGACGCCAATGCCACCCTGAGCCGCAACATCGTCGAAGCCTTCACCGAATACGTGGACGTTTACGACGCCGACTTCAACTGGGTGTCGCAGCGGGAAGTCCGCTACAGCCAGTCCGAACTTGCATTTTCACCTGCGCTCGTGGCCGGCGCCGAACTGGCTTACTCGCCGTTTGCCGGCAGAAAAGCCGCGCAGCGCCACGACCTGCAACTCGCCCTGCTGGCCAAATACGTCGGCAAACAATACCTCGACAACTCCTCCGACGAGCAAAATACGCTGGACCCCTACTTTTTCAGCGACTTCCGCCTGCGTTACCGCCTGCAGCCCCGCTGATTCGCGAATTGGGGCTAACACTGTTGGTGCAGAATATCTTCAACGCACAGATTGAGACCAACGGCTGGTCGTACCGATACATCCTCGGCGAGCAGACGCTGGTGGATCGGGGGCTGTATCCGCAAGCCGGCACGAACGTGCTGTTGGGGTTGGTGGTGGGAATTTGAGGTATAATTGCGATTGACGAATTACGAATTACGAATTGAACCATTCGTAATTCGTAATTTCGTAATTCGTAATTCAAAAACCCTATGCGTATCTTAATCCTTCAATTTATGGGCTGGCTAAGCATCTTCTCCTTCCTCGGCTGCGGCGGTAAACCCACTGTAGAAATCAAAACCGTGTTACACGGGCCTTTTACCATTCAAATGGAAACCCACCACAGCAAATATTTCAACATGAACGTGGGCCGGCGGGTAACGCACTCCTACCTGCGGTATCAGATCTTGTACCAAAACGAACCCGTGGTATTTCCTGAGGCCTTACAGTCCAATACCGGTTTTTCGCACTTGTGGCGGGTTTACATCCTCGGCGGGGCGCCCACGCCCACGCTACTCGCAGGCAGTCAAAGTATGTACCTGATATCGGAAAAAGACGGCAAAGCGGTTCTCATCCCTGTGGACGAACAGAGCACCGATTTTGCCGGCATGCAAATGTTGGATGCCGAGGATGGACAACCGGCGAAGGCTTCCCAGGTATTCATGGGGGAGCCCGGAGATAGCGTGGATACAATCGGCGGCGGCGATTACCTCATGATCAGTCAGCACGTAGTATTGCACATTCCCGACCTGCGCATGTACCGGTTTAACCAAAATAACCAATCCATCGACGAATACTACTTCATGGGTAACCACCGGGGCGCCATCGCTTTTTCGCCCGACAAAAGTGGATCGTTTTTGATGGCAATATCACGTATTGGGACAATGACAAAAACAAAGTGGTGAGCCATTATGCGATGGTTCCTTACAATTATGTAGACGACAAAGGATACACGCTCCCATTCGACCATACCAAAACCCGGATGCGGGACCCCAACTACATCACCCGCGAGTGGTTTGATACCTATTTCGAATGGAAACAAGGAACTGACGGAGAATACCGCCTGCAATTGCGCCAATTCGAGCGCTTGCCTTATTGGCAGGGTGAATTTATCGACGAAGATAAAGTCTACTCGCTTGCTCCAGTGCATATCGACATGCAGCAAGCTTTTGCCGATTTTATTTTAAACCAACTCAATCTTTCAAAAGAGAATATACTACCCGGCAGCGAATACAGTACCAATGAAATTAACATTGCTTACGGCGAATTAAAATTCGCGTTGTGGTATCAGCAGGAAGAGAACAACTTAGTATTTATGAAAAATATTTATGACCCTGATAATGAGCAGTATGACAAGATCATCCATCAAATTGGGCAAGCGTTTAATACGGAACTGAGCAAAGGAAAATACCAGCAACTATTTACTTCTTATTAATTATGAAAAAACTATTTCGATAGCTTACTCGTGTATAGTCGCTATGACTATCCACTCCCAACAACTCGCTTTCGACTGGGTCGGCGCCTTCCGGGGCCTCAATTCAGATATCGGGCAGGCGATCAAAATAGATGCGCAGGGCAATATGATTACGGTGGGGTCTTTTGAACAATATGTGGATATGGACCCGGGACGGACGCCACGCAAGTACAACAGCTTAACTCAAATGGCGAGTCGGATATCTTCATCTCAAAGCTCGACCCTCAGGGAAATTATATTTGGGCACTTCAAATAGGCGGCGTCGGCGACGAGGTTGCTTACGACGTAGTGATGGATGGCGCTGGAAATAGCTACATCACCGGTACTTTCCAACAAATAGTCGATTTCGACCCCGGCCCTGGCGTCTTTGAATTAACTGCCGTTGGCGATTATGACATTTTCGTTGCCAAAATCGACCCACAAGGCCAGTTGGTATGGGCCCGGCAGATTGGCTCGCCTTCCAACGACCAGGGGTTTGGCATATGCCGGGATGCAGGTGGCAATTTGTGGGTGACAGGGCATTTTAGCGGTCTTACCGACTTTGATCCGGGCCCTGGAGAATCCTGGTCTAATTCTCAGGGTTTAACTGATATTTTTATACTTAAATTAGACTCCTCCGGGCAATTCCTTTTAGTTCAAACCTTTGGAGGTACCGGCGACGATGCCGGTTATGGCATCTGTTCGCTGCCCGACAAGGTATTGCCCTCACCGGCCGTTTTTCCGCAAACGTTGACTTTGATGGGCTATTACTCACATCGGCGGGGCAATTTGACGTTTTGCCTTATCTATGAATGATTCTGGTGCTTTGTATTGGTTAAAACAATTCGGCGGCACAGCTTGGGATGTGGGCCGTGGCGTAACCGCCGACGAACAGGGAAATATTTATCTCGTCGGAGAATTCAGCCACACGGTGTCTTTTCACCCTGGGGATACGGACTATAATCTCAGCACCACGGGCGAGTACGGCGCTTATATATTCAAGCTGCAACAGGACGGTACGCCAATCTGGCTTCGCAAATTGAGCTCTTTAAATAACAGAGCCAGCGCCGGAAAAATCACAGTGGGCGCCGATCATAGCGTTTATGTCACCGGTTATGTCTATGGCATTGTAGATTTTGACCCGGGCGCGGGAGAGAGTTTTATTTATGGCTCGGCTTATTACGATATTTTTCTGTTAAAGTTGGACGCCGAAGGCCAATACCAATATGCCCGACGACACGGATTTACCGGTTTTGACTCGGGCAGGGGGCTGGCTGTCGACGAAAACGACTACGTCTATGTAACGGGGGCTTTTGCCGGCACCATTTATTTCAATAGCACAGTCCCCATTCAATCCGCCAACTTCAGCCTCGACGCTTTTATTCTAAAATTGCAACCATGTACACCTACCCAGCAATCACTGGTCATAAAAACTTGCGGACCTTTTACTATTAACAACCAGACCTATGAACAAACGGGGATGTACACTCAAAAAATGGTCAATGCCAAAGGCTGCGACAGTCTGTTATTCATCAACCTAACCGTATATAATCCCACCTTCCTTACAACTACACTGGTATCTTGCACGCCTGTGCAGTATAACGGCCAACTTTACGAAGCAAGCACCACACTGGTAGAAGTATTGACCGATATGTACGGATGCGACAGCACGATTACCACCCACCTCATCATCAACGGGCCCAGCACAGCAGTCGAGGTACAGGGCAATACACTTGTTGCCCAGGAAACCGGTGCAACTTATCAATGGATTGACTGCGGGCAAGGTGACATAGCCATCTCAGGGGCCACGGATCAGAGTTTTACGCCCGAATCAAGCGGCAGCTACTCGGTGCAAATTACTTCTGCTACAGGATGCAGCCTACGATCGGAGTGTATTCCGTTGACTATCACGGGGATAAACCAACCAGCATTAAACCTTGCAATGATATTGTTTCCCAACCCCGGTAAAAACCAGGTACAAATTCGCACTAAAAATAGCCTGGAAAACAGCATTTTAACTATTTACGATTCCTTTGGGCGAAGAATCGAACAAATTTCAACAAGCCATATAACAGATACCTACATCGACACTGGCTCATGGCCTGCCGGCATGTATATTTTTGAAATGAATATAAATGGCGTGAAAGGATATGGAACGTGGATAAAAGAATGATAATTATCATTGATTAATCTATGTATATAAGGTTAATTGGGGATGGTCTTGCACTTACTGTGAAATAGGCCTGACTTCCCACCAAGAGTGATATTTAGCGGGGAGCCTTTCTTCATTTTTTAAAATCAAATCATCATGAGGAAGGCAATTCATCCGATGCTGGCGGTCTTAGTGACAGCGCTGCTACTTCCTTCCATTGCAGCAGGCCAGGACAATTACAATTGGATTCGGAATCTTTATGAAGGAGAAGGAGAAATCACTACACATTTACAGGATTGGCATCCCGAAATTGCCGCAGCCGGCAATGAGGTGCATGCCCTTTGGCTTACGCATGCTCCGGCAACGGATTGGAATAACTACGAACTGTATTACCGCCGTTCTTCAAACGATGGCGAGCTGGGATAGCAAAATTGTTGTTCGAAGGGACTCTCGACTATAGCAATACTTACAACAGGATTGCGGTTTCTGGCAATTACGTACATATTGTGGTAAACTGGAATTCAGGCTCAGCCAAAGAACTGGTGTATTTCAGGTCGACAAACGGCGGCCAGAGTTTTGAACAGCCAAAAGTACTGTATTCTACTACAGCGCAAGATTTATACAATGTGCACATTTCAGCTCAGGGTAGTAACGTAGGCATCAGCTTTACGCACGATTGCTGGTATTGCGGAGTTAAAAAGACGCTGATCTTACTGAAATCAGCCGACAACGGCGCATCATTTGACACGATACCCGTTTTGCAGGATCAGACCGGCATTTTCAGCGATTTTGCGAATATCGCCATCGAGGGCAACTATGTTTATCTGATATACTTCGAGTCTGTCGGCTACTGGGCCAACTACGACTTCCTATACCATTTTCTGAGTTCAAATGACGGCGGCTATACCTTTTCCGACCAGGTCATTTCCATACCTGCTGCCAGCGGACTGCACCATCCTTTCTTTCCCCTGAGTAGCAGTAACGGGTATTTTCCAAAAATATCCGCCGACGGCAACCAGGTTTGGGTTATCTGGACCGGGTTTGATGAGGCCAACCAGGCAACCGTCTTTTTGAATCACTCCACCAATGGAGGCGCCGACATGTCGCCTGCCATTAAAGTATCCGGCTCGGTACATAATATCCACGCCGGCCTGGAAACCGTGGCCGCCAAAGGCGACCGCGTCTATGTCGTTTTTAATACAAATAACGACAAGCTGTTTGTCAATTACAACGTAAACGGGAACGGGTTCCTGGCGGAACCGGTAGAATACACTCCCGCCGGCGCAAGGTTCATCGATTCGGGAATTGAACCCCAACTGGCTATCAACCCACTTGATGATGGCGCGATCATCCTCTCTACAGGGCCAACGCTGGGTCAAATCTCCCCGGATGGCGTAGTATCGGCGCCCAATTACTACGGCAGTCATAGCTTCACCAGTACCCGTCGCCCCAAAATAGCGGTATCGCCGGAAGGTTATGTGCATATGGTCGTAGAAGGCGGTATAGAATGGCTCGCAACGGGTTCTTTTTCAGATAATGAGATATGGTATCGCCGGGTCAATCTGAATCAGCGTGATACCGGGCAAGTAGACCAGGCGCTTCGCATGAGGATCATACCCAATCCGGGAGATGGAAGCGGACTCTCCCGTTTTGACAATATGATCATAGGCGCTGAAGTTGCCGATAACCTTACCGAAACGCACTGACTATTGAATTGTGGCTTAAACCCGAAGCGATCACAGCGGATAAAAAATAATTACTCAATTGAAAACAAATACATGGAATGCTTATAACCCTGTATCCTTCCAAATATGGGCTACCCCGACCAACCAGGTAATAGCCGGGATATATACCAGTACGGGCGCCTACGCTATCATCGGGCAAAAAAACCTGGTTTCCGATTACTGGAATCACCTCGCCGTCACTTATGCAAATGATGGAAGCGCCAATAACTTTAAGCTTCTCCTAAATGGTCAGGTTATCGCTTCTGCGACTGCCACCGGCGACCTTCCCCCATCAAGTGCGATGTGGTTTCTTGGCAGCCTTGGCGGCGGGTTTTCCGGTCATGTATCTAATGGTTTTCTTGGCAGCGTAGATGAACTTAGGTTTTGGGATGTAGCCAGAACCCCTTCACAAATCAGGCAGGCAAGATTTTCAAGGCTTTCAGGCAACGAAGAAGGACTTGAAGCCTACTACAATTTTAACGCCGTTTCCCCATTTGGTGAAGTCACCGACCTCACCGGAAACGGCTATACAGGCCACCTGATGTACAAGGAAGAGTCTGTCGCCACAAACATTACAGATATCGGCGCCCGCTTTACCTATACCCAATCGGTGTCGTCCTTCACTTTCCTTCAACAAAGCAATGGAGGTGAAACCTTTCAATGGGATTTTGGCAACGGCACACAATCTGCCCTCGTCAATCCAGCCGTAATCTACAATACACCGGGAGTCTACACGGTTTGTCTGAATGTATTTGGAAACGGCATGTACGATACCTATTGCGAAGAGGTAGAAGTGAAAGGTATTGACAGAATCTCTCCCACCATAGGCGGCAACACCGACTATGTCACGCTTTATGTGTACGGCGGCGGGTTTAACGCCAACCACATCGTCAAGTTGCGCCGCGCTGGTTTTGATGACATCGTAGTGGAACAAACCCTCTTCGATGCCAAAAAAACGTTGACGGCGTTGTTAAACCTCGACGGACAGTCAACCGGCGTTTGGGACCTGGTTGTCGCCAACGGCCCTCAGGAAACCGTATTACCCGGCGCTTTCCAAATTGTGGCCGGAGAAAAGGCTGCCCCGTACGTGCTTTTTAACGGCGGAGGAACCATTCTGGTCAACCGGTGGATGCCCCAGACGATCAAGCTCGGCAATTCGAGCAACGTGGACGCGCACGGCGTTTTGTTGTGGGTCACCATTCCCGATGAACCCGGCAACGATATCGCTTTCCTCAACCTGAACGTCAAAGCGCCGCAGCTGGCTATCGACAACGGCTATGAAGAAGACCTGGAAGCGCTTGGTTATTATATTGCCGTCGATTCCCTGTTTGGTAAACCCAATCACAGCCGCGTGTACACTTTCTATTTCCCCATATTGCCGGCCAAGTCCAGCTTTGATATAATGGTGCGCGTAAAGATCGGACAAGGAGGCGGCAGCGTACCGATGAATGTATGGGTGAGCGAGCCGTTCTACCAATCGCCCCTATCGGCGGAGGTACAGGCTTGTGTGGCACTTTCAATTGCTAAGGCATGTATAAAAGGAGGGTTAGGGTTCATTCCCGGCGTTCCTTGTATTACCGGCACATTAGCCGTGGTATCCGACTATCTGAATGACCAACCGCCTACGCCTTCTGCTTACGAGAATATTGACACCAGGAGTTGGTTTTGGATTTTAGGTACTAATTTATTGGAATGCGGGGTTTCTTTGGCCCCGGGCGGGAATGTGTACGCCGGCATTCTGGGCCTTATCACTTCCGGTGTGGAAAACGGACAGGAGAATGCAGACTGCTACCGGGGTTTCCGACAAATCGGCTGGTTGGATATCTTGTATTATCCGGTTTTCAATTTGGATCCCAATGCCAAAAATGGTTTGCCGGGTTATACTCCCGAAGGTTATATCGGGGCTCAGTCGCGGATGGGTTATCAAATCCAATTTGAAAATAAAAATACGGCTACCGCGCCCGCACAAGAGGTAGTTATTTTGGATACGCTAACATTTAGTAAAATCGATTTAACCAACTTCTCCTTTGGCGCGTTTGGCTGGGGCGATACGATTCTTTCTCCTCTCCCGGGGTCGAAAGAATTTGGGATAGACGTCGACTTGCGTCCGGAAAAGAACCTGATCGTGCGGGTTACCGGCGAATTAGACGAAGTAGAA
The DNA here is from genome assembly GCA_016715405.1 of Saprospiraceae bacterium. GTDB lineage: Bacteria > Bacteroidota > Bacteroidia > Chitinophagales > Saprospiraceae > JABWBR01. Next base: position 109,851 of record JADKAE010000014.1, on the reverse strand, counting down.
AAAATCGTCAAATGGCGGTTCTTGTCGCTTGACCCCGCCACGATGGATTTGACATTCGATCCACTGGGCGGGTTCCTGCCTCCCAACCTGACCCCGCCCGAAGGAGAAGGTTTTGTGACATTCACGACTGGAATCTCAGACGATATCGAAAATGACGAGTCGGTCGAAAACCGGGCCTCTATCGTGTTCGACCTGAATGAGCCTATACTTACCAATCTTCACAAAAACACATTCGATCTGGCAGCGCCTACAAGCGAATTGAGCGCCTCCGTTGCATCTACCACCGATACCTTGGTCAACCTGAGCGTCTCCTCTTTCGACGGCGAAAGCCAGGTGCGCCACGTCGAAATCTGGGTTTCGGAAAACGACAGCGCATACGTATTCTATCAGCGCACCTCTGGTAACGAAGTGGTATTTGACGGCAAGCCGGGCTATACCTACAAATTTTATAGTATCGCCGCAGACAGCGTTGGCAACTGGGAAACGGAGCCGGACTTTCCCGATGTGGTAGTATCGATACTGGTAGGTACAACCAACCTCTTGCACGTCACTGAAATGCGCCTGTATCCCATTCCGGCAAACAACCTGCTCACGCTCGAAATGAATATAACCGAGTCTTCCAATCTCCTCATCAAACTGGAAGACGGACTGGGCCGAAATGTGCAGACATTATACAACGGGAATTTACAAGCCGGATGGCATCGTTTGCCTTTGCGATTGGAGGTTACCCCCGGTATCTACTTCCTCTACATCAGCGATGGTACCGGAAGTAAAACGGAGAAAATTGTGATTTTGAGGTAAATTGTTATCAAATCATACAAACGGCGAACGCCTCACAAGCCCGACGAGTTTGTGAGGCGTTTGCTGTTTAAAGAAGCATTATTCCCCCTCTCCTACCGGTTCCAGCATCGTAGTAATCCAGCACCCGTCGAGTGTGCCGTTTTGCAGAGTTCCTTTTAGCTGGCCGACATAGAAATAGATGGGTTTTTCGTACCTCAATAGGTCTATCGTTTCTGCGTAGCGTTCAAAAGGCAAGTGGTAGGTAATGGTGCCATCATTCACCACCATTACTTTTTCTTCCCTGTTGTATCTCACTTCGTCGCCAAAGTAGATCACTACATTCTTATAATGATGCGTCGGATCAGTCAATTGCAATATGATCCGATTGTAATTATGAGCATTATGCTCCACTCGATAGCTTTTAACTTCCAGATTTGGCATGGCTCATTAGTTTTGATTAAAAAATGGGATAACGTTTAAAGGTAATCCCGATATAGGTAAAAAGCAATGATATTCATCAGGCCAGACACTCCGACCTTACTGTCTTTTCTTGTACCTCTTTTTCCACCTATTGTCAGGATAAAATGTCATAGGCAGTGTGTATGTCACTCTTACCTTTTTGCCGTCAGACGTGCCGGGTGTCCAACCATCAAGCAATCCGATGAGCCGGATGGCTTCGTTGTCAAGATCAAGGCGGATGCCCTTCAATACCCGGATATTGACGACATGGCCGCCGGTGTCTACAACAAATTGGGTAACTACCTTACCCCCTATCCTGTTTCTCAAGGCGTTTTTAGGATACCGCATGCTGTCTTCTAAAATTTTCATCATGCGCTCTTGTCCGCCCGGGAATTCCGGCAAGGTCTCCTTGATTTTGAGCGTATCAAGCTCCCGCTGCCGGGTGGTGTCGGCAGTTTGGCCGAAGGCACAGATGTGGATGGTTGTTAATGCGATAAGAAGGATTTGAAGTCTCATATGTAACTATAATATATTTTTAATGCGCTAATTGCATGAATTTATTGCCCCAGAGAGGCACAATATCGGTAGATTACACCCCTCAAGATTGCTCCAGCTCCGGAGGAGCGCAATATCTACAGCTCCTTAATTATCCCCACGAATCTACATCCAGAAAGTCAAATAGATATTCAACTTTGTAATCTATCTCAAATTTTTTCAACATTTCGATGTACTCTTCTCGAAAAGTCTTCTTCTTGTGGTGTTCTTCCTGGCCTTCAATGTACTTGATTACTGTATCCCGCTGAGGATCTACCATATGAAAATGCACCATAGCCGTTTTGCCAACTAAAGGCATATGGACAAAGCTTTTTCATTTTGACAAACCCATTTGTCGAGGTTTTTATTTCTTCAACTAAGTCAGGAATTAATTGATTCGGATTATATCCAATAAAAATATGAACGTGATCCGGCATACCATTAATCCTTAACATCTTATGTTTATTGTTTTGCACAATACCTGTAATATATTTATATAGTTCATCTTTCCATGTTTTGTTGATGAGACTTTGTCTGCCCTTTACTGCAAAAAACTAATTGTACGTCAAGCTGAGTATAAGTATTTGCCATAATATCAATCTCGTTTGTTATTTAAATATTACGCTCCGCTGGAGCTACACCAGAATAGGAATTATTATATTCTACCAATATCAGGCTACTCTGGATCCAGTAGCTTATGTGTAAGCTAAACAAGCCCCGGAGGGGCAAAATATTGGTAGAAAAACAATTTCAAGCGTATTTCAAAGCTCCATAGGAGCGTAATATAATATAGCCGCAAGCTCCTACTGCGCTGGATACAATAATATATTACGCTCCGCTGGAGCTACACCAGTATAGGAATTATTATATTCTACCAATATCAGGCTCCTCTGGAGCCAGTATCTTATCTGTAAGATCAAATCAAGCCCCGGAGGGGCACAATATTGGTAGAAAAACAAATTTCAAGCGTATTTCAAAGCTCCATAGGAGCGGGATATAATACAGCCGAAATCAAGCTCCTAATCTGGATACAATAATAACCGGTATCTACCATTAGTCTGCTCCTCTGGGGCATCTTTTTCTATTCAGTTTTGAAATGCTAGATATTGCAAATGGTACTTCTCTCCTCTTCATAGTCATGCAGGAAAATATTTAGGAAATTTTTCCTACGAAAATTTTCCTACGAAATATTTCCTAGTATATTTGTGCCATGAAACCATCACAAGAACAAGCCGGCGGGCTACCCGAGCCCACCAAATCGGAACTGGAAATCCTGCAGGTGCTGTGGCAATACGGCCCCTCCACAGTGCGCTTTGTCAACGAAACACTCAACGAAGAGATGCGGGAAGTAAACTACTCCTCGACCCTCAAACTGATGCAGATCATGCTCGACAAAGGGCTGCTGAAACGCGAGGTAGAAGGGAAAAACCACATTTACCGCCCCGCAGAGCGGCAGGAAATCACCCAATCGCGCGTCATCAAAGGGCTGGCCACCATCGCCTTCGGCGGCTCACCGGCCTCCCTTGCCCTGCGCGCCCTGGGTAGCGGCGAAACGACAGCAGAAGAATTGGAGCAGATCAAAATGCTGATCAAACAACTTGAAGATCAGCAAAATAAGTAATCTAAACCCACCCACCTTATGACTGGCCAATCTCTATTTTTTCCCGAAAACCTGGGCGCCGCACTCGGCTGGATGGTGTTGCACGTGCTGTGGCAAGCCGCAGCTATCGGCTTTGTCACCGCTATAGCCCTTCTGGCCCTGCGCCACAAACCCGCCCGCTGGCGTTATTGGATCGCCAATGCAGCGCTGGCGGCAATCCTCGTAGCCGCACTGGCCACGTTTGCCACCTATTATACCGGCTCCTCTCCTGCTATTACCGGATCAGACGCCATCCACGATGCCGTTGCATCCCAAGATATCGCCCCCTCCGATACAAGCCCGGCGCCGCCGCCTATTTCTGTGGATCGGGGTCTCGACAGCGCCTCATTTCGCACTTATTTCGACAACAATCTGCCGCTCATCGTGACGCTCTGGATGCTGGGCATGTGTATGTTTCTGCTCCGGTTAATGGGCAATATCAGTTATGTGTACTACCTGAAAAGCCACCTGAATATACCCGTAGAGCAATACTGGGAAGATATCCTGCATAGGCTGGCTCAAAAATCGGGCTTCAAAAAAACGATCAATCTGGTGGAGTCGGCGCTGGTGCGCTCGCCTATGGTGGTCGGCTATCTCAAGCCGGTAATCCTCTTTCCCATCGGCATGATCAACCGCCTGGAACCCGACGAAGCAGAAGCCATACTGGCTCACGAATTGGCGCATATCCTACGACACGACTACCTGTTTAATATCCTGCAAAGCCTGGTTGAAACCCTCTTTTATTATCACCCCGCTGTGTGGTGGCTGTCGGCAAAAGTGCGCCACGAACGCGAAATTGCCGCCGACGATTTCGCCATAGGCCTCACCGGCAATGCGGTACAATACGCCAAAGCGCTTGTGGCCGTGCAGGATATGGCCTTGAGACCTATGTCTATATCGCTGGCTTTCGCTGGAAGCAGAAAAAGCCAGTTGATGCAAAGGGTACAACACATTTTACATATTCACCCGACAAAAAATGTTTCTATGGAAAAAATGATCGGCGCCGGCGCCATTATCCTGGTACTGGCCGGACTCGGATTTACCCAAGCCAAAACTATGGGCAGCTTGCCCAATTGGTTTTCAAAAGTTTCCCTCCCCTGGGCTGAACAAAGCGGCGTCTGGGAAGGCAAAATAGAAGGCGATAAGGTTTGTATTTTATTCAGCAGCCGGGCACAAGGCGACAGGTGGATGACCGAGGACTGCTTCCTCAAATCCGAATTTTCGGCCCTGCCCACCCAGGAAGCGGAATTTACCCTTACCCGCCCGGCGGGCGCCTTTATGCTTAAAGGTAAATTTGAAGGCAATGAAGGCTACGGCAAGTTCAAATTCACTGCCGATAAGGCATTCGCCGATTGGATCTCTCAGCAGGGTATTTCTGAGGTAGACGACGAAATGATGTGGCATCTCTTTTTTGCCAATGCCGACAAGGCTTACGTCACTTCGCTGCAAAAGAAATGCCCGGCGGCAAACTCTCCGGAGATGACCTGAAGGAGCTCACCATTCACGGGGTGGACACTAAAGCCATCCAAGAATACCGCCAACTGGCCGCCGATCTGGGCGAAAATGACCTTCGCCTGGACGAAATCGTAGAGATGAAAATCCACGACATACATATCGACTACGCCAAAGCCCTGGCAAAAAGCGGTTTCAAAGATCTGACAATGCAGGATATCCTCAACGCCAAAATCCACGAGGTAGACCCCGACTATATCAAACAAGTCAACGCTATGGGCTACCCCGGACTGTCGTTTGACGACCTGCTGACCTTCAAAATCCACGATATCTCGCCCGAGTATATACAGAGCCTCAAACAAGCAGGCATCAATGATTTGTCGGCCGACGAACTGGTCAATATGAGTATTCACGACGTAACGCCGGAGACGATCGCCGAATTCAAAAAAATGGGGTACTCCGACATGAGCAACGACGATATCATCAACTTCTCTATCCATGAAGTCGACGCCGACTTTTTGGCCGAGATGCGCCGCGAAGGCTTCACCGACCTCTCTACGGATGAACTGGTGAACCTGAAAATCCACGAAGTAGACCCCGGTTATCTGGCGGAGATGCGCAAAGCAGGTCTGACCGACTTGTCAAACGACGATATCGTCAACCTGCGAATACACGAAGTGGACGCCGACTATATTTTAGGAATGCGCAAGGCCGGGTTTTCGGATTTTTCGACTGACGATGTTATTAATTTAAAAATCCACGACGTCGACGCCGATTTTGTTGGCCAAATGTACAAATCCGGTCTGAAGGATCTCTCCATCGACGATATCGTCAATTGCGCCATCCACGATGTGAATCCCGAGCAAATCAAAGGGTTTCAGCAAATCGGCTTTAAGGATATCGATATCGACGACGCCGTCAACCTGCAAATCCATGATGTCACACCCGAATTTATCCAGTCGATGCGCAAAAAAGGCTTCAAAGATCTCGATCTGGATGGATATATAGAGCTGAAAATCAGGTCAGAGGAGTAGTTAGGGCTTAGCGGTCAGGGCTTAGGGCTTAGCGCTAACTGCTGACTGCTAAGACCTAGCTGCTGATTGCCAACGAGTTACCCGACTGTTAGGGGGCGTTTCACCTGTGTGGGGAGGCGCCCTTTTTTATTATTAAAATGCCCAACCCACCTTGATATGTCCTTCTAAATTCAGCGGGCGCCCAGTCGCCAGGCCATGAATACGGCTGGTTTTTGTGCCTCTGATGTCCAAAGCAGTTTGCAACTCGAGGGTAAACCCGGAAGGAGCGATCCACTGCCAGCCCAGCGATTGTTTGACGCCGTAAATAAAGTTTTGGTGAGAAGAAGAAACCGGTTTAACGGTTTGCTGATACGTAGTCGTAGACTCTGCATTTGTTATGCCCACAAAAATAATAGGTACTCCATAAATGTCTAAGTCGCTGTCCGTTTCCAGAATGCTAGTCTCATTTTCATAAAAATGTCGCTCAAATCGTTCTTGTCCGCCCCATACGCTAAGCCCGGTATAAAAGCCCTGTGGTATCGCGCGTTTGGTAAGCGCGGGCCGGAAATAAAACCGCAAACCTGAATTGGCATTCCAGGTACTCATCCGATAAGTATGATCAGTTGGCACTTCCATAGGTCTGCCGCTGCCAATATAATTACGCGAAGTTCTGGTAGAAGGAATAAAAAAGAACCAGACTGTTTCTCTTTTTACGTGTTCCGTATAGGTTGCGGTAGCTGTTGTGCCCGATAGTCGAGGAGCCTCTCCAAAGTGTGTATAAGCCGCTCCTGACTCCCAGGTTAGCCATTTCGACAACTGCCGTTCGTAACTCAGCGATAATTCGCGCTGAAAAGCAGCGCTGAGGTCTGCTTTAATCACATTTTGACCATTAAAATGGTGCAGTTTCCGGGGCGATTGCCCAATTGCCAGTGTGCTAAAAAAACAAAGCGCGATAGCCAGTCCAAAAAATACATGCTTATTCACAATGCAAGGGTTTTGGTTTCATGCTGCTAAGTTGAAGCGCCCTTGCCTCACTCACAAACCGCTGTTGAATGCGCCCCCGCTTGACGAAGCAAAAACCCACCTGGCCGTAGCAAATACGTTTTACTACAAAAAAGCCCTTTCACTACCAAAACCCGGCTTTGTACTACCTGACCGGCACAACCGCGAATTTGAATCGTTGTACAAAAAAAGGTAATTTCGTTTTGCTATGACAATGACCAAAGCACAGGCGCGATTTTTCCGGTTTCTCAGGCTCGACGTGGTTCAACACCTTAGTTTCGGCTTCTTCGTGGCTATTGTCACCTTCTGCTTTTTTGCCGTACACGCCTGGTACCAAGGCAGGGTAGAAATTCTGGAAACATTCGACTACAAGCGCGATAGCTTCTGGCTGGTATTTGGCGAGTCTTTTTCTTATACCTTGCTGATGGCCGTGCCTGTGTATTTCAACCTCTTTTTTGTGTACCAGGGGCGAATAAAATTCCTGCTCGTACCCTATCTGATGAGTATGGTGCAATTTAAAAATTGGAGTTTTTTCCTCTTTTTTGCCTTTAGTCTGGTCACGAGCGTCGTATTCGGCGTGATATACGGCCCGCTTTTTTCGCTGTTATTTTCCCTGATTGACCAGGAATGGTACGAAATATCCATCGTTGTGATGGTACTCGTGTTAGGTACCTCCGGGTTAACCCTTACTAAAGACACGGTAGAACGCAATCGCGAGATGGAGCGCCGCGAGCGTCGTGAAGCCATCCGCCGCCGCCGCGAAGTAGAGCGCGAACTCGACTACATCCGCAAGCAGGTGAGGCCTCACTTCCTCTTTAATACCCTGGCCAACCTGCAGATCCTGGCCCGGCAGAAAGACGAGCGGATACCCGATCTCATCGGCGAATTGTCGAAGCTGCTGCGTCACCTGGTATACCGAACCTCAGAGCGTTTTGCACCGCTGGAGCAGGAACTCGAATTTATTAACAGCTACGTCAATTTGCAGCGATTGCAACTCGCCGCCAATACGCAATTCGATTATGCGATCAATGGAGAATATAAAGGTACGCCCCATCGTATTGCACCAATGGTGCTTTTGCTTTTTGTGGAAAACAGCTTTAAACACTACAACCGCAACGGCCCCGATACAAAATTCATTACTATTCGGATCGATATACAAGCCGATACGCTGCGGCTGCATATCAGCAACAGCTTCAAACCCAACTCCCGCAACGAAGGAAGTTTGGAACAAGAAGGCGGATTCGGCCTGCAATCGGCAATCGACAATTTGCAGATGTTGTACGGCGAGTCTTTTGTTTTGACAACCCAGGTGGCCGCCCGCGTCTATGAGTTAAACTTACAATTGCCGCTAATATGAAAATGACCTATCGCTTCATCGTGGTGGAAGATGTAGAATTGCAGCGCCAACATATCACGGGTTTGCTGCAAAGCCGGCTCGACCTCGAATTCCAGGCTGCCTTTGAAAATGCACAGGAGGCTTATCAATACCTGGCTTCGGGTAAAAATCCCATGCCTGATTTATTGTTTCTCGACGTAGAGATGCCCGAGGCCAGCGGCTTTAGCCTGCTCGAATCGCTGCGACGGCTCGAACCCTCCTTTCGGGTTATTTTTGTAACGGCGTTCCCCGAATATGCTATTAAAGGCTACGAATACAACGCCTCCGCCTATCTGCTTAAACCCGTGGAACCTGACAAGTTGTTTCGCGCCGTCGACAAGGCCATCCGCGAACTCAATACGCCCACTGCATCCACGCCTGTAAAAGCGTGACACCTGCCACTGTGCCTGCCTCACGGCCTTTTCTGATGATCAAAGTGAAGCAAATGCTGATCAAGGTATGGCTCGACGACATCATTTATTGCGAAGGCGCCAATGTGAATGTGAGAATAGTGACTTCCTCCGGCGAATACCTCACCCGCGAGCGACTGAAGCATATCGAACAGCAACTACCCGTCGACCGATTCCTGCGCATCCATGATAGTTTTATTGTTAATCTGGAAGATGTGAAAGGTTTTGCCTCTAATTTTACTACGGTAGAATTACACCGCGCTCCAAGCGGCAGCAAAGCGCTTTCGCTGCCCGTCGGGCCAAAATACAGGCAGGTTTTGAAGGAGAAACTACAGAATTGATTTGCTGATTTGCTGATTTGCTGATTTGCTGATTTGCTGATTTGCTGATTTGCTGATTTGCTGATAATATCATTAATATTTAAACAAAATAAAAAGTTTATAATATTTTAATTATCAGCACATTAACTCATCAGCACATCAGCACATTAAATAATCAGCACATTAGCAAATTAAAAATTATACGTTATCCCCGCCCGGATATCAAACGGCGATTCAATATCATTGTTAGGCAAATTCAAGTTATAGAGCAGCGCTATTTCAAATCCCCAAATTGAGCCGGAGGAGCCGTTGTAGCCGAGCCCGAGATATGCATTATTGCGTTGTAATCGGGTAAAAACGACTTTGTCATTGAAATCAATTCCTATAGAATTAACCCTGTTTTCAATGCCATATTCGGCATGAGCGAACAAGAAATTCAAGAATTTATACCGCGTAAATACGCCGACAGACCATGATACAGGATTGACAGACTCAACATTGCCATTGCCTACGCGAACTCGAATATTGTTGTATAAGAAAGATACACGCGGGCCCACCGACAAATCACCTATCAATTTATATCCCACCATAGGCGATAAGCCCAGTTGAAATAAGCTATAACAACCAATACAGTCGCCAGAGCCCGAAAATCCCAGCGAAAAACCCCCGCCGTACCACAACCGGTGCTTAAATCCGCCGCGGTCGTCAAAATATTCGTCGTTTTTAGAGCTTTTTTTCTTGCCGCCCTGGGCGTATAGGCCAGACTGACATACCATGGTCAATCCCAATATCATCAAGCCAAACAGGAATGTTTTTTTCATAATCAGCTGTGGTTTGTGTGCAAATATAGTTTTTTATCTATTAGACGTTATGCAATGTAGATTGGTTTGACCGATCTTTGAATTTTAACTAATCATTTAATCCCTCAGTATGTTTGTACGGATTCTTGTTGTCGCTATCCTATTCCTGTTTTCAAACTATGCATTTTCTCAAAAGTAAAAATACAACAAGGCATGGTCATCAATGCCTCTACTACCTTTCAAGCCAATTATTACTACTTACCCGCCTTAGATAAACCGGTAGTGACGATACAAGGCGAAAATATCGTGGTAGATTTTGACGGCGCCGTGCTCGACGGGAATACCGAACAAGTATCCCCCGATCGCTACAACGGGCTTGCCATCCTGATTAAAGACAGCAAAAATGTTACTATCAAAAATCTCTACGCCAGAAGCTACCGCGTAGCCCTTATGGCGGAAAACGTGGAAGGTCTCGTTATTGAAAACAGCGACCTGAGCTACAATTACCGCCAACGCCTCTACAGCATGCGCGAACGCGAAGATCTCTCCGACTGGCTGAGCTACCACCAAAACGAAAAAGACGAGTGGCTGCGCTACGGCGCCGCCATCTACCTCAAAGATTGCAACAAAGCCAATATTCACAACGTACGCATCAACCAGGGCCAAAACGGCATCATGCTTACGCGCTGCAACGACGGCTTGTTTTACAATAACGACATTCGATTCAATTCCGGCATCGGTATCGGCCTGTATCGCAGTAGCCGCAATAAAGTTATGCACAACCGCCTCGACTGGAATGTGCGGGGTATAGCCACGGTTTTTACAGCCGCGGGCAAGATTCTGCCGCCATTTTGTGCTACGAGCAGAGCAACGACAATGTGTTCGCCTACAACTCTGCCACACACTCCGGCGACGGCTTTTTCCTCTGGGCAGGCCAAAGCACAATGGATACGGGCGAAGGCGGCTGCAATAATAATATGCTGTACGCCAACGACTTCTCGCACTCCCCCACCAATGGAGTGGAAGTCACTTTTAGCTCCAACCAAATCATCGGCAACCGCCTCGACGAATGTACCTACGGCGTATGGGGCGGCTATAGCTACCAGACGCTCATTGCAGGCAATCGCATCACCAACTGCCAACACGGCATTGCTATCGAACACGGCCAGAATAATACTATCGCAAATAACTATTTTGCCGACAACCAAACCGGCGTATGGCTATGGCAGCGCAAAGAACAACCCACCGACTGGGGTTACGCCCAAAACCGCGATGTGATGAGCCGCGATTACAACCTGTGGCGCAACGCCTTTGTATCGGTTAAAACACCTCTCAAAATCGCAGGCACCCGCAAAGTGATCATCAACGACAACAACGAGTTTTACCACTTCCAGCAATTACTCCAGGAAGAACAACCCAACGAAAACCGGTTTTTGGTAAAAAATAATGTCTATGTGCCGGAACAACTCACCTCAGCTATCCCCGATCGCGAAAAAAACAGGCTAATTCAAGAAGCTACAATAACAGATACCACTGTATTTGAGCAAGTGCTGCAATTGCCCGACTGGGTGCAGAAGAAAATCCCCGCGCCACTACCTGATGGCCTTGACGCTTCTTTGCCAAAAGACCATCCGCGCGGCCGCCGGTATATGCTGGTCAACGAATGGGGCCCTTATAATTTCGAATACCCCGCCATCTGGTTGCGCGAATTAAAAGACGACCTTTTCACTTTTGATATAATGGGTCCCAAAGGAGAGTGGAGGATAATTAAATACGATGGGCTGGAAGAAACCAGCGAGAGCAGCGGAAGTATGCCTGCTACTATTAGCCTTCGACGCAAAGCAGGTTCCCATTTGGTTGTCCTGGAAATGGAATTTAAAGGTAAGACCTTTGTCGACCAATGGGGGTATTTCCATCAAAGCGGAAACCCTTATCTATTTAGCTTCCAATACTTCGACCAGCCCTTCAACTGGCAGGTAAAATGGGTAGCATACGACGAATCCAGCGACCCACTAACCAATTTTGAGGCTTTTGCCGCACTGCGCAAGCAAATACCCCTACACGCGCAATCCACGCCGCAACTGACATGGCGCTGGTGGGGCGCCCCCCACGAAAAAGTGCCCGCCGACAAGTTCGCCACCTTTGCAAACGCTACTGTGTCGGCGCCCGCAGGAAAATACCGGCTCACCGTGACAAGCGACGACGGCCTGAAATTATACATGGATGGAAACCTGCTTATTGACCATTGGGATATACACGAACCCGCAGTAGACGAGGTCATCGTTGATCTTCATGCCGGTGAACACAAATTCGAGATATTTCATTTTGACGCGGGTGGGCTGGCCACCATCGATTTCCGAATGACACCGATTCCGTAGAGACGCAAAATCTTGCGTCTCTACGCGGTTCTCACCAACTTCGGCGGCAGCGCGGCCTGTTGGCGCATATCAAAAATCTGGCGGTATACATTGCGTTGTTGGTCGATAAACATCAGCTCGATGCTGAAATCGTTTTGGATGCGCGCAGTAGAAGTGGTTTCGAGCAAAATGCCGTAAACTTTGTCTTTATCGATCTGATGGCCGGCATAGTCGCTTTTGATCAGCAAGTCGTTGCGGCCTTTGATCAACATAGTCGTTAGGGTAGCCATTTCGCCGTTGTTGCGAATCTTGAAAAAAGCATCGCGGCCGAGGGGTGCAATCTGAAAAGTATGTAATGTTAGCTGTGGGGCGAATTGCTTGTTTCGCGATCGGCTCGAACCGCGCCAAATCCACAGCAGTATCAAAACCAAGACCACACCGCCTCCAATTCCCCATTCTGCGAGGGTTAAGTCTTCCACCCATGCCTGGATGCGGGGCCACCAAATATCCCATTGCGTTTGTAGCGCTTCCATATAATCAGTTGATAACCGCACCAAAGGTAAAAAACTTTTGGAAGCCGTTAAAATGCGTTAAGCCGGGGTTAATTATTCTTAATGTATATCCATGCTATACCTACAGGCCTTAATTTCGTAGATATAAAAACACAATACACATGAACCGCATTATCACTGGAGGTTTATTATTGTTGCTGGGGGTGCTCAGCGCCTGTGGCCCAACCCTCCGCCCGTTTACCCAGCAAGTTTATGAACAAAACCGCTGGACCGATGAAGAGCTCAAGCGCGTGCAATTTTATTTGTCAAACGACATCGTGATGCGCAGGGAGATCAATAGCGGTACTTCGGAAATTATACGCGGCCAGATCAAGATTATCGATGGCAGACAGGTAGAAGAAATTGTGATCCGCAAAGGCACACCGGGCGTGTTTTTGTTTAGTCCAAAATCTGATCGTTTTGCCGTGAGTTTTGAAACCGGCGGCGAAGACCGGTACCTTGTCTTCGGCCCCAGCCCAAAAGCCGGCAACCGATATGTATTGCTGGCATCCGAATGGAACCGCCGCGATGGACAGGTGACCTATGAAGGCAAGAAATACCGCGTAGACACCGAAAGCGCTTATGCCAGCTTGTTGGTCGACCTCAGGAAGATCAATAAATCTGCCGTAAATTCGCGCACAGCGGAGGGACGGAAAGTTAATTAATTAACAATTAAGTGCAAATTAACCGGGCATTAAGCCGGCGGGAATACTTTTGTCCATGGTTCACGAAATGAACATTTTTTATAAAAAACCAAATTCACCGCAACGCAAGTAAAGTACAGCCTACGGGCGCCGTGAACCTGTCTTTGCCCAAATTGCACAAACCTAAAGAACCATGGCAGATCTGCATTTTGAAACCAATGTAGCTGGCAACTTTTCCATCCAAAACGGCTCTTTCGCCATTATGACGGAAGGCGCTGACACCGGAGGTACATTCCCCGCACCGGGTCCGTTTGACCCCACCGTGACCAACCGTTTCATCCAAACTGACCAATCCTCTATCGTAACCCTGAAATGGAGGGTTCAAGGCGGCTTGGCCCTGTTGATGAGCGGCACCTGGAAATGCAAAGTAATCCTCGAAAAAATGGGCGGCGGCGAATTCGCACAAGACTTTAAAGCCGCTACACCGTTCGTTCCCGCACTGGCCAACGACTACTCCGTGAAGGTCAACATCCCCGCTAATGAAGTGGAAGAAGGCGTTTACCGCCTGTTGGCTATCATCAACCTGGAAGGCCCCGGCGGCGCCAAAGCACCTGTTGTCGCTTTCGCAGACCTCGGCTTGATCCAATTCTATCAGGCCGCGTAAGTGCTTTAGATGAGGTTTATCAGTTTATGGGTTTATAAGTTTATGGGTTTATGGTAAAGAAATAAACCTATAAACCCATAAACCTATAAACCATCTCCGTAAATCCATCCATTCCCACAAAAAACCGCCTGAGCCATGAAATCAGCCAACAAAAGCCGTCAGAATCCGGCACTGGCGCCTCCACACGCCCTGCCGGGCTTTCAACTTTTGAAGATAAGGCAAGCGGGTTGTACTATTTTTGCTGCGGCGATGTGCATGGCAGGCCCATCTTTTTCAGCCAGGCCTATAATGCCAAAGACAATGCCTCCGCCGGCTTGAATGCCGTCATTCGCAATGCGTCAAAACCCAAACAATTTAAAACCAATGAAGAAGCCGGCGCTTTTTATTTTACACTGCACGCCGGCAACCATCAGGAAATTGGCCGGAGCATTACTTACGACGACGCAGATAAGATGTTGATGGCCGTTGGTTACCTCCAACAGGTAGCCCAATCCGGAACAACCCATTGCTGAAATACCACAGGAAACAACCGCCAAGGGGCGCGGCGCCGACCTTGCACCATCAGTTGACGGCGCAGCCAAATACACTTTCCGCATCGAATACTATAACGCAGATAAAGGAAAAACCCTCAAAGGACGGATCGAGCACTTGCAAAGCGGCAATAGCATGGCCCTGCAAGGCCTGCATCCCGAGGTTATCAGCAACTTCATACAAATGCGGTTGCCACTAACGCCTCCCACGTCATCTCCTAATGCACCCCAAACGGCAACACTTCGCATAATCAATCGCCCCTGGGAAATTCAACCCGGCGCAGCTCCACAAACCAATGCCTTCGTGGAACTTGCCATGGAACTCACCCTCGGCAGTCGCAAAGTAACCCAAATAGAACTGGAAGTGACCGCACAGGCTATCGGCGGCAAACAACACATGGCTTTATCCCTGTCGCCCGTAAACGTATCCGGACAAGGCCAACTTTCGTTCGTCCTCCCGGCCACTTATTTCTCGAGCGGATTGTATCGCATTCACGCCGTTGCTCGTTACAATTCCGATCAATGGCCTGCCGAATGTCTTATGCAGGTGTTTTGATGAAGATCAGCGTGTTCTTGAACAGGATTACGGGATTAAAGGATACACATGATTGACAATCAATATCCTGTACGTCTTTTCATCCTTAAATCCTGTTCAAGACAACATTTATTTTCGAATTCCAAAATCAATTCGCGCCTATGTGATCTGCCTCGAAACCGGCAGGCATAAAACTCCCCTGATGCAAAATATAGGGATTTGCAGAGGGAGTGGTGTGATGCTCTCCTGTTTCAAAATTAATCCTGCGTTCAAATTCCTCGCACTGAGGGCAAGTGAATACGATCCAGTCGCCTTCGCGGCGACTTTCGCAAACGTGTGAATCCGGACTACCTGAGGAAAAATGCAATTGCATAGCTTTTACCGATTATGATTTGTAATGAAAGACCCCATATGAGTATATAGTTAAGAAAGCCAAAAGCGAACACCATGCCCCCCAAACTACTACTCATTGGAAACGCATTGCTTTCCAAAAGCAAACTCAGCGCTATCTGCGGCGAAGAGTTTGAAGTCGTCGACTTGCCATTCAGCTTTCCGGCTGACTATTTGGATTATTTGGGCGAGTTTTCAATGATTATCGTGAATCACGATCCGGGAAAACAAGAAGAGGGTTTAGTAAAACTACAAGAAGTTCGCAACTGCAAGTTACACAAAATTCAACATATTCCCCTATTACTTATCGCAGCCTCTTCTACCCGCGAACAAGTACTCGATGCATTCCAATACGAGTTTTTTGATTTTTTGTTTTGGCCTGCAGCCGATGAAACCCTGCTGCTTCAACGTGTGGAACGGCACGCTTATAAAAAGGTTAGGGAAATCGAATCCGTTTCGACCAAAAAAAATAAACCGCTCACGGAGATGCTCTGCGACTGGTTGCTGGGGGGCTATCAAATGGGCATCATGCCCGCCTGGTTGCACGATAAAAATGAAGTATCCCTGCCCGAAAATGCCCTGCGCGTGCAATATTTTGGCGAATTTCTATTGTATTACAAAGGCCAACCACTCGTTTGCGAACTCACGAGAAAGCAAAAAACACTACTGGCCTACCTGCTCTACCAGCATCCAAGGGCTGTGCACCGCGACAGGATTATCGACTGGCTTTGGCCGGATGTAGACGGCGATTCTGCCCGCAATTCCCTCAATAACGCCATCTGGCATATCCGCCAATGGCTGGACGCACAAGGCATAGGCGGTGAAAACCTGGTTTTCAAAGACCAACTCTATAGCTTTCACAGAAGATTGACTATCACTTCCGATGCAGCAGCTTTTACTAATAGTCTGAAAGAAGCTTACCTCAAAGAAAGAAACAACCAACCCGAAGAAGCCCTGCATGCTTTTCATCGCGCATTTGCCTATTACAAGGGACCATTTCTGGAGGCCTTTTGCGAAGACTCCTGGGCCGCCCGTGAATGCGACAGGCTTCGCGAACAATACCTGCCTGCCCTCGATAAATTGGCCCAACACTACTCGGAACAAACGCAATACCAACTTGCCGTCAATCTCTCCCAACGACTACTCGACATAGACCCGCTTAGCGAAGCCGCTCACCGGCGGCTTATGTTTTGTTACTCGTCGATGGGATTGCTTGACAAAGCTCTGCAACAATTCGAGATATGCAAATCGCTTTTGCATCAACGCCTGGGCGCAGCGCCCAGCGAAAAAACCACTGCACTCTTGCGCCAGATCAGGCAATGCGCCTGATATTTTTTTAACACAAATACCTTTACTTGCTGCTGAATCTTTTATTTTGGGGCGATTTTCACCCAAAATAAAGCTATATGCCCATTTTAATGCTTATTGTCGGACTCGTCATGCTCGTTATTGGCGCCGAATTGCTCGTAAAAGGGGCTTCCAAACTGGCTGCGGCCATGGGTATTTCTCCCCTTGTCATCGGGTTGACCATAGTAGCTTTTGGCACCAGTTCACCCGAAATGGCCGTGAGTGTCATGTCTTCACTCAATGGCAGTTCCGAGATTGCAGTGGGCAACGTGGTGGGCAGCAATATTTTTAATGTGCTGTTTATTTTAGGCATATCGGGCATCATCACACCTTTGGTAGTAGCCCAACAACTTGTCCGCCTCGATGTACCTATTATGATCGGCAGTTCTCTGCTAATGATGATGATGGCCTGGAACGGCTCTATATCCCAGATTGAAGGTATTGTGCTATTTGCAGGCATTATCGGATATACCTTTTTCCTTATTCGCCAAAGTAGAAAAGAAAAGAATAAAACCGTAAAAGCCGAATACAAAGCTGAATTTGGAGAGGTGATAGAAAAAAAGCCCACAAGTTATCTGATCAACGCACTTCTGGTTATTGTCGGATTGGTGATATTGGTGCTGGGCTCCAGATGGCTGGTCAACGGAGCTGTGGAGATTGCGCAAAAACTGGGCGTGAGCGACCTCATTGTGGGGCTCACCATCGTAGCCGCCGGCACCTCTATGCCCGAAGTGGCTACTTCCGTGATTGCCAGTATTAGAGGGGAACGCGATATAGCGGTGGGTAATGTTGTTGGGAGTAATTTATTTAATATTCTTGCCGTATTAGGTCTCACTGCTACCGTATCACACGGCGGCCTTCCGGTGTCCACATCTGCACTTAGTTTTGATATTCCGGTCATGATAGCCGTGGCCCTGGCTTGTTTACCCATATTTTTACCGGCAACATCATTTCCTGCTGGGAAGGTTTTGTTTTTCTGGGTTATTATATCGCCTACACCGTATACCTCATCCTGTCGGCCTCCCACCACGATGCGCTGCCGTTTTTCAGCCATACGATGATGTGGTTTGTAGTTCCCAGTACAGTACTCGCTCGGGTTGTGGTTACGATAAGGACGATTCGAAAACGGGAGAAGATTTAGTTATTAGCGGTCAGGGCTTAGGGCTTAGGGCCTAGCTGCTGACCGCTAAGCCCTAAGCCCTAAGCCCTGAGCCCTAAGCCCTAATTGCCAAGAGCTATAATTACAGATCGTAAAGTTGTAACAAATCGGATAGCGTTTCCCTCAAATCTTTGCGGTCGGTGATAAAATCGAGAAAGCCGTGTTCCAGCAGGAATTCGGAAGTTTGAAATCCTTCGGGTAGATCCTTTTTGATCGTTTCCTTAATTACCCTCGGGCCGGCAAAACCTATCAATGCCGCGGGTTCGGAAAAATTGATATCACCAAGCATGGCAAAGGAAGCCGTCACACCGCCTGTAGTAGGGTCGGTGAGCAGCGAAAAATAAGGGATGCGTGCCTTGGCCAATTGTGTGAGCTTGGCCGATGTTTTAGCCATTTGCATCAGCGAAAAAGCCGATTCCATCATTCGGGCGCCGCCGGTCTTGGAGATTATGAGCAGCGGGCTGCGGGTATCCAGGCAATAATCGATGGCCAGCGCTATTTTCTGGCCCACTACCGAGCCCATAGAGCCGCCGATGAAATTGAAGTCCATGGCGGCAATGACCAGGTTTTTCTTGTTTACTTTGCCCCTGGCCACCGCAATTGCGTCGGTAAGTCCCGATTTTTTCATGGCCTCCTGCAAGCGCTCAGGGTAGGGCTTTAAATCTTTGAACCCGAGTATATCCTTGGAACGCAGATCGGTGAACAATTCTTCGTATTGGTCGCCGTCGAAAATGAGGTCGAAATAGTCGTGAGAACCGATGCGCACGTGGTGACCGCAATGCGGGCACTTGTAAAAATTTTCGCGCAGTTCTTTCATCGTGCTGGTTTCCTTACACTCTTTGCACTTGTACCACAGCCCCTCCGGCGCCTCTTTTTGTTGCGCGTAGCCGTTTGAATGCCTTCTTTAAGTCGTTTAAACCATCCCATAACACGATGTTTTCCTAATAAATATGATCATCCGGAAAAATTGGGTGAGAACATGGCAGTCTTGTGAACTACGCCATGGGCGACAAAGTTAATAGAACCTATTCATATATTTCACCCCTACCCGCCATACCTGTAATTTTTCACCGTATTCACAAAACAACGCACATTTTCAAGCGGCGTGTCGGGATATACGCCATGGCCCAGATTGGCAATATGCCCGGGCCCGAAATCATCAAGCATTTGCCGGGTTTGACGAGCAATTTCCTCTTCATTAGAAAACAACACACAGGGGTCGAGGTTGCCCTGCAGGGCCGGTCGCTCCCCTACCCTGCTGCGGCTTTGTGCGGGGTCCATCGTCCAGTCAAGGCCGATGACCTGGCAAGGCAAGGCGGCGAAATCCTCGAGCGCAAACCAGGCGCCTTTGGCAAATACGGTTACGGGTACCTCCGGGATGGCTTCGCAGATCTGCCGGATATAGGGCAACGCAAACGTCCGATATGCCTCGGGGCCCAGCAATCCGGCCCAGGAATCGAAGAGCTGCACGAGGTGTACGCCCGCTTCTATTTTGAGCTTCAGATAAGCAATAACCGATGAGGTGATCTTCTCCAACAAGTGATGCGCCAATGCAGGCTCGGGAAACAACATTTGCTTGGCCTTCGTAAAGGTCTTACTTCCCTGGCCCTCAACCATGTAGGCCAAAAGGGTCCAGGGCGCGCCGGCAAAGCCGATGAGCGGAACCCGACCCGACAGTGCCGCGTTGGTTTGCCTGATCGCTTCGTATACAAACGGCAGCCGCGCCGCCGCTTCTTCGCCCTCCAGCAATGCCGCAATATCGGATGCGGAGCGAATGGTATCTGGAAACCAGGGCCCCCGCTTTTCGGCCATCTCATAGGGCAATCCCATCGCCTGCGGGATGACCAGGATGTCTGAAAACAAAATGGCCGCGTCTACCCCCAACTCGTCGACGGGTTGCACGGTGACCTCGGCGGCCAGTGCAGGCGTTTCTACCAGGACTTTAAAATCGGACAAGCTTTCGCGAATAGCGCGGTATTGCGGCAATATCCGGCCGGCTTGCCGCATCAGCCATACGGGCGGGCGCTCCACCTCTTCTCCTCGGGCTACCCGCAACAATAGATCGTTTACTGGTTTCATCCGGCAATGTTAGCCAAATTTGTTTTTCCGGATTTGGCTATCCGATTGTTTTTAAATTTGATTACAAAAAAATTACAAGAAAATTCTAACTGAGTAATTTTTTATTATAAAAATACAAATATCTTAAAACGGGAATAGACGCCCTTCCACTTTTTTAACATTTTTCTCTAACTTGGGGCCGCTTGAAGCGTAAGCGCATAATAGATTGCTTATTTATTCGTTCGAATTCAAACTAAAAAACGCTATGAGCGAGCAGGATAAGTTGTTGGGTATCGGCTCCAGGGTGCGCCATCCGGCATACGGCGACGGCGTAGTCATCAGATTGCACCGCGCAGCTTACGAAGTTTGTTTTATGATGTACGGCATCAAACAGGTAGGCAAAGAATACGACAAATGGGAAATCATTGACGCCGTAATACCCGAAGAGACCCTCTCCTTTTCAGATGCCGAAAAATCGCTGATCAAAATCTTGCGGGCTTTTTCAGATATTACGGAAGAGGTACCATTAGGAGAACGCTGGAAAGACGGCGTGATGATTTTGCGTCCGGGTGATACCGAACTCAAAGAAAAAGAAATTCCCATTGAAACCTTTTTCCATAAAATCGTTATGGTAAGAGACAGGCTCAGAGTGATGGAACAACGCATCAACAGCAGCAACCTCGACGACGAAGAAAAAGTCAACCTGCAGCAGTATATCACGCGTATTTACGGCAGTCTGACCACGTTCAATGTATTGTTCAAACATAAAGACCAATATTTTATAGGTGATAAGACTAACTAAGCGCCCCAATCGCATGCAAATACAACGTATCGCACAGCTAATCCTGATTGCGGTAGCAGGTACGCTCGTTTTTTCGCGTTGCCTTGTAGTAGACAATACGTATTCCGGGCTTCCTCCAGGCATCTGGCGGGCTGTGTTGCAGCTGGAAAACAATCCGGTTACGCCCAATCCCAAAGGCAAACCGCTTCCCGAAAAGCTCAACTTAACGTTTGACGAAGTCACAGAAGGCGAACTGCCCTTCAATTTCGAGGTCAAATACGATACCCCCGACAAATTCCACATCGAGATAAAAAACGGTGATGAAGTAATCCGTGCGGATAATATTATTATAGGAAGGGATCGCAGAACGGCGAAGGATACCGTTATCATCCCCTTCCCTGCCGGCAATTCGTATATCCGCGCCATTTTTGAAGAAAATATCATGGAAGGCGACTGGATCGTCACCAACAAAGAAAATTACCGCATCCATTTTGTGGCCTGGCAGGGTGACAACTACCGCTTTACCGCGCTGCGAAAAACACCTGTTGGTGACGTCACCGGACTTTGGGAAGCTACGCTCGGACTGGATACTGACAATCCGTATCCTGCCGTCGCCGATTTTAAGCAGCAGGGAAATTACCTCACCGGTTCTTTCAAAACGGAATTGGGCGTGTATCACAATCTGGAAGGCACCATTCAAGCCGACAAATTATACCTCTCGCGATTTGACGGAACACAAGCTCTCCTTTATGAAGCAAAACTAACACCCGATGGCGCCATGATAGGATCTTTTCGTTCGGGAAATGATATGCGCACTATCTGGTCGGCTAAGCGCCCCAATAAAATCGATCAATAAAATCGAAACAACTTTGAAAGTGAACAGTATACTTTGAAAATGTCATCCATCCCGGTGTATAAAAGGCAGTTTGGCCCCTGTAAGTCCTGACACACTGCCTGACGCCACACAAAAAAATTGTTATGAACGTAAAAACCATCGCGCTGGCTTATTGCATTGAAAATAATAATGTAGCCGAAGCGCTTGAAAAACAACTAAGCGGCGTCGTAGATCACATAGAACACATCTACGGCAATAAAAACCAACCCGATTCCCCGCTGGCCGACCGTCTGCGCCCATTTACAGGGCCCATCATACTGATCGTTAGCGACAACTTCCTCAAAACGGTGTCTTGCATGCACCGCGGATTGCAAATGCTGCAGGACAAGCGGAGCCAGATTCTGCCCATTATTATCGACGGCCAGGCCTACGATGAGACCGCCAACAAGATGGTCAAAGTAATCACGCACTTCGACCGCGTAAGCGATATTATCCAATACATCAATTTCTGGCAAGACCAATACCTCGATCTGCGCCGCCAAAAAAGGCATCTCAAAGATATCGACGAAGATGTCTTCAATGATCACCTGAAAGTGATGCGAGATATATCGAGCGAAGCCGGCGAATTCCTCCGCGTTTTGCGCTCTATTCCACACCTTACCCTCGAACAACTCGAAGCCAACGATTTTGATGCTTTTTTCCGCTTCGTATCGGCGCCCGAAGCATGGGACAAGTTCAAGCGCCTGCGCCTGCAAGACCGCATGCGACAGCCTGCTGAGCCAATTATCGAAGAAACCCCTGCCGCGATTATGGAAGAACCCCTGGTAGAATCTATACCCGAAGGCGAACCGGCGCCGGCTTTCGAACCCACCCAACCTGCAGAAGAACCTGTGTTGCCCATAGAAGAATTACAATCTACCCCCGGCGAAGCACATACGGAGGAATTGATTGCTATTACGCACGATACCGGGGAGGTTGACGAAGAAGACGACGAACTCGAAGACGACACTTTTCTCGGAAAAGCTTCTCCGCAAGAACTCACCCCCGAACTCAACGACCTCATTCAGCAAAGCTGGAAAGCCGCCGATGAGGGCAGGACGGATGAAGCGCTACACCGCCTCGCCAACGCCATCGAGTCGCACCCCCAGGTCGCTGACCTTCGCTATCACTACGCCCTAATGCTGGCACACAATGTTCAGGACCACGAAACTGCCGGCAAGCAGTTGCTTCAACTGCTCGATTTAGACCCTGAAAATGAAAATGCTTATTTTCTGCTGGCCGAACTGAAAGAAATTGACGGAAATTTCGATCAGGCTCTTCTGTATTACGAAAAACTGGCGGAAAAGAACCCCGCATATCCGGATGTGTATTTCCGCTTGGGCATGTTGCTGGTAAACCATTTTGAAGGCAGCCAGGCAAAAGCGGCAAAAGCCTTCAAAAAAGCGCTGAAAGCCAATCCCAAACACAGCGATGCCTCTTATCAATACGCCCTGCTCCTTGGCGAAGCACTCGGCAAACCCAAGAAAGCAGCCAAATACTTCGGGCGAACGCTCGATGTGCAACCCGATCACCCCTTTGCATGGTATGACCTTGCCCTGCTATATCACCAGCAAGGCAAATTCGAGCAAGCTTATGAGGCTTACCAGAAAGCCGCCGTTAATAACCCGGAACTAAAAACCCCCGAAAACGACCAGGCATTTTACTTTGAGGCCCCTGCCTCCATGGCCATTCCGGCGGTTGCATCAAATATCAACCTGGAAGAGCACCATGTGATCGATGCGCTGAAAAATACGATCTCGAAGCTGGAAGAATTGTTGCGTATCAGGGAAGAAGAAGCCAAACAGCCCGAACCGGAGCCGGCACCGGAGCCCGAACCACCGGCGCCAAAACAGGGAGCCGGAAAAACCGTGCTGATCACGGGCGCTACGTCGGGCATAGGAAAAGCCACCGCTGAGCGCTTTGCCGCCGAAGGTTTCCGCGTGATTATCACCGGTCGCCGGCATGAACGACTCGATGAACTCCAAAACCATTTGCACGATACTTTTGAGGCCGAAGTAGAAAAATTGTGTTTTGACGTACGCGAGGTCCAGGCCGTACAAGCAGCCATTGACAGCCTGAGCGGCGAATGGGCCGACATCGATATTTGATCAACAATGCCGGAAAAGCAAAAGGGCTCTCTCCCATCTACGAAGGCAGCCTGGAGCATTGGGAAGAAATGATCGACACCAATATCAAAGGCCTGCGTTACCTCACACGCGCCGTCACGCCCGGCATGGTGGCCCGGGGCAGCGGACACGTGATCAATCTGGGCTCCACGGCCGGCAAAGAAGTTTACCCCAAGGGCAATGTCTATTGCGCTACCAAGTTTGCCGTAGACGCGCTGACTTCAGCCATGCGCATCGACCTGCATACGCACAACGTGCGGGTGAGCCAGGTCAGCCCCGCTCATGTAGAAGAAACCGAATTTGCCCTCGTTCGCTTCGACGGCGACGCTGAAAAAGCCAACATTTACAGCGACTTCAAACCGTTGAGCGCTTCCGATGTAGCGGATGCTATTTTGTATATCGCTACGCGCCCGCCTCATGTCAATGTGCTCGATATCACTGTGCAGGGCACCCAGCAGGCCAGTTCGACGATTATTGACCGCTCGGGGAGGGGAAGGTATGAATGAAACCGGTTGTCGGTTGTCGGTTCTCTGTTCTCCGTTCTCCGTTCATTATCTTTGCTAGTTTACCTGAACAGAGAACAGAGAACAGAGAACAGAGAACAGAGAACAGAGAACAGAGAACAGAGAACAGAGAACAGAGAATGCAACTCGACCTCCCCCTGCTGCAATACCAGCACCTGCTGCAATTAAAAACCGAAGCGGGCAAGCGCCTTATCTTCGATGTAATCAGGCGCAGCTGGGTCGTCTTGCAACCGGAGGAGACCGTCAGGCAACTCATTCTGCAGTACTTGCTGCTTGAAAAACAATACAACAAAAACAGGATCGCGGTAGAGCGCGGTTTGGAAGTCAATGGAATATACAAACGATGCGACGTGCTCGTTTTTGATGCACATATGCGGCCTTTTCTGCTCATAGAATGCAAGGCGCCCCATGTGCCCATCACACAGGTCACCTTTCGGCAAATAGCCACCTATAATCTGCCTTTGCAAGTGCCTTATCTGGCTGTCACCAACGGCCCGGTCAGTTATTGCTGCCGGATGGACTACCACAAAGAATCGTTCGAATTTATCGAGGATATACCCGGCTATTAAACCGGATATATATATTTGCGGTAGAAAAAACGGAACGTATGAATCACCGCAAAATCTTCTTTTGGTCTATTACGGTCGCGCTGGCTGGGTTTTTATTTGGATTTGATACCGTAGTTATTTCAGGCGCCGACCTGTCGCTACAAGCGCTTTGGCCACGAGGAGAGGTATTCCATGGATTCGTGGTGATGTCATCGGCGCTTTGGGGAACGGTAATAGGCGCACTTTTGGGAGGTATACCCACCGACAGGCTGGGGCGAAAAAAGACCCTCTTTTGGATTGGCGTATTTTATTTTGTATCCGCGGTGGGCTCTGCCTTATCCAACGAACCCTGGACTTTTGCCTTTTTCAGGTTTTTGGGTGGGTTGGGCGTAGGGGCTTCTACCATAGCTGCGCCGGCTTATATCTCTGAAATTGCACCGGCAGGAAACAGGGGCAAGCTCGTAGCCCTTTACCAGTTCAATATCGTATTTGGTATACTCGTCGCATTTTTGTCAAACTACCTCCTGAGTGGTATTCAGCATGAGTCCTGGCGCTGGATGCTTGGCGTGGAAGCCTTCCCGGCCCTCATTTATACGATAATGGTAATAACAGTGCCCGAAAGTCCTCGCTGGTTATTGGTAAAAAAACACGACCGGGAAGCGACGGCAAAAACACTTCGATTGATCGACCCGGGTATGGATGTAGAAACAGAAATGCACCGGATCGTGGCCGACCATAAAGAGGCGGATAATGGGGATACTATTTTCAGCAGGCGGTACCGCTTCCCCTTGATGCTGGCATTTTTGGTGGCATTTTTTAATCAATTTTCAGGTATCACTGCCTTTTTGTACTACGCCCCCCGTACCTTCGACATTGCGGGTCTGGAAAAAACCTCGGCGCTCCTTAGCAGCGTGCGCATTGGTATCACCAACCTGATTTTCACCCTTGTCGGCTTATCGCTCATTGATCGTTTTGGCCGTAAGCAGCTTATGTATATCGGCTCGGTGGGTTATATTATATCGCTTTCTCTTGTCGCCCTGGCCTTTGAAATGAATATCAAAGGCATGGCCGTACCCATCTTCCTGTTTTTGTTCATTGCCGCCCATGCCATTGGTCAGGGTACGGTAATATGGGTGTTTATATCTGAAATATTTCCCAACCATTTGCGCGCCAACGGACAAGCATTCGGCAGCTCTGTGCATTGGGTGCTGGCAGCAGCTATCCCCTCGCTGGTACCGGTTTTATTTACCCTTATCGGTGCAGCGCCGGTTTTTGGCTTTTTTGCCTTTATGATGTTCCTGCAATTGATTTTTGTGTGGCGAATGATGCCGGAAACAAAAGGCGTTTCACTGGAAGATTTGGAGAAGCAATTGACGGCTTAGGGAATTACGAATTTTTAATTACGAATTACGAATGTTTAATTACGAACTAATAATCAATTGTTAATGAATTAAATTATTTTTAATTAAAAAATATTCGTCATTCGTCATTCGTCATTCGTCATTCGTCATTCTTAATTAAACAACTAAACAATATGGCTAAAGGATTTCTTATTGATATGGACGGCGTAATTTACAGCGGCAATGAACTTATTCCCGGCGCCGATCATTTTATTGCCAAATTGAAAAAACGACAAATCCCTTTTTTATTTATCACCAATAATAGCCAGCGCACACCGCGCGATGTAGTCAACAAACTGGCCGGACTGGGCATAGAAGCAGAAGAAAGCGACGTATTCACCAGCGCCATGGCCACGGGTTGGTTTCTCGCGCACCAAAAACCCAACGGCACCGCATATGTGCTCGGCGAAGGCGGATTGATCAACAGTTTGCACGAGTATGGATATTCGCTGGTAATGCAAAAACCCGACTTCGTCGTCGTCGGAGAAGGACGGAATTTCACCCTCGAAATGGTCAACAACGCCGTGGAATTCATTTTGGAAGGCGCAAAATTCGTAGCCACCAACCTCGACCCCTCTCCTAAAAAGAAAGGCTGGGCCAACCTGGGCATCAAAGCTATCGTAGCGATGATAGAAGAAGCCACAGGCATCCAGGCCTTTTCAGTGGGCAAACCCAGCCCCGTAATGATGCGGGTGGCCCGCAAAAAAATCGGACTGGCCTCCGAAGAAACGATCATTATCGGCGATACGATGACCACAGACATCATGGGCGGCAAACAAGTGGGTTTCCGCACTATCCTGACGCTTTCAGGCGTCACCAAACGCGAACACCTCAGAAAATTTGCCTATAGCCCCGACCTCGTGGTGGAATCCCTGGCAGAACTTAATCTCGAAGAGCTGATTGCCAATCCATAGACACCTGTCAACGTTTACTAAACCTTGGAGGTTTAGTAAACGTGATTTCTTTGTAGGCTCTGTATATCATAGATATCTATGTCTTCCACGTTTATCAACGTTTACTAAACCTTGGAGGTTTAGTAAACGTGATTTCTTTGTAGGCTCTGTATTCATAGATATCTATGTCTTCCACGTTTATCAACGTTTACTAAACCTTGGAGGTTTAGTAAACGTGATTTTTTTCAGGTTCCACTAACGTTAAACCTTGGAGGTTTAGTAAACGTGATTTCTTTGTAGGCTCTGTATTCATAGATATCTATGTCTTCCACGTTTATCAACGTTTACTAAACCTTGGAGGTTTAGTAAACGTGATTTCTCTGTAGGCCTTGTTTAATCCTCTTCCAGCGTCTCATTCTCCATTTTTTTGTCAACTCGGAAATCACGGTGAAATTGAATAAGCCTTTCCAGCGCTTTATCCTTTTCGGCATCAAACCATCTCAGAACCTCTTCCCTGTTGACGATAGATGGATGGTGCAAATTTTGATATTCCCCCCAAGATGAATACACCCACGAATCATAAGAGGCGCAAAAGTTATGGTGAATCGGATTATGATGTATATAGGCCAGCAGGTAATGCAATTTAGCTTCATTTTTCACTGAAATCCGCTTAAACCTCTTTTGAAAAAGCGTTCCATGTCTCCCCTGTTGCTTGTTATAGGCCAATGCATAACAGCTAAACAATCTTTGAACTGATCTACCAAATATTCGGAATACGTTAGCTTTCCCTCTATAAATAACATACTTTTTGAGGTTTTTTGCTTACGGCAATGTTGCTCCAATTCAAACGTGAAGGATTTTACTTTTGCCAGAAAATGAAAATGATTAGGCATAAGACAATAGATGTAAACATCCAAATATGGAAGGTAAAATCTCCATTTCTCTAGGAAGAATTGGTAATTACCATCATTACTAAATAGATTGTCTTTGCCAACCGCCCGATTATAAATGTGGTAAATCTTCTGGCTCTAGTTTTTCCCAATAATCAGTTTTCATTTGTTATGGATTTTGAATTGCTTTTAAGCAGTTATGGTATTCTGTCGAATAAGGGTTCTAAATCAAAACGGTATAGTAACCCTAATTCCGAAGCCTAAAATCCGAATTTTCACTAATTTCACCCAATATTTAATCACCTAAATCAATCACCAATGACTGTTCAACACCAACCACGGTGGAGAAAAATCGCTTTTCTCCTTTTATCTGCATTATTTTTATCCTTGCCCGGCGCTTTCGCCCAAATGCTCGCCCTGCCCGATGCCGGCGTCAATCACAAATGTATGGCAGGACGCCGCGTAGGCGTCACCGACATCGAAATCCGCTGGAACTCACCGGGAGTTAAAGGCCGCGAAGGCAAAATATGGGGCACACCGGTAGCCCACTATGGTTTTACCGTGCTGGGCTTCGGCTCCTATACCGAATCGCCCTGGCGCGCCGGGGCCAACGAATGCACCACCCTCTCGTTTTCTACCGACGTGATGATCGAAGGCAAAAAACTGCCCGCCGGCAAATACGCCTTTTTTATCGCCCTATACCCCGATTCCTGTACGCTTATTTTTTCTAAAAATACGACGGAGTGGGGTAGCTATTTTTACAAACCCGAACTGGACGTATTGCGCGTCACGGTGCGCCAGCAAAAAAACCTGCCGCAAAGTCGCGAACGCCTCGATTACACTTTCGCCGACCATACGGACCGCTCCGTTGTTGTGGCCTTGGAATGGGAGCACTGGCGTATTCCGTTTAAGGTGGAAGTCGACCTCAAAAGCACTACACTTGCTTCTATTCAAAGCCAACTCAGCGGCGGTATGGGCTTCGATCCGCCCAGCCTCATCGCCGGCGCCCAATGGTGCCTCAACAACGACGTAAATCTGGATGAAGCGCTGGTTTGGGTAACCACTGCTACCGACCCCAACCTCGGCGGCGTAAAATCATTTGCAGCCCTATCAACCCAGGCCGGCCTGCATCGCAAAAAAGGGAATATGGCCGAAGCCGACAAAATAATGGCCGCCGCACTCGATAATGCCACTATAATGGAAATGCACGGCTACGGCCGACAGCTTCTCAACCAAAAAAGTACAAGGAAGCTATGGGTGTTTTTGAAAAGAATTTCCAGAAAAATGGAGATACCTGGCCCACCCATGTGGGACTGATGCGCGGCTATTCAGCGATGGGCGACCTCAAAAATGCCCTCAAACACGCCAAAATCGCCCTCGGACAAGCGCCCGACGACGTGAATAAACGCAACCTGGAAGCTTCTGTGAAAATGCTGGAGGAAGGGAAAGCTTTGGCTCAGTAATGACGGGGGTTTGAGGGGGCGAGTGGGTGAGGGGGCGAATTTTTACTCTCGCCCCCTCGCCCTTTCACCCACTCACCTTACTGCCGTGCAATCGTCAGCTTCTGCACACCTACCGTTTCGCCGTCTTCCACGCGAACGACATACATGCCTGCTGCCAACTTGCTCACATCCATCGTAACCCGGTTTTGGTCCTTACCGAGTTCGTAAGAATTGCGTAGCAATGTCTTGCCTGTAATATCCATAATGCTCACCTGTACCGGACGCTCGTCTTCCATATGGATGTCGAGTGTCAGCTCGTTTTGAGCGGGGTTGGGGAACATGATAAAGTTAGATTCCAATACTTCCACCGGTATTTCAAACTCGGTGGTTTCGCCGTCGGTAGTGCCATCGCTACGGAAAGCAGAGCTACTCAACGTGATGCGCAGGGTATAGCACTGGGTGGTGCTGTAAGCGCCGGCATAACCATATACATAAGCATACCAGTTGGAAGCCACCGTAGTAGTGTTATAAGTAACCACTTCTGAGGTGGTACCGCCGTTTTCCGAAGTTCTGCGACGAGTATTGTTCTGGTACAATTGCAGGTCATAGTCAGCCGGCAAATTAGTCAGGTCAACGCGGATATTGCGCTGTGCAGAGGTATTGGCAAAGCGATACCAGTCTTTGTCGGTCGTTGAAGCAATCTGCGCAACGCGATCTGTAGCGATCGGGGTTAGCGGGAGCGAAGTGCTACGGCTGTTGTTGGGCTCGTAGTTGTCGGTACAAGCCTGGCCGGAAGTGGTAGTGAATATGCCGGATGCAGAAAAGCTTCCCGATGTGGCGCCGCATACGGCCTGCACCTGGAATTCGTATTGCGTGCTAGCTATAAGGCTGGTTGCATTAATAGAAGTGCCGCTGGTTGAACCCGAGCTCCAAGTGCCGGAGCCTACGGGGCGCAGTTGCACATTGTAAGAAGTAGCACCACTTACGGCGCTCCAGTTGAGCGTAGCGGTTGTGCTGGTTACAGCCGTAGCATTCAGGCCCGAAGGCGTTCCGCAGGTTCCACCTCCCGAAGGCGGTTGGCATCCCTGTGAAGTAGCCAGGCTCACACGAGAGCCGCCGGTAGCCAACACGGCTTGCATACGGGCTTTCTGACCGGCGGTAAACATATACATACAGGCGTCGTAGGTATAGTCCATGTAGTTCATGGTCATTTCTACCGGCGTGCCTGAGCAAGTGCTCAAATGCGGATAAGCGGGACAGCCGCCGTTAGAGGTATTGTGTACGGGAGTGTCCGCCACCTGGTCGTTGCCGCAGTTGGCATCGCCCCAAATGTGGCGCAGGTTGAGCCAGTGGCCAATTTCGTGGGTAGCCGTGCGACCTCTGGCATAGCTGCCGCCGGAAGGGTTTGGGTTGGCTACCGAGCCCATAGAAGACCACAAACAAACCACGCCGTCGGTACTAGCGCTTCCACCGGGGAACTGGGCATAGCCCAATAGGCCTGCATCGGCGCCGCCAAAAACTACCGACCATACATTCAGGTACTGGTTGCGATCCCAGATAGTAGATGGTTTCAGACTACCATCAATCTGAGAAACCGTCCAGGAAGCCTGGCCGCCGTTAACCCTGTTGATACCATTGGTAGCGGTGCCGTCGGGTTTGCGCTGTGCCAGGCAGAATTGAATCTCTGTGTTGGCCGCCACCGGCTGGAACAGAGCGGGAATCAGTCCGGCATCAGAGTTTGTCAGCGAAAAATCCTGGTTCAACTGGGCCAACTGGGCTTGTACTAGGGCGTCGGAGATGTTCTCGCTGGTACCCAATGCATCACCGTTGTGCACGATGTGGAAAACCACGGGAATCGTAATCACTACACGGTCGCCTTCCTGGTGTGTCCTTACAAATTGTTCAGTGTGACGTTCGATGGCTTCCATGCGGGTAGCCATTTCGGGATCTTGAAGTAGTTGCTGTTCCAGTACGTTCATAGACCCGCAGTTGCGGTCTTGGGCAAAGAGTACTACAGTAGAGAGCAAGAGAAAAAGAAGCGTTACTAATCTGTTCATGTGTAAAGCGTTTTTTTCATTAAAATAAGGTAATAATGCGGATAGGCCATAAAAGTAACATTCTCCTCCAATTTTTTCAATATATAAATTCTAATTATGTTGAAAGGGCACGGTTTTATTTTGTTATAAAATCTACTCAAATCCTCACCCTAGTGACATTCCTCATTTCCACACACAATTAAACACCGTATATTTTATGCTATAAAACGATCAAGCCATGAAAAAGTGCTGCAAGTATGATTGGTTAAGCCTCTTAGCAGGCGCCGCAATGTTGTTGCTCTTGACGACGTGTATAAAGAACGATTTTACGTCGTCAGATATGGTCGGCTCTGATATGACGGAACTACGATCGGGCGTACTTCAGATCACGCCTGCTGAATTGGATTTCGGGGATGTAGAAGTGGGCACAACTGCTCGTGAAACACTCATGCTGAGAAATGTCGGAGACAATACGCTGCACATATCCCTTATTACCTTCAATTTTACGAGTATATTTTATTGTACGTACATCTATGAAGTATTTCTAATGCCGCCTAATTGGGGCGCCTCGCCGGAGGAAGAATACGAAGAAATAGTTTTGTTATTTACCCCGCCTGCCCCCGGGGAGTATAAAGATTCGCTTTGTATCTACTCTATCGAGTTATTACCGCTGTATCCATATTACGTACAAGTTCGGGGTACCGGTATAATGCCGGGTATCGGTGGCATCCTTAACGCATTTGACACAGGGATCGCAGACGGCTCCATTTTGGCCAAAAATCCCGGGCAAATACAAGCCATACCCAATGCTTTGCTGCAAGCCCAGGCTGCATATAAAGCCGGCGATAATTCAACCATGTGTCAACGTCTGCAATGGTTTTATTTGCGTTCTGTGCACCCGCGCAGACCCATCAGCATGATATTCGGCCCGGGCGTTGAATTACTCAATCAAACGGTGTGTAAATTTATGACAGACCACGGTTGTCAGTTTTGAAGTGAAGACAACAGGGTGAACGTCTTCCGTTCACCCTGTAATTATTACGCTAAAAAAACAGCATATAAAATCCCAATAGTTATAGCAGCCCCCAGGATGAAATAAATCAGCGGGTTGCCATTGGTGGGCAGCCTGTTCCATCTGCGCTTTTCAAAATCCCAGTAGTACCTGCCGTCAGGCGATATGATCAACTGCGGCGGGTAGAATTGCATCATCGAATTATTTTGATTTTTCATAACCTCTCAATTAGCTGTTAAAAAACTCCCAAAGCATTCTCCCGTTTGTCCTATAGTATTAAGCCATCGAATACCAGTAATAGACGCACAAGGCCACGATAAGTACGGTAATCACTCCTACAAGTATATTCCCCAATGCACCCGATTGTAGAGGCACCCAGCGATTGCGAACAGGATCCCAGTAGAAATCCCCATCGGGAGAAATAACGGGTCCCTGTGGGTAGTAAACCGCGGGCCCGGACTGCTGCGGCAGCCCGCCTTGAGTTCTTTGCTTTACGGCTTCGCCCTGCCCCTTGTCGGAGCGCGTCACCTCGAATAGAACCGCCGCGATGATGAACCAGATAAGTGCTGCTGCGAGTAACATAGCTGTGTGTGTTTTCTTATGGAATATGTTTTGTTGCTCCTCAATATTAATACCCAATACCGTGCGAGATTTCAATTAGAGTGCTTTCAGGTACATTGTTAATTATTAAAATGTTGATTTTTAATAGTTAACAAATTCATTATTTTTTAATTTAAAATCAAAACAAAATAACAAAGCCTGAAAGTCCCGGAATAATTCCGAGTTTCTCCGCATTTTGTCCGAAATGTTTAGTCGAATTTTATCCCGGTCTGCGAGCTACAATAAAAGCAAAAAAACAGGCAGCGGGCATAAGAGCTTGTTTGGACCTTCGTCAATTGGCTACAAGCGGCCAATTTTGTTTTATACTTCGTTGCGTTTTTTCGCCGTAGCTGCCGGCTACGTCTGCAAAACGCGCCTCGCCTAAAACAAAATTTGCTCGCTTTCGCGCAATCACGAAAATCCAAACAAGCTTTGAGGCTATCAGAAAAGGAGCTTGATGATGAGGGGGTATACACATAGATAATCACAGCATAAATGCAAAAGTTCCCAGGTGTCATTTTTTTTGAAAGAAAAAGCCGGCTCATCGCTAGGACGAGCCGGCTGGGGATAATATCAGTAAATTGCTAGTTCACCTGGTTTAGTTCCGAATCGGATATCTCCTTTACAAAATGTGCTGGTGACAAATTGCGTTTTTGTACTGTGAAGCGGCATCGCGGCTGTCAAAAGGCCCTACTAGTAGCTTGAATTCCGTCCCGTAGGTTTGATCCAGGTGGATTAGCACCGGCTTATCGAGGAGATTGAGCAAGCGATCCTGTTCCGTTCTGGCGCCGCTCAACAGTGAAAACGACCCTGTCTGGATGTAGACATCCCCCTAGCGGTTCGGGCCGATCTGTATGCTCGTACTCATCCACCAAATCACCGGCCGGCTCACCGGGTATATCTACTGTATACACCTCGGGTTGCGAAGTCGATTGCCCGGCTGTATATTTCAGCGTATGCTCGGCCGGAAAAACGCTTTTTGTGGTAGGGGTGGCCGACGACGACGATACGTTGGAAGTAATAAGACCGGACATATATGTCTCGCGAGTGGGACCGTCTTTGTTTAGACCGGGGCCGCTATTCGCAAATACATAATATCCCAACAGGCCTAGTGCTACAATCGCTACGAACCCGTATACCGATTTGTCGCCACCGCCACCGTGTTCCCAGCGAGAGCGCCCCCACACCGGTTCGATATAAGGCGGATACGATTGTGGAGGATAATATGACTGATAAGGATCATAATCGTCATAACGCCTGCGCTGGCGATAGGAATCTCTCCGACGGTCGTTGTTGCCAGAAAATGCTGCGACGACCAAAACGAGTACCAATAGTGCGATAAATAATACTAACATGATAAAAAGGATTTATGGATGAAGAAAAAATTGTGCAGTGAAATGGAAGGGCCGGCATTAGTAGGAATCCGGCTTTGGTGCCATAGCGTTTCATGCCTCGCATGGAGGTTAGCGAATCGGTGGAAAGTATTTGATGTGTAAGCATGATTTTCAATTTTGTTGTTTAAAACAATAGAAGGAAAATCATGCCAGGGGATAACAGCAAAACAAATTCAATCGCAATAAATTGATTATCAATTAATTGAAATTAAATAAATAAAAGATTTAATGTATTTTAATCCGAAAAAAGGGGGATAAAATTCGGGAGGAGGCGGAAAAATTACGGATTGGAGAAGAGGTCTTTCCGGAGATTTGAAACTAAAAGCTCTACTCCTCTGATAATGGAATGATGTTCTTCGATCCACACTGCAGAGGCAACTGTACCTTTCACTAGATAGTCTTTCTCGTATACATTAAACCTACTTTCTAATCCAACAAGTTCGTTTTCATAACCAAGCTGCTGTATATCACCATATATTTGCTTTAACACGTATATAGCTTTGTTAGCATCTTTAATGCTTAAATGTTGATTAACTTCATTCAATATACTCTCGATATATCTATTTTTCACCATTAGATCCTGTCGAGACATCTCAAGTATTTTCTCCTTAGAGTCTGCAATGTAAAAATCCCATTTCAGCATGTCATTGCCAGATAAGTCTAATCTGGCCAAATGCTTAAATTCCAATAACACTGAAGGAAATGCTGTAAAGTTATTTAGGCTAAGATCAATATTACGAAGGTTAGAAAGCTCTGTTATAAAATCAGGTAATCCCGACAAATTATTATCTCTCAATTCGAGAACTTCGATGTGTTTAGCATCCTTTAATAATTCGGGTAATGCCCACAATTCCATTCCTGCAAGCGACAAGAAATTTGCCTTTTCCTCTATGGCTCTTTTGATATTATTTTGAGCATTATAATTTTGATTAACTATAGCTTCAATTCGGTTTATAAAAGGTTGGAGTGCATCTTGGTAATCTTCAAAATACTCTTTTTTAAATCTTCCTAACAGATCGTTGAATTCATTATAATGAGTTAAGCTCCACTTCTTTTTTTTCTGGAGTAAAAGAATAATACTCGTAATATCCCGAAAAATCGGGTCAATAATATTATTATATTGGTTATTGATAAATTCTTTTAATGATCCTACAAACAACGATGAATTATCATTAGTATGGGCCTGATTAATCAGCTCAAACCTTGTCCGACTATTGTTTAATACCAGGTCAAGTGATTTTAGCCATAAATAGTCGTCGAGATGCTCCGTATTAAAAGGTAGTTGGTTAATTGTAACTTTAAATGCGCTAGGAGATAGAAAGTACCTTGTAATTTTTTGCTTAATGAATCGTAGTATGTTATATTCATATAGATAGGGAGATGTAACAGGGTCAGCTCCCTGCGACATATACCAAATCTCATGTAAATGGCTTATTCCCAGCTGAATTAACTTGTCTGACAAAGCGTGAGGATAAGAGGAGATTGGAAAAATCCAATACTTACCAAGAAAGTCTCTTTATAAACGGGGGAAGCTGAACGATTGTCTTCCAATAATTTAAGTAAAATTCAAACCCATATTCCCTATCCCGTGTTTCAGAATCCTCTCCAAGCAGATAATCCAAAAAAATTATATCATAAGTCTTACTGGATATTTTAATCAAAGCATCTCTAATAATATCCTTGTTGGGTTCGTACTGTTTATAATCTATTTCCAAATTGGAGATTGAGTTATTTATCTGATAGAATGGCCTCACTATCAAATCTGATTTTTTCAGATAAGGGAACTGCCCTTCCCACTTTGAATGGATAAAGGACATAGGAATGCCCGCCTGATCATCGACAATCAATAATCTCCATTTAAGTACTTCACTCAATTTCCCTGCCCCTTGCCAATTATTTCTTAGAAATAGTAATTCTTGCCGGGTGCTCCTTGCCATCTGCCGTTCGGAATGAAACTTAAAAGGAGTGACAACCTCTGAATGCCCTTTATCACCAAATTTGGCTACATAAGAATGTAATAACATCCTCATTTGGAATTCCAACGATATGACGGATGCATTGGTGAAATATAATCCCTGATTATGATAGGAGACCACGTCTTTTAGTACCTCTTCAAAAATATCGGTAAATGTGCCTTCAAAGGGGTCTATGGGCACATAGCGGTGCCAAATGCTGCAATCAAGCACTTTAAAGCGCTTATCCAATTCAATACAAGTGTATATCAATTTGTTCCATTCGCGTTGCGCCGGTGATTCTTTTTCTTCCGAGTGTAAATACGTAATATCAGGATACGCGAGTGTAACAATGGGATGATAGATGGTATCGTCATCTCTTTTTATATAGCGTTTCGAGGGACTCACATACGGCCTTAAGCCTACGCCACCTCCTTTAGCCAAGGCATCAAAAAAGGCGGGATTAGCTAATTCTTTGCTCTCCAATAAGAGCAAAATAATCTGAGGCTGAGTCATTTCCAAGGCTACTCTACCCTTATACAACTCTACTTGCCCGAGGTTATCCGCAATATTTTTCTCAATAATGTGCAAAAGATGAGACCATACAGCATTTCCTTGATTTGTATTTGCCTGCTTATCAGAAAGCGATACATATGTAAATGTATTTTGGCTAGCATCAAAGCAATACGTGGTCAAATAAAGCTTAGGCGCTGACATAGTTTTGGATTTTAGGCGGCTACTCAATTACAATTTGTACTCCACTTTTATTCGGGGAAAATAATCGATGAGGTCGGGATATGTCTTATTGAGTTTCTTTACCCTATATAACAAATCATCAGAAGTCATATCTAACAACTCCGCCGCATCCTTTTTTACGCCGTTTTTGTCATTTAAAGCATTTTCGATTACCTCCAGCATCTCATAGGCCTGACGTTTTTTAAAATCAAAGCCGGCCGTATTAGAATTGGAAGTTGTAGTGGTTACACCTGCTTGCGGCTCGCCGACAAACAAACCGCGTTTATGAAAATTGCGCATATCCTCCGGCAGGCATTGCCAGGTGATTTTGTCGGTCTCCCACACTTTTCGCTGCAACATGCTACTCTTCAGCGCATTTTCAAGTTCTCTTACATTACCCACCCAGTCGTATTCTTCTAAAAAGAAGCGTTTGACCTGCGAGTCCATAATCTCATCGAGTAAGTCGAGATTGCTGAACTTGAGGAAAAACTGAATTAAGGCCGGAATGTCGTCGCGTCTTTCTCTGAGCGGCGGAATTTCTATAGGGAATACGTTAAGGCGCTGGTACAGGTCTTCCCGAAAGTTGCCTTTGGCTATTTCTATCCGCAAATCTTTATTGGTAGCCGCTACGATCTGCACATCGAGCAATATGTCTTTGGTGGCGCCCATAGGGCGGATGGTTTTGGATTGCAGAAATTGCAGCAACTTAACCTGATTTTCTAGGTCAAGCTCGCCGATTTCATCGAGGAAGACGATGCCTTTGTCAGCCAGGTGAAGCCGTCCTTTTACATCTTCTTTGGCGTCGGTATAACTACCTTTTTAGCGCCAAATAATTGACTCTCCAGCAAGGACTTAGAAATATTGCTTATGTGAATTTCTTCAAATGGCTGGTCCCTACGGGTCAGGCTGTTGTAATGCAAAAAGCGGGCAGCTACGCCCTTCCCAACACCTGTTTCTCCGGTAATGAGGACGGTGGTATCCTTATCATCCGCCATAATTTTGAGCATCTTGCGAAGGCGCTCCATTTTGGCCGAATTACCGATAAGGGGGATTTCCGGGGGGTTGTTGTATTCGTATTGCTCTTTGACTTGCGTCAACTCCTGTTTAAGCTGGGTATTTTCGGCTTTCAGTTCGGTTTTTTCAATACTTTGGCGAAGGTGCCTGCCCAATAGTCCTGGTCATATTCGCCTTTATACAAAAATCGCTGGCGCCGCGCTTGATAGCCTCCAGCCCATTGTATACATGCGGATCATTGGTAACGACTACCACCGGCGTGTAAGGGTGCGCTTTTTTTAATCTGGGTATTAAATCAAATCCAACTTTTACATCACTGTTTTTATCCAATATCAAGTCGAGCAGGATCATATCAAAAATAGCGCCGGACTTGAGCTTCTCATCCATCTGCTCTACATCAAGCGCCCCTTCAAATTCAAAATTGCGGCGAAAAGCAAAGCGAATTTGTTGATGGAATTCAGGGTCGTCGTCGATAATGAGTACTTTGTAATTTCTACTAAACATATCGTTCGGCGTTAGATAAAAGGGTATGTATTTCTCGTATCTTATATTCTATTGTTAGTTCTTTCCATAGTGTTTCATCCTGGCATTTACTTTCAAAATATGGATCAATACTATCCGCTAATAATTTGATCTGTTGAAAGTCGGGATAAAAGGGCAGACAGGCAAAAAACGGATAATAATTGGAAAATCGATTTTGAAAAATCCGCCATTTTTGCGGCAGGTGATTGGGCGTTATGAGCTCACTGTATAACTCCTCATAAGGCGTCCCCTGCCCTATTTCATCGCTAATAATACGCAAAATTCTATAAATCGGCGAAAAAATCTGCCGGATACTGTCGTGGCCGTGGCCTTCGAAAAAGTTGAGGAGTTTCTGCGACATGTCCAATCCTCCGGTATTCGCCGCTTCCCACTCCTCCCCTGCCCTTTGGGCATTTGTAAAAAAAACAGAAAAATCGGGCGGAAGGTTGAGTAAGTCTATATAGTTTTTGTGCGTTAATTCAGCAAAACCGGAACTGATAAAGCGCACATCCGGATGGTTGAGCTCAAAGTATTTTTTCCAGGTATTGTCGCAGGAGATAAAATGGTTATTACACCAAACCGGACTGAGCAATATAAATACGTCGCAATCTACCGCCGCGCCCAATTCATAGGGATTCCACGACAAGCCCTGCAACTGCAATTGCCGCCCCAAAAAACCGGCGGCGTTTTCCCCCGCCGTCCAATATGCTATATGGAAATCAGCCATAGATTTTTTCGGGCATGGCTTGGAGTAAAATAGAGAAATGGCTACGCAATTGCTGTAAGTAATTTTGGCTACCTACAGCGGTAGATTTGATATAATCGTAAAGCGATTGATATGCCGTTACAATTTCACCTTTACCGTATATCTCGTTTATGCGATTGGTATTAAGTGAAGTGTCTAAAAACGAAGACAATAACGTGCCGAGAATAGATTTATCCTGTTGCAATATAACGGGTAGCTCCCGTTTTTCCGTCTCGCCAAATTGATTTCCTACGAGGTAAATAAACAACTTCTCCTTTAGCTCAAAAGCCGTTCTTTTGGGTTGGTAGGTATAATATTGCCAAACGGCGTGAAAATATTTGTAGGGAATAACAAATCCGCTCTGAGATTTCTCAGAGGGGATCACCAGCGTTTTTTGCGCTCTTCTGTTTTCTCCTGTTACCGGATCAATCCATTTTAACAGCGAATTTTGGATAAAATCGTCAAATTGACTGAGTAATCCGGTATCAGTAACGGGATTATAATAGATATAATCTTTTCCGCCTCCAAAATAATCTATTTTAGCATTTTGATATACCTGCTCAATTTCTCTAAACCGCTCCCTGTCGAGTGAATTATTATGCATCAATAACAAGACGTTCGAATTATGGCCTGATGCCTTATAAAGTTGATTTTGATATTTTCAACGATACTGTCTTTATCGCCGCTATCATCAATACGCACGATAGCACACGACGGCGAATTTTCAATATCAATGCTATCGAAATCCCTTGCGTTTCTTTTAGGGCTTTCCAATGCCACAGGATGATCATAACGGCGTTTTGTAGGGTTGGCATAGGTGTTGTTTTACATTATGATCCAAAAAGCACTTTCACCAACCGGTATTTTAATTCGATATCATCGCTGATCGTCAACGCATTTTCAATGGCCGCAGTAAGCGATTCCACGGGGCGGAAAGTGACGAAGGAGGTGTAGGCCGGCGGGGGTGTCTCGTCGGGTTTGACTCCCGCTCGGGATAGATTCCGAAGTTTCTCCCACCAGTTGGTTCGGCCGCGGCCCGTTGTAACTACCAATATAAAATTATCCGGGATTTCACGACCGTTCAAAATTTCCTGATCGATAAAGTTTTTGACATCGCGTTCGTCGTATTTCTTTTCGCCGTTTTCATCTTTGAATGATTCGATAAACGACAAGTGCACCACGAGGAAATTATAGCGGAAGAAGTCTTTATTTTTTTCCGACTCCCATTTGTCGTGGTCTTCTTCATGAATCACACAACGGAGCTGTTCGGCAAAGATATCGCTGTCGAGTTTCTTGAACCGCGCAGCCACGCGATTATCAAAAATGCAGACAGAAGTGCCCAGCACCTCCAATAGTTCAGCAGCCAATTCGGCATCCATAGCTTCCACTTCGTTGAGCTTTTTGCCCTGCATAAAGCGCGTCATCATGATGCCGTGATTGCGATAGCGCACCGCTTTGTTACCTGCTTGGTCGAGTTGCTCGGGGCGGTGTACCAGGTTGATATCCTGCGTTGGAGCGACATCCAATAGCAGGTCGTTGCGACGTAAACTTCTGTATGCTATGCCGCCTGTATCGCAAGACAATTGAGCGGCGACATTGCTTTCCACATGAGTTCCAGCAGACTAGCCCCTGGAAGGCGCTTTGTCTATTGCCAGCCAGCGGTTCAGCCATTGGCGGTAGGCATCTGCATGGTCTTCCGTGGGTTGGTGAATGATGCGGATGATGCCTTGCTCCCGCACCTGGCGGAAGAGGTTGTGATCTTCAGCAGGCGTGTGGATGAATTTAAACCGCGAAATATTTTCGAATTCAAATGACTTTTCAAACTCATCCGAATTGTGTACCTCATATATAAATTCACCTTTCCAAACATTAAAAAACTTCTTAAAATAGCCGTCATACGATGGAAAATTGTCTTCAAAAAACTGACGGGAAGAAGCAAATTCTTCCTCAAACATTCTCCTTGCCGATAATTCATAGTCGATAATAGTATCGCCTTCATTAAAATCAACACTAGGGCTGCTTGCCGCTTTGATCCAAGGGTAAAAGCGTTTATCTCTTGGGGTTGTTTGATTCTCAACACTGGCAAAAGAGTTGTTAAAAAGCATTGCGGCACAAACCTTATCCTGGTTGGTGCCTCCCAATATTGGCAAAAATGATTCTTCTTCGATAATATCCCGGTACAACCTATCCGGTCGCAACAACATTAAATCCTTATTAATAGGGATTGGATGTTTGAGCCAAACGCCAATTTTAAAATATTGTACTTGTTTGGCGCCTTCAATGGGGGCTACTTCATAATCTTCAATAGAAATATTTAAAGTCAACCCTTCTTTCTGATACGTTCCAGTTCTTGAGGAGAGTGATGTTTTACATTGCGGAGTTCTGTTTCCAGAATAGTAAAAAATGCATGTTGCCCCACAATACCTCCCGGAAAAAAACGCTTTATAATCTCGTAGTTTTTCCTTTATAGCATCAAATTGATCGCCCTCTTCAACAAAATGGCTAAAATATTTGAGTTCTTTTCATTTTTAACTTTGACAAACTGCGTTAAGTCAATTTTGGCAAAATTGCCATCCAATATTACCTCTTTCTCAAACCTCACGTTCTCTTTGTGATCGACAGGTTTAAGGAGAGTGATATTGATGTTTATTTTTACAATTCCTTCCGTGAATGCTATAGTGCCCAAATAAAGCGGATTATTGATAAAATCGCGCCACAACACATTATAAAGGCTGATAATTCTACCACCAAAACTGTTGTCGCGGGTCAACCCGGTCCAGAACGCGCCTTTGTCTAATAAAAAGCGCAGCAGCGGGTGGATTTCGCTATCTAGCGGAATCGATAAATTTTCTTTTTCCAATAGTGCGACATGAGGATGACCATTTTTACTTCCTTGATCCTGGGCACTACCATCTTCATTTTTTTTCGGCCTGAGCAAATCAGCCCGCTGCCGGAACCACCATTCCAATGCAGTAAGGCTATGCGCGCTGATATTGTGGGCATAGGAATCGATGAGAATATGTATAATAGCGGTTTGCCGGTATTGGGCCCGGATGTCGAGGGGGACTTGTTTGCTGTATTTCAACCGATCTTCGAAGTATTGTCTATGCCTAGTGTAATATTCATAGTATTTTAATTGCCTTAATATTTCATTTCCCCTTTCGCTATAAAATTTATCTTTATCAAGCGAATCCATGAACGCTTCATTTTTAAGTTTAGCGCCCCCCACAATATCCCAGTCTAAAATTAGGCCCTCATATTCTCTGCTAAATGCTTTTATTACATTTCCTACTACTCTCTCATTAAGTTTACCTTTATCTTTATCTATAAAATTATACAGATAATCATTTTCGCTTAAAATAATATGTACTATACCATCGAATTCTGCAAACTGTATCAAGGGGATTGACAAGTACCTGTACTTATTAAGATCAAAATGATACTTTAGGATATTGTATTCGGCTTTCTGTGGTATTGTCAATGGGGTATGTCCTTGACCAGGTTCAAGTTCAGACTGAAAATAGATTTTCAACTCTCCGCTTCCCTTCTCATCAATATCTTTTAGTTCAAATTTAAGTTCCTGATATTCATCAAATAGCCCGATACTTACTTTCGAGGTATCTGCTACTAGCTGATAGTTTTCTAATAGCTTCCAATCTTCATCAAGTTGGTGGACGAATTCCTCTTCTTCCAGGAGTTCCCTTATACGGGGAATGCCACCATATGTCAAGGGTATATTCCTGGTATACCTTGGCATATATATTTTTGTTCCCTCTTCATGGTCTCTTGGTAGTGCATTGACTAGAATGGTAAATTTTTCCTGTAAAAAAACTGGTCAAGAACCATATATAGCCTGTCTACAAGCTCATTATAGAATTCTTCAATATTTGGAAAAGCCATCATACCTCTCGTCTCTATACTGCTATCCTGTTTATGCATATGCTTAGGTGTTGTTTGGTGAAGACAACCTGGGTTATTGCTATTGCGGCAAAATAATGAATATTATTCAAACTATCAACTCCCTCCGAGTTGTTTTTTGCTTTCGATAACATCTATATGGATTACCTGAATTATAATCATAATAATACCAGTAATATCTATTGTTACCTATATGATTTAGTTTCGAAACAAGCTTGTGGTAGATTGCATTATTTTTATCCAATAACTTAGCAGCGTTCTTGCCTATATCTTTTGCGATCGCCATAGAATAAAACACAGAAAGACCGGCAACAAACTCATGAAATATTTCTTTCTCAAATTTTTCTTCGATATATTTGTCATCAGACTTAATGTATTTCATCACTTTTCCTTCCGGATATCTATTGATATGGATGTAAATAGGGAGTGTAATATTTCTATTTTTTAAATCACTCATTGCATCTTCTACTTTCTTAGAAATAGTTTTTTCCCCATAATAAGAAGGTATCATATCAGCATTATCGTTCACAATTTGGCTGGCAATAGCAAAATAGGTTACAAAATCAATTATACGTTTTTTATCGCTTATTTTAATTTTAGTTAAAGACAAGATAAATTCTGCGGATAGCTTGTACAATACGGCATTGGTTAAATAGATTCGTTCATAATATCTTCTAAGATAGGTTTCATGATGCAGATTCATATTTGGCACTTTACTAATAGTTTGGTTTACCAAGGTTTCGATATGTTCTATATCAATTACATTATAAATTGAATCTTGAAATGGATGGCTAATGCTAAGCTCATTTAATGTTTCATAAGTATTAGTATGCCCTTCTAAATATTGTCCAATGTCTACCCATTCAAAAATTGATCTAACGGTATTGTTGAGTTGCCGGATATGAGCTTCAGGCAAATCAATTTTTTGCTCTATATATTTATA
The DNA here is from genome assembly GCA_016715405.1 of Saprospiraceae bacterium. Taxonomy (GTDB): domain Bacteria; phylum Bacteroidota; class Bacteroidia; order Chitinophagales; family Saprospiraceae; genus JABWBR01. The sequence goes on along the minus strand of JADKAE010000014.1, from coordinate 65,483 downwards.
TAATTGATCTTTAAGCATATTACCTTTAATCAGGTTACTGTTAATGGCGTCAGAAGTTGTTACGCCTCCCTTACCATCTAATATCTGGTTGTGGTAATATTGAATACTTATTATGACTTCGAGAATAAATGGGAATTGTTGTTGAAAAAATCTATCATAAATAACAAAACTGGAAGTAGCTTGAGCCTTGAAGTAAGTGTACAATAAATAGAATACTTGTGCCCTCATTGGAAGGGAGTGGGCATGAATTTTATCCTTCAGGATTTTATAAAAAGTATCATCCTGGACACGACTGAGTTTGCTAAAGCTATTGAACTCCGTTATAAGACCTTTAGATAAATCAAAAGGCTTCTCTGTTCGTTCTTTATTGACCGCTCTCGCTGTCCGTGTCATAACCTATTCGTTTTGGTTGTAGCGTTTGTTTTTTTTGTAGTTGTCATAGTATATTTTCATGTTGTAGAAATGTTTGTAGTATTTATTATTATCTGCAAAACCGCATAAATCAGCTATAAAAGCCTTTTTAAAGGAATATTGCATCAATAGTTTTTTCAACTGCTTGCCAACAGCCATCGAATAATAAATCGAATAATCTTTGGCTATTTCATCAAACAGCTCCTCTTCCATTTCTTGTGTGAACAGCATCCCTTTATGACCCTCGTATTGAGCGAGTATCTTTCCATCCGTATTTCTTTCAAAATGAATTATGGTGGGCATCGTAACAATCTTATTATTAAGATCGCAAAACACATCGCCACATCCTTTTTCAACTGTCGATTCCTGAAACCTGGACGGCACCCAATCTGCATTATCATTCACCACCTGCTGCATCATCCCAAACAACCCGGCAAACTGATCAGCCCGCTGTTGGATTTCCTGGTCAACTTCAAGCAAGGTAGCGATAAGCCAGGTGGCTTTTTTGAATAAAACGGCATTGGTCAGATAGATGCGCTGCAGGTAGATGTGGAGGTAGTCTGTTCGCTTTATCGGATGTACGCTTTGTATGATGTCATTAACTTCCTTTACACAATCGGCATCAACAAGGGCGTCGAGGTTGCCGAAGGGTGCGACCATTGCCCGCTGCGGTAGGCTTCGTAGGTGTTGCAGTTTTTTTCAATGTATTGGCCGATATCGACGTATTCAAATATGGAGCGCACCGACTGTACTACTTTTTTGCGATCGGTGTCTTCCAGGCCGAGGTTATCGATATACCGATACAGCTGATCTTTCAGCAGATTCCCCATGATCAGATTGTCGTTGATGGCCGCATGGGTGGTAACTCCGCCCTTGCGGTCGAGAATCTGGTTGTGGTAGTACTGTACGCTGATGATTACCTCCAGGATAAAGGGCAATTGCTGTTCAAAGAACTCGGGTGGCAACTCCCGCTTGGGAGCGCCGTTTTCTGACAACCAGGCGTGCATGGCGATGGCAAAACGCCAGCGCATGGGCAGGTCGACGCGTTTGCCGTCGTTGCTGTACACCTTGCTATCCAAGATTTTGAAAAAGGGAGCTTGGCCGTTGCCGGCATGGCTAAGCCTATTGAATTGCTCGTAGGCTTGGGTCAATCGGTGACGCTTAAACTTACCATCGTCGTCAGGGTTAGTTGGCATAGGGGAAAGGGGTTGGTCACTGTAAAAGTAACGGATTTTTATCCTATGGCGCAAGTCACCGCTTTCGTGTTCTCCGCTTTTTCAAAAAAATTAACATTAGGTTAACTCAAAACAAGCAGGCCGGAGCGAACTTTTCCGCCTGGCCGTTTTTGTTTATTTCCCAAATTTCGTCAGCCATACAGGTGGCCGTATCGGAATTGTCTATGATAAATGTGGCTACATTCCCCAAAAAACAAATATCTCCTCCGTCCCACTCTTTCCATTCGGTGGGATTCCACATGGTCAACAACTGCTTTTCGTGATGGCTGAGTCGTTGTTGTTCGTAAGTGATGAAACTATCGGCAGGAAAAATCTGTATTTTATTGAGATGTTCGATCAGTTGTCGCTCAAATTCCGGCGCTAGCGTTTGTAATACGATGATACGCGCGTTGTTACCGGGTTCTTCCAGTATATCCGTTATCACGGGCCATGGGTTTATGCTTGATGCGAAATGTGTCATGGTGTTGTTGTCTTTCAAATTGTATCGTACAATACAGTGCCAGAAATAAAGAAAAATCAGAATGTGATTATAAACAATTGAATATCAATATTTTTTTTGTCGAAAAATAAATAATTCTGTTTTATACGCACATATGTCAATCCGAAAAATTTTCGGATTGATTCGAAAAAATTACGGGTTAATCCGGATTAACAATGGTGAACAGGTGAACGGTGAACGTTCACCCTACTACAATATCTCTCCCTCCCCCACTCTCACCCTCCCTCCCTCAGCCGCCCCGCCGCCCACTCCGGCGTGATATCCCGCTGGGGGTTGGCCAGCATTTCGTAGCCGACCATAAACTTCTTGACCGTGGCGCTGCGCAGCAACGGCGGATAAAAATGCATGTGCCAATGCCATTCCGGGTGGGGGCCGTCGTTGACGGGCGACTGGTGCATGCCGGCAGAGTATGGGAAGGAGACCTGGAAAAGGGTGTCGTAACGGGCGGTGAGCTGCTGTAAAATGGCAGCCAGTGCTTGTTTTTCTTCCGGATTGAATTGCAATATGGTCTGCACCTGCCGGCGACTGATGATCATGGTTTCATATGGCCATACGGCCCAAAATGGAACGAGGGCCACAAAGTGGTCGTTTTCGATGACAACCCTGGTTTTTTCTTTGTTTTCCAATTCCAAATAATCACCGAGCAGACTTTTCCCTTTTTCCTGATAATACGCCGATTGCCGGGCGGTTTCTTTGCGTATTTCTTGCGGCAGGGAACTCTCGGCCCAGATCTGTCCGTGCGGGTGAGGGTTGCTGCAACCCATGATCTCGCCTTTGTTTTCGAAGATCTGGATGTATCTGATGTCGGGGTTGGCCGACAGGTTGCGGAATTCTTCTGCCCAAAGGTCGATGACTTGTTCGATGGCTTCCAGGCTCAACTGTGACAAGGTGAGGTCGTGGCGCGGCGAAAAGCTGATGACCCGGCAAATGCCTTTTTCGCTTTCGGCGTGCAATAACCCGCCTACTTCGTAGCTGCCCGGCGGCGTGTCGAGCAATAAAGCCGAAAAGTCGTTGGTGAAAGCATACGCGCCGGTATACGGCGGATTGGCGCCGCCGTCGGCGCGTTGGTTGCCGGGACACAGATAACAACCCGGGTCGTAGGCCGGACGGTTATCCGGCGGCAGGTTTTCTACTTTGCCCTGCCAGGGCCTTTTAGTACGATGGGGTGATACCAGCACCCATTCGCCGGTGAGCAGATTGAGCCGCCGGTGAGGGTGTTCTTTTATGTCAAAAATATGCGGTTCGGTCATGGTTAGTTGAATTTAATTTCACACTTGTATTCGGGGCTAAGGCTTATTTTTCTGACTTCAAAAAGCTGATCCGATTTGCTGAAATCGGGCACGTCTTCCCGGTTTAAATCGGGCAGGTAGGTGGCGCCTTTGTAGATGGGGCGGAAATAAAAGACCATCTCTTTGCCCGCCGCTGCGGGGTAAAATTTGCGCAGTCCGATCTGCCAGGGGGATCCCTTGTAAAATTCATCGGCCACCAATTTGCCGTCGATGAATCCCATGGCGGTATCGCCCAGGTAATCAATGGTTAAATAGGCGTTGTGCACATGGGCGGGCAGGTTGGGGGGAAGCGTCACGACGTGTTTCCGCTGCCCTACGACGCGGCTTTGTACCTGCCATACTACTTTGGGCAAACGAATCTGATACGCCGACATCATCTGGTTATCCGCTGCGTTCAGCACGGCATCTTTCGATATTTCCGGCAACTTGTTTATTTTGGGGTAAACCCTAAGACCTATTTCGTGATTGGTGTTATGCAGGGTGAAGGCATTGCCATTTTGTAATACGGTCGCTTCGCTAAAAAACAGGTATGTACGACCATCCATCACTATCTGCCAGGATTGCAGCGCCAGCGTTCTGTCAATTACCAGCACTTTTGTCTGGTTTTTGCCGACGCTCACTGTAAATTCCGCCACGCCTTTTTCACCGCTTTTTACTACCCAGCTATTTTTTTGTGACACAATCGTGCAGCCCGAATTATTGCTGATTTTTATATTTTTTGCTTTAGCAAATACAAATTCTGGCGTTACGCCCTCCGGTGCAAAAAACACGTAACAGGGATCGGTCGATCCGCCGACTTTGGTCATTAATTGCGCGGTAGCGTAATTTAATAAAGCGCCATTTAAATTAAACCGAAATGGAAAAATGGCATTTTCTCCGCTTTTTAAATTAAAACCACCTTTTTCAGGAATTAATAAGTCTCCGGTTTTTGATTTTATTTTTATTTGAATATTGGATTGATCGGCCATTACTGCATCATCCTGAAAATTATTGATAAATAAAAACCCGCTATCGTCTTTTGCTCTCACGGCATAGCGCAATTCGGTCAAATTATCAGGGGTTAAATTGGCGGTATTTTTTGGCAAAATCCCCGTCATAGGCGCCAGTAAATGGCCAAACTCGCTGGTGAAAAAATGTATCAGTTTGAGGCGGTGAAAGCCATCCCTTACCTGCCCGAATTCGCCGATCGGCGCCTGGAAGTCGTAGGATACTTTGGGCAATCCGTAGGCCTCGTCGCTGTAAAAATACTGGTCACCCCGCGAGGTGGAACCGCCGTGGTACATGTAATACCCCAGTCCATTGGCGCCGCTACCCAGACAACGGTTGATGAGGGCGTCCATGCTATGGTGGTCCACGATAGGCCGGCGGGTATACACCGTCATGATGCCCGAGCCCAGTTCCGCAGCAAAAGCCGGGTAATCCTCCGGCACGTAGCGCACGGGGGAGTAGTCGGGATCGGCGTGCATATTTTTGTATAAAAACAACGGCGACAAGTCTTTTTTCTCGGTCCAGAACGGATAAGCATACGCGGAGGTGACGGGGATGGATTCATTGGGAATAATGGCCGCATACCCCCAGCCGGTGGCGGTATATAGCGGAGTAATCATACCCGCTTTTTCGGCCAGTGTTTTCAATATTTTCATGTGGTCGTTGCCCATGCCTGCGTAGGGGTTGTTTCCTTCCGCCACGCCCACTCCCGCTTGTGTGACAGCCAGGTCTTGCTCGGCGGCGGTCCAGTCGTAGGGCTGGCCGGGGTACATCAATCCCCAGGGCGCCGCAGAGTGCTGGTATTCGTTTTCGATCTGGATGCCGATGATGGGGCCGCCGTCTTTGTAGTACAAACCCTTAATTTGCCTGCCGATTTCGTTGTAGAGTTTTTCTACTGCTTGCAGGTAAACCGGGTCGTTAGAGCGGATAGTGAGCGGTTTGCCCAGCAGCCAGTCGGGCAGGCCGCCGTTGCGTATTTCGCCATGACAAAAAGGGCCGATGCGGATGATGGCGTAAACGCCGTTTTGGGCGCATAATTCCACAAAGCGGCGCAGGTTGCGATCGCCCTCCCACAAGAATTTACCTTCGTTTTCTTCGTGGATATTCCAGAAGACGTAAGTTGCCACGACGTTGATGCCGCCCGCTTTCATTTTTTTGATGGATTCATCCCAATATTGGTTGGGATAACGGGGATAGTGAAATTCGCCGGTGACGGGAATGAAGGGTTTATCGTTTATGGAAAGAAAATAATTGTTGACGCTGATTTTATCGCCGTCGGGATTTGATCCGCCCAGTTTTAGATGGTCGGATTTTATTGTTACAGGCGGTACGTTGATGTCGATTTCGTATACTTTATTTTGGCTGTTTAGGCCTGAGAAAGACAAAAGGGAAAAAATTATTAATAAGATATTTTTCATGATTGGAATATTTATTTGACGCAATGTTTTTTTACCACAGAGTTAAACGGAGTTACACAGAGTGACACAGAGTTGTGTATGCAAACCGTGCGCGGGCTGGCCGGCAAATTTAGCGGAGCAATTAAATTTGCCTAGCCTTTTTGGTTACTTTTTGGCGATGAAAAAAGTAACAACAATACCGGGCAAGTTCTTGCGAATAAACAAAAAAATCACTCAAAAACCAGCGTCGCAGACGTAATTTCTATCCATGAATCCGCCTTGATCGCCGGATTATTTCCGGTAGCCGGGCGGATGGATAGCTGCAATCGTTCCAGATTCGATAGGTTGATGCGGTCGCCAGGCTTTCCGCGGCCGGCGGCGGGTGCAAACCAGTAATTCCAGCGGCCGGGGTATCCCAGCGGTAACATAGCCGATTTTGCGGGCTCCAATTCGTTCAGGGGGATTTCCAGGTTTTGCCAGGCTTCGGTGAGCGGCAGTTTTTTAGTCCAGGCGGTGCCATCGCTTTCTACCAGGGTGATATAGGTTTCCTGGCTGCTGCTGACACCCCTTAATTGAACGACCAGTTTTTTGGCCTGTTTCAAGTGTTCTTTTCTGGGGCTTATTTTATGGCTGATAGGTACCGAAATAGTATAATCGTCGAGGGTTTGGTCGTAGCTCAGGGGCAGGCTGAGGCGGAAAGCGGCTTCTCCGGAATGGGAGGCGGGTTTTACCTGAAAAACGCCGTGGCGGATGCCGTCGCCGATGCGAGTGAAGGTCAGTTGGTCGATGTCCGTTTCGGGGTTTAAAATGCGGACCGGCGTGGTGGGGTTCACTAATTTCGACGACCAGCCCTTGCTTTTGTAATAATCCCAGTCGTCAGGCGCCTTATCGATTCCCGAAGGAAATTGATCGTTTTGCCGTCGGCTTTCACCACGATACAATAGTCCATCCACCCCTCCCCCAGCCTATCGCCGGCGAGTTGGGCCTGGTAGGTATAACCCGATACCTTTTGCATTGGAGTGGACATAAACCAGTGTACATCGCTTTTTTTGTAATAAAGCGTGACGGATTCGGGGTTTTGGTGGCTGAATACGTCTGCTTCAATGACAAACGGTTTGCCTGCTTCGAAGCTTTCCTGGTGGTATAACAACAGATTCGGGGGCGACTGTTGGTCTTCGAGCACGACAAATTCATTCATACCTAAAGCGCCAATTGACGCGGGTAGTGAACGGAAGTCCAAATCAGCAAATTTCGTCAGTATATACACCCCGGGGCGTATATCAAATTGGCCGCTTTGGGCTTCAGCCTGGTAGCTGCTTGCTATATTCAGCGGCAGCACGCTAAACGAACCGCCCAGATCAGGCAATTTAACGCTCATGGGCCATTGCCGGCTGATGCTGCGGGTCACCAATTTTCCCGGACTCGGCATATTAAAGGGGTCATTGACCGCTACGGCGTCGGGATAGACCTCCAGCCGCCACACGCCGTCTTTTATTTTATCCAAAAAATAGATCCCCTTGCCTTCGTAGTTCACCACCGGCGACGAGCCGTAGCCAACAATCTTGTTTAAGGTGGCGCGATTGGGCGGCGAGCTGCTTGTATTATTGGCGTACAAAAACTTGTCGCCGGTGACCATCTCGCACAGGTTGTCTTCGTAATTAATGCGGAAAGGCCCAAACGTAGTATTCTCAGGGTATCTGCCATAGCTTTTGTACAGCGGCACTTGTCGCATCACCTCGGCGGCGATGATCGCGCTGAGGGCTTTTTGCGGGGTATACACCAGATTCAGGTAGTGGGTTTGCCAACCGAGGTTATAAGGGGCGGTAATCAGCATATCGTACGAAAACATCGCGGCGTATTGGGCGCCTGCCGTGCGAAAAGTGCGGGCCATCGCCGGGTACAGGTAGGCATTTTGCAGATCGGGCGTATCAAATTCGTACACAATGCGGCTGTGTTTAGCCAATTTGGGGTCGAGCATCAGCGAAAAATCGTCGACAGCGGGCAGGTAGTTGCCCTGCAGCGCGCGTCCGGAGTTGAGACCCGAAGGATACCAGCCAAAGCTGATGCCGTCGATATCGGATTGCCGCAGGGCTCCACCATATTAAAATCCTGGCTGAGGTTGTGGAACAGCAGTTTTTTGCAGCCGGTGCTTTTTACCGCCTTGATCAGGGCGTTGATATACGCCACCGAGCCCTTCACATCCTCGCTGTGGTGGTGGGGTTCGTTGATCATTTCGATAAAAAGAATAGCCGGTTCGTCTTTCAGAGCGCGGCCGGTATAGGGGTTCACGTGGTTGAGCATTTGCCGCAAATAATTCTGTTGTGCGGCGATAGCTTTTGGGTTGGTACCCAATTCAGATTTTTTAAAATAAAACGACAAGCCGCGGGCGCTCACCGTATCGCGCATCGCGTCGGGCCATTTAGAGTTATACGTCACAATCGGGCTGAGCAGCATATAAATGCCGCGTTGGCCGGCCTTATAGATCACATAATCCATCACATCGAGGTTATCGTTAGCCACCAGATTGCCCAGCGAGTCGGAGTTTTCATAGTCGCCCCAGAAGCTGAGTCGCAGGGCGTCCCAGCCCATGCGGGCAAAGTGGGTCATATCCTGGTCGACGATCTTTTTGCGGTCGTTGGTCACATAGCCGGCCGCGCGGTAATCGCAGGCCGAGGGCAGGCAATAATTGGCCCCGTAGAGAGCCACGGCCTGCTTGTCGTCGGACCAACGGATGATGCCTTTGGCGTCCTGGTAGACGCTGCGGAGCTTGACGGAGGTAGGTTGGGAGAAGCCTGACGTGTAGATAGCTAACAAGAAAAACAAGAGGGTTGACTTAGTCATAATCCGGAATTTGAATGGGGTATCAAGGTACTAAATTATTGGCAGAATTGGATGATAAAAAGATACTCGGATTGCGGGAATGCTTGTTTTGGCACTGCTTGCCTGGAAGCTCGTTTCGGCTCCGCTCAACGAGCGACATAGAACTAGGATAGCTTCGATGCAAAGCGACCGGTGCGTCTGCATATTTTGCCAAGAAAAATTTGTGATTGTAGCCTGCAATTATTTATATATGTAACAAACCCTTTCACCAAATGGTGGATTGCATTAATTGTGATAATTTTAAGTGAAAAACATTTATTATACTGGCGATAATACAATCAATTATGAGATAATTTTGAAGATTAGATGAAACTGCACCGAACACCGCACATAACGGCCATGCCTCCTAAACGTCGGCACGCCTTATGCGAACCGTTGTAGCCAATTTTAAAATACTAACACTTCAAATTAAACCTTTTGAATACTAGTCAGTCCAAATAAGACATTAACAAATTAAAATATGACATCATGATGGTTTTAGAAAAAAACGCCAAAGTAATTAGTGCTTTCCTTCTAATCTATTTATTCACAATTTCGAGTTGTAGTAAATCTGAAGAAGATGATAAAAACCCTACACCAGAGACCCCTGACCTAACTCATTTACCTTTTGGCGGCAATGCGCCCACAAACATTTTGATTAGAAATCAAGGCAATCCAAATCCTGACTTTCTTTCGCTGTGGCTCTGTGGGCTTCCATCTAATGGTGCAGGAGCTGATGATGCCGATGATTGGACTAATGCTGATGGAACTTGGGACTACACCCGAAAACCACAGGTAGAAGGCAATGTAACGTGGAATCACGAATTTGAAATCAACCTAGACGGAAACGGAAATCGCATCATCACAGGAAACAATCTTCCAGATCACCCAACTGGTATATTCCCGATTCAAATGGGGACTACAGCTTGGAATTATGACAAAAATCCAAATATTATTTCAGAACAAGTTATAAATCTCACACTTCCTGCTATTCCAGAAGTTGCTGCTCAACCAAGCTGTGTCGGTTTTGGTCCTGCTGGATTTTCCGTAACAGGTGCCGCTATCTATCACGGTGCATCTACATTAGGTACAGATGCTGCTGCACACGAAATGCTCGATAGATTTGGCGGGCATACAGACGGCACTGAGCGGTATCATTATCATTTTCCAGCTCAAGACTTGCAAGATCATATACATCCACATGAACATGGGCACTCAGCACTTATGGGCTATATGATAGATGGGTTTGGCATTTATGGTCCTTATGGAGAAAATGGTAAGTTATTGAAATCAGCAGATTTAGACGAATGCCACGGACACACGCATCCTGTTCTTTGGGACGGGCAAATGATTAATCTTTACCATTATCATTGGACGTATGATTTTCCATACAACATTGGTTGTTACAAAGGGACTCCTTAAATAAGAAAAAATGAAAAAAAACAACTACATTTTAGCAATAATTATTGTTGTGTCATCAATTGTGTCTTGTTCTAAAGACGATAATCCTATAGATATCACAACTACAAGTAGCCCAAATATTCTTCTAATAATAGCTGATGATTTGGGCAAAGATGCCATAAATGGCTATCAAGAAGGTAGTATAAAGCCAAACACACCAATTATTGATGCCATTAGAAATAATGGTTTATTATTTAGCAACTTTTGGGTAAATCCAACCTGCACACCTACCAGAGCTTCCATCATTACGGGCAAATATGGTTATCATACGGGTGTAAAAGGTGTAGGTGATGTTTTGAGTTCATCTGAAACTGTGGTTCAAAAATATATCAATGACAAAACAAATAATAAATACGCAACTGCAGTTGTGGGCAAGTGGCATTTATCGGGGAATAATGCCAGCTTTAATCCTGAATCTTTTGGCATAGACTATTACGCAGGGTTAATACGGGGTGCTGTAGATAATTATTATCAGTGGCAACTTACAGAAGATGGTGCTACCAGTTTAGAAACAAATTACATAACAGAGAAATTTACGGATTTAGCCATAAACTGGGTAAATAATCAAAGTAAACCATGGTTTCTTTGGTTGGCCTACAATGCCCCACACACACCATTTCACGCTCCACCAAGCAATATGCACAGCCAAGGCGCATTACCTGAATATACTGCTGGAATGGACGCTACACCTTACTACATGGCTGCCATTGAAGCGATGGATTTTCAAATCGGACGTTTGATAGCTAGTTTACCCGAAGATGAAAGAGAAAATACCGTCATTATTTTTATTGGAGATAATGGCACACCAAATCAAGTAGCTCAAAGTCCTTATAACAGCTCAACAGTAAAAAATACTTTATACCAGGGAGGAATTAATGTTCCAATGTTCATTTCAGGAAATGGTATTTCCAGAACGGGAACCGATAATAATATATTGACGGGAACCGACCTTTTTACAACCATTGCACAAATAGCAGGAGTAGATGTGAATGAGTATCATGACAGCAAAGGTTTTAAAAACTTGTTTTCACAGTCAAGCGGAATTCGTGACTTTCAATATTCCGAACTAAAAGATGGCTCAACTGAGTCGTGGACAATAAGCAATGGCACGTACAAACTATTGATAAAGAATACAGGTAGTGAGGAAATGTATCATTTGACCAACGACCCATATGAACAAAATAATTTATTGAATGGTACTTTAACCACTACTGAGCAGAATGCAAAACTACAATTAGAAACAGAATTGAGTAATATAAGACAATAAGAAACTGGCTACAATCGAGTAGAGTGAGGCGGCAGATGTCTCCACCGCCTCAGCCCTCTCACAATTTATCCCGCAAGGCGGGGCCACCCCCGTTTTCAGCGGGACAGGCTGTACGTTCGGGTCTCGTATACAGCTTGCCCCGCTAAAAGCGGGGGCGGTTCATGAAGTATGGGTAATTTCCAAGTAATAGTCGGGCATAGACTCGTACCCACGCCGTTTCAGTGCCTTTAGCGTTATAGTTGTGCCCAGTATCGGGCTTTGAGCTATCGCCCAGCCTCCTTTACGTGTGCGACTCCATGCGTACGCCGTGCCCTGGTCAACTCCGAGCTGAATCAAGTTCTTGCGTTTGCGTTCCGGCTTTTTTTTCAGTCGTGCCAAATGCAGTATCTTAACCGATTCCGAAGCCATCCATCCAGCTCCCGCAGCTTGCCGTAAATATTTGCATACTTGAAATAATTCAACCAGCCGCATTCGAGATGGGTGGATTCAGCACACGTCTATCTCCCTGCTTGGGTCAGCATGACAGGGACTTGCACCCTGCCAGATTTTCGATCCAATCTCTAAACTTCCGGCTTGGTCGCTTTGAGAATATAGCGATTTAGCTTAGTTTCAGGGTTTGGAATCGGGTAAGAGGTCCATTCTGGACACACACAAAGCACTCCCGACCATGCCGCCCAAACCCAACCCGCAAGGCCAACGCAGGGCGGCACGGGCGGGAGTGCCCACGTTAATGGTAAGCAAAAAAATAAATGGCTGAATACTACGAACATATTGAGTTTCATTTAACCAAAATTAATTCCTATGCAAAAAACTCCCTCCCCCCACCTGAAGTTTCTGCTAATCTCATTCCTATTCCTCCTTGCTTGCAGACTGTATGCCCAGCCCAATTTCATCAACAAATTGCCAATTCCTCCTTTGATCGACGCTGCGGATGGCGTGATCGAACTCAAAATGGAGCAAAGAAAACACAAGTACAATCCTGCCGGTTCGGGTGTGGTTGCAGATTCGCTAAACGGCACCCCGCAACAAAATGGCATAACAACGTTCAGCTACAACAAAAACGCTCCGGGCGCCGACACCCTGACCTTGCTCGGCCCTACCCTCTATTGGCGTCAGGGTCAACCTGTGCATATCCGCGTCACCAACAATTTGCCGGCGGTAAATGCCAGCGGTACCGACTCCACAACCACCCACTGGCACGGCGTGGAACTGCCTGCCCAGTTCGATGGGGGGCCGCATCAGCCGATTCAACGCGACAGTACCTGGGATGTCATGTTTAATGTAGTGGACTACGGTTCCACGATGTGGTATCACCCGCACTTTCACAACCGCACCCTGGAGCAGGTTCAAATGGGCTTGTCGGGAATGATTATCGTGGAAGAGGCGAATGATGTTTTGCGACCGCTGCTGCCGCACACTTATGGCGTGGATGATATCCCGGTCATTATTGGCGATATAGGTACTGTATTATCAAACAATGAATACAAATTGACGCTGGGCATGGGCAAAAGGCCGCACAATATCGTCAATGGCGTAAACAGCCCCTACGTTTCTGTTCCGCGCCACTTCGTTCGACTGCGTATCCTGAACGGCTCTACCCGCAAAGGCGTCCAATTCGGTTTTTCAACTTCTTACAACAACCCGGCAACCAATCTGATACCGTTCAAGCTCATCGCTACCGATGGCGGGTATACTACTGAAGCTGTTACCATGACAGAGATCTTGAATGGCCCCGGCGTCAGGGAGGAGGTGGTAATCGATTTGCGCGACTACCCGCTTGGGGATACGGTTTACCTGAGTAATTTGAATCAAACGATGCCCAGCTACGTGGTTGGCAGTCCCTCTCCAGCGCCGAATGGCGGAACGGACCCTACCCACGGGACGGCATTTTTGGCAATGGTGATTACCGACGACAGCGCTTTCCCCGGATACCAACCTATTAACAGCTTTCCGGACTATTCCGTTGCCTGGGAGCCGGATCTGGCCGACACGGTCAATAATATCGTCGGCTGCCGCCATAAAAACCTGGTGGGCGCTCCTGGTATGGGTTTTACCATAGATGGCACGACATACGATATGGAAGTCATCAACGATACCATTTGCGTCAACACGAAGGAAATCTGGGAAATTGAAAACAAATCGCCCATCGCGCACCCATTCCATATCCACAAAATTCAATTCCGGGTATTGAGCATCACGGATGCCATGGGCGCCCAACTTAACCTTACGGAAATGGGGCTCAACGGGCCTAAAGACGATATTCTGATTTTGCCCGGTTGGACGGTGCGTTTTATGGGAAATTTTAACGATTATCCCAATCCGATTGAGTCGAAATACGGCTATATGTACCACTGCCATATCCTGACGCATGAAGACCATGAAGGCGGAGGTATGATGCACCAGTTTGTGGTGGCCGGCAATCCGGAATGCGAGGCCGGAAGTCCACCTGCAGCATGTGCAACGATTAGCAGTACCCAACAACCCATCCGGCAAATCCTGCTCATGTACCCGAACCCTGCATCCGGAGCATTCTTCCTTCGCGGCAATTCGGCGGCGCCGAGTCAGCTGCGTATCCTCGATCTGCAAGGGCGGGAGATTTCCACGCAGGTATTACCAGCATTCACTGGCGAGCATCGCGTGCCCACAGAGGGACTGCCGCAGGGGCTTTTCCTGGTAGAATGGCGTTCACGCGAAGGTGTTGTGGTCGGGAAGTTGGTGCTGCGGTAGCGCGGTATCTTTGACGAAATAATTTCCCGTCTTCGGGGACTGATCAGTGGTTCAAAATTTGGGTTTTAAACCAGTTTCTAAGAAATAGACTACAATCCATGAAAATCAAAGCCATTATTACGGGCAGTACCGGCATGGTTGGCGAGGGTGTATTGCACGTTGCCCTTGCAGATCCCAGGGTCGAAAAAGTACTGGTCATCAATCGGAATCCTTGCGGGGTGCAACACGAAAAACTCACGGAAATTCTCCACAAAGATTTTCACGATTTTTCTACGATCGAATCGCAGCTGTCCGGCTATAATGCCTGCTATTTTTGTCTGGGTGTTTCGTCGGTTGGCATGAAGGAGGATCAGTACCGATACCTGACCTTCGACCTCACCTTACACGTTGCCCATACGCTGGTAAAAACTGAATCCGGATATGACGTTTTGCTATATATCCGGCGCCGGAACGGGACAGTTCGGAAAAGGGCAACTCTATGTGGGCACGGATAAAGGGCAAAACCGAAAACGACCTGACAAAGCTGCCATTCAGGGCAGCATATAACTTCCGCCCCGGTTATATCCAGCCGATGCTGGGCATGAAAAATACTTACCGGGTACTCCGGTATTTGAGCTGGTTGTATCCGGTACTGAAAGCATTTTTCTCAAAATACGTGATAAGGCTGGAAGAAATTGGGAAAGCCATGATTGAAGCCACGCTAAAAGGCTACCCCAGGCAGGTATTGGAGTGTCAGGACATCCGGAAATTGTCCGGGAATTGATTTTTTTTGCCGGCGTATTGCGTGCAATTTATCATTCGCGCCCGCGCCCAAATCATGCCCAAAACCTGGTGGCGCGAGCTATAAAAGCCTAAATGTATCCCCTACATTGCGGGAGAAGCACCCTGAAGTACCTTGGAATCAGATCATTGGGATGAGGATAATTGTAATACACCAGTATTTTGGACTTTGGGACTGTGCGAGTGTGGTGGGCTTATTTCATAAATCAAGTTGTAACCTTACTATCTGCTCAATAGCATCCATATCGCTTGGGGTAAGCTCGCCGATTTTATTCATGAACCTTAGTTCGCTTACTGTAGTCAACTGATCAGCCATAGCTTTGCTTTGCTGACCATTAACATTGACAAGCGTTTCACTTGGATATAATTTATCCATTTTTGAACTAAGGAACAACCTGAAACCTTTTCAAATATTTGTTAGCAACATCATTACTGATGATAACGGCAGGACGTTTTTTCCTGACTTCCTGACCCACGGATGGGTCAAAATTAATCCACCAAATGTCACCCTTTTTTTTCATATGTCATCCGAATGAAGCGTCCCTTCGATCCACTCAAATGCTTCTTGTTCCCGTGCCTGGTCCTCGGACATTTCCTTATAACCCATCTCCATTGGAGACAATTGCGCCAGTTGCTTTTTTTCTTGATATAATTTCTTATGATCAGGTCGTACAGCTCTTGAAGGATTTCTCCTTTCTGGTTGTCGATAAGCCGGATAAGTTTCAATTTTATTTCTGCTTCTCCCATGATTTTCATTATTTTTAACGCCGTCAAATAATGTACATCACTTTTCAGTAATAGCTATGATAGCTCGCGGCCGAGTCCGGGTCATGCCAAAATTTGGCAGGGCTAGCTATCACAACTTGAATAACGTTTTAGCGTTCGTAAGGGTTCACTTTAGTTAGATTTTGTTCGATCTGACAGCCGTGTAAGACCAGTACGGCGTAACCCTCACGCGCTTTCGGGCCGAATACCGGCTAAAGACCACTTGGGCAACACCCACCCGGTTTTCAGCGATGAAAAAAATCAAAACTTTTCACAATCCAAATCACTTCTTAATTTAGCCCGCAAAAAACGAATAGCATGAAGCGACATATCATCTTCCTTTTATTGTTTCAAGCGGTTATCGCGTTTGCTCAAGCCCAGGAATCCCCTGACATCCGCATACAAATCGAAGGCCAGCCCGCCGGCAAAGCCTACCTGATAGGCGTCTTCGCCGACCAGAACTACCGGGCCGATTCTGCGGTAGTAGACGCAAACGGGCAATTTATTTTTAATAAAAATGAACCCTACAAGCCGGGACTGTATTACGTATTGTTTGCCGACAATACCAATATCCAACTGCTGCTCGACAAAGACCAGCGTTTTAGTATGCGCAGCAAAAAAGTGCAGTTGGCGGAAGCCATGCAGGTGGAGGGCAGCCTCGACAACGAGCTGTTGTACAAAAGTATACGCTACGACGGCGATTTTCAGCGGCGGTACAATACGCTCAACGAGGAGATGAAAAAACTGGACGCTAAAAGCGCCGCCCACGCCGATATAAAAGCCCAACTGGCCAAGTTGGCTGCCGACCGCAAAGCGTATCTGGAGGCCGATTTTAAGCAATACGGCGATAC
This sequence comes from Saprospiraceae bacterium, assembly GCA_016715405.1. Taxonomy (GTDB): domain Bacteria; phylum Bacteroidota; class Bacteroidia; order Chitinophagales; family Saprospiraceae; genus JABWBR01. The sequence continues at coordinate 48,955 of JADKAE010000014.1, read as the reverse complement.
GTTTTACGCGGCATTCAAAAAGCCGGGCAAAATCCCGAGCTCAGAGAGGTAAACCTGCCCGATGGGAGCGCAAAATGCTTTGCAAGTCTACTATTTCAAAAGAGACTTATGGGAAAATGTCGACTTAAAGGATGTAAGGTTGCTGAGTACCCCCGTGATTGCCAACAAATTAAAGCGCTATATTACCGAACTCACTGTGCAGCACCAGGACTCTATCATCAGCTCTGCCAAATACCTGATCGACAAAACCCTGGACAAGCCGGAGTACTTCAAGTTTTTTGTGAACTGGATCGCACTGAAGTACGAACCCACTAAAAGCACCCTGATGGATTCGGAGGCCGTATTTGTATTTATGATCCAAAACTACTTCACTAAAGAACGCGCCTTCTGGAGCGATTCCCTGAATGTCTGGCGATTGCAGGAGCGCGCCATGGAAATGTCAGCCAGCCTTGTAGGCAAAAAAGCGCCTAACGTAACTGCCAATGATGTGAGCGGCACGCCGCGCTCGATCTATGATATCAAAGCGCCCTATATCGTGGTGTTTATGTACAACCCTACCTGCGACCACTGCATCGAAGAAACGCCCAAGCTGGTGTCGTTTTACAAAGAATGGAAAGACAAGGGCCTGGAAGTCTACGGCATCGCCCTGGATACCGACGACAAAGAGTGGAAGACCTTCCTGCAACAATACCAGGTTCCTGGATCAACGTGCACGACCCTACCAACCGCTCGATTTGTGCCAAGTATTTTGTGGATATCACGCCGGAGTTGTACGTGATTAATCCCGAGCGGAAGATTATTGCCAAGAATATCAAAGTAGCCCAGTTGGCGGAGGTGCTGAACAGGGATATGGGGAAGTGAGAGGATTTTGGGACTGTACGACTGTACGACTTTACGACTGTAGGACTAATGTCGTCAACTTTAGGAAACACTCAAGCGATTTTTTTTACCACAGAGTTTCACGGAGTTCACACAGAGTTCCACAGAGCTAGATTTTGACTCCGTGTAACTCTGTGTGAACTCCGTGAAACTCCGTGGTTAATTAAGTTGCCATTAATGTCAGCCATTGGCAGATGCCATACATACAAATGTAAGCGGCAATACAAATCCATATAATATCATAATCTGGGTGTTAACAAGGCTATAACTTGGGGTATATACTCAGGAAAGCGACGTGTCACCGTGTCACCGTGTCACCGTGTCACCGTGTCACCTTGTCACCTTGTCACCTTGTAATTATTAACCTATTAAAAACCATTCACATGAAAAATCCAAACGCCTACCCCATTTTACTTGTGCTTGTAATTTCGTACTTATTAACCCCGCAGCTGTCACGCGCCAACGGTTTATGCATCGCCAACGCAGAAACCGGCGTCTACCTCACCCTGGTTTCTACCCATACCGAAGTTATTGTCAACGACCAGATAGCCACCGTAAAGACCGTACAAACCTACCGTAATCAATTGGGCTATAGCACCGCCATCAAATTCGGTTTTCCGATGAGTGGCACGGGCAGCGCCACGGGTTTGCGCTGGCAATACGGCGGCAACTGGTACGCCGCCGACTTTTCGCCCGTGCCGCAGGATACGACGCTGCCCGGCGGCGGCGGCGGCGGTACCATCGAAGAAGACATCAGGCAGTATCTCGGCGCCAATCCCTTGTATTTCGACCTGACCGGCGAGGTGGCTCCAGATTCGCTTATCACCGTTGAACTCACCTACGTAGACCTCTTGCCTTACGAATTCAACATCGTCAGTTTTGCCTTTCCGGGGAATTATAGCGCATTCCAAACCGATCCGCTGGAACTGCAGCACCTGTTTTTCGAGCTGCATTCGCAGCGCACCATTGATCAGCTGAGTTCAGCGAGCCACCCCAATGCGGCGGTAGACCTCTCGCCGCACCTGGCCACACTGCTTATCGAGTTGAGCAACCAGCCTGCCAACCAGGATTTTGACATCCGCTACCAGCTAAACGCCGACGAACTGGGCTTGTTTAGTTTCAGCACCTACCTGGCCGACTCCGTGGCGCTTTGCGACACCCACGGGCAGGGATTTTTTGCCTTCATCGTAGAGCCCGACCCCAGCGAAAATACAGAAGTCATCCAAAAAGTATTTACGCTGATCATCGACAGATCGGGCAGTATGAGCGGCGACAAGATGGTACAGGCCAGGAACGCGGCCACGTTTATCGTAGAAAACCTCAATCCGGGCGATTATTTCAACGTCATCGATTTTGACGATATCATCACCAGTTTTCAGCCTGATCACGTGCCGTTTACGCCGAGTAGCATGCAACAGGCATTGACTTACATTAATGGGCTTTATGCCCGCGGAGCGACTAATATCTCCGGAGCCTTTACCGTAGCCATCCAGGATTTCCAAAATAACAACACCGACCAGGCCAATATCATCCTGTTTTTCACCGACGGACAAGCCACTGCGGGCATCACCAACACGCAAGGCATTGTAAACCACGTACAACAGCAAATAATAATCAATGAGGTTCAGGATTTGTCGATCTTCAATTTCGGTATTGGCGAGAGTTCTGTCAACAAACAACTGCTCACCCTCCTGGCCGAAGAAAACAACGGCTTTGCCGAATTTTTAGAAAACGACGAACTGGAAGCAGTCATTAGCCGCTTTTACCTCACGGTGCGCAACCCGGTATTGTTGAACACCAGCATGAGTTTTGATCCGCCGATCATCGTCGAGACTTATCCCCGCAATTTGCCCAACCTTTACAAAGGCCAGCAGCTTATCGTGACCGGCCGTTACAGCCAGCCGGGCAACGTCACCGTGCATTTCAGCGGAGAAGCTTTTGGTCAGCCGGTCAGCTACGAATATCCGCTCCAATTGGCAGATACCTCGGTGGCCGGCTTGCAGTTTTTACCCCGCTTGTGGTCGAAGAAAAAAATCGGAGACTTGTACGGCGACTTCCCTGTCGGCTTCGCCTGGCAGTATAGAAGCAGAGGCGCTCGAAGAGCAGATTGTAGGGCTAAGCGTGTGCTACGGCGTGATCAGTCCGTTTACCAGCTTTGAAGACAATACCGGCGGAGGGACTACAGCCATCGAAGAAATCCCAGCTCCTACAACAATAAACAGCAATCCGCTGGTAGCCGTGCCCAATCCCTTCCGCAGTAGCACCCGGTTGGTGTTGCCACAGGGACAAACGCTGGGCGGCACGGTCTACATCGCCATTTACGACATACACGGCCGATTGGTCTACTCGACCACTTTACAGGCCGGGCAGCCCGGCTTGAGTGAGTGGGGCTGGGACGGTGTTGACAGTTCGGGGCGCATGCTGCCCGCCGGGGTGTATACCGTGCGGATGTTTAGCGAAGATGTCCTATACGTCGGGAAAGTGGTTAAGGAGTAGTTCTTAGAGACTGTCTTAAAATCTTGTTACAAGGCATTCTATGTAGCCAGGATACCTGGCCGTGAAATAGTAGAGACGCGATTAATCGCGTCTCTACTATTTCACACACCACAACCTACCGGATTGTCTGCGAACTCTGTGACTCCAAAGGGAGCATATATACTAGTTTTAAAACAGTCTCTTAGTCAATTTTTCAATTAAACTTCTACAGTGAGCCGTTCGTAAGTCAGTTCGAGTGTTTCGATGATAACTTCATTACCCTGTGCGTGCAAATCTGAAACGGCGAATCGCACGGGAAAGGCATTGTGCAATTGCCAGGTCAGAATGGGTTTATGCTCATCATCTAGCACCTGTATAGTTACCGTCCGACGATAGAGACTTCCTGGCTGGCCCCGCTCCATAAAAAAATAAGTATCCCTCCACCACTTAAAGAATTCGATATCCTTTGGAAACATGCCTCGTTTTAAGACGATATTCCCATATATAGGTCGCCCGGGCAATTTCATAGTAGCGTATTCTTTGCTACTGCCTTCCCGATATTCAATATAGGCGGATTGTACTTCGAGGTTTTCCACACTTTCAAATCCAATGCGGGTACCGCCCCATTCTACCTGAAAATGGAAATTCTGAATCGGATAGTCTGCCATAATATTTATTTATTGGTGATAGAAGGAAGTTGTTTGTAAACTTCAAGGTTGTGTCTGATCGTTCGTTCGTTCTTTTTGCCCTCTGCATCTTTCCAGGTAATTTGCAATTCAAGGAATTTCTCCTTATTATTTTCAAAAAAAGAAATCGCCGTATCTACAAATACTTCAAAATGTTTACCTGGCGCCAGGTAAGTCAATTCCCGAAAAACAGGCAATTCTGCGAGATTTTTATTACCGCCTAAACCCAAAAGCGGCGTTCTGAACGCAATATTTACATCTTGCGCACTTCTCGCACCGGCATTCCATATTACAATGAAAACTACCTCATCGCGCAAAACGAGATCAACGATGACTTCAGCGGGAACAGGGACTATCGGAATATCGGGAAATGGGCCAGGCATAGGTGAATGGTGATTTTAATAATGTACTCAAAAGTACAAAAAATAACATAGATGTTCACTCCGCTCACCTGTCACGTTTTTCCCTATCTTTGACTCAAAGCCAATTAATATGCGCCTAGCTGTAGTATGCACAATAGGCTGTTTACTATTAGGATGCACGCTTTCCGCCCAGGAAAGCCAGCCTGCCGAATACAAGGAGGTAGAAGCCCTGCTGGCAGCTTCTGTAGAGGCCGGCAGCGATAGCGCTTTTGCCATACTGCAACGGGCGCTCGACTTGTCGCGCAGCAGCGGCTACCAATTGGGAGAAGCCAAAGCCCTGACTTATACCGGTATCGAAAAAGAAGAAATTGCCGATTACGAGGGCGCTATACCGCTTTACCTGGCTTCTCTGGATGTATACGCCGCTATCCCCGATTCGCTGGGCATCGGCAAGTGCTACCTCAACCTGGGCGCAGCCTTCAGCCGCTTGAACAACGCCCCGAAAGCCACCGAATACTGGGAAAAAGCGCTGCCGCTTTTTATGCGCCACGGACTACCCGCCCACCAGATCGTATTATTAAACAACCTCACCGGCGCTTACAACGTGTCGGAGCCCAAACGCGCGCTGGTATTGTCGGAGCAAGCGCTAAAGGTAGCCTTCGAACTCAACGACACCGCGCATATCGCCGATGCGCTGAACAATAAGGGGACCGTCTTGCTCAAACTCCAAAAATACAACGAAGCAGAAAAATGCTTTAGGCAAAGCCTCCAATTGTACCGCAGTTACGGCAACGCCGAAGATTACTGCCGCTCGCTGGCCAACCTGGGCGAAACCCTGAATATGATGGGCCGGTACCGGCTATCGCAGCAACTGCTCCTATCGGATACCGCCCTGTGCCTGATGACCAGTCCCGATATTCAACCCCTGTTTTACAACCAACTGGGCAACGCCGCGCTGGGACTGGGCGATTACCAAACGGCCTATAATTATTTGTTGAAGCTCAAAACAATCGATGATAGCCTGTTCACGGTAGAACGCAACGAGATTGCCGCTGAGTTGGACGCCAAATACCAAACCCAGCTAAAAAACAACCAGATCAAACTTCTCGAACAGGAAAAAACGATACAGGATAACTTGCTGCGCAATCAGCGGCTGGCGCTGTGGTCTGTGATCGTGGGGCTGCTATTATTGGGCGGCATGGCCTGGGCTGTGTGGCGCGGCAAGCGCCACTCCGATGATTTGCTGGCCAATATCCTGCCCGAAGAAACGATCCAGGAACTCAAAGAAAAAGGCCGGGTGCAAGCCCGGCGCTTTGAGATGGCAAGCGTATTATTTTCTGATTTTAAAGGTTTTACCAAAATATCGGAAATCCTGTCGCCCGAAGACCTGGTGGCCGAAATCGACCACTGCTTCCGGGCTTTTGACGCCATTATCTCGAAATACCGGGTAGAAAAGATCAAAACTATAGGCGATTCGTATATGTGCGCTTCGGGCCTGCCCAACGGCGATCCTCGCCATGCCCACGAACTGGTGAGCGCAGCGCTGGAGATGCAGCGTTTTATGGAGGAGTACAATGCAAAAGACAACAAAAAGGCCTGCTTCCCTTTCCCATGCGGGTGGGCATCCACTCCGGGCCGGTCGTGGCCGGCGTGGTGGGCGCCCGCAAGTTTGCCTACGACATCTGGGGCGACACGGTCAACACGGCCAGTCGATTGGAATCGAGGGGTAAGCCGGGTAAAGTCAATATTTCAGCCGACACGTATGCCTTGGTAAAAGACACGTTCAAATGCGAGCCCAGGGGCAAAATCGCCATCAAAAACAAATCGGATATCGAGATGTATTTTGTATTACATCGTCTTTGACAAGTTTACTAAACTTTGGAAGTTTAGTAAACTTTCCAGGAGTACAAGTTTACTAAACTTTGGAAGTTTAGTAAACTTTCCGGAGTTGACTTACACCACAATATTGATCATCCTACCGGGCACCACGATCACCTTTTTCGGCGGTTTTCCTTCGAGCCATTTCTGCACGGCGGGATTATCGAGCACTTCCTTAGTCAGCGATTCCTGTGTGGCGTCGGCGGGGAAGGCGATGGTAGCCCTCGTTTTGCCGTTGATGGCGATGGGGTAATTCACCGAATCCTGTTTCAGATAATCTTCGTTGTGTTCGGGATAAGCGCCGTTGGCGTGGATGCTGCCTTCGCGGCCCATGAGATGCCACAACTCCTCGCTGAGGTGGGGCGCAAACGGGGCCATCAGCACCACCAGTGGTTCGAGTGCCGCGCGTTTGTTGCATTTCAGGCGGCCGAGTTCGTTGGTGGCGATCATGAAGGCGCTCACGCAGGTATTAAAGGCAAAACGCTCGATGTCTTCGTTGACGCGTTTGATGCAGGTATGCACTACGCGTTGTTCTTCTGCCGAGGGAGCTTCTTCGCTGAGGTAAAATCCTTTTTTAGGATCAAAAAACAGGCTCCAGAATTTGCGCAGGAAGCGGCTCACCCCGTCGATACCGGAGGTATTCCAGGGTTTGGCTACGTCGATAGGCCCCAGGAACATCTCGTACATGCGGAAGCAGTCGGCGCCGTATTTTTCTACCACGTCGTCGGGGTTGATGACGTTGTATTTGGATTTCGACATTTTGCCCACCTCGGATACGGTAACCAGGTGGCTGCCGCCTTCGGCGCCGGCGCGGGGGGTGAATATGCCTTTTTGATAAATGCCATTGGGGCATTCAAAGATAGCGTCCTGGTATTCGGGCCGCCAGGCGATAAATTTGTCGAGTCCTTCTGCGTCCATAAACGAGGAAGGCATGCCGTAGTCGCGCACATAGTCGACATAGACAGGTATTTTTACAAATTCGATACCCTTTTTCTCTTCTTCGGCGGCGATAGTAGCGCAGACCAAGCGGTTGACGCCGTTTACTTTGTCTTTTTGCATCATCAGCGATTCGATGACGCCCTGTATCATGCCCTGGTTGATGAGCTTGCGGAAAGGTTCTTTGGTGACTACCCGGCCTTTGTCGAATAAAAACTTGTGCCAAAAGCGCGAGTACATCAAGTGGCCACGGCGTGTTCGGTACCGCCGATATATAAGTCTACATCCCGCCAATATTGGATAGCCTCCTGGCTGGCAAACTCGCTGTCATTTTGGGAGTCCATATAACGCAGGAAATACCACGAAGAGCCGGCAAATCCGGGCATGGTATCGGTTTCGCGGGTCCAGCCATCCGGTAGGTTCACCCAGGAGCTGACGCGGGCCAGCGGTGATTTGACGCCGGCGGCGGGTTTAAAATCGTCGAGATCGGGCAGGGTGAGCGGCAGTTCGCTCAGCGGCATGGCGTGGGCCACTCCTTCGGTGTCGTAGATCACCGGGAAGGGTTCGCCCCAGTAGCGCTGGCGGCTGTAAATGGCGTCGCGCAGCTTGTAATTCACCTGGCGTTTGCCCAGGCCTCGTTTTTCGATCTCTTGCAAAATGGTTTCAATCGCATCGGGCACTTCCAATCCGGTGAGAAAACCGGAATTGATCATTTTGCCCAATTTGTCTTCAATAGTGGCGTTGGGGTACATCGACTTATCGATAATATCCACCACCGGCAAGTTGAATTTTTGGGCAAAACGCAAGTCGCGTTCGTCGTCGGCTGGCACGGCCATGATAGCGCCGGTACCGTAATCTTTCAGCACGTATTCGCCGATCCAGATCGGGATATTTTCGTTGGTAAACGGGTTTACGGCGTAGCTGCCCAGAAAAGCGCCGGTAACCTCTTTGACTTCCGCCATGCGGTCGCGCTCCGAGCGCGATTTGACGTATTTCAGATAGGCTTCTACTTCGGCACGTTGGGCATCGCTTGTCAAGGACGGCACCAGGTCGTGTTCGGGGCCAGCACCATATACGTAGCGCCAAAAATAGTATCGGCGCGGGTGGTATAGATTTCGATTTTGTGGTCGGTACCGGCCACGTCAAAAAACAACTGGGCGCCTTCCGAGCGGCCTATCCAGTTGCTCTGGGTGCGTTTCATGGAGTCAGACCAGTCGAGTTCCTGCAGATCGTTGAGCAGGCGTTCGGCGTAGGCGGTGATGCGGAGGCTCCACTGCAGCATCGGTTTGCGCTCTACGGGGTAACCGCCGCGTTCGCTCACGCCGTCTTTTACTTCGTCGTTGGCCAGCACCGTGCCAAGTGCTTCGCACCAGTTCACATACGTCACCTTGCGGTAAGCCAGGCGGTAATTCATCAGCACCTCGTCGCGATGTTTGGCGCTCATGGCCTTCCAATCTGCGGCAGAAAACGGAGCCTGGGGCGAAGCGGCAGCCTGAAGTCCTGCATTCCCCTCGCGTTCAAAATGTGCGATCAGTTGGGAAATGGGTTGCGCTTTTTGCTGGTTTTTATCGTAATAATGTTCGAAAAGCTGAAGAAAAATCCACTGCGTCCATTTGTAATAATGGGGATCGGCTGTGCTGATCTCGCGGCTCCAGTCGTAGCTAAAGCCGAGGTTTCCCAACTGGCTGCGATAGCGGTTGATATTTTCCTGGGTAGACACGGCGGGGTGCACGCCGGTTTGGATTGCATATTGCTCGGCGGGTAGTCCGAAGGCATCGTAACCCATTGGGTGCAGCACATTAAAACCACTCAGGCGTTTATACCTGGCAAATATGTCGGAGGCGATATATCCCAGCGGGTGGCCTACGTGCAGGCCCGAGCCGGACGGATAGGGGAACATATCCAGCACATAAAATTTGGGTTTGTCGCTATTATGTGTCACCTTGTACACCGCCTGCTCTTCCCAATACGTCTTCCACTTATTCTCAATTTCGCGGGGATTGTAATCCATTGCGCTATTCGTTTTGTGTAGCTAGTTCAATTTATAATGATCCAAAAGCAAAAAAAAGTTTCGCGGATCTCGTGTAATATCTGTCAAGGCGCGAAAATAGGGAATTTTGCGAAATACTGTTCTCTGTTGTCGGTTATCTGTTGTCGGTTATCGGTTATCTGTTATCAGTTCTTTATATTTGACAGCGAAATGATTTTTAAATAGCAACTTATTGAACCGACAACCCATAACAGACAACCGATAACAACAAATATATGCTTCCAACTGACAACCAGGTTTTAAAATACCAATTCAAATCGGAAGAAAAGCTGCCAGTCAGAATATGGGAGGACTCCCGTGAAGCCTCATTATACGTAGCCAGAGCTATCGGCCTGGCCATCAGACAAAAACAGCAGGAAGGCGAAAAGATCGTGTTAGGTCTTGCCACGGGGTCCTCCCCCATTAAGGTATACAGCGAATTGGTGCGCATGCACAAAGAAGAAGGCTTGAGTTTCAGCAACGTAGTCACCTTCAACCTCGACGAATACTACCCTATCGATCCTGGCGCACAACAGAGTTATGTGCGTTTTATGAATGAATATTTATTCGACCACATCGACATCAAACGCGAAAACATACACATACCCGACGGCACCCTGCCGATGGAAGAAGTCGAAGCATATTGCGAGCGCTACGAGAAGTTGATAGACATGTCGGGAGGCATTGACATTCAGTTACTTGGCATTGGCAGAACCGGCCATATAGGTTTCAACGAACCGGGATCGTGGGAAAACTCAAAAACCCGGTTGATCCGCCTGGACAGCATAACCAGGCTCGACGCCCTCAAAGATTTCCTGCGGGAAGAAGACGTGCCCTACCGGGCCATTACGATGGGCATTGGCAGCATCCTGAAAGCGCGCACCATTTACCTATTGGCTTGGGGTCAGCATAAGGCCGGCGTTATTCAAAAAGCCGTAGAAGGCCCCGTCGCCATGCAGGTGCCGGCATCTTTTCTTCAAAACCACGCCAATGTAAAAGTCATCATAGACCGCGGCGCCGCCGAAGAGTTGACCCGTTTCAAATCGCCCTGGCTGGTGGGAATTTGCAATTGGGATGAAGACCTGGCCTGCAAGGCTGTGGTATGGTTGTCCAAACAAGTAGGCAAACCCATCTTAAAGCTCACCGATTCCGACTACAACGAAAACCATCTCAGTGATCTGATCATTGAATACGCCTCTTCTTATTCGCTGAATATCAAGATATTTAACCGCCTCCAGCACACCATCACGGGCTGGCCCGGCGGCAAACCCAACGCAGACGACACCTTCCGCCCCGAGCGCGCCAAACCCGCCAAAAAACGCGTCATCATCTTTAGCCCCCACCCCGACGACGACGTTATCTCAATGGGCGGCACCTTTTTACGCCTGGTAGAACAGGGCCACGAAGTGCACGTGGCTTATCAAACCTCTGGTAACATCGCCGTGCACGACCACGACGCCTACCGCTACATCGAATTTTTGCACGAATTCGGCCTCACACAGGCGATTATTACGGAAGAAGGTGAAAAGCTATGCCGGAATGTTACGCAGTTTCTGCTCAACAAACAGCCCGACCAAAACGACACCCCCGAAACGCGCCTGATAAAAGGTCTTATCCGGCGGGGGGAAGCCCGGGCCGGCGCGCGTTTCTGCGGACTGCCTGACGATCACATTCATTTTCTCGACATGCCCTTTTACGAAACCGGCAGGACGCGCAAAAAACCCGGTCAGCGAAGCAGATATAAGCATCATTGTCGAGCTCTTGCAATCGATACAACCCCATCAGGTATACGCCGCCGGCGACCTGGCCGACCCGCACGGCACCCACCGGGTTTGTCTGGAAGCCATCCTGGCTGCTTTTGAACGCCTTAAAAGCGAAAAGTGGCTCAGCGACTGCTGGATGTGGCTATACCGCGGCGCCTGGCACGAGTGGCCGGTCGACGAAATCGAAATGGCCGTGCCGCTTAGTCCACAGGAATTAGTAAAAAAACGCAGGGCTATCTTTATGCACCAGTCGCAAAAAGACCGCCCCCCATTCCCCGGCGAAGACGAACGCGAATTCTGGCAACGCGCCGAAGACCGCAACCGGGCGACGGCGCAGTATTATAGCGATTTGGGGTTGGCGGAGTACGAGGCTATTGAGGCGTTCAGGCGGTGGAGATTTCTTCTATGAGGTTGTCGGTTGTCGGTTGTCGGTTATCTGTTATCCGTTGTCGGTTATCCGTTGTCGGTTATCCATTCATTATCTTTGCTAGTTATACTTAAACAGAGAACAGAGAACAGAGAACAGAGAACAGAGAACAGAGAACAGAGAACATCAATATTGTTTATCTTTCGCAGAAAACAAAACGAAAAATGACACTAACACTACTCGATTGGAGCATCATAGGGGGCTATTTTGCCGTTTCTCTGCTTATCGGCCTTTTAGTATCCAAAAAAGCCGGAAAAAGCTATTCCGAATACTTCCTTTCGGGGCGAAACATGCCCTGGTGGCTGCTGGGCATCTCAATGGTAGCTACCACCTTCTCTGCCGACACCCCAAACCTCGTCACCGACATGGTGCGCAACAACGGCGTAGCCGGCAACTGGCAGTGGTGGGCTTTTCTGCTCACCGGCATGCTCACCGTGTTTGTGTACGCCAAATTGTGGCGCCGATCGGGAGTGCTTACCGACCTTGAGTTTTACGAAATACGCTATAGCGGAAAAGCTGCGGCATTTCTTCGCGGTTTCAGGGCCATCTACCTGGGTATCTTTTTCAATGTTATGATCATGGCCACCGTCACCCTTGCAGCCATCAAAATCGGCGGGGTAATGTTGGGTTTATCGCCCCTGCAGACCATCCTCATCGCTTCGCTGATCACAGTAGTATATACCTCGCTGGGGGGCTTGACGGGAGTGTTGTGGACCGACTTTTTCCAGTTCATTCTGGCCATGGTGGGTATGGTATGGGCAGCTGTATTATTGGTAGATTTACCTCAGGTTGGCGGTTTGCAAAACCTGTTGCAGCATCCCAATGTATCGGGAAAACTCAACCTGTTGCCCGACTTTAGCGACCCGGCGCAATACTTGCCGCTTTTTGTATTGCCCATCGCCATACAGTGGTGGAGCGTGTGGTATCCGGGCGCAGAGCCAGGTGGAGGCGGTTATGTGGCTCAGCGCATGTTGTCGGCTAAAAACGAAAAACACGCCATCTCGGCCACCTTGTTTTTTAACATCGCCCATTATGCTTTGCGGCCCTGGCCCTGGATCATCATTGCATTGACCTCCATCATTCTTTTTCCGGATTTAGCCTCCCTCAAAGCTGCTTTTCCTAATCTGAGTAAAGACGTGGTGATCAAAGACGACCTGGCCTTTCCGGCCATGCTTACTTTTTTGCCAGCCGGGCTTATCGGGTTGCTGGTGGCGGCATTATTAGCCGCTTATATGTCTACGATAGCCACGCACCTCAACTGGGGCTCCTCGTATATCGTCAACGACTTTTACAAACGATTTATAGCACCTGACGCCTCGGAGAAAAAATTGGTCAACATAGGCCGACTATCCACCATCGTATTAATGGTGCTGGCATCTGTGCTGGCCCTTTACCTCCAAATGCGTTGCAGGCTTTCAATATTCTTCTGCAAATTGGCGCCGGTACCGGACTGATATTCATCCTTCGCTGGTTTTGGTGGCGCATCAATGCGTACACAGAAATCGCAGCGATGATCATATCTTTTGTGGTAGCTTTAATATTTGAACTGGGTTTTTATGAAACCATTCCCAGCCACTTACGGCTTGTGCTGGGAGTTGGCATCACCACAGTAGGCTGGGTCGTCGTCACCTTGCTCACCCCCTGCTTCGAGCCACGACAAGCTGCTGAGTTTACAAGCACATTAAACCTGCCCCCAGGTGGCTGGCGCCCAGTATTAGACCGAGCAATCGCCGAGGGGACCCTCAAGCAGGAAGACATCGTGCCGGGGCGCCTACCGTTGGAAATAGCCTGTATGGTAGCGGGTTGTTTTTTGGTGTATGGGGCCTTGTTTGCGGTAGGATTTTTCATTTACAGCGATATTCCCAAGGCACTGATAATGGTAAGTGTAGCGGCGGTATCGGGCTACTTTATGTTCAAGTCATGGGGGAAGATACATGAATAGCGGTCAGCAGTTAGGGCTTAGGGCTTAGCGGTAGGGCTTAGCGGTCAGCCCTAAGCCCTGACTGCTAAGCCCTAAGCCCTAATTAACACAAACGTAACATTGGCTTACCTTCCAATTAACTTTGGCGGCGTAACTTTTGGGTCTGAAATAGAGACATACCAGCCATGGCCGACTATTTTCTTTTTATAGTAATACTACTTGGTTTACTTGCCATATCCGACCTTATTGTGGGCGTGAGCAACGACGCCGTCAATTTTCTCAATTCTGCAATAGGATCTAAGGTTGCGCCATTTAAAGTCATCATAATAGTGGCGAGCATCGGTATTGCCATTGGCGCCACCTTTTCGAGCGGCATGATGGAAGTGGCGCGCAAAGGCATACTCAACCCGGAAGCGTTTTACTTCTCAGAGATCATGATCATCTTTCTGGCGGTCATGCTCACCGATATATTTTTGCTCGACTTGTTCAACACCTTTGGTTTGCCTACCTCCACTACCGTATCGCTAATATTTGAATTATTGGGTGCTGCGGTTGTCGTTGCAGTCATCAAAATATACCAACAGGGGCAAGGTCTGGGTAATCTGGTTAATTATATCAACTCATCGAGTGCGCTGGCAATTATTTCCACCATACTATCTTCCGTAGTGGTGGCCTTTATCGGCGGAATGATCGTACAATACTTTTCCCGGTTGTTATTTACATATCATTATGAAAAAGGCTGGCTAAAGTGGGCGCTATTTGGGCGGGCCTGGCGCTCACCCTGCTCACTTATTTTTTGATATTCAAGGGTTTAAAAGGAACATCCTTTAGTGACAAATCGACACTAGCCTGGATTGGCGAGCACACTAATTTGTTGTTGCTTGGTGCATTTGTGGTATGGACCATACTGATGCAATTGCTCCACTTCGCTTTTAGAATTAACATGCTGCGCATTGTCGTCTTGTTTGGCACATTCTCATTGGCGATGGCTTTTGCGGGCAACGATCTTGTCAACTTCATCGGCGTGCCCATGGCGGGTTTGGAAAGTTTCAGAATCTGGTCGAGTTCGGGCGCCGATGCGGGTCAGCTCAGCATGGGGTCGCTTCTCAATCCGGTAAAGGCTGACACCATGATTTTATTAATTGCCGGAGTTATCATGGTAGTTACACTTTGGCTATCCCGCAAGGCGCGCAGCGTAACCGACACAGAGGTTTCCCTGGGGCGACAAGGAGAAGGATATGAAAAATTTTCTTCTAATGCTGTGGCGAGAGGTATCGTGCGGTATACCAGGCTAGTAGGTAAGGCAATGACCTCGGCCATACCCCAACCCTGGCTGCAAAACCTGGAAAAAAGATTTCAAAAACTCGATATCAACAAAGAAAACGGGCATACCCATGAAGCTCCCGCATTCGACCTCGTGCGGGCTGCCGTCAATCTCACCGTAGCGAGTAGTCTGATAGCTTTTGCAACTTCACTGAAGCTGCCTTTATCTACCACCTACGTCACTTTTATGGTAGCTATGGGTTCTTCACTGGCCGACGGCGCCTGGGGTCGCGACAGCGCCGTATTCCGGGTTGCCGGAGTAGTCAATGTAATCGCAGGGTGGTTTGTTACGGCAATTATAGCGTTTTCTGTTGCCGGACTCTGTGCAGCTACTATGTTTTTGTTTGGAGCCTATGGCGTCATTGCATTAGTAGCTCTACTGGCATTAGTTATCATCAAAACCTTTACTTTACACCGCAAAAAGAACAAACCAGATCACAAGTTACTAAGCTGAGCAACATACTGATGGCATTTCGGTAGTACAAATGATGGAAGAAACATCACAAAATGCCGGCAAAACGATGAATTTGGTAGCCCAAACTTATCAGGATGCGATCGAAGGTTTGATCAAAGAAGACCGCACGATAATCAACCGGGCCAGACAAAACCTGGACAGGTTGAAAAAAGACAACGAAAACCTGGAATTTAAAATCTATCACGCTATTAAAAGGCTGAAAGACAAAGCCGAAAGCGGACGTCTTTATTTAATGGTATACGACCTCGAACAAGATGCCCTACAATCTGTCGACTTAATCGTGGAGGCATGCAGCGAACACGTAGATAACAGCCTGCCCCCCCTCGCGCCCCAGCAGGTTGACAACCTGCGAAAAGTCGCAGAAGCACTCGACAACTATTTACATCAAATCGCCGTTTGCCTGCAACACCTTCAATTTGAAGAGCTTGACCGGTTGGTTGACGAAAAATATACCCTTTTCGAAATGCTGGAAAACCAGCTTGCCGCCCAGTTGGAGGGCATCAAAAACAACGGTTACGGCCTCCGTAACAGTATGCTTATGTTCAGCCTAAAGCTGGAAACAAAAGACATCATCTCTATCGCCTCTCGTTTGGCCGCTTTGTATAGCCGGGCGCCCGAGGAAGAAAAGGTGTTGATGCTGGCAGTGGATTAGTCTAATGCCGTCAAGTCTTCCATGCATACTAAACTTTAGGAAGTTTAGCATACATGTACCTATCAGGAAAATCAGGTATCGCTCGATATTCTGCCAAATACGCTTATTTTTGCGGCCAGTTTTGATTCACCCGTACTAATAAAAAGGGCCATGACCGAAATTTTTCACATTATTATAGACTTCGTTTCCAACCTCAACGACCAGGAATTTCTGGCCGAAATGGTGCGCAAATACGATACGCTTTTATACGTTGCGCTTCTGCTCATCATATTTACTGAGACTGGGCTTGTTGTAATGCCTCTGTTACCCGGCGACTCGCTGCTCTTTACCGTGGGCGCGCTTGCCGCCGCTACCAATCAGCTCAATATTTGGCTGCTCATGCCGCTTATGGTAGGCGCTGCGCTATTGGGCGATAATGTAAACTACTTTGCAGGCCGGTTTTTTGGCCGGCAGGTTGTGAAAAGAGAACGCATTTTTCTGCTCAAGCGGGAATATATCGAGCGCACCCAGGAGTTTTACCACAAATACGGCGGCAAAACTGTGATCATGGCGCGTTTTGTACCTATCGTGCGCACCATTGCGCCTTTTGTAGCCGGCGCCGGCGAGATGCACTACCGCAAATACATCATATACTGCATAACAGGCGCAATCCTTTGGGTATTTGGCATTACGCTTATGGGGTATGCTTTCGGGAATATTCCGGTTGTAAAAAATAATTTCGAAATCGTAGTACTCGGCATTATTTTCATCTCGGTATTGCCAATGTTTTATCACTGGGCTAAGGCGAAGTGGGGAACTGGGCGAGGGGGCGACTAGGCGAGGGGGCGATCTTTGTGCGTGTAACCACTTCCTCAAATTGGCGATCGTATTCGGGGTGATTGGTGCCCATCACCCTATCCCAAAAATTAAAATACAAGCTATAATTGTAATGCGAATACCGGTGGTGCATATTGTGATGCGTCGGCGTATTCAACCATTTAAAAAAGCGGTGACTGGTAAATCCGCTGGGTGAAATTTCGTAGCCTGTGTGGCCCAATACATTGAAGAATATGCTCCACAAGGTGAATAAAAAGAAAGCGGAAGCGTGCACCGGTATAACCAGTGTTAGGACAGGTATGATAGCAAATTCAAGCACAGATTCCAGCGGATGAAAAGAAAAGGAAGTGTATGGCGTAGGATTGGTAGATTGGTGGTGCACTAAGTGAAAATAACGGAATATTTTGGGATGGTGCATAAGCCGATGCACCCAATAAAAATAAGTGTCGTGCGCCACAATCATAAAAAAGACGGTAAATATATAATACCCCCAACCAAATTCTGCTATCTCGAAATAAAGCTCGCCATAACCCAATTTGCGAAGAATAAATATTCCGATCGCCATACCTCCAAAAATGAACGAGGTCAGCGCCGAGTAAGCTATTTCGTGGCGTAATTGCGTCGTTTTAGGAAACTTCTGCTGAATCTTGCGCGACAGCCAGGCCTTTCGTTTCCATTTGTAAATTAATAAAAAAACGAGCGATGCCGGAATGGCATAACGCAAAAAGATAAAAACAGAAGTCAATAGCCAGGCCAGGCCAGGGCCGAATTGGTAACCGATATTTTCAATGATAGGTCTCATGCCGTATTATTTTTTCAACAAAATAAACGGCAAGGCTACTGTCGCACAAAATTGTTCAACCAATTGTACTAAATCATCAATAAACGGCAGTTACAACATAAACCCAATTGTGAGGGACAAACGCAAAAGCGGCCCAAAATGCGATTTTTTGCGATTGGCCAGCATGACATTATTAATTCTAAAATCGGTATTATTGATCGCGGCGTTTCCTATATCGAACTGACTGTAATACCCCCCGATTCCAAAACCCAGATCGAGGCCCAATACCTTCCCATAAGCCAGGCTTCCGAAAGTGAGGATTGCCTCGTAGTGCTTATCAACCGGTGCAAAATTGGCGCTTGTGGTAACTCCGGTGATATTATTGTTCACCGCTACCACATTCATAGAATCAATCTGTCGATAAGAATATCCGAATTGAGGGCCCACATAAAACCGGTAATTTTCATTGGAATTATTAGACGTAAACTTGATGGCAAAATGCGCATTGTAACCATCCCAGCGGGGTTCAAAATCGACGCCGTTTTCGCTCATATCGGTTTCAATGCCTCTCAGATACAGGTCTTGCATGTGATCCCGGTTTTGCTGGATCTTGACATAAGAAAACTCCAGCATAGCTTTTCTGAATAGCAATCCCAATACGCCCCCATAATCGCGGCGATCGCTGGGTCCAAAAAACTTGATAGGATAAGTGCCCAGATAGAGGTGAAAACCTCCCGAGCCGGAAGAACGGGAAGAACCGGAAGACTGGGAAGGTTTAGCGGCTTTTTTCTCCAGGCGGGCCTGCTTTTTGAGGCAGTCGGCTGCGCTTTCCGATAATTCGCGGGCGCGCGCACTTTCGCCATAGACGTTGTTCAGTTCGGCAAGCCGTTGCAAATCGGCACAAGATTGTTCGTCTTTTGTCAGATACAATTTATTTAATGTCGGTGTGGCCAGTGCCCTGAATTTTTGGGTACGGCGTAATCGGCGGCTTCAAATAAAAACCGCGATCGCTATACCCGGCATTTACGGCTTTCATATAGGCATCTGACAGAGACCGGTCGTCTGCCATTTTTTTAAATACAGACGTGGCCTGTGCGTAATAATATCCGTTGTTTGATAATGCCGGATTGCGTTGAATAGCGGTAGCAAGCAAATTCCAGGAATAAGTATAATCCGGAAAATTATAGGTTTCAACTGATTTTTTGCTTTCCTCGTCCAAAAGGGCAAATTGGTTCATGTGCTGAAGCGATATATCTACCGTTTCCTGGTCGTATTGCTGCTTTTTTTCTTTTATTTTTAAAATCTGCACCAGGCTCACAAATTTATACCAAGCCGTAGATTGAGGATAATTTAAAGATAATCGGGCGTATCTCAGCGATTCATCGTCGTCACCATTTATCCCGCCCAATTCGGCCATAGCGGCATAAAATTCGCCTAAAGTCAGCGAAAAATTTTCCCAATTTATGATGTAATTTTTCTCTTCAAATTTGTATCGAAAGGGGAAACTTGAGCTGGTTAATGCATTTATTTCATTCGCGATGGCCTTAAATTTGGTATAAGCCGCCGCATTATTGCCATAAATACCATAAGCAAACGCCTGTTGATACAAGAAATTTGTTCGAAAATAGTTAGCTGTTTTTAATATTTCCCCGCTTTCTTTTTTGATCAGGTCATCGAGTAGTACAAGGCCTTTCTCCACATCTGCATCTATGGCATACAGATCACTCAGGGCCATTTTATTTTCCCCGCCAAAGTGATCGATAAATGTGTTTAATTCATTGTAAATTTTTACCGCCGACTCGAGTTGTTTTTCGTTAGCGGTCATGGTCTGCGACCAGGTAGTTTGGTGTATACACAATAAGGCCGCAATTGCAGTGATGAAGCTGAGTTTTCTCATTGTTGTTTGTTGTCTGTTATTTATTTGCGATCGGCAGTTCACAGTTCACTGTTCACCAACCAAATACCCTTCCACGCCCCCTACCAGCCGGTGAACGTCCTTTAACTCATATTGATCCACCAGGAGTTTGACGCCGAGCTCGCTGCGGGAGCCTGTTTTACAGACCAGCACGATTGTGCCTCCGCTTTGCAGGCGCTCCAGTTGAAAGGGCAATTCCGCCATGGGGATATTTTCGCCTCCGATATTGAGTTCGTCAAATTCGTAGGGCTCGCGTATGTCGATGAGCTGAATGTCTTTGCCTTCGTTTAGCCAGTTTCTGAGTATCTCCGGCTTAATTTCGTGCTCCATTGTTTGTGTAGCAGGTTTGGTGACCAATGAACCGCAAAGTTGCTCATAAAAAATTAATTTTTCGATGACCAGGCCCGGTTGTTTGGGTATAGAAATTAGTTGCTGCCTGTGTGCAGCCAAATCCACAACAATAACTTGTCAACCAGCGGTTCTCCCACTCCGCTTAGTACTTTGATCACTTCAGCAGCCTGTATAGCGCCGATAATGCCCGGCAAAACGCCCAACACGCCGCCTTCTTCGCAATTAGGCACAAGTTCGGGCGGTGGCGGATCGGGATACAAATCGCGGTAATTTGCGCTGCGACGATCTCCCTCCAACGGGTAATTGAATACGGCCACTTGTCCTTCCATGCGATATAAGGCGGCGTAGACGTTGATTTTGCCTGTGAGTACACATGCGTCATTGACCAGGTAGCGCGTAGCAAAATTGTCGGCGCCGTCGGCAACTATGTCATAGCGACTCAGCAGTTCGAGCGCATTTTCGGGTAAAAAAGCCTCTATATATACTTCGAATTCGACATGTGGATTAAGCGCGGCAAGGCGCTGGGCTGCAACTTCCGCTTTGGGGCGTCCCAGGTCCTGGGAGTTATACAATACCTGCCGGTGCAAATTAGAGAGGCTCACCACATCGGGGTCGATGATGCCTATGCGGCCTACCCCGGCAGCAGCAAGATACATAAGCAGCGGGCAGCCCAGTCCGCCGGCGCCTACGACCAACACCGCACTGTTGCGCAATCGCTCCTGGCCTACCCTGCCAAATTCAGGCAGCGCAAAATGCCGGCTATAACGCAATAATTCGTCTTGTGTCCATTCAGCTGCCATGTTGATTCTTTTTGTTGAGTGCCGCAGTATAGGCTTCCGGGGTGTCTATATCGTGCAATATGCCCTCATTTTCAATTTCAATCAGCATAAGTTGCCCGGCATGACGCTGAATAATACCCTTGCATCCGTCGGGATCGTCATGCGCAAGGATTTCGTCGCGAAAATGCTTCGAAAACAATACCGGGTGCCCTCTTTTGCCATTATAAACCGGCGCCAAAATACATGGTTGATCATTTTTTGAATTAAACTGGCGTATTAATAAATTGATGTGCGCAGGCTTTAAGTAAGGCATATCTCCCGGACAAATTAAATACGCTCCGGTATTTGTGCCCGAAACGCGCACGCCCGCCTGGATGGAAGATGTCATGCCCTTTTCATACGTCGGATTGTATACGATACGCACACCCAAAGGTTGCAGGACGGCCTCTACCCGCTCGGATTCATGTCCGGTGACAACCCACACTTCATCCGCTTCCGATGCCAGGGCCGCAGCAAGTGTTTGTTCCAATATCGAGGACTCTCCCAATGGCAACAACAATTTGTTTACTGCCCCCATTCTGCTGGAGGCGCCGGCTGCGAGCATGATTAGTGTGGTCATGTGAGGGTTAGGGTTTAAGGGTTGTTTAGCGCCTATGGCGGGTTTAGCGATAGGGTTTAGGAGGGTTTAGCGTTGGCTTATGTTTAGGTGTGTTTAGCCCTAAGGGGATTGCAAGTTTACCAACCGTGAGTTGCTAAACCCTATCGCTAAACTGCGCATGCAAAAAAAACGTATTTTTACCACATGGAAAACTGGGAACTACTCCTCTTCTTTTTCGCCATTGCCTTGCTATATGGGATCGAGGTTATCTGGCCATGTTGGCCTGGTACGAATTTCCCGTAGCCCAGGTGCGGCTCACCAGCTTGCTATGCAATATTGTAGTAGTAAGCGGGGGCACATACACCTTTCACCGCCACGGGCACCTCAACCTGCGAAAAAGCTGGCCAATAGTGGCTTTTAGTGTGCCTGCCGCCTTTGCCGGAGGCGCATTGCGACTCACAGAAGAAGTCTTTTTTACCCTGCTCGGCATATCGCTGATAATTGCCGCGCTGGCTATGTGGTGGCAGGCGTCGGCATTAGCCCGTAAAGTGGATGAAAACAGTAGCACTGCATACCGGCCCTGGCACAATGCCGTTTTGGGCGGCGGCATCGGTTTTTTATCGGGATTATTGGGTATCGGCGGCGGCATTTTTCTGGCGCCCATGCTGCATCTGCTGCGCTGGGACAATCCAAAAACGATAGCTGCTACCGCCAGTTTTTATATATTGGTAAATTCTATCAGTGGCATCCTGGGGCAATTGACAGGGCCGCAGTCCAACATAAACTGGACTTATACGGTTTTCTTAATGGGGGCTGTGTTTTTCGGCGGTCTGCTTGGCTCTCAAATGGGCGCCGTATGGTGGAAGGCTTCAACCGTAAAAAAAGTGACGGCTGTGCTGGTCGCCTATATTGGTTTTCAAATCTTGTTTTAATTTATGAATTTATCCATACTCACTTTTGGCATTGCAAAAGATATTACCGGGTCGGCTGTATTGGAATGGCCATTTGATAAGCCTTTGACAGTAGGCGAGCTGCAAGTCCAACTGTTGGAGCGTTATCCTGCGTTCCGTTCGCTGGCTTCTTTGCGACTGGCCGTTAATAAATCCTATGCCACCCCTGATACGCCTTTGCATCCGGGTGACGAAATAGCCCTCATCCCGCCCGTCGCCGGCGGATAAACACCGCGCACGATGTTCGACATCCAGCTCAGCGAATTGCCTTTGAATCCTGATATTTGCACGGCTTTCTGCGAGGACGCCGCGGCGGGAGGTACCGTTGTTTTTATTGGCACCGTACGCAACCAAACTGCCGGCAAGGCAGTAATGTACCTCGATTTTGAAGCCTACGCTCCCATGGCTATCGCCGAAATGACCCGCCTGGCCGAAGAGGCCCTCCAACGCTGGGGCCCGCTAAAAGTCTCCATCCACCACCGCAGCGGTCGCGTAGATATCAACGGCATCGCCGTAGTGATTGCCATGTGACTCCCCACCGCCAGGCAGCTTTCGAAGCTTGCCAGTTTATCATCGATACCCTCAAGCAAACCGTGCCCATTTGGAAAAAGAGGTTTTTGAAGATGGAGAGGTATGGGTGGCCGCTCATCCTTAGTTTTGTCGTTGAAAAATGTCATTGCCTACATTGGAAAAATAGGCGATATTCTGGGGTGAATGACAATTTTACCTTTATGAAACCGATCGTAGTTGGGATGATATTGATAGGTTTGACGCTAAATGTTTCGATTGCTTTTTCCCAAAAAAGTGGACGTGAAAAAATTTATCAAACGTGGGTAAAAACATATCCTCCGGGAGAGGGTATAAAAGGTTTACTTATTGAAACTAAAGATACGTCTGTACTTGTTGCCCAATCAATTTATAATCTTAAAAAAACTACAAGTGAAATAAGCGTATCAAATATTGACATGCTAAAATTTCGTAAAAAGGGCCGCCCGGGCAAAGGTGCGCTAATAGGTGCGGTGAGTGGGCTGTCAACAGGTGCTATTATCGGTTTTGCAGTGGGGAGAAGAGGTGATCAGGATTTTAAATCCTCGGAAAAAGCTGTTGGGTTTGGAATTGGCCTTGCGATCCCCGGTTCGATTATCGGCGCCGTTATTGGTAGTATTAAAGTAAAAATACCCATCAAAGGAAACATTCAAAATTATCAGCTCCAGAAAAATAACATAGACGCTTATATTTACTCTAAATAAATAAAATATGTAATAATAAGGGGTTATTGATCATTAAGTGTTGAAGGATTATTTATAAATAAAAAAACAACCAACCATGCCAGTCTACACCGAAGAAATCAAAAAATACGACGTAGCGTATTATGGCGGCGGAAAAAACGTCAACAATTACCCTTATCGCGCTATCATCGGGTTGAGGCGCGAAGATGGCAGCCTGATCGGCGCCGCTTATTTCCACCGCAAGCCGGATACGATGCCTAATACCGACAGCCGAGGGGCAAACGGTTATGTTTACATACATTACACATGGGAAGACTACCCCCACGTGCTCGACATTTTGCGCAATGAAAAACCTACAATTTCGCGTTATGTCGACGGCTGGGAATTGACCTCGATCAATACCAATCTGGAACCCGCAGGCGAAGGAGAAATATAGTTAATTATTTACTGCCTCCGGTTTTTTCCAGCAGGCGCACCTCTTTAATCACTATGGCGTGGGATAGGGCTTTGCACATATCGTAAATAGTGAGAGCTGCAATAGTAGCCCCGGTGAGGGCTTCCATTTCCACGCCGGTTTTGCCGTGCAGGCTGGCTTTGCAGGTTATGACCACCTCCAGGTCTTGCACGCGGATATCGATTTTGCAGTCTTCGAGTCCCAGCGGGTGGCATAGCGGAATCAGTTCGCCTGTTTTTTGGCGGCCATGATACCGGCAATAATAGCCGTCTGGAACACGGGGCCTTTTTGGTGTGCAATTCATCGCCGGCCAGCAATGCCATGATCTCCTCGTTGAGCGTCACGATGCCTTGGGCCGTGGCAGTGCGAAACGTCACGGGTTTTTCGCCCACATTTACCATGGTGGGGCGGCCTTCGTCGTCGAGGTGGGTGAGGTCTTTCATAGCTGTTATCGGTTGTCAGTTATCAGTTATCTGTTTAAGTAATTGGCAATTATTGAAAAGAACCGACGACCGATAACCGAGAACGGACAACCGCCCTAACCACCAATAGTAGACATACTTTCATTCACAGGCAAACCCAGGCGGTTTTGTTCGGCTTCGTGGCCGTCGCGGCTGCGGTGTGAGACGGCGTTTACGATGGCGTCGCGCACTTGTTCGTCGGTGGCGCCGTTGCGCAGCAGGTCTTTTATGTTAAACACGCCGTTGTCATACAGGCAGGTTTTGAGCTGACCTTGCGGTGTGAGCCGAAGGCGGTTACAAGTGCCGCAAAAGCTGCGCGTATAAGCGGCTATAATGCCCAGTCGCCCCTGAAGGCCCGGCGCCGAATAATTCATCGAGGTGGAATGGGGCGGATCGGGTAGTTTTTCGAGTGCGGGGTAGGCGCTGCGCAGTGTGTCAATGATTTTCATAAAATTCCACTCCCATTGCTGGTGGTGGTCGCCGGCGCCGTTAAAGGGCATTTCTTCTATAAACCGCACATCTACAGGGTATTGAGCCGCCAATTGGGCCATTGGAATGATATCTTCCGTATTGATACCCTGCATCACCACCATATTGATTTTCACCTGGATGCCTCGTTCCAGCAGCGCGTGGAATGTTTGCATCACCTTACCGTATTCATCACGGCGGGTGACCTGAAAAAACCGGTCTTTATCGAGGGTGTCGAGGCTAAGATTCACCGTTTTTACGCCGAGTTTTACCAGGTCGTCTATGTAGCGATAAGTGAGGGTGCCGTTGGTTGTGAGGTTCAACTGTTTGATACCTGGAATATCTCGCAAATGATACATAAAAGCTACGATATCGGTACGCACAAAAGGCTCGCCGCCCGTTATTCGCACCTTATCGACGCCCAGTCCGGCCATGATACGCACGATACGCACCATTTCCTCGTAGGTCATCAACTCTGCTTTGGGCAAATAGGTAATACCTTCCTCCGGCATACAATAAAAGCAGCGCAGGTTGCAGCGGTCGGTGACTGCCAGCCGCAGGTAGTTGACCACTCTGCCGTGGTTGTCGATCAGGTGTGGAGCCATGGTATTGGCAAAGATACAACGAAATATGTTGTCGGTTATCGGTTGTCGGTTATCCGTTTTAATTAACCGATAACTGACAACCGACAACCGACAACTATTTCACTTTGGAAGTCATCATCAGCATATTCAGGGCGCGCTTGGCTTTGTCGCGTTCTGCGGGGTTGCCGAGTTGCATGAGTCCTTCCCAGGTTTGGAAGCCCATCGACTTGGCTACCTGCTTGCGAAACTCCAGTTCGACAGATGAAATGCGTTCGCTGGAGTTGCTTTTACCGGCTACAGCTATTGACTTTTTCGTGGATTCGCGTTTAACGGCGCTTACTTTTTCGGTAGTGGTTCTCGACTCGACCACCGGCGCTTTTGAACGGCTGCGCGAAACAAAGCGTTTGTCCAGGTCGAATTTGTCGATAATTTTATTCATACTCCAGCCATAGTCGTAGTTGCGCAGGGCTTCCTTCATAGGCATCACGCGTTCGCCGGCATGGTCGCGGGCGATAGACCTCAACTCCGATTTGGAGAAATCACCGGTATAGGCGTCGATGATCACTGCGGCCATGAGCACTTCGGGTTTGAGGGTGTACTGTGCCGACATATCTTTTACCTCTTTCTCCCATTTGCGCACCGTAGACATCACAAACCGGTCTTCATTATACAAACGCTTGAGTTGACTTTGAATCGACTCTGTTTCGATAGCAGGAGATTCTTCGGCATTCCTGGTTTCTTTCTTGCGGCTTTTCCTGGATGGCGTATCGACGCTGGCAATGGCCTGTGGCGCCGAGAGGTCGTTTTCACTAATGCTTCCCATGGCCATATCGCCATCGAGTTTTTCGCCGTTGACGATCACGTCTTCGTCAACCTGGCCGAATTTTTTGTCGGCGTCGTTGATATAACCGATGCCGATAAAGCTGAGTGCGCCGCTGGCGAACAACACGCCAACAAATCCAACGAGGGTAAAAAATGATTTCATGAGTGCAAATTTTTATTGGTTAATAATTTCGTAATCAATCTTCCAAAGCTGGTAGGTTTCGATGATCAGGGTGAGTTTTTCGGCGTAACGCCTGGAAGTGGCATAACCTGACATTTTGAGGCCCACCGACCAAGCCGCGTAATAGGGCACGACATCCTTACCGTATATTTTTTTGGGTATTTGGTAAATAGAACCTACCTGGTATTGGCTTATCCAATTGTATCGCTTACCCGCCAGCAACATGCTATGGTGGCGGTAGCTATCCTCAGCCGATTCGTACATCTGAAAGCGGTCATAGTCGTGGTCGTCGCTTTGCTGCAGGCACCCGTATGCTATTTTATGGGGGTAAAAGTCGTTGTCGTCGATGACGCCGTCTTTGCGGGAATCCGATTCTTTGATGCACTTGATGCCAAAATGGTTATTAGCGATGGTAGCCAGGCGGCTGCGGCCGGCGTCGGTCTCCAGGATACCCTGCGCCAGGGTGACGGAGGCGGGGATTTTAGCTTTCAGCATCTCCGCTTCTGCCAACGGCCTGTATTGCTCAACGTAGTCCAAAAACGCCTTCATGCTGCGGCGCTTGCCCGGGCTAAAGCGCTCGGCCAGCCTGGCTTCTACGGCCGTCCGATCCCAGGAATACGGGCCTCTTTGACGGGGTTTTCTTATGGGAGACGACGCTAAAGAATCGTCCTTAAGTTGATAGGCGGCCAATTTTTGGGCAAACACCTCCCCTACTGCTTCCGCACCGGTTTTGAAGTCGGAAGACATTTTGCGCACCACCGGCATTTTCGACATACCGTCGATGAGGTCGTTGATTTCGTACCAATATCTGGAAACGATCATCCAGGGGAGCACTACCGCTACGAAGGCCAATACCATACCCCTACCCAATGCTTCCAAACAAGATCCTTGCCCCATTGCATTGATTTAGTTATACCACAATACCTTGTCCAGGAATCATAGGGTGAAAACGCGAGCTTGTGTAGGCTATCTTTAGTGTGGATGGGAATAGGCATTTCGGCCTTTTACGGCCTTTTATTGCGACCGAATTTACGGTTATTTGGCGATTTACCACATAAATTAGCAGCATTTGTAGAGATGGCGTCTTAGGAAAAGAGACTGGCGGGTTTCATAGAGATAACGGCAACACGCCCTCCCTCATCTTAGAGGTTTTCGAGCAACCGCTCCGCCCGCTCCATAACGCGGAGTTCTTGTTCTTGTCGAATGGTATGGCGTTGGCTTTCATCAGATGCGGCGAGCAATTGCAGGGCTACATTCCACACGTCGTGGCGCCAGGCAGTGATAAGTTGGGAAAGCAGCCATTCGTCCATACGCCCCATCAGGCGGTCGACGAGAGCCATCGTTGGCGACAGGGGTTCTACTACGGTGTCTTGTACGGCATCGATGGTATCGCCGATGATCTGATTGACGGTTTCGTGGTCGTTTTGCCGCGAGCGCTGTTGAGCTTCGTCCAATCTGGCCCACTCGTGGTGCAAGCAATCGTACAAAGCCAGCGGCAGGTCATAATTGATGTGTGCGTTGACGCCGAGCAGCAGGTTTTGCATGACATGCGTGTCCGGTAGCCGGGCGGCATTATGTACTTGTAGCCATATTGCCGGCGTTTGTTCCTGGTTTTGGTCGTACAGTGCCAATGCATCGAAATAATATTCAGCAAAACGAAGCATCAGTTTAGTCACCCAAGGCGAGTTAGCAAAACGCCCTTCCTCAATAGCGGTAAGCATATTAGCGCTCATCATGCTGTAACAGCGCAGGAATATAAAGCGCCTGTCACCTGTTTTTTCCCAGGTTTCAGCGCATTCGACCATGTGCTGGATAACTTTATCTGCGTCTTGCATGAGGCAAAGAAAAAGAGTTTTGCGCAGATATCCTGAAATCACCTGCTTTTCAGCAATTTTTCTGTGATGATGCGTTGGTTATTATCCCAATATTCCAGGCCATAATATCCCGCTGGCAGGTTATCTGTTTCGATAACAGTACGGTTTGTCGTAAAAGGCTGCCGATACAGTATTTTTCCCGCGACATCGTGCAAACGGAATTCTGCGCTGTTGCCAATAACCGGGCCAAACATTTCTACCGTTATTTGTCCTGTAAAGGGATTGGGATATACGCGTAGTTGATTCGCCTGCGCCGCCTCGTCGATATTTGTCATGAACGGCACTTCGAAGGAAAACACCCAGGAACAACCGTATCCCTCTGTAACCGTCAGCGTATAATCGCCTGATATTAATCCGGTTATAGTGCTGCTGGTAGCGCCGTTGCTCCATTGGTATTGATATACATTCACCCCTCCTGTGACTGATACCGAAATGGCGCCGATACCCGAACCGTTATCGGGGGTAATTGTTGCATTTGTAATAACGACGGGGCCAGTCACCGCCACCACGATGGTTACGGTACTATCGCATCCCAATTGGTTGGTAAAAACATACGTATAAATACCGGTTTCGCCGGTGATCTCGCCATCGGGTAGTTCATAAGTTTGACCGGAACAAAGTATGGTATCGATTTCGACGTAATCGCTTTCAAAAACCGACAGCGTAGTACTGATGATGCTGTCGCAACCTGCTTGTCCGGCCAGGGTTACTACGTAAACACCCGGTGCGGTTACTGTCGATCCATTGGGAAGCAAATAAGATTCTCCCTCGCAAATCGAAGCGGCTACTTCGGTTTGCTGCACTGGTATTTGGGTCAAAGTCACCGAACCTGTTTCTACCTGGCAGCCGTAATTGACGCTTACACTATAGGTTCCGCCGTCAGAAACGACAACACTTTGGGTGGTATCACCGGTTGACCATAAATAGCTTGTGCCTTGTTCTAATGCTGTTAGCACAATACTTTCTCCCTCGCAAAAAATGGTCGCTTGGGGCGTTATCACACTGCCGCAGGACTTGATGGAATGGAAAAACGTGCGATTATTAAATCCCCGAATACCTGCGGCAGCAAATTGCTTGCCATTGCAACTCAGCGGCAGGGCGCTTTCAACGCCCATATTGGTGATGTCGTCAGGGTTGGGTATCAAATCGTAATCTAAAACTTGGAGCGGATCGGTTTGAATCCGGTAGATGCGGGAAGTGAGGTAGGCGCCAAAATCATTGGGTTGGGCAAAATGAGCGGCAAGTAGTAGATTGTCGTCTTCCAGCAGATGCAGATCAATACCGACATCGGTGAGTGCTTCGCCAAAAATCAGCGAATCAAGCGGATCTCCCGAGGCCGCATCAAGTCGATAGAGCAACACATCGGCTTGCTGGGAGGCCGTGGCTCGGCTTCCAGCCAACACCAACTGTTGGGTAGCCATTATGTATTCAACTGAATGGAGCGAATTAGCATGTACGATTTGTGACCAAATGGCCTCTCCATCTAAGTCTGTTTTTAATACAATCATATCAGTTAGAAATGCCCGATTGATGG
The DNA here is from genome assembly GCA_016715405.1 of Saprospiraceae bacterium. Lineage (GTDB taxonomy): Bacteria > Bacteroidota > Bacteroidia > Chitinophagales > Saprospiraceae > JABWBR01. The sequence goes on along the minus strand of JADKAE010000014.1, from coordinate 19,352 downwards.
TCAACGCGTATCCGTCGTCGGTGAATACCAGGTCGCTTGCCCGCTCGAAAAAGCCGAGCAGGTGAAATTTCGACCACAAGGAATCAAGCGAAACCGATAATTTGGTGACCACCAAATCTTCAGCATTCAGCGCGGCGCCGACTCCCGCGGTGGTAGCCAACAGATACCCGTCAGGGGTGGCAGCGAGCGCGGGGGAATAACGTTGTCCGTTGGTGGTAAATGGCGCACCGACAGCGTTGCCGAACTTCCACAAAGGTGTTGTTGCATCGGGTTCTAAGTTTTCATCCGTTTTCAAAACGACAACTTTCACCGTGCTATCAGCGCCCATGCAGTTCGTGCACTCACCGGCAACGACGAAACCGCCGCCGGGAGCTGCTTCGAGGTCGAGAAATTTGGAGGCGCCACCAATTTCTGTGCCATACGTCCGAAATGCCAGTTGATTGCCTTGATTATCAGTTTTTATCAGGTAGGCCTCGCCATTCCACTCACCGGCGATAACGAAATTACCGTCTGTGGTTTCGAGTATTTTGTAACCCCGATTAATATCTGTACCTGCTACCCCATATGTTTTGGTATAACTACACACACCTACGCTGGGCCCTACGGGCGAGCCGCTGGTGGTCACCCTTATCTGTGCGCTGCCCGCCGAGGGCAATCCGCTTGGCAGGGTGATCGTGTAGTCGGCGCTCTGCCCCAGAGCCGGAATGGCCAGGTCGAGGCAGGTCTGGGCGATGCACTGCCGGTTGCTGCAAACAACAATGATGAGGTTGGGATCGTGTTCATAAGCTTCAAAACACACCTTAACCGTAGCGGGAACCACGCCCTGCCAATCGTAGGCTGCCTGGTATTGCAAATTGGGCAATACAGGAAAAGGACAGGATCCCGTGCCGAAGTATTGTACCCATTCCTCATTTTCTACCCTGATGCTCCAACCTGGGTCGGCAGGATCAAAGGGATCGGTGCAGGTAGTGGTTGAATTACCATTGAGCACCGTAACACCCACATAGATTTGTGAGGTCAGCTTAGGGAGTGCAAGAAAGCAGAAAAACAGAGGAAGTAGAATACGCATGGTAATTAGGTTTTGGCATGAGGTAAAAGAATAGTATTGCATAATACTGGTCACCCTATGCAGTATAATAATTAATCTGGAAAAAAGAGCGGGTTTTCGCTTGTCAAATTTTCATCTCCTGATGATAAGATTCTCACTTTGCAACCAGAGTGGTTAAGAGAATGGCCAGTAGTGCGAACGAAATTCCTGAAAAGGATAATAGGCGGTTGGACTGTTTACTTTTCATGGCTGCATTGTTTTGAGTTGGTTATTGAATTTTCAAGCAAAATGCAGCGGGGTTTTGGAGTTGTCAATTTTTGGAAGTACAAACGCCGTTTGCATCAATAGAAAGCATAGAAAAGACTGTTTTTCACAAAAAACTATCTTTTACTACCAAAAAAGGGGCAATCGCTACAAAGTGGGTTGTCAGTTGTCGGTTATCCGTTCTCTGTTCTCCGTTATCTTATCTTTGCCAGTTAGGCAGAGAACAGAGAACAGAGAACAGAGAACAGAGAACATCACCACTTCGGCCAACGGCCGGGCGTATACGGGGCATTATTTTTCTCAAGTTCTTCTTCCAACTTTTTCAAGTCGGCATCGATAGCTTTGAGTTCCTGCAGCACCGGACCGAATTGCTTGTTGGCCAGCTCGTAAGCATCGCGGAACGTAGCGGTGGGCGCCGAGGTTACCGTCCACATACCGCCTTCGGCGATACCTACTCGGTCGCTGATTGAAGGCGCCGTTTCAAATTCGCGGCGGGCGCGGGTGGCGTCGCCGTTGAGTTTTACATTGACGGCTGCCAAACGCAACTCGAGGTTGTATACCTGCTGCGTCAGGGATTGCACCGGAGCGGGCATATCTTGAATGGCAATTTTTATTTGTCCCAATTTATACGACATGGTGCCGTGGATATCACCGGCGGCGCTAACAGCCTTGCGCAAATCGGTGACTTTTTTGCAGAATTCGTCGTAGTCTTTTTTGTCGGCAGCGGGCAGGGTGGCTACGTTGAGCGACTTGCATTCAAAGCTCACCGGGCCCGCCAGCGTGGTGATGTTCCCGTTTTCAAATAACTGCATGGTTACCGAATAGACGCCAGGCATGGCCAGGTGGCCGGTTTCTCCACTGCCGAAAAGCTGGTCGGGCTCGGGCGTATAGCGCTGGTTGGTGGGCGCCGGCGTAGCGTAGCGGAAATCCCACACAATCCGCTTGAGTCCTTTCTTGGCAGGCTCTTTGAGGTGGCGAACCACATTGCCGGCGGCATCGGTGACCGTAAAGAGCAAATAAGGCGCCGGTTGTAGGTCTTCTATCCGCAGACTATCCATGTTGGGGTAGTAAATTTTTTCGCCTTTATCCAATTTGGCCTTTTCTGCTTCGCGGCGCTTTTCTTTGATAGTTTTTACGTCTTCTTTTAAATAATAGGTAAAAGCCGCGCCTACCGCTGGATTGGGCGTAGAGAAGTAACTGGAACCCTGGTGACCTTTGTCGCGCACGCCCAGCGGGTAGCTTTCGATGAACATCCAGGCTTCTTTTTCGGCTAACAAAACCGCGTTTTTCTCCAGGTCCTCTTTTTTGAGGTTCCGGAGCGGCGTATAGTCGTCGAGGATGTAGAATCCGCGGCCAAATGTACCCAGCACAAGGTCGTTTTCGCGGCGCTGTATCTCGATGTCGCGAACAGCGATGGTAGGCAGTCCGGCTTTGAGTTGCACCCACTGCTTGCCGCCGTCATTGCTGAAGAAACAGCCGAATTCCGTACCCACAAACAACAGATTGGGATCGACATGGTCTTCGGCGATCGTATATACGCTGCCGCGCTCGGGCAGGTTGGAGGCGATCGACGACCAGGAGCGGCCGCCATCGGTGGTTTTGAGTATGTACAGTTTGAAGTCGCCGTAGCGGTGGTGGTTGAAGCAAACGTACGCCGTATTGGCATCGTTCAGCGAAGCGATAATCTGGTGCACATAGCTCATCTCAGGCACCCCGGTAGTTTATCGATGGCCGTCCAGTTGCGGCCGCCGTCGGTAGTGCGCTGTATGAGTCCGTCGTCGGTGCCTACCCACAATACGTTGGGGTCGAATTTAGACTCTGCAATGGTCGTCGTCTGGCCGAAGATATCGGTGCTCTGGTTTTTCGCAATGGCGTCTACGCTCCACACTTTGCCCATCAGTTCGAGTTTGTTGCGGTCTACCTGGCGCGTAAGGTCGGGGCTGATCACTTCCCAGGAGTTGCCGCGATCGTCGGTGCGGAAGAGGCGGTTGGCGCCGAAGTAAACGCGTGTGGAACTGTGTTGGCTGATGAGCAGGGGCGCATCCCAGTTCCAGCGATAAGGCGCGTCGCCTTCGCGTTCCACGGGGCGGATATACAGGTATTCGCCACTGCGGCGGTCGAAACGCGACAGGCCGCCGTATTGGCTTTGGGCATAGATGATATTGGGATCAGTGGGATCAACCTGGGTTTCGAAGCCGTCGCCGATAGAGGTGACGTACCAATCGGAGTTGACGATGCCGTTGCCGGAGATCGTCCGGCTGGGACCACCGAGGCTAAAATTGTCCTGCGTGCCGCCGTGAACGTGGTAAAAAGGCGTAGCGTTGTCGGTAGAAACTTTGTAAAATTGTGTAACGGGCAGGTTGGTTTTAAAGTCCCAGCTTGCTGCAAAGTCCCAGGTTTCGTAGATGCCGCCGTCGCAGCCCACGAGCAGGTGGTTGGTGTCGTTGGGATCTATCCAGATACAGTGGTTGTCGATATGTTTGTTTAGTTCGCCCAGGTTGCGCACAGTTTTTCCGCCGTCATCGCTCACCTTATAATAGGTGTCGGTGATAAAAATGCGGTTGGGGTTGAGCGGGTCGCAGACCACTTCATTATAGTAGTTACCAGAGGTATAGGTGCCGCTTTTTTTCTCCCAGCTGGCGCCGCGGTCGCTGGAGCGATAGATGCCGCCTTTTCCCTCGGGTGCTTCCACCACGGCGTAGACGATATCGGGGTTGGAAGGCGCCAGGGCGATGCCGATGCGGCCGATATCGCCGCCGGGAAGGCCGCCCTCAAGTTTGGTCCAGGTAGCGCCGCCGTCGGTAGTTTTATACAGGGCCGATTCGGGGCCGCCGCCGATATAGGTATATACTTTGCGCATGCGCTGATGGAAAGCGGCATAGAGTACTTTGGGGTTGCGGGGATCCATCAGCAGATCGTTGCAGCCCGTGAAATCGCTAACCGCTTTCACGTTTTCCAGGTGGCGCCGCCGTCGGTCGATTTATATACGCCGCGTTCGCCGCCTTCTTTCCACACGGGGCCGTAGGCGCCCACCCAGATAATATTGGGATCAGTGGGATCTATGATGATACTGGCGATATGCTCGGAATTTTTCAGTCCCATATTTTTCCAGCTTTTTCCGCCGTCATTGCTTCGATACACGCCGTCGCCGTAGGCAACGGAACGCTGGTTGTTGTTTTCGCCCGCGCCTACCCACACCACATTGGGATTGGTGGGATCGAGCGATACGCAACCGATGGAATACGAACCTTCGCCGTCAAAAACAGGCGTATAGGTAGTGCCGCGGTTGGTAGTTTTCCAAACACCGCCGGAAGAAGAAGCCACGTAGTATTCGTTGTGATTGCGCGGATTAACGGCAAAATCGGAAATGCGGCCGGAGGTTACTGCCGGACCGATAGCGCGGAAAGAAAGTCCGGTGAAAGTACCTGCGTTAAAAGGATCTTTTTTCTCCGGTTTTTTTTCTTCTTTTTTGGTAGTAGGCGCTGCTCCTTTTTTTTGAGCAAAAGCAGGCGCTGCCGCGATCATCGCAGCAATTGCCAGCAGCCAAAGTTTTTTGTGCATGTCAGGTGTGTTATTTGTTAAAAAAATAAGCCCCTAATATAAGCCATAGCCTGCATTTATTGATGTAAAAAACTCCCACATTGATAATTGTTAGTAAAAACCTTGAGCTAAGTCATCTGTGCCAACCTTCAATAGGGGTTAATTTTGGGACAACCAAAGCTTATTGTTGAATCGACAATAAGTTGTATTACTTCAGCCCTAACATAGAACAATCAATTAGTTTATAAAAACGACAGTCATGGACGAAACAGCTAGTGTAATCCAGGAAAAAGGCTGAAAAGGCCGTAAAAACAAAATATGTCTATTCTTTTCGCGAGGGGGATGGAAAAAACAAGCACTTGTTGGGCGGCAAAGGCGCCAACTTGTGCGAAATGACCCAAATCGGGTTGAACGTGCCCCCCGGCTTTGTCATCACAACAGCTACCTGCCTTACTTACCTGGCGGATTCCAAGAGAGAATTACCCGACGGCGCGCTTGCGGAAGTACACGCTGAAATGGCTGAAGTTGAGAGAGCTTCCGGCAAACGCTTCGGCGACGCCCAAAATCCGCTCCTGGTCTCAGTTCGCTCCGGTTCCGCTATGTCGATGCCGGGTATGATGGACACCATCCTAAACCTCGGCCTCAACTCGCAGACCCTGCAGGGTATGATCAAGCAGACCGGCAACGAACGGTTCTGTTATGACGCCTACCGCCGCTTTATCCAGCTTTTTGGCAAGGTAGCGCTGGGCGTACCCGATGAAAAATTCGACGCGCATTTTGAAGAAGTAAAACATCGCGCAGGTGTCAAGGTCGACATTGGTCTGAGTGCTGCCGACCTCAAAGACATCAGCGACCGGTTCCTGTTGGTCGTAAAAGAGCACACAGGCCGCCCGTTCCCTGAAGATGTTTACGAACAACTCGAAATAGCCATCAAGGCCGTATTCAACTCCTGGATGGGCAAACGCGCAGTCGACTATCGCCGCGAATTCAATATCACCCCCGATATGGCCAACGGCACCGCCGTCAACGTAGTAGCCATGGTATTCGGCAATATGGGCAACGACAGCGCCACCGGCGTGGGCTTTACCCGCGACCCCGGCACCGGCGAAAACGTGATGTTTGGAGAATATCTCACCAATGCCCAGGGCGAAGACGTGGTGGCCGGCATCCGCACCCCGAAACCCGTTCACATGCTGGCTGAAGAAATGCCGGAAATGTACCGCCAGCTGGAAGACCTCCGCAACAAGCTGGAAAGCCACTACAAAGAAGTCCAGGACTTTGAATATACTATCGAAAAGCAGATATTATACTGTTTGCAGACCCGCAATGGCAAGATGAACGCCGCCGCCATGGTGCGCACCTCGGTAGAAATGGTCGGAGAAGGCCTCATCGACAAAGAACAGGCTCTGCTGCGTATCAAACCCGATATGCTCGAACAATTGCTATATCCACGCCTCGATCCTAACCATAAAAAAACGCCGCTCGCACAAGGTTTGCCGGCATCTCCCGGCGCTGCCTCCGGCCACTGCGTTTTTGACGCCGACCGCGCCGAATTGCTGGGCCGCGGCGGACAAAAAGTGATCCTCGTACGCGAGGAAACGAAACCCGAAGATATCCACGGATTTTTTGCCTCTCAGGGCATCCTCACCAGCCGTGGCGGTAAAACCTCCCACGCAGCCGTGGTGGCCAGAGGTATGGGCAAGCCCTGCGTAGCCGGCGCCGAAGGTATTTCGGTAGACGTCAAGCTGCGCCAGGCTGTCATCGGCGAAAAAATACTGCACGAAGGCGATTACATTACCATCGACGGCGGTACGGGCCTCGTATACCAGGGCGAAATTCCTACGGTAGAACCCACTTTCTCTAAAGAACTCGAAACACTACTTCACTGGGCCGACGAAGTGGCCCGACTACAAGTGATGGCCAACGCGGATACCCCCGACGCCGCACTCAAAGCCGTAGAATATGGCGCTATGGGTATCGGGCTTTGCCGTACCGAGCGCATGTTTAATGCTTCTGAGCGACTGCCCATCGTGATCGATATGATCCTGGCCAACAACACGGAAGACCGCAAAAAAGCCCTCGAACGCTTGCTGCCTATTCAACGGGAAGATTTCAAACAAATCTTCAAGGTGATGTCGCCGCGACCGGTTACCATTCGCCTGCTCGACCCGCCTATCCACGAGTTTCTGCCCAGCGAAGAAGAATTGCGCGACGAACTGGAGCACCTTACCCAGCTTCGCACTACGGTATTGGGTGTAAACAACTTGTTCAGCAGCCTGCGACTTCTCGAAGCCAACCCGGAAATCGCCGCCGTCTCCCCCACTCCATTTAATATGGAAGGCAGCGACCTGGTCAACCAGGCTATTCAGAAAAAAGAACGCATGCTGAAAAAAGTGAAGGAATTGTACGAGGTAAACCCGATGCTGGGACACCGCGGCGTGCGATTGGGCCTCACTTATCCCGAAATCTACCGCATGCAGATCCAAGCCATTCTCGAAGCCGAAGCAGAATGCCGGCAAGAGGGCATAGAGGTGAATCCGGAGATCATGGTACCGCAGGTTTGTACTGCCGAAGAATTGCAGCAGGTAAAAGCGCATGTAGATTATCTGCAACAGGAAATTGAAAAAGGAGAAACGTCAAGCTAAAATTCAAGTTTGGGTCGATGATCGAAGTCGTACGCGCTTGCATGGAAGCCGACCAGTTGGCCAAAGAAGCCGATTTCTTCTCCTTCGGCACCAACGACCTCACGCAGGCCACCTTCTCCTTCTCGCGAGAAGACGCTGAGAACAAGTTCCTGCCGATGTATACGCAACAAAACCTGCTTCACGACAACCCGTTTGAAGTACTGGATACCCGCGGCGTAGGCAAGTTGATGAAAATAGCAGTGGAATGGGGCCGCAAAACCCGCCCTGACCTGAAGATAGGCATTTGCGGCGAGCACGGCGGACACCCCGAATCGATCAAGTTCTGCCACCATATCGGCCTCAACTACGTATCGTGTTCGGCGCCCCGCGTACCCATTGCCCGCCTGGCAGCAGCACACGCAAAACTTGGAGAGAAAAAATACACAACCGATTAAAGCATAGTAACTTTTCCTGTCACCCCGTATTGGCCGTCACCCGCGGTTGATACGGGGTTTTTTCTTTGTTGTCCGTTCTCGGTTCTCTGTTCTCCGTTGTCCGTTCTTTATATTTGCCATTTAAACTTTAACAGAGAACAGAGAACAGAGAACAGAGAACAGAGAACAGAGAACAGAGAACAGAGAACAGAGAACAGAGAACAGAGAACAGATTTTGCAAACTCATGTGCTTTCCCTATTTTGTCGCACTAAGTTTCAAATTTTACCAACTATTAACAAATTATTCTCTGGTATGAAAAAGCTTTATTTCCTTTTTGCATTGATCATCCTGGTCTTTGCCTGTTCACCCAAAACGACGGCGCCTGCCAAGCAGGATATGACAAAGGCCGTGCCCAAGGTATCTTATGAGACAGAAGTTAGCGCTCTACTCCAGAAGAGTTGCGCGCCCTGCCATTCCCCTCCCAAGACGGGAAGAAAAAACCTTTTGACACTTACGAAGCTGCAAAGAATAATATCACGGATATCATCGCACGGGTAGAATTACCCCAGGACGATGCCAAGTTTATGCCCTTTAAGCTAAAAAAGCCTGCACTTACCGCCGAAGAAATCGCTTTGCTGAAGAATTGGGCGAAGGGAGGGTATTCGATGTAAAATGATGTGCTGATTTGCTGATTTGCTGATTTGCTGATGTGCTGATTTGCTGATTTGCTGATAATATTATTATTTATATTTTAACAAACAATATTTTTATTAAAGTATTTATTATCAGCACATTAACCCATCAGCACATCAGCACATTAATTCGCGCTATAATTTTCCGGCATACGGGCGATCACCGTATAAGCATTGCCTTTGTTGTACATAGCCTGTTGCCAGAGTTGATCGGGGCGGGATTTAAATACGTAGTTGGCGTACATTTCGGCCAACACCCAGGAGCCGTATACAATTTCGTCGGCCAGTTGGCCTTCCGACCAGCCGGAATAGCCCAGGAAAAACCGGATATCTTGCGGCAGGATCAACTGAGAAGAAATAAGAAATTTTAATTTTTCAAAATCTCCTCCCCAGTAAACGCCGTCGGTGAGTTTTACGCTTTCTTCAAGCAAATCGCCCACGCTGTGGATATAATGGATCGTATCGGTCTGTACCGGTCCGCCGAAAAATACCTCGGAATCAAATTCGGGAAAATCTTCGATCAGCTCGTCTATGCGCATACCGAGCGGCTTGTTGAGAATAAAACCGATACTCCCCTCTGCCGAATGTTCGCACAGAAGAACTGCGGCGCGTTTAAAATTGGGATCCAACATAAACGGCTCGGCGATCAACAAACTCCCGTTTTTTACTTCTTCTCTCACCATGAAAAAAAATACTTTCTACTTACAACGTTTTATACAACGGAAAAGTCACGGCAAAACCCCGATTTTTTTTGGTTGTCGGTTGTCGGTTGTCCGTTCTCCGTTGTCGGTTGTCCGTTCTCTGTTCCTTATCTTTGCTAATTAATCTTGAACACAGAGAACAGAGAACAGAGAACAGAGAACAGAGAACATCACAACGCTCTCGTCGCCATTCCCCGATCCAGCTTCCTCACCAAACCTTGCAGGGTTTTACCGCTTCCGCCGACTTCGACAAACTCGGAGACGCCGTCGGCAATCATCTGCCGCATCGTTTGCGTCCACAAAACGGGGGCAGTCAATTGCGCTACCAGGTTGAGCTTAATCTGAGCGGGGTCGGTTTGGGGTTGTGCATTCACGTTTTGGTACACCGGGTAAGAAGGTATGGCAATAGGAGTAGCCTCGATAGCCGCTTTCAGCTCATCCTGCGCAGGTTGCATCAGGGGGGAGTGAAAGGCGCCGCCTACTGCCAGCATGATAGTTTTTGCGCCGCGCGCATTCAAGGCTTCTACCGCCAGTTCAACGCCTTTGACGGTGCCGGAAATCACCAATTGTCCCGGACAATTATAATTAGCGGGCACCACAATCTCGTTTTTGATACCTGCACAAACCTCTTCCACCACATCATCTTCAACAGTCAGGATGGCGGCCATCGTACCCGGTGCGGCGTCGCAGGCTTTTGCATGGCCATAGCGCGTTGATAAACAAGGCGCAGCCCGTCTTCGAAGCTCATCGCGCCCGCGGCGACCAGCGCCGAGAACTCTCCCAAAGAGTGACCGGCCACCACATCGGGGGCAAAGGCTTCGCCGGCTAACTTTGCCTTGACAATGGCATGCAGGAAAACGGCAGGTTGGGTAATGCGCGTTTGTTTGAGATCTTCAGCGCTACCTTCAAACATCACGTCTGAAAGGCGAAAACCCAGGATATCATTGGCTTGCTCAAACAGAGTACGCGCCAACTCAGATGAATCAAACATATCTTTGCCCATGCCCTCGAATTGAGCGGCCTGGCCGGGAAAAACAAATGCTTTCATAAGTAATATAAGTCAGTTTTCGTTTATCCTGCTTTTCGCCTATCAGTGCAGCCTGGAGCCGATGAGCGTAAGAAATTCGTTGCGCGTTTCTACGCGCTGGAAAGCGCCCGTAAACGCGGAAGTTGTGGTGTGCGAATTTTGCTTTTGCACCCCCCGCATCATCATGCACATGTGGCTCGCCTCGATGACCACTGCCACACCGAGTGGATTGAGCGTTTTGTCAATACAGTGCAAAATCTGATCGGTCAGCCGCTCCTGCACTTGCAATCGTCTGGCAAAGATATCGATTACACGCGGAATTTTACTCAATCCCACAATATAGCCATTGGGAATATAAGCCACGTGGGCCTTGCCGAAAAAAGGAAGTATATGGTGCTCGCAAAGCGAATACAGCTCGATATCTTTTACGATAACCATCTCGCTGTAATCCTCCTTAAACATGGCTGAGCGGAGCACCTTTTCGGCATCCTGTTGGTATCCCTGCGTAAGGAACTGCATAGCTTTGGCGGCACGCTCGGGGGTCTTGAGAAGTCCTTCTCTTTCAAAGTCTTCCCCTGTTTCGACGATAATATTGCGGTAGTTTTGAATCAAACTATCCGTCACGGTTTTGTTGTAAAGTTCCGATTTTTTGTGTTGCATACTCACGCGGTTGATACTATTATTTCGACGTTGCGAAATAAATACAACAGTAGAATAGGGACAGAGTTGCAACATTATTCTCCAAAATATTCCGCATAGATATTTTCGGTCTCATAAAGCTTGATAGCATGCAGGCGACAGCCCTGTAGATGCGGTTCCAATTGTTTCCAAAACAGGATCACCAGGTTTTCGGTGGTGGGCTGCATACCTTCGGGGATAAAATCTACGTCGAGATTGAGGTTGCTGTGGTCTACCTTATCCACAATCACGCGTTTAATAATATCGCTCAACACCTTGACGTCGATGATAAAACCCGTGACGGGATCGGGTTGGCCTTTCACCGTTACAAATAAGTCGTAGTTGTGTCCATGCCAGTTGCGGTTGGCGCATTTGCCAAAAACCGCCAAATTCTGCTCGTCGCTCCAGGCCGTTACCCAGAGCTTGTGTGCTGCATTAAACCGTTCTCTTCTGGTTAGATACACCATGTAGCTTCCATTTTGACCCGCAAAAGTAATAAACACCCATCGTAATATCCACTATTGCCTGCCAACTGTCTTTGAGATCGTTCATTTGATCTAAAATATGTAGTTTCACGCGCAGATGTTATGTTTCTTTGTTGAAAGAGATTACAGCGCCAGCAAGGTATGTCGACAAAAAAAACGAGCTACATCGCGTCCTACGATATCCTGCACAACAGGTGGATCTACCATAGCCTGTTCTGGCTCATGCTGTTGTGTTTACTCATGCTATTGGAAGAGCGCCAACAGGATTTTTGGGTTTCTGCTCAGCAATGAACTCATCAACCTGCTCTTCTATATGATCATCGTGTATTTCAACTTATATTACCTGGTGCTGAATTACCTCAACAGGAAGAAGTTTCTTACCTATATAGGCTTGCTCATGCTGGCTACCATTATCATAACCCCCATTAAGGTGATTATTTTTATTTCAAATTTTCAGCCATACCGGCCTCACAGTACCACCTGGTCATGAACCAGCATTGGTATTTTTTACTTACCTTTTTTATAGCCGGATCTTCTACCATCTTTAAAATTATCACCGATTGGGCGCGGCAGCTTACGGAAAAGCAAGACCTCGAAAACCAAACCATGCAATCGGAATTGCGGTTCCTCAAATCGCAAATTAACCCCCATTTTTTGTTTAACACGCTCAACAACCTTTACGCTCTCACCCTTAAAAAATCGGACGCCGCCCCCGATATCGTGATCAAACTCTCCGATATCATGCGGTATATGCTATACGAATGCAATGAAAAACAGGTGCCCTTGATAAAAGAGGTGAATTACATCCAGAATTACCTCGATCTGGAGCGGCTACGGCAGGGAAAAAACGTAGAGATCAAATTTGAACACCGCGGTCATGTGAGTACGCAAAAAATTGCCCCACTGATGTTTATTCCTTTTTTGGAAAACAGCTTCAAACACGGGTTGAATAACAACATTACCAAGGGGTTTGTCAATATTGAACTCTCATCTCAACCCGACGAGATCGTTTTTTTTATTGAAAACAGCAAACCAGATACGCCACCGCCGCCCGACCACCGCCGTAGCGGGGGTATCGGCCTGGTCAACGTAAAACGCCGACTCGACTTGCTGTACCCCGATAAATATGAATTGATTATCGACGATAACCCGCGTACTTACGCCGTCACCCTGAAACTAAAACTGGAAGGCTGATAATTGAGCCCCATATTTCATTATTCGCCCCCTATTGACTATCTTGCTTCCAAATATATGTGCCATATGATCAATGTGATAATCGTTGACGACGAACCCCTGGCTCAGGATGTACTCGAAACTTATATCGAGAAGATGCCCGACCTCCATTTGGTAAAGAAATGCAGTAATGCATTCGAAGCCAATGATGCACTGAAAAATCATGCCATCGACTTGATGTTTCTCGATATTCAAATGCCCCAGATCACCGGCATCGATTTCCTGAAAACGCTTTCCAACCCGCCACTGGTTATCTTTACGACTGCCTATCCCAATTACGCATTGGAAGGTTTTGAACTCAATGCCCTCGACTACCTGCTCAAACCCATCTCTATTGACCGCTTTATGAAGGCCGTCAATAAAGCCATCGAGCAGATACACCTCAAACACAAAGAAACGGCCAGTAGCCATATCCCTAGCGGAGAACCCGACGACGACTATATTTTTGTCAAGGCCGACAAAAAGCTCGTTAAAGTCAATTTTGGCGATGTCATTTATATCGAAGGACTAAAAGATTACGTGATCATCCGGATGGAAAGCTCCCGCGTTATTACGCTGCAAACGATGAAAAGCCTCGAAGACAAACTGCCTGTGGCTATGTTCAAGCGCATCCACCGCTCGTATATCGTCAATATCAATAAGATTCACGCCATTGTAGGCAACATGATAGAGGTACTCGAAAAAAACCAGGCCAAACACTTGCCCATCGGCAAAAATTACCGCGACGAACTGCTCGAAATGATCAATAAGAACCGGATTTAAAGAGCCTATTGACCAAAAAAAAACGTCGCGCCAGATGACGCGACGTTCGGTAAATTATAATCCCATGAACATATCCAAAATTATGATGACACTTAAAGTGACTTTTATCACTTGCCGGCGTCAAAAAAAGGTCTTAATTTTACGGCATATTTTTTAGTGCTTTCTAATAGTCCCATGAACATGAGTGAGGCCGGCTTTCAGAGCCGGCTTTTTTTTTGCCGTAATTTCCTCATCTTCACGATACAAATATCACACCTCTTTTTACTTATTTCAAATACAAAAAAGAGGCATTGTGAAAAAAATATTCTCCGATATACTTGAGCAATACATTGATTTTCAGGAAGGTGACGTCTGTGAAACTTCCTCGGCGGTGACAAGGTGACGTCTCAGGAGTATCCCTGGTGGTGACGGCTTTGGAAAATATTCACCCCCTCTCCCCCTCTCCACCTCACCCCCTCTTCCCCCGATACTCCATACTTGCCTTGATAAACCCGGCAAAGAGCGGATGCGGGTTTTCGACCGTACTTTTCAGTTCGGGGTGGAATTGTACGCCGATAAACCATGGGTGATCTTTCAGTTCGATAATCTCTACCAGGTCGGAATCGGGATTGATGCCGGTGGGTAGCATACCGGCCTGTTCCAATTGGTCGCGGTAGGCATTGTTAAACTCATAGCGGTGGCGGTGGCGTTCGCTGATGCGCGAGGTACCGTAAACTTGCTGGGCTTTAGATTTTTTGCGCAATTCGCAGGGATAAGCGCCCAGTCGCATCGTGCCGCCCTTTTTGGTGATCTTTTTCTGATCCGGCATCAAGTCTATCACCGGATGGGGCGTATGGGGGTTCACCTCAGTAGATGCGGCGTCGGAGATACCTAACACGTGCTGGGCATATTCCACTACTGCGCATTGCATGCCCAGGCAGATGCCGAAAAACGGGATGCGGTTTTCGCGCACATAGCGGATCGCATTTATTTTGCCGGTGATGCCCCTTTCTCCAAAGCCGGGCGCCACCAACACCCCGTCGAGGTCTTTGATGCGCCGCACCAAACCTTCGGGGTCGTTTTCCAGCTTCTCGGAGTGGATGGGTTCCACGATTACCCGGCATTCGTTGACGGCGCCGGCGTGCACAAAGGCTTCGTGGATAGACTTATAGGCGTCCTGTAGTTCGTTGTATTTGCCGATCAACCCAATGCGGACCTCGTGTTTGGGGTTTTTCAGTTTGGTCAAAAAGATTTCCAGGCCTTCATCTCGGGTTCGCGGCGGTCGGGCAGGCGCAACTTGCTCATCACCGTGGCGTCGAGGTTTTCTTTGAGCATCAGGATGGGCACGTCGTAGATGCTTTCGGCGTCGATAGCCTCGATAACCGAACCTACCTCCACGTTGCAAAACAGGGCGAGTTTGCGCCGGATATCCATGCTGAGCGCATATTCGGTGCGGCAAACCAGGATATCGGGTTGAATACCCGTATTGAGCAGTTCTTTGACGGAGTGCTGCGTGGGTTTCGTTTTGAGTTCTTTGGCGGCTTTGAGATATGGGATCAGGGTAAGGTGGATCACCATGCAGTTGTCGCGCCCCAATTCCCAGCGCAACTGGCGCAGGGATTCCAGATAGGGCAGCGACTCGATGTCGCCCACTGTGCCGCCCAACTCCGTAATAATAATATCGTATTGATTGGTAGCCCCCAACAGTTGCGCCCTGTGTTTGATCTCGTCAGTGATATGGGGCACCACCTGAACGGTTTTGCCCAGGTAGTCGCCGGCGCGTTCTTTGTTGATGACGGTTTGGTATATGCGCCCGGTAGTGACATTATTGGCCTGGGAGGTGGGCGTATTGAGGAATCGCTCGTAATGCCCGAGGTCGAGGTCGGTTTCGGCGCCGTCGTCGGTCACGTAGCATTCGCCGTGCTCATAGGGATTGAGCGTGCCGGGGTCTACGTTGATATAGGGGTCGAATTTTTGGATGGTGACGCTGAACCCCCTGGCTTGCAGCAGTTTAGCCAGCGAGGCGGAAATAATACCTTTACCCAGCGATGAGGTGACGCCTCCCGTAACGAAGATGTATTTTGTCATAATGTTGTTTACTGTTTGCGATGGAGCTCTGAAGCGCTAATGGAGATTCGGTTCAGATCGTTACGGGATGTAAAGGTATAAATTTTTATGGATGATGGGAAAAAATCGGCTTTTTCTGCCATGTTTTCAGAATCGCAGATTCCATAGATTTCGCAGATTTTGCGAATTGTTTTTCAATTGGTTAAACAGAAATACTGGGTATCGAATTGAAGGTCTAAATTATTTCTTCCTACTTTTGAAAGAAAAAGAACCAGGTATGAAAAAATGGCTATTCCTTGCACTGCTGCCTTTGTTATGCAGTTGCCAACAAAAACCTGCCCTGACAGAAAACAAACCCGAAGATTACACCATCCTGCCCAAACCCGTGTCGCTCGGCACACCTAAACCCGGCAGTTTTGTATAAATAAGGAGACGACCATGCGCGGACGGGAAAACCCAGCTTTTCGAGGAAGTAGCCCTGCAACTGACCGAAATGATAAAACCCGCTACCGGTTGATGACCACGATAAAAAGACCCGGAGCCGTTGCCATCCGCCGATGAATCGGTGACGAATCCCGAAGGCTATAAACTCGTGATTACCCCCGAGCGCATCGACATCAAGGCACGCCGCCGGCGCTTTTTATGCGCAGACGCTGCGGCAACCTGCCGGAAGCCATTGAGCGCAAGGAAGTGGCCTCTGGATAGAATGGACGGCGCCCTGCGTAGAAATCGAAGACTCCCCCCGTTCGGCACCGGGGCAGCACCTCCGAGTGCCGCCACTCTTCCCCGAGTTGTCAAGCGCCATATCGATCTATTGGCAATGCACAAGATGAACCGCTTCACTGGCACCTCACCGAAGACCAGGGCTGGCGTATCGAAATCAAGAAATATCCTAAGCTGCAGGAAGTGGCCGCCTGGCGCAAAGAAACGATCATAGGCCACAACAGCGAAGAACCCCAACGCTCGACGGACAGCGCTACGGCGCTTTTACACCCAGGATGAGACAAAGGGTTTGGATGCCCAAAGCCGCTTGTAGGGATGTGCCCGAAAATCGAAAGCCGGCCCCCACGCGCGGCCGCGCCCCCGAACGGCCGCAAGCCGGGCCCTTACGAAGTAGCTACCAAGTGGGGCGTTTTCGACGACGTATTCTGCCCCAATCCGCAGACTTTTGAGTTTTTGGAAAATGTGATATCAGAAGTCATCACCCTCTTCCCCGGCAGATACATCCACATCGGCGGCGACGAATGCCCGAAGAAACGCTGGGAAGAATCGGCTTTTTGTCAGGATTTGATGAAAAAAGAAGGCCTCAAAGACGAGCACGAATTGCAGAGTTATTTCATCCGGCGCATGGAAAAATTCATCAACTCAAAAGGCAAAAAAATCATCGGCTGGGATGAAATCCTGGAAGGCGGATTGGCCCCCGACGCAACCGTGATGTCGTGGCGCGGCACCGACGGCGGTATTGCCGCCGCCAAACAACGCCACGATGTGATTATGACGCCCACTACCTATTGCTACCTCGATTATTACCAGTCCACAGACCAGAAAGGCGAACCCCTGGCCATCGGCGGATACCTGCCGCTCGACAGCGTGTACCGCCTCCACCCAACCCCGGCCATGCTCAACGCCGAGGAAGCCAAACACATCCTGGGCGCCCAGGGCAGTATGAGTGGACGGAATACATAAAACGAACAAGCAGATTATATGGCCTACCCCCGCGCCATCGCCATTGCGGAAATGACCTGGACCCCACAGGATATGCGGCAGTTTGCCGACTTCGAAAACAGGCTAAAAGGACATGCCCCACGGCTCGATGAATTAAAGGTCAATTATGCCAAACACTACACCCGGAAATAAGTAACCTAGGCCCAAATTGAAATTTCGATGAAAAAATGGTCGCCAACAGAGGCGAAATCGCGCTCAGAGTAATGCGCACCGCGCGCAAAATGGGAATCGCTACGGTAGCCGTCTATTCGGAAGTGGATAGCAATGCCCGCCACGTACAATTTGCCGACGAAGCCGTGTACATCGGCCCTTCGCCTTCATCCGAATCTTATCTCAAAATGGATAAGATCATCGAAGCTGCTAAGGCTACCGGCGCCGACGCCATTCACCCGGGTTACGGTTTTTTGAGTGAAAATGCCGTTTTCGCCCAGGCCGTCACCGATGCCGGCATCATCTTTATCGGCCCCAGACGCCCCACGCCATCGAAGTGATGGGCAGCAAACTCGCCGCCAAAGACGCCGTCAAGCAATACAATATACCCATGGTACCCGGCATCGACCACTCGATTTCCGATCCTGAAGAAGCCAAAAAGGTGGCAGAACGCGTGGGTTATCCCATCCTGATCAAAGCCTCGGCAGGCGGCGGCGGCAAAGGTATGCGCGTGGTGGAATCGGAAAGCGAACTCGAAGAACAAATGACCCGCGCCATCAGCGAAGCGACTTCCGCCTTCGGCGACGGTTCCGTTTTTATCGAAAAATATATCGGCTCGCCCCGCCATATCGCAATGCAGGTGCTGGCCGACCAATACGGCAATGTCATCCACTTGTTTGAACGCGAATGCAGCGTCCAGCGCCGCCACCAAAAGGTAATAGAGCAAGCGCCTTCGTCGGTGCTCACCCCCGAAATACGCGCCAATATGGGCCGCGACGCCGTGATGGTGGCCAAAGCCTGTCAATACCTCGGCGCCGGCACGGTGGAGTTTTTGGTGGACGAAAACCTGAATTACTACTTCCTCGAAATGAATACCCGCCTGCAAGTCGAGCACCCTGTCACGGAGATGATCACGGGCCTCGACCTGGTAGAGCAGCAAATCCGGATCGCCCGCGGAGAAACGCTGTCGATCAAACAGGAAGACCTGGAAATCAACGGCCACGCCATCGAACTAAGGGTGTACGCCGAAAATCCCTACGATAATTTTCTGCCCAATGTAGGCACCCTGCATACCTATCGCCGCCCGACAGGCGAACATATCCGCGTCGACGACGGCTACGAGGAAGGCATGGCCATCCCGATCTACTACGACCCGATGATCGCCAAGCTGGCTACTTGGGGTATCAACCGCACCGCCGCGATCAAGCTCATGCTCGAAGCCATCGCCAATTACGAAATCGAAGGGGTGGTCACTACCCTACCCTTCGGCCGCTTTGTATTTGAACACGAGGCTTTTATTTCCGGCCATTTCGATACGCATTTTGTCAATAAACACTATACGCCTGATTGCTGCGCCAGCTACATCGCGAGGAGGCCCACGTGGCCGCCGCGCTGGCCGCCAAGCTCCAATAACGAGGAAGCTGAAAGCTGCACCTACCGAATGTGAAGGTGTCGACGTGGCGGGTAAAAGGTAAAGTAACTTTGGCTGTTTAGCGATAGGGTTTAGTGCATGCGCAGTTTGGCGTTAGGGTTTAGTCGAGCGCTACTATTGCACCATGATACGCTGGGTAATGATGCGGTTTCCCATTTGCAAAACAACTTCGTGTATACCCTACTTCTTAAGACTGGACACATCCATAGTTTCTTTGAAAGGGTACAGAAAGTATTTTTGACCAAGCAGGTTGAATACCCTTACTTCATTAATTGTTACGATGGTAGCTTATCTGAATGGACCGGGTATTGTTGACGGGGTTAGGATAAATCGAGATGCCGTCGTCATGCTCCTGATGTGTAAATGCTGATGATATTTGAGTATTCATGTTCGCCATCCATATCTTCTTGTTTTAACCGAAAATAGTTGATGCCATTTTTAGGATTTGAAGCCTAAAGAATACTGCCGTTCTTGTGTGCTTATACCTGCACAGCTATCCAGCCAATTGTT
>JADKAE010000013.1 GCA_016715405.1 Saprospiraceae bacterium | reverse complement strand
CCGCGAAACGCTCTCGATCAAACAGGAAGACCTGGAAATCAACGGCCACGCCATCGAACTAAGGGTGTACGCCGAAAATCCCTACGATAATTTTTCTGCCCAATGTAGGCACCCTGCATACCTATCGCCGCCCGACAGGCGAACATATCCCGCGTCGACGACGGCTACGAGGAAGGCATGGCCATCCCGATCTACTACGACCCGATGATCGCCAAGCTGGCTCACTTAGGGTATCAACCGCACCGCCGCGATCAAGCTCATGCTCGAAGCCATCGCCAATTACGAAATCGAAGGGTGGTCACTACCCTACCCTTCGGCCGCTTTGTATTTGAACACGAGGCTTTTATTTCCGGCCATTTCGATACGCATTTTGTCAATAAACACTATACGCCTGATTTGCTGCGCCAGCTACATCGCGAGGAAGCCCACGTGGCTGCCGCGCTGGCCGCCAAGCTCAATAACGAGGAAGCTGAAAAGCTGCATATACCGAATGTGAAGGTGTCGACGTGGCGGGTGAAACGTTAGCAGTCAGCAATCAGCAGTCGGCAGTCAGCTGCCAGGAACTAACTGCTGATTGCTGATAATAATCACCCGGGACATTGATGCAAATCACAAAGCCGCGGCGAACAGATGAATTATTTTTACCCCCAAAACAGAAATAATGCCTGTCGCAAGCCAAGACAAAACTGCCCTTCGCGTAGCGCCGAAACACGACAATTGCTACCACTGCGGCAGCGAATGCGCCGAAGAGACCATCCGCTTCGACGATAAGCCGTTTTGCTGCGAAGGCTGCCGCATGGTGTACGACATCCTGAACAGCAACGGCTTGTGCAAATACTACGACCTTGATGAAAACGCTGGAATTAGCCTAAAAGGCAAATCAAAAGGCGAATACGCCTACCTCGACGACCCCGAAGTAAAAGGCCACCTGGTGCAATTTAGCGACGGCGCCCACACCAACGTAACTTTCTATGTGCCGTCCATGCATTGCAATTCCTGCATCTGGCTACTCGAAAACCTGTACCGGCTATCCGATGGCATTACAGCTTCCAAGGTCCATTTTCCGAAAAAAGAAGTGTTTATCAGTTTTGATGAAAAGGTCACCTCCCTGCGCAAAGTCGTGGAATTGCTGGCCAGCCTCGGTTACGAACCCGCCATCAATTACAGCAACCTCAACGCCGACAAACACCCCATTGTAAACCGTACATTTTACTACCAGCTCGGCGTGGCGGGTTTTGCCTTCGGCAATATCATGCTGCTGAGTTTCCCCGAATACCTTGGCCTCGAAACCCTCGCCGAAGCGTCTTTTGCCCGCCTGTTTGGCTACCTGAATATCATCCTGGCTACGCCTGTATTGCTCTATAGCGGCAAAGACTACCTGCTCTCCGCCTGGCGCGGCATCAGGCATCGCGAACTCAATATGGATATTCCCATTTCGCTGGGCATCATCACTTTTTATATCAGAAGTGCTTATGAGATTATCTCGGGCGCCGGGGCGGGATTTATGGATAGTCTGGCCGGACTCGTCTTTTTCCTGCTCATTGGCAAGTGGTTTCAGCAGCGCACCTATTATCATATCTCATTTGAGCGCGACTATCGCTCGTATTTTCCCATTGCCGCCCTACTCAAAAAGGGCAACACCACCACCAGCGTATCGCTCGACCGGCTCAAACCCGGCGATCAGATCATTGTGCGCAACCAGGAGATCATCCCCGCCGATGCCACCCTGCTCGACGGCGAAGCGCAAATCGATTACAGCTTCGTCACCGGTGAATCAGAACCCGTAGCCATCGCCAAAGGCGAAAAAGTGTTTGCCGGCGGCCGCCAGACCGGCAGCGCCATCGAGCTGATGGTGAACCGCAAGGTGTCGCAGAGCTATCTCACCCAGTTGTGGAATAACGAAGCCTTTAACAAACCCCAATACCTGGCCGCCAGCCGGCTCGCCGACCGCGTGGGCAAGTATTTTACCTTTGCTATCTTATTGGTGGGATTTGGCACGCTGGCCTACTGGCTGCCCCGCGATTCTACCATAGCCATCAACGCATTTACCGCCGTTCTCATCATTGCCTGCCCTTGCGCCGTGGCGCTTGCCATTCCGTTTATTTTTGGCAATGTGCTGCGAATCCTCGGTCGCCACGAGTTTTACCTGCGCAACACCATCGTCATCGAATCTATCGAAGCCGTGGATGCCGTGGTAGTGGACAAAACCGGCACCCTGACCAGCCGCAAATCGACAGGCATGGCCTTCCACGGCGAACTCGATGAAACCGAAGCCCGTCTGGTCGCTGCACTGACAAAGCCATCCAGCCATCCGCTTAGCGTGCAGGTGTATCAATATCTCCAGCGCCACTATCAATGGCTACCCGACGAACTGCCCCAGCCCACCGAATGGAAGGAAATACCCGGACAGGGCGTAGAAGCGCTTTTTGACAAACAGCGCCTGCAACTCGGCCATGCGCTATGGATTACGGGTAAGGAACAAGAAGGAAATACTTTTTTGGCTATCAACGGCAAGGTAAAGGGGTATTTCCAGGCCCAGAATAGCCTGCGCACCGGCTTGGCGAAAGTGCTCGATTATCTCGGCAAAATGGGCCCGATATACCTGCTTTCCGGCGACAACGAGCGCGAAAAAGACGACTTCGAACGCCTCCTGCCGGAAGGCTCCGAACTCCACTTCCGCCAAAGCCCGTTTGATAAACTCGATATGGTGAACCGCCTGCAACAGGAAGGCCGCACCATCCTCATGCTCGGCGACGGCCTCAACGACGCCGGCGCACTCAAGCAGAGCAACGCGGGCATCGTGATCACCGAAGAAAGCAACAATTTCACCCCCGCCTGCGACGCCATCCTGCGCGCAGAAAGTTTCCACCTGCTACCTCAGATGCTCAAACTCGCCCAGCGCAGCGTGTACCTGGTGTACGGCGCCTACGGCCTGGCGCTGGTGTACAATGTGGTAGGACTAAGTTACGCCGTACAAGGCGTTTTCACTCCGCTGGTAGCCGCGATTCTGATGCCGCTCAGCTCGATAACTATTGTCATCTACGGTTTTCTGAGCAGTAACCTGGTCGCTAAGAGGCTGGGGCTGTAGGGCGAGGGGGCGAGGGGGAGACTTGGCGAGGGGGCGATTAAATTTGGAAAAAATAATTAAGCTTCAGCACCACCGCCCGGTTTTTCGGTCCAAACATTCCCTCCGTCTGGTAATTATCGGTGTACACCAAAAACAGGTCGCTCATAGGGCGATAGCGCCATTGCAGGCGGCTATTAATATTAAAATTATTGGCTTGCGTATTGTATTGAAAAAAAGTAGTCCAGAATATTTTTTCAGAAAAATTAATTTCCAACCGGGGATTGATCAGCCACAATTGGGCGTTGCCGTAAGGTTCGGGAAGTCTGATGTCATTAAATTCGAAACTCAGCGCCACATTGCCCCAGGGTTGGGCCCTGTAATTCAAAGAAGCGCTCACTGTTGCTTTTTTCCCATTATAAAACGAGCCGTACACACCAAAAAACTCCAGATTAACTTTCTTTCGCAAGTCTGTATTTAATTCAATATTAAATTCACTGAAATTATAGGCAGTGGCTGGAAGCGGAGCGCCTTCGGTAAGATAAAATGGATACAGGAGGTGCACATAATTATTATTTAATCGAAAGCGCAACTGGCTGGTATTTTTAAAAAACATAAAATAGCGCAGCCGGGTATACCATTCGTTGAGTAAACCGCCGCGCACCCACCAGCCGTAATTTTCCATACCAAACCAGTGTTGTACGATTTTTTTATTTTTTGGGTAAATAGAATAATCCGTCAGATTGGCAATGGAGGAATATCCTTCCGGCACGAGCCGGTCATTGCCGGGATCGTAGTGATAAAGTCTGCTGATAAAACCCATATCGGCGGTGAAATCGTCGCCCATGTGCTGGAATTCCCAGTTGGTCTGAAACTGACGGCCATTGTAGCCGAAAGCTCCGATGAGGAACCTGCCGTTTCCCGAATCTCTGAATTTAAACGATTGATTATAACTCGCTTTTCCGCGCCAGCGGCCGTCGTCCGACAAATATTCGAATTCCAGCGAAGCATTTCTGCCGTAATCATCGCTGATCAGGTCGCCGTCGTGGAAAGCCTGGCGGTTGAGCAGCAGCGCCCGCACCGTAGACCGCTTTAACACTCGCCTATGGATAGCTGCGGCCGTATAATTCTGGGCGGGGCGCAGCGAATCGCCCATTGTGTGCATATTCAACACCCCCATTCTCCAGTTCTGGTCGACATTACCGCTCACCCTGGCGCCGTACAAAATGGGGACTTTTGTCCGGCCGGGTCGAGACCGATGCGCCGGGAGAAAAACGGCGCATCGGGGAAGGCCGCAAAATTGGTATAGATGTCAGCGTTTTCGAGAAAAAATTGTCGTCGTTCGGGAAAAAAGATATTAAACCTGCTCAGGTTGGTCACCTGCTGGTCGACTTCGACGTGAGAAAAATCGGGATTGACGGTCAAATCAAGGTTGAGTGTGGGCGTGAGGCCCACCTTTGCCTCTCCTCCGAAGTCAAAATCGCTATCATCGGTTTTTCGGGTATAATCCTTGGTGAATGAAGTCAGGGCGTAGGGCGTCAACGAGACATTGCCTCCCACGCGATCAGGCGCCTGCTCCCAAACCAGCGTGCCGGTAAACCCCAAATCAAGCGGGTCGAATTGCACGGGCACCTTAGCCCAAACATGACTTTCATTATGCTGGCGATCTACGCGCCAGAAGTTGATGCCCCAGGTGGTTTGTCCGGCCTTAAACCGCAAGCTCTTGAAAGGAATAGCCATTTCCAGGGACCATCCATCTGCTCTTTGGCGCACCGCAGCATACCAGCGCGCATCCCAGGAGCCATCAGTGGATTCTACAAATACGCCTTGTGCCGCCGATACCAGGGCATCGGCTTGAGCGCCGCCCACATTTACGCCAAAAGCATAGCCGACCGACTTTTGCCCCACCGGGTCGATAATTACGCCAAAGGCATCACTCGATTCAAAGTCGGCGTCGCGTTTTAGGGTTTGAATGACGAAATCGTTTTCGCCATAAAGTACGGCGCTGATATACAGGTTTTTATCGTCGTACAGCATTTTTACTGTCGTCATGCGGGTGGCTTTGACCTCATCGCGGGGCGCGTTGAGCCAGAAAGTATCGGTAGCTTCCGCCGTCTGCCAGCTTTGCTCGCCCGGGTCGCCGTCAATTTGTATGGTTTCGGTAGTTTGCCGGATTTGTAGTTGAAAATTAGACCTGTTGTCTCCTCCGTTTTGCGCTAATACCGGGTGAATGGCCATTAAGACCAGTAAGGGTGTCAGGTGATTTTTCATGTGCCAAGGCTTTTATGGGTATTAAAAATGCTACTTTTTTTTTACATCACAAAAAAGGGCCTTTATAAACTACTTTCCGTTGTTCTTAGCCTGCCAGGGTTTCTGGTTTGGATGCCCGCCACAATTTCGGAATTGTGTGAATTATGTAACTCTCTGCTGGAATTGTGTCACGTTTGCCGACATGAAAGCACGTACCTTTGTAGGGTGGAAATCTTTTCATAGCATCCAGCCAATAGTGGGTATCTAAAAGTCAAAGCCGCTGATAGAAGTAGCAAAACACGGTGTAATCCTGAGAAAAACCAATTTTGGTTTTGAAAACGAAGGAGTTTTAAATCCTGCGGTAATTCGGGAGGGCGACTCCGTTCATCTTTTTTACAGGGCGGTTAGCAAAGGCAATTACTCCAGCATCGGCTACTGCAAATTGAAAGGGCCCCTCACCATAGAAGAGCGATTTGAGATACCCTTACTTTTTCCCCAATCTGCCTATGAATCGCATGGCATTGAAGACCCCCGGATTACAAAGATTGACGACTTGTATTACCTCACTTATACAGCCTATGATGGCGTAAATGCATTGGGGGCACTGGCTACTTCAACAGATCTGAGGAAATTTGAAAAGCGAGGGCTCATCGTGCCGCAGCTCACCTATGATGCATTTAAGCATCTAGCAACCTGTAAAGGCGCCATCAATAAAAAATATTCCCGCTTCAATGACCGCAACCATCTGTATACGAAGGCTGATAAAAAAGTGTTATTATGGGATAAAAATGTAATGTTCTTTCCAAGAAGAATAAATGGCAAGCTACATTTCCTTCATCGGGTAAGGCCCGACATACAAATAGCTGCAGTAAACGGGTTAGAAGAGTTGACAAAAGATTTTTGGGGCAATTATTTTATTCAACTGGAAGAAAACATTGCTCTTTCTTCTAAGTACAAGCACGAAGTAAGTTACATCGGAGGCGGATGCCCTCCGATAGAAACAGCACACGGGTGGTTATTGATTTATCATGGCGTGTATGATACTACGAAAGGATACGTATATACAGCCTGCGCTGCTCTAATGGATTTGAAAAACCCCTGGAAAGAAATAGCGCGGCTGCCATACCCTTTGTTTATACCTGAGATTGAGTGGGAATTAGAAGGCGAAGTAAATAACGTGTGTTTCCCTACGGGAACAGCCTTATTTGACGATACCTTATACATTTATTATGGCGCTGCCGACGAGCGTATAGCATGTGCTTCTGTGAGCCTGTCTGCGCTTTTGGCGGAGTTGTTACTTAATACCCAAAATGATGAAAAATGAAGTTGTAATGAACGTTGGAGATATTTCAGATAATGTGTTATTGCAGGAAATCAACCGCCAAAAGAGAGCTGATAAGGAGCCCCTACTTCCTACTGATAAGTTGCCTGAAATATTATTCCTCACCTCCTATCCTCCCAGGGAATGCGGCATCGCCACTTACTCACAGGATTTACTCATGGCGCTTGATAACAAATTCAGTCATTCATTCTCTTTAAAAGTTTGCGCCCTGGAATCCGGACATTCAAATTTTATTTACCCGGAAGAAGTGAAATATAGTCTCGACACGAATGACTCATCCAAATACGCTGAATTAGCCGGCACCATTAATAATGACAAGCGCATCAATCTCGTGTTAGTTCAGCATGAATTTGGGTTCTTTCAGCAGGCAGGTGAAGATGCTTTCCTGCAATTTTTGTATGAACTAACCAAACCCGCCATTGTCGTTTTCCATACCGTGTTGCCCCAGCCCAATGAATCGCTGAAAGTAAATGTAATGCGAATAGCGGCAGCCTGTGCGTCCATCGTCGTGATGACAAAACATGCGGCAAAAGTATTAAGCATTGATTATGGCATACCGCAACAAAAAATTGCGGTAATTCCACATGGCACACACTTAGTGCCGCATTTAAGTGAAACGATCTTAAAAGACAAATATGGATTAACTGGCAGGAAAGTCCTTTCCACTTTTGGGCTTCTCGGTTCCGGAAAAGGAATACAAACTACGCTGGAAGCTTTGCCCGCCATCATCAAAACCAACCCCGATGTAGTATTTCTTGTCATTGGCAAAACGCATCCCGGAGTGGTAAAATCGGAAGGGGAAAAATACCGTGCCATGCTGGAAGAAAAAGTGGAAGAATTGTCACTCCAGCAGCATGTGAAGTTTATCAACCGTTACCTTCCCTTGCATGATTTATTGGAGTATTTGCAGTTGACTGATATTTACCTCTTTACTACCAATGACCCCAACCAGGCGGTGAGCGGCACTTTTTCATATGCGATGAGTTGCGGCTGCCCGATTATTTCTACGCCTATCCCTCATGCGCGGGAGGTGCTGCGCGAGGATACCGGTATCATCATTGATTTTCAGAACGCTGAACAGCTGGCGAATGGCGTAAACCGCTTGATGAGCGATGAACCGCTAAGAAAGCATTCAGCGCAAGCACCTTGCAGCGAATAGTTCCGACTGCCTGGGAAAACTCCGCCATTGCTCATGCCCTGTTGCTACAGAAAATAGTCGGACAGACTAATTATGCGGGCGCACCTACAAAAAAAGACCAGGAGATAATCCGTGATATCGAACCGCAATCCAAAAAAATTTCATTGCAATACCGCCTCCCCGCCATCAACCTGGAGCATATAAAAAAGATGACCACGGAGGTCGGAATCATCCAGTTTTCAAAAATCAACCAGCCTGATATAGATTCCGGTTACACGCTGGACGATAATGCACGGGCATTAATCGCCGTATGTATGCACTACGAATGGTCAGGTGACGAAGCTGATGTGAATTACATCCGCACTTATCTGGATTTTATAAAGTATTGCCAACAACCCGAAGGCCATTTTTTGAATTATGTGGACAGCAAACAAATATTCACTTCACAAAATGAGGACACCAACCTCGCTGACGCCAATGGAAGGGCCTTATGGGCATTGGGATATTTAATTTCAAAGCGCGCTTTATTGCCGGCAGAATTAGTTTCGACAGCAGAAGGAATCTTCCAGCGGGCATTGCCTCACATAGAAATGATACATTCCTCCCGCGCCATGGCTTTTGTAATCAAAGGTTTGTATTATTTCAATCTTGGAATAACATCACCCGAAAATTCCAGGCTCCTCAAAATATTAGCCAACAGGTTGGTTCAGATGTACCGGCACGAATCAGAGCCGGATTGGCATTGGTATGAAAGTTATCTGACCTATGCCAACAGCATATTACCGGAAGCCATGTTGTGCGCCTGGCAGGATACCGGCGAACCTATCTACAAGGAAATCGCCAAAACGTCATTCGATTTTCTTTTGTCTCTTACTTTTAACAAAAGCGGGATAAAAGTAATCTCCAATAAAAGTTGGCTGCATAAGGGACAGGAAGCAGCGTTACACGGTGAGCAACCCATTGATGTCGCCTACACCATTCTGGCGCTGAGCAGGTTTTACGGCGTATTTCAGGCGGAAAGTTATTCGCACAAAATGGCTACCGCTTTCAATTGGTTTCTGGGAAACAATCACCTCCATCAAATCATTTACAACCCCTGCACAGGCGGCTGTTATGACGGCCTGGAAGAAAACCACGTGAACCTCAACCAGGGCGCTGAATCCACGCTGAGCTACCTGATGGCAAGAATGACTATTGAAAATCTCACCTCCTCCGGCATACTGCCTCTCATAGTAGCCCCTGTATTCCCCCGAAGTAACGTGATGAAGCCACTCCGCATTCTCAAGGTACCAGGCTGCAGTGAGGCGCAGGCCTTCCTCTGCCTGTATCTGAGGCTGCCACCCCAGTTCTTTTTTTGAGTTTCGAAGCGTCGATGGCATAGCGGCGGTCGTGGCCGGGGCGGTCTTTTACAAAAGTAATCAGCCGGCGAGAAGCGCCGGCGGGCCTGCCGAGTTGTTCGTCCATAATATCGCAGAGTTGGTGCACCAGGTCGATGTTTTTCCACTCGTTATTACCTCCGATATTGTAGGTCTCGCCGGCGACGCCTTTGTGAAAAATGAGGTCGATAGCCTCGGCGTGGTCACCCACCCACAGCCAGTCGCGCGTAAACAAGCCATCGCCATACACGGGCAAAGGCTTATTATGGATGATGTTGTTGATCATCAACGGAATGAGTTTCTCAGGGAATTGGTAGGGACCGTAGTTATTAGAGCAATTAGATACGACCGTGGGCAAGCCGTAGGTGTGGTGATACGCCCTGACCAGGTGATCCGAACTGGCCTTCGAGGCCGAATACGGCGAGCGGGGGTCGTAGGCAGTTTTTTCGGTGAAAAAGCCGGTATCGCCTAACGAGCCGTATACTTCGTCGGTAGAGATATGGTAAAACAATTTGCCCGCCTTATTTTCCCAATAAAAACGCGCCGCATTGAGCAGGTTGACGGTGCCTATAATATTAGTCTCAATAAAACTCATCGGGTTTTCGATGGAGCGGTCCACGTGCGATTCCGCTGCCAGGTGGATTACCCCGTCGAAATCCATTTCGCGAAATATCACGGCCACTTGCTCGTAATCCGTGATATCGCCTTTTACAAAGCGGTAATTGGACGATTGTTCGATATCGCGCAGGTTTTCCAGGTTACCCGCGTAAGTCAGCTTGTCGAAGTTGACGATCAGGTAATCGGGATAGCGATTTACTAAACGGCGCACCAGGTGCGAGCCGATGAAACCGGCGCCGCCGGTGATGAGAATGGTTTTTGACATGGGTGAAGTTTAGTGCATGCGCAGTTTAGCGTTTGGGTTTAGTGCATTTGCAGTTTAGCGATAGGGTTTAGTGCATGCGCAGTTTAGCGTTAGGGTTTAGTTTTCTAAACCCAATCGCTAAACCCAATCGCTAAACCCGCCGAAGGCGCTAAACCTTTTTCATCGAACAACCACTTCCTGGATGTACTCCTCGCCGAGAGATTCGTTGAGTAGATTTTTGATCTTTTCGCGACTATAGGACAACTCTTGCCGCAGGGCTGCCGAATCAATAGTGATGTGCAGGGTTTTGCCCACCATCTTCACGTCGCTGGTGTACTTGGTGATAGCCGGCCCCATCAACTCCGCCCAGGTACTGCGAATATTGGTCTGGTGCAGCTTAGGCTTGAGTTTGTAAGCCTCTATCAATTCCTGCAATGCCTCTTTGATCGTCATATGTTGAGTTCGTTTTGTAAAGTGGCCACTCCTTTTTCGATATAATAATTAAAAAACGGGACGCTCATGCGGGCGGCAATAGCCGCGATGCGGTCGGGGTGGGTATCGGATACAAACAACTGGCCGTAGGGGCCTTCCAATAACAGTTGCATGAGGTGTTCCACCCTTTCCTGGTCCAATTTATCGAATATATCGTCGAGCAATAACAAAGGGGACATATTTTTTTCTTCCCGCATCAAATCGTATTGTGCGAGTTTGAGCGCCAGCAAAAATGACTTGGTTTGTCCTTGGGAGGCAAAACGTTTGATAGGCTGACCTTCGAGCATAAACTGGAGATCGTCGCGATGGATGCCGCCGGTGGTGCGTCCGAGCAGGCGGTCTTTATCCAGGTTTTTGTGTAGCAGTTCAGCCATCGAAGCCTGTTGCAGGGGCGATTCATAACGGCAATCGGCCTCCTCGCGTTTGCCGGAGATGGTATAATGGTTAGCCTTCAAAAGCGGCAAAAAGCGCTCCATGAAGTCGCTGCGCCTCGTATAAATATACTGCGCGGGGTCTACGAGTTGTTCGTCGTAAACAGCCAAAAGGGCTGGATTAAACGTATGCGTATCGGCAAATTGCTTGAGGGCGGCGTTGCGCTGTTTGAGCAGATGGTTGTAGCGCAGCAGCAACTGCAGGTAATGTTGGTCGAGTTGCGACAGCGTATTGTCGAGCAGTCGGCGGCGCGCCTCGCTGCCTTCATGGATAAGCTGGATATCGTCGGGGGCGGCAAACACCACGGGAATCAAGCCTACGTGGTCGCCCAGGCGTTCGTAGGGCAGGTCGTTGCGTTCCATCGTTTTGCGCTGTCCGAGGGGGGCTTTTACTACGATTTTCTCGGAATGGCCGTTGATCACGCCGTGTCCCTCCAGCCGGAAAAACGGCGATTCGTGATAAGCGATGTATTGGTCGTTGAGTCCGAAATAACTCTTGCCCATACACAAATAATAAATCGCGTCGAGCAGGTTGGTCTTGCCCATGCCGTTGAGCCCCACAAAGCAATTCAGCCGGGGATTGCAGTCGATTTGCTGGTAGTGGTAGTTTTTAAATTCGGTCAATATGACGCGGTCGAAATGCACGGGCGATGACTACTTTTGCGCAAAGCTAAAGAATAGAATCGGTAATAACCCAACCAGAAATTTGCACGGCGCTTTTTCAGGAAGTATATTTGCGCCGGCGATATCTGAACACCCATCGCAAAAAGTTGTTACACCTTATTATCCAGGAATCAGCAAAAGCTATTGATCATGGTAGCAGATAAAAATAAAGGCGGCGGCAAAAAAGAAAAAGCCGTTTACAGCAAAGAACTCCACCTGCATTGGTACGAGATGATGCTGCGAATCCGCCGCTTTGAAGAGCGCGCGCTGGTGGCCTACGGCCAGCAGAAAATACGCGGTTTTTGTCACGTATATATCGGACAAGACGCCGTCGCGGCGGGCAACGAATCAGTCCTTCGCCGCGAAGATTGCATAGTGACCGCCTACCGACAGCACGGCACGGCTATTGGCCGTGGACTCTCCACCAAAGCATGTATGGCCGAGTTATTCGGCAAAAGCACCGGCGTAGTGAAGGGCAAAGGCGGGTCGATGCACTTTTTCTCCTCCGAGCATAAATACTTCGGCGGCAACGGCATCGTAGGCGCCCAGATACCCATCGGCACCGGCATCGCTTTTGCCGAAAAATACCGGGGCACCGACAATCTCTGTGTGACTATGTTTGGCGACGGCGCCGCACGCCAGGGCGCCCTGCACGAGTCGTTCAACATGGCCATGACCTGGAAGCTTCCCGTAATTTATATTTGTGAAAATAACGGCTACGCCATGGGCACTTCCGTGGCGCGTACCAGCAACGTTCTACACCTCCATAAATTAGGCCTCGCCTACGATATGCCCAGCATGCAGGTTGACGGCATGAGCCCCGAGAAAGTCTACGAAGCCATGATGAAAGCCGCCGAGCATGTGCGCTCGGGCAAAGGCCCCTTCTACCTCGAAATCAATACCTACCGCTATAAAGGCCACTCGGTATCCGACCCGGCCAAATACCGTCCGAAAGAAGAAGTCGAATCCTATAAGGAACGCGACCCCGTAAAAATGGAAGAAGCCCGCATTCTCAAAAATCACATCGCCACCAAAGAAGAGATTGAGGCCATCAAAGATATGATCAAACAAGAGATCGACGAGGCCGAAGCTTTTGCAGAAGCATCTCCCTATCCCGATGCCTCCGAGCTATTCACGGATAACTACATACAGGCCGATTATCCGTTTATCCGGGATTGATCACGGTTTGGCTGGGTAGTACAGCCGCAATGCATTGCGGCTCTACCCTTTTTTTCCCAAATCCTGCCTTACTACCGAAACTTTACTTATTTTTGCCACGCTTTTTGAGGAAGCTTCCCCTAAAGCACCTTATCAACAACTGCAAATTCACATAATTGCTTGCGAAATGGCGAGGAGAATTAAAAATCAGAAATCGGACGAAACGCTGATCAACCTGATCGACGTAAAAGATCAGGCGCAAAATTTCTTTGAGAGGAACCAGAAATATATCCTGGGAGTAGCCGGGGCTTTTTTGCTGGTTGTCGGCGGATATTGGGCTTACAAGCATTTTATCATCGAACCCCGTCAACAGGAAGCCGAAGAACAGATGTTCCAGGCAGAAGTGCAGTTCGAGCGCGATTCTTTTGCGATGGCCCTCACCAACCCCGGCGGCGGCTATTCGGGTTTCCTGGATATTATCGACAACTATAAAGGCACTAAAGCCGCTAACCTGTCCAGCTATTACGCAGGTATATGCTACCTCAACCTCGGCCAATACGACGCTGCTATCGACTACCTGAAGTCGTATGACGCCAAAGGCAACGTCACGCCCGCTATGAAAAACGGCGCCCTAGGCGATGCCTACTCCGAGAAAAACGATTTCGACCAGGCACTGAGCTACTATTCGAAAGCTGTTAGCGCTGCCGACAACGAAGCTATTACGCCGTATTACCTGAAAAAACTGGGCATGCTCCAGGAAAAACAAGGCAAATTCAGCGACGCAAAGGCATCTTACGAGCGCATCAAAAGCGAATATCCCAACTCGCCGATCGCCATAGATATCGACAAGTATATTATCCGCGCAGGAGCGAAAGGTTAATAATGTGCTGATGTGCTGATGTGCTGATGTGCTAATATCCAGGCAATTATCAGCACATCAGCAAATTAACACATCAGCAAATTAAAATTATGGCCAGCGCACTCAAAAACCTCTCCGACTACGACGAAAAAAGTATCCCCGATGCCGCTGATATGACCTTCGGTATCGTGGTTGCTGAGTGGAATGCCGCTATCACACATGCCCTCTATGAAGGCTGCTATGATACGCTGCTACGCCACGGCGCCAAAGCCGACAAGATCGTCACCGCCCAGGTGCCCGGTTCGTTCGAACTGCCCGTCGGCGCGCAAATGCTGGCCGCCCATCACAATCCCGACGCCGTTATTTGCCTCGGCTGCGTTATTCAGGGAGATACCAAACACAACGAATATATCAACAACGCCGTAGCTACCGCTCTCACCCACCTGGGCATCGCTACCGGCAAACCTTTTATCTTCGGCGTGCTCACGCCCAATAACGAAGAGCAGGCAAAAGAACGAGCAGGCGGAAAACACGGCAACAAAGGCGTGGAAGCCGCCGTGACGGCTATCCGGATGGCCGCGCTGAAGAAAAGCCTGCAGGGCGAGAAGAAGAAGATTGGATTTTAGGAAAGTCTCAATAATGAACATCCACATCATTCCCACGGGATACTTAAAACTCGACGGCGGCGCCATGTTCGGCATCGTACCGAAACGGCTCTGGAATCGCCTCAACCCTGCCGACGACAACAACCTTTGCTCCTGGTCGATGCGCTGCCTGCTGTTGGAGACCGGCGATCGCAAGATCCTGATCGACACGGGCATGGGCGATAAACAAGACGCCAAATTCCGCTCTCATTTCGAACCCCATGGCGAAGAAACGCTGTTGTCTTCCTCCAAAACAAAGGCTTTCAACCCGAAGATATCACCGACGTATTCCTCACCCACCTGCATTTCGACCACGTAGGCGGGGCCGTCAGCCGGGATAACGACGGCCGCCTGGTTCCCACTTTTCCCAAGGCCCGCTATTGGAGCAACGAAGTGCACTGGCAATGGGCTCTGCAGCCCAACGAGCGCGAGCAGGCTTCGTTCCTGCAAGAAAACTTTGTGCCGCTTCGCGACGCCGGCCTCGTCCATATGTTGCCTGTCACCTCCGATGATTACCAGTGGATGCCGGGTATCCGCATCCGCTATGTGTACGGCCATACCGAGGCCATGATGATCCTTTTTATCGAAAACGGCCCCGGGCAAACGCTGGTATATTGCGCCGACCTGCTCCCTTCTCCTCACCACATCGGCATGCCTTACGTGATGGCCTACGATGTGCGCCCCCTGCTCACCCTCGACGAAAAGCGCAAGCTGCTCGCTGAAGCTGTCGATAACCAATACCTCCTCTTTTTTGAACACGATCCAGTAGTGGCCGCTGCCACGGTACACCGCCAGGAAAATGGGCGGATTGTGGTGAAAGAAGCGTTTGAGACTTTGTGGACTTGGTATTTTACCGCAGAGTTAATTTACGTCCTTTCTTATTTAAAAAATACCATGCAAAATTTCGCCAGCGTAGACGAATATATCCAATCGTTTCCGGCTGATTTACAGGCCATTTTGACTCGAATCCGCTCGATCATCAAAGCACAAGCCCCGGCGCTGCCGAAAGCATCAGCTACGGAATGCCGGCCTACAAAACACAGGGCAGACCGCTGGTCTATTTTGCCGCATTCAAAACCCATATCGGCTTTTACGCTACGCCTACAGGGCATGCTGCTTTTGAAAAAGAATTATCTGTTTATAAACAAGGTAAAGGCTCCGTGCAATTTCCGTTGAATCACCCAATTCCTTTTGATTTGATTGGCGAAATGGTGGCTTTCAGGGTAGCGGAGAATGCGGAGAAATTTGGCTAATCCAGGCACTCCCTGCGCTACTTAGCGCTATAAGGCCTACCTCAATACGTCGGGTGTGAAACCCGACGCAACAATCTTGATTGTTTGGGTTGCAACAATTACATTTGTATGGTAGATAGCTCTGTCACCTACAACTCACGAACACCATGCCAAGAAAAAACCTGTTGCTATTCCTTTTCCTCGTTGCCTCCGCTCCCCTCTTCTCCCAAACCAACGTGCGCGCCTGGTACGCCGACGGACAAGTATGGGTCGTCTGGGAAGCCGAGTTTCCCTTGCCCGACTGGTATGCCGTGTATGCCAAACCGACGGCTTTTGCCAGCACAACCGACGCTATACGCTTAGGCAAACTCCACAAATTCGAATACAGCTGCATTGCGCTTAAAGAGCAGGTAGATACGGCTGCTACGCCGCGTATCCCAAGTCCGACGGGAGTGGGCAAATACCAATTGCAATTCAACGAAGCCCTTTTTGTGTTCACCCCGCACCAGCCCGGCGCCTTGTTTTTTGCCGTGGTAGCCGACGACGAAACCGCCGTTATTGCCGGCCAAAACATCACTGCCTCTGCAGTTTCCTTTGATTACGAACCGGTCAACGACCCGGTAGAATGCCATTTGCAGGCTTTGTTTCCCTCGCCGTTTGCGGCCGGTTATACCTGCATGGCTTTTCTGATGTGGGCCGACGGCAGGCAAAACCAGTGGGAAAACCGCCCCGATTTTCCGGTGATGGCCAACGCCGCCAAAAACGGCATGCCGGGTTTTTTCTTAATTTCTTTTCCAAATGATATTGACACCACGCAGCCCTTTCCACTTTCCGTGTGGCTGCACGGCGGGGGCGGCACGGCCCGCCAATCGCTGGCCGGCAGCCGGGCCGAAGTCAACATTAAACCCGAGCAAGGCATTCTGCTGGCCCACAACGACGACATGATGGGCTGGCGCGACCAGGTACCGCCCAATCCCGAACAACCCACCTGGCATTTCGGCTGGCGGAAAAACTACGATCCATTTACAACCGATAATCTGCCCACCGCCCCGGATACTATTGTCAACTACACCCAACGGCGCTACCTGTGGATCGACTCCTGGCTGATTCGCAACTACAACATCGACCCCGGCCGCATTCACATCCACGGACATAGCATGGGATCGGCGGGTTCTACCGCGATGGCCAAATGTTATCCCACGCACTACGCCTCGGCCACCATCTTCAACAACGGCTTTGGGCCCCATGAGGCCCAGCGGCATCAACGCCTGATTCGGCGATCCGGCAACGGCTTTTCCGACCAACCTGATCAACCGCAATGGAGAGACGGTCTACCTCAACCAGGTATGGAACCTGATCGACAATTGCTCCGAGAAGCGCGATCTCCCGCTTTTCCGCCACTGGCACAGCAAAAACGACGACAACGGCACCATGCGCTGGGATGCCTATGTGATCGAAAACTACCGCACAGCCGACTCGCTTGGCATCGGCATCCAACAGATGTGGAGCGAACGCAACCACGGCATGGATACCGGCCCCGACTACAATGACCACTGGATCATGGGCATTCCTCCCGACGAGCAAACCGTGCTGGATAACGTATCCTTCCCCGAAGCGCGCTACCGCTCCAACCAGTCCTTCCCTGCCTTCTTCAACCACCGCATCGACCCGCAAAACAACGACCCGGGCACCGGAATCATCGGCATCAACAACGGTGACGGCGACAACTGGGGCGCCTGGGGCGGCTGGCACCGCTGGGACGTGAGTAGCATCGTCGACGAGGCATTTTTGTGGTCGGCCACCGCCTGGCTCGAAGAAAATGCCCTGTTCCCCAACGATATCTGCCCGCACGATTCCCTCACGGCAGATCTCGCCATCCGCCGGCCGCAGGTCTTCACCCCACCCACAGGCGTCCAGTTGTACTGGATAGCCAGGGATATCTTCACCAACGAAATCCTACAAAGTGGCACGACCACTGTGCAGGAGGACGACCTGGTGATCATTCCACAAGTCGTGATATACAGAGCAGACCTCCGGCTGATGCAGATAGAGGTTTCCCCTTTCCCAGTAGCCACACAAGAAGCCGCTGCCTTGCTCAGCAACCTAACCCTTTCACCCAACCCCTCCAGCGGCGCTCCCGTGCTGACTTTGTCGCCAACCGAGCGAGCAGGCCACCTTGCGGATATCGGGGATTTCGGGCCTGGTCGCTGCCATTCAGCAACCCATTCAGGCGGGAGAAAACCGGATGGTGTTGAGCGATTTCGGACAATTGCCGGCAGGGTTTTATTTGTGGAGATTGAAACAGGTGGGCGTAGAGAAGTGGTGAAGTGGTTGAAAATTTGAGTTTAGATTTAACAAGGGGTGGCTTTGATTTTTTAACCACAGAGTTTCACGGAGTTCACACAGAGTAACCACAGAGTCGAGACAAGCTATTATATATTTTTAATTTTTTCACATCAAAACGAATACCAATGACAAAACAACTAATTGGCACGCTGGTTAGCGCCGTGATCCTATTCATCTGGCAATTCCTCTCCTGGTCTGCCCTGCAGGTCCACAAATCGGAATTTACCTACACGCCCAATCAGGACAGCATTATGCAATCACTGAGCAAGTATTTGACGGAAGAAGGCACCTACATGTTGCCCGGCGTACCTCCGGGGAGCGGCTACGAGCAAGAGCAGGCCCTGATGGAAAGTCAGGCCGGCAAACCCTGGGCCACCGTCAGTTACCACAAATCCATGAGCACGGCCATGGGCATGAACATGCTCCGCGGCTTTGCCATTGACATAGTAGCCGCCTTTTTCCTGGTCTGGCTCCTCCTCAAATTCGCGGATCTCAATCTGAAAACCGCCTTGATGTCAGCGGTAGCCGTTGGCTTCATCGGTTATCTAACCATCCCTTACATGAACAGCATCTGGTTTGAAGGCGATTCTATCGGTTATCTCATTGATGCCGTGGTGCCCTGGAGTGTGGTGGGCGTTTGGCTGGGTTGGTGGCTGCCGAGGAAGTAAGAAGACTATCAGACTATGCGACTTTGGGCTAAATAAATAAAAGAACACATGCGATTAACCCACAAAATCATCCTCATTACCGGCGCAGCCCGGGGCATTGGCAAAGCTATCGCCGAATTATTCCACCAGGAAGGCGGCTATGTGATCCTCTCAGATATCAGAGATGAAGAGGGAGAATCGGTAGCCCGCAGCCTTGGCGATCGCGCGGAGTACCGTCGACTGGATGTGCGACTGGAGGATGACTGGATAGCCGCAAGCGATTATATCTCCCAGCAATTCGGCCGGCTCGACGTGCTGGTTAACAACGCAGGTATCACGGGTTTCCTGGAAGCCCCCGGCCCTTTCGACGCCGAAAACGCCGACCTGGCCACCTGGGACGAAGTACACCGCGTGAACGCCACCGGCGTAATGCTGGGCTGTAAATACGCTATCAAACTTATGAAGGCGCAGGGCGGCAGTATTGTGAATATCTCATCCCGTAGCGGCGTGGTGGGTATTCCCCGGCGCGGTGGCCTACGCGTCGAGCAAGGCGGCAGTGAGAAACCATTCGAAAAGCGTGGCACTCTATTGCGCCGAAAAAGGCTACAAGATCCGCTGCAATAGTATCCACCCGGCGGCCATTATGACCCCCATGTGGGATGCCATGCTGGGCGACGGCCCCCAACGCGATGCAATTATCAAAGATGTCGAATTTGGGATTCCCCTGGGACATTTCGGCGAGCCGATAGACGTAGCCTACGGCGCCCTGTACCTGGCTTGCGAGGAAAGCAAGTACGTCACGGGCATCGAGCTGACGATTGACGGGGGCATCCTGGCAGGCAGTGAGGCGACGGGGAGGGAGGGGAGGAGGGAGGGAGTGAGAGAGGGAGGGATCTTTGACAAATTCACTCCCTCACTCCCTCACTCCCTCACTCACTCTCCTATATCTCAGACGGTGCTCCGACTTCTACCCACATGCCCTGTTTGCGGGCGTAGATCGAATTATCGTACATCGCCTCGCAGGATACCGCGGGCAGGTAATACCGGCCCTGGTAGGCTGCGTTGAGCTGTACGCGGTACACCACCGTTTGTTGTTCGTTCAAATCAAAGAAAGTATTCACGCGGTCGTCGCGGAAATCGCGGTATTCGGGGCGGTCGCCGGCCTGGAACGCCTGTAGCTGGTCCATGCGCGAGTTGACGATCTCCCAGCCGGACGGGAAAATCTGGCTCAGGGCCAGTTCGCGGTATGGAATGCCCCGCACGCCCGGGTGTGTCACCTTCACTTCGGCGACAAAGTCGGTGCCCTGGGCAATCGTAGCGGGGTTGATGGTTTTGCCTTGCATATCGAAGTAGGCTACGGCCACGTCGAGTTGGTTGGCGCCGCTCTTGTCCTGGCCGGCCAGGGGCTGACCTTGCTGGATTACCCTGGCGTAGAGCACGCCGCCGTTGCTATTTTTCACCATCACCTTTTTCTCGCTGCCGTTTATAGGTACGTTGATTTGCATAACCGGCGTATTAGAGCCGGCGTTGACGCTTTGTCCGCCGTTGATTTGGTAGACAAACTGTACCTTTTTGCTTACGTCAGAATCGCCCACGAACTTACCAATGGCCAGCAGGGAGAAAGAAACCGTCTGGGTGCTATACCAGTTGCCTCCGCTGAGTTGCTCGGATACGTATTTTACCATCTCTGCGGCGTTGGATTTGTCGCCCAGCAACAGCAGGGTTTCAAGGATCATCGCCCTGTCGCGCAGGTCGGAGCCATAGGTGTACGAGAGTTCGGTATAAGGCTTGGGCGTTTTGCTTACATTGGCAATAATACTCTTTGCCACCTCGGGTTTACCGGCCACGGCGTAAGCGGCGGCCAGGCGCCATTTAGCTGCGGAGCTCAAGCCTTTGTGCTCGCGCAGGCGGTTCATGCCGGCCATATCGGTTTCTTTGGCCAGGGCTAGCGTATACAGGCGGTAGGCCTGGATAAGTTCGTAGCTGTCTTCGGGGTAATACCCGTATTCTCGCAGTTGAGGATCCCACAACCTCGATGATTTTTTCTGGAAATCTATCCAGCGCTCCAGCATGGCCGGAGGCACAGTGTATCCGAGTGCTTTGGCTTCGAGCAGGAAGTGGCCGGCATAGGTGGTCGTCCACTGGTCGGGACCGGTTTGGCCGGGCCAGTAAGCAAAGCCGCCCTGGGAGGTCTGGAATTGCTTTAGCCTGTCGATAGTAGCTTTGATATGTTTAGGTATGCGCTGCTTTTGTTCTTCGCTGAGTTCGAGCAACTTGCTCACGTACAACTGCGGGAAGCCGCCCGACAGGGTTTGTTCGAGACAGCCGTAGGGATATTGCAGCAGGTAGTCGAGGTGTTCGCCGAGGTTAATCGGCGGGATGCCCGATACTTCGAGGGTCACCTTGTTGGTGCCCGGCATGCCCAACGGTTTGATGGTCGGCGACCAGGTATCACCGGAGGCCAGCACTTTCGAGACAACTTCCGTCACGTAGGGGTTCGGATTGCGCACTTCGAGGGTGATCTCCTGCGAGGCTTTTTCGCCTGCGCCTTCGGCCACCACCGTAAACTTGGCTACGCCCACTTTTTCGGCCACTTGCAGGTCGAAATAAGCCATCTTATCGCCGGGGCGGAGAAGTTGAGCGTCTGCGAGCTTTGTCCGTTGATTTTCACCAAGCCGCTGTTTTCTTTTACCGAAATCGTGGCGCTTTTCACCTTGGCTTCCATGGCAAACACATTGACCGGCAGTTTGAGCGATTCGCCCGGGCTCAATACGCGTGGCAGCGTGGCCAGCACCATGAGCGGTTTGCGCACAGGCGTGGTCTTTTCCGCACTGCCGTAGGCGCCTTTGTTGGCAGCTACGACCATCGTGCGCACTGCGCCGACGTAGTTGGGCAGTTTCACGGTATGCCGGGCCTTCTGGCCTTTTTGCAGCATAAAGGGCCCGAGGTGGATCACCACGGGTTTAAAGCGGTTGACTTTATCCTTAGCCGCGCCCCGCACCAGTTCGGCGTCGCCGCCGATGCTGAGGATGCGCTCCAACTCAGCGCCGTAGGCGCCCAGTACCTGGTCGTATACGTCCCAGGTGCGCACGCCGAGGGCTTCGCGGGCGTAGAAGGCGTCCCAGGGATTGGGGGTTTTAAAGCGGGTCAGGCCAAGCAATCCTTCATCGACGATAGCCACCGTGTAGGCCATCGCCTGGCCTTTTTCTTCCGACACCTCCACCGTCACGCTTTGTTCGGGTTGGAGTACCTCGGGCATGGCGATTTTGGGCGCCAGGCGGGTAGCGGGGTCTTCTACGTGGACGGGGATAACGCCGTATAATCTGATGGGCAGGTCGTTTTTAACCTGTGCGTGCGGCTGTATAAGGGATACGTGTGCGTATATCGTAGGCGCCATATCGGCGGTAGCAGTAAAAGTGATCGTGTTATCGCCGGCTTTGGCGTCTTTCCAGAAAGACTGCAGCACTTTGGTGCCATTTTCGAGGGTGAGCAGCACGCGGCCTGCCTCGCCGGTTGGCACCGTCAGCGAGACGGTTTCGCCTACGTTGTATTTCTTTTTATCGGCTGCGAAATTGATCATAGCCGCTGCTTCGCGGTTCTGGTCGTCGCCTTCAAACCAGGGATAACCGGAATAGAAGTAATCGCCGGTACAGTGTCCGCTTTCGGTATCGCACACGCGCACCATGTAGCGGCCCCATTCTTTGATATTGATATTCCACTTGGCTTCGCCCTGCCCGTTGGTCACTACGTCTTTGGTCTCGAGCGCGTCGTAGTGGTTGCCGGTGTTGTAGCGGGTTACGTCGTCGTAGCCCGAATCCCACCACCAGCGCCATTCCACGCGGTACAGGCCTACTTTGAGCGAGCGGCCCGACATGGGTTTGCCTGTGACGTCGAGGGCGACAAAGCCCAGGTCGGCATTTTTATTCAAATCCACCCTTTTTTCGCCATAGCGATTCTGGGGTACGTCGACTCCGGCGTATACACTGTATGGGTGGTAAGGCACCGTAAAATTATCCGAACTAAAATCGCCGCCGCGCTCAAATACGCGGGTTTTGAAGCTGGCCAGCACTTTGCCGGGCGCCTGTTGGTTGTTGAGCAATTCGAGTTTGAGCGGCGCCGTGCCGTTGCCGTCGAGTTGGCTGTCGTATACCGTGCGGGCTTCGGTTTCTTCCATACGGCGGGCGGGGTCGTCGAAGACAAAGCCGCCATATTTCGGGAATGTGGTTTTCGTCGGTTTGAGTTGTACTTCCACCTTGGCGCGCAGATTGGCGGCCGGGGCGCCGTGCAGCCAATTGGCTTTCAAAGTCGTTTTGATGGGCTCATCGGCGGCGCTGAGGTATTCTTTACCAAAATCCAGTTGGATACTGATGCGGTTGGGTTTGATAGTCTCCACCTTGATCGTGCGTTCGAAGGTAGCTCCGCCGGCTTTTACTTTGGCCATCCAGTTGCCCGTGGAGGCGTCGCTGCGCGTGGCAAAATGAAGCGGATAGACATTATTGACCTGGTTAAGCACGGTGCGTTTTTCCTGTAGTTGTCCGCGAGGGTCGTACAATTCAAACGAAATCGGGTAATTAGCCGGCAGGCGTTTGGAGCGGTCTTCCAGGATGAAATTCAGGAATACCGAATCGCCGGGGCGCCATACGCCGCGTTCGCCATAGAGAAATCCTTTGAGACCTTTTTGGGTTACCTGTCCGTCAACGTCAAAGCGGCTCAAAGACAGCGAGTTGCCGTCGCCCATGCGGAGGTAGCCTTTTTCGGTACCTTGTTTGGCCACCACTACAAAAGGTTTGCGCGACATAGACACCGAAGCTATACCGTTGGCGTCCGTTTTGGCCTGGGAGAAGTTGTTGCTGAAAATCATAAAACTGCAGATCAGCGCCGGAAATGGGTTTAGCCGTGCGCAAATCGGCTACGATCACCATATAGCTATTGTCGTTGCCTCCCTTGGCGATAATGCCGAGGTTGGAGGCCACCACATTGCGCGATACAAAGCGCTCGGAGTTGTAATAGGCCGAATAGCAGGGATCTTCGCGTTGTTCCCACTGGTACTCCTCGTAATATCCCTCGGGACCGTACCAGTAGTCCATAATCGTGCGGAGTTCGCCGTCTTCGTCTTTGGGGAAATCATCGGTAGCTGTCAGTGCGTCTTCTTCCTGTTGGGCGTCGACATTGCCGGCATTGCAGCGGCTAAGCGAATAAGAAGGCCTAAAGCCAATCCTGATCTGGTAGATCGCGTCGGGATCTTGTGAGATCATCTTGCTCAGGTCGAGGGCGTAGCGGGTCCATTCGGATGTACGGGCGCTGGGGTTCAGCGACTGCAGCGATACTTTGCGTTGGAGCACTACGCGGCCCACGCGGTACAAGTCGTAGCCGCTCTGATCGAGTTCGTTGGTTTGAAGGAATTGGAGAATGTTATTATTAAAAATTTTAAATACCTCCACATCTACTGCGTTAAGCCCTACTGCTTCGAATGGAAAGATAAGTCCGTTCGAATTGGGCATAATCACGCCGCGGCCTACCAGGCGCACCTGGGGTTTGACGTTTTCGAGGGTAACACTCCACTCGCTGGCTTGTTTCATCTGCCTGTCGGCGGTATTGCGCACGCCTGCGTTGACAAAAACGCGTTGTTCGCCGCTCAGCTTTTCGGAAGGATAAATACGCAGTTGCTGGCCGTCTATCAAAAAGCGCAGGTTGCCTGCATAGTTGGCCAGCGTGACGAGTCCGTCGAGTGTTTGCGATTCCTTCAGCGGGTCGGAAAAATGGAGCAGTATATATTGGTCTTCGCCCTGCTCTACGCGGGCGTCGGTTACTTTGAAATTGCTGAGCGAGGGCACCTCTACTTTTTCATTGCCTTTTAGGCTTAGTCCAATAGGCGAGCCGTTCCAACTCAGCGACATTTCGCCGTCCTTATCGCCGCGGGCTATGCCTCGCACAAGAAAGTCGTGTTGGAGGCCGTCGCCTGTGTGCGTCCAGTCGATCGACAAGTTTTTGCCCTGCTGGTCGGCTTTGAGGAGTTGTTCGATTTCTTCGGCCGCGGCTACGTCGGCGGTAAAGAGCGAGCCTTTGAGCTCTTGTTTCGCTAACTCTTTGGGGTTGGCGGCAAACAGCCCGTCAATTTTTACTTCAAAATGCTGATCGCGCGTGCGAAAATCGAATTCAAACACGGCGGCTTCGGCGGGTACGTTGTCGAATAGGGCGCTTAGCTTTACGCTGCCCACATAAGTCGTGCTGGAAGAGAGGGGTGTCTGGGGGTCAAAGCGCAGCGTTTGGGAGTCTTCCCAGGTAAGGACGCCTTTTGCGGAGGGTGACAGTGCAAGCAGCGAAGCATCAGCGGCTTCACCGGCTTTATCGGCGGCCACTACCGGCGATACAAACCGTATGCGCACGGGCGCAGCTTTGGATACAATACCTGAAGTGTGGGCATACACATACGCGCTCACGCTGTCGGGCATCTTTTGGCGCGGACATCGCTTTTACATGAAAAAATACCAACAGAAATAGCGGTAGCCAGCAGGGCCAATACGGCCGTTTTGCTGAACGAATGGAAGTTAACAAAACGCATGG
This sequence comes from Saprospiraceae bacterium, assembly GCA_016715405.1. Lineage (GTDB taxonomy): Bacteria > Bacteroidota > Bacteroidia > Chitinophagales > Saprospiraceae > JABWBR01. Next base: position 56,379 of record JADKAE010000013.1, on the reverse strand, counting down.
GGATGTGAATTTACGTAGGGTTTGAAATGCTCTTCCGGCAGGCTTATATTGTGCAAAAAGCGCAACATGCAGTCACCGAATGACTGACGTCGAAGGTAGTGAAATTATTGTTCAATCAGCAATCAAACCTGGAAAAAAAAAGAGGAGGGGGTTGTGGGTTGTCGGTTAGCTGTATGTTTAGCAAACTAAACCCTAACGCTAAACTGCGCATGCACTAAACCATATCGCTAAACTGCCGAAGGCAATAGAAAAGAAGAAAGCCACACAAGTAGCAGGGAGATTTTGGCCCCAGATAAACAGGATTAAGGCGGCTATTGTGGTTCTGTAATCCCCTTGTCCCAATTGGGAACTCCCTGAAAGGAGCTGAGGCCCGCCATAGTCACTGAAGTCCAACCTTTATTGTTAAAATGTTGAGGCAAAAACTATTTGGCACTTGCGTGGCTTTACTACAACGATTCTTCAATCGTTATGCATGCAATATAGGCGATTTTTTTAAATTTGAAATAGCTGACGGGGAGTTTAACATGTGTTAAATTTAGCAGTTAGCAGTTAGCTCTCAGCAGTCAGCTGCTAAGACCGGACAGCTGAGTGCTAAGTGCTAAAAAACTCCTACCCGCCAGGGCTTGTGGCGATAGCGAATAAGGCTGCACGCCGTTTTTTCTGCAAAACCTTTTTTAAAAAAAAGCAATCCTACATCAAACAAGTCGATGCTATGGCTCACTTCGGGCAGTGCCTGCAGGTGGCGCCAGGCGCGGTTCATTTCTGCTGACCAGTGTATATCGGCTATCGCAAATACGCTATTTTCGTGGGCATAGGGCAGGCATTGCCACACGTATTCAATCGTGGGTTCGTAGCGATGATCGCCGTCGATAAAGAGATAGTCGAGCCGTTGAAGCGAGGGAAGATAAGTGGCCAGCGCATGAGAAAAAGAGGCGTGTAGGACTTCCACCTGTGGCATGTGGGCCAGTCCCAGCATCCGACGGGCGATGGCGGCCAGTTCGGCGTGGCCTTCTACCGTAACAAAGCGGGCGTGCGGCGCCGCTGCCGACTGGTATACCGCCGAGAGACCCAGCGAAGTTCCCAGTTCGAGCATGGTGGCCGGCTTGAGCCAGTTGACCAGGCGGAAGAGTATTTCGCCGGCAGATGGGCTAATGGCATTGTACTTCGCAATGGCGTTTATTGGGCGTGGGGAGCCGGCCCATACTTTCGAAGAGGCGCCGATATCTTGAATAGCGATTGGAGTGGAATCTTTGGCAAATATTTGGCGCAAGCCTTTTACCAATTCGAAGGCATAAAACCTACGCCGGTCTTCAACTACTACCTGCGCCAATTCAGTCAAAAAGGGGGATTGCAGATTGTATACGGTTTTTGCACGGCAATAAAAGGCGAGCCATTGCCAGGTATAGTGCAGTAAAAAAACGAATCGCCGCATACGTAGCCCGTTGTTATCGCTGTGTCAACCATCCTGAGTTTGCCAGGTAACCCATTATTCGGGCTGTAGCGCCCTGCATTTGTTGCAGGTACTTGTGTATTTCCGCCGAGGCTTGCTGCTGGGCGTCTTCCTGTAACAAGTATTGAAAAAACCTGTGTAACTCATCGGCGGACGATACAGCGAAAAAGCCGCCATGCGCCACAAGATAAACCGCTTCTTCAAATTTTCCATACCGGGGACCGAATAAGACGGGCAGGCCGAATGCCGCCGGCTCGAGCGTATTGTGGATACCGTGGCCGAAACCGCCGCCGATATAGGCAAGCCGGCCGTATTGGTATAGATGCGCCAGCATACCCACGTTGTCGATGATCAATACCCGGGCAGCCGTGGGCGCCGGTGTTTGTGCATATTGCGAATAACGAGCGGCGCCGATAGAAAGGCCTTTTTCCAGTCCGGCGATATGATTTTCCGAGATTTCGTGGGGTGCGATGATTACCTTCCACCTGGAGGGAAGTTGTGTATTGATAAAAGGAGCAGGAGCGCTTCGTCCTGCGGCCAGGTGCTACCGCAAACCCATACGGGCGAGTTTCCGGCAAATACCTCTACTGCTTCGTATGTAGCAGGTTGGGCGGCCATTTGCATCACCCGGTCGACCCGGGTATCGCCGGCCACTTCCACCTGGTTTACGCCGGCTTTTCGAATCAGGGCGGCCGAATACTCGTTTTGTGCAAAAATACGGCTATAGCCCTTCAGCAGTCGGCGAAAAGGCTCGCCGTACCACTTAAAAAAAAGTTGTCCGGGGCGAAACAGGGCGGCAACCAGGATAACGGGGATTTGTGCCTGAAATAGCGCTTGTAAGTGGTGGTACCAGAATTCGTATTTCACAAAAACAACTAACCGGGGTTGGAGTATTTTTACAAAAAGTAAGGCATTGCGGCGCGTATCGAGCGGCATATAACACACCACGTCGGCATGGGCATAATTTTGACGGATCTGGTAACCCGATGGCGAATAAAAGGTAAGCACGATAGCCAGTTGCGGGTATTGTGCGCGCAGCGCCTCGATGAGCGGCCTGCCCTGCTCAAATTCACCCAGCGATGCGCAATGCACCCATACGATGGGCTTGCCGGCTTCATGCAGGGGTTTCACCGCCAGTTGCAGGCGTTGCTGCCAGTTTTTTCGGCCCTGTATCCAAAGTTTTGCTTTTGTGTTAAAAGGAGAAACCAGCCCGATTGCGAGGCGGTAGAGGATAATGGCCAGTGAGTATATGTAGATCAGGAGGTGCTGCATGGGGAACTTTGCGACTTTGAGACTTTGCGACTTTACGACTTTACGATCTGAGAAACTTCACGTATTTTTATATGCCCAATTTTACAGTCGTACAGTCGTACAGTCGTACAGTCGTACAGTCGTACAGTCGTACAGTCTAATAATAAACCTCATCCGCTTCCTGGCCGAAATAAAACGGCAGCACCCAGCCCAGTCGGAAACCGAAGAGGAGGTCGAGGCGGTCGGCATCGTCCTTCTGGCGGGTATCGAAGTCAAAATCGCGGCGGTTGCGGGTAAAGGCCTGTGTAAATTCAAAGCCGGCAAAAAAGTTGATACGGCGGTTATTGCTGAGCAGTTGGTAGCCGACAAATTCCTGGAGTGCCAGGCCGTTGGTGAGGCGGTCGTAGCCTTTTTTGTATGCGTCGCTCAATTGCGGCACGCCCGTCAGCGGGTCATCCTGGATGCGGATTTTATGCTGAAGTAACCCTGCGCCGACCGTGAACCGGAATCCGGAGCGGGGGTTCAGGCTGGAAAAAAGACACCAGTTTACCGATATGCAAACCTGCATAAAAGCCGCGTTCCTTCAGTTGGATATCAACATACGAGCGGTCGTTGCCGATAATCGAACCTTCGGGTGTTCTAATGCCTGCCAACACATCGGTTTTGACGTCTTGTCCGAAGAGGTATTGGCCCGTCAGGCCGAAAATCCAGTTTTTTTCGCTGGTAAGGTAATCGAAGCCAAGGCCGACGTTAAAATTGGGCCCGAAGCGATCCACGAGATCGCCGCCGGGGGCTTGGGCGGCGTAGCTGATACTGGGCAGCAAGGCATTGCCCTTGTTCAGGCGGCCATCCTGGGCGTTCGCGGTGCAAATCCCGGCAATCAGGGCCAGGCTGAGGAGGTAGAATTTGGGCATGGTTGTAGGTTATCTGTTATCAGTTGTCGGTTATCAGTTATGAGTTATCTGTTATCTATTGTCGGTAAAAGTATAACTAATAAAGATAATGAACGGACAACGGACAACAGACAACCGACAACCTGTTTAAGGTTTTATTATTGTTGGTTTCCCGTTTTAGCGTCTGTATTTCCGGCGCCGGAATTATCGATGCCGGCCGGTTTTTTGCGTTTGCCATTGGTTTCGGAGGCCATTTTCACGGCGCTATAGGCATTCACGATCCCGCCGGTGACACAAAGATCGCTAAAAGAAGTGAGTGTGTCTTCGCCGGGGCGTTTCACTTTTTGTGTTTGTTTGACTGACGAAGACATAATGATCTCTTTCACCTGTGTCGCTGTCAGATCGGGGAAATAAGCGCGCAGCATGGCTGCCAGGCCGGCCACCATGGGAGCTGACATACTCGTACCTTGCTGAACTTTGTAGGTGTTTTCGGGCTCCGTAGAATAGATATCAACGCCGGGGGCAAACACGTCGACCAGCGTGGCGCTGTAATTGGAAAAGTCGGCGGTCATATTTTCATCGGTTTGCCAGCCGTGGGCGCCCACTTCCATCCAGTTTTTGGCGTATTTGGGTTTAAAAAGTCCCTTTTTTTTGAATTTATCGTTGGGGAAGTTATTGTCGTATTTAATTTCCTCGCCGTCGTTGCCGGCGCCGTGGATCAACAACACATCGTTTTTCATGGCGTATTTCACGGCTTCATCTACGGCATCTTTGTTAGGCGAATCGCCTTTACCGAAACTCATATTAATCACCTGAGCGCCGTTGTCTACGGCGTAGCGGATGGCATTGGCCACGTCTTTGTCGCGTTCGTCGCCGTCGGGCACCGTGCGGACCGACATAATACGCACATGGTCGGCCACGCCTTCGATGCCGAGATTGTTACCTCTTTTGGCGGCGATGATACCCGACACATGCGTGCCGTGATAGGAGAAGGGACCTTTCACGTCATTATTGCCGTAATAGCGCTCATTTACATTATTATAATCATCACCTACTAAGGCGCGGGGGTCAAACTCCGTGTTGTAGTTATAATTCACCTGGTCGTGGAAATAATCGTAAGCTTCCTTCACCTGATCAAGAAAGCCGGCATAAGTCTCGCCCTGCTTCAGCAAATCGATTGCCACGGCGGCCACGCGGGGCAGGAAAGGATCGCTGGTGCGGAAGTTTTCCAGGTCGGTCAGCGTAATATCTGCGGCGGGTTTGCCGATGGCTTCCTGTAGTTTAACAAACGCTTCAAAGGTAGAGCCATACAAACCGACATTAGGCGTCATTTCTTCGATCTTGTCTTCTATCACTTTGCCGTACAGCTTGTATTTGTCGTAGTCGGCGCGGTCTTTTTTAGACAAGCCGGCGGGGTCAGACACCCCCTTGAAGCGCTTGTCAAGCAAGACATATTGCCTGGTTACTTCGAGGTTATCGTGGTGTACATTTTCGCCTTTGCTATTTCCCAGGAAATTCCAGCCGTGGATATCGTCGATATAGCCGTTGTTATCGTCATCGATGCCATTGCCTGCAATCTCGTCTTCATTGACCCACATCACGTCTTTGAGGTCTTCGTGTTCATAGTCGACTCCTGAATCCAGCACCGCCACCACAATCGTGCGTGCTTTTTTGCCTTTGAGGAGTTCCTGATAAGTTTTTTCCGTACTCAAACCCGGGATTCCATCCTTTTTTGCATCGAGATTAAACCAGTTGTCGGGCGCCTTGTCTTGCGCATAGCTAGTGGTTGCCAAAAAAAAGACAGCCGGGAGCAGCCATTTACACTTCATCGTAATATTTGGTTTAAAAAATTGAATAATACGCCATAGTGCTTCTAACGCCAATTGCGGCGGCATATGATATCACGATGGCATTAATGATAAAAAAATGACGATGGGCTACCGGGAATCACTTTTTTAGCCCGGTTGTGTCTGGATTGAAGGTGATTTGTTTTTTGTAGCGCTGCAAAGTTATAAATTTGCGGAAAAAGAAAACGACCCACATGAAAAAATGCATATGGTTAGTCATGTTCCTGACAAGCACCGCGCTGCGGGGGCAATACTTTGAGGCCGGAATCCTGGCCGGGGTATCCAACTACATGGGAGATTTGAGTGCCAACTCGTCAAAAGTATATATCGGCGAGACTCATTTTGCCGCCGGCGTATTTGGGCGGTACAACATCCACAACTTTGCTTCTGTCAAGTTGGGCTTGTCTTACGGCAAATTATCGGGAAAAGACGCCAATGCCTCCGACGTGGCCATTCGCCAGCGCAACCTGAGCTTCGAAACGCCCATTTACGAATTGGCATTAACGGGAGAATCAACCTGCCCGGCTTTCAGCCTTATAATCTTGAACAACCCCTGTCGGCCTACCTGTTCGGCGGTTTTGCGGTGATGCACTTCAATCCTTCCACGCGATACCTGGGCCAGAAAGTATTGTTGGCGCCTGTAGGCACCGAAGGACAGGGCTTAGCCGGCAGATTTCCGCGGTATAAGTTGTTTGATTTTTCCATTCCGCTGGGCATCGGCTTCAAATACGCGCTCAACGACACCTGGAATATCGGCTTGGAGTTGGGTGGGCGCAGGGCTTTCACCGATTACCTCGACGACGTGAGCACCACCTACATAGCTTACGACGAATTGCTTGCCGGCAACGGCCCTCTGGCCGCCGAGTTGAGCAACCGCACGGGTGAATTGCTGGGTACGCCCCCGGTAAATGTGCCTACCGGAACGCCGCGCGGCGACAACCGGGGCGCCGACTTGTATTTTATCGGCGGGATTAGTATTTCCTATAATTTTATGGACAACGGGCTGGTGGGCAGCCGGGGCCGCGTGCGCAGAAAAAGCGGATGCAAAACCGATTAATACGTCCACTTATGATATCTTTTTAAAGTGGTAACTGTTTAGGAGGGTTTAGCGTTGGGGTTTAGCTAAACTGCGCATGCACTAAACCCTAACGCTAAACTTTTACTTAAAGTGACTGAAAAAACCGAGGCAGGCGCCATATTCCGCGCTTTCGAGCAATTGCGGGTATTGATCGTGGGCGACATCATGATAGACCGCTATATCTACGGAGCGGTCAGCCGCATTTCACCGGAGGCGCCGGTGCCCGTGGTGCAATTACAGCAAATCGAAGACCGCGTGGGTGGCGCTGCCAATGTAGCGCTAAATATCAAAGCCATGGGCGCCACGCCTTATCTGTGCAGCGTAGCCGGCAGCGACGCCAACGGCGCAGCACTGATGGCGCTGATGGCCGGCTATGGGTTGCCGGCACAAGGCATCGTAAAATCTGATACGCGAACCACTACAGTGAAAACGCGCATCATCGCCCAGCACCAACACCTATTGCGCCTTGATGAAGAAGATACCCACGACCTCAATGAACGGGAAACCGCGCAGTTGCTAGAAGCAGTAAACAAGCTGCTGGACGACGTCGACATTCACGTGATCATTTTCCAGGATTATAACAAAGGCGTATTGACCGCCTCCGTCATTCAGTCCATTATGGCTGAAGCCGGCAGGAGGGGTATCCCTACCACCGTAGACCCAAAAAATAAAAACTTCTGGGCCTACCGCCAAGCCACCTTATTTAAACCCAACCTGAAAGAAATCCAGCAACAAGTATCTTTTGCCGTAGGCGCCGAAGCGGATAGCCTGCAGCGGGCAGCCCGTTACAGTAGAGAGAAGCTGGATAACAGATATACGCTCATCACTTTGTCGGACAAAGGGCTATTCATAGAAAACGATGGCCGATATCTGTTGGCGCCCACCCATCCGCGTGACATTGCCGATGTTTGCGGCGCCGGCGACACCGTAATCAGTGTAGCTTCGCTGGCCGTCGCCTTGTCGCTGTCCATCGAAGATACGGCCTTATTGGCCAACCTGGCAGGTGGGCAGGTATGCGAGCACGTGGGTGTGGCGCCCGTTGACAAACAACAACTTCTGCAAGAATTCGAGTTGGTCAGGTCGGGTTCTCTCCATTAATACATTTTGCAAAATAAGCGACCTTATGTTTATTAATTCCAACCTGCCAACAAGAAAGCCCCTATCTTTGCGAGGCTATCTTGTTGTTGAAAAATTACTACTTTTGCGCTTCTTTATTTTTTAAACATCAGACAATTCACCTGCTGTTGTTTCATTTAATTTAAATCTTTTTAACATGAATCTACGTACACTATCCAACAAATTCGCCATTGCCATACTACTGCTGTGTTTCGGCAGTGCTACCGCATTTGCGCAGGGCGACTTTTACACCGAAGATTTTGCCGGCGGTTTTCCCAGTGACTGGACGACCGTAGAAGTAGAAGGCAACGGCCAGCCCACCTCGGTATGGTTTTACACCACCGAAGGCCCTACCGGTTCCTTCGCTACTGCTCCCTGGCATCCACTACTGCCGCCAACGGCTGGATGATCTTTGATTCCGACCTCAACTGCAACCTGGGCGCCAACCAGGATTCGTGGTTGATCTCACCCGTAATTGACTGCTCTCAGAAAGAGAAAGTATGGCTGCTTTTCGAAACCTTTTATCGCACGTATAGCGACCGCCCGCAGGTTCGCGTAGGTACCGACCTGAACGACACTGCCAGTTGGGTGGCTATCGAAGTATTTCCCGACATCACGGCCAACCAGTTTGGCGGCGTGATTGAGGGCGACCAAAGCATCAACCCGCAACTCATCGAACTCGACATTACGGAGTGGGCAGCTGGTGAAGCCAATATCTATATCGCTTTCCAATTTTTGTCTTCTGGCGACACCCCCAACGGCGGCAGCCCCATCGGCTGTGCCTACAACTGGCAGATTGACGATGTACGCCTGACCGACGCCGACCCCCGTCCGGCCAACGACATGCGCGTAAACGCATTCTATGCCATCGCGCCTAACGCTGTTACGCCTTATACACAAGTAGAACCTATCGGTTTTATCGCCGATATTCAGAACATTGGCAGCGAGACGCAGGATAGCCCCACGCTAACGATGACGATTGTCAACTCCGACGGCGATGTGGTTTATGAAGAAGATCTGGTATACGGCCCCGTCGCTTCCGACTCACTGGCTGAAAACGTGTTTTTCCCCCTTCAGTTTGACGTACCCGCCGTACCCGATGTGTACACAGCTACTTACTCGCTGGCCATCGACAATCCGGATACGGATACGACCAACAACGTACGCGAGTTCACCTTTGTAGTTAGCGACTCTTTGTTCTCCAAAGACCTCGGCGCCACGCGCAGCGTAGCTCCTGCAGCCGACGAGAGCTTTACTTACGGCAACGTCTATTTCGTGCCCGAAGGCACTGATCTGTATGCCCGCTATATTACTTTCGGCGTGGTTAATGCCGACGAATTGGTTGGCAAAAGCGTAACGACTTACCTCTACAGCTGGAACGGTGTAACCGACGGTCGTTATATCGAGCCGGGCGACTACACCGTGCTTGCCTTTAACTCTTATTTCTTTGAAGGCGACGAAGGAGTCGACTTGATTACGATACCCGTTGACCTCGACGGCGCCGAAATTGCCCTCGAAGACAATACGTATTACATTGCCGCTATTGAATATGCCACTGACGACGATCAGAGCTGCTTCCTGCAGGCCGCTGACAACCTCGACTATGCCGCTATGAATTTCTATACGGATTCATTAAACAATCCGCGTTATGCCGGCGTACTCGACGTAAGCAACACAGGTACGCTCGACTTGCTTGGCTTTGGCCTCGATATCGTTCCGGTATCTCGTCTGAGCATCTCTTCTGCTCCAGTAGGCACTACTGATATTATTCTGCCCGATGGCGCAGTTGCACTCTTCCCCAACCCCGTAAACGAGCTGGCTACGCTCGAGTTTAATCTCGAAACGCAGTCCTCAACGGTACAGGTTAGCGTGTTTGACGTGACAGGCAGAATGTTGCAGCAGCAAAACTTCGACAACATTAAGTCGGAGCGCATCCAACTGAATGCAAAAGACCTCGCCAACGGCAACTATATGATCCGCGTTCGCACTGACGCCGGTATCAAGACGCTGAAAATGGCGGTACAGCATTAATTGAATGAAGAATTAAGAATGAATAATGAAGAATGTATCCCATTTTTCATTATTCATTCTTAATTTTTAATTCCCCCTTACCAATCATTTCCATCCGGATAAAGCAGATATTTTGCTCTTATTTTTTTGAATTGAGATAAATCGGCTTCCCAGCTTGTCCGGATTTCCGCTTCTGTTTTTCCCTCTATAATTTGCTTTCGCAATTCATCGCTGCCGGCGAGTTTATCGATAAAATTGTTTTTTAGAAAAAAGTCGACCTTATTGGGGAAAGCCTGGTAAAAATCGATCAGGTAGCCCAGATCGATTTGCGCGGCGTGGAAAAGCGAATCGGCCGGCAAATTGCTCAGGTCGAAGCCGCGACATCGCAGGCCCTGTAACGGCGGCTGTGTAGCGCCCGGTTTGGGTTCGGGTAAAATAATAATTGCCGAGGGAGAATCGGGATGGCCGTACACCTGGAATTGCTTGTCGGTGCCCCTGCCTACACTGACTGCCGTGCCCTCGAACAGACAAAGCGAGGGATACAAATAAATAGACCTGTTATTGGGCAAATTAGGCGACGGCTTGATGGGTAGCTCGTATATCCGCTCGTGGTGATAATTATTTACGGGAATGACCGTGAGCCGGCATTGGAGGCTGTCTTTGAGCCAGCGTTCGCCGTTGATCATACCGGCGTATTCGCCGATCGTCATACCGTGTACGATTGGCACGGGGTGAATGCCCACAAAAGACTGAAACCCGGGTTTTAAGACAGGTCCGTCCACATAATTTCCATTGGGGTTCGGGCGATCCAGTACCATCATACGAATGCCCGTTTCTGCGCATGCCTCCATCACGTAGTGCATCGTCTGAATGTACGTATAAAAGCGGGCGCCCACATCCTGAATATCGAAAATCACCCAACTCACGTCTTTGAGGTCTTCAGCCGACGGTTTTTTCTTTTTACCATAAAGGGAAATAATGGGAATGCCCGTTTTGGGGTCACGGCCGTCGGTGATTTTCTCGCCGGCGTCGGCCTGGCCGCGAAAACCGTGTTCGGGGGCAAAAATCACGCGTACCGGTATGCCCAGCGATTGCAGGGTATCCGCCAGGTGCACCCCGCCGATTGTGGAGGTTTGGTTAACCACCAGTGCAACGCCTTGTCCGGCCAGCAAGGGCAGGTACTCCCCCACCCTGGCTGCGCCCACTGCGATGCCTTCCGGTTTGGGAGGCGCCGGTGCGGCAATCGTATCGGGCGGCTGCGCTGCAATCAGCGTATCGGTCAACACCGGCTGCGGTTCCGGTTTGGTGCCGATTTCTTTGGTCGTTTTTGTTGTACAAGCCATTTGCAAAAGCAGGCATACTAAAACAAAATTTTTTATATTTGCCATGATAATGTTTATTAAATAATCATGCCCTTTCGGGAATAGCCGAATCGAAAGATACGTCAAACATGCGCGATTTGCTATATGCTATCGTAGATATTGAAACGACTGGTGGGCAGGCACACCGGGATAAAATCACGGAAATTGCCATCGTGCTGCACGACGGCAACAAAGTGGTCGACACCTACGAGACGTTGCTGAATCCCGAATGCTACATCCCCTACGGCATCACCGAATTGACCGGCATCACGCAGGAGATGGTGCGGCATGCGCCCAAATTTTACGAAGTAGCCCGCGATATCGTAAAACTTACCGAAGGCGCCGTTTTTGTAGCGCACAATGTGCGTTTTGATTACAATTTTATCCGCGAAGAATTTGCCCGGCTGGGTTTTTCGTATAGCCGCAAACAGCTGTGCACCGTACGGCTGAGCAGGCAGGCTTTTCCCGGGCTTAGGTCGTATAGCCTGGGCAATCTCATCACCCATTTTAACATTCAAGTAGACCAACGCCACCGCGCTATGGCCGACGCCCTGGCTACTACCGTGCTTTTTGAGCGCATTTTATCTCAAGGGGTCAATCGTGAGCACGTGCATCACCTCGTCAATTTGGGCATCAAAGAATCCAGGTTGCCGGGCAATCTGAACATGGACAGCATCAACAACCTGCCCGAAGGTTGCGGAGTATACTATTTTCACAACGACAGAGGGGAAGTGGTATACGTAGGGAAAAGCATCAATATCCGGAAACGCGTGGCCGAGCACTTTGCCGACCAATCGGCCAAGGCCGCCAAACTGCAGCAACTTGTCGACGATATTACATTTGAGCTCACGGGCAGCGAGCTAGCCGCGTTACTGCTCGAATCCTATGAAATAAAACGCCTCAGCCCCTCGGTCAACCGCGCCCAACGGCAAAAGCAATTCCCTTATGTTGTCCACAGTTTTTACAACTCCGAAGGTTATTTGTGCTTCGACATCGCAGAGGTGACTACCGCCCGGGAGCGCAATAATCTAAGGGTTTTGTCGGAGTATCCCAAGATAAGCCATGCCCGCGGGCGACTACAACACGTGCTTCAGGCTCACGAGCTTTGCGCCTGTTTTACCTCCATTCAGGCAGGCAAAGGGCCCTGCTTCAATTTTCACCTCAAGCAGTGCAAAGGCGCTTGTGTGGGCATAGAACCCACGGAGGAATACAATGCCAGGGCGGAAGAAGCCCAACAAGCGTTGTATTACGCTTTCGACCAGGATTTTTTCATCCTCGACCAGGGCCGCACCCGCCAGGAATGGGCTGTTTTTTTAATTGAAAACGGGAATTTCTGCGGTTTTGGATATATTGATAAAGACGACTGGCAAGGCAATCAAGAGGCTTTGCACGATTGCCTGCGCCGCTATCAGGGCAATCCCGAAATCACCCGGATTATTCTGCGACACCTCAGCCAACACCCACAACTTAAGATTATGCCCGTTGGTTGATGTGCTGATGTGCTGATTTGCTGATGTGCTGATTTGCTAATTTGCTGATGTGCTGATCATTTTGCTTTAGTATTACTAATGATTTTTGACAAAATTTTTTGAATGCTTGTAAGAGTTGGAAAAAGATGATCACAATTGGGGTAGCTGGAGGCTTTGTTACATAATGACAGCCAATATTCAGTTTCATTGGCTTCTTTCGCAGCAATTTTCATTTTATGAACAAAATCAGCCTTACTCTCCGGGCTTTGAGCTTCTCGGACATTAGCGCCGATAGAAGTGCCCGACCTAAGGAGTTGCTTGCTAATGATATACTTGCGGTGTAACTCAAGTTCTTCACAATAACTGATAATTGCCAATGCAAATTCAAATGAAAGATCAAGGATTAAATTCTCCTTTTCATTCATAATCAAATAATTAGTATATTATCAGCACATCAGCAAATCAGCAAATCAGCAAATCAAAAAAGTAACTTCCTTCTCCATCGTTTTATCGCCGCGTTTAAATACCACTTTGCGGTTTCGCTTTTTTGAACTTGCTCAGGCCGTCCATATAGGTATAAATATCCTTGACCTCCAGGTCGCCGAGTTTGATAATCACATCGCCTCTTTCTAGTCCGGCGGCGGCGGCGGGGCGGCCGTCGAGTACGCCGTCAACGCGCATGCCTTCTCCACTGTATACATAATCGGGCATCACGCCGAGCGTGACTTTAAAGCTGGAGGCTTTGCGGCTTTCGTCTTCGTCTTTTGTTTTGGTAAAGGCTATTTTTCCTTGTGCATCCAGGTTTTCGATGAGGGCGATAATAAAATCGGACACATCCAGCAATCCCTGGTAATTCACCAGTTGGGCATCGTCGGAGGGTTTGTGGTAATCCATGTGCTGGCCGGTAAAAAAGTGCAACACGGGGATATTTTCGAGATAAAACGAGGTATGGTCGGAGGGGCCTACACCGGATTCTGATGTTTTGGCCTGTATGCCGCCCACTTTGATCTGCTCGATCACCGATTTCCAGGCCGGCGAAGTGCCAGCGCCGTTTACGGCCAGCACTTTTTCGTCGTTGAGGCGGCCCACCATGTCCATGTTGATCATGTAGTTGATGGTCGTTTTATCGATGGTGGGGGTATTGACAAAATTTTTGGACCCGTACAAGCCCAACTCCTCGCCCGAAAAGCCGATAAACAGGTAGTTATTTCCCTTTGCTTTTCCGGTGCGCTTAAAATATTGGGCAATGCGCAGCATAGCGGCCACCCTGCTGGCGTTATCGTCGGCGCCGTTGTGGATGGCCTTTTCGCCGGCGTGCAGCGAACCGAAATTGCCGTGGCCCAGGTGGTCGTAATGGGCGCCGATCACTACCGTCGAAGGCGCACCGTTATCGATATAGCCCAGCACATTCATGCCGGTGCGGGGTTCGCCGTCTGCGGCGTGCGGGTTGGATTTAAATATAAAATCAAAATCGTGGAACCAGGTATCGTTTTCGCCTTTGGGTTTGAGTCCGATAGACTGAAAGCGGTGGGCGATGTATTCGGCGGCGAGGGCTTCGCCTTTGGCGCCGGTTTCGCGGCCTTCAAGGTAGTCAGACGACAAATACACGACGTCGACTTTGAGTTCCTGGAGGGCATTCTGCTGGGAGAAACCCCACTGTGCCACGAATAAAATGGCTATCAACAAGTAAAAATGTTTGCGCATGATTAGGGAGAGTTTTTTAGATTTAATGGTAAAACGCCCGGAGGCGGGTAAAGTTTGCGACTTTACGACTTTACGACTGTAGGACTTTACGATTATGCGTCTATTTTTTCGTAAAGTCATAAAGTCGTACAGTCTTATAGTCGTAAAGTCGTACAGTCGCCCTAATGCCCCGCGGGCGCCATTTTGCCTTTCGATGGCGTACCTTTGTCCTTCACCAGCAGCCACAGTATTGCAGAAACGGCCAGGGCCAGCATGCTGATGAGATAAATGACTCCTTTGTCGGGTTGATTTTTAATAAAACCGCCCAAGCCGGAGGCTACCAACTGCGGCAGCACCACCGACAGGTTAAACAGCCCCATAAAAAGGCCCATTTTGCGTTGGTCGACCACCTCCGACATAATGGCAAAAGGCAGGCTCACCACGGCGCCCCAGCCGATGCCTACAACGGCCATAAAAACAAACAGCATCGTATTCGATTGCCCACCATAATAAATGAGTGCGTAACCCAGGGCCATGATGGCAATACAAGCGGTGTGCACTTTTGCCCTTCCAAAGCGTTCGGTCAACGGCTCCAGCACCAACGCCGGGAGCAAAAACCCTACTGTGTTGAGCACGGCGAAAGCGATACCGTTGGCAAATCCGATGTCGTTATTTTGAGTGGCCGTGAGTTCTTCGGTAATTTTAAAGCCCATGATGATCTCCTTGATATAGGCAAAATTATAGATAAACATGGTTTGTACACCCAGCCAGGTAAAAGCGTGGGCCAGACAGATCTTTAAAAAAGCAGTCCAACTGGTAACGGTACTCACTGTGCCGGTATCGGCAGCCGCCTGTTCGTTGAGGTCGCGGGGTTCCTTGATGAAAAACATGGGAATCCACGAAAAAAGCAGCACCAGCACGGCGCCCATATAAATGAGCACATAATTGCTGATAAAAGCGCCGATCAGGTAGGCCAGCACCCCAAAAAGCCCGGAAATCGTCTGCATCCAGGTATAGCCTTTGGTGCGGGCCGCCCCGGCGGGCGTCACGTCGGCGATGATGGAGCGGGTGGGATTAAAGCTGACGTTGATAGCCAGGTCGAGTGTGAGGGCTACCGTGATAGCCACGCCGATCAGACTGCCTATGCCCATCTTTTCGTTAATGACGCCGATGTTGGGCAATGCCAGGAGCATCAGGGCCGCAATCGTGCCTCCTATGAGGATGAAAGGTCGGCGGCGACCATTCCAAAACCAGACCTTATCGCTGATAATGCCAACAATGACTTGTCCAAGAATGCCTGCCAGGGGCCCCGATGCCCATACCAGGCCGATCTTATCCAGGTCGAGGCCGTATTTGGTATTCAGAATCCAGCTCAGCGCAGCAATTTGCACGCAAAGCGCAAAGCCCATCGCAGTAGTGGGCAGGCTGAGGAGTACGTAAAAGCTTTTGGTCAGTCGTTTTTGAATGTCGAGCATGGTTTATCCGTGTGGTTGGTTTTTCCAATTTTTATAGGCATTGATCAGGCCATTGGTAGAAGAATCGTGGGAAGCGACCTTGTCTTTTGCGGTCAATTCGGGTAAAATAGAATTAGCCAGTTGCTTGCCTAATTCGACGCCCCACTGATCGAAGCTAAAGATATTCCAAATTACGCCTTGTACAAAAATTTTGTGTTCATACATGGCGATAAGCGTACCCAGCGTGCGCGGGGTGATTTGTTTTACCAAAATGGAATTGGTGGGTTTGTTGCCTTCAAAAACCTTGTAGGGCAGCAGTCGCCGGATTTCTCCTTCGCTTTTTCCCGCCTGTTGCAATTCTTCGGCGGCTTCTTCTTCCGTTTTGCCTTTCATGAGGGCTTCCGTTTGGGCAAAAAGTTGGACAGCAGCTTGTCGTGGTGGTCGCCGAGGGGTTGTGGCTTTGAGCCGGCGCGATAAAATCGCAGGGAATAATGCCCGTACCCTGGTGGATGAGCTGATAAAAAGCATGCTGGCCGTTGGTGCCGGGTTCGCCCCATATCACGGGCCCTGTGGCATACGACACTTGATGGCCGTTGCGGTCTATGCTTTTGCCGTTGCTCTCCATATTGCCCTGTTGGAAATAGGCGGCAAAGCGGTGCATGTATTGGTCGTAAGGCAGGATGGCTTCCGAAGCCGCGCCGAAAAAGTTGGTATACCATAGGCCGATCAAAGCCAGCAAAACCGGGATATTGCGCTCCATAGGCGTGCGTTTGAAGTGCAAATCCATGGCGTTAAACCCATCGAGCAGGTGCCTGAAATGTTCAAAGCCGATCGTGCAGGCGATGGATAGTCCGATGGCGGAGGTGAGCGAATACCTGCCGCCCACCCAATCCCAGAACTCGAACATATTGGCTGGATCGATGCCGAATTCACCGACGGCGGCGGCATTGGTAGAAATAGCCACGAAATGTTTGCTGACGTGGCTTTCGTCGCCGGCGGTTTTCAAAAACCAGTTGCGCGCGGAGAAGGCGTTGGTCATGGTTTCCTGCGTAGTAAACGTCTTGGAGGAAATCATAAACAACGTCGTCTCGGGTTTGATGCGCTTGAAGGTTTCGGCGATATGTGTGCCGTCGATATTAGAAACAAAATGGACCTGCATGCCCGGTTGCCAGTAGGGTCGCAGGGCTTCGGTGACCATCACTCCGCCGAGGTCGGAGCCGCCGATGCCGATATTGACGATGTCGGTAATGCGCTGGCCTGTGTAGCCTTTCCACTCGCCCGACAGCAAATTATTGGAAAAAGTCTCCATGCGGTCGAGTACCACATTGACCGCATGCATCACGTCTTTGCCGTCCACCACCACCGGCGTATTCGAGCGGTTGCGCAGGGCGGTGTGCAACACGGCCCTGTTTTCCGTTTCGTTGATCTTGTCGCCGCTAAACAGCCGTTCGATGCTATCGGCTACGCGGGTTTCCTCGGCCAGTTGCAACAACAGCTTGATAGTTTCCGCGTTAATCCTGTTTTTTGAAAAATCGACCAGCATATCTTCAAAAGTGAGCGAAAAGTGCTCGTAGCGCCGGGGGTCGTCGGCAAATAATTGGCGCATATGCACCTCACGCATGTCCTGGGCGTGTTTTTCGAGCAATTCCCAGGCATTTGTAGTGGTAGGATTTCTTCTTGGCAACATATTATTCAATTTGAGGACTTAAAGTTGGCACTATTCTGGGAGAAAACCTGATTTAATGTGCTGATTTGCTAATGTGCTAATGTGCTAATGTGCCAGGTTATCAGCAAATCAGCAAATCAGCACATCAGCAAATCAGCATATTGACGAAGTTCAACCCCGCAACTGACAATAGTCACCCGGTAATTTCGCGTTAAATGCGTATAATTGCTTTAGCGAGTATAAACAAAAACTGAGGCCATGTTCAAAAAGATCTTAGTTCCCATCGATTTCTCGGAAACTGCCCAGGCGGCATTGCAATACGCGATTGAAGCGAGCAAGCACTGGAAGAGCAGAGAAATCCACGTGATCCACGTATTCACCCCGGAAGTGCCGGGTGATTCGCTGGTCATACCGAGCGTGGAGTCTTTTTTGCAAGCCAAAGAAGAGGCCCTGAAAGATTTTGTAAAAGTTGTAGAAAAACCCAAGGGCGTACGCGTCAGCAGCGAATTGCTGATTGGATTTCCCGCTGACGTCATCACCGAGCAATCTCCTGATTACGAACTAATTGTGATGGGCACTACCGGCGCAAGCGGGTGGATCAACCGCGTATTTGGTAGCGTATCGATAGCCGTAGCCCAGCGCGCCAAATGCCCCGTGTTGTTGATTCCCAACGACAGCGTGTACCAGGAGTTGCGCCACATGGTCTTTGCCTGTGATATTCACGCCATCGACAGTGAGGTGATCGATTATTTAAAAAATATAAACAGCGAGATAAAAACCACGCTGCACTTCGTCCACGTGCGCTCTGAAGAAACCCCGGACGCTTTCGAAGACGCCAAAGAACAACTGCTGGCCGATTTGTTTAAAACCGGGGAACCTCCTTTCGGCTTCGAAATCAACGAAGTAGAAGAAAACGGGCATTCCATTGCCGAGGCAATCAGGGATTACGCCGGCAGCCACAAAGCCGACGCCATCGCACTGGTCACCTACCACCGGGGCATCTGGGAGCAATTATTTCACAAGAGTCAAACCAAGCAAATTGCCCAGCATACCCGTTTGCCGCTTTTAGTGTTCCATGCAGGTGACTAACAGGCAATATACGCGTCATATTTGTCGTTAATGCAATTTTGAACAAAAAAAACGGACACTCATGTTTGAGATCTTCAAGGACAAAAACGGAGAAAAATTCTATTTCCGCCTGAAAGCCAAAAACGGCGAGATCATTCTTTCGAGTCAGGGTTATGCCAGCAAAGCCACCTGCAAAAGCGGCATCGACTCAGTAAAAACCAACGCTGCCGACGCCGCTAATTTTGAAAAAGTAGACAGCGACAGCGGCAAATTCTTTTTCCGCCTGCTGGAAAAAACAAGCAAGTCATCGGCACGAGCCAGATGTACGGCACCAAAGCCGGCAGAGACGGCGGCGTTGAGTCGGTGATGAAAAACGCACCGGGCGCCGAGGTCAGAGATACCACGGTTGAAGCCTAGTGGACAAAAAGAGTGTGAGAGTGTGGGAGGGTGAGAGTGTGGGATCGATGATCTCACTCTCTCACCCTCTCACTCTCCCACACTCCCCTCACCGTATCGTCTCCCTCGTCCCTTCTCAGACAGAACTCCTTTGCGATCTGGGTCTTCGCGACCGCCTGGTCGGCGTCACCAAATTTTGCGTGCATCCTCCCGGATTGAAACGCGAAAAAACCATCGTCGGAGGTACCAAAAATGTCAAATTAGAGGTCGTGGCGGCGCTGCAACCCGACCTGATCATCGGCAACAAAGAAGAAAACGACAAATCGCAGATCGAAGCGCTGGCGGCCTTATTCCCCGTGTGGATCAGCGATATCTTCACGCTGGGCGATGCGCTGGATATGATTGCGCAAATAGGCGCCCTGACCGGCACAAGCGAAGCCGCTGCCGGCCTCGTCGACCGTATTCGCGTTGCATTCGCGCAGCTCGAAAAAAAGCTTGCCGGCCTCCCACGGCAGCGGGCGGCCTACTTCATCTGGCGCAAGCCCTACATGGCTGCCGGCGCCGACACCTTCATCCACCACATGCTCCACCTGGCCGGCTTCGACAACGTCTTCGGCCACCTCTCCCGCTACCCCGAAATCACCCCCGATATGCTGGCGCAAGCCGACCCGCAAGTCATACTGCTCTCTTCGGAGCCCTACCCTTTCAAAGAAAAACACCTGGCAGAACTCCAAGCGATATGCCCCGATACCGCCATCCGCCTGGTAGACGGGGAGATGTTTTCGTGGTATGGGAGCAGGTTGTTGCAGCGGTATTTGGAGACTTGACTTTGCGACTTTGAGACTATGCGACTGTGCGACTGTGCGAGCAGGCGACGAGGTGTCATCTTCCCGAGGCACGAGGGAAGGTGACATCTCGTCGCCTGCGGATGTCCGATTGCTGACGGATTGCGGATTCACGACTCTGCTGGTCATTGAATCCGAAATCCAAACCGCATCGAAATTGCAACATGCTCCCCCGCCGTCACCAAACCGACATTCCCCCTGAATTGTTATTAAACCTTGCGGCGGAGTCCTAACTTGCGCCTTTAGTAATTATGAGCTTAAATTAGAAGCTATGAAATTGGTGTTTATCTTATTTGTTTCGTGTTGTTTTGCATTGACGGCCTTCGGCCAGCAAAAATCGGAGAGCCCCTCCCCTATCGCCGGCGATATTATTGTGCAACTGGCCGGCGGACATACGCCGCAGGCGGTGCTGGAAAACTGGCAAAAAACTACCCTCAGTCATGGCCTGGAGCTGCAGCTATCCCGTCAACTGAGCAGGCACGGTAATATTCATTTGCTAAAATATACTCCCGCCGTTGGCAATAGTGACTTGCTGCTGGAAGAAATCAACCGCCTGCCTGGCGTATTATCCGCCCAGCCCAACTATATTTTGGAGGAAAGAAGCACCCCCAACGACCCGCAATACGGCAACCAATGGGATATGGACATCATCAACGCCCCGGGAGTATGGGAGTTTACCACCGGCGGACTCAGCGCGCTGGGAGATACCATTGTCTTAGCCATCGTCGACAGCGGTTTTGACCCAGAGCACCCAGACCTCAGAGACAACGTGTGGCGCAACTACGCCGATGCCCCCGGCGACGGCATGGACAACGACGGCAACGGATATGTGGATGATCACCTGGGCTGGGATTTCATATCAGATGACAATTCGCTGCCCCTTACCCCGCACGGGCACTCGGTGTCGGGTATTGCCGGCGCCCGCGGCAACAATGAGCTGGGCGTGACCGGCGTGAATTGGAACATTAAACTCATGCTGCTGGCCACCAACCAGGTAGACCAGGTGATAAGCGCCTACGAATACATCATCGACCAGCGCGAGCGCTACAATATCTCGCAAGGTTCAGAAGGCGCCTTTGTGGTAGCTACCAACGCCTCCTTCGGAAAGTCGAGGGTCTTCTGCGACCAATTGCCTGCCTGGGGCAACATGTACGACCTGCTTGGCAATGCCGGCATACTCACCGGCGCCGCCACGGCCAACAGCCCCTACAACGTGGAAATAGACGGCGACATGCCCACAACTTGTCCCAGCGAATTCCTCATCAATGTTCTCAACACCACCCAGAGCGACCAGATAGCCCAGACCTCGGCCTACGGCGCCGTCTCTATCGATATGGGTTCGCCCGGCGACGGCTCTTATACCATAAAAACCGACGATGGCTACGGCGAATTCGGGGCAACTCCGCGGCGGCGCCCCATCTGTCGGGCGCCATAGCTTTGCTCTACAGCCTGCCCTGTGAAAACCTGGCCCTCAGCGCCCGCACGCAGCCCGCCCAGACTGCCCTGCGCATTCGCGAGGCCCTGATCAACAGCGTAGACCCCGTCGAGGCCTTATCCGGCAAAACCGCCACCGGCGGTCGGCTCAACATATTCAACAGTCTGGAAATACTCCAGGCCGACTGCGGGGCCACTACCGGCGATTTGGACATCACCAGAATTTACCCCATCCCCCCTGTAGACGACATCTATATAGAAATAGAAACCCCGGATTTTGAAGACGGCTACCAACTCAGGATATACAACGTATTAGGACAGTTGATGGCCAGTCGCGAGTTTTCGCCCACTCGTTTCGGTCCCAAAGTGGAGCGTTTTGATGTAGGGCATTGGTCGAGGGGCGTGTATTTTGTGATTTTGCAATATGGCAAGAAGTGGAAGTCGGGGTCGTTTGTACGCTAGTCGGTTGTCGGTTGTCCGTTGTCGGTTGTCCGTTCATTATCTTTGCCAGTTATTCTTTTACAGAGAACAGAGAACAGAGAACAGCTATTTGAAACTTTTTTTGGTAAATTGTTTTTACTTTACTGGATATAACTTTATCTTTGCATCCGCATTTAGAAAAAACGGCTCTGTAGCTTAATGGATAGAGCATCTGACTACGGATCAGAAGGTTGGAGGTTCGAGTCCTCCCAGAGTCACACAGAAATCACTGAGTACAAGCGAATACGATCATGTCAAAGGTTTGTCAACTTACAGGAAAACGTCCCATTTCGGGCAACAAGGTGTCGCACTCTAATCGCAAGACCAAGCGTCGCTTTTTGCCTAATTTGCAGACTAAGAAATTTTTTGTGCCGGAAACGGGCGAATGGGTTTCGCTCAAAGTATCGGCCAGCGCCATCCGCACCATCAACAAATTGGGCTTGTTTGCTTTTGTAAAGAAGCTGGAGCGCAAAGGGGTGAAAACGGGTGTTGATTTGTAAAACTTACATATACTAATTGAAGCACAATGGCCAAGAAAAGTAAAGGCAACCGCTTGCAGATCATTCTGGAATGCACCGAGCACAAGAAAAGCGGCATGCCGGGTACCTCGCGTTATATCACGCAAAAGAACAGGAAAAACACCCCAGATCGTCTGGAGTTGACTAAATACAATCCTATTCTTAAGAAAAAAACCGTACACCGCGAAATCAAATAAGCGATTTCGTTGTTGTATGTGGAGTGATTAATTCCTAACAAGATAAAAAACTCAATACGCCATGGCAAAGGTATCAAAAAACGCTAGGGTTGCACAGCGCTCCGCCAACGCCGGTTCGGGTCGTGACTTTGTCAAAATCGTACAAAGCATCAAAAACCCAAAAACGGGCAAATACACCTACAAAGAGGTGATGATCCACAAGGACAAGGTAAACGAATTTCTGAGCGGCAAGAAGTAATTTGCTCCGCTTCATGATATTTTCCATGAACAAAGAGGCCCTTCCATTGAAGCGCCTCTTTGTTCGTTTTATCACACCCCTTAACCCACTACATCCTCATGGGCTTCTTCGATAAATTTTTCAACCGCGACAAAAAGGCGGATCTCGACAAAGGCATAGAAAAAACCAAAACGACGTTCATCGGCAAGTTGACCAAGGCCATCGCAGGCCGGTCGACGGTAGACGAAGAAGTGCTCGACGAACTGGAGCAGGTGCTGATCTCTTCTGATGTAGGCCTGGATACCACCGTGAAGATCATCGAGCGCATCGAGGCGCGCGTGGCCGCCGACAAATACCTGGGCACCGAAGAACTCAACGCCCTCCTGCGCAGCGAGATCGTGAACCTGCTGGCGGAGAACAACACCCAAGACCTGGACGACTACGCCCTGCCTGTCGGTATTAAGCCCTACGTAATAATGGTAGTGGGTGTAAACGGCGTAGGTAAAACGACCACCATCGGCAAACTCGCCTGGCAATTCAAGCAAAACGGACTGCGCGTAGTGATGGGCGCCGGCGATACGTTTCGTGCCGCTGCCGTAGACCAGCTCAAGATATGGGCCGACCGCGTGGGCTGCGACTTTTTCGACAAAGGCATGCAGGCCGACCCCGCTGCTGTGGCCTACGAAACCGTGCAATACGCCCTGCAAAACAACTGCGACGTGGCCATCATCGACACCGCCGGCCGCCTGCACACCAAGATCAACCTCATGCAGGAACTGGGCAAAATCAAACGCTCAACCGGCAAAAGCCTGGAAGGCGCCCCCCACGAAGTGCTGCTGGTGCTGGATGCCACCACCGGACAAAACGCCATAGAGCAGGCCAAACACTTTACTGATGCCACCGAAGTGAGCGCACTGGCGCTCACCAAACTCGACGGTTCGGCCAAAGGCGGCGTAGCCATCGGCATTTCCGACCAATTCAAAATTCCCATCAAATACATCGGCGTAGGAGAAGCGATCGACAAACTGCAGATTTTCAACAAGCAGGCGTTTGTCGACGCCCTGTTTGAGCAGTAATATCCGCCATGGCCTCCTGGAGAAGACGCTTACTGTATGGCATCAGGGCGATCAGTTACCTGGTCGACCTGGTCCGTTTCAGGTTTAGCGCCACCCTGGGATTAGGCCCCCATACCCCGCTCGTCATTGCCGATTACAAGGGCTTTGGCAATCCCGAATACGTGTCCATCACCGGGCGGGTTTTGCAAAACAAATTTATACGCAAGGCGGAAGAAGACAGCACCTGGCAAAATTTCATCAATACGGCCAAACGCTTCAACAGCAACGAGATCACCGACGCGCAACTGGTAATTCACATTGGCGACAATGCCTTTGAGCTCACCACCGACGACGAGGGTTACTACCACCTGGAAAGCCGCCTGCCCGTACGCCTTCCCGCCGACAGCACCGGCTGGTATAACTACGAGGTGCACCTCACCCGCACGCCCTGGCAGGAAGTGGATGTGCGAGTCAGTTCAGAGCTGCTCATCCCTTCGCAGGCCTCCTTTGGCATAATCAGCGACCTGGATGACACCGTGATACAAACCGGGGTTACTTCGCTGCTGAAATTGCAGATGTTGTATCTTACTATTTTAAAAAATGCCAGAAAACGCCGGGCTTTTCGCGACGTAGATATTTTTTTCAATGCTTTGCAAAAAGGTCCTTCAAAAAACGACAACAACCCGTTTTTTTACGTCTCCAACAGCCCCTGGAATATTTACGACCTACTCGAAGAATTTTTGCACCTCAACCAACTTCCCAAAGGCCCCGTATTGCTGCGCGATTTCGGCATCATCGATCGCAAGGGGAAACCGGGACATAAATACCGGCAGATCACGCATATCCTGGAATCCTACCCTACCCTGCCCTTTTTGCTGGTGGGAGATAGCGGCGAAAAAGACGCCGAAATTTATCTCTCTATTGCCCGTGCTTACCCAAAAAGAATCAAAGCGATTTTCATCCACGATGTACAAAATCATCGCAAGGCACTCCGTATATCCAGACTAATCAAGCGAGAACAGCATATTCCCGTTTTTCTGTTCCAGCGATACAGCGAAGCCCTGCACCTGGCGGAGATGATGGGGATTGTGGCGAGGGGGTGAGGGGGTGAGGGGGTGAGGGGGTGAGGGGGCGAGGGGGCGACTTTGTGACTTTTTCGACTTTGCGACATTATGATGTTTTTTTTACTTGAAACCGATAACGGACAACCGACAACCGACAACAATCCACAAAAAAATCCATGCATTTGCAACCCTGCTGCCAAAAACATAACCTAATGAAGCGAGAATCGGGTATTAACTTTGTCTTTTGAAATAAATTTCACAAAAACAGCATTTTGAGATGAAACACTTTTTACTTTTCGCACTGCTGGCTTTCATTACATCGAGCACTTTGCAAGCACAGCAGCGCAACTGCGCCTCGATGGAGGTGTTGGAGCAGCTCATGCAACAAGATCCGGGCTATCAGCAGCGGATGGAAGCCATAGAGCAACACACCAACAACTTTATTTCACATAACTATCTAGAGGAAAGGGCTGTAGTAGTCATACCGGTAGTGGTACACGTAGTATACCGTACCACTACTGAAAACATCAGCGACGCGCAGATACTTTCACAAATAGCCATATTAAATGCCGACTTTCGCAAGCTCAATGCCGACGTGGCCAATACGCCGCCGCTTTTCAGCGGATTGGCAGCCGATTCGGAGATAGAGTTTTGCATGGCCCAGCGCGATCCCAGCGGCAACGCTACCACCGGCATCACGCGCAAATACTACAACCGCACCAGTTGGGGCACCAGCAACGCCGTAAAAAGCCCCGCTCAGGGTGGCGTAGCCCCTTGGGATGCAACAAAATACCTCAATATATGGGTATGTAATATCGGCGGCGGTATATTGGGTTATGCCCAATTTCCGGGCGGCTCAACCGCTACAGACGGCGTCGTTGTAGACTATCGCTATCTGGGCAATACAGGAACGGCCACCTCGCCGTATCACCTGGGCCGCACGGCTACCCACGAAGTAGGCCACTGGCTCAACCTGCGCCATATCTGGGGCGATGCTACCTGCGGCAACGACTTTGTATCTGACACCCCGGTTCACAATACCTCCAACGGCGGTTGTCCCGCCTATCCGCATTACAGCACCTGCACGGGTACGCCGGTAGAGATGACCATGAACTACATGGACTATACCTACGACGCGTGCATGTACATGCTTTCATTGGGGCAAAAGCCCGCATGCAGGCGGTATTCGCCTCCGGCGGACCGCGATTCAGCATTACCACATCGAATGGCTGTGTGCCTCCTTCGGCTGCCACCTGCGGTACGCCTGCGGGATTGAATGCCACCGGCATCACGACAAGCGGCGCCACACTCAACTGGTCGGCTGTATCGGGCACCACTTCATACAACGTACAATACCGCCTTACAGGCACAACTACGTGGACTACAGTTAGTACGCCAAATACCTCATATACCTTGACGGGGCTCGCCTCATCTTCTACCTATCAGTACCAGATACAAGCCAACTGCAACGGCACCTTGGGCGCCTATTCTCCTATTTCGACCTTTACGACAAATGCCGAAACGCCCACCTGCGGGATTCCGACGGGGCTCAATGCTACCAACGTAAGCTCTACCGGCGCTACCCTCAACTGGAACGCCGTGTCAGGAGCTACTTCCTACAATGTGCAGTACCGGCTTTCGGGAACGACTACATGGACTACCGTTCCGACATTGGGCACTTCATATGTATTAAACGGGCTTTCTGCTTCTTCCACCTATGAACTCCAGGTGCAGGCCAATTGCAATGGAACGCCCAGCGCCTATTCTGCCATCGCCACTTTCACCACCAGTAGCGGCGGCTCCGGCTGCGGAACGCCGAGCGGGCTAAATGCTACCGGCATCACGCAGAACAGTGTTACACTCAGCTGGGGTGTCGTTTCGGGGTACAATTCTTACAATTTGCAATACCGTCAAGCCGGTACTACTACCTGGACCACAATAAACGTATTCAGCAATACCTATCTGCTAACGGGGCTTAATGCCGCTACGACATACGAATACCAGGTACAAACGGTTTGTAAATCGAGCATAAGTGCCTATTCGGCTATTGCAACCTTTACCACCAGCTCAGGTGGCGCCGGCTGCGGCACACCTACTGGTTTGAATGCCACCAACATCACCACGAATAGCGCTACACTCAACTGGAATGCGGTGTCGGGTGCGACTTCCTACAACGTACAATACCGTCTTTCGGGCACGACCACATGGACGACCATGTCTTCTGCGAGTACATCTTATAATGCCACAGGTCTTGCAGCAACTTCCACCTACGAATTCCAGGTACAGGCTAACTGCAGCGGCACTTTAGGGACATACTCCGCCATAGCCACCTTTACGACCAATAGCCCCGCGCCTACCTGCGGAACGCCCGGCGGATTAAGCGCCACTAACGTCACGGCCAGCAGCGCTACGCTTAACTGGAATACCGTTTCAGGCGCTACCTCCTACAATGTACAATACCGTCTTGCAGGTACGACTACATGGTCAAACGCCACCTCGGCTGTCAATTCCTACAACGTATCGGGCTTGTCGGCTTCTTCTACTTACGAATTCCAGGTACAGGCCAATTGCAACGGTACCTTGGGTACGTATTCCGGTATTGCAACCTTTACCACTTCAGCAGGCGGAGGCGGAGGCTGCACAGATACTTACGAGCCCAATGAAACCCAATTTGCAGGAGCAACTATTCCTGTAAACCAAACCGTCACGGCTTTGATCAGCTCGGGTACGGATAGCGATTGGTTCCGTTTCAGCAATACATTCGATCAAACTAATATACGCATCGACCTGACCAGCCTGCCCGCCAACTATGATGTACAATTGTATTTGTTCAGCCTGCTTGGTCAGTCCCAGAATCCGGGTACGGCCGACGAATCGATCGTTTACAATACGACGACGGTAAGGACTTACTACATCCATGTGTACGGCAATAACGGCGCTTTCGACCCCAACGATTGCTATGAGCTCAGCGCGACGATCAGCGGTACGCCGTTGCGCGAGCAACTGGACGAGATACAGTTAGAGGAGACACCTGATTTTGTATTATTCCCCAACCCCGCCTCCACCGAGATTATGATCGACATGCTCACGGCCGGCGAAACACCTACTGAGATTGCCATTTATGACGTCAATGGTCGCCTGGTAAAACGCCAAACGCAGCAATTCACTGCCGAAGCCACCATGACCACCATTGATATCAGCGACCTTGCGCCCAGTGTGTATACGGTGCGGGTGAAAAACGGGGAGGTTAACTCGAGCCGGAGGGTGGTGGTTAATCGATGATATTATGGGTTTAGCGATTGGGTTTAGCGATTGGGTTTAGCTGTATGTTTAGATAAACTAAACCCTATCGCTAAACTGCGAATGCACTAAACCCTATCGCTAAACCGCCGAAGGCTAAGGAATCATCACAAACCCATTCGTGGCGTATTTGCCGAAATCGGCGTATTTGACCCAGAGGTAGCCGCCCAGTCCCCAATTGGGACCCCAGCAGCTGAGCAATTCGAAGGCCTCCTGGTTTTCGTCAAAGCCGACTACAAGGAACGGAAAAACGCGTTGGACGGGGCCGGAGGGCGACCAGGTTTTGGTATTGCGCTGGGCGCGAAAGCCTTCGTCGACCTGCATCATCACCATTACGGGGTGGCCGCGCATCAGGGCTTTTTTGGTTTCGTAGGTACGTTGATGATCTTTGGTCACCTCCCGAAACAGATATAAGTAATTGCTAATCTTTCGTTTAGGCGTATTAAAAACGGCGCCTGTGATAGTTTATCAGGCTTTTTTGCTCGAGCAGATCACGCACATTACTACCTACGCCGGGCACGGCAAACAAAAACTGGTCGATCAACTCGGGTTCGCTAATGCCCAAACGCACGCCCTTGGGGCGACTATCGTCCTGAGCTTGCAATTGAGCACCACACAGCATAGTCAGGCCAAAGGCCCACAATAAATACTTTTTCATACTTATCCCCTTTTTTTTCAGATACAACGCAATCAAAAGCTAATTTCTTGCGATAGTAATTGAACGGTTTGCAAGACAAAAGAAGTACTTTTGCTGCCGGTTAAATAACTAATAAATCGAGCTAATATGTCTGAAGCGACTACCTACCCTTTGTCGAGGCGCATCATGGAGATGGAAGAATCGGCCACCATACGCATGGCCCAACTGGCAAGGGATTTGAAGGCAAAAGGCCACGATGTAATCGATTTGAGCCTGGGAGAACCCGATTTTGATACGCCCGTACACATCAAAGAAGCCGCTAAAAAAGCGCTTGATGAAGGTTATACCAAATACACTCCCGTACCCGGACTGATGGAATTGCGGGAGGCCATTCGCGATAAATTCAAACGCGACAACGGACTGGATTACGGTGTAAATCAAATTGTAGTATCCAACGGCGCCAAGCAATCGGTGGCCAATGTATGCCTATCCCTGTTGGATGAAGGCGACGAGGTGATCATCTTTTCCCCTTACTGGGTATCATATGCCGAAATCGCCAAAATGACGGGCGCCACGGTCGTACCCGTTTATGCCGGCATCGAGCTGGATTACAAAGTGACCGCGCAGCAGGTGGAAAAAGCCATTACACCCCGCACGAGGCTCATCATTTTTTCTTCGCCCTGCAACCCGACCGGTTCGGTATACACCTACGACGAGCTAACTTCTATTGCCGAAGTGGTGGCAAAATACGAACACCTGTACGTGGTGGCCGATGAAATTTATGAATATATCAACTTTACGGATAAGCACGTCAGCTTCGGAACAATCCCGCAGGTAAAAGACCGCACAATTACAGTGAATGGCTTTTCCAAAGGTTTTGCTATGACGGGCTGGCGCCTGGGTTATATCGGGGCGCCGGCATGGATTGCGGCTGCCTGTACCAAGATGCAAGGGCAATTCACTTCGGGGCCGCTTCTTTAGCCAAAAGGCCGCAGCTTTCGCACTGCGCGCTGATATGACGCCCACCTGGGAGATGCGCGAAGTATACCGCCATCGCCGCGACCTGGTGATCGAGTTACTCGAGCAAATTCCGGGTATAAAGGTAAATCACCCGCAGGGCGCATTTTATATCTTCCTGATGTCAGCGGCCTGTTTGGCAAAAGCGATGGCCAAATGACGATCAATAATCCGGATGATTTGAGCGAATACCTGCTGCACACAGCCCATGTAGCTACGGTGAGCGGGGCTGCTTTTGGCGCCGACCACTGTCTGCGTTTTTCTTATGCCGCTTCTGATGAGAATCTGCGCAAGGCGATCGGGAGGATTGCGGAGGCGGTGGCCAGGTGGAGAGGTTGAGAGGGGGCGAGGGGGGGACTGTGCGAGGGGGTGATTCAATTTACGCTTGTTCGCCAAGTCGCCCCCTCGCCAAGTCGCCCTATCGGCTTAGAATTGGTCGATGATTCGTTTTTTCATTTGCTCGAACTCTTCTTCGGAAATGAGGCCTTGATTTCTGAGTTCGGCGATTTCTTTTATCCTATCTACTACGCCCGCAGCGGGAGCGGTAGGTTTGGGTTCTTCTGACGGAGGAGTAGCTTGCTGTTGTTGTCCGCGTTGTTCGTCGTGTTCCTTTTTCATTTGCTCGACTACCTTCTTGCCTTTTTCAAACTGCTCGCGATACATCTTCTTGAGGCGTTCGGTATCCAGATCGAGGAAAGTGCCGCCGAATTCAAAATGAGTTTTGAATACCTGGCCCAGGGCGTAGGTAGAGGCGCCGTTGAAGATAGACACCGTCACACCGCCGATAAGCGTACCGATACCGGGAATAAGCTTAATAAAGCTTTTCGCCAGACCGCGGCCCATCATGGTGCTCACCAGCGAGCTGATGATCGCTTTGCCCTGGGTTTCTGAAAAATCAATTTCATACACCCTGCACAATTGGCGGATCATATCGAGTTGCAGGGCGCTTACCGCAAAAAAGTCGGCAATCGGAATGGGTATAAAGCTGGCGCCCATCGACCACAATACGTGATTGCGCACGATAGTCTCGGCGTGTCTGGTTTTTTCTTGATTCTGATTAGACGACATAAACGTTTGCTTTAAACGGCTGGTGGCCAGGTCAACAAGATCTTTTTTCATAGGTTGTCACGCAATTTCACACAAATATAATTACCTGGCTGCGCGTTGGTCTTATTTTCTCGACCACAAGGGCCGAAATACAGACCAGCGCGCAGCGAACGGCTATTTGACGATTATTCTCACGCCTTCCGAATGGCTGCTGAATTCGGGTGCATACATACACTGGATGGTGGACACGCCATTGGAGAAATCGCCGCGGTGGCTCACCCGCAAGGGGTATTCAAACACATAGGTGCCTTTGCGCAAGTACTCGAAAAAGAAGTTCGTTGATACGTCGCGGGTGCTTTCGTAGTAGCCCAGCCCATCCTGCCATTTGTATTGGCTGATCACGTTGATGGGTTCGAGGCCGCTGGCACGCATGTCCTTCATGTGCACGTATTCCATATCGCGGTCTACCCGCAGTTCGATGCGCACGATGAGCTTATCGCCGGGCTGGAGATTTTGCGCTTCGACAGCCTGCAACTTGGGTCCGGTGTCGGAATTCACCTCTTTGAACAGCTTTTTCTGCATGCGCAGGGGGGTATCTTCAAATCCCTTGATCTTGTCGAGTTGCTCGAAATACTGCCAATACACGGCGCCCCAGGCGATCGACTTATTGGGATTTTTGACCTTGATCTCTGCCATCTTTTTGTTGACCTCCTTGCCTTCCCAGGCGATTCCGAAGTAGCCGGTGCCGGCCTCGGCGCTTCCCTGTGCGGCCTTGAGCTTGGGCTCGTAGGCGTTTTTCTTCATATCGGGGAAGGTCACTGCCAGGGGTTGGTCTTCCGTCAGCCAGTTTTCGCCGTTGGCGAGCAGGGCATACACGGCGGAGGCGGTGGCTTTGGTCGTTTTCCAGTGGTTAGTTTGTTTATTTTTTAACAACCAAACTTTCAGGTCGTCGACTGCTTTGTCGTCTTTGGCTACCTCGGCAAATACCTCGACCATCAGCGCCTGGGTTTCGACGGGCAATTGATACCAGAAATAGCCTCTATCTGCCTTCCAATACATGCCCAATTCGGGGTGGCGCAGGGCGCGTTCATTCAGCGAGGCGACGATACGCTTCGCGGTTTCCTTTTGTCGCTGCGGTTCAGCGCAAGCGCCAGCAGGCCTTGTTGGTAGAGACCTTTTTGCAGCCAGTATTTTTCGGCCTGTCCGGTATAATAGTCCACTATCTTGCGCATGTCTTTATCCTTTTCCCGATAGGGATACAGCGAGGTAGTATACAGGTAGTGGATAATCAGCTCGTCGAGATGGTCGTCTTCCCATTTGGTATAGCCTTTCTTCACGCTATTTTCCAGTTCCTCGTAATGTTGTCTTACGCGACTTTTCACGTAGGCAAAACCTTTGTCGACAAACTGGCGGATGGCGGGGTCTTCCTGCACGTCTTCGATGCCGAGGTGGTGGAGATGGCCGAAACCTTCGAGGATATACTGGGTGATATACCAGTTGTCGGGGCCACCGGGGAACCAGGGCACGGAGCCGCCATCGGCTTGGCGTTCGGCGAGTTTGGCCAGGGAAGCTGCTCTTTCCTGGCTCATTTTATTTAAATCAAACAACAAGCCGATATTTTTCTTTTGCTGCGCTTCTTGCTGGGCTTCCAATACCCAGGGCGTTTCTTCGAGCAGAGCCGATTTGAGTTCCTGGTTTTTGGCCAGGTTGCTTTCCAGCGCGGGTGTGTTTTTCCAGCTTTCGAATACCGCTTTGATTTTAGGATAGCGGTTGGCTATCGAGGTTGCCAGCGCGTTGGCATAGTAGCGGTTGAAGATCTGTTCGGTGCACTCGTAGGGGTATTCCATGAGATACGGCAACGCCTGTACGGCATACCAGGCCGGGTTGGAAGTGAATTCGAGGGCATAGCGCTGGTGTTGCAGGGTCTTGGACTCTTCGGCCTGCTTGAGGCGTTCGAAGTGGAAGGTTTTGGTTTCTTTGCCTCTCACCGGCAAGGGCAGCGTTTCGGTTACCAGCATGCGGTTGGTGAGCACGGGCAGGGCATTTTCTTCGCCGTCGGAGAATTGTCCGGCGGTGGCCACCACGCGCCAGGTCAGGGCCTGTGCTTGACCGACGGGGATATTCAGTCGCCAGTTGGCCGCTGCCGACTGGCCGGCCTGGGCAGTAAAGGGCACTTCTGCCTGGGTAAGACCGAAGGCTTTATCGACGGGCTGCATGGTGAGCGCGTCGAAGAGCTCCAATTTGACGGTACCTGCGAGCGCCCCCCCTGAGAGGTTAGACACCTTCGTGCTAAACCAGAACTCGTCGCCTTCGCGCACAAAGCGGGGCGCATTAGGCAGCACCATCAGTTCTTTTTGGGTAACTACCTCTTTTGTGTCGAGCGCAAATTTGAGGTCGGTGGTATGCGCCCAAGTCAGCAATTTCCAGCGCGTGAGGGCTTCGTTCATGGTAAATCGAAGCACCACGTTGCCCTCTGCATCGGTGAGCAGGTCGGGCATGAAGAACACCGTTTCTTTGAGGTTGCGGCGCACCTGCACGGGTGGCGCGGGTGGCGGATTTACGGGAGAGCCGCCTGCTACCGTTTCATCAGCGGTTAGCGGCGCCGGTGGAGCTGCGGGCAGATTTGCGGCTGCCTCCCCGTTTTTTGCTTCTCCCTGTGCCATGGAATATTGCAGCTCTTCACGGGCAGGCGCAGCCGAATCGGCCATTGCTTTATACATCCGCCTGGGATAGCCCATGCCGCCGGGATAAAATCCGAACCAATTCAAATACGGGTAACTGCGTACGGGGGCTTCTTTATAGCGGCGGCGCAACGGTTCATTCGATCTGCCCGAGCGCGGTCCAAAAGCGATAGGATTCCAACTGGATTGCCCGTAGCCGATCGAGGGGTAGGGATCGAAATACCAGTTGTGTTCGATAAACTGGTCGAGCGAAGCGTCGTACATCGCAGCGACCATCTCGGCGGCGACTCTTTCGCCGTCGGGGCCGCTGATCTTAATGCGCCACTCTTCGGACTGCCCGGGTTTGAGCTTATCGCGGAAGGTGCTGTAGCTGATCTTCAGCGCTTTATTCGACCAGGGCACCGTAATTATTTCCGAATAAATATTCGAGCGGTTGTGTTGTACCGATACCAGGTGCAGCATCAAGTTGCCGCGGTCGGCTTCTGTAATGGCGTGTTGCCATTCCGAGTAGCGGTCTACATTGAGCCAGCCCGATTTCAGGATTTTGCCCTGGCGTTCGAGTTCGTAATAATAATAACGCGGGCCGTTATTTACCGACAGGTATAAAGTAGCCTGTTCGCCCGGTTGATATGTTTTCTTCGACCATTGCCGAAGGTTGCTGATAGCATCGGGGATACGGCGGGCCTGGGGTTCGAGCAGGGCAAAATATTTGGTCGTTTCGATGAGGTTGCCGGCGGAGTCATTAGTTTTTAAACTAACCAAATAATACCCTACCGGAAAAGCGCTCATATTGATGCGCAGGTCGTAGGCGCCGTTGCTATTTACGGGCTGCGTAAACACGCGCTCCTGGCGTGTCCAGCGGGTAATATCGTCTTCGTATTGATAAGCCAGCAGGGGGAAATAGCGCTGATATTCCTCGCGGTTCAGCACGTATTGATCGGGGGCTTCCCAATAGCGATCTATAAAGGGATGCGTGGGTGATTGCAGGCGGAATATTTCAACAGTAGCCTGTGATTGCTGGAGTTTGCCATCGAGATTAGTAATGCTGACCGGGAACACCACCGTGCTGCTTTGTTCCAACTGCGGAGGCACGGCAATATCGGCTCGGAGTCCCACGTAAGCCAGTTGGTAGGTGCGTTCTGCCGATCGGGTTTCTCCGTTGATATCGACTACGTCGGCATACACCGTAAAGGCAAAAGCGGGGTTGCGGCTGCGATCGGCGCTGCGGTCGGGCAAAGCCTGGAAAGGAATGACAAACTTGCCTTCGGCATCGGTAGTCGTTTCTCCGCTGGCGATTTCCATGGCGGGACTCTGGCCGTATGGCGGCATAATTTTAGCGCCTCCCCACCAGGGTAGCCAGGGGTAGCGCACCTCGCGCACAACGCGGTAGGTCACCTTGGCTCCGTCTACCGCGCTACCTGCAAAAGCGAGGGCTTTACCCGTCACATTGATCTTGTCGCCCAGGCGCACATCGCCGGCGAGGCTATCGATAAGGGTTTCAAAGCGGGGGCGTTTGTATTCTTCTACCTGGAACCCGTGGTTTGACTCGCCGGCGCTGGAGCGCAGGTACATCGTGCCCAGCAGGCCGCCGGTGGGCGTTGTAAAGGCGCCGTTGACCGTGCCGTATTGATTGGTAGTGAGTTCCAGCTTGGTAGTTTCCTGCATATTGGCGTCGAGCAGCGTGATCGTCACCTTTTCTCCTTTGACGATAGCCGGTACGCCGTTGGCATCATTTTTTAAAATAATAGCTTTAAAAAACAATTGCTGTCCCGGCCGGTAAATTGCCCGGTCGAGGAAAAAATGAGTGGCTAATTGTTCCTGGGATTGGTAATGTCCCGAATAGCTGTAAAAGCCTTCCAGTGGAAAAAGCACGTCGCCGCCTTTAGAAAATTTGACGCGATAGCTGTCATTTTTTATTGGCGACACAAATTTGCCGTCGTTATCCGAAGTGGCTTGTCCGGCCTTATCATACAACACCTTGCGTTGTTTATTGTCGTAGCGGCTTTTATAAAATTCTGCCAATACGCCGGGCATTGGTGCGCCTGTTTGCCTGTCGGCAGTTAAAAAATAGGACTCTTCCAGGCTGCCCTGTTGTTTAAGCGACGCGATATTGGACACATTGGTATACAGGAAAGCTACGCGTCCTGTTTTGTTATTAAACTTGGCATTGTCGGAGGCAATTACGGCGTACAAACCCAACGACAAAGGCGGAATAGCCAGTTCGAGGCTGTGGGGCTGAAAATCGGAAGTAGAAGGCAGATTGGCCGACCACTGGTGGATGGCTTTCCGCTTATTGAGTTGGTTGTACATTTTGTCGAAATCCCAGGATTCGATTTCCTGCTGTTCGGCTTCTGCGATTTTCACCACCTTTACGTACACCTTTCCAATGTTTCTATATTGCACCAGTACGGGGGCATATTTGCCGGGCACGTTGACCTGTTCGGTAGTGAGAAAAAGTTGTTTTGTTAAAATCGAATTTTTCAAAAAATCGCATTGAGAAGTACCATAAGCGCCGGGGTAGCGCTTGGCGGCCTCTTCGCAGAGGGCTTTCACTTTTACAAATTCGAGGCGGTAGGCTTCTTCCCTGCTATCCTGGTATTTCAAACCCCGGTTGTAATGCCATTGTGCGATCGCGTAGATCACTTCCGAATTGGAGGGGTGAGAAGCGTAGCGCTGGTAGAGCCTTTGGAGTGACTCGCGGTACAGCGAGTCTTTGATATCCACCACCGAATTGTTGAGGCCAAACTGCAGGCGCTTCAGGTCAAGGTCGATAAGCGCTGCCGGGTCGGCGTCTTGCAGGTGCCTGCGCAACAAGCGCTGGTAAAGCACCAAGCTTTTATATTTAAATGAAGACGTATCTTTAGTAGTAAAAGAGAACGCCGCGAAATCGGCGGCATCGGCAAAAGCCACCTCCTGATCGAGATAAAACTTATAGGCAGGTTCAGTGAGATAAGACTGTTCGCCGGAAAAATGATCGATAACCCTGTGCGCAAGGAAATCGAATAAAGTGGGGCGCAAGCCGTCGCTGAGCTGGCCTTTTACCGTGATAGCTTCGATGGCCTGCAGCGGCACATCGGTCAGGCGTTCGTCTGACAGCGAAGCGTCGTAGAGGCGGGCGCTTTCGGTAGCCAGCTGGGCGGCAGACCAGGTCTGGAGGTCATCAGGCTTATAATCCGCAATTTCCGTGCGTTGGCTGATTTGCCAGAAATTGCTTTGCAGGTAACCCCAATAGACCTCGGCCAGAATGGACTGCAAAATCGGTTTGACGGGAAAATCGGACTGTGCCTGTTCGGTTTGCAGTTTAACAATCACCTTTTTATGCCCCTCTTCCTCCAGTTCATTTAAGTATTTGACCTGGTACAGCAGACTTTTGATCACCTGAGTAGGGTTATTATCGCGTTTGGCCTTTTGATAAAGCGATTCCACGCGTTCCAGGGCGGATCGGGGCAAGCCTTGCGACTCAAGAGAATCGATAGTTTTCCACGCCGACTTATACGGGTCGTTATTAAATGACATGGTCCCCTGTGTTTTTGTGCAAAAAGGGCAGATGTGGTTAGGATCAGCAGCAGTAAAGTGCATGGGAGAAAGGACAGCCTCATACGTCCGGAGTTTTATTTAGAGCTCTGTTAACAATTCAAGAATATTAACTTATCAGACGTTTAAAAAAGTATAAATGGCGGGTGATTATTCTGCTAATGCCGTTAATTATGTGTTAAGAATCGGGCAATATCCACTTGCCGATCGAGCGGGGTACCGTGTACCAGTCTATCAGCCAGGTGTTTGGCCCAAAAAGGGGCCAGCGAAGTGCCCTTAGTGCCGAGTCCGTTAAAAATAACCAATTGCTCAAATTGCGGGTGAAAACCGAGGAACGGCCGGCGGTCTTTTACTGTGGGGCGTATAGCTGCCAGGTGTTCGACCAGCTCAAAAGGCAGAGTCAGCACCTCGCTGAGTTGATCGATCAAAGTAGCTTTGCTATGTGGGAGGGTTCGTCGTGTTCAAAATTTCGTTCATAAGTAGTACCAATCCAATACAGCTCTTCTTCCGGTTTTCCGAAAGGAATAACAAAAACCCCTTGTTTGAGCATTTTGGGGAAATGGGCGCCCGGGATTTTCACGATCAGCACCTCGCCTTTGTCGCCGATAAAGGGCAGGTAGTTGAAGTAGGGATTGCGGGGGGCTTTGGCGCCCTCGCAGAAGACCAGGGAGGCGGCGGTGATGCCCTGGTAGGCGACTTCCCCCTAGGGTGGGACTGTGCGACTGTAGGGTCGGGGATGGGGGACTTTGACTGTACGACTGTACGACTGTGCGACTGTGCGGGGGCTCGGGGGCCCTTGGCAGGGGGGAATGCGACTTTGAGAATCTTGGACATGTAATTTGCTATAATCGAATATTTCTTTTCGGAAGGAATTTTTATTTATTAAAAAAGACCTAAAAGCCTTGCACAGCTTGCCGATATCAACCTGGGAGGCTTGTTGTAGTTCGCCGTAGGAGAAGGCGGGGTTGATCTTACCGGTAAAGGCAGACACATCGGCGGGGTCTACAATATAATCGTAGTAGGCGGGATCGGCGCTGCGGCCGAGCCAGTCGTTTTCGTCGCCCTGGTGGCTGAGAGCTCGAAGGATATTGCGTTCGTGGTATAGGGGCTGGCCGAGAAGCGACTCGAGTTGTTGGTAGGTATGGCGGGCGAAGGGGATAAATTCATCCACGCGCCAGGATTTCACAACTCTGCGGCCTGTGACCGGGTTGATCACACCGGCGGCCACGCGGGAAGCGGCGCGGGGGTAATCGTCGTCGATCACACAGACTGTTTGACCGGCTTCGATCAGGAAATGGGCCAGCAGCGTGCCGGCGAGTCCCTGCCCTACAATCAGCGTATCCACGTGCATAAGTCAGGGCAGTTGTTGGAGTTCTTCGCGAAGCTTCTTAGGCAGGCTTTTCGCGACCAGTTCGTAGGAGTGGTCGGTCAATTCCCGGAGAAAGGCATCGTCGAGGTCGCCGTCGAAAGCCACCGTATTCCAGTGCGATTTATTCATATGCCAGCCGGGGATAATTTCGGCATATTGTTCGCGCAATTCGATAGCGCGGTCGGGGTCGCACTTGAGATTCACGGTAAATTCGAGGCTATCGAGGCCGGTCAGGGCAAACATTTTGCCCATCACCTTAAACACGAGCGTCACCTCATCGAAGGGGAAAGTTTCCTCCACGCCTTTTTTGGACAGGCAATATTCTCGGAATTCTTCGATATTCATGTTTTATTATTGACGACAAGCGCTTAACTTTGCGCTGCTTTTGCACAAATATAGTGCATTCCCTTCTAATTAGGTCCCGTAGTTCAACGGATAGAATAGGAGTTTCCTAAACTCTAGATCCAGGTTCGATTCCTGGCGGGACCACTCTGCGTTTCTCGCTCGGCAAGAGGGAGAGAGTGTGAGAGGGAGAGATGGAGAGATTTTGAGATATAAAAGAAGTCGTCATTTAATAAAGTTGCAATCGGCTAATATTTAGCCTATGTCGAAGCGCGAGCATATTCGCGCTGCATTGGCGTTTGCTGGTGAACATTGAATGGTAGATATTTCCACAATACTAAATATAGCTATCCCTGATCTCTCCCTCTCTCCCTCCCCCACTCCCACACTCAATCAATGCAATATCTTGAAAGGTCGTTTCAGGTAGAATGGTCTCTTGAAAACTCAATGTGGAAATCTTTGGCGGTGGCGGGCAGTACAAATGACACATCATCTGTAGCCGTCGATTTATTGTCGATTGCAATGGAAGTGTTGGTTTGTTCAAGGCGGGAAATGGGTTTTCCATCGGCATAAATGCGCAGCGTGGGGCGATTGCAAACGCCAAGGTTACTTTTGCAGGTCATGTAATACCTGATTTTGAGCCTGATCTCGGTGTCGGAATACCACTCGGCTTCGGCCCAGGCGAATTCCAGTCCGAAATCGAGGAAATTGAAAGGCTGTTTCAGTTTGGGGAAGTTGAGCACCTTCAGTGGCCCGTCGGATGGATTATTCGTTGAAGGTTTGTCTTCTTCATTCGGTATTTGTTCTGATTGCTCCTGATTGTTTTCTATTGCAGATTCGTTATCTTTTAATGAATCGTCGGTTTTTTGAATTAAAAAATAAGCTAATATTACCAACGCAAAGGAAGCGACAATGATTATCATTCGCTTGCGGTTGTCGGCAGTAGTATCAACTGCATTTTGTCCGCTATTTTGAACCTTGGGCAGTTCTTCATCGAGTGAGCTGCCATCCGCAATATCCAGGATTTGGTGTGCAATAGCGGCCTTTTGCCGGGCCACCTCGTTGTGGTCGAGGATGCCGGCCAGGTTTTGTTCTTCCAGCAAGGCCAATTTGCCTTTGAGCACAAGCAGGGCGTTTTGCTTGCGCTGGTTTTGGGATTGGGCTTGTGCGATAAGTAATTCAAGTGCTTTCTCCAGTTTGAAGTCGGCTACAAGTTCCTGTACCCTTGCTGTGATGTTGTTATCCATGCCTATGGAAATTTATAGCAAGGTAGCGAATTTTGGTAATCCTACTCCGCACACTTATGTTTCTTTAAGAGCTCTATAATACCCCGATTTCCTGATATTATTGCCAATGCCATTGCCGTCTCTCCTTTTTTATTTTTTAAACCGCAATTGGCCTTACTGCTCAACAGTCTTTCGCAATCGTAATACCGGCCGGCTTGCACCGCCAACATCAAGGCCGTCATGCCGTCGTTGTTTTGTAAATCCAAATCGGGCTTCAATTCGTGCAATTGATGATAACATTCGTATTCTGCCTGGACAGCCAACATATAGGGCGTAAATCCTTCGAGATTTTTCTGGTTGGGGTTGGCAGCAGTAAAAAAGGTTTCAATAAAGCAAAAGCCATTCGTATAAGCAGTTAAAAAATGTAGGGCGTTTCTGCCCTGGTTATCGGTGACAGCCATATTTGCATTGGCTTTTACGAACAGGTACAACGCATCGTTGTCTACTGTGTTTGACAATAGCAGCAATAAGGGAGGGCTGCCGTTTTTGTCGCCGATATTGATTTGGGCGCCTTTGCTGATCAGATATTTTAATACCTGCATATAACTATGATAGTTGTCCCAGCCTTGCTTATCTATCACATACTCACCCGGTGGGGGTTTAAAGCTGGAACAAGCCCACTGAAGAGCCGTCCAACCGTCGAAGTTACCCGTTTGAGGGTCGTATTCTTTATCGTCCACCGCGAGTTTCTTTTCTTCGATGAGGTATTTCAGGAGCTGCACATTGCCGGCTGCAGCCGCTATGCCCGTCAGGTTGCCGTAGAAATCGCCGGCGCCCGTCAAGTCTTTCCAAATAACTCCTTTCACCTGAAGCGAGGCGCCTTGTTTCACCATTTGGCGGACGAGCGCCAGGTTGCCTGTTTCATATGCAAGGTGCATCAGCAGGCTAGCGCCGTTTTGGTCGATATCGTTGATGTTGCGAGCGGTCTTTAAGGCTTGTTGGATCAGAAGCGTATCGCCGCTTTTGATCGCCACAAACAGGTCGCGCTCCTCGCCTTGATAGTCCAGTATTTCTTCTGTGGCTCTTCTTTATGTTTTCGGGCTAAATCGCGAATGGTTTCATTTTCGGCAGTCTTCAGGGTAAGATCTGGCGACTGGCGGGCCAGGAAATCAAAGCATCGATAATAGCCTGACATGCCGGCCATCATCAAGGGGGGTCCAGCCTTCCTGGTTTTGGGCGTTGATATCGGCTTTTTGGGCTATCAACCATTTTAGCATGCCTAGCTGTCCCATTCGAGCGGCATAGTGGAGTGCCGTCCAGCCGTTGTTGTCTTCGCGGTTAAGTGCTGCTCCTTTATTCCGCAGCAATTGGGCCAGCTCCAAATGTCCCTTTTCGGCGGTCAACATCAAGGGCGAGCGCCGGTCACCGGCTGCCGGACCATCGATGGCGGCTTTTTTTGAAAGCAAGTAATTGACGGCTTCCATTTGGTTGTTGTATGCGGCCCATTGGAGAGCCGTCCATCCTTCGTCGCGTGTCAATTCGCGGTCGTATTCCCGGTCGTCCACCGGGATTTTTAATTCTTCCACAAAAAACCGGAGCAGCCCGACCTTTCCCTGCGCGGCGGCGATACTCATCAGGTTGCCATAATAGCTATTCTCCTCGTCGAAAGGGATAGTACCTTTTAGCTTAGGGTCGGCGCCTTTTGATACCAGCCATCGCAGGAGTTCCACGTCTTCGTATTCGTGCGTTACTTTCATCAGGAGGGTAGCCCCATTGTCGTCTTTTTGATTAAGATTGCCGCCGCGTTCTACAAAGGACTTGATCTCCTGCACAGACAGCTTGTCCTTTCTGCCCAGGTGGACCGGCATCTCTGTTGCCTGGCTGAGTTGCCAAATGGGGAAATCGTTGTAAAGGTAATCTACACGGGAGGTAGGTTGTTGCCGGCCTTCAGACAATTTCGGCACGCTATTCAGCAGGTAATGTTGTAATTCCGTCGCAGTGACAACCTCATTATTGTCCTTGTCGGCGCGGAGATTTTCCAATCCGTCGCGCAAAGCTGTTGTAAAAATCCCGTTTTGATAGACACCACCTTCTAAGGCAACTTCCACACCACTTGAGGCGGAAATGATAACCGCACCTGACTGCCGGCGCAGGTCTGTGAACATCGTTTTCATGGTTTCAAAAGGATTGTCAATGGCAGATATAACGGCTGAGCCGTTGCCAAAAGTCGCGGAACACCACCGTGCCATCGCCGGAGGTGACTTTTTCGGTTGTTCTCTTGACGGATGCCGGGTCGAGTTCGCCCGAGTGACACGCATCCAGAAGGAGTAATTTTTGGCGAGCGGGGATATCTGCGACTAGCGATTCGAGCATCGAAAACGAGATACCTCGTCCGGCTGGTTGGGTAAAGTTGATGTCGTGGGTAGCAAAATAAAAATCATAGTTTTTATCGAGTAGTCCGTGACCTGCTGCAAAAACCACTACTACATCCTCGGGTTTCGATTGAGCCAGTTTGGATTGCAGGTTTTGAATGTTTTCCTTAGTGGCTTCCCGGTCTAAAAATTGAAATAAGTGTATGTTTTTGAAAGCTCCGGGGCGGCTTTTAAAAAGGGCAGCGACATCCCTGGCATCTTTGGCTGCGTATCGGAGGTTCATATTGACATTTTGGTACTCTGAAACACCTATAGCGGCCACATACAGATCGGGCTTGGGCAACTGCGACTCCTCCAAATGGACATAATGCCGGGCGCGGAGCGACGCATAACCTTTGCTGTTCCAAACCTGCACTTCTATTAAGTTGGCGGTATGTACCAAATCGAGTTCAAATTCGCCAGAATAAGA
Source organism: Saprospiraceae bacterium (assembly GCA_016715405.1). Classification (GTDB taxonomy): domain Bacteria; phylum Bacteroidota; class Bacteroidia; order Chitinophagales; family Saprospiraceae; genus JABWBR01. The sequence goes on along the minus strand of JADKAE010000013.1, from coordinate 13,833 downwards.
CTGGGTCTGGGCGATTGACTTGCCTCCGGCGCCAAAAAAAGCGGCACTTCATTGATGTTGATCTGGATACGTGTAAGCGGCCATTTAGCGTCGGATGCTTTATATTAAGCTTAATTTTGCGTTGGCTAGTAGTCAGCGGTAGCTCTGGTAAGTTTTGAATATTTACCTGCGGTAATTGTGAAGCGAGAGGTTTGGCATTGGGGTCTATTCCGGTTTTTTCCATCCGCAACTGGCAAGCCCTTTTTAACCGTTCCAGGTAAGGTGGTATAGCGTAACCCAAGCGGCTCAGCACTATATCGGGCCGGTTATAAAATATATCGAATTGCTCGAAGGGAAGGTATTGGCCGGAGGCCAAAAAGGCGAATTGGCGTTCTAAGCCCTTGGTGGCGTAATAGTATCCGTCAGGAGTATACAGCATGGCCGACCGTTCGTCGCCTTGGATAGCCGATAGTACTGCCGTGACAATCAGTTTTCGCGCGGGCCATTCCCATATTTTTAGTGCACCATCGCCACCGGTCACCAAGCGTTTTCCTTCCGGGTCGAAATCAAGGGTATAATTTGACCGAAAGCCGGTATTCCAGGTTTCCTGCAAGTCAAAAGAAGGTAAGGCGTAAATGTCGATTCCTTCAAACCGAACGGCCAGCAACTGTTGACCATCCGACGAAAAAGCGAGGTCGCTATATGCGCCTTTTAAGGTGCGGATAACCTTTCCTGTTTGGATATCGAATAGCTGTATGGTAGTTATATCGTTCAACACGGCAAGCCATTGTCCGCTAGCGCTCACGACCGCTTTTTTTATTTCGGCCACGCTCCAATCGATGCGATCAGGCACGACAAATTTTCTTACGATATTGCACTCCGGCAAGGTTCTCAGTTCGGCCATCATACAAGTCCGGCATTCCTGATCGCTTCCTCTTCTGAAGACGAAAATGAATTTTTCTGTGGGATCAAACGCCACATAATCAGTCTCCATGTTTTCGATTTTCCTGAGCAGACGGAATAGCTGGCCGTCGAAGCGAAAAATCGCGTTTTTCCCGATGGCATACTGGCCGTTGGGGCTGAACCTGCAATCGGTAACAAGATCGCCGATCGGTATTTTCCGGCCCGACTTAGGATGAAAAAACACTTGTCCTTTCTTCTGGTCGTAACGGTCTTCCATCCAGAAGGCGCCAAATCCTCCGTTATAGATGTCTAATCCTGTAAACCAGCTTTCTCCATGTAAGACAGACAAATCCCAAATGAATTGGCCACCATCCCTCCAGTGCAGGACGCCGTTTTTGCCGAAAACAACTTCTTCCTGTTTTCTGCGGGATTGGTAAGCAGGCAACTTGTCGGATCGGCCGGACAAAGGATAGTAAAAGGTTTCGCCGTTAAACAGCGTACAGGTTCGCCTGGGAGCAAAACCCCCTTCCATTTGAGAATTATAAGGCGGGGGGCCGGCAGAGCCGTTTAAGTTGAATATGCCGACATCAGGTATTTTAAAATATTGAAGATCGGAGCTAAAATCGAAATATTCATTATCATCTGCCCTCGCAAAATCCCCTTTGAAAGTCTTGAAAAAATTCCCCTGTCCTTTTTGAGGCGCCAATTGCCAGGTCTGGGCGTCCCATCGTGAAATATAGATCAGGGAATCCCCTGTGTTTCCCCCCGGCTCAAAAGCGGCGTACAGGTAGCGGCTTTCCGCGTCTAGCTCTAAGGCCCGCAGGATGCTCCCCCCCGCAGGTTTTCCCGGCTTGAGCACAGTAGCAGGCTGTTTGTCGCCCAGGCGCCAGACTTCGACCCGGCTCTCCTTCTGCTTTTCGTCGGGGTCTGCATCGAAGCCGAAACCCACCATTAGGTTTTGTCCGTCTGGCGATATGTGGAGATCGACTAATTGATCGTACCATTGAAATTCTTTGTCCTGGGAAACGTGATGCATCAAAATGCTCCCGTTACGCAAGTCGTAAGCTCTCAAGTAAAAATACGAATCATTGCCATTCCTCAGGAACATTGCCAGGGCAAGTACTTTTCCGTCTGCCGAAACAGCCAGGGCACAATGGTCGATATACCTTTCTTCATACCTAAACTCAAATGTGATGCTGAATTGCGGGATATTTTTTTTCAAATCCCACACCAAAAGATCGTACTTTATAAATTCATCCGATGTCACGTTGGGCCTGATAAACTTTTCCCTCGTTTCCCGAAGTCCTGCCAATAGGTTGCCATTGGGTACAAATGCCATTGCGAGGTACGTATCGCTGGCTTCTAACATGAGGCGCTTCAAAGAGTCGCGTTTCTCCGAATATGGTTTAGGTAGTATTTGAGCCTGGATATTAGAGGTAAGATCCCATATTGCAGTATAATCACTGCCGCTTTGCGCCAACCATTTGCCATCGGGAGAAAATGCATAGGTATTGAGTGATCCAAGTTTAAATTGGGGAATTAACCGGATGTCGGCTTGGGCGGGAGCATGGGTGCATATCCCGCCAAAAAATGCTAAAAGAAATGCGATACGCACTATTTGCTGTGCCAAGTGGCTCCCTGGGGAAGTGCGGGAATGAGCAGGAAAAAAGTTGGTCATGGCTTTTAGATTATGCGAACCCCTACTCCATCTTCACCCATCTCAGCACAAAAATATGCTGCCGTTCATCCACTACTTGCAGTACGTACACCCCCGCCGGCAACGCCGTCACATCCAGCGGCGTTTTCAGGTTCTCTGCGTCCCAGGTAGCACAGAGGCGGCCCCGGGCGTCAAAAAGCTGGGCAGAAACCGGATTAGCGCCCTGCATATCGATTCGGATGTGGTCGGTGGCAGGGTTGGGGTAAAGGCGCAAGGAGACTAGCTCTTTCGGAAAATCGGTACCTACGATCAACGGAACTTGTACGGTATATTCAACCGTACAACCATTGGCATCGGTTGCTGCCAGGAGATATACGCCGGCGATAAGCCCGTCGATATTAGCCGTTTCAGCAGTGAAATTATCGGGGCCTATCCAAAGATATTGTACCACATTGCCGCTCTCAACATTCACCTGAATAGAACCTGTTCCACCGTTGTTGATGTCTCCAGTGATATCAAACCCCAATTCAGGTTCCGGCGAGACGGTAATGGTGTGCGAACATTCTGCGGTATTACCTACCTGGTCGGTGACCCTAAAAGACTGCACCGTTATCCCAAGCGGAAATACGGAGCCGCTGGGCAAACCGCCGGTTTGTACTACCGCAACGGGAGGCCCACAATTGTCGGTAACGGGGGGTAAATCAAAAGACAAGGCATCGCCCTCGCACAACGAAATATCTGGCTCACATTCAATGAGCGGTTTAATCGTATCCTGGGCGATGAGGTCAACCGATAAAGTCTGCATACATCCGTTGGCGTCGGTAGCGGTGACGGAATAGGTATCTACCACTAACGCAAAGGCAAGCGCGCCTGTAGCGCCGTGCGACCACAAATAAGCGTAGGGTTCTACACCGCCGGATGCCGCCACGATGATCTGTCCGTCGTGGTCTTCGGGGCAGTCTACGTGGGTGATGGATACGGGGGCAAGTGTAAGCAGATCGGGTTGCTGCACTTCGTAGGTGGCTGTGGTCGAACAGGATAGTTCATCGAATACGGTTACTGCATATTCGCCTGCCGGAAGGTTTCCAATGGCAGGGCCCGTTTCGCCGTTTGACCATTCGTAACTAAAGGCGCTGTGCCGCCTGTGGGCGACAGGCTGATAGATCCGTTGGTTTCGCCAAAACAGGCCACGTCAGTCACCTAGGCGTCGAGCGCCAGGGCGCAGTTGAAGGCGTTGACGTTAACGGTTTGCTCAACCTGGCAGCCGTTGGCGTCGGTGACTGAAACGGTATAGCTGCCCGGCAGCAATCCTTCGATAGACAAGGTTTGGGCCCCGTTGCTCCACAAAACGGCATAAGGCGAGATACCACCTTGCGGATTAGCAGTAGCCGTGCCATCGCCGGCGCCGTTGGCGGTTTCGGCGGTGGTAGTGGCATTTGCCTGGAGTTGCGCCGGTTCGTCGATGGTGACCGAGGCGCCCGCGGGGCAGCCGGCAGCGTCTTCAACCGTTACGCTATACGTGCCGGGCGACAGGTTGTCGATGCCGGGCGTGGTAGCGCCGTTCGACCACAGGTACGACACCGGATCAGCTGCGCCGTTGAGTAAGGCCAATGCCGATCCGTCAGCTGCGCCAAAACAGGAGATATTGTCGCCCTCCACAGAAATGCTGACCGAGCAATTAAACGCATTGACAGTCACAGTTTGAACGCTCAAACAGCCGTTGGCATCGGTAACCGACACGGCATAAATACCAGGCGCCAGGCCAGTGATTATCTGTGTAGTAGCGCCATTGCTCCATGAAAAAGCATAAGCGGGCGTGCCGCCCTGTACACTGGCGGTAGCAGTGCCGTCATTGGCGTCGTTGGCGGTTTCGTGGGTAACTGTTGCGTTGACGTTGAGTTCTGATGGCTCTCCGACGACTGCCGTGGCCACAACCGAGCAATTATTTTGATCGGAAACGGTGACGGGGTAGCTTCCAGCCATCAGGCCGGTAACGGTGGCCGTTGTTGCGCCGGTCACCCATGCATAAGTAAAAGGCTCCAAACCATTTGCAGATACGGTGGCTGCGCCGTTGCTACCACCTGCACAAGATACATGGGTAGTGGCAGAAATAGTGGCGGTGATCGCCGAAGCCTGCGAAACGCTTACACTACCAGTTGCAGAGCAGTTGTTTGCGTTGTCGGTAATTTGGAGCGTATACATGCCGGCAGCATTCACCGTGGGGTGAGCGTATTGGCGCCGGTCACGATATTGCCGTCGGTTGTCGTCCATTCGTAAACTAAAGTGGCTCCCTGTGAAGAGCCTTGCGCGTTGAGCTGGATTGCCGGCGTAGCACAGGTGATCGTGCCGGGAGCGGCAATATTAACTAAAGGCGTCAGAGTATTACCGGTAACCGCAGCGGTGTCGGCCGCCGAGCAGCCGTTGGTGTTCGAGGTAACGGTAAGCACATAGGCGCCTGCCGTGTCTACTTCCGGGTTGGGACTTGAGGAAGAAAAGCCACCAGGGCCCGACCAGGCATAAGTTACGGGGTTACCGCCATTGCTAACATCGGCGCTCAATGCTACCGTGGGCGAATCACAATCGATATTCCCACCGATGGCCGTAACGAGAGGAGGAACGGTATTTTCACTGATTACTACGCTCGAAGCGGAACTGCACAACGTATTGGTATTGAGTACTTCAAGGTTATACGTTCCCGCTTCATCAACAACCGGCGACAGTGTATTGCCACCTGATACGATGTGTCCATCAGTGGTGGTCCAGTTGTACTCGATGCCGGGGCCGGAAGAAGATCCGGTACCGTTGAGTGTCACTTGGGATTGGATGCAAGTTAAGACCGCAGATGGGCCTGAAACGGCCACGGGGAGCTGAGTATTGCCGCTAACGGTAGTATTCGCTGATGCCGAACAGTTGTTTTGTGTATTTAAAACCGTGAGCGTGTACGTACCCGCCTGGTTGACAACAGGAGTAAGCGTATTGGCGCCGGAAACGATATTTCCATTGCTGGTCGTCCAGGTATATTGAATATTAGCCCCTGCGCTGGAGCCAGTGCCATTCAATGTAACTTGGGGTTGGGGGCAAGTAATGTTTTGCCCGGGGCCTGCAACTGCTGTGGGTGGAATAGCATTACCAGACACGCTTGTGCTCATTGAGGCTGAGCAACCGTTTGCCGTGTTCAAAACGGTAAGTGTATACGAACCGGCCTGGTTGACAACGGGGGTAAGCGTATTTGCTCCGGAAACGATATTTCCATTGCTGGTCGTCCAGGTGTATTGAATACCCGTACCGGTACTGGAACCGACCCCACTTAACGTGGCCTGCGGCTGTGAACAGGAAATGACCTGTGGCGCACCTACTACGGCAACCGGAGGTATTGTGTTTTGTTGAATGGTGACTTGTGCGGTTCGCGTACAGCCCCGAGTATCGGTGACAGTCAGCGAATACGGTCCGGCAGCTGCAGTAACCAGGGTCGAACTGGTAGAGCCGTTCGACCAGAGGTAAGTATAACCTGGGGTGCCGCCTCCTACCGTTGCGGTAACGGATGCGGTGGGTTGAGAACAGGTAATTGTAGCCGGATTTGATAAATTGATCAGAATTTGGGGAGCCTGATTGACAGATGCGGAAGCGGTAGTGCTTCCGCCTGCGTTGTCGGTGACGGTTACAATATGGGTGCCCGCCATCAAATTGGTAGCAGTAGCCGTAGTCTGTCCATTTGGCCAGGCATAAAAATACGGTGCTGTTCCTCCGGATGGAGTAACCGTAGCCGAACCGTTGCTGCCGCCAAAGCAAGATACGTGCGTTACGTTGGTGATCGTGGCGGAAAGCGGCGCCGTACCGCTATGGTTAAAGGTTTGTGAGCCGGATACAACAAGGTCGCCGGAACTGGTATCATCCCCATTGGTGAGATTGGTAACAAAATAAAAAGTGACCACATTGCCGTTGGTAAAAGCCGGCGAGGTCCAGTTGAAAGTCCAGGAGACGGTGGGGTTGGCGTTAAAATTTTTGGGATTTCGGTGGTCGATATATTCCCGGCCGCTGAGCATCTCAGTGCCGGCTTCGGCGTTTATGGCCTGCAGATCGCCGGCGTTGGCATTGTTGCCCTGCACAGCAACCAATTGAAATCCGGCCCTTATGGGACTGCCGGCAGTTACGGTTGCGGTCAGCGTAACCTGAAACGTTGAATTAGGCGGAATAGGATTGGGTAAACCGGAGATCGCAACAGTACCTGCGTATCCACTGGGATTGCTACCGCCGTGGCAAGCGTTGCAAGAGGAATCAAACGGCGCGCCGGTGTGTCCGTTGGTGGGTTGTCGGCGTAACCCAGGAGAAAAATTACGCCGCCTACAAGCAACGCTATTCGAAGTAATTGGGATTTCATAAATTAGGTTTGAACAAAGGTGGTTTTGCAAAAAATAAATAATGTTGCAATATGTAAAGTTGATGACATTAAAGCAGTCGCGTGCTGGCAGTGGCGGTTTGACACAGACTATAAAAAAAGCCGGCGCTTATGGACGCCGGCTTTTCTAATTAAAGATGCTCAATATAAAAGTAGAAGATGAACAAAAATCAAATTCGTCATTTTACCAGAATCATTTTGCGGGTGGCGCTAAAGTTGCCACTAGACAAGGTATAGAACATCACGCCGTGAGCAGTTCGCTTGCATCCAGCACAACCTGATGGTAAGCCTTTTGCGTATTCGGCTTCAATGTGTTTGATCTCCTTGCCGTCAACACTTTGGATGATCAGGTTGCTTTGAGCTTGTGGCAGATAGAATCCGATCGCCGTTGTTTTACTAAATGGGTTGGGCATGTTTTGGAACAAGGCGAAGGATTCTGCCGGCCCCCGATGAACTGCAAACCCACATTCAGCAACTCGCCTTGTGCATTATAGGCTTCCGCTCTGGTGAAACGCGACCCGATTCTCAATATCTGGCTCAAAAGCGCATTTTGTTTGGCTTTGAAGATCAGTGTAATCAATTGGTCTGGCATTTTGCCGATTTGCCCTTCGGGATCGTTCCAACTCAAAGTAATTGCGCCGTCGGCTGTATGTCGCAAACCAACCTGAGTGGGTTGAAAAGCACCGAAGACGGCATCTTTGAATTCAAGTGCGGAGGCATCGAACGAAAGCGTACCCTGCCAGCCTTGTACCATTGTCAACTGATTGGCGCGCAGTTGCGGTCTATTCTTCGTTGGCTTTCAATTCAGGTCATCCGTTTGAATTCGAATAGGCCTTTCACCTCGCGTTCTTCGATGCTTGCCAGCGTAGTAAGTGCCGAGCCGTTGATATCGCCAATTTTGACTGCCACGAAATCCTGCCCGAACAACTGGCTTTGCAGGTCGTTGACGTTGATCACCTCGGGGAAGTCTTCAAACCACGGGTTGGTGGGTACCGGGAATTCGTAGGCTGCCGGTACAAAACGCCAGCTCGTATTGTTGCTGAAGTTATCGACCAGCGTCAGGATCAGTCTGCGTAGAGCGATGATATCCTGGGTGGTGATCGTCTTTGAGTTGTTCACGTCGGCAGCGATCAGTTTATACGGGCTGTCGAGCGGTTGTACGCTAAGGATGTGCTTGGTTATCAAAATGATATCGAATGTAGATACGCCGTTGAGCGGTTCGATATCCAGCTGCGGTGTGACGGTATAGTCATATCCTGGTTCCAGGTTATTAAAGCTGAACGCGCCATCACTTGACGTGGCATAGTTCATAACCATTTGACCACTTAGGTCTACGGCCACACTTTCCACCACTTCGTCGTCTTCCGTAGCGATTACACCTGCAATGATACCGGAGCCGGGGGCTATATCCGGACAAACATTAAACATGTTGTCCTGAAGTATGACGTATGTCTCGCAGAAGTCATAATTGGGGCCACCAATCGTGCCGTCGGGTTGAACCGAATATGGGTTATTGGCGCTATCCCAGGCATAGATTCGGATAACCGTAGCAGGGTCGGCACAGGTCAGGATCAGGCTGGTCTGAGTCGGATCAGGTATATCAGTGCCATTGGTCACTTCATCTGCGATGTGATGGAATAGCGAACCGGGCCGGAGCAATCATCCAGATCACTGGCAACGAAATCACTTGCCCAAATCGTCATGGCGCCTGTATCGGTTAGGCCGTCACCGTCTACGTCGCTTACCGGCACTACCGGCATCAATTCGATGGTCAGGCCGTTGATACATACCGGGGTGGGTGCTTTGCAATCTACCACAGAGAACGGTATATTCAAAGCATTCACATTTCCGCAACCATCGTGTACGTGGACTACAAACTTGTGATGACCCAGCGGGAAGTTGCCCACGATTAGGTAGTCAGGATAGGAGCCTGTCAAGCTGGTAGCGGTGATATCGCCGTCGAGTACGCCGTCATTATAGGCATCCAGCGTTATTGTCACGACGAGATCATCAGGCGTACAGTTTTCATCTATCGTAAACGGTACTTCTACAGCACCCGGGCAACCTGCGGCTTCATTGCTAGAATAAGAGCAGAATGGTTGTGTGGCTTCGGCAGTGACCTCGGGTTGTATGTTATCGTATACCTTGATCACCTGCGTATATTGCCAGTACCCTTTGGAGTAGATAGCCGGGTTGCCGTAACTGCCCGGCAGGCTGCTCATCCAGTAACCTGCCGGGTTAGTTCTGCCGTCGCAGGCCGGGTTTTTGGTAAACGGCACGGGTATATTATCGCCCTCGTTATTATTGCGGTCGTAGTAGGTCACTTTCGTGCCCCCTACTCCACTCTGGCGAACCAATACCCAGATATCCTCATCGCCCGGGTTGTTGTCGCAGTCTTCGTCGCGACTTACGATAATCGGGGCGTCAGTACCGTTGTATTCGCACCAGTTAATCACCCGATAAGTACGGAAGACCTTGTAGCATTCGTCGCCGGAGGCGGTAAAGACCTCATCCTCCACACTCACCGCCAACAGATCACAACTGTGGTCGGCAACCGATATTGTGTCAGGGTGAGGCACACCACAGTTTTCCGAAGCATCTTTCGGGAACTTAATTTCGTAGTTATGAACCTTTTGTATGGTAATAATTTGCTGGCAAGTATTTGTAGACACGTTGCCAACCGCGTCAACCACACTGAAACGGCGGATAATAGTACCGGCGCCACAGTTCAGGTTCCAGATGGGGGTAAGTTCCGTTACTGTAACACCCGGGCAGTTATCAATACCTGTGGCTATACCGAACAGTTGTTGGAGCAGCAAGGTATCGCCAATTGAGGCCTGGTCATTTTCACGCGGGAAGTTGTAGGGCAATTCGTCACAAGTAATAATTGCGTTATGGGGCGCCTGGCAGTATGGGCGAAGCTTATCCTCGACGAGGACGTCGAGCCAGCAGATATTGCTTTGATCATCGAGTGTATCCACATCGGGCAAGCCGTCGCCGTCGAGGTCGGGGTTGCCGTACCAGGCTCCAAAAAGGCCGTCGTGGTCGGCGTCTTCCCAAACACGCATCTCGATAGTCACACTGTCGTTTACATCGCAGCAGCCAAACTCGACGATATCAGACCAGGAGCCGAAGAAAGGTTCAACGGGCTCGCAAGCGTCATTTTGGGTGTAGCGGCGGCGCACTTCAAGTTTGACAGGTCCGCAGTTATCCCATGAACCTTCGTCAATATCTTCGGCGGTAACTTGCGCATAACCTTGGCCGCCGATCGAAATGTGCAGATCGTCGTCGCAGATAGCGATAGGCGCGACTTCGTCGATCACGCGGAAGGGGCATTCAATCACCGTTTGGTGACCGCAGGCATCGGAGACGATATAGCGGAACACGTAAGTGCCGATTTCCAGGTTGCTCAAGAAACGAGGTGCATTGGGGGCAATAGTTGCCACCACAATTTCCTGTTGGGTAGTTCTGATTACCTGGCCATACTGATTTGTTACGTTCACTGTAGCGATATGTACCACTTCGGTCATCACTGCGTGTTCCGAACAATTGTCGGTTACCTGTGGCAGCGGAGCTTCTATCACAGCTGTACAATCGTATGGGCCCGTTGAGAACGTAATCAGATCTGGCGTGCCGTCATCGTCGTAATCCACCGCCGGACAAGACACTACGGGTGCGCTAAAGTCGCCTACTTTAATAATCTGGTTGTAGGTAAATGACGACGAAGGTGCGCACCAGTTGAATACCGTCCATTGACGGCGGAACTTAAAGGTACTTTCGCAAACATCTGCGTGCGGATAATCGAAGTAAGAAGCTGCCAGGTTACAGTATGAGTCGTTGAGTTCGACAATGCCAAAAGCTGTAAACAGGAATGGATAGCCGGTGACTGACGGGTGCGGATTGCCATTGATATCGGTCGGGAAGCTTTCATCGCACTCGATAAATACCGTATATGGGGGCAAGATCACATCCTCAATTCTAGCTTTGCGGACGGTGATTTCTGCACGCACTGCGACATATTGCCAGATGCATCGGTGGCCCTGAAACGGCGCATGATGACCACTTCACCGCAATCGCCGTTATCTTCCAGAATAAGGTCGGTAAAGGTAATATTAGTCACGGGATCTGTACAGTTGTCTACAGCCGTGGCATTACCGGTATATTGCGTGCTCAACAGATTATTAAAGATCTGGTCGATATCGGTGCAGATCAAATCGCGTTTGCCCATTTGGGTGGTTACAGGTAGTCCGGTTATCAATCCGTTGCCGTCGCTATATACCGTATAGCTGTAGTTGCCTGTTTGGTTAATGCCAAACGAGGTAGTCATTAAGGTATATTGTTGCCCCGGCACCAGCGGTAAAGCCAGGCGCACGATGGGATCGAAGGGATCAAAGATGCTCAAGGCGCCATTCAGGTTGTCATCGGCTTGCGCGATGATATTGCTGCACGGTGAGTTGGGATCGAAGCTTCCTGATACAAAGCCATGATACCATCGCCCCAGGTCGTTTCCAAATCGAAGGTATAAACGTCGGCCTGGGTAACGGTAAAGGTATACAGGTCGTAGTGATGCGGTCCGTTAACCGGGTTCATCAGATTGAGGAAGCAGAAGTATCGTCCAGATCCAGCACGGGGTCGGTGGTACTCCGCGTACCGCTAATCGTCTGTACCTGTTCATTCACCATGGCCTGGTCAGTATCGTCAGGGCAGGTAATGACGGGTTTTTTCTTGTCCTCGATCGTAATCGTACCCCAGCAGTGGTTGTCACATAGCGGGTCTTCTACACGGAACGTAAGGGTTTGCCCAATGAATGCACCATTTACGGTATTGCCCAGGTCAAAACCGTTGGCGGTATAAATATGTACTTCGAGCGCGTTATAGCAGGGCAAGTCGCCTTCCAGGAGGTTGTCCACACTGACTTCTGCTTCGCAATTATCGCCCAAACTGATATTAATATCGTCATTGCAAACCAGGTTTTCGATAGATACGACCTCTAGTTCGAGGATCGCTGTGCGATTACCGCAGCCATTCAAGCCCGGTATCGTATAGGCGAATTCGTAAACTCCCGGGGCCAGATCGGTAACCGGTACCGCACCAGGATTGCTTAGGTTGAGGCCTGAGTTGTCGAGGTTCGGTCCAGGTGCCGCCGGCAGCGGGTTGCCGCTGAGCGAGCCAAAGAAGTCGACGATTACGACGGCTTCGGCGCAGCCGAGACAAGCAGAGATATGGGTATCATCGCCTGCAGACAAGTAGCAGTTTACTTCTACTTCTGCTGGGTCGTGGTCGTCTTCGTCTTCGCCGATGCTGCCATTGCCGTTGATATCATTATCGTGAATAAACGTGTCATTATTTTCATTGTTATCGGGCGTGGAGTCAATATCCTGTTTGGGTTGACCGTTGGTATCAGTAGCCGCACTGATCTCCGCAAAGTTGACCAGCGACAAACCTTCTTGTAAGCCTGGAGCAACTACTACGTGGATCTCTGCAAAAACAGAGTGCCCGGGTAGCAGGCCGGTACTTGGCAATGCGCCGTTGGCCACGTTCAATGTTGTAGTAGGGTTACCCAAAGCGTCAATCGTCCATCCTGGGTTAATAGGCGCCACGAATAACAATCCATTGGGTAGATAATCTGTGAGCTGGATATTATCAGCTGCTATCATACCCTGGTTAAATACTTCTATCACAAAGGTTACCGTATCGTTAAGGCTTACCGAGCTGAGCTGTCCCAGTTCGAGCGTTTTTCTCAGTGCGAGGTCAAACACTCGCGTAATTACCTCAGCCACGTCGTGGTCGTCCTCGTCTTCTCTGCCGAGGCCGTCACCATTGACCTCATTATCTTCCAGGACGACGTCGTCGTTGGTTGTATCGGGTTCGAGTCGAGATCCCACTAACGCTATTACCGTTTTGATCGGTAGCACTGCTAATCTCAGCGGTGTTGACGACATGCGTACCCGGGGGCAGCGGATTATCGAGAACGAGCACAAGGTTGACATCGACGTATGAGTTGGGGGCAAGACCTCCGGCAGGAAGTTCACCCTGTGCCACGCTGATTGTCGTGGTTGGATTACCAGCAACGAGGGTCCAAGCCGGGTTTAAAGCGGCAATAAAGTTTAGCGTAGCAGGCAAATAATCCGTTACAACAATATTATTGGCCGGGATAGTCCCCTGGTTGAACACTCTGATGACATAATGTACGGTGTCTCCTGGTTCCACGCCATAAGGCTGATCGGGCGCCAGCAATTTCACCAGTGCGAGGTCGAAAGATTTGGTCGCGATGACGGCTTTGTCGTGGTCGTCTTCGTCGCCGCCTTCGAGGCCATTGCCGTTGATATCGTTGTCTACCAGGTAGGTATCGTTGTTCGTACCATCCGGACTGGAGTCGACATCTTGGTCTGCGAATTGCCGGAGTCGTCGGTTGCATTACTGATTTCTGCCCAGTTGGTAATCTGCAGGCCTTGCGGTAGCGGATTATTTAATACGAGTTGCAGGATAACGGTTATCGATTCACCAGGCAAGAGTCCGCCGGCAGGCAATTCGCCTTCCGAGGCGCGAAGCGTAGTACGGGCGCGGTTGCCGGAGATAAACACCCAACCGGGGTTGAGGTCATTGTCGAACAACAATTGGTTAGGCAGGTAGTCGGTAATTTCGATATTATCTGCTGCTATCTCACCCTGGTTGAAGACTTGAATGGCGTAGCTTATCGTATCGCCGGGTGCGACGACATCCTCCTGGCCGGTGCGAGCAATTTGACCAAAGCCAGGTCGAATGCTTCGATGATCACCGTAGCCTGGTCATGGTCGTCTTCGTCGCCGCCTTCGAGGCCGTTGCCGTCGATGTGGTTATCTTGCAGATACAAGTCGTTATCCGGATTTGAATCGGGAGTAGAGTCTTCGTCTTGCTG